>NZ_JADPMV010000001.1:0-1445376 GCF_018398425.1 Pseudomonas lalucatii | reverse complement strand
GCCATGGCCGCGATCAGCGTATCGATGTCGGCGGCGAACGGACCGACGCAGTCCAGCGAGGTTTGTGCCGGCATCACCCCGGCGCGACTGACGCGACCAAAGGTGGGTTTGAGGCCAAAGACTCCGCAGCAAGCGGCGGGGATGCGCACCGAACCGCCGGTATCGGTACCCAGAGAAAAGTCGCACAGGCCGGCGGCGACGGCGGCCGCCGAACCACTGGAGGAACCGCCGGGGATGCGACCGGGATAGCGCGGATTCTCCGGAGTGCCAGTCCAGGCGTTCAGCCCGGTGGTGCCGAAGGCCAGCTCATGCAGGCTGGTCTTGCCGACCAGGCGGCAGCCGGCATTCAGCAGGGCCTGGACCACCTCGGCATGGCAATCGGCATCCGACGCCTCCTCCAGGGCGCGGCTGGATGCACGGGTGGGATGGCCTGCCACATCGATGGTGTCTTTCACCATCACGCTGCGCCCGCCCCCCCCGAGATCCAGCTTCTCCACCACTATCGTCATCTGCTTCACCCATTGCCGTTCTTGTTGGGAGAACGAACCGGCTCAGGGTGAGCGGTTCGCGTAAATCCAGAATCGGAACAATTACGTGAAATGTCAATTGAATTTTCACCAAAAATAAGTGTGTAGATTCGGTGCATCTTCGGACTCTCGAGCACCATTCTCGTGCAGTTCGGTAACACCTAAAAACCGCATAATTCACGTAAAAACAATACATAAATTATTATATATCAATAGATTACAAAGCAAGTGAGATAGAATCTCAACGCGCACACGGATAAATGATAAATGCCAACAATCGTCAATCGGCCGATAATCGAACAGAAAAATTAGCGGTAAAGACGCTTTAAAAACGCATTCTTTTTACATAAAAAAAGATCATTAAATCGGTACTTTTACGCCCATAAAAAGTACCTCAAGGCCTGATTCCAGCTGGCATGAGGTGTCGACCGAGGCGATCAGTAAGAGGGCTTCAACGAGCATGACCAACCACGCCGAAATGGCGTGCGTCAGGCCGCACTAACGGGCATGCAGTACGACGGTGCACGATGTTCTGGCACGGGAGGTGCAAAACAGGTTTCGCCGGACGGGTCATCCACCGGCAGCGCCCCAAGGCGCCAGAACAACAAAAAGTGGCAAGTCATCCCGCGCATCGCTCGCCATAGAGCGGTGCGTCACGAGGGTTCTTGCCTCTCCAATAGCCTTGCAACCCCGGAGCACGCCATGCACTTCAAACGAGCCGCGTCCACCCTCCTTCTCAGCGCCGTGTGCGCATCCTTCGCGCAGGCCGATGTGAAGGTCGGTGTCATCACCTCCTCCACTGGCCCCATCGCCCTGGTCGGGCTGCCGCAGAAGAATTCCGTGCCGCTGTTACCCACCCAGGCCGGCGATCAGCAGGTGAAGTACATCAACCTGGATGACGGCAGCGACCCCACCGCGACGGTCAAGGCCCTAAAAAAGCTGATCAGCGAGGAGAACGTCGACGCCATCATCGGCCCGAGCGGTTCGCCCAACGCCATGGGCGTGATCCAGTTCGTCGCCGAGGCTGGCGTACCGCTGCTGGCCCCGGTGGGCACCGCCGCCGTGGTGCTGCCCATGACGGAGGAGAAGAAGTGGGTGTTCAAGACCACCCAGAACGACGACCTGATCGCCAAGGCGCTGGTCGAGCACATGCAGGCGAACAATGTGAAGACCCTGGGTTTCATCGGCACCGCCGATCCCTACGGCGAGAACTGGTCCAAGGTGATCGCTACCCTCGCCGCCGAACACGGCATCAAACTGGTCGCCACCGAACGCTTCCAGCGCCAGGACACCTCGGTCACCGGGCAGAGCCTGAAAGTGCTCTCCACTCGCCCGGACGCCGTACTGGTAGCCGCACCCGGCAGCTCCGCCGTGTTGCCGCAGACCACGCTGTTCGACCAGGGCTACCGGGGCCAGATGTACCAGACCCACGGCGCCGCACTGCCCGACTTCCTCAAGCTCGGCGGCAAGAAGGTGGAGGGCACTATCCTCGCCGCCAGCCTGATGCTGGTACTGGACGAGATGGCGGACGAGCATCCGTCGAAGCAGATCGCCAGTGACTACATCGCCGCCTACGAGAAACTCAACGGCAGCAAACCCGCCACCTTCGGTGCCAACACCTACGACGCCGGGATACTTCTGCAACGCGCCATCCCGATCGCCGCCCAGCAGGGCGAACCGGGCACCCCCGAGTTCCGCGCCGCCCTGCGCGACGCTCTCGAGCAGAGCACTGAAGTGGCCGCCACCCAAGGGGTCTACAACATGACGCCCGAGGACCATAGCGGCTTCGACGAACGCGGCCGTGAACTGATCCAGGTGAGGAACGGCACCTGGACCCTGCTCGGTAGCAACTGATCGTCAGACACGGGCCCCTCTCAGGTTGGACAGCGTTTTTCATGTCCCGCCACGAGTCGCCCGGGTCAAGCGCCGAAGGTGGATGAAATTAGCCCCATCCACCCTACGCCAACGACGAAGCCCCCTCATCGCAAGCAAGAGTTCCCGTTATGAATTTCCAGATCGCCATGCTGCTCGGCCAGGACGGCATCACCAACGGCGCCATCTACGCGTTGCTAGCTCTATCCATCCTGCTGGTTTTCACCGTCACGCGCATCCTGCTGGTCCCCCAGGGCGAGTTCGTCGTCTACGGCGCGCTGACCATGGCTAGCCTGCAGGCCGGACATCCCACGGCCATGGTCTGGCTGCTACTCGGCCTGACCCTGGTCGACTGTGCGCTTGACCTGTTCGGCGCCGCACGCTCGGGCCACGCTTTCCGCGCCCCCAGATGGATAGTGCTCAAACTGGGCTATGCGCTGCTGATGGTCGCCCTGATCACGCAACTGCCGCTTGCCGAGCTGCCCATGGCCATCCAAGCCCTGCTCACCCTGGCGCTGGTGGTGCCGATGGGGCCGCAGATCTATCGCCTGGTTTTCCAGCCCATCGCCTCGGCCAGTTCCCTGGTGCTGCTGATCGTCGCCATCGCCGTGCACGTGTCGATGGTCGGCATCGCCCTGCTGTTGTTCGGTCCCGAGGGCGCGCGCACCACGCCCTTCTCCGAAGCGGGTCTGACACTCGGCCCGGTAACGTTCAACAGCCAGACCCTGTGGGTAATCGCGGTGTCCCTGGCGTTGATCATCGGTCTGTTCCTGTTCTTCGAGCGCAGCCTCTATGGCAAGGCCCTGCGCGCCACCGCGGTGAACCGCATGGGTGCTCGACTGATGGGCATCTCGCCGAGCCTCGCCGGCAAGAGCACCTTCTTCCTGGCCAGTCTGATCGGCACCCTGTCGGGCATCCTCATCGCCCCCATCACCACGCTGTACTTCGATTCCGGCTTCGTCATCAGCCTCAAGGGCTTCGTCGGCGCCATCATCGGCGGGCTGATCAGCTACCCGGTGGCGGCCCTGGGCGCGCTCGGTGTCGGCTTGGTAGAAGCCTTTTCGATGTTCTGGGCCAGTACCTACAAGGAGATCATCGTGTTCACCCTGATCATCCCCTTCCTGCTCTGGCGCTCCCTCACCAGCCGCCACGTGGAGGAAGAAGAATGAACCCCCGTTACCTGATTGCCGCCCTGGTCGCCGTGCTCGCCGTCGCGCCTCTGGTGCTGCCGCCGTTTCACGTCACCCTGCTCAACTACATTGGCCTCTATGCCCTGGTGGTGCTTGGCCTGGTGTTGCTCACCGGCGTCGGCGGCATGACCAGCTTCGGCCAGGCCGCCTTCGTCGGCCTCGGCGCCTATACCAGCGCCTACCTGACCACAGTGCAGGATCTCCCCGTCTGGCTGGCCTGGGCCAGCGTCTCGCCCTGGCTGACGCTGCTGGTGGGGCTGGTGCTCACCGCTGCCGTAGCTCTGCTGCTAGGCGCCCTGACGCTCAAGCTGTCCGGTCACTACTTGCCGCTGGGCACCATCGCCTGGGGCCTGTCGCTCTATTACCTGTTCGGCACCCTGGACTCCCTCGGCGGTCACACCGGGGTCGGCGGCTTGCCGTCGATCTCGCTACTGGGCTGGCAACTGGATAAGGGCGAAAAGATCTATTACCTGATCTGGGCCGTGCTGCTGCTGGCCATGCTGCTCACCCAGAACCTGCTGGATTCGCGCGAAGGCCGGGCGATCCGCGCACTCAAGGGCGGCCAGGTCATGGCCGAGTCGATGGGCGTGAACACCTTCCGCGCGAAGATGGTGATCTTCCTGATCTCCGCCCTGTTCGCCGCCACCTCCGGCTGGCTGTACGCGCACACCCAGCGCTTCGTCAACCCGACGCCGTTTGGCCTGCATATGGGCATCGATTACCTGTTCATGGCGCTGATCGGCGGCGTCGCCAGCGTCTGGGGCGCACTGCTCGGCGCCGGCATCCTGACCATGCTCAAGCAATGGCTGCAGGACCTGCTACCGCACCTGCTGGGCAGCACCGGCAACTACGAGGTGATCGTCTTCGGCCTGATCATCATCCTGCTCATGCAGCGCAGCCCCGCCGGCCTGTGGCCGATCCTGCGGCGCCTGGCACCGCAAAGCTGGAAGCGCGGCAATCGCCTGGCCGCCCCCACCGCCGAAGCGCCCGAACTGGAGCGCCGCGAATTGCCGCAGCATGGCAAAACCATTCTCGAAGCGCGCCACGTGACCAAGTGCTTCGGCGGCCTGGTAGCCAACAACGACATGAGCCTGGAAGTCCGCGCCGGCGAAATCCTCGCCCTGATCGGCCCCAACGGCGCCGGCAAGAGCACCATGTTCAACCAGCTCTCCGGTGTCGATACCCCGACCTCCGGCGACGTCCTGTTCATGGGCCAGCGCATCAACGGTCTGAGCTCCCGCCGAATCGCCCGCATGGGCATGAGCCGCACCTTCCAGCACGTCAAGCTGCTGCCGGAGATGAGCGTACTGGAGAACGTCGCCATCGGCGCCCACCTGCGCGGCGGCAAGGGCGTGCTGTCCTCCGCCCTGCGCCTGGATCGCACGGAAGAGGCCGAACTGCTGGCCGAGGCCAAACGCCAACTGGAGCGTGTCGGCTTGGGCGACTACCTATACGCCGAGGCCGGCAGCCTGGCGCTCGGCCAACAGCGCATCCTCGAAATCGCCCGCGCCCTGTGCGCCGATCCCTGTTTGCTGCTGCTCGACGAACCGGCCGCCGGTCTGCGCCACAAGGAGAAGGAAGCCCTCGGCATCCTGCTCAGCCGACTACGCAGCGAAGGCATGGCGATCCTGTTGGTGGAGCACGACATGGACTTCGTCATGGGCCTGGTCGACCTCGTGGTGGTGATGGAGTTCGGTCAACGCATCGCCCACGGCCTGCCGGAACAAGTGCAGAAAGACCCGGCGGTACTCGAAGCCTATCTCGGAGGAGCGGAATGATGAACATGGCGGTAGAAACCCTGCCCCAGGTGGGGAACCAGGTGGCCAACGCGGTACTGGCGGTCGACGACCTCAGCGTCGCCTACGGCAAGGTCGAGGCCCTCAGCAACGCCAGCCTGCGTGTCGGCGAGGGGCAGATCGTCACGGTCATCGGCCCCAATGGTGCGGGCAAGACCACCCTGCTCTCGGCCATCATGGGCGTGCTCGGCTCGCGTGGCCAGGTCAACTTCGATGGCAACCTGGAAGCGGTGCCGGAAGTGGAAGTGATGGTTTCCCGCGGCCTTGGCCTGGTACCGGAGAAGCGCGAACTGTTCAGCAGCATGAGCGTGGCCGACAACCTGCTGCTCGGCGCCTTCCAGCGCCATCGGCGCGGCGACCGCAGCCATGCCCAGACTCTGCAGGAGGTCTACGAGCTGTTCCCGCGCCTGTGGGAACGCCGCGAGCAGATGGCCGCCACCCTCTCCGGCGGCGAACGACAGATGCTCGCCGTGGGCCGCGCACTGATGGCCAAGCCCAAGCTGCTGATGCTCGACGAGCCCAGCCTCGGCCTGGCGCCGCTGATCACCCGCGAGATCTTCCGCATCATCACCACCCTGCGCCAGCAGGGAGTGTCGATCCTGCTGGTGGAGCAGAACGCCCGCGCCGCCCTGCGCGTGGCCGACTACGCCTATGTGCTGGAAACCGGGCAGATCGCCATGGAAGGCCCGGCCCGGCAACTGGCCGACGACCCGCGCGTGATCGAGGCCTACCTGGGCCTGACCAGCAAGCATCAGGAAATGCTCTCCAGCTAACCCCATGGCAGCCCGACCGAAGGCTCGGGCTGCGTCATCGGAGGACTTATGCACACTTCCCCCGCCCGCATCTGCGTGGCCGGCGCGGGCGCCATCGGCTGCACGCTCGCCGCTCGCCTGGCCGCCAGCGGACAGCAGGTCAAGGTACTCGCCAGAGGCGCCACCCTGGCGGCAATCCGCGAGAATGGCATCCTGCTCAGCGACCTGGACGGCGAACACCGTGTCCGGGTCGAAGCCAGTGACGATGCCGCCGAGCTCGGCCGGCAGGACCTGGTGTTCCTCTGCACCAAGGCGCCCGCCCTGGCCGGCCTGCTGCCGCGCATAGCGCCCTTGCTCGGCCCCGAAACGATGGTGGTGCCGGTGGTCAACGGCGTGCCCTGGTGGTACTTCCACGGCGAGCCGGGCCGCTTCGCTGGCCAGCACATCGCCGCGGTGGATCCGAACGGTGTGCTCACCCGCACCCTGGACCTGCGCCACGTCCTCGGCTGCGTGGTGTTCATCACCGCACATTGCCCGGCGCCCGCCGTGTCCCAGGCGCAGAACCCGCACCTGATGATCTTCGGCGAACTGGACAACCGCATGAGCCCGCGCCTGGAGCACCTGCGCGCGCTGGTGGCCGCCGCCGGTATCGAGGCGCGCGCCAGCGGACGCATCCGCGATCCGCTGTGGACCAAGATCATCGCCAACCTCAGCTCCAATCCCCTGTCGGTGGTCACCGGCGCCACTCTGGAGCAGCTCTATGGCCAGGCCGAACTGCGTGAACTGGCCAGCGCCGCCCTGCACGAAACGCTGCTGGTGGCCGCCGCCTACGGCGCCCGGATAGACATCGACCCGCGCGGCTTCCTGGAACAGGGTGCCGGCATGGGCGCGGTGCGCACTTCGATGCTGCAGGACTATGACAAAGGCAATCCGCTGGAGCTGGCCGCCATCGGCGACGCCGTGCTGGAACTGGCCGGGCGCCTGAACCTGCCAATGCCCGTCACTCGCAACCTGATCGCCCTGGCGCGTTTTCGTGGCAGCCAGGCCCACCCCACGAGGAGTACGACATGAACGCCATGGCCATGACCCAGCACCAACAGTGCAGCGACGAAGAATGGGCGCTGCGCGTCAAGCTCGCCCACTGCTATCACCTGGTCGACTACTTCGGCTGGACCGAGACCATCTTCAACCACATCTCCGCGCGTCTGCCCGGCCCGGCCCACCACTACCTAGTCAATCCCTTCGGTCTCAACTACAGCGAAGTCACCCCGGCCAACCTGCTCAAGGTCGACCTGCACGGCAAGAAACTGGAGGAATCGCCCTACGACGGCAACCCAGCGGGCTTCGCCCTGCACAGCGCCGTACACGGCGCACGCGACGACATCCAGTGCGTGATCCACACCCACACCACACCGATCTCCGCCGTGGTGCAGAAGAAGCGCGGCTTCGGCCATGACGACTTCTACGGCGCCCAGCTCTACGGACGCATCGGTTACCACACCTTTGAAGGCATAACGCTGTTCGATGACGAAAAGGCGCGAATGATCGAGAGCCTTGGCGACAAGCACATCCTGGTGCTGCGTAACCACGGCATCGCGGTGGGCGAGAGCAGCATCGAGAAAGCCTTCTTCCTGCTCTGGACGGTGCAGCGCGCCGCCGAAAACCAGTGCGCCGCCGGCGCCCTGGGTGGCGATGACCATCCACTCGAGGACGGTATCGCCGAGAAGTGCGCCAACCTCACCGCCATGCTGATCCGCGAAAGCGGCTTCGCCACCAAGTTCTACGACGCCATGGTGCGCAAGATGCGCGCCGAGCGCGAACTGCCCTGGTAACAACGAAGGAGTCGTGACATGAACGCAGCCGTCCGTCCCGCTATCGACACCTTCGACGAACCGCCCATCTCGCGGCTCGACCCGCAAGGGGTGCTGCTCAGCTGCAATGCGGCCTACCTGCGCATGTGCGGTCTGCGCGAGGATGAACTGCTCGGCAAGCCCCACGAGCAGATCAACGACCCGCGGATGCCCAGCGTGGTCATCGCCAGCATGTGGCGTGCACTGCGCGCTGGGGTGCCCTGGACAGGGCCAGTCATGGGCCAACACAAACAAGGCGGCCATTACTGGCACAAGCTCTACGTGGTGCCGTTGTTCGACGGCGGCAAACTGTCCGCCCTCGGCACCGTCTACCAGCCGATCAGCAGCGAGGAGATACAGGCGGCCGAAGCACTCTATGCACGCCTCCGCCGTGGCCAATCGCCCTGGACACCAGGCCAACGCATCGCATCGCTGCTCGCCGGCCATGGCCTGCAGCTGGGCCTCGGGATGCTCGTGCTGGGCAGTACCATCACGGCACACCTGCCGCTGGCCGCGGGCTTGCTGGCCCTGTTCGCATTGCTGCTGGCCGGGCTGCAGCCGGCGCTGCGCCAGCGCCGACTGGCCCGCAACATCCTCGGCCAGTACCGGGAAATCTACAGCGACCCACTGCTCGCACCACTACACAGCCATCACGACGACAGCAGCGCCCTGCTGGCGATGGCGCTGAACAGCCAGCGTGCGCGGATGACCACGGTGATGTCACGCATCTGCATCAACAGCGAAGTCCTGCGCCAGCAGGCCCACACCTCGGCCGAAGTGGTGGAGAACGCCGCCGAGCAACTGGACAGGCAGGTCCGCGAGACCGAACAGACCGCGGCGGCGATCAACCAGATGAGCGCCACCATCCAGGAGCTGTCACGCAACCTGCAGAGTACCGCCCAGGCTGCACAGAACGCCGACCAGTTGGCCCGCGATGGCGAGCGCCTGTCCTGCGATAGCCAGGGTTCCACCCAGACCATGCGCACCTCGGTGGAAGAAATCGGCAGCGCCGTCGCCAGCCTGGCCGCAGCCATCGAATCCATCGGCAGTATCGCCAGCGTAATCCAGAGCATCGCCGAGCAGACCAACCTGCTGGCGCTCAACGCGGCCATCGAGGCAGCCCGCGCTGGCGAGTCCGGGCGCGGCTTCGCGGTGGTCGCCGACGAAGTACGCAGCCTCGCCTCACGCACCCGCGAATCGACCCACGAAATCCAGCGCTCCATCGAAAGCCTGCGCAACGGCAGCAGCAACGCCCTGGCCACCGCGCAGCGGGGCGAACAGGCAGCGCTGCGCGCCAGCGCCGACGTGCAGCAGGCGCGCCAGGCGCTGACGCGCATCTACGAAGAGGTGGCGCAGATCAGTGGCATGAGCCTGCAGATGGCCGCCGCTATCGAGCAGCAAGGCCAGGTCGCCGAGCAGATCAACCAGCAGATCACCGAGATCGCCGGCTTCACCGAACGCACCAGCCAACAAGCCGGCCGCACCAATGAGGTCAGCCAGGCCCTGTACCAGTTGGCCGAGTCGCAGCTGGGCCTGGCGATGCGCTTTCTGAGGGGCTGAGCGGGCATCAATCTGGCAAGCGCATACAAGAGCTTGTCCGAAACGATCAATTTTTCACGACCGAGTAACGCTATTAATGGAGTCCGACCCCCACATAGCCGGAAGGGCCAAGCAGATCACTGCTCGTCCGCAATACATTCCCCCGACTCGGAACCACCATGAGCGAAATACAACTACTGCCCCAGGTGCGTGATTTTCTTCAACGCGACCACGCCCACTTCATCAATGGCCGCTACTGCGCCAGTGCCTGCGCCACGCGAATCCCAACCATCAATCCGGCCAACGGCCAAGCTATTGCTCGGGTCACCGGCGCCGATGATTCCGCGGCCACAACAGCAGTCCGTCAAGCCTTCACGAGTAACTGGGCGGAAACTGCTCCCTATCAACGAGGCCAAACCATCAATCGCCTCACCGATCTCATCGAAGCCAACGGCGAGGAGTTGGCGCAATTGGAAACCCTCTGCTTGGGCAAATCCATCCACCTGCCGCGGATGTTCGAGGTCGGCCAGAGCACCATGGCCGGCAGCCTCGCCCGCGTGACGTTGATTCTGGGCGGCATAAACGCCGCAGTACTGCTGCCCGATGCGGACCTCGGCATGGCTGTCGCTGGCCTGATCCAGACCGGCTATGTGCATCAAGACCAAGTCTGCGCTGCCCCAGAACGGATCTACGCGCATCGCTCGCACCAGGAAGAAACCCTGGCGAAAATCGCCGCAGCCCTGCAGGGCATAAACCTCAGCTCGACCCTAGGCGGAAGTGTGCAATTCGGCCGGCGCAGTTCGACAAGGTCACGCAATTGGTCTGTCTCGGACTGAGTGAACACTGACTTTAGATGGATAGTGTCCGCCGCAAGGAGTGTTCATGCCCCATGACCAGACGAAGTTTTCCCGAATCCTTCAAGCACGAGGCGGTAGACCAGGTGCTTGCCTGTACGCTGTTTCGCCATGTGAACCAGACGCTGGGCATTACCGAGAGCCTGCTGGCCAAGTGGAAGCGCCAGTACGAGCAGCAAGGTGGCGATGCTTTCCGGGCAACGGCAAGCAGCGTGGTGAGAGCACGGAGCTGCGTCGGCTACGTCAGCAACTGGCTCAGGTCACCATGGAGCGCGATGTTATAAAAAAATTGCTCGCCATCTTCTCGCAACCTACGAAGTTAGATTCCGCGCCATCGAGGCGTTGGCCGGTCGTTACCCCGTAGCACCAATGTGCCGGCTACTGCGGGTATCGCGCAGCGGTTTCTATGCCTGGCAGCGGCGGCCTGCTTCAGCGAGAGAGATGGCGAATCGGAGCCTAAGCAAGGAGATCCGCACCATCCACCATGAGTTGAATGGGATCTATGGCCATCGTCGCATCAAGGCAGAATTGACGGCCATGGGGCATACGCGTGGTCGGCATCGGGTCGCTCGACTGTTGCGCGAAGCCTGTATGTTCGGTTGCGCAAGCGCTGGCGGCTGGTTTCCAGCAGTCGCCACGATCTACCCATTGCGCCGAATCACTTGGATCGCCAGTTCGCTTCGGATCATGCCAACCGGCACTGGGTCTCGGATATGACCTACGTGAGGACGGCGCAAGGGTGGCTGTATCTGGCTGTCGTGCTCAATCTCTATTCATGCGCCGTTGTCGGTTAGGCGATGCACCATCGCATACACCAGGCTCTGGTACATGCCGCGCTAGAGATGACGGTTGCACGCCGACAGCCACAAGCGGAGGTACTACTTCACTCGGATCGTGGCAGCCAATATTGCGCCTATGACTACCAGGCCCTGCTCCGGCGGCATCGCATCGTGCCCAGTCATTCGCGGCGGGGAAACTGCTGGGGTAATGCGGCGATGGAGAGTTTCTTCCACTTGTTGAAGGCCGAACGGGTGTACCTGACGCGCTATGCCAGCTACCAGAAGGCGAAAATCGACCTGTTCGACTACATCCGCTTTTTCAATCACCGCCGCCGCCACTCTACGCTGGGCTACCCCAGTCCGATGGAGTTTGAGCGGCGGAATTTGAGCAATAGCTCTTAACTACCTGTCCAGCAACTCCAGGACAGACCACTTAGGTATCAGCCAGGTTGTCGAATATCGTCGCTAGGGTCTGGTTGAGCTTGCGGATCTGGGCCTCGGTCAAGCCCTGGAAGCTAGCATGGAACAGCCCTTCCGTCACTTCGTGCATGGTCTGGAACGTTTGGTGGCCCTTTGCGGTGATGGATACCTGAGTGACACGGCCATCCTGGGCGCTCTGCCGGGTTTCCACCAAGCCGTCATCCTTCATCCGATAGACGATCTTGGTAATGGTCGATAGCTTGGCGATGGAGTGTTCGGATATCTCCGAAATGCTCGCCTCGTGGTTTTCGTGAAGGATATTGAGCACCCGCCATCGAGGGATATCCAGATCGACCTTCTTCAGCAGCTTTTCCATGTTCATTGAGTAGCGGGCATGGACACGGGCCAACCAGTAAAACGGAAAGTCTTCCTTGTGAAAATCTTCGCTGGCCGGGTTATATCGATTGCGCCGTTTTTTCGGGATTTTCATGCGTGAACTGCTTCCATGATTGCGAGACACTATAATAGATATTTACAGTAATAACTGCACTCCAAGGATGGTCTGAAGTAGCCCAGTATTTCTGGCTGACTTCAGCCACTGCCGATTTTGAAAGAGGCGAGCCGATCAAAAATGATTGGATCACCCGCTCATTTCGGTGTTTTCAGCCGTCGTGAGCAGCTCTCGACGGCCATTTTCCGCATTACAGGCGCACCTCTCCTGCGCTGGCCAACAAGTGTCGGCGGGCCATCCACAGATTCGACAGGGCAAACAGCGTCACCATTTGCGCGGTACTCTTGGCCAGTCCGCGGAAGCGCACTTTGGTGTAGCCGAACTGCCGCTTGATCACTCGGCCCTGAGGTTGATATCAATATTTCCTGCTTCATCTGCTGCTGGCTTGCTCGCCACTTCGCAGCAAATTCTGCCCGGGTGAGGTTGCCAAGGGCGCTGTGCGGTCGGTGCTCGTTGTAATCCCGCCGCTAGGCAGCGATGCGGATTCTGGCTTCGGCCAGCGAGCAGAACCAGTGCTCATTGAGGCATTCGTCCCGGAACTTGCCGTTGAATGACTCGATGAAGGCATTCTGCATGGGTTTGCCAGGCTGAATCAGCTCCAGTTTGATGTCGCGCTGATAGGCCCATTGATCAAGCGCCTTGCCGGTGAATTCGAGGCCCTAGTTGATGCGGATCGCCTTCGGGTAGCCGCGAAACCGCGCCATCTCGTCCAACGCCCGTGTGACACGAAAACCACTGATACCATGCTCCACCAGGATGCCGACCGACTACTTGGTGAAGTTGTCGACTACCGTCAGGCATTTGATCCGCCGACCTGTCTCAGTGCATCGACGACGAAGTCCATCGATCAGGCCTGGTTCGGTGCGCTCGGCAGACTCAGGCGTTCGCGCTCCACTGCGACACCGTGGGGGCGCCTCCGCCGTTTCACCATCAAGCCAGCGGCTCGGTACAGGCTATAGATCCGCTTGTGGTTGACCTGCACGCCAGCACGCTAGCACGCCGCAGCAGGATGTGCAGACGCCGATAGCCAAAGCGCCGACGCACCTGGGGCAGTTCCATCAGTTGGGCTTGCAGCTCGGTGTTTTGCGCGGTGGCTGGGGGCTGATAGCGCAACACCGAGCGGGACAGCCCGATCTACTGACAGGCACGATGCTCGGAAATTCCGGTTCGCGCCTGCATCTCTTGCACCGCCTCCCGCCGCGCTGTCGGGCTTACCCTTTTCCCCGCGCGACTACCTTGAGTGCCCCGATGTCGAGGTGGGCCTCGGCGAGCAGCTTCTTCAGCCGGCTGTTTTCCAGCTCGAGATCCTTCAGCCGTCTGGCGTCCGAAATAGTCATGCCGCCGAACTTAGCTCGCCAGGTGTAGAACGAGGCATCACTGATGCCGATTCGCCAGCACAGCTCCTTCACCGGTACACCAGCCTCGGCCTGCTTGAGAAAATCGAGAGTCAGCTCTTTGGTAAAACGCTTCTACGCTGCCGTCTCCTGCTCGGAAAACGGACTCTACTAAGTTCAGCGTGGTACTGAAATTGGGGAGCAGGTCATCGCAAATTCAGTTTTGAGCCTCAATAGCGGATCATGACGGATTTCAGTTCGGTGTAGTCATCAATGAAGGCTGTACCGAACTCCCGTCCTGTCCCGGATTTCTTGATACCACCGAATGGTACTGCAGGATCGAGGAAGGTATGCATGTTGATCCATACCGTCCCAGCCTCGATCCTGGGCACCATACGCAGTGCTTTTGACAGATCGTTCGTCCAGAGGCTGGCCGCCAAGCCATAGGGCGAATCGTTCAAGAGTTGCAGCAACTCTTCGTCGCTATCGAAGGGCAAGAAGCAAAGGATCGGGCCGAAGGTTTCCTCATGCAGCAAGCGGTCTGCCGGACTGCCGGCGAGGACTGCGGTTGGTTCGACGAAGTAACCTGGACCGCCAAGCGCCTTGCCGCCGCAGATGATCCGCCCCTCCTTGCGCGCGATCTCGAAGTAGTGGCAGATCTTTTCGAAATGCGCACGATTAGACAGGGGACCGAACTGCACGCTTTCATCCAGCGGAGAACCTATCTTAAGCCCAGCCAGGGCGGCACTGACCTTCCCCATCACCTCGTCCAACCGCGAACGGTGCACATACACTCGTTCAGGCGCAGCACAGACTTGGCCCTGGTGAACGTAGCCAGTCTGAACCAAGCCCGCCACGGCCTGGTCCACATCGACGTCTTCAAGCAAAGCAGCAGCGTTCTTGCCACCCAACTCCAGAGTCACGCGAGTAAGGTTGGCAAGCATTGCACTGCTGCCTACTGCAAGACCTGTCGGCACCGAGCCGGTGAAGGAAACCTTGGAAATATCAGGATGCGCTATGAGCCCCTGGCCGACCGTCCCATCACCATTTAGTACGTTGAAGGCGCCGGCAGGCACACCCGCGTCGATTGCGAGTTCTGCAATGCGTAGCAAGGTGAATGGGGTGAACTCGCTGGGCTTGATCACCACAGTGCACCCGGTAACCAGAGCTGACGCGATCTTCCAGATGGCAATCATCACTGAGAAATTCCACGGCACGATCCCGGCGACTACACCAACAGGTTCACGGCGAGTGAAGGCGGTATAACGCTCGCCGGCTATCGACGGGAAGGACGGTGTCATGGTTTCTCCGTTGATCTTCGTCGCCCAACCCGCGTAATAGCGAAGGAACATTGCGCTCTGCCCCACCTCGAAAGCTCGCGAGAGATGGATGGACTTCCCAGAACACACCGACTCAAGTTGCGCCAATCCCTCGCCGTTCTGCTCTAAGATATCGGCGAATCGATTGAGGATCACCCCGCGCTGGTAAGGCAATGTTTGCGCCCATGCACCATGGTACGCAGCCTTGGCAGAACTAACTGCCGCATCGATATCCCGCGGGTCAGCGCTGGCGACATGAGCTAGCACCTCACCTGTCGCTGGATCGAAAACCGGGATCCGATGTCCGGAGGCGCCCGAGCGGAACTCGCCGCCAATGAAGTGGGCATGACCACGCGAGAGGAAATCGCGAACTTCAGGTAGCAGAATGACGTCATTCATGACAGGCTCCAAGCCGAGTTTGAAAGCGGGATTGAATACTCTGAGGCAAGGTCAAAGCGCGAATGAGAAGGTGATCCAGAGCTTGTCACCTTCAGGTTTGTTACGCGCATCGAACTCATGTTGGAACTTGCCGGAGATATTGAAGCCGGTGGGACCAGTGTACGAGACCTGGGGACCAAGGGCGTAGACTCGGCCCTTGAAATCGCCGAATACGGCGCCCCCCCCGCTATCACCCGTTACTTGCTGGTAAGCGTAACCGCCAACGCCTACTGCCCAAGGTCCCCAATGCTTTGCCGCTATGAAGTCGGCATGCAGTTCCTTGCCGGAACGGTAATTGGTGTCAGTGTTCTCGAAGTTGTAATCGAACATGGTTTTCATCGAGAACTCGTATCCGGCCGGATTCCTGTAAGTGAAGGCAAAAATCGGCTCTAGCGTTACGTAGTTGCGACCGATGTTTACCAGTTGGTCCTTGTCGTAGCGACCGGTCGGAAGATAGATGTCCATGCCGACCGCCCAATGCCAGTTGCCTGAATGCCAACCGATAGCAAACGGGTCAACGATGATGTCCCCCATTCCACCGCGCCGCTGACTGGCAAAGCCCATATCAAGATCAACGTTGACGTATGGAAGGAATGCGAGCATTGCCCAGTTACCGCCAAGGATCTTCTTATCGGAAACGTGAATAGCGCGTAAGACTGATGCGTAACTCTCCACCTTGAAGCTATCAAAGACCGGCGAGGGGTTGGCGAATTCATCAGCACGATAGTACGCATTGTAGCTGACTAGGTAATTACCCGGTGGCGGCAGCGCCGCAACCATGAAACTGTCAGCACCATTGGCGTAGGCACCACCACCACCTTCGGTCGCTCCTGCGAGCGGACACAGGGAAACGGCCAAAAAGAATATGCCTTGCCTCAATGACTTGAACATTGTCGTCACCTATTTATTTGGGATTGTTGTGGTGTACCGGTGAAGGTCAAGCTGATTAAATAGCTCGCCATTTTCCACGGGCTTGTACGTCAGCGACGAAGGCTTTGGATTTAAACGCCAGGCAGTGCCCACACAAACGAATAGAGGAAAGCTCGGATTGAGAATATCGGTCCCTAGGGATGGTCTTATATGGACGCCCCCCGGCAGCGGGCCGACCGCAGCAGTGGTCCCTCCATGAAGGAGAGGATCCTCACTGCCACGGCATCGACGTGCCAAAGTGGAGAGTGGTTAACCCGCGCCACTTGAGCAGGAGGATCCACCATGAAAGATAGCGTTATCGGGATAGACATTGCTAAGCAGGTATTCCAACTGCACACCGTCAATCAGAGCAGCGGAACAATCGAGCGGATCAATTTAAGACGTGAGGAAGTTCTGCCGTTCTTCGCGAACTATCCGACCAGCCTAGTGGCCATCGAGGCCTGTGGTAGTGCCCATTGGTGGGCGCGTCAACTGCAGCAGCAGGGACATGAGGTACGACTACTCGCCCCTCGCTCGGTACGGCCCTTTGTGCTGCGCAACAAGACGGATGCGGCTGACGCCCAGGCCATCTGGACAGCGGTGCAGCAGCCCGGTGCTTGCTTGGTTGCAATCAAGCAGGCGGATCAGCAGGCGATCCTTTCACTGCACCGTATCCGCGCGCAGCTGCTGAAATTTCGCATCATGCAGAGCAATGGCTTACGTGGCCTGCTTTACGAGTTCGGAATTGTGCTGCCAGAGGGTTATGCCCAGCTGAGCAAGTCCGTACCGGAGGCATTGGTCGCTGCTGAGCATCGGTTGCCTTCCATGTTATTGGACAGCCTACGCGATCAGTGGGCGCGGGTTATTCAGCTGGATGAGGAAATTCGAAAGATCGAACTCCGTTTGAAACAGTGCCTGCGCGAAAGCTCCGACTGCCAGAAAATTGCAGAGATTCCCGGAATTGGTCTATTGACCGCGACTGCCGCTGTCGCCTCACTGGGAGACGCGAAAACCTTTAATTCTGGTCGTCAGTTCGCTGCCTGGTTGGGACTGGTTCCTCGACAAACGGGCACCGGCGGTAGAGTCCGGCAACTGGGGTTAAGCAAGCGCGGAGATACCTATCTACGCACGCTGTTGATGCATGCCGCTCGTTCGATCCTGAATCAAGGGCATCGGTCAGCGTGGGCTGAAAGCCTGTTAACCAGGCGGCCTTATAACGTGGTAGTAGCCGCAGTGGCTAACAAGCTTGCCAGAACCCTTTGGGCCGTGTTGGCCAAGGGCTCTACGTATCGAGCCGAACTCTTTACGGCATGCCCTACGGGGAAGTGAAAACAGTAACCCACAGACTTCACAAGGAGCACAGGCGGTAAGCACGTGATGGCGAAATAGGTCAGACCGTGACGGAGTGAACCTGATAGGGATTGTGGGCCAAGGTAAGCGTCCAGCCAAGTCACCTTCCGAACTCCCGCATTAAGGGCGATGGTGTCCGCGTATTTTTAAGCGGACGCGATAGCCCTTATCGCCGGGATTTCCATGCGCCAACGAAGCTCTTACCCCAAGCCGTTCAAGGCCCAGGTTGTTCAGGAGTACCTGCAACCCGGTGCGAGCGTATCCAGCATTGCCATTCGCCACGGTATCAACGCCAACGTCATTCGCAAGTGGCTACCGCTTTATCGAGATCAACTGCCAGCTGCGTTGCCGGCGTTCGTTCCAGCGAGGGTTACGCCCAAACGACCGGCTGAAGCAGCGGTGATTATCGAGCTACCGCTTGGCGAGCAATCGGTCACGGTGAAATGGCCAGCCTCCGATCCTGAAGGATGCGCCCGTTTTATCCGTGGGCTCGCCCAGTGATCCGCATCGATACTATCTGGCTCGCCACCGAGCCGATGGACATGCGTGCCGGTACCGATACCGCGTTGGCGCGTGTGGTGTCCGTGTTCGGTGCGGCGAAGCCGCACTGCGCTTATCTCTTCGCCAATCGCCGCGCCAACCGCATGAAAGTCCTGGTGCATGACGGCGTGGGGATCTGGCTGGCCGCGCGGCGGTTAAACCAGGGCAAGTTTCACTGGCCAGGCATCCGCCACGGTTCGGAAGTCGAACTCGACGCCGAGCAACTTCAGGCGTTGGTTCTGGGTTTGCCCTGGCAGCGCGTAGGTGCAGCCGGCGCAATCACAGTGCTGTAGTACCGGCCATTAGCCCATCGGTGTATCTGCGCTGACCGCCTGCTCTGGCACAATCAGCGGCATGAATTCCTCCCCCAATCTCGATCAACTGACACCTGAGCAACTGCGCGAACTGGCCGCGCAGTTGCTCACGCAGGTCGATGTGATGGGCAAAAAGATCCACCGCGATCAAACAATCATCGTGCAGCTCACCCATGAAATCGCCTGGTACAAGCGGAACAAGTTCGCCAAGCGCAGCGAGCAACTGAGCCCTGACCAGGGCAGCCTGCTTGATGACCTGCTCGACACCGACATCGCCGCCATCGAGGCGGAGCTGAAAGCCGTCAATCTCCCAGTTGCTCCAGCCGAACCGCGCCAACAACCCAAGCGCACACCGCTGCCAGCGCAATTTCCGCGCACCGTGATTCGTCACGAGCCGGAGAACACCCAGTGCGCCTGCGGCTGCCAGCTGCAACGCATCGGTGAAGACGTCAGCGAAAAGCTGGATTACACGCCGGGCGTGTTCACCGTTGAGCAGCACGTGCGTGGCAAATGGGCCTGTCGCCAGTGCGAAACCCTGATCCAGGCACCCGTGCCGGCCCAAGTGATCGACAAGGGCATCCCCACCGCCGGCCTCCTGGCTCACGTGATGGTGGCCAAATTCGCCGACCACCTGCCGCTGTACCGGCAGGAGAAAATCTTTGGCCGTGCCGGCCTGGCCATCGCCCGCTCGACACTGGCGCAGTGGGTCGGACAAACCGGCGTGCAGCTCCAGCCGCTGGTCGATGCCCTGCGCGAAGCCGTGCTGGCCCAACGCGTGATCCATGCTGATGAAACCCCGGTGCAAATGCTCGCGCCGGGCGAGAAGAAAACCCATCGGGCTTACGTCTGGGCCTACAGCACCACGCCGTTCGCCAACCTGAAGGCCGTGGTGTACGACTTCAGCCCCAGCCGTGCCGGCGAGCATGCGCGCAATTTTCTGGGTCAGTGGAATGGGAAGCTGGTCTGCGACGACTTCGCGGGCTACAAGGCCAGCTTCGAGCAAGGCATCACCGAAATTGGCTGCATGGCCCACGCCCGCCGCAAGTTCTTCGATCTTCACGCTGCAAACAAAAGCCAGTTGGCCGAACAGGCACTGCACGCGATTGGCGGCTTGTACGAAATCGAACGGCAAGCACGGGACATGAGCAATGAAGAACGCCGGCGAATACGGCAGGACAAAGCCTCACCGATCCTCGATACGCTGCATGACTGGATGCTGGCCCAGCGTGATCTTGTGCCCAACGGATCGGCCACGGCGAAAGCCTTGGATTACAGCCTAAAACGCTGGGTAGCGCTGACGCGCTACCTGGAAGATGGAGCTGTGCCCATCGACAATAACCAGGTCGAGAACCAGATCCGGCCATGGGCACTTGGGCGCTCGAACTGGTTGTTTGCCGGGTCGCTACGCAGCGGCAAACGAGCGGCGGCGATCATGAGCCTGATCCAGTCGGCGCGGATGAATGGGCATGATCCGTATGCCTATCTCAAGGACGTGCTGACACGCCTGCCGACGCAGCGGGCGATTGAGATCGGCCAACTGTTGCCGCATCAGTGGGTACCTGGCTGAATCACGCAAGGTGAGTTCGGCGGACGCTTACGTTCATACGTCCTCCTCTGCCGGCCAAGTGTTGATTGTGTCTTTCATTTTTCCATGCCTTAGCGCTATTCCAATGGGGTCAGCCTATTGGCGCTAGGTCTGATGGCAAACAGGCTAAGTCGTAGATGGGCGGGGAGGGTAGGGGGCGGCGATTTTCAAGGTACTGGCGCCGTAGGTAGTACGGTGCCAAATGTTCTGTAGATAGATACCCCATGACGAACTAGGGGCGATTCACATGTAAGTTTCACCGCAATACCCATAACGCTTAGTGACCGGTGAAAGCCTATGTATTGATATAAGCCGATTGCCTATGTGACAGTCGCCGCATCGCACTAGTCAAATGCGCTCTGGCACTTTCGGCATCCCCCTGACGCATCTGCTCGTAAGTGCGTTGTGCAATTTCGTGGGGTACTGGTTTGAGCTCGCGATGGGTCGACATTGCCAGCAGTTGCACTTGGGCAGCGCGTTCCAGGTAATACAGATCGTCCCAGGCTTCGGCAATAGTCGGGCCCGCAACGATCACACCGTGGTTCTTCAAAAACAGCACGCCGGCATCACCCATGACGCTGGCAATCCGATCACCCTCTGACTCATCGAGTGCCAGGCCGTTGTAGTGCTCGTCTACCGCCGTCCGCCCGTAAAATTTCAACGCGGTCTGCCCAAACCACAACAGCGGCGAACCTTGCAGCAAGCACAATGCCGTGGCGTGAGGCATGTGCGTATGAAACGCCACTTTCACCCTTGGCAGTTGTTTGTGAAGGCGCGCGTGGATATAGAACGCAGTTGCTTCAGGCTGACCTTCGCCGGCCACGACATTGCCATGGAAGTCGCAGACCAGCAGATTGTCCACGGTAACTTCCTCGAACGCATACCCGTACGGGTTCACGAAAAATAAATCATCGCGTCCCGGCACCATGGCGGAGAAGTGATTACAGATCCCCTCCTCCAAGCCGTGCAGCGCTGCAAGCTGAAAGCACGCGGCTAATTCCGAGCGCGCAGTGACGACGGCGGGCGCTTCAAGGTCCAAGTCGGTGTAGCGGGCGGTACGCAGACCGCCTTCAAGGGTATGCGCCATGGCAATGACTCCGCGGGTTACCAGCCAAGGGATTCGAACAGCGGCACGACTCGATCGAGGGTGCTAACTGTCGCATCGGGTCGATAGTCAGGCAGCAATTGCCGACCGGTACCGCGGTCGATCCAGACGCAGCGAAACTGCATGTCGCGCGCGGCGGTGTGGTCAAGGTGCGGGCTGGCACAGATGTGCACCACTTCATCACGGCGCACGCCCAACTGCTGGTGAGCGTAGTCGAACAGGCGCGGATTGGGCTTGTAGGCACCGGCCTGCTGGGCGGTGATGACCCGGTCAATGTGCCCACCGAGCTGCGCGACGTTGCCGGCAATGATGTCGTCATCGGTGTTGGACACGATGCACAGCTTGAAGCCCATAGCCTTGAGGCGTGCGAGCGTGTCGAGTACTTCAGGAAATGGCGGCATCTGCGGAATCGCCCCGACCAGCTGCTGGCTGTCCTCGGCCGAACTGGGCAACTCCAATTCCTCCAGCGCAAGCTGCAACCCCAGCGTGCTCAACTGACGGAACGAACGGTGCGGCGGCGTCTGTTCCAGGCGATGTTCGTGTCGGTCGTACACGTCGATCAGGCGATTGGCATCGACACTGTACTGCCCCTTGGTGCCGAGGATTTTCGCGGCGACCGCCTGCAAGCCCTCGTCCCATTGAATCAAGGTGCCGTAGCAATCGAATGTCAGCCATTCGGGACGGGAGGTATTTTCGAATTTCATGCTGTTCTCCTCTATGGGGAAACTCAGCTTACGAGTGAATGCTGTTAGCTGGAAATTAAATTACCATTCATGGGTCAGTTGAAAAACAAATATCAAGGATTCCCCATGCTCGACCTCGAACTGCTCAAGACTTTCGTGTGCGTGGTTGATGAGGGCAGCTTCACACGAGCCGCCGAACGCGTGCACCGCACCCAATCGACTGTGAGTCAGCAGGTGCGCAAACTGGAAAAAATGGTCGGCCACACGCTTTTGTTTCGCGACCGGACGGGGCAGAACATCAGCGTCAACGAACACGGAGAAATGCTGATTCAGTACGCCCGGCGCATGCTGGCCATGTCCTCGGAGGCACTAGAAGCCCTTGCCAACGATGTCGACCCGGAAACTCTGCGCATTGGCGTGCCGGAGGACTTCGACTCACGACGCATGACGAGTATCCTCGCCGGCTTCAAGTGGGTCCGCCCCAAAGCGCGACTGGAAACCATCAGCGGCATGAGTACAGATCTAAAGCAGAAACTTGCTATAGGCGTCATTGACATCGCATTGGTCAAACGTGAGCCAAACAGCGGGCCTAGTTGGGCAACATGGCCGGAGCGGCTGGTGTGGGTTAGGGGGGTAGGTAGCAACTTCGCCAACGGTGTCTTGCCATTGGCGTTATTCCCGCAGGGCTGCATTTATCGGCAACGAGCGATCCGCTTGTTAGATGTGGTACAGCGGCCTTGGCGGGTTGCATTTGGCAGTCATAGCCTGACGAGCATACAGGCAGCGGTGGCATCAGGGCTGGGGGTCTCGGTTCTGCCCGCTTCGGCGGTACTGCCAGAACATACAGTGTGTATGGATCTTCCTGAATTGGCGCCGACCGAGTTGGCGCTGATCAGTCGCGAAGGCACTCTGACCGGATTGCAGCGCGGGCTGGTAGAGTTTCTACGACAAGAACTAGGCGAGTCATCCAATTAATCAACTTCTGCTTTGGCAAATGCCTGGGAAGAACTAACTCAGCAGATCTACCAGATATCAGCGTGTGCCTTTCCCAGAACTCACGCAGCTCCAATGCTGCAAGTGGCCATCTATCCGATCAGCCTGGGCCAGAAGCGGACGCTTCTGGCCGCTTTCTGCCCGTTGTGACCGGCAGTTCGCGATCCAATATCGCCCCTGTCAGGCGCACATATCCCCATGGCACCACGAGCTATTCGGCCATCAGCGTGGTAATCCGGTTGACGCTGATAATCTGCCCGCTCCAGATCATCTCGAAATGCGCGGCCTGGATGACTGATTTTACGGGGCGTGGTGTCATCAGTGCCCAGCAGATCTTGCCGGGTGAGCGGACCGAGTTATAGCGCAGGCCTGGGCATTTCGCTCGCTTGGTCTCGCTTCCCAGTTGATGCGAGTGCGTGTAGTCGTCGGGGGCATAGATGGGGTCAGACAGCGACACCGCTGTTGCGTCCCGCATCCCGGCATTGGTGAAGCTGCAGGTCAGCCCACGGAAGACGAAGCGCTCGTAATTCAGGTCCGGCACGTTCGACCAGTAGCGTTCCTGGTGATGGCGCACTTCGGCAATGGCGGTGTCCATCCTGTCGGCCAGGTAGAGCACACCGAAGCTGCCATTGCTGAAGCGTGAGCCGGCCGGGTTCACATGGGTGAAGGGCGCGGTGGCGTAGGAGCATCCCGGAATACCGAACGGGATCTGCTCGCGGGAGATCAGCTCCAGTCGGCCAACCTCGTTCTGCAACCTGGGGTTGGTCAGAGCCTGCAGCTGGTAGAGCACCTCGAAGTCTGCGGCGTCGGCCACGTCATCGAACAGGGCGATGGGGGGGAACTTGGAGTTGACCAGGCGGTAGCCCTGCAGGCTGTCGCCCTCCAGGGCGGCGAGGCTGCCGAGCCTTACCATTGGGCACCGCGCAGCGTATCGATGCGCCGGAATGTCTCGTACAGCGAGATCATGTCGCCCTGGGCCATGACCTCCAGCGGCGCGCGCCCGTTGAAGAACTCGTTGTGGTTCGCCATCGAGGCGAAGCCGTAGACGTTCTCCGGGTTGTCGAACACCAGGCGCAGTGCCGCGTGGATATTCAGGACGAAGCTGATGCGTTGCATCTGGTCGGCGTCCAGGCTGACCGACCACGCCGAGTCCTGTTGCCGGGCCCGGGTGTAGGTGCTGCGCGAGATGCGCAAGATGCGGCAGGCCTGCTCGCAGGACGCCCTCCACCTGTCCAGGATGTTCAGCGCCGCACGTAGGCCCGCCACGCATTGGCTTTTCGAGAAACTCTGGGCCTGGCTGGCGGTTGTCATGGCGGGTGCCTCAATTTTGATCTGTAGAGTCAAATCTAGCACCCGTGCATCTGTGGATCAAAGAGTGGTTGCTTCATCGCGGTCTCAGCGGGCCTCCACCTTCGGTGCCTGGGCGGGTATTGAGAAGGACGTGACGGGGTAGGGGGTGTAGGGTGTGCCCTTGCCCATGAAGCGTATGCGTTGGGCGTCGCCCACTGCATTGCATTGGGCGTCGCCCAGCTTGGAACGGTCCGCCCGGCACTGCAGGTTCAGCTCCTTGAGACGCTCGGGGTTCTCGGCGAGAAATTCGGCCGACTCGAACGGCATAGGCTTTTCGCACGCGCTCAACAGCAGCGCGCTCAGTAGCAACCAAATCTTGTTCATCAAGCGATCTCCTCTCGTGATGTTTGTGCGGGCAGCAGTGCCCGTTCCTCGGCCGGGCTCAGCCGCCCGATAAACCGGGTGAGTTGTTCGGACAGTTCGCCCTCACGCCGCACCAGGTAGGTGGTCAGCATTGCGGTGCAGCCGGCCAGCGGCCGGGCCACTACGTCGGGATTGTTGAGCCCGGTGATCTTGGCCAGGCTGGAGAAGCCCAGCCCGTAGCCCGCCGCCACCAGCGCCATCATCAGGTCCAGGGTCGGTACGCGATCGGCGATGGTCAGGCGGGTATTCACAGAGCCCAGCACGTGCTGCAGTTGCTGCCAGAAGCCTTCGCAGACCTGGGGATCGCAGAGCACCAAGGGATAACGCACCACCTCGTCGAGCGGCACCTGCCGATAGCTCAGCAGGGGATGGCGGGCCGGTACCGCCACCACCAGTGGATCGAACCAGACCGGCTCGGCCACCAGGCCGTCGTCGACTTCGGCGGATTGGGCCAGGCCGATGTCGAACAGCCCGTCGTTCAGCCCTCTGACCAGCTCGCTGAAGCTGACCTCCGCCAGGCAAATCTCTACCTCGGGCTCCTCCTCGCGGCACTTGGCGAGCAGGGCGACCAGGCGTGCCTGCGGGATGCCGTCGGACAGGGCGACGCGGATGCGCCCGCGGTAGCCGGCCGCGGCACTCTTGACGCTGGCCTTGGCCTGGTCGACCACGGTCAGCACCCGACGGGCCTCCGCCAACAGCACCTGGCCGGCCCAGGTCAGGCGCGTGCGCCGCGTGGTGCGCTCGAACAGCTGCACGCCCAGGCGGTACTCCAGTTCCTTGATGATCCTGGACAGCGGCGACTGTTCGATATGCAGGCGCGCGGCCGCCCGGGCGAAGTGCAGCTCCTCGGCGACGGCGATGAAACAACGAAGATGGCGCAACTCCATGCCCACACCTCCTGGCGATGAATCAGTTGTAAGGTTCGGCTTGCACGTCGCCTGTCCAGCCCGGCTGACGACGCAGGTTGACGAGTTGCAGCAGGGCACCGAGGGCGGCCACGCCGCCGGCGCTGACCGCCAGGGTCCAGGTGGGCATTTGCAACAGCAGGACGAAGCCGCCGGCCGCGGCGCCGATGGCGCTGCCCAGGTAGAGCGCCGATTCGTTCAGGGCGATGGCCAGGTTGCCGTCGCCCTGGGCCTGGCGCGCGAGGATCAGCTCGTTGTTCTGCGGCACCTGCAGGGCCCAGCCGACGGCACCCCACAGGGCGATGGGCAGCATCACCAGCCAGGTGCTGAGGGCCGCCGTCAGCGGCAGCAGGAAGAGCGACACGGCGAGGATCAGCATGATGGCGAAGGTCAGCACCGGGCCCTTGATGCGGTCCACTAGTGGGCCGATCAGGAAGCTGCCCAGTACGCCGCCGATCCCCCAGACCCACAGGTAGGGGGTGACCGAGCGCACCGCGCCATAGGCCGGGTCGGCCAGCAGCGGGGCGATGAAGGTGTACATGCCCAGGCTGGCGATGGCCGCCAGCAGCGACACCAACAGGATCACCAGCACATGGCCGTCGCCGAGGATCGTCAGCTTCTGGCTCAACGTGCTGGCGGTGGCCGCCGGCAGCGCCGGGAGTTTCAGCAACAGGCCGAAAAGGGCCAATAACCCGAGCCCGGTGACCAGCCACAGGGCAGCCTGCCAGCCCAACTGCTCGGCGATCAGCAGGCTGAGCGGCACGCCCAGTACCACGCCGCTGGCCATGCCGCCCATGATGATGGCGATGGCCTGGCCGCGGCGTTCCGGGGTGGACACCGCCGTCGAGGCGCCGATGCCCATGGCCAGGTAGACGCCGGCGCCGATACCGGCGATGGCGCGCCAGACCATCAGCGCGGTGAAGCTCTCGGCCAGCGCGCTGGCGGCGTTGGCGATGACGAACAGGCCCAGGGCCAGCAACAAGCCGGCGCGCTGGCGATGGGCCGGGGTCAGGGCAACGAAGATCGGCGAACCCAGGCCGTAGGCCAGGGTGAAGGCGGTGACCAGTTGCGCGGCCACCGCGACGGAGACGGCGAACGAGGCCTCGATCAGCGGAATCAACCCGGCGGTGACATAGGAGGCCATGCCGAGGGCGAAGGCCCCCAGCGCTATCAGGTAGATGGGGGATTGCTTGGGTGTGTGCATGCTCATGCTCGCTTGCGCTCCAGGGCGGCGCGTGGGTGGAACAGCTGAAGGCTGTAGCGTCTGGTACAAGTCTCTGCGGCTTGGGAGGGCTATTCTTCTTTGGTTATATGAGGGTTACAATTTGACTGTTTATGCTGTTACTGGAGGTAATCGGATGAGCGCATCGCGCACACTCGAGCGCACCCGGACGGAGCTGGCCGAGTTCCTGCGCAGCCGTCGTGAGCGCATCTCGCCGGAAAAGGTGGGGTTGCCCGCCGGCAGTCGGCGGCGCACACCGGGGCTGCGCCGTGAGGAGGTCGCCGCTTTGGCGGGGGTGGGGCTGTCCTGGTACACCTGGCTGGAACAGGGGCGGGACATCAGCGTGTCCGCCAGCTTCCTCGACAACCTCTCGCGCACGCTCAAGCTGGACGCGACCGAGCGCCGGCACCTGTTCCTGTTGGCCCACCAGCGCTTGCCGCCAGAGCCGGGGCGCACCTGGTGCGTGGTGCCGCCGCTGATCCACCGGCTGATGGGCGACCTGCCGTCACGGCCGGCCTACGTGCTCAACCTGCGTTGGGATGTGCTGGCCTGGAACGCCGCGGCGGATCGGCTCTTCGGTTTTTCGGCGCAGCCGGCGGAGCGGCGCAACCTGCTGTGGCTGCTGTTCACTGCGCAGCCCATGCGCGAGCTGTTCAACCCCTGGGAAGAGCAGGCGCTGCAGATCCTCTCGAGCTTTCGCCGCGACTTTGTGCGCGCGACCCAGGACCCGGACATCGTCGCCCTGGTGAAGGACCTGGAGAAGGCCTCGCCCGACTTCAAGGCCTGGTGGCGGCAGCAGGACATCCACGGCCCCTGCCAAGGTGTTCGTCACCTGCACATCGAGGGTATCGGCCCGGTCGACTTCGAGCACACCACCCTGACCATCGACGAGGATCGCCACCTGCGCCTGGTTTACTACGCGGCGAAGGAGGGGCGGCCGCAGAGCCAGACCTTCGAGCAGTGGCTGCAGCAGGAGCCGGCACTGGTGTAAGCGTGAACTCCGGCTGCTCAGCCAATCGCCGGCCCGCGCTGGCGGCCCAGTTGCCAGGACACGCCGTGGCCATGCACCACGGCGGACAGGCGCTGTCCGAGCTTTGGCTCGATCACCGGCTTCCAGGGCACCAGGCTGAAACCAACTCCGTCGTCGAGCATTGCGAAACGCCCACTGGCCAGTTGTACGCTGCGCCGGTAGACCCCGCTGACCCGTTCGCCCTCAACCAGGGGGCGGTACTGCATCCCCGTCTGGCTCGAGATCTGCCGTGCCGCCGTCGTCAGCTCGCGCCCACGCAGGGTGGCCAGCAGGTTGCGTGCCAGCACGACGCGTTGATCCTGGCGCTCGGCCAGGCCCAGTTCCACCAGGAAGTCGGCACGCTGCCTCAAGGCTTCACGCACCTCGGCGCCGAAGCCCTTGTCATTCAGTACCAGACTGCCGCCAAGCAACTGCTGGTCCAGCCAGGTCGCACCGACAGCACGCACCTGCCGCTCCACTGGCAAGGGCGTACGCAGTTCGACCGCGACCTCGCCGAGGCGGCGGGCGTCGTGTTGCCGGCCCCGTTCCGGCAGGTCGGTCGGCACGCGCCAAACGCCCTCGGCCAGCCGCTCGACGATCCCGGCCCGGCGCAAGGCTTCCAAGCGCCGCACATGGCGTTCGACCAGGGCCTCTGGGGTATGCCCCTCGCTGGCCTGCGACTTGGCCAGTGCCAAGTGCCGGTCGCTGCGGTAAATACCGTTCACCGCCAGTGCAGCAATAGCGCGATCCACGGTGCGCGGCTCGCTCAGACTGCGCGCCTCGACCACTGCACCGATGGGGTAGTCGGCCAGCTCCGTGCGGGCCGGCAGGGCCAGGTAGTAGGCCTTGCCGTCGAGACCATCGACCACCAGGTAACCACGGTCGTGCAGTTCATCGGCCAGCCCCTTGGCCACCACCCGGCCGATCACCTCGGATCTGTTTCCATTCGGCTCGAAGACCGCCAGCTCGCGCTGCGTACCGCCCATGGCGCGCTGCAGCGTACGCACGATATCGCCGCGTTCACCTAGGGCCCGTAGGGTCGCCTCGGTGTCGTCATGCATGAGCCATTGTCCCGGTCGAACTTCATGGGCCAGATCCAGCCGCTGCAGGTGCTGCAGGCGACCGATCAGCAGCTGCCGGCGCGGATGGCTGGCGAGCATCTTCAGGCTCAATACGCCGGCTTGGCGTGCGCGCAGCAGGGTGCGATCCAGGCTGGTGAAGCGCTCCTGCTGCACCTCGCGTTGCAGGCCCTGCTGGATCTCCAGTTCGGTGCGCGGGCCGAGCCACTCCGTGGCCAGTTCGGCGGCGCGGTTACGCATGCCCTCGGCGATGTAGTCGCGGGCGATCACCAGGTCCTTGCCGGTATCGTCCTTGCCGCGCAGGACGATGTGGGTGTGCGGGTTGTCGGTGTTCCAGTGATCCACCGCCACCCAGTCGAGACGGGTGCCCAGGTCGGCCTCCATGCGGCTCATCAGATGGCGGGTGTAGGTGCGCAGGTCGTCGAGTTGCTCGGCGTCCTCGGGCGAGACGATGAAGCGGAACTGGTGGCGGTCTTCCCGGCCCCGCTCCTCGAAGGCTTCGACGTCGGCCTGGTCGGTCAGCGGGCCGTAGGCCTGGCCCGGATCGCCCTCGCGACTGACGCCGTCGCGCTCGATGTAGCGCAGGTGGCTGGCAGTCGAGCGCTTACCCGCCTGGCGCAGGTTGACCAGACGGGTCTTGATGGTGACGCGGCGGGCATTGGGCGACAGTTGCTGCGCGCTGAAGCGGGCGGCGACATGCCCGCGGCCGAGACGGGCGCCGGGCTGGTGGCCCGCCTTGCGCGGCTTGCCGGTACCGGCCTTGTTCGCCTGGCGCAACACCTGGTTGATATAGGTCTGACTGCGTTGCTTCGGCGCCCCCGGTCGGGGACGAAAGCGTTCTTCGCCATGCTGATCGCGTTCCTTGCTCATGCTGATGACTCCTCCAAGTTGATCGCAGTGCGGCGTGCCAGGCACGCTCGTAGGCCAGTGGTGATGCGGGCTGAACACGATCGCGGCACCTTGAAAAACAGGCTCTGTGCCGTCTCCAACCCCCGTGCAGACTGCTTTCCAGGGCCACGAAGTGCCGCCCCCTTTTATCTTGCCCTCCGCTTTTCCTCTGCCTTGGCCTGTCCCGGGTGTTTGATCAGGGTGATCAGGTTGCGTGCCGACGAGTGTCCGACCCGGTGGGCAAGGGCAGTTCTGCCGAGAGAGTGGCGGCGCGCGATTGCGTATGCCGAGCACACAAAGCCGGCAGGCGGATCGACGCGAAAGCGACTGGCTCATCGACGCGACTCCTGCCACAAGAGCTGCGCCCGGCCGATCACCGCGTCGACAGACACCGGGCCGAAGTAGCGGCTGTCGAACGACTCCGGGTGGCTGCCAAGCATGAACAGTTCATCGCCAACCAGGCGCCGGCAACCTGTCCAGGCTGGCAGCGCGCGACCCTGTCGATCTCGTCGCAAACGCCTGGCCACCAGCTCGCCATCGATGCGCACCTGATTGCCCTGCACGCACACGTGCTGCGGCGCCGCTGCCGCCATCGTCTTCAGCAGCGGCACGTTCGCCGGCAGGTAGCCACGCCGTGCCGCCAGTGTCATGGCCTCCGGTGGTAGATGAATCAGCAGCAGATCGTCCGCTGAAGCCGAGCTGGTTGGCGTAATGCGGTACCAGCCGATGGGCGCGCTGTCGGAGGCGTTGTAGACCAGCCATGGCGGCGACTTCGCGAGCGCCGCCCAGCCCAGTGCAACTAGGCCGCCGGCTGCCAGGGCCAGAGGCCAGCGCGCACAGCGAGTGCCCAGCCTCATGACATGGCCTCCGGGTATTCCCGCTCCAGCACCTCGCGCAGCAACTGCGCCACCGTTACGCCGCGATTGAACGCCGCCAGCTTGATCCGCGTGCGCAGTGCCGGCGTCACGTCCAGCGTCAGCCGCGCGGTGTAGCGTGCGGCCTTGCCGCTGTCGACGGCGGCACCTTGGCGTATCCAGGCCTCGGCCTGCGGGTCGGCCAGCGGACGTGCACCGATACCGATGCGCTTGCCACTCATGTTGACCACCCCAGCAGCTCGTCGACCAGGCGGCTGACCTCGCGCGCGGCGGCGCTGTCCGGTGCCAGTTCACGGGCCAGGCGACCGGCCGCCACGCTCTCGGCGAAGACGATGCGCTGACGCACCTCGGCCTGCAGCGCCGGCAGCGGTTGCTCGGCCAAGGCGCCGCGCGCCTCGCGGCCGATCACCGTGGTGCTGACCCGGCGGTTGATGGCGAAGGCCGCGCGCAGCGTGGGCCTGAACAGCTGCGCCTCGCGGATCAGGTTGACCATCTCCGCACTGGCCCACAGGTCGTAGGGGCTGGGCTGCACCGGGATCAACACGCGCTCGGCGGCTAGCAACGCCGAGCGGGCGAGGGCGGCGATGCGCGGTGGCCCGTCGATGATCAGGTGGTCGGCGCGGCGCGCCAGCTCCGGCGCCTCCTGGTGCAAGGTCTCCCGCGCCAGGCCGACCGCGCTGAACAGCCGGGGCAAGCCCTGCTGGCTGCGTCGCTGCGTCCAGTCCAGGGCCGAGCCCTGCGGGTCGGCATCGAGCAGGATGACGTTGTGGCCGCGCAGGGCCAGTTCGCCGGCGATGTGGGTGGCCAGGGTGGTCTTGCCGACCCCGCCTTTCTGGTTGAGCAGGGCGAGGATCATGGCCAGATTTCCCCGTGCAAGCGACAGGATCTAACCGTTGTCCACAACCGGGGCCTGCCCCAATAACAAGTTAGAGCTTTTAAGTTAGTTAAGTTAAGGGCGGCTGCAGGCCGCGCCAGCCGTGGCCTGCAGAGGAGTTTGTGCGCCTGATGGCACGATAGTGATGCGCCCGATAGCACGAGTCCGCTTGCGCCTGATAGCACGACTGAATTCACAGCTTTTCCCGAAGTTATCCCCGTGCCGTCTACGGCAAGGCCCGGAAGCTCAGCAGTTCGGTCGAGGGACACAGGCGCACAACCTCCAGGCGATACCCCGGCAGTGACTGACGAACGACCAGCGCGCGCAGATCCTTGGCGAAGTCCGAATAGCGCGCCGAGCTCCCCGACTTGCGGTACAGGTGGCGAAAGTCGAACTGCCAGCCGCCCTTCTGCTTGCCGCCGTGCTTGCGCACCAGGCGGTACAGCCAGCGCTCGATGCCGCCGGTGAGGCGGAAGTAGGCCGGGTCGATGGTCAGCACCAGGGCCTGATCCAGCACCCCGCGGTAGAACCAGTCCGGCAGGATCAGTTCGATGCCCAGCGGCCGGCCATCCGCCGCGGCCAGCTCCTTCCACTCGTTGATCCAGGAAAAGCGGTGCAGGCGTCGGCCGCTGGGCGCGCGAAGCGAGGTGGCCACGCTGGTGGACTGCAGTCGATCCAGGGCGGCCTTCAGGCGCTGGTAGTCGCGCAGCGAGGTGCCGCGGCCGATGAAGCGCAGGATCTGGTAGGGCGTCGCGCGCATCAGCCGCGAGGTGGGGATGCCTGCATCGCGCGCCTCGACCAGCTGGCTGGCCGCCCAGATCAGGATGTCGGCATCCCAGATGGTGGCGATGCCATGCTCCAGGGTGCCCTCCACGCGCACCCTCACCTCGCCCGAGCGAAAGTCGATGGGCACGGTACGGCGCGACTTGGCCAGGGAGAAGAACGGGTGCGCCATCAGGTCCTGGGCGTCGCGCGGCGCCAGATCGCCCGGCAGGGCACGAAACAGCTCCAGCTGCCCGCTCTGCGCCGGCAGGACACGTACGTTGCGATTCATGGGCGAGGGCTTCACTGCTCATCACGCTGGGCTCCCGGGTGGCGGTCGAGGTACTCGGGGTCGAAGGTGGTCTCGAAACTGCGTTCACCGGCCCAGGCCTCGAGATCGGTGAGCGCATACATCACCCGCCGGCCGAACTTGTGAAAGCGCGGCCCGCCGCCGATCACCCGCTGCTTCTCCAGGGTGCGCGGCGACAGGCGCAGGAAGGCCGCGGCTTCGTGGTTGGTGAGGTAGCGCGGGGAAGGGCAGGCCTGGGGCGTGAGCGCTTCACTGGCGCGCTCCGTGGGCCTCATGGCGTGGGCCGTCGGCCCGGCCTTGCGGTGCAGCGGGGCGTCGAGATCGATGGGCTGCGGGTGACGGGAAAGCTCGGGTGAGCGCGACATGGGGGTGTCCTCCGTTGACGTGGGAGGTGCACCGTGCGGCACTCGTCGTGGTTGATCATGCCGGGTTGGGTCTGGGCGAATGCGAAGGCATGAGGGGCGTGGATCGAGACCCACACAGTCTGAGTGCTGACCGAGTACGCCGAGCTACGCGAGCGACTGGCGGCCGTAAACTCCCGTACTCAGATAGACGCGCGCAGCACTACGGTTTTGCGGATCTACGGCTTTCTGTAGAACCTGAACTACGTATTCACGGATTTCCGTAAATCCGTAGAAGCGTAAATCCGCATCCCCACGAATCCGTAGATCCGTGGATACGGATCTACGGATTTGGGTAAAGACGTAAGACCGTAACGGTCTGAATCAGCATCCCCACAGGGCGACGGCTTCAGGCTGAGCGCCAGGTGCTCGCACCGTGGATCAGCCTCCTGGGTGGGGCGCGCGGGTGGCCGACAGGACAGGGGCGCAAAAACCCAAGGCACCGGGTTGCCCCGGTGCCTTGGGCTCAATCTAGCGATTCCGGAACACGTGCACCTGCTCGAAGCCGGTCTCCAGGGTGAACACATCGCCGCCCATCTCCAGGTCGCGAGCCATGGCGCGGTAGTCGATGTAGAGGGCCAGGTGCTGGGGAATGCTGCTAGTTTCCTCTGTCAGCTCCTGGGCGTAGTCGGCCAGCGAGCTGTAGCAGCCGCAGTAGTCTTCCTCGGCCGCCTTGCGCGCGTGCTCCAGGTCGTTGAAATGGGCGAGCAGGGCGCCGCCGAACTCGGGGTACTCCTCGATAAAGCAGGCAACCTCGTGAGCGCTCTCCAGGCCTGCGTATTCACCGAGGCGATAGCCGTCGAAGCCCTCGAAGTCGTGGATGGCGTACTCCTCCGCATCCTCGACCGGCGAGGCTGCCAGCATGGCGTCGACCTGCGCCTGGATGGCGTCCAGCTCCTGGGTGGCATCGATCCAGACGCCATGCAGGTGACCGGCGTTGTAGGCGGCCAGGTCGGCAACGTAGATCCTGATGTGTTCGCTCATGGCGTTCGCTCCTTGGTCTTCTGGGTTCTGCGCTTGCGCTGCGCATGAACCCCTGCCGACTAGGGCGACTAAGGCGGTGGTGAAAAAATCAGGAAAAATCGCGGAGGCTCCACCCCGCACAGCGGCAGGGTGGAAACCGTCTATTTTTCTTGATTTTGAGGGGGCAAGAACCCCTGCTTCTGTCAGCTGAGCTGGCGGCAGCGCCGGCTCAGCGATTGGCCTAGAGGCTCAGGGTCACATCCCTGAGCGGCTCCACCCCACAGTGGGGTGAGCACAGGCGCTGGTGGATGCGGCTGAGAAAGCCCACCTCGAAGGCGCGGCGTTCGATGGCCCGGGGCAGGTGATCGCGCTCGGCGATCATCGCCGCCCAGAGCCAGCCGCTGCGCGGGTTGTCGAGCCAGGTTTGGGCAAAGCTCACGCCCCGGTTAAAGGCTGGCCGACAGTCCGCAGCCCAGTTGATTTCCATGCCGGGATGGCCGTCGTGCGGTGGCAGCAGGGTGACGACACCTTTGCTCATGATGCGACACCTCCTCGCGCTTCCGACAGCGCGCGGCGGTACAGCACGACCAGCTCGTCCAGCAGGTCCAGGGCCGAGTAGGCTGCCACCCGTACACGCAGGTCATCTGGCTGAAAGCCGTCCGGCTCGGCCAATTGATCCAGCAAGTTGCCGAGCATGGTGGCGCGCAGTTCGGCGGCCGCTTCGACGGGCAGGGGGGAAGGCTCGGATTCGTGCAGCGGACTCGGCTGCCGCGGGAAGGGCACAACGCAGGTTTCGAACTCAGCCATGGCGCACCTCCTGGATGGAGGCAAACAACAAGGCCAGAGGCCCAAGGCGGAGCCCTTGGGTAAAAAGGGGGTAGCGCATTCCTTATGCTCCTTGGTTCGATTAAGGAGCCACTACCATCCGTTGTCACGCGGATTGGTGGTGGACCGCACGGGGGTGACAACCGGGAACCAAGGGAACCGGCCAGGCCGAAGCCTGCCCCGCACGGCCCACCATAGAAAAGCGATAGCCGAGCACAAACGTGCTTGCTAGTCACCTAAGGTGCTACCGCGCCCTTGCTTCACAGGTTGTCACGCCCGGCCGTGGGATTGACCACGACGGGCGCACTCTAGCCTGGGGTTTTCAGGATGGCAACATGCTGGGGCGTAGATGGTGTGAGTCGAAATCGTCCCACAAGGGTGTTCTATGTAGTTGGTCTGTCCCTGACGGTGGGTTAAGTTTTTCTTCGGCCACCGTAGGTGGTAACCCATCGTTGTTTGTAGGTGGTAACCCATCGTTGTTTGATGCGGCCTGATCCGGTTGTCTGGAGTGGGCGTTCTGATCGGACAGTTCGGTCAATTCGCGCTCGAACCCCTTCAGGGCCGTGGCCACGCCCTTGCGACCGGCAAGGCGAGCGACGCCATCATGCGGTAGGTTTCGATTTCCAGTAGATGCTTGACCATGCGGCCGAGCCGATAGGCGTTCAACGTCTTGTTGATTAGCGGGATGCGGTTCACGCCGTCAGGTGATAGCCGGGAGTCACTCCAGACAATGGCATCCGAGGGTGTCCGAGCAGTTTGGGAGCATGGGCAATTTGGCGTGAAAACGGTTCTGTTGCGAGCCGGACTTAGGAAGGGCAGGTCGGTGCGAGCTGGCTGAGACCCGTAATCGGGAGAATCTCGAGCGCTACTGCCAACAAAAGTTGGCCGCGGTGGTTCTGACTTTCTGCAGGGCTTGGTTATTCAAGGCCTACAGATCACCGACCGTATGGGGCGCTGGATTGGCCTAGTTGACGGCATTCGCTATTCAGAGCGCTGGTATATGCCCGACTATCCAGGGTGTCCGACGGGATGCCCTGAGTTGAAACGGCCCCCGAAACGGCCCCCAATCTTGTGAGGGGATACTTGGTAGGCTTGGAGGCTGCATAAATTCTGGAGCGGGCGAAGGGAATCGAACCCTCGTCATGAGCTTGGGAAGCTCAGGTAATGCCATTATACGACGCCCGCGTTTGCGGGTGACTTTGTACCAGAACTCGTCGGCGAAAAGAAGCCCGCACCGAGCGCGATGTGCTGCGTCTCGGTGCTACTGCGGCTCGCTGTCAGCTCTCATACGGCGATCGCATGCCGCAGTTCCGGGTGTCCGCGGTAGGCTTTTTCGCGCATGGCCGGGCCCTGCAGGAAGCCCAGCAGCACGGCGCGGCTCTGCAGCCATGCGCCTTTGTGTTCCATGTCGAGGAAGTGCCCGGCATTGTCGATGATGGCGAACTGGCAGTCGCGGAGGTGCTCGGCGAACAGGCGCACGTCTTCGGCCGAGGTGTATTCGTCGTGTTCGCCGTTGACGAACAGAAGCGGAATCTCGATGGCCGCCAGGCAGTCCATCTGGCAGTGGCTCTCCATGTGCACCACCTGGTTGACGTGCGCGTACATCTGCCGGTATTCGTGCTCGTCCAGGCTGCTGATGTGGCGGTGGTTGAAGCGCTTGAACAGCGACGGCAGGTGCTTGCCGATGGTGTTGTTGACCAGATGGCCGAGGCTACCGCCATCGACGGCCTTCAGGTCGACCAGGCCCTTTTCCAGGTAGTCGAGCATGGGCTCGTTGAGCAGCGGCGAGAACGAGGTGATCACCGCCTTCTCTATGCGGGCAGGACGTTGCGACAGGGCCATCATGGCCGCCACGCCGCCCCAGGAGAACGACTGCAGGTAGTCGACGCGGAAGTGTTCGATCAGCTCGAGGAGGATGCCCGCCTCTTCCTCCTTGGTGACCGGGCGACTGTGGTTGTTGTGCACCTTCGACTGGCCGGCATAGGGCTGGTCGTAGAGCACCACGTTGAACTGCTCCTGCAGGTACTTGACCGTCTGGGCGAAGGCGGCTGTGGTGGCCAGCGAGCCGTTGACCAGAATGATGGTCTTGCGGGCGGCGGGGCTGGCGTAGAACTCCGTATGAACCTTGTATATCCCTAGAACATCGACGACAGCGGTGGCTGGCTTCATGTTGCTTCCCTCCTGGCACAAGATTGACGTGGCAAGCGGCGAGGCCGTTTTGCCGGACAAAGTAGGACAGTTAGGAAAGCGCCTGGACATGACAAGCCAATGTCAGGCTGGAGTATTTTAAAAGTTATTTATTTTCAATCAGTTAGAGTTGAAATAGAGCATCCGCCCAGCCCTTTCATGAGGGGCCGAGGAGGCGTCTGTAACCAGGCAGGAACCCAATTTGCGCAGAGCGCAGGCAACCGAAAGAACGCTTAGACGGCTCTTGTGACCTCGTGGTCACTTCAAGACCTTATGGTTCGATTTAAGCAGCGGCGCCGTGACAGTTGCAAGTCTCTATTCCATTTCTTTCTTGCCGTTGGTCGGCCAGTCCGCCTGGCGATGTGACGCGCGGCGCCGTTCGCGTCAGTCGGCGGCGAAGCTGGCGACTTCGGTGGCCGTGAGGGCGCGGTAGTGGCCCGGCGCAAGCAGCGGGTCGAGCCGCACTGCGCCCATGCTGAGCCGGTGCAGGCCGACGACCCTGTTGCGGAAGTGACCGAACATGCGCTTGACCTGGTGGTAGCGGCCTTCGTAGAGCGTCAGACGCGCCTGGCGGGGTGCCAGGATGTCCAGCACGGCGGGCTGGGTGACGAGGTCCTCGTACTGGAAGTACAGGCCACGCGCGAACGCCTCGACGCAGATCGGGTCGATCGGGTCCGCGGTATCGACCAGGTAGACCTTGGGCTGCTTGCTCTTCGGCAGGGTCACCCGGCGCGACCACTGCCCATCGTTGGTGATCAGCAGCAGGCCGCTGGTGCTCAGGTCGAGGCGCCCGGCCAGGTGCAGGTCATGCTTGTCCGGCTCGTCCAGCAGGTCGAGCACGGTGCGGTGTTCGGGGTGGACCGTGGCGCTGACCACCCCGGGCGGTTTGTGCAGCATGAAGTAGCAGGCGGCTTTGCCGGCTTGCAGCACTTCGCCGCCGTCCAGCTCGACCCGGCTGAACACGCTCACCTCGCTGCGGCCGTCGCGGCTGATCTGGCCGTCCAGGCGCACGCTGCCGCCGGCGAGCAGGCGGCGTGCATCCTGGCGGTTGAAGCGCGGCAGATTGCTGAGGAAGCGATCGAGGCGCATGGTCAGTCGGGGCCGGTCGCGGTGTGATCCGGCGGGGCCGGTGGCAGGCCCTGGGCGCAGCCTGGGCAGAGGCAGGCCCGGTTGCGCTGGGCGGCCGGCAGGTGCGCGAGGGCTTCCCGGGCGACGGGGGCCGCGAAACACCAGCACTGCTGCACCGGCGTCGGCGAGCCGGCCTGGGCGCACCGATTATGCCGGCCGCAGAGCGGGCAGCGGGTGGCGGCGTGGCTCATGTGCTCTCTTCGCAAAGGCGGTTGCGCCCGGACTGCTTGGCCCGATACAGGGCGCGGTCGGCACGGCCGATCAGCTGGTCGAGGGCGTCGTCCTGATGAAGCTCGGCGAGGCCGAGGCTGGTGGTGATCCGCAGCTGGGCGCCGGCATGCTGGAAGCGGTTCTGCTCGGTGTGCAGGCGAATCTTTTCCGCCAGCTGGCGCGCCTGAGCGGGGTGGGTGTCCTTGAACAGCAGGATGAACTCCTCGCCACCCCAGCGACAGATGATGTCTGACTGGCGCAGGTCGCCGCGCAGCTGGGCGGCGAATCCGCGCAGCACCTCGTCGCCGGCCAGGTGGCCATGGTTGTCGTTGAGTTGTTTGAAGTGGTCGAGGTCGAGCAGCAGGGCACACAACGGACTCTGCTGGCGACGTGCCTCCTGAATCGCCTGATTGGCCAGCAGCTCGAAACCCCGGCGATTGGGCAGCTCGGTGAGGGCGTCGGTGGTGGCCAGGGCAGCGATGCGGGCCTGATGGCGGCGCAGGGCGAAGCTGACCACGCCCAGCACCAGGGCGGTGACCAGCAGGCAGACCAGCAGGTTCAGGTAGAGCGAGCGGCGGATGCCGGCGACGGCGCCGTCTTCCTGCTTGTCGACGAACAGGTACCAGTTCAGCTCGGGGATGAAGCGCACGTTGAGGTAATGCCCGCGGCCCTGCTCCTCGTAGGTGAAGTTGCCGTTCTGCGGTAGCTGGGCCGGCAAGTCCTGCAGCCCTTCGATTTGTGCGAGCGCCTGGCCGACCCGGGCGCCCTGGGGGCCACCGCTGGCGCCGGTGAGGGTGATGCGTCCGTCGGTGTCGACGAAATACACGCTTCGGCCATAGCGCTGCTGGTAGGCGTCGATCAGCTGGACCACCGCATCCACGGTCAGGCCCACGCCGGTGGCGCCGATGAAGCGTTGCCGGTAGTCGAGCACCCGGTAGTTGATGAAGACCGTCAGGCGGTCCTGATTGGCCAGGTCGACATCGACGTTGATCTCGTAGGGCGTGTCCAGGCCGCGCACCCGGTAGTACCAGGCGTCGCGTGGCTGCTCCCGGTCCACCTGTTTGAGCACGCCCTTGGCCTGGTAGTAGGTGCGCGACTGTTCCGAGACGAAGAAGCTGGTGATGGCGCCGTACTGTTGCTGCACCTCGGCCAGGTAGCGGGTCATCTGCCCGACGTCCTGCTCGCCGGCGATCACCCAGTCGCGCACGAAGGTATCGCGGGCCATCATCGAGGCGATCAGCACCGGGCGGACCAGGTCCTTCTGGATCTCCGAGTAGACGTTGTCGGAGGTCAGCGGCAGCTCGGTGTTGACGATGTTGTCGCGGATCGACTCGAGGGCGGTGTGGTAGCTGGCCAGTGAGGTGGCCAGAAAGCCGCCGCCGAGCAGGAGCAGCAGAAGCAGGATCAGCGCGCGTTGGCTGGATTGGGCGGTGGCGGGGGACATGCGGGGTTCTGTGGGGTGGGCGAGGCCGCCATGCTAGCCTGCCGCAGGCCTGGCGTCACCGACTCGATCTCGCCGAGCGGTCATCGCGAGCCCTCTGCAACACCTTGTCACCCATCGGGGCGCCATTCGTTTCGCACCGGATGCGCCCTGGAAGGTCAGATGCTGTGTGAGCGCGCCCAGAAACCGGTGTCGGTCGGTGAATGCCCTGCGCTCGAAGGAGGCCGCCATGCACTACAAATCCCTACTCGTTGCGTTGTTCGGGCTGTCGTTGACCGGTTGTGCGGTGTACGGCGGGGGCTACGACCATGGCTACCGGGGTTACGAGCGCCATTACTCGAGCAACTACCACCAGGTGCAGCGCTATCCGGTCTATGTGGTGCCGCGTTATCACGGGCATGACCTGCGTCGGCATGACGGGCGCCATTTCACGCCTCGCCGGCATGACCAGCGCCGCTATCTGCCGGCACCCGACGCGCGCCACTATGGTGTCGATCGCCGCTCCGTGCATCGTCTGGAAGGGCGGCGCGATTACCGCTCGGCAGAGCCCCGGCCGGGATGGCGGGGGCAGCACTTCAAGCCGGACGAGCGCACGCCGAAACTGCGGCACAGGCACCGCGGCGCAGGTGGCGACGGTTATCGCGGCCGGCAGCGTCGGCAGTATTAGTGCGTGGAGGGCCCGTGCGTCGCGGTGCTGCGGCGGGCGGGCCTAGCGCGACAGCCTAGTTCTCGGCGCCCGCCCGGAGGCTTCGCCATGCTGCCGAGTGAGCCTCGCATGTACAGGGTTCAGACCGTGTGACTCGATCCCCTGTGTACATTCCGGGACTGTCCGCTGGCCACTGCTGCCGGGTTGCTCGGGAGAGTGCCATGGGACGATTGTTTTTTTGGGCCATGCCCCGCACCATGGCTGTCGGGCGAATATAGGGAATCCTCGGTTTGCAGATAGGACGGAGCGTGGCGCAGCCTGCCTGGCGTCGGACGTGGATGATCGTCTGGCCGTTGGTCATGCTGCTCGCCACCTGCGCGTTGTCGGCGGACTGGGACTTCGCCCGCATCGGCCGATTGGCCGAGCAGTTGTACGGCACTTCGCGGGACGGTCGCGAGCGGCTCACCAGCTGGCAACGGCTATTGCAGGAGCAGGTCGGCGCGAGCGAGGCCGAACAGCTCGAGGCGGTGAACCGCTTCTTCAATCTGCGGCTGCGCTTTCGCGACGATATCGAGCTGTGGCGGGTCCGCGACTATTGGGCGACGCCGGTCGAGGCACTGCACCTGGGCGCCGGAGACTGCGAGGACTTCGCCATCGCCAAGTATTTCAGCCTGCGCCAGCTCGGCGTGCCGAGCGATAAATTGCGCATCACCTACGTCAAGGCCGTGCGCCTGAACCAGGCACACATGGTGCTCACCTATTACCCGCACCCTACGGCCACGCCCCTGGTACTGGACAACCTGATCGACGCCATCGAACCGGCCAACCGCCGCACCGACCTGGTGCCGGTCTATGCCTTCAATGGCGAAGGGCTGTGGCTGCCGGGCAGCGGTGGCGGCAAGAAAGTCGGAGACAGCAAGCGCTTGTCGCGTTGGCAGGATCTGTTGAAAAAGATGAGGGCCGAGGGATTTCCCTGAAGCGGGCCGGAAGGAGTCGTTCATGTCACTGTTCAAGCAGCTGTTCATCGCCATCTGTGTGCTGATGCTGGTGAGCTTCACCGGCAGTTTTCTGGTCAGCGTGGAGAGTTCCCGCGAGCAGCAGGTCAACCAGTTGCGCGCCCATGCCCAGGATGCGGCGACGGCCCTGGGGCTGTCGCTGAGCCCGCATATCGAGGATGCGGCCATGGTCGAGCTGATGGTCAGCTCGATCTTCGACAGTGGCTATTTCAAGAGCATCCGGGTGATCGACTCCGCCAGCGGCGAAGTGCTGGTCGAGCGCAGCGGTGTGCCGGTCAGCGCCGAGGCGCCGCAGTGGTTCGCCGACCTGGTCGACCTGGCGCCGGCCAGCGGCGATGCCATCGTCAGCGACGGCTGGCGTCAGGCGGCGCGGGTCGAAGTGGTCAGCCACCCGCTGTTCGCCATCGGCAAGCTGTGGCAAAGCGCCCTGGGTATCCTGCTGTGGCTGGCCCTCAGCGGCCTGCTGTGCATCGCCCTGGGCGTCCTGCTGCTCAAGCGCCAGCTGCGCCCGCTGGATTATCTGGTGGAGCAGTCCAACGCCATCGCCCGGCGCGAGTTTCTCAGTCTGCCGGACTTGCCCAGGACCCCGGAGTTTCGCCGCGTGGTCAAGGCCATGAACCAGATGGTGGAGAAGCTCAAGGCGTTGTTCGCCGAGCAGGCCGCGCGCAGCGAGCAGCTGCGCGCCGAGGCCTATCAGGACAGCCTCACGGGCCTGGCCAACAGGCGCTACTTCGATCTGCAGCTGCATGCGCGCCTGAATGTCGAGGAGCAGGCCTGCAGCGGTTTTCTCGTGTTGCTGCGGGTCGACGACCTGGCCGGGCTCAATCAGCGGCTGGGTGGTCAACGCACCGACCAGCTGATCAAGAGCGTGGCCGAGCAACTGTTGCAGTTCTGCCAGGGGCGTTACCTGTTGGCGCGCAACCGGGGCGGCGAGTTCGCCATCCTGGCGCCTGGCCTGCATCGCGACGAAGCCGAACAGCTGGCCGAAAGCCTCGATGCGGCGCTGGCGAGCCTGCAGCAGACCGGCGTCAGCGATCGCCTGCCGATGGCCCACATCGGCATGACCGCCTTCGCCCCGGGGGCGGACACCGCCGACCTCTATCGCCGACTGGACGAGGCCTTGGCCCAGGCGGCCAGCCAGACCCTGCAGCACTGGGCCTGCAGCGAAGACGGCGTGTCCAGCCCGGCCGCCGACGAGCGCCAGAGCTGGCACCGCCTGCTCGATCAGGCACTGCAGCAGGGACGATTCCAGCTGCACTTCCAGCCGGTGGTCGATGCCGCCGAGCCCGGGCGCATCTTGCATCACAAGGTGCTGGCCCGCCTGCTCGACGAGCAGGGTGGATTGATACCCGCGGGGCGCTTCCTGCCCTGGCTGGAGCGCTTCGGCTGGACCGCCCGTCTGGACCTGGCGATGCTGGGGTGGGTGTTGGCACAGATGGAGGGTCACGACGTCCACCTGGCGCTGAGCCTGTCTGGAACCACGGTGCGTGAGCCGCAAGCCCTGGCGGCCCTGTACGAGATGTTGCGCCAGCATAGTCAGCTGGGGCCGCGCCTGACCCTGGAGCTGGACGAGGACCAGCTGCCCGAGCAGGGCGCGCTGGAGGCGCTCACCCAGCACCTGCATGGCATGGGTTTCGGCCTGGGACTGCAGCATTTCGGCGGCCGCTTCAGCATGATCGGCAACCTGGCCAAGCTGGGGCTCGGCTACCTCAAGGTGGATGGCAGCTATATCCGCGCCATCGACCAGGAGAACGACAAGCGCCTGTTCATCGAAGCCATGCAACGGGCGGCCAACAGCATCGACCTGCCCTTGATCGCCGAGCGCGTGGAAACCGAGGGGGAATGGCAGGTGCTACGCGAGATGGGCATCAGTGCGGTACAGGGCCGCCTGTTCGGCGAGCCGGCGCCCTGGCGATAAAAGGGGGGAGGGCTGATCAGATCAGCCCGGACTCGTCGTCGTTGATCAGGCGCTGTAGCCCGCCCAGGGCGTCACGGGCCTTGCTGCGGCCCACCAGCTTGCTCTGCGCGGCCTCCGGCAGGTCGGTGATGCGCACCACGCCCTTGCGGATCAGCACGGTGATCAGGTCTTCCAGTACCCGGATCATGTCCAGATCGCTCTGCTGCAACTTGAGCAGACTGCTTTCCACGGCCTGGTTGGCGTACCAGGCCTGAGCCTCCTGGCTGTCGGCGGCAATCTCTCCGTCCATGCCCTCGAACGGTGCCGCTTCGACCTGCTCCAGGTTGCCCCAGGCATCCCGCTTTACATACAACATCGACCACTCCTTACTCGGCTAGGCACTTGCCAAACATGATCCCCCGCCACCCGTAGCGATGGCGGCGGGGGACATGCGTGTCAACTATGGTCGATCTTGATGGTCGGGTCGGCACCGGCAATCAGCGAGTTGATGCTGCTACCGGACAGATCCACGCCCGTCAGCTCGATGCTGGTATTGGCATTGACCGCCGCACCGCCACCGGCGTTCAGCTGGCCTGTGGTGCTGATCAGCAGGGTCGAGGTACCGGCGTTGGTCACTACCTGCAAGTAATTGTCGATGGTGGCGTCGGTTTCGCCGACCAACAGATCGCGTAGGTCGATACGATCGCCTTGGCCGATATTGAAGTCGGTGATCCGGTCGGTGCCTGTATGGCCTGCTTGCCAGACGAAGCTATCCGCTCCGGTGCCGCCGATGAGGATATCGTCGCCCGCGCCGCCGATAAGGATGTCGTTGCCGGTACCGCCGTCTAGGGTGTCGTTACCCAGTCCGCCATTGAGCGTGTCGTTGCCAGCACCGCCGCTGATGTAGTCATTGCCGGTGCCGCCGACAAAGGTCGAATCGGCCGAGCCGCCGATGATGGTCTTGGCGGTGCTGGTACCGTCACTGACCTCGAGAGACAGCGTCGGAGCGAAGCCAGTAGGCAGTGCCGAACTGGTGACCAGGTAGATCTTGTCGGTCCCCGAGGTCGTTGTGGGGGTGTTCAGCAGAGACGTATAGGGGCTCAGGTCAAACACGCCCTGGGCGTTGGCGTTGATTTCCTGGTAGCTGCCGTCGGCCAGCACCACGTTGATCGATGAGCCTGCCGGCAGGTCGCTGAGTGCCAGGCTGGTGATGGTCTCCGGCGTTCCCACTGTGTCCTGCACCACGGCATACACGTCCACCGGGTAGCTGTAGCTGGTCAGGCCTGTCGGGTTGGGGTCGATGGCAATGTACTCGATCTGGAAGCCGTTGTTCTTGGCATTGGCGCCGAAGGCATTGGCAGCGCCCAGGCCGATAGCCAGGCTGCTCATGTCGGCGCCGATCGAATAGGTCACGTTGGCGGATGTATTGCCACCCTGATTGAACAGGCCGCCGTCGAGCGTGGCATTGAGCGTGGCTTTGGTGATGGTGCCGGTGATGCCAGTGAGGCTTACGGACCAACTACCGCCGGAGTTGACAGTGGCAACGCGAGTCACGGTGCTGGTGACACCGGCATTGTTCACTTCCAGTTGCAGTTCCACCTTGAGATTGGAGGAGGAAACGACGGACGTCGACGAGGTGCCGATCGAGCCAGTCAGCGTGCTTTGACCCACCAGGTCGGCGGTTTCCAGCTTGCTGCTGATCTTGACCACGTCATCGGCAGAGTTCTTCAGTCGCAGTGCCATGTATTGCATGCCGGTCGGAAAACTGAAGTTGATTGCTTCGTTACCGTCGATGCGCTGGGACTGTGTGCCGTTGTCGCCCGGGCTGTTGACACCCAGGTTGTTGCCGCCCGACCAGTTGAAGGTGGAACTGCTGCCGGTGGAAATGGTCACGCCGTTGCCGAAGGTGAATTCGCTCTTGCCGGTCAGGCCGCTATCGCCGATGAAGCTGATTTCATTGACGACCGGGGTGCCGATGACAATGGAAACATCATTGGCAGGTATGGCGTCGGCCACTGGATTGATGGTGATCAGGCTGGTGTCGACATCAGTCAAAGCGCCGCCGGCACCGGTATTGCCGCCATCGTTGCTGGTCATGCTCAGGGAAACACTGCCGCTGTCATCCTTGAGCGGAACATAGCTCGGTTGGGTCGCCGGAGCTGCTAGATAGGCATTGATATCGACAAGTGTGCCAGTCAGAACAATAGTGCCCGTACCCGAACCGCTAACCGCGACACCGCTGGCTGCTGCGGCGCTCAGGGACCCACGGGCAACCGCCAGGGTAACCGAGACAAGACCGGAGGCCACATCCACATCGCTCACCGACAGCCCGCTCAGCTTGATCGCGGTGTCTTCATCGGTGATGTAGTTCGCCGGCAGTTGATTGATCGGCGCGTCGTTGACCGGGTTGATCAGGATGGACACGGTGGCTGGGGTTTGGTCCGGGTTGCCGGCGACATCGCTGGCGCGGTACTGGAAGTTGGTGCTGCCATTCCAGTCGGCGTTTGGTGTGAAGCTCAGGTTGGCCTGATCACCAATTGCGGGAATGGCCTGGCCAACCTGGACCGCCTGGCCGTTGTACATCAGCGTGCCGTTCACCGGCAGGCTGGTGATGGTGAAGTTGGCAATGCTGCTGGCGGTATCGGTCGCGCTCAGGGTGATGGTGATGGGGCCGGAGTCCTCATTGGCGACAACGGCTACATCAGCGGTTTCGGGAGCAGTGGTGTCACCAATGGTGATGGTGGCGGAATTCGATTCCGTATCAGTGCCATCCTGCGCCGTAGCCGTCACTGTCACGCTCAGGCTGCCAACCGGATTGCCTGGGAGCGTCATGGTCAGGCCGCCGATGCTCACGCCTTGGGTGGTCGGATCAATTGTTATGGAATAGCTGCCCGAACTGGTAAGGGGCAGCGTCCAGGTGCCGTCGCCATTGGCCGATCCGGCGGACAGGGTGGCGCCGGCGGGAACCGCGACCGTGATGCTGGCAATGGATTCGGAGTAGTCGATGTCGCTCGGTGTGGCCGTGATTGTGAGTGGATAGCTAGTGCTGGAGGCAAACTCGATCGAGTTGATCAGATAGTCATCCCCTGCGCGCGGTGCGGTGAACTCGATACGGCTGATCGCGGCACCGGTGCTACTGGTCAGGGTGATGGCTGGATCGACGGAGTCGGTTATCCCGGCGATCGTATTGCTACCGATCAGATTGCCGGCGCTGTCGAAGAGGTTATAGGTCGCTCTTTCGCCGGTATGCAGCCAGGCGAAGCGAACAGTCGCGCTCGCTACCGGCGCATCGAACGTCACAGTGAGTCGCTCCGATTGGCCGCCGGAGTAGCCAAGCTCACTGTTGGCGCCGGATGCCGCACCGACGACGCCGAAACCAACAGGGCTGCTATTGCTGGAAATCACCCCCGCAGTGCCATCGGGATTGAACGCCTGAACGGTGTAGCCTTGGCCGCTGGCTGCCGCGTTCGCGCTGGTGATGGTGGTGGTGCTGGCGCTGGCGGCACCGACATCGATGGTGACGATAGGTGCATCGGCAACGGGGGTAACGGTGATGCCGAGAGTGGACGTGTCGGAACTCACACCGTTGGTCACGGTATAGGTGACGCTAGGTACCGGGCCGCTGTAGTCATGGGCCGGCACAAAGCTGTAAGTACCGTTCGCGGCGATCGTGAGCGTGCCCACGCCGTTGATCGTCGCAGTTTGACCGGCGCTGTATGAGGCCGAGTCCCCCGTCACCGAGAACCCGGTTACCGTGGCAGTGCCGACAGCTGTGGTGGCGTTGTCAAGCACGTTGCCGTTAAGTGGCGTGTCTTCGAGCGTGCTCCGGGACTCGTTATCATCGTCGATGTCGTTGTCGGTGATAGCGCTGGTCGCCGTACCCTCTGTCTGGCTGATCGCCGTTGCCTCGAACACACCGACTGCACTGACCATGTTAATGCTGGCTACCAGGGCCTCGGTACTTTCGACCAACGTATCGTCCGTCGCGGTGACGGTGAAAGTTTTCTCACTATTACCACCCGCGACGGTGACGCTGGCCGGCAGAGCGCTGGTGTCGGCACCGCCGCTGGCGGCGCCGCTCCAGGTGAGAGCAACGACAACCTCCTTGTCGAGCGGTACGCTCACCAGGTTACCGGCGGCATCTTTGAGGCTGACGGTGTAGATCAGGCTGCCACCTTCGGCGACGCTGGCAGCATTAACGCTGATGTGGGCATAGACGGTGTCTTCGATGCCGGGATTCGGCTCGTCGGTGACGGTCACGGACGTGTTGCCGGCGTTGACCAGGTTCTCGAAGACGTTGCCGCCGGTGACGCTGGCGATGCTGTTGACGACGGCCGGCTGACCGCCGACCAGGGCGTCATCGGCCACGGTGACCGGGGCGCTGCTGCCGCTGGTGGCGCCGGCGGCGATGCTCACGGTTTCACCGTTGGCCAGGGTGAAGGTCAGGCCGCTGTGGCCGGTGACCGGCAGGCCGCTGGTGGTGGACAGGGTCACGGTGTAGACGATCTGGCCGCCTTCGGCGACGGTGTCGACGTTGCTGGTCAGGGTCGCGGTGACGGTGTCGGAGGTGTCGCTGATGGCGACGCTGGCAGCGCTGCCCAGGGTCAGGTTCTCGAAGGCGGCGCCGTTGACGGTGGCGTTGGTGACGCCGAGGGTCAGGGTGCCGGCATCGACCAGCACATCATCGCCCTGCGCGGCGGCGCTGTACTCGGCCGACGTCTGATTGGCGAGGATGGTGACGGTGTCGCCATTGCTCAGGGTGACCAGCACGTCGCTGGCCTGGGCCTGGCTGATGCTGATCACGAAGACCGGCTGCTGGGCTTCGCTGTAGCTGTTTTCCTTGCCGGCGATGCTGAGGGTGATCGGATCACCTTCATTCGGGCTGCCGGGGGTGCCCGGGTTGCCCGGCGTGCCCGGCTCGTCGGTGACGGTCACGGACGTGTTGCCGGCGTTGACCAGGTTCTCGAAGACGTTGCCGCCGGTGACGCTGGCGATGCTGTTGACGACGGCCGGCTGGCCGCCGACCAGGGCGTCATCGGCCACGGTGACCGGGGCGCTGCTGCCGCTGGTGGCGCCGGCGGCGATGCTCACGGTTTCACCGTTGGCCAGGGTGAAGGTCAGGCCGCTGTGGCCGGTGACCGGCAGGCCGCTGGTGGTGGACAGGGTCACGGTGTAGACGATCTGGCCGCCTTCGGCGACGGTGTCGACGTTGCTGGTCAGGGTCGCGGTGACGGTGTCGGGGGTGTCGCTGATGGCGACGCTGGCAGCGCTGCCCAGGGTCAGGTTCTCGAAGGCGGCGCCGTTGACGGTGGCGTTGGTGACGCCGAGGGTCAGGGTGCCGGCATCGACCAGCACATCATCGCCCTGCGCGGCGGCGCTGTACTCGGCCGACGTCTGATTGGCGAGGATGGTGACGGTGTCGCCATTGCTCAGGGTGACCAGCACGTCGCTGGCCTGGGCCTGGCTGATGCTGATCACGAAGACCGGCTGCTGGGCTTCGCTGTAGCTGTTTTCCTTGCCGGCGATGCTGAGGGTGATCGGATCACCTTCATTCGGGCTGCCGGGGGTGCCCGGGTTGCCCGGCGTGCCCGGCTCGTCGGTGACGGTCACGGACGTGTTGCCGGCGTTGACCAGGTTCTCGAAGACGTTGCCGCCGGTGACGCTGGCGATGCTGTTGACGACGGCCGGCTGGCCGCCGACCAGGGCGTCATCGGCCACGGTGACCGGGGCGCTGCTGCCGCTGGTGGCGCCGGCGGCGATGCTCACGGTTTCACCGTTGGCCAGGGTGAAGGTCAGGCCGCTGTGGCCGGTGACCGGCAGGCCGCTGGTGGTGGACAGGGTCACGGTGTAGACGATCTGGCCGCCTTCGGCGACGGTGTCGACGTTGCTGGTCAGGGTCGCGGTGACGGTGTCGGAGGTGTCGCTGATGGCGACGCTGGCAGCGCTGCCCAGGGTCAGGTTCTCGAAGGCGGCGCCGTTGACGGTGGCGTTGGTGACGCCGAGGGTCAGGGTGCCGGCATCGACCAGCACATCATCGCCCTGCGCGGCGGCGCTGTACTCGGCCGACGTCTGATTGGCGAGGATGGTGACGGTGTCGCCATTGCTCAGGGTGACCAGCACGTCGCTGGCCTGGGCCTGGCTGATGCTGATCACGAAGACCGGCTGCTGGGCTTCGCTGTAGCTGTTTTCCTTGCCGGCGATGCTGAGGGTGATCGGATCACCTTCATTCGGGCTGCCGGGGGTGCCCGGGTTGCCCGGCGTGCCCGGCTCGTCGGTGACGGTCACGGACGTGTTGCCGGCGTTGACCAGGTTCTCGAAGACGTTGCCGCCGGTGACGCTGGCGATGCTGTTGACGACGGCCGGCTGGCCGCCGACCAGGGCGTCATCGGCCACGGTGACCGGGGCGCTGCTGCCGCTGGTGGCGCCGGCGGCGATGCTCACGGTTTCACCGTTGGCCAGGGTGAAGGTCAGGCCGCTGTGGCCGGTGACCGGCAGGCCGCTGGTGGTGGACAGGGTCACGGTGTAGACGATCTGGCCGCCTTCGGCGACGGTGTCGACGTTGCTGGTCAGGGTCGCGGTGACGGTGTCGGAGGTGTCGCTGATGGCGACGCTGGCAGCGCTGCCCAGGGTCAGGTTCTCGAAGGCGGCGCCGTTGACGGTGGCGTTGGCTACGCCGAGGGTCAGGGTGCCGGCATCGACCAGCACATCATCGCCCTGCGCGGCGGCGCTGTACTCGGCCGACGTCTGATTGGCGAGGATGGTGACGGTGTCGCCATTGCTCAGGGTGACCAGCACGTCGCTGGCCTGGGCCTGGCTGATGCTGATCACGAAGACCGGCTGCTGGGCTTCGCTGTAGCTGTTTTCCTTGCCGGCGATGCTGAGGGTGATCGGATCACCTTCATTCGGGCTGCCGGGGGTGCCCGGGTTGCCCGGCGTGCCCGGCTCGTCGGTGACGGTCACGGACGTGTTGCCGGCGTTGACCAGGTTCTCGAAGACGTTGCCGCCGGTGACGCTGGCGATGCTGTTGACGACGGCCGGCTGGCCGCCGACCAGGGCGTCATCGGCCACGGTGACCGGGGCGCTGCTGCCGCTGGTGGCGCCGGCGGCGATGCTCACGGTTTCACCGTTGGCCAGGGTGAAGGTCAGGCCGCTGTGGCCGGTGACCGGCAGGCCGCTGGTGGTGGACAGGGTCACGGTGTAGACGATCTGGCCGCCTTCGGCGACGGTGTCGACGTTGCTGGTCAGGGTCGCGGTGACGGTGTCGGATGTGTCGCTGATGGCGACGCTGGCAGCGCTGCCCAGGGTCAGGTTCTCGAAGGCGGCGCCGTTGACGGTGGCGTTGGTGACGCCGAGGGTCAGGGTGCCGGCATCGACCAGCACATCATCGCCCTGCGCGGCGGCGCTGTACTCGGCCGACGTCTGATTGGCGAGGATGGTGACGGTGTCGCCATTGCTCAGGGTGACCAGCACGTCGCTGGCCTGGGCCTGGCTGATGCTGATCACGAAGACCGGCTGCTGGGCTTCGCTGTAGCTGTTTTCCTTGCCGGCGATGCTGAGGGTGATCGGATCACCTTCATTCGGGCTGCCGGGGGTGCCCGGGTTGCCCGGCGTGCCCGGCTCGTCGGTGACGGTCACGGACGTGTTGCCGGCGTTGACCAGGTTCTCGAAGACGTTGCCGCCGGTGACGCTGGCGATGCTGTTGACGACGGCCGGCTGGCCGCCGACCAGGGCGTCATCGGCCACGGTGACCGGGGCGCTGCTGCCGCTGGTGGCGCCGGCGGCGATGCTCAGGGTTTCACCGTTGGCCAGGGTGAAGGTCAGGCCGCTGTGGCCGGTGACCGGCAGGCCGCTGGTGGTGGACAGGGTCACGGTGTAGACGATCTGGCCGCCTTCGGCGACGGTGTCGACGTTGCTGGTCAGGGTCGCGGTGACGGTGTCGGGGGTGTCGCTGATGGCGACGCTGGCAGCGCTGCCCAGGGTCAGGTTCTCGAAGGCGGCGCCGTTGACGGTGGCGTTGGTGACGCCGAGGGTCAGGGTGCCGGCATCGACCAGCACATCATCGCCCTGCGCGGCGGCGCTGTACTCGGCCGACGTCTGATTGGCGAGGATGGTGACGGTGTCGCCATTGCTCAGGGTGACCAGCACGTCGCTGGCCTGGGCCTGGCTGATGCTGATCACGAAGACCGGCTGCTGGGCTTCGCTGTAGCTGTTTTCCTTGCCGGCGATGCTGAGGGTGATCGGATCACCTTCATTCGGGCTGCCGGGGGTGCCCGGGTTGCCCGGCGTGCCCGGCTCGTCGGTGACGGTCACGGACGTGTTGCCGGCGTTGACCAGGTTCTCGAAGACGTTGCCGCCGGTGACGCTGGCGATGCTGTTGACGACGGCCGGCTGGCCGCCGACCAGGGCGTCATCGGCCACGGTGACCGGGGCGCTGCTGCCGCTGGTGGCGCCGGCGGCGATGCTCACGGTTTCACCGTTGGCCAGGGTGAAGGTCAGGCCGCTGTGGCCGGTGACCGGCAGGCCGCTGGTGGTGGACAGGGTCACGGTGTAGACGATCTGGCCGCCTTCGGCGACGGTGTCGACGTTGCTGGTCAGGGTCGCGGTGACGGTGTCGGGGGTGTCGCTGATGGCGACGCTGGCAGCGCTGCCCAGGGTCAGGTTCTCGAAGGCGGCGCCGTTGACGGTGGCGTTGGCTACGCCGAGGGTCAGGGTGCCGGCATCGACCAGCACATCATCGCCTTGCGCGGCGGCGCTGTACTCGGCCGACGTCTGATTGGCGAGGATGGTGACGGTGTCGCCATTGCTCAGGGTGACCAGCACGTCGCTGGCCTGGGCCTGGCTGATGCTGATCACGAAGACCGGCTGCTGGGCTTCGCTGTAGCTGCTTTCCTTGCCGGCGATGCTGAGGGTGATCGGATCACCTTCATTCGGGCTGCCGGGGGTGCCCGGGTTGCCCGGCGTGCCCGGCTCGTCGGTGACGGTCACGGACGTGTTGCCGGCGTTGACCAGGTTCTCGAAGACGTTGCCGCCGGTGACGCTGGCGATGCTGTTGACGACGGCCGGCTGGCCGCCGACCAGGGCGTCATCGGCCACGGTGACCGGGGCGCTGCTGCCGCTGGTGGCGCCGGCGGCGATGCTCACGGTTTCACCGTTGGCCAGGGTGAAGGTCAGGCCGCTGTGGCCGGTGACCGGCAGGCCGCTGGTGGTGGACAGGGTCACGGTGTAGACGATCTGGCCGCCTTCGGCGACGGTGTCGACGTTGCTGGTCAGGGTCGCGGTGACGGTGTCGGATGTGTCGCTGATGGCGACGCTGGCAGCGCTGCCCAGGGTCAGGTTCTCGAAGGCGGCGCCGTTGACGGTGGCGTTGGTGACGCCGAGGGTCAGGGTGCCGGCATCGACCAGCACATCATCGCCCTGCGCGGCGGCGCTGTACTCGGCCGACGTCTGATTGGCGAGGATGGTGACGGTGTCGCCATTGCTCAGGGTGACCAGCACGTCGCTGGCCTGGGCCTGGCTGATGCTGATCACGAAGACCGGCTGCTGGGCTTCGCTGTAGCTGCTTTCCTTGCCGGCGATGCTGAGGGTGATCGGATCACCTTCATTCGGGCTGCCGGGGGTGCCCGGGTTGCCCGGCGTGCCCGGCTCGTCGGTGACGGTCACGGACGTGTTGCCGGCGTTGACCAGGTTCTCGAAGACGTTGCCGCCGGTGACGCTGGCGATGCTGTTGACGACGGCCGGCTGGCCGCCGACCAGGGCGTCATCGGCCACGGTGACCGGGGCGCTGCTGCCGCTGGTGGCGCCGGCGGCGATGCTCAGGGTTTCACCGTTGGCCAGGGTGAAGGTCAGGCCGCTGTGGCCGGTGACCGGCAGGCCGCTGGTGGTGGACAGGGTCACGGTGTAGACGATCTGGCCGCCTTCGGCGACGGTGTCGACGTTGCTGGTCAGGGTCGCGGTGACGGTGTCGGATGTGTCGCTGATGGCGACGCTGGCAGCGCTGCCCAGGGTCAGGTTCTCGAAGGCGGCGCCGTTGACGGTGGCGTTGGTGACGCCGAGGGTCAGGGTGCCGGCATCGACCAGCACATCATCGCCCTGCGCGGCGGCGCTGTACTCGGCCGACGTCTGATTGGCGAGGATGGTGACGGTGTCGCCATTGCTCAGGGTGACCAGCACGTCGCTGGCCTGGGCCTGGCTGATGCTGATCACGAAGACCGGCTGCTGGGCTTCGCTGTAGCTGCTTTCCTTGCCGGCGATGCTGAGGGTGATCGGATCACCTTCATTCGGGCTGCCGGGGGTGCCCGGGTTGCCCGGCGTGCCCGGCTCGTCGGTGACGGTCACGGACGTGTTGCCGGCGTTGACCAGGTTCTCGAAGACGTTGCCGCCGGTGACGCTGGCGATGCTGTTGACGACGGCCGGCTGGCCGCCGACCAGGGCGTCATCGGCCACGGTGACCGGGGCGCTGCTGCCGCTGGTGGCGCCGGCGGCGATGCTCAGGGTTTCACCGTTGGCCAGGGTGAAGGTCAGGCCGCTGTGGCCGGTGACCGGCAGGCCGCTGGTGGTGGACAGGGTCACGGTGTAGACGATCTGGCCGCCTTCGGCGACGGTGTCGACGTTGCTGGTCAGGGTCGCGGTGACGGTGTCGGGGGTGTCGCTGATGGCGACGCTGGCAGCGCTGCCCAGGGTCAGGTTCTCGAAGGCGGCGCCGTTGACGGTGGCGTTGGTGACGCCGAGGGTCAGGGTGCCGGCATCGACCAGCACATCATCGCCCTGCGCGGCGGCGCTGTACTCGGCCGACGTCTGATTGGCGAGGATGGTGACGGTGTCGCCATTGCTCAGGGTGACCAGCACGTCGCTGGCCTGGGCCTGGCTGATGCTGATCACGAAGACCGGCTGCTGGGCTTCGCTGTAGCTGTTTTCCTTGCCGGCGATGCTGAGGGTGATCGGATCACCTTCATTCGGGCTGCCGGGGGTGCCCGGGTTGCCCGGCGTGCCCGGCTCGTCGGTGACGGTCACGGACGTGTTGCCGGCGTTGACCAGGTTCTCGAAGACGTTGCCGCCGGTGACGCTGGCGATGCTGTTGACGACGGCCGGCTGGCCGCCGACCAGGGCGTCATCGGCCACGGTGACCGGGGCGCTGCTGCCGCTGGTGGCGCCGGCGGCGATGCTCACGGTTTCACCGTTGGCCAGGGTGAAGGTCAGGCCGCTGTGGCCGGTGACCGGCAGGCCGCTGGTGGTGGACAGGGTCACGGTGTAGACGATCTGGCCGCCTTCGGCGACGGTGTCGACGTTGCTGGTCAGGGTCGCGGTGACGGTGTCGGAGGTGTCGCTGATGGCGACGCTGGCAGCGCTGCCCAGGGTCAGGTTCTCGAAGGCGGCGCCGTTGACGGTGGCGTTGGCTACGCCGAGGGTCAGGGTGCCGGCATCGACCAGCACATCATCGCCCTGCGCGGCGGCGCTGTACTCGGCCGACGTCTGATTGGCGAGGATGGTGACGGTGTCGCCATTGCTCAGGGTGACCAGCACGTCGCTGGCCTGGGCCTGGCTGATGCTGACCACGAAGACCGGCTGCTGGGCTTCGCTGTAGCTGTTTTCCTTGCCGGCGATGCTGAGGGTGATCGGATCACCTTCATTCGGGCTGCCCGGGTTGCCCGGCGTGCCCGGCTCGTCGGTGACGGTCACGGACGTGTTGCCGGCGTTGACCAGGCTCTCGAAGACGTTGCCGCCGGTGACGCTGGCGATGCTGTTGACGACGGCCGGCTGACCGCCGACCAGGGCGTCATCGGCCACGGTGACCGGGGCGCTGCTGCCACTGGTGGCGCCGGCGGCGATGCTCAGGGTTTCACCGTTGGCCAGGGTGAAGGTCAGGCCGCTGTGGCCGGTGACCGGCAGGCCGCTGGTGGTGGACAGGGTCACGGTGTAGACGATCTGGCCGCCTTCGGCGACGGTGTCGACGTTGCTGGTCAGGGTCGCGGTGACGGTGTCGGAGGTGTCGCTGATGGCGACGCTGGCAGCGCTGCCCAGGGTCAGGTTCTCGAAGGCGGCGCCGTTGACGGTGGCGTTGGCTACGCCGAGGGTCAGGGTGCCGGCATCGACCAGCACATCATCGCCCTGCGCGGCGGCGCTGTACTCGGCCGACGTCTGATTGGCGAGGATGGTGACGGTGTCGCCATTGCTCAGGGTGACCAGCACATCGCTGGCCTGGGCCTGGCTGATGCTGATCACGAAGACCGGCTGCTGGGCTTCGCTGTAGCTGTTTTCCTTGCCGGCGATGCTGAGGGTGATCGGATCACCTTCATTCGGGCTGCCCGGGTTGCCCGGCGTGCCCGGCTCGTCGGTGACGGTCACGGACGTGTTGCCGGCGTTGACCAGGCTCTCGAAGACGTTGCCGCCGGTGACGCTGGCGATGCTGTTGACGACGGCCGGCTGACCGCCGACCAGGGCGTCATCGGCCACGGTGACCGGGGCGCTGCTGCCGCTGGTGGCGCCGGCGGCGATGCTCACGGTTTCACCGTTGGCCAGGGTGAAGGTCAGGCCGCTGTGGCCGGTGACCGGCAGGCCGCTGGTGGTGGACAGGGTCACGGTGTAGACGATCTGGCCGCCTTCGGCGACGGTGTCGACGTTGCTGGTCAGGGTCGCGGTGACGGTGTCGGGGGTGTCGCTGATGGCGACGCTGGCAGCGCTGCCCAGGGTCAGGTTCTCGAAGGCGGCGCCGTTGACGGTGGCGTTGGCTACGCCGAGGGTCAGGGTGCCGGCATCGACCAGCACATCATCGCCCTGCGCGGCGGCGCTGTACTCGGCCGACGTCTGATTGGCGAGGATGGTGACGGTGTCGCCATTGCTCAGGGTGACCAGCACATCGCTGGCCTGGGCCTGGCTGATGCTGATCACGAAGACCGGCTGCTGGGCTTCGCTGTAGCTGTTTTCCTTGCCGGCGATGCTGAGGGTGATCGGATCACCTTCATTCGGGCTGCCCGGGTTGCCCGGCGTGCCCGGCTCGTCGGTGACGGTCACGGACGTGTTGCCGGCGTTGACCAGGCTCTCGAAGACGTTGCCGCCGGTGACGCTGGCGATGCTGTTGACGACGGCCGGCTGACCGCCGACCAGGGCGTCATCGGCCACGGTGACCGGGGCGCTGCTGCCGCTGGTGGCGCCGGCGGCGATGCTCACGGTTTCACCGTTGGCCAGGGTGAAGGTCAGGCCGCTGTGGCCGGTGACCGGCAGGCCGCTGGTGGTGGACAGGGTCACGGTGTAGACGATCTGGCCGCCTTCGGCGACGGTGTCGACGTTGCTGGTCAGGGTCGCGGTGACGGTGTCGGAGGTGTCGCTGATGGCGACGCTGGCAGCGCTGCCCAGGGTCAGGTTCTCGAAGGCGGCGCCGTTGACGGTGGCGTTGGCTACGCCGAGGGTCAGGGTGCCGGCATCGACCAGCACATCATCGCCCTGCGCGGCGGCGCTGTACTCGGCCGACGTCTGATTGGCGAGGATGGTGACGGTGTCGCCATTGCTCAGGGTGACCAGCACATCGCTGGCCTGGGCCTGGCTGATGCTGATCACGAAGACCGGCTGCTGGGCTTCGCTGTAGCTGTTTTCCTTGCCGGCGATGCTGAGGGTGATCGGATCACCTTCATTCGGGCTGCCCGGGTTGCCCGGCGTGCCCGGCTCGTCGGTGACGGTCACGGACGTGTTGCCGGCGTTGACCAGGCTCTCGAAGACGTTGCCGCCGGTGACGCTGGCGATGCTGTTGACGACGGCCGGCTGACCGCCGACCAGGGCGTCATCGGCCACGGTGACCGGGGCGCTGCTGCCGCTGGTGGCGCCGGCGGCGATGCTCAGGGTTTCACCGTTGGCCAGGGTGAAGGTCAGGCCGCTGTGGCCGGTGACCGGCAGGCCGCTGGTGGTGGACAGGGTCACGGTGTAGACGATCTGGCCGCCTTCGGCGACGGTGTCGACGTTGCTGGTCAGGGTCGCGGTGACGGTGTCGGGGGTGTCGCTGATGGCGACGCTGGCAGCGCTGCCCAGGGTCAGGTTCTCGAAGGCGGCGCCGTTGACGGTGGCGTTGGCTACGCCGAGGGTCAGGGTGCCGGCATCGACCAGCACATCATCGCCCTGCGCGGCGGCGCTGTACTCGGCCGACGTCTGATTGGCGAGGATGGTGACGGTGTCGCCATTGCTCAGGGTGACCAGCACATCGCTGGCCTGGGCCTGGCTGATGCTGATCACGAAGACCGGCTGCTGGGCTTCGCTGTAGCTGTTTTCCTTGCCGGCGATGCTGAGGGTGACTACAGAAGGGGGGGCAACAGCTTCGGCCGGAGTGGTTGCAGGGTTAACGAGGGCACTATCTTCTTCAGTGGTAGTTGCGCCTGTAAATGCCAAGCCAGCGGTCTCAAACCCAACCGTCGGATCCAGCTGCTGGCCCGTTTCATCCAGCATCACGAAACTGTGGCCGCCGCCTTGGGCGCCGCCGGCTCCACCGGTAGCGCCAGGTCCTGCGGCAGTGGGTTCCAGCTCGGCGGTCGGGTCGAGGCCCGCGGCGATGGCCTGCTCCAGCTCGGAGGTCGGCCCATTATCCGCTTGCGCCTGTTCGGCACCTTCGGCGCGGCCGGCCTGCCACTGGCTGCTTTCGCCGATGTCTACTTGGTCGCCATTGGCCAGTTGCAAGGTGACCGAGCTGCCCAGGGCGGTGATGAGCTGCTCGCCCTGGAACAGGCGTTCCCCTTCGAAGACCTGGCGCTTCAGTCCATCCAGGGAGGTTGCGAACACCTGGCCGACAATGGATTTGATGATGGCGACGAAACTAGACATAGACAGCTCCATGCGCGCGTAGGCGCGGCGTGATCCTTCGATTAAAGTCGCTTGTGTTCTTTTTTTAAAGCAGAATTGGCGTCAATAATGTGGCATTTGTGTTTTTTCGAGTTGCTTTATGTCAGAGTATTGACCGTGTAGGCGTGATCATAAACAATCTCTGCCGATAATGTCACTTTGATATCTTTGGCTTCGTTTGTGTGATGCAGATCATACTATCGGTGGCTTTGGGCTGCTTTGCGTGCGAGCGCGCCGGGCGGTGAAATAGCTTCCCCTTGGCTGGCATGCAGCCAGCCTCCGCCTGAAAGGAATCCTATAGATCATGCGTTTTTCAGCCCTTTTCCCCCTTTCCCTGTCCCTCGTGGTGTCCTTGTCTGCTCAGGGGCAGACCCTCAGTGAGGCGATGCAGAGTGCCCTCGATGTGCATCCGGAAATCCAGGCCGGGATCAATGCACGCCTGTCCGTGGAGGAGCAGATGAAGGCGGCCAGGGGCGGCTATTTGCCGCAGGTCGACCTGCTCGCGGGCTACGGTCGCGAGGGTACCGATAGCCCCACTAGCCGGGCCGGTGGCGGGCACGGCTACAGGACGCTGACTCGCGGAGAGTCGACGCTGCGCCTGCAGCAGATGCTCTTCGACGGCTTCGCCACCAGCAGCGAGGTCGGCCGCCAGCGCGCCACCGTCAACGCGCGGGCCTATGAGGTGCTGGGTACGTCCGAGCGCACTGGCCTGGACGTGGTCCAGGTCTACCTGGAAGTCCTCAAGCGCCAGAACCTGGTGCGCCTGGCCGAGGATAACCTGCTCAGTCACGAACGTATCTACGATCAGATCTCGCTGCGCAGTCAGAGTGGGGTGGGGCGCATGGCCGACCTGGACCAGGCCGAGGCGCGCTTGGCCCAGGCCCGCAATAATCTGATCACCGAGCAGACCAACCTGGCCGATGCCCAGGTCAACTACTTCAGCGTGGTCGGTCGCGGGGCCAGCGAGCTGAGCCTGCCGCAGGGGCTGCCGGGCGGCCTGCCGGAGAACCTGCAGGCGGCGCGCGAGGAGATGCTGGCGAACAACCCCTTCCTGAGTTCCGCCGAGGCCGACGTACAGGCCAGCGAGCAGCAGTATCAGGCGGCCAAGTCGACCTTCTACCCGCGCTTCGATGCCGAACTGTCGCGGGGGGCGGACAACAACATAGATGGCACGCCGGGTCACAGCAACGAGTGGCAGGCGATGCTGCGCATGCGCTACAACCTGTTCGCCGGCGGCAGCAACAAGGCCGACCTGCAGTCCAAGGCGCACCAGATCAATCAGGCCATGGATATCCGCAACAACGCCCTGCGGGTGCTGATCGAGGAACTGGGGCTGGCCTGGAACGCCCTGGACAATGCGCGTCAGCAGTTGCCGATCGCCCAGCAATACGTCGATCACAGCAGCCGGGTACGCGCCTCCTACCAGAAGCAATTCACCTTGGGCGAGCGCAGCCTGCTGGATCTGCTCGACAGCGAGAATGAGTTGTTCACCGCCTCGCGGCGCCTGGAAGACGTGCGCTTCATTGAGCTGTTTACTCAATACCGGATCAAGGCCACCATGGGCTCCCTGCTCAAGAGCCAGGGTGTCGTGGCGCCGATGGCCGCCGCGCCACTGGACGTGGTCAAGGCCAAGGTGGCGTTGCCTGCCCTCAATTGAGTGCCGTTCCCCATGCAAGAGTGAAGCTCAGTGGCAGTAGACCTCAGCCAGGCCCAGACCCGCAGCGATCCGCGCGATCGCTACGACGACCCGTTGCTTGACAGCCTGCTGTCGCTTTGCAGTTTTCACCAGAAGTCGGTCAGCCGGGCCATGCTGACGGCGGGCCTGCCGTTGCCGGAGCAGCGTCTGACCGTCGAGTTGCTGCCGCGCGCGGCGGCGCGGGCGGGGCTGCAGGGACGTTGGCTGCGCCGCGGCTTGCGGCAGATTCCGGCGCTGGCCATGCCCGCGCTGCTGCAGCTGCGCGAGGGCCGTAGCGCCCTGCTGCTCGGCTGGGACGAGCAGGGCCAGGCACGCATCATGCCGAGCGAGAGCGAAGGCGGCGAGGTGCGGGTGAGCGCCGAGATGCTGGCCGAGGACTACCGCGGCCAGGTGTTCTTCGCCCAGCCGCAGCACAAGTTCGACTTCAACCGCGAGCAGCTCATTCCCCGTGCCGGCTCCTGGTTCCGCGATACCCTCAAGCGCTCGCGCTGGCTCTATCTCGATGCCATCGCCGCCAGCCTGCTGATCAACCTGATCGGCCTGGCGACGCCATTGTTCGTGATGAACGTCTACGACCGGGTGGTGCCCAACCAGGCCGTGGCGACCCTCTGGGTGCTGGCCATCGGCATTTCCGGTGCCTTTCTCTTCGACCTGCTGCTCAAGACCCTGCGCGGCTGGTGTCTGGACCTGGCGGGCAAGAAGACCGACCTGATCATCTCGGCGACGCTGTTCGAGCGCATCGCCGGCATGGCCATGAAGTTCCGTCCGGCGCGGGTCGGCAGCTTCGCCCAGAACATCCACGAGTTCCAGAGCCTGCGCGACTTCCTCGCCTCGCTGACCCTGGCCAGTGTGATCGATCTGCCGTTTACCCTGCTGATCCTCGCGGTCATCGCGATGATCGGCGGCCACCTGGTGTGGATTCCGTTGCTGGCCTTCCCCTTGGTGGCCCTGATCGGCTGGGCGCTGCAGCGGCCCCTGGCGCAGACCATGGAGCGCAGCATGGCGCTGGCGGCCGAACGCCAGTCCAGCCTGATCGAGAGTCTGGCCGGGCTGGATGCGGTCAAGGTCAACAACGCCGAGAGCGAGCGCCAGTACCTGTGGGAGCAGACCATCGGTACCCTCGGCCGCCTGGAATTGCGCGCGCGCATGCTGTCCAGCCTGGCGTTGAATTCGACCCAGCTGCTGCAGCAGCTGGCCGGGGTGGTGATCATAGTGCTCGGCGTCTATCAGATCATCGAGGGCAACCTGAGCATGGGCGGCCTGATCGCCTGCTACATGCTCAGCAGTCGGGCCCTGGGGCCCCTGACCCAGATGTCCGGGCTGCTCACCCGATATCAGCAGGCGCGGGTCACCCTCGATTCGGTCAACCAGATGATGAACCTGCCCCAGGAGCGCCAGGAGGAGGAGCGGCCGCTCAAGCGCCAGTCGCTGCAGGGGGCCGTCGAGTTCCGTCAGCTGGACTTCCACTACCCGGACCAGCAGCAGGCCGCGTTGCACAACATCAACCTGGTGGTCCGCCCCGGCGAGAAGATCGGCATCATCGGCCGCAGCGGCTCGGGCAAGAGTTCGCTGGCCAAGCTGATCGTCGGCCTCTATCAGGCCGATGGCGGCAGCCTGCTGGTCGATGGCATCGACGTGCGCCAGCTGGATGTCAGCGACCTGCGCCACAACATCGGCTACGTGCCCCAGGACATCCAGCTGTTTTCCGGCACCCTGCGCGACAACCTGGTGGTCGGGGCGCGTTACGTCGAGGACGAGTTGGTGCTGCAGGCCGCCGAACTGGCCGGGGTCCACGAGTTCGCCCGGCTGCACCCCAAGGGCTACGAGCTGCAGGTCGGCGAGCGTGGGCAGAACCTCTCCGGCGGCCAGCGGCAGAACGTCGCCCTGGCCCGCGCCTTGCTGCTCGACCCGCAGATCCTGCTGCTGGACGAGCCGACCAGCGCCATGGACAACACCGGCGAGGAGCGCCTCAAGCAGCGCCTGGCCGCCGTGATCGGCAGCAAGACCCTGTTGTTGGTGACGCACCGCGCCTCGCTGCTCAGCCTGGTCGATCGCCTGGTGATCGTCGATCGCGGGCAGGTCATCGCCGACGGGCCCAAGGGCAGCGTGATGGAAGCACTGAAGAAGGGGCAGATCAGTGTCAGCTAAGCAGTCTGCGAGTCCGTCGAGCCAGCTGGCGTCGACCTATTTCGGCAGCCGCAATGGCATGGGCGACGAACCGCTGCCCGAGGTCAGCAAGGCGCTGATCGAAGACGCGCCCAAGGTGGTGCGGCTGACCATCTGGGCGCTGATCGCCTTCGTCGCGTTCTGCCTGCTCTGGGCGCATTTCGCCGTGGTCGACGAGGTCACGCGCGGCGACGGCAAGGCGATTCCCTCTTCGCGCCTGCAGAAGATCCAGAATCTCGAGGGCGGCATAGTCGCCGAGCTGTTCGTACGCGAGGGGCAGGTGGTCAACCCTGGCGACCCCTTGTTGCGCCTGGACGATACGCGCTTCGCCTCCAACGTCGGCGAGACCGAGGCCGATCGCCTGGCCTTGCTGTTGCGCGTGGAGAGGCTCAGTGCCGAGGTGCAGGGGCGCGAACTGCAGGTGGCCGAGGAGGTGCGGGACAAGGCGCCGCGACTGGCCGAGAACGAGGAACAGCTGTTCAACAGCCGTCGCCAGCAGCTGCTGGACGAAGTCGCCGGCCTGGAGGAGCAGCTGGTTCAGCGTCGCCAGGAGTTGCGCGAGTTCGTCTCCAAGCAGGGGCAGTTCCGCAACAGCCTCAATCTGTTGCGCCAGGAAATCCGCATGTCCGAGCCGCTGGTGGCGGAGGGCGCGATCTCCCGGGTCGAGGTGCTGCGGCTCAAGCGTGCCGAGGTGGAGAGTCGCGGCTCGCTGGAGGCCACGACCCTGGCGATTCCAAGGGCCGAGGCGGCGATCAAGGAGGTCGAGCGCAAGATCGACGAGACCCGCGGGCGTTTTCGCAGCGAGGCCCTGGCCGAACTGAACGAGGCGCGCACCGAGCTGAGCAAGATCCAGTCCACCGGCAAGGCGCTGGAAGACCGGGTCAACCGCACCCTGGTCACCTCGCCGGTACGTGGCATCGTCAAGCAACTGCTGGTCAACACCATAGGCGGGGTGATCCAGCCGGGCAGCGACCTGGTGGAAGTGGTGCCGCTGGACGACAAGCTGCTGGTCGAGGCGCGTATCCGTCCCCAGGACATCGCCTTCCTGCATCCGGGGCAGGAGGCCATGGTCAAGTTCACCGCCTACGACTACACCATCTACGGCGGGCTCAAGGCCGAACTGGTGCAGATCGGCGCCGACACCGTCACCGACGACGAGGGCAACAGCTTCTACGTGATCCAGCTGCGCACCGAGAAGAGCCACCTGGGCAGCCCGGAGCAACCGCTGCTGATCATTCCCGGCATGGTGGCCTCGGTGGACATCATCACCGGCAAGAAGAGCATCCTCAGCTACCTGCTAAAACCGATCATCCGTGCCCGTGCCGAGGCCCTGCGCGAGCGCTGATGGGCGTGTGAGCTAATGAAAAAGCCGCAGGGATCTGCGGCTTTTATCTGCTCAGTCGACTATTCGACGAACAGCTGCTGCACCACCGAGAAGTCCCGCTGGCCCTTGCCCTGCTTGAGCAGCAGACGGTAGAGCTGCAGGGCCAGGGCGCCCATCGGCGTGCTGCTGCCGGTGACCTGGGCCGCTTCCTGGGCCAGCCCCAGGTCCTTGGCCATCAGCTCGGCCATGAAGCCCCCCGAGTAACCCTTGGAGGCCGGTGCGTTCTCCATCACCCCGGGCCAGGGGTTGTACTTCTCCAGGGTCCAGTTGCCGCCGGAACTCTGGCGCATGATCTCGGCCAGCACCGCCGGGTCCAGGCCGTTGGCCACGCCCAGGGCCATGGCCTCGGCGGTGGCGATCATCTGCACCGCCAGCACCTGGTTGTTGCACACCTTGGCCACCTGGCCGGCGCCGTCCGGGCCGGCGTGGAAGATGTTCTTGCCCATGGCCTGGAAGATCGCTTGGGCCTGCTCCAGCACCGCCGCCTCGCCGCCGACCATGAAGGTCAGGGTGCCCGCCGCCGCCCCGGCGGTGCCGCCGGAGACCGGCGCATCGAGCATCCGCAGGCCGCGTTCGGCGGCCGCCTTGTGTACCTTGCGCGCCGACTCCGGGGCGATGGTCGAACATTCCAGTACCAGGGTGCCGGGCTCGAGCCGGGCGAGCAGGCCGCCGTCGCCCAGGTACAGGCCCTCCACATGGCGGCTGGCCGGCAGCATGCTGATCACCACCTGCGTGCCCCGTACCGCATCGGCGGCGCTGCTGGCCGCCTGGGCGCCTTCCTTGGCCAGCTCCTCGATGGCGGCGGGTACCAGGTCGAAGACCCGCAGGTTGAGGCCGGCCTTGAGCAGGTTGCGGGCCATGGGCAGGCCCATGTGGCCGAGGCCGATAAAGGCGATCTGGGTCATTGTCGTTCTCCTTGTGGATTGCCTGTGGTGCCGCCGGGACTCAGAGGTCCGCCAGGGGATGGGGGCCTTCCCAGGTCTCGCTGAAGTGGGCCTCGACCACCTCGGCGGCGATGCCCGCGACGTCCGTCCAGTGCCACTGCGGTGTCTGATCCTTGTCGATCAGCCGCGCGCGCACGCCTTCGGGGAACTCCGGATGGCGGCAACAGTTGAGGCTCATGGCGTATTCCATCTGGAACACCTGCTCCAGGGACATGCGCCTGGCCCGGGCGATCTGCTGCCAGACCAGGTGGGCGGTGAGCGGGCAACCCCGGGCCAGGGTCCTGGCGGCGCGAGCCAGCAACGCATCGCCGTCGTCCTGCAGGGCTGTCAGGGCGAGCCAGGCGGCGGGCAGGTCGGGTTGGTCGAGCAGCTGGTCGATGCGCTCGCGGCGCGGCAGCCACTGGGCTTCCGGCAGTTCGCCGCGGGCCTCATGCTGCAGGGCCTGGAACAGGCTGTGCAGCTGCAGTTGCGGTTGTTCCTGCCAGTTGAGCTGGATCAGGCCGTCGATCAGCGCATCCTGCTGGCTGTCGAGCAGGAAGCGGTCGGCCAGGTCCAGGTCCAGGGCGTCGCGGGCGTTGATGGCGCTGGCGGTGAGGCCGAGGAACAGGCCGAGCTTGCCGGGCAGGCGGGCGAGGAACCAGCTGCCGCCGACATCCGGGTACAGACCGATATTGATCTCCGGCATCCCCAGGCGACTCGAGGGGGTGACGATGCGCAGGCCGGCGCCCTGCATCAGGCCCATGCCGCCGCCCAGCACATGGCCGTGGGCCCAGCAGATCAGCGGCTTCGGATAGCGGTGGATGCGGTGGTCGAGGCGGTATTCGTCGGCGAAGAAGCGCCGCGCCAGGGGCGGCACCTCGCCCGGATGGGCGCGGCATTCCTGCACCAGCTGGACCACGTCGCCGCCGGCGCAGAAGGCCCTGGCGCCGTTGCCGCGCAGCAGCACGCAGGCCACCCTGGGGTCCGCGGCCCAGGCCGCGAGCTGGGCGTCCAGCGCCTCGATCATCGGCAGGGTCAGGGCGTTGAGGCTCTTCTCGGCATCCAGGCTGGCGATGCCGATCTGGTAGCCGTGCAGGCTGTGGTGTAGCTCGAAACTCACGTTCATCGTCGTTCTCGTCCGGCGGCCTTCGCCTGCCGCTCCAGGGTTACTTGTTGCGCCACTGCGGCTCGCGTTTCTCCAGGAAGGCATTGACGCCCTCGCGGGTGTCGTCGGCGTCGAACAGGTCGACGAAGCGCTCGCGTTCCTCCGGCAGCCACTGGTTCGGGTTGCGCTCGCGGGCGCCCTGGATCAGCGGCTTGATGGTGCGCACCGCCACCGGGCTCTGCCGCGCCACCTTGGCCGCCAGCAGCAGGGCGTGGTTGCGCGCCTCGCCGCTATCGACCAGCTGCTCGACCAGGCCGATGCGCAGCGCGGTCTCGGCGTTGATGCGTTCGCCGCAGAGGATCATGCGCTTGGCCCAGCCCTCGCCGACCAGCCAGGGCAGCGCCTGGGTGCCGCCGGCGCAGGGCAGCAGGCCCACCGTGGCTTCCGGCAGGGCCATCTGCGCCTGGCGCTCGGCGATGCGCAGGTCGCAGGCCAGGGCGCACTCCAGGCCGCCGCCCATGGCGTAGCCGTTGATCGCGGCGATCGACACCCCGCGGAAGTCGCGCAGCGCCTCGAAGGCCTCGCCGAAGCGTCGCGCCATCTCGCGGGCGCGGGCCTTGTCGCCGTCGGCGAACAGGTTGAGGTCGGCGCCGGCGCTGAAGAACTTGCTGCCCTGGCCGGTGACCACCAGGGCATAGATATCGTCGTCGCGGTTGAGGTGCTCGATCAGCTGCTTGAGGCCGATCAGCGAGTCGCGGTCCCAGGTATTGGCCGGCGGGTGGTTGATGGTGATCAGCGCCGTGTGGCCGTGCTTCTCCACGGTGATCTTGTGGGTCAGGTCGAACAGGCCGGGGCTGTAGGGTTCCAGGGCGGTGGTCATAAGTGTCCTCGTGTCATTGGCTGTTGCCTAGGGTGCGTTGAGTGCACCGAAGGAATGGTGCGCATGGCGCACCCTAGAGCAGGCGATCGAGCATGCCGCCCTGCTCGAGCAGGCGGCGGGCGATGATCACCCGCATGATTTCGTTGGTGCCCTCGAGTATCTGGTGCACGCGGCTGTCACGCACCCAGCGCTCCAGCGGGTAGTCGTTCAGGTAACCATAGCCGCCGTGCAATTGCAGGGCCTCGTTGCACAGCGCGAAGCACTGGTCGGTGGCGAAGCGCTTGGCCATGGCGCAGTACAGGCTGGCTTCGCCATGCCGGTGGTCCAGCTTGTGCGCGGCCAGGCGCACCATCTGCCGGCTGGCGGTGAGCGCGGTGAGCATGTCGGCCAGCTTGAACTGCAGGGCCTGGAACTCGCTGAGGGCCTTGCCGAATTGCTTGCGCTCCTCGACGTAGCGCAGCGACTGCTCCAGCGCCGCCTGGGCCGCGCCCAGCGAGCAGCTGGCGATATTCAGGCGGCCGCCGTCCAGGCCCTTCATGGCATAGACGAAGCCCTGGCCCTCGGGGCCGATGCGGTTGCCGACGGGAATGCGCACGCCCTCGAAGGCGATGGTGCGGGTCGGCTGGGCGCACCAGCCCATCTTCAGTTCGTTGCGCCCGTATTTCACGCCCTCGGCGTCGGCCGGCACCAGGAAGCAGGAGATGCCCTTGGCGCCCTCCTGGCCGGTGCGCGCCATCACGATCAGGACATCCGTGCTGCCGGCGCCGGAGATGAAGCACTTGCTGCCGTCCAGCACATAGTGCTCGCCCTCCCGGCGTGCGCGAGTGGCCAGGCGCGCCGCGTCGGAGCCGGCGTCCGGCTCGGTCAGGCAGTAGGAGGCGAGCAGCTCGCCGCCGATCAGGCGCGGCAGCCAGCGCGCCTTGAGTTCGGCGTCGGCGAAGCTGGCGAGCATCCAGATGGCCATGTTGTGGATGGTCATGTAGGCCGTGGTGGCCACGCAGCCGGCCGCCAGCTGCTCGAAGATCAGCGCCGCGGACAGCCGCGACAGGCCCAGGCCGCCATCCTCCTCGTCGAGGTACAGGGCCAGGTAGCCCTGTTCGCCGGCGCGCTTGATCACCTCGACCGGGAAGTGGTGGTCGCGGTCCCAGTCGCCGGCGTGGGGCGCCAGTTCGTGGCGGGCGAAGGCGCGGGCGCTGTCGACCAGCAGGCGTTGTTCATCGCTGAGTTCGAAGTCCATTGCATATCCTTGTCAGGCGCGCCGTCGCCGGCGGGTGGGCCGGACCGGGCCGGCACGGCGCCCGGCCCGGCGCGGAGCTATTTCAGGTGGATGGTCATGTTCGGCCCCGTCACCGGGCTCTCGTCGAACCAGCGGGTGGTGACCGTCTTGGTCTCGGTATAGAAGCGTACGCCCTGTTTGCCGTAGGCGTGCAGGTCGCCGTAGAACGAGCCCTTCCAGCCGGTGAAGGAGAAGAACGGCAGCGGCACCGGGATGGCCACGTTGACGCCGACCTGGCCGACCTCCACCGCATGCTGGTAGTGGCGGGCGGCGCCGCCGGAGCGGGTGAAGACACTGGTGCCGTTGCCGTAGGGGCTGGCGTTGACCAGGGCGATGGCCTCGTCCAGGGTGTCGACCTCCATGCACACCAGCACCGGGCCGAAGATCTCCTCGCGGTACAGGCCCATCTTGCTGGTCACGCCGCGGAACAGGGTGGGGCCCAGCCAGTTGCCGTTGGGATAGCCCTCGACCGTGCAGTGCGAGCCATCGAGCAGGCACTCGGCGCCCTCGGCCTTGCCCTCGGCGATCAGGCGCAGCACCCGTTGCCTGGCCTGCTGGCTGATCAGCGGGCCGAAGGCGGCATGGGGGTCGGTCCAGGGGCCGGGGCGCAGCTCGGCCATCTGCGCCGCCAGCTCGTCGATCCACTGTTTCGACTCACCGACGAACACTGCCACGCTGATCGCCATGCAGCGCTGGCCGGCGGCGCCGCAGCTGGCGCCGACCAGGTTGCTGAGCACCTGGTCCTTGTTGGCGTCGGGCAGTATCACCATGTGGTTCTTCGCCCCGGCGAAGGCCTGCACGCGCTTGAGGTGGGCGGTGCCGGTGCGGTAGATGTGCTGGCCCACCGGCACCGAGCCGACGAAGGAGATGGCGCGGATGTCCGGGTGGGTGAGCAGGCTGTCGACCACCTCGCGGCCGCCGTGCAGCACCTGCAGCACGCCCTTGGGCGCGCCGGCCTCGATGAACAGCTCGGCCAGGCGGTTGGGGGTCAGCGGGTCCTGCTCCGACGGCTTGAGGATGAAGGTGTTGCCGGCGGCGATGGCCAGAGGGAACATCCACAGCGGGATCATCGCCGGGAAGTTGAACGGGGTGATCCCGGTGCACACGCCCAGGGGCTGGATCCAGCTGGCGGTGTCGATGCCGGTGGCGACGTTCTCGGCCGTCTCGCCCATCATCAGGCTGGCGATATTGGCCGCCTGCTCGACCACCTCGATGCCGCGCCAGACGTCGCCCTTGGCGTCGGCCAGGGTCTTGCCGGTCTCCCCGCTGAGGATCTGCGCCAGTTCGTCGTGGTGCTCCTTGAGCAGGTGCTGGTAGCGCAGCATCAGGCGCGCGCGCTCCGGTACCGGCACTTCGCGCCAGGACAGGAAAGCGACCTTGGCGCTGGCCACGGCCGCCTCGATCTCCTCGGCGGTGGCCTTCGGTGCCAGGGCCAGCACCTCCTGGGTCGCCGGGTCGGTGACTTCGATGAATTCGCGGGCTCGGCTCTCGCGCCACTGCCCTTCGATCAACTGCGGGATTGCCTTGGCCATCGCTCTCTCCTGATTGCGGCCGCGCTGGGCGCCGGGTGACGTTCCTTAGTGTTATAGCCGCCGCAGGCGTGCTTGTGGATTGACGATCTTGGTCATTGGATGGACGATCTTGGGATTGAGTTCGCGATTTGCACCGCCAGTACCCCGGTAGGCGCAAGCGTTGGCGAGCGGATGGGGGAGGGCCGGCATGGCGATGGATAAAAACAGCACAGGTGCGCGCGTCGATACGTCCAACTGGCCGCTGCCGGCCAACGGCGTGCGCTTCATCACCCCGCCGCGCCTGCGCCGGCTGCTGGCCCGTCATCCCCTGGCCCAGGGCTGCTACCCGCTGGCCCTGGGCTTCTACCCGGAGGCGTCGGGGCATCGCATGAGCCGGCCGGCGCCGAGCGATCACCTGCTGATCTACTGCCGTGCCGGCCAGGGCTGGCTGGAAACCGCGGATGGACGAATGGCGGTCGGCGGCGGCGATCTGCTGCTGCTGCCCAAGGGCCAGGCCCACGCCTATGGCGCCGATGGCGAGCGGCCCTGGACCCTGTACTTCGTACACTTCGACGGCGAGCTGGCGGCGGACTTCCTGCGTCCCCTGGGCCAGGGGACGTTGCGGCGCATCGGCGTGCAGCCGCGCCTGCTGGCCGAGTTCGATGCGCTGCTGGGCCTGCGCCGGCAGGGCCTGAGCCTGCCGCACTTCATCTATGCGGCGCACCAGCTGCAGTCCCTGCTGGCCTCGCTGGCGGTGCTGCCGGCCCGGGCCCAGCTGAAATCCGGGCGGGTGCTGGACGTCGACGCGGTACAGGCGGTGATGCGTGCCCACCTGCACGGCTCGCTCAACCTCGATGAACTGGCGGCGCAGTTCAAGCTGTCGCGTTTCCACTTCGCCAAGACCTACCGCGCCCTGACCGGCCATGCGCCGATCCAGGACTTCATCCAGCTGAAGATGGCCCATGCCTGCCGCCTGCTGGACGAGGGCACCCAGGGCATCCGCCAGGTCGCCGAACAGCTGGGCTATGACGACGTCTATTACTTCTCGCGGCTGTTCCGCAAGGTGGTGGGCATGGCGCCCAGCCACTACCGGGCGCTGCACCAGGGCTGAGGCGGCTGCCTTGACTTGCGCGGGGGGCTTCTCTAGCGTGCCGTCTCCCTTTGCCCGCGAGTCCAGGAATCCGCTATGACCGCCGTCGACCACATCAAACTCGAAGCCGGCTGGAAGCAGGCCCTGCGCGAGGAGTTCGACAAGCCCTACATGAAGGAGCTGGGCGACTTCCTGCGCCAGGAGAAGGCCGCCGGCAAGGAGGTCTACCCGCCGGGGCCGCTGATCTTCAATGCGCTCAACTCCACGCCGCTGGCGCGGGTCAAGGTGGTGATCATCGGCCAGGACCCCTATCACGGCCCGGGCCAGGCCCATGGCCTGTGTTTCTCGGTGCAGCCCGGGGTGCCGACGCCGCCCTCCCTGTTGAACATCTACAAGGAGCTCAAGCGCGACCTGAACATCGACATCGCCAGCCACGGCTGCCTGCAGCATTGGGCCGAGCAGGGCGTGCTGCTGCTCAACACCTCGCTGACGGTGGAGCGCGGCGTCGCCGGCTCCCATGCCGGCAAGGGCTGGCAACTGTTCACCGACAGGGTGATCGAGACCGTCAGCCAGCAGTGCGAGCACCTGGTGTTCCTGCTGTGGGGCGCCCATGCCCAGAGCAAGCAGCGCCTGATCGACCCGACCCGGCATTTGATCCTGCGCTCGCCGCACCCCTCGCCACTGTCCGCCCACCGCGGCTTCATCGGCAACGGCCACTTCGGTCGCACCAACAAGTTCCTCGAGCAGAACGGCCTGACGCCGGTGGACTGGCGCCTGCCCGAGCTGTAAGGCGGCGCTCAGGCGCGCGCGGGCGACGCAGCGCAGAGCTGTTCGGCCAGGTCGCGGCTGAGCTGTGCCAGGCGCTGGCTCAGGCGCCGGCGCTGCCGAACATCGGCGCTGCCGAGCAACTGGCTGAGCAGCTCGGCGGCCGCCTGTCGGGCGCGCGAGTAGGCGTCACGGTACTCGGCGTCGTGGAAGCTCTCGCGCGCCTGCAGCAGGCGGGTCAGGCGCGCGGGGAAAGCCGCGCTGTCGCGCGCGGCCAGTGCCGCCAGGAGTTCGCTTTGCCAGCGCAGGCGGTTGCTCAGCCACAGGCGATTCTGTTCGCCCAGGGCCTGGGACCAGAGCGCGAGGTGACGTCGCTGCGCGGCGTTGAGCCGGCCGAACCAGGGCTGCAGGCGCCGTTCCAGGCGCGCGGCGCGTTCGTCGATCTGGCGCGCCAGCGGTGGGTCGAGAAAGCTCCGGCGATCGTCGTGATAGTCCGCCCGAAGTACCGACTCGAGTTCGGCCACCTGCTCGGCGCCGAGGCTCCGCAGCAGGTCGATGGCGGTCGGGGTGACCTGCACGGCGATGCGCTGCAGCGCCGCATCGACTTCGGCCAGGTGCTCGACCAGTTGCGCGGCGCTGACCTGCGGCTGCTCGACCAGCTCGCGGCTGCGCTGCAACCAGGCCAGGTTGCGCGGCAGTTCGCGGCTGCAGTGCCAGTCCAGGTGGGCTCGCAGGCGCGGCTCGAGCCAGGCGCGCTGCTGGCGGTCGAGGTCGAGATAATGCTCCAGGCGCCAGGGCAGCAGCCAGTCGAGGTTGCGGTAGATCAGCTCGACCCGGCTGCAGGCGCTCAACAGCAGGCCCAGGCCGAGCAGCAGGGGCAGGGTTTTGCAGAAGACTCGCCAGCTCGGAATCATCGGCACCGCCTCCGCGATGAAACGTGGGAGTTGCTGACCAGTAAAGGCCAGTCGGCGGCCAGGCGGGAAATACGGGCAAAAAAGAGCCCGCACGAGGCGGGCTAAGGCGTGGTCGTGGAAGGGGTTACCGGCCTGAGCCGTTGCCACAGGCGGAACAGCGGTTCGGCCAGGAACATCACCAGAAACAGCCGCAGCACCTGCAACGCGGTGACCAGCGCCACCGACAGCTGCAGGGCTTCGGCGGTCAGGCACAGCTCGGTGATGCCACCGGGCATCATGCCCAGCATCAGCGAACTGGCACCCTGGCCGAGCAGCAGGCCGAGGAGCATGCCCAGCAGAGCGGCGCCGAGCATGGCCAGCAGGCTGAACAGCAGGATGCGAGCCAGGAAGCCCGGCGCGCTGCGAAAGAAGCTGCGGTCGAAGTGGCAGCCCAAGGCGCAGCCGATCAGCCACTGGCCGGCCTGGCCGAGTCCCGGCGGCAGCCTCAGCTCGAGGTCGAAGCCGACGCTGGCCAGGGCGCACAGGGTCAGTGGGCCGAGCATCCAGGGATTGGGTTGCCTGAGCCTTTTCCACAGCAGCGCCAGCAACAGGCCGCCCGGCAGCAGCACGCCCAGCCAGGTCCAGTCCGCCGGAGCGGGGGCGGGGGCCTGGCTGGGCGTCAGGCTCCAGGCGAACAGTGCCGGCACCAGCAGTACCACCAGCAGCAGGCGCAGGCTGTGGGCGGCGGCGACCCGGGCGATCTGCGCGTCATGCCGCTGCGCCAGGTTGACCATCTCGCTGGCGCCGCCGGGCATGCTGGCGAAGAACGCCGTGGCGCGATCGACCCCGGCGCGGCGCAGCAGGGCGATGCCGATCAGGCTGAGCAGCAGGGTGCCGACCGCGCCGGCGAGGATCAGGGCGAAGTGGCCGAGCAGTTGCGTCATCACCTCGCCGGTGAAGTGCAGGCCGATGCCGCTGGCGACCAGCCATTGGCCGGTCTGCCGGCCGCCCGGCAGTTCGCCGATCAGCCAGCCGCCGCAGCGCGCCGCGATCACCGCCAGCAGCGAGCCGATGATCCACGGCAGCGGCCAGCCGATCAGGCTGGCCAGGTAGCCGCCGGCCAGGCCGACCAGGGGCGTGGCCCACCAGCGGCGCCAGCCGGGCGGCGAGGCGGCCAGATCAGGCATTGGCCAGGCGCGCGCGGGTGCGTCCGCGCATCCAGCGCAGGCCCGGCATGGCCAGCATCAGCGCGGCCAGCGCCCACAGGCACAGGCTGATCGGGCTGGACCAGAGGATGCTCAGCTCGCCGGCGGAGATCGACAGGGCGCGGCGCAGGTTGTCCTCCATCAGCTCGCCGAGGACGAAGCCGAGGATCACCGCCGACAGCGGGAAGTCCAGCTTGCGCAGCAGGTAGCCGAACACGCCCAGGCCGATCATCAGCAGCAGGTCGAAGGTGGTGCTGTGCACGGCGTACACGCCGACCATGCTGATCACCGTGATGGCCGGCACCAGAATCCAGTTCGGCACGCTGAGCATGCGCGAGAACAGGCCGATCAGCGGGATGTTCATCACCAGCAGGATGATGTTGCCGATGAACAGCGAGGCGATCAGCCCCCAGACCACGTCCGGCTGCTGCTCGAACAGCATCGGCCCTGGGGTGATGTTGTACAGCGCCAGGGCGCCGATCATCACCGCGGTGGTGCCCGAGCCCGGCACGCCGAGGGTCAGCATGGGGATCAGCGAGCCGCAGGCCGAGGCGTTGTTGGCCGCCTCCGGGGCGGCCAGGCCGCGCAGGTCGCCGTCGCCGAACTTGCCGGAGGCACCGGCCAGACGCTTCTCGGTCATGTAGGTCATGGCGCTGGCGATGGTCGCGCCGGCGCCGGGCAGGGTGCCGATGACGAAGCCGGCCAGGGCGCTGCGCAGCATGGTCCAGAAGGTGGCGCAGAACTCCTTGAGGTTGAACAGCAGCCGGCCGCTGGTCTTCACCGCCTGCTGCCCGGCGTGGGTGTTCTCCAGCATCACCAGGATCTCGCTGACGCTGAAGAAGCCGATCACCACGATGATGAACTGGATGCCGTCGGACAGGCTGACGCTGCCGAAGGTGAAGCGGTACACCCCGGTGGTGGAGTCGACGCCGACCGTGGCCAGGGCCAGGCCGATCAGCGCCGCCATCAGGGTCTTGACCGGCTTGTCGCCGACCATGCCGCCGAGGCAGGCGATGGCGAAGATCATCAGCACGAAGTATTCGGCCGGGCCGAAGGCCACCGCCCACTTGGCCAGCAGCGGGGCGAACAGCACCACGCCGCAGGTGGCGACTATGCTGCCGACGAAGGAGCTGACCGCCGACAGCGACAGGGCGATGCCGGCCTTGCCCTGGCGCGCCAGGGGGTAGCCGTCGAGGGTGGTCATCACCGCCGCGGCGTCGCCCGGCACGTTGAGCAGGATGGCGGAAATGCGCCCGCCGTACTCGCAGCCCAGGTACACCGCGGCCAGCAGGATCAGCGCGGTCTCCGGCGGCAGGCCGAAGGCGAAGGCCAGGGGCAGCAGCAGGGCCACCCCGTTGATCGGGCCCAGGCCCGGCAGCAGGCCGACCACGGTGCCGACGAAGGCGCCGAACAGCGCCACCAGCAGGTTGTCCGGGCGGGTGGCGACCTCGAAGCCCTGGCTCAAGAAATGCAACGTTTCCATCTCAGCTCTCCACGAAGACGGCGAACAGGCCGAGCGGCAGCGGCACGTCCAGCACTAGATCGAACAGGCCAAAGAGCAGCACGCCCATCAGCAGGCCGCTGATGGCGCACGGCAGCAGGCGGCCGGTGAACAGCAGGCCCAGGGCGAAGGTCGCCAGGGCGGTGCTGAGGACGAAGCCCAGGGCCTCGAACAGCAGGGCATAGGCCAGCAGGGCCAGCACGCACAGCAGCGTGCGTTTGACGCTGGGCAGGTGCAGCCGGAGCTGCGTGGCGCCGGGCTTGAACAGCAGCCACAGGCTGCCGGCGGCCATCAGACCGAGCAGCAGCAGGGGGTAGGCGCGCGGGCCGACCGGGTCGTAGGAGAAGGGCGCCTGGAAGCCCCAGGCGAGAACTGCGAGTCCGGCGCAGAGCAGCAGCCAGACCGCGGAAAACAGGCGGACATACATAGCGGATTACCTTGAGAGGTGGCGTCGTAGGAAGGGGCGAGCGCAGCGATACCCATCAACGGGGCGGCGCGAGGGGTATCGCGATGCTCAACCCATCCTACGAATGGCGGCGTGGCCGCTTATTGAACCAGGCCGAACTCGCCGGCCAGCGCCTTGTACTCCTCGACCTGCTTGAGCACGAAGGCATTGAGTTCGTCGCCGGTCATGGCCAGCGGCAGCAGGTCGCGCTGTTCGCGCAGCGTGGCGAAGTCCTCGCTGGCCAGCATCGCGTCGAACTGCTGCTTCCACCAGCCGTACTGCTCGTCGCTGACCTCGGGGCCGACGTAGAAGCCGCGGATCACCGGCCAGCTGATGTCATAGCCCTGCTCCTTGGCGGTGGGGATGGCGGCCAGCTTGCCCGGCAGGCGCTCGTCGGCCAGCACCGCGAGGATGCGCACCTTGTTCGCCGCCAGCTGCGGGGTGACTTCGCCGAGGCCGCTGCTGGTCACCTGCACGTGGCCGCCGAGCATGGCGGTGAGGGTCTCGCCGCCGCCCTCGAAGGCCACGTAGCGCAGGTTCTTCGGGTCGATGCCGGCGGCGCGGGCGATCAGCGCGGTCTGCATCCAGTCCTGGCCGCCGATGGTCGCGCCGGCGCCGAAGACGATGCTCGCCGGGTCCTTCTTCAGGGCGTCGACCAGGTCATTCAGGGTCTGGTACGGCGAGTCGGCGCGCACGGTGATGGCGCCGTAGTCGGTGCCGACCGCGGCCAGCCAGCGCACCGCGTGCTCGTCGTAGCGGCCGAACTTGCCCTGGGCCAGGTTGAGCAAGGATCCGCTGGAGAAGGCGACTATGGTGCCCGGGTCATCGGCGCGCTGGGCGACCACCGCGTTGTAGGCCACCGCGCCGACACCGCCGGGCATGTAGGTGACGCGCATCGGCGCCTTGAGCAGGCCGCCGTCCTTGAGGCCGCTCTGGGCCAGCTTGCAGGTCAGGTCGAAGCCGCCGCCGGGCTTGGCCGGGGCGATGCACTCGGGGCGCTTGGGTTCGCCGGCCAGCAGTTGGCCGCTGAAGGCCAGGCAGGCGGTGGCCAGGGCCAGTGTGCTGAAGACAGTTTTCATGGGCGTTACCTCTCGATTGTTATTGTGGATTACAGGATCGGCAGGGTGTAGCCGACGACCACGCGGTACTCGTCGGAGTCGCGGGCGAAGTCGGAGCGGAAATTCGCGTTACGCAGGCGCACGTAGAGGTTCTTGGCCGGGCCGCTCTGCACCACGTACTTGACCTCGAAGTTGTGTTCCCACTCGCTGCCGCGCGCGTCGCTGCCGATGATTCGCGCGTCAGTGCCCTTGATATAGCGAGCGACGAAGTTCAGACCGGGCAGGCCGAGGGCGGCGAAGTTGTAGTCGTAGCGGGCCGACCAGGATTTTTCGTCCGGGTTGGCGTAGTCGTTGGCGGAGTCGTTGACCAGGTAGGGGTCGCTGCCCTCGATGTAGGCATAGCCGGTGTCGCCGCTCATGTCCTGATAGGCCAGGCTCAGCTTGTGTCCGCTGTGGGCGTAGCTGAGCACGCCGTTCAGTGCGCGGTTGTCGATTTCGCCGGCCTTGGCCGCGCCGCTGTCGTCGCTGAGCATCAGGCGCAGGTCGGCGGCCGCGGTGCCGCCGCCCAGGGGGTAGCTGGCCAGCAGGTTGAAGAAGTTCTGCCGGTAGATGTCGTCCAGCTCGGCATGGAAGTAGCGGCCCTTGAGGTTCTGGTTGAACTGGTAGTCGAGACCGAGCAGGTCCAGGTGGTCAGCCGTCACGCCGCCGGGGAAGCGCTTGTTCCTGTTGTTGAGCAGCATCTCCTCGGAGTTGCTCGAGGCGCGGTCGATGGCCTTGTCCAGATGCCCGCCGGTGAAGGTCAGGCCCTTCAGCTCGGAGGAGGTCAGCAGGCCGCCCTCGAACACCTGGGGCAGCAGGCGGCTGTCGCTGGCCTTGACCACCGGCAGGTCGGGCACGTGGGTGCCGTAGCGCAGCTCGGTGGCGGATACCTTGACCTTGGCGGTCAGGCCCAGGCGGCTGAACTCGTCCGGGGCCCCGCCGTCGTCCTGCTTCGGCAGCAGGCCGGTGCCGGTGCGGCTGGCACTGGAATCCAGCTTGACGCCGAGCATGCCCAGGGCGTCGAGGCCGAAGCCGACGCTGCCCTCGGTGTAACCGGACTTGATGCCGAGGATAAAGCCCTGGCCCCACTCCTCGCGCTTGTTCTGGCCGTCGCCTTCGCGGAAGTCTCGGTTCAGGTAGATATTGGTGGTGGACAGGCTGGCGCTGCTGTCGTCGATGAAGGCGGCCTGTGCAGCAGGGGCGAGCAGGGCCGTGCTGATGGCCAGGCTGAGCAGGTGAGCAGGCGACAATGCCTGGCGTGATGCGTTGGGCATCCGGTGGTCTCCACTATTATTTTTGTAGCGGCTGCACACCACTGTGCAGGCCGTTTGGGCAGGTGGGTCGAGCCACCTGAAGCCGATGCTAGAGACTCAAGCTTTCGCCAAGCTTTCATGGCCGAAAGTTTTCCCAGGTTGTCCGCGGCGGGGTGTTCGGTGCTTCACGGCAGAGGCGGCAGGGGTACACTTCCGCCCTCTGATGAGGTGAGCAGCGGCAGTGAGCCGGTTTGGAGGTGGCGGTGCGGATATTGCTGGTCGAAGACCATCCACAGCTGGCTGCCAGCGTGGCCCAGGCGCTGAAGGCGGCCGGCTGGACGGTGGATCTGCTGCACGACGGGGTGGCCGCGGACCTGGCCCTGGCCGGCGAGGACTACGCCCTGGCGGTTCTCGATATCGGTCTGCCGCGGCTGGACGGCTTCGAGGTGCTGGCGCGCTTGCGCGACCGTGGCCAGACCCTGCCGGTGCTGATGCTGACCGCCCGCGGCGAGGTCAAGGACCGGGTCCACGGGCTCAACCTGGGCGCCGACGACTACCTGGCCAAGCCCTTCGAGCTGAGCGAGCTGGAGGCGCGGGTCAAGGCCCTGCTGCGCCGCAGCGTACTTGGCGGCGAACAGCAGCAGCGTTGCGGCGAGCTGCTCTACGACCTCGGCACCCGGCGCTTCAGCCTGCGCGGCGAGCCGCTGAGCCTGACCTCCCGCGAGCAGGCGGTGCTGGAGGCGATGATCGCCCGCCCCGGCCGGGTGATGAGCAAGGAGCAGCTGGCGGCCCAGGTGTTCGGCCTGGACGAGGAGGCCAGCAGCGATGCGATGGAGATCTACGTGCACCGCCTGCGCAAGAAGCTCGAGGGCAGCGGCGTGCGCATCGTCACCTTCCGCGGCCTGGGTTACTTGTTGGAGGCTGTCGGTGGCTGAGGGCCGGAGGCCGGCGGTGACTGAGCCGGCCAGCTTGCGCGGGCGGCTGCTGCGCCGTCTGGCGCTGCTGCTGGCGCTGATCCTGCTGCTCAGCAGCCTGAGCGCCTACTGGAGCGCGAGGAGCGCCGCCGATACCGCCTACGACCGGACCCTGCTGGCCTCGGCGCGAGCCATCGCCGACGGCCTGTACAGCGATGACGGCCGGCTCAAGGCCAACGTGCCCTATGTGGCCCTGGACACCTTCGCCTACGACAGCGCCGGGCGCATCTACTACCAGGTGCTGGACCCGGGCGGCGCGCTGATCTCCGGTTACCAGGGCCTGCCTGCACCGCCCTCGGGCACCCGCCGCACCGATGACTACCCGGCCCTGGCGCGCTTCTACGACGGCCAGTTTCGCGATCAGGGCGTGCGCCTGGTCAGCCTGTTGCAGCCGGTCAGCGAACCGCAGCTCAACGGCATCGCCGAGATCCGCGTGGCCGAGACCCAGGGCGCCCGCGAGCGCATGGCCCGGGAGCTGCTGCTCGGCACTCTGTGGCGCATGGGCGCGCTGTCGCTCAGTGCGCTGCTGCTGGTGTGGCTGGCGGTGAGCGCCGCGTTGCGCCCGCTGGAGAGCCTGCGCCGCGCGGTGGCCGAGCGCAGCAGCGATGACCTGCGACCCTTGCCCGACGACGCGTTGCCGCGGGAGCTGCGTCCGCTGGTGAGCGCCCTGAACCAGTTCAACGAGCGCCTGCGCGGTCTGTTCGAGCGCCAGTCGCAGTTCATCGCCGAGGCCGCCCACGAGTTGCGCACGCCCTTGGCGGCGCTCAAGGCGCGGGTCGAGCTGGGCCTGCGCGCGCAGCAGCCGCAGGAATGGCGCGGCACCCTGGAAGAGGCCGCGCAGAACACCGAGCGCCTGACCCAGCTGGCCAACCAGTTGCTCTCCCTGGCGCGCATCGAGAGCGGCGCCCGGGCGATCGCCGAGGGCGGCGCGCAGCGCCTGGACCTCGGCCAGCTGGCGCGCGAACTGGGCCTGGCCCTGGCGCCCCTGGCCCATGCCCGCGGCATCGCCCTGGCCCTGGAGGCCGAGGTGCCGGTGTGGCTGCTGGGCGAGCCGAGCCTGCTCAGCGAGCTGCTGTGCAATCTGGTCGACAATGCCCTGGCCCATACCCCGGCTGGCGGCAGCGTGACCCTGCGGGTGCTGGCGCCCGGCGTGCTGGAGGTGGAGGACGACGGGCCCGGGATTCCCGTCGAGGAGCACGACAAGGTCTTCCAGCGTTTCTACCGGCGCGGTGCCCAGGGCGGCGGTGCCGGCCTCGGACTGGCCATAGTCGGCGAGATCTGCCGGGCCCACCAGGCCAGGATCAGCCTGCACCAGGCGCAGCCGCACGGTCTCCTGGTAAGGGTGGAGTTTGCCCAGGAGGCGAGTTGAGCTAGGGAGTCAGGCCCAGTGGCTGCTGGGCGTCCAGCAGCCACTGGGCTACCTTGCCGCTCTCGTGCAGGCGCGCCAGGCCGTTGTTGAAGCGCGCCATCAACTCGGCGTTAGCGGCGATCCGGCGCGACAGCAGTAGATGCAGGCTGTGGCTGCTCAGCGGCCGGGGATGGAAGCTCAGCTGCAGCCGTTCGGCGCTCGTGAAGCGTTGGGCCAGCAGGCTCGAGGCGACCGTTCTGGCGAGGGGAAACAGATCAATTCTCCCCGCCAGCAATTGGCGCAGAGCCACTTCGTCGCTGATGATGCGCTGGACATTCAGTTGCCCGCTCAGTTCGGCCCGTTCGAAGGCCTCGCCGTAATAATAGCCGCGGGTGGCGCCGATCCGCAGGCCTTGGAGGTCGAGCAGGGTCTGCCAGGTGAGCTCGACGGACTTGCGATGAAAGAGATGGGTCTGGGTCTCAAGCACCGGGTCGCTTATGTAAAACAGGCGCTCGCGCTCGGCGTTGCGGCGCCACAGCCCGGTGCCGGCGCGCCGCCCCTGGCTGGCCAGTTGCATGGCGCGTGCCCAGGGCAGGAACTCCCACTGCACCTCGATGCCTTCGAGGGCGAAGGCCTCCGTGACGATCTGCGAGGCGACGCCTTGCTGTGGCAGCTCCGTGCCGTGGAAAGGCGGCCACTCGCCGCTGGTCAGGCGTAGCGGCTGTGCCGCGACCACGCCGGTGCCCAGGAGCAAGGAGAGCAGCAGCACCACAACGCGCATATGGTCGATTCCTTAACCGAGTGACTCCAAGTCTGGTGGCCGATAGCGCGCCACGCCGCCTTCATCTCACTGCAGCATGCTCATGGCCGCGTCCATGGCGGCGGAGAGGTCCTCGTCCTCCTGCATGTCGACGTTCGGGTCGAGGCCGAGCTTGGCGAATGCCGGGATCTGCCCCCAGTCCAGCTGGGTATAGGGGTGCTGGCTGCCCAGGTAGCTCTGCAGGGTGGCGACCTGGACGATGTCGACGTAGTCGGCCTTGGCGCTGTCGCGGCCGAAGTTCAGGTGCTGGCTGGGCACCATGGCGATCAGTTCGGGGAATTCCCAGGCGCGCAGGATCCGGTCGCCGATGATCGGATGGATCTTTTCGATCACATGGTTGAGGCTGATCGAGTCGGCCAGCAGTTCGCTGTGGTCCTCGGCGTAGGTGAGGATCGGCAGTACGCCGATCTGGTGCACCAGGCCGGCGAGGGTCGCCTGGTCCGGCATCAGGCGGGTGTAGTGGCGGCACAGCACGTGGCAGATGCCGGCGATCTCGGTGCTCTTGTTCCACACCTCGCGCATCTTGCGGTCGACCACGTCGCTGGTGGCCTGGAACATCTGCTCCATGGCCAGGCCGGTGGCCAGGTTGCTGGTGTAGTTGATGCCCAGGCGGCCCACCGCCATCTGCAGGTCGGTGATTTCCCTGTGGGTGCGCAGCAGCGGGCTGTTGACCACCTTGATGATGCGCGCGGTCAACGCCGCGTCGTTGCCGATCACCTTGCTCAGCTCCGGAATACCGATGTTCGGGTCTTCGGCGGCTTCGCGCACCTTCAGGGCGACTTCCGGCAGGGTGGGCAGCACCAGTTCATCGTTGTCGATGGCCTGCAGCAGTTCTTCTTGGACTTTCTCGGCGAGCTTGCTCATGCGCGGTTCTCTTCGCAGTCGGATGGCGTGGAAGGGGTTCAGCGCTGGATTTCGCGGTCGGCGTCCAGGCTATAGGGCAGGTCGAGCAGGTGCAGTGGCGGGCCTTCCGGGGCCCCCAGGTGGATGCGCCCGTCCTTTATGGCGTCCTCCTGCAGCACGGCGAGCAACTCGATGCCTTCGCCGCTCCGGGCGGCCAGGACCACTTCGCCCACCCCCGAGCCGTGTACGGGGGAGAATAGCTCGACCGCTGGCTCCGGCAGTTGCCGGTCATCCAGGGCCAGGCGGTACAGGCGGCGCTTGAGCTTGCCCAGGTACTGCATGCGCGCGACGATCTCCTGGCCGGTATAGCAGCCTTTCTTGAAGCTGACCGCGCCCAGGGCCTGCAGGTTGAGCATCTGCGGGATGAACAGTTCGCGGGTGGCGCCCAGTACCTGGCCGATGCCGGCGCGGATCTGGCCCAGCAGCCAGTCGTTCAGCGGCGCCTCGTGCAGCTGGGCGGCCAGGCGGGCGCGCAGGGTCGGCGCCTCGCTGGCCGGTGCCCAGAGTTCGCTGCGGCCATCGCCCAGGCGCAGCGCCAGCAGGTTGTGGGCACGGGCCACGCAATCGGCCTCCTGGGCCAGGTCCAGGCCCAGGCTGACCAGCGCGCCGTCGCCGCCGCTCAGGCCGAAGCGCACCCAGGCATCGCCTTCATCGGCGAGCTTGGACTTGGAGAACACTGCATATTTCTGCAGGTCGGCCAGTTGCGCCGCGACCAGCTCGCCGGCCATCGCCAGGAGATAGCCGTCCGCCACGCTGACAATGCGGAAGCTCGACAGCATGCGGCCCTTGGGGGTGCAGCGGGCACCGAGGCTGCTGCGGGTCTCGCTCAGGTAGTTGAGGTTGCAGGTCAGCTGGCCCTGGAGGAACTTGCTGGCATCGGGGCCGCGAACGGCAAGGATGCCTTCGTGGCTGAGGGTGCAGAAAAATGCGGTTTCGGCCATGGGGAGGGGGAGGTCGCTGAGTGAAAAGTTAGGGGCGACATCATAGAGTGCCGCCGGAGCCTTGTCAGCGGCTGAGCGCACAGCCGCCGAACGGGGCGCGGCCAAGGTCAACAGCCCGGTCTTTCGCCGTTATACTGCCGGGCTGAATCAATGCCGGGCAATTTCAAGGAACCCTTTCATGGTCGACTCGACTGAACTCAATCGCCTGTTCTGGCACAGCCGTCGCGGCATGCTGGAGCTGGACGTACTGCTGGTGCCCTTCGTCAAGGAGGTCTATGCCGACCTCGACGCCGAGGACCAGGCGCGCTATCGCAAGTTGCTCGAGTGCGAGGATCAGGACATGTTCGGCTGGTTCATGCAGCGCGGCGAACCCGAGGATGCCGACCTCAAGCGCATGGTTCGCATGATCCTGGACCGTGTCCAGCCCCGGTGAGGTCTTCGAGTGCCGCTGGCGGTCCTCGCGGCTGCTGTTGCTGTGCTATGGGCTGAGCCAGGCGCTGGCGCTGCTCGGCCTGCTATGGGTCGAGCTGCCGCCCTGGGGCTATGTGCTGGCAGGCGGCCTGTGCCTGGGGCATGCGGCCTGGGTAGTGCCGCGGCACATCCTGCTGAGCTCGCCCCGGGCATTCGGCGCGCTGCGTCACGATGCCGGCGGCTGGCAGCTGTGGAGCAGCGCAAGGGGATGGCAGGCGATCCAGCTGCGCCCCGACAGCCTGGCCCTGCCCTGGGTCGTGGTGCTGCGCTTTCGCCTGGCGAACGAGCGCTGGGTGCGTGGTCTGTGCATCCCGCGCGATGCGCTGCCCCGCGACAGCCATAGGCGCCTGCGGGTGCGGCTGAAGTTCAGTCGCCGTAGGTGGGCGGCGCCAGAATAGTGTCCCTGGCCTCGGCCAGCTGCTCGGGGTAGTCCAGGGTGTAGTGCAGGCCGCGGCTCTCGTGGCGCTGCATGGCCGAGCGGATCATCAGCTCGGCCACCTGGGCCAGGTTCCTCAGCTCGATCAGATCGCGGCTGACCTTGTAGTTGCTGTAGAACTCGTCGATCTCGTCGAGCAGCAGGCGCACTCGGTGCTGGGCCCGCTGCAGGCGCTTGTTGGTGCGCACGATGCCGACGTAGTCCCACATGAAGCGCCGCAGTTCATCCCAGTTGTGCGCGATGATCACGTCCTCGTCCGAGTCGGTCACCTGGCTGGCGTCCCAGCATGGCAGGTCCGCGGGCATGGGCACCTGGTCCAGCGCCTGGGCGATGTGGCTGGCGGCGGCGCGGGCGTAGACGAAGCACTCGAGCAGCGAGTTGCTGGCCATGCGGTTGGCGCCGTGCAGGCCGGTGAAGCTGGTCTCGCCGATGGCGTAGAGCCCCGGTACGTCGGTCTGGCCGTGGTGGTCGACGACCACGCCGCCGCAGGTGTAGTGCGCCGCGGGAACCACGGGGATCGGCTCGCGGGTGATGTCGATGCCGAAGTCCAGGCAGCGCTCATAGACGGTCGGGAAGTGCGCCTTGATGAACTCCGCCGGCTTGTGACTGATGTCCAGGTACACGCAGTCTGCGCCCAGGCGCTTCATCTCGTGGTCGATGGCGCGGGCGACGATGTCGCGCGGCGCCAGCTCGCCGCGACGATCGAAGCGTGGCATGAAGCGCTGGCCGTTGGGCAGCTTGAGCAGGGCGCCCTCGCCGCGCAGGGCCTCGGTCACCAGGAAGCTCTTGGCCTGGGGGTGGTACAGGCAGGTCGGGTGGAACTGGTTGAACTCCAGGTTGCCGACCCGGCAGCCGGCGCGCCAGGCCATGGCGATGCCGTCGCCGCAGGCGCCGTCCGGGTTGCTGGTATAGAGGTAGACCTTGGCCGCGCCGCCGGTGGCGAGCACGACGAAGCGGGCGCCGTAGGTGTCGACCTGGCCGCTGGCACGGTTGAGCACATAGGCGCCGAGGCAGCGCTGGCCGTCGAGGTCGAGCTTGCGCTCGGTGATCAGGTCGACTGCCACCCGCTGTTCCAGCAGCTCGATATTGGCCTGCTGCCTGGCCCGCTCCAGCAGGGTGTTGAAGATTGCCGCGCCGGTGGCGTCGGCGGCATGGATGATGCGCCTGTGGCTGTGGCCACCCTCGCGGGTCAGGTGGAACTCGAAGCCGCGGTCTTCGCTGGCGGTGTGCTCGTCGCGGGTGAAGGGCACGCCCTGGTCGATCAGCCACTGGATGGCGGCGCGGCTATGCTCCACGGTAAAGCGCACGGCCTCTTCGCGGCACAGGCCGGCGCCGGCGTTGAGGGTGTCCTCGACATGGGATTCGACCGTGTCGCTGTCATCCAGCACCGCCGCCACGCCACCCTGGGCCCAGTAGGTGGAGCCGTTGGACAGGCTGCCCTTGCTCAGTACGGCGATGCGCAGGTGCCTGGGCAGGGTCAGGGCGAGAGTCAGGCCGGCTGCGCCGCTGCCGATGACTAGAACGTCGTGCTGGTAGTGTTGGCTCATGTGCGGATTCCACGAAAAAGCGCCCCTAGTATATAGAGGGGGTGGTCGGCACAATAGCGCGCCTGCGACAGGCTGTGGCGCGTGGGAACTTTCTTGTCGTTCCGAGTTCCATTAACGGTCGCCACAGGTGGGTTTCGTCCATCCGGCATGGCGCCTGGCATCCCTGATAGCGGGGGCGTCGGTCGCGTGAGTGGGTGACCTAAGATTATTCGCGCGGCGAGGCGCAGACCTCTGTCGCGCTATTCCGTGCCGCGCCGAAGGGTTTTGCCGGAAGCTTGTTTGAAGGGGGGAGAACTTTTGCGCAACGCCCGAGTCTATTTTGGCAAGCCGAGTTACCGGCAGGCGCTGCACTCCTTCGGGTTTGACGAGGAGTGTTCATGCTAACCCAGGAAGAGGATCAGCAACTGGTCGAGCGCGTGCAGCGCGGAGACAAGCGGGCATTCGATCTGCTGGTGCTGAAGTATCAGCACAAGATTCTCGGGTTGATCGTGCGTTTCGTACACGACAGTCATGAGGCCCAGGATGTGGCGCAGGAAGCGTTCGTCAAGGCCTACCGGGCGTTGGGTAATTTCCGTGGCGAGAGTGCCTTCTATACCTGGTTGTATCGGATCGCCATCAATACGGCGAAAAACCATCTGGTGTCGCGGGGACGGCGGCCGCCAGACAGTGATGTAAGTGCTGAGGACGCGGAGTTCTACGACGGCGACCATGCCCTCAAGGACATCGAATCGCCGGAGCGGCTCATGCTGCGGGACGAGATCGAGGCCACCGTGCACCGCAGCATTCAGCAGTTGCCAGAAGATTTGCGTACGGCCCTAACCTTGCGTGAATTCGATGGTCTCAGTTACGAGGACATTGCCAGCGTCATGCAGTGTCCGGTGGGTACCGTGCGATCGCGAATCTTCCGAGCGCGCGAGGCCATAGACAAGTCCCTGCAACCCTTGTTGCAGGAAGCCTAAGACAGCGGCGACAGCCAAGAGAGGAACCGCCATGAGTCGAGAAGCCCTGCAGGAATCGCTGTCCGCGGTGATGGATAACGAAGCGGATGAACTGGAATTGCGCCGTGTACTCGGTGCGAGCAACGATGCGGAGTTGCGCGCGACCTGGTCGCGCTATCAGATCGCCCGTGCGGTGATGCACAAGGAGCTGCTGGAGCCGAAACTGGATATCGCGGCTGCGGTTTCCGCGGCCCTGGCTGACGAGGCGCTGCCGGTGGCGGAGAAGGCGGCTCGTGGTCCCTGGCGCTCGATCGGTCGCCTGGCGGTGGCGGCCTCGGTGACCGTTGCCGTCTTGGCCGGCGTGCGTCTGTACAACCAGGACGAGATCGGCGCTGCACAGCTGGCGCAGCAAGCCGCCCAGCCGGCCCTGCTCGGTCCGCAGGTCCAGGCCCAAGGGCCGGCCATGCTGGCGGGTTTCAGCACGGCCAACGAGCAGGCCGGCACGGCCGCGGCTGCTGGCGATGCCGAGGCTGGCTGGCATGAGCAGCGCCTGCCGGCTTATCTGCGCCAGCATGCCCAGCAGGCGGCCATGAGTGGCGGCGAGGGGGCATTGCCCTACGCGCGCGCCGCCAGCCTGGAAAGCCGTTAAGGAGGCGCATGCGCTTTATTCCTCTCTCTCTTTTCCTGTGCGGTGGCTGGGCGATGTCCGCCTTCGCTGCCGAGGACGCGCAAGATTGGTTGCAGCGCCTGGCCGAGGCGGAGCGCAGTCAAAGTTTTCAGGGGACTTTCGTATACGAGCGCAACGGCAGCTTCTCGACCCATGGCATCTGGCAGAGGGTCGAGGACGGTGACGTGCGCGAGCGCCTGCTGCAGCTGGACGGCCCCGCCCAGGAGGTCTTGCGGGTAAACGGGCGTGCCCAGTGCGTGAGCGGCACCCTGGCCGATCAGGTGGTGGGTGCCCAGGCCTGGCCGGCGCGTGAAATCGATGTCGAGCAGCTGGAGCAGTGGTACGAACTGCGGATGATGGGGGCGTCCCGTGTTGCGGGCCGGGCCGCGGTGGTGCTGGCGCTGGTACCGCGTGACCAGCATCGCTATGGGGTCGAGCTGCACCTGGACCGCGAGAGCGGCTTGCCGCTGAAAACCCTGCTGCTCAATGACAAGGGGCAGTTGCTCGAGCGCTTTCAGTTCACCCGCCTGGATATCTCCACGCCTCCCGACGCCGCCGCATTGCGGCCCAGTACGGACTGCCAGCCGGTACGCCTGAGCGAGGCGGTGGCCAATGGCGCCGGCGCCTGGCGGGCGGACTGGTTGCCCCCGGGGTTCACCCTGAGTACCGTTAGCCGACGCCGCAGCCCGGTGTCGGACGAGGCCGTTGCGTGCCTTATGTACGACGATGGCGTGGCCCGCTTCAGTGTGTTTCTGGAGCCGCTGCAGGGCGCCGCGGTCGGGGATGCGCGTAGCCAGCTCGGCCCCACCGTCGCGGTGTCCCGGCGCATGGCGACGAGCGATGGCGACGTGATGGTCACTGTGGTCGGCGAGATCCCCCTCGGTACGGCGGAACGGGTGGCGTTGTCGATGCGCTCCGAGCACGCGCAGGTCGTGCAGTGATCGAGGAGTCGGGCAGGGTCGTCGCGGTCGAGGCCGGTGCCGTCTGGGTCGAGACGCTGCGTAAGAGTACCTGTTCCAGTTGCTCGATGAGTGCCGGCTGCGGTCAGGGGGTGCTCGATCGGCTCGGGGTCGGTGGGCGCCGCGGTCATGTCCGGGCGTTGTCCGACCTGTCCCTGAGCGTGGGGGACGCCGTGGTGATCGGCGTGCGCGAGGATTTGCTGGTGCGCGGTTCGCTGTTGGTCTATCTGGTGCCGCTCATGGGCTTGTTTGCCGCGGCGCTGGCCGCCGAGCGCCTGGCCTTGAGCGAGCCTGTCGTGGTGTTGTGCGCCTTGGCCGGGCTGGCCCTGGCTGCGCTGGGCGTGCGCTGGCGCAGTGCCCGCACCGCCGGTGACCCGGCGCTGCAGCCGGTGGTGCTGCGTGCGTTGATCGCGGGTGATGTGCCCGTGTCGTGAGTTTTTTTGTTTGGTCTGGATGGGGAGCTGTATGTCGATGCCTAGCCGTAAGCTATGTTTTTCCGCGGTCCTGGCGGTTCTGCTGTTGGGGCAAGCGGTTGCCGCACATGCACAATTGCCGGACTTCACCGAATTGGTCGAGGAGGCCTCGCCGGCGGTGGTGAACATCAGTACCCGGCAGAAGATGCCGGCGCGGGCCGCGACGGGTGGGGGGCAGCTGCCAATGCCGGACCTGGAGGGGTTGCCGCCGATATTTCGCGAGTTCTTCGAGCGCAACATTCCCCAGGTGCCGCGTTCGCCGGGTGGCGGTCGCCAGCGTGAGGCGCAGTCTCTGGGGTCGGGCTTCATCATTTCTGCCGACGGCTATGTGCTGACCAATAACCATGTGATCGCCGACGCCGACGAGATCATCGTGCGCCTGTCGGATCGCAGCGAGCTGGAGGCCAAGCTGGTGGGGGCCGACCCGCGCAGCGACGTGGCGCTGCTCAAGGTCGAGGGGCGCAACCTGCCCACGGTGCGCTTGGGCAAGTCCGAGGAACTCAAGGTGGGCGAGTGGGTGCTGGCCATCGGTTCGCCGTTCGGCTTCGACCACTCGGTCACGGCCGGCATCGTCAGTGCCAAGGGGCGCAGCCTGCCGAACGAAAGCTATGTACCCTTCATCCAGACCGACGTGGCCATCAATCCGGGTAACTCCGGTGGCCCGCTGTTCAATCTGGATGGCGAGGTGGTCGGCATCAATTCGCAGATATTCACCCGCTCCGGCGGCTTCATGGGCTTGTCCTTCGCCATCCCGATGAGCGTGGCCATGGATGTCGCCGACCAGCTCAAGACCGACGGCAAGGTCAGCCGCGGCTGGCTGGGGGTGGTGATCCAGGAAGTGAACAAGGACCTGGCCGAGTCCTTCGGTCTGGACAAGCCGGCCGGCGCCCTGGTTGCCCAGGTGCTGGACAACGGCCCCGCGGCCAAGGGCGGTCTGCAGGTCGGCGATGTGATTCTCAGCCTGAACGACAAGCCGATCATCATGTCGGCGGACCTGCCTCATCTGGTCGGTGGCCTCAAGCCCGGCAGCAAGGCCGAGATGGATGTGGTGCGCGAGGGTTCGCGCAAGAAGCTCGAGGTCACCATCGGTGCCCTGCCGGAAGAGGGTGAGGTGCTGGCAGGCAGCGCGACTCCCGGCGGCGAGCGCAGCAGCAACCGCCTGGGCGTCAAGGTGGTCGAGCTGACGGCCGAGCAGCGCAAGAGCCTCGATCTGCAGGGCGGTGTGGTGATCACCGAGGTGCAGGAAGGGCCGGCGGCGATGATCGGCTTGCGTCCCGGGGATGTGATCACCCACCTCAACAACCAGGCGATCGACTCGGCCCGCACCTTTACCCAGGTGGCCCAGTCGTTGCCGAAGAACCGCTCGGTATCGATGCGGGTGCTGCGCCAGGGGCGCGCCAGCTTCATCACCTTCAAGTTGGCCGAGTAGATCCGGAATTGAGCAAGGGCGACTGCGGTCGCCCTTCTGCTGCCTGCCGGCCGGCGCCTGCAGGTGACGTGCCGGGCAGGGATCGGGTACACTTCCCGGCTATTTTCGGCGGGCATTCGCCTGCGGCCTTTTCGAGTGTTGTTCTGTGAGTGACCTGAGTCATATCCGCAATTTCTCCATCATCGCCCATATCGATCATGGCAAGTCCACCCTGGCCGACCGCTTCATCCAGATGTGCGGTGGCCTGAGCGAGCGTGAAATGGAGGCCCAGGTGCTGGACTCCATGGACCTGGAGCGCGAGCGCGGCATCACCATCAAGGCGCACAGCGTGACCCTGCACTACAAGGCGCGGGACGGTAAGACCTACCAGTTGAACTTCATCGACACCCCCGGTCACGTCGACTTCACCTACGAGGTCAGTCGTTCGCTGGCGGCCTGCGAAGGCGCCCTGCTGGTGGTCGATGCCGGTCAGGGGGTCGAGGCGCAGTCGGTGGCCAACTGCTACACCGCCATCGAGCAGGGCCTGGAGGTCATGCCGGTGCTGAACAAGATGGACCTGCCCCAGGCCGAGCCGGAGCGGGTCAAGGACGAGATCGAACACATCATCGGCATCGACGCCACCGACGCCGTGGCCTGCAGTGCCAAGAGCGGCATGGGCGTCGACGAGGTGCTGGAGCGTCTGGTCGCCACCATCCCGGCACCCACCGGCGATATCGAGGCGCCGCTGCAGGCGCTGATCATCGATTCCTGGTTCGACAACTACCTGGGGGTGGTGTCCCTGGTGCGGGTGCGCCATGGCCGCATCAAGAAGGGCGACAAGGTGCTGGTGAAATCCACCGGCAAGATCCATCAGGTCGACAGCGTCGGCGTGTTCAGCCCGAAGCACACCGCCACCGCCGACCTCAAGGCCGGCGAAGTGGGCTTCATCATCGCCGGTATCAAGGACATCCACGGCGCTCCGGTGGGCGACACCCTGACCCTGTCCAGCACCCCCGACGTGGCCATGCTGCCGGGGTTCAAGCGGGTCAAGCCGCAGGTCTATGCCGGTCTGTTTCCGGTCAGCTCCGACGACTTCGAGGACTTCCGCGAAGCGCTGCAGAAGCTGACCCTCAACGACGCCGCGCTGCAGTACGAGCCGGAAAGTTCCGACGCCCTGGGCTTCGGCTTCCGCATCGGCTTCCTCGGCATGCTGCACATGGAGATCATCCAGGAGCGCCTGGAGCGCGAGTACGACCTGGACCTGATCACCACCGCACCGACCGTGGTCTTCGAGGTGGTGATGAAGAGCGGCGAGACGCTCTACGTCGACAACCCCTCGAAGCTGCCGGACCTGGCCTCGGTCGAGGACATGCGCGAGCCGATCGTGCGCGCCAATATCCTGGTGCCCCAGGAGCACCTGGGCAACGTCATCACCCTGTGCATCGAGAAGCGTGGGGTGCAGCGCGACATGCAGTTCCTCAGCAGCCAGGTGCAGGTGTCCTACGACCTGCCGATGAACGAGGTGGTGCTGGATTTCTTCGATCGCCTGAAGTCGGTCAGTCGCGGCTACGCCTCGCTGGACTACAGTTTCGATCGCTTCGAGTCGGCCAACCTGGTCAAGCTGGACGTCCTGATCAACGGCGAGAAGGTCGATGCCCTGGCCCTGATCGTGCATCGGGACAAGGCCCACTACAAGGGTCGTGCGCTGACCGAGAAGATGAAGGAACTGATCCCGCGGCAGATGTTCGACGTGGCGATTCAGGCGGCGATCGGCGGACAGATAGTCGCGCGGACCACCGTCAAGGCACTCAGGAAGAACGTGCTGGCCAAGTGTTACGGTGGCGACGTGAGCCGTAAGCGCAAGCTGCTGGAGAAGCAGAAGGCCGGTAAGAAAAGGATGAAGCAGGTCGGCAGCGTGGAGATCCCCCAGGAAGCCTTCCTTGCCGTGCTCAAGGTGGATAGTTAAGGGCCTATGTCGATCAATTTTCCGCTGTTGCTGGTCATCGCCGTCGCCGTGTGCGGCGTCCTGGCCCTGTTCGACCTGGTCTTCCTGGCGCCGCGCCGGCGCGCGGCCATCGCCCAGTACCAGGGGCAGGTCGGCGAACCCGATGAGGCGGTGGTCGAGCGCCTGAGCAAGGAACCCTTGCTGGTGGAGTACGGCAAGTCGTTCTTCCCGGTGCTGGCGATAGTGCTGGTGCTGCGCTCGTTTCTGGTCGAGCCCTTCCAGATTCCCTCCGGCTCGATGAAGCCGACCCTGGAGGTCGGCGACTTCATCCTGGTCAACAAGTTCGCCTACGGCATCCGCCTGCCGGTGCTGGACACCAAGATCATCGAGGTCGACGATCCGCAGCGCGGCGATGTCATGGTCTTTCGCTACCCGAGCGACCCGAACATCAACTACATCAAGCGCGTCGTCGGCCTGGCCGGTGACCATGTCCGCTACAGCAGCGACAAGCGCCTGTTCGTCAACGGCAAGCCGGTGGCGGAGCAACTGCTCGGCGAAGAGCCGGGCAGCCTCGGCAGCGTGGTGCTCTACGAAGAACGCCTGGGCGAGATGGAGCACCTGATCCGCAAGGAAATGCACCGTTATCGCGTCGAGCCGGGGCGCGAGTGGGTGGTGCCGGAAGGGCATTACTTCATGATGGGCGACAACCGCGACAACTCGAACGACAGCCGCTACTGGAGCGATCCGAACATCCCCAAGCCGCTGCTGGGCATGGTCCCGGACCGGAATATCGTCGGCAAGGCCTTCGCCGTGTGGATGAGCTGGCCGGATCCGAAGTTGCGCAATCTGCCGAACTTTTCCCGCGTCGGCCTGATTCACTGACGTGCTGAAATTTTGTGGCGCCGTTCAAGGCGGTGCCACAGGCTATCTATAGTCTTGTACTAGAGTCGGCATGGCTCTCTCTTCACTTGGAAATTTGGGGTCAAACATGACATTCGCGCGTTCGCAGAAGGGCTTGTCGGTATTGAGCTGGCTGGTCGTGCTGGCGGTGGTGGCTTTCTTCGCCAGTACCGCGTTCAAGATGCTGCCGCATTACCTCGACTACATGTCGATGGAAAAGATCATCACCTCGGCGGGGGCTGAGCAGGGCCTGGAGATCAGGACGGTGGGCGATTTCTATGGCCACGTCGGCAAGGGCATGGAGGTCAACAGCATTCGCGACCTGAATCTGCGCGAAGTGCTCAAGGTCAAGGTCGAGAACAACGAGTTCGTCGCCCACCTGAAGTACGAGAAGCGCGAGCCGCTGATCGAGAACCTCGACCTGGTGGCGCGGTTCGACAAAGAATACCGCGTGCGCATGCCGTGAGTGTTTCGCTAGACCGTCTCGAGCGCCAGCTCGGCTATCAGTTCAAGGACCAGGACCTGATGGTCCTGGCCCTCACCCATCGCAGTTTTGCCGGGCGCAACAACGAGCGCCTGGAGTTCCTCGGCGATGCCATCCTCAACTTCGTCGCCGGCGAGGCGCTGTTCGAGCGCTTCCCCCAGGCCCGCGAGGGCCAGCTGTCGCGTCTGCGCGCGCGTCTGGTGAAGGGCGAGACCCTGGCCGTGCTGGCCCGTGGTTTCGATCTGGGCGAGTACCTGCGCCTCGGTTCCGGTGAGCTGAAGAGCGGCGGCTTCCGCCGCGAGTCGATCCTCGCCGACGCCCTCGAGGCGCTGATCGGCGCCATCTATCTGGATGCCGGCATGGAAGCGGCCCGCGAGCGGGTGCTGGCCTGGCTGACCAACGAACTGGACGGCCTGACCCTGGTCGATACCAACAAGGACCCGAAGACCCGCCTGCAGGAGTTCCTGCAGTCGCGTGCCTGTGAGCTGCCGCGCTACGAGGTGGTGGATGTGCAGGGCGAGCCGCATTGCCGGACATTCGTGGTCGAGTGTCAGGTCACCCTATTGAACGACAAGACCCTGGGGCAGGGGGCCAGCCGCCGTATCGCCGAACAGGTCGCCGCGGCCGCCGCCTTGATTGCCCTGGGTGTGGAGAATGGCAATGACTGATTCACCCGCAACACGCTGTGGCTATGTCGCCATCGTCGGCCGGCCCAACGTGGGTAAGTCGACGCTGCTCAACCATATACTGGGGCAGAAGCTGGCGATCACCTCGCGCAAGCCGCAGACCACCCGGCACAACATGCTGGGGATCAAGACCGAGGGCGAGGTGCAGGCCATCTACGTGGACACCCCCGGCCTGCACAAGAACAGCGACAAGGCCCTCAATCGCTACATGAACAAGAACGCCTCGGCGGCCCTGAAGGACGTCGACGTGGTGATCTTCGTGGTCGACCGCACCCGTTGGACCGACGAGGACCAGATGGTCCTGGAGCGGGTGCAGTACGTCCAGGGGCCGGTGATCCTGGCCGTGAACAAGACCGACCGCATCGAGGAGAAGGTCGAGCTGATGCCGCACCTGGAGTGGTTGGCGCAGCAGCTGCCGAACGCCGAAATCGTGCCGATCTCGGCCCAGCACGGGCACAACCTCGACACCCTGGAGCGCCTGGTGGGCGAGCGCCTGCCGGAAGGCGTGCACTTCTTCCCGGAAGACCAGGTGACCGATCGCTCCAGCCGCTTCTTCGCCGCCGAACTGGTGCGCGAGAAGATCATGCGCCAGCTCGGTGCCGAGCTGCCCTACCAGATCACCGTGGAGATCGAGGAGTTCAAGCGCGAGGGGCGCATCCTGCATATCCATGCGCTGATCCTGGTCGAGCGCGACGGGCAGAAGAAGATCATCATCGGCGACAAGGGCGAGCGCATCAAACGCATCGGCCAGGAGGCGCGCAAGGACATGGAGGTGATGTTCGACTCCAAGGTCATGCTCAACCTCTGGGTCAAGGTCAAGGGCGGCTGGTCGGACGACGAGCGCGCCCTGCGCTCGCTGGGCTACGACGACATCTGAGTCAGCCGGGCGCCCGCCGGCGCCCGCCATTGCGAGTAGCCCCATGCTTGCATTCAGTCAGCCCGCCTACGTGTTGCACAGTCGTGCCTACCGCGAGAGCAGTGCCCTGGTGGACTTCCTCACCCCCCAGGGCCGCCTGCGCGCCGTGCTGCGCGGGGCGCGAGGCAAGGCCGGCACCCTGGCGCGGCCCTTCGTGCCGCTGGAGGCGGAGTTTCGCGGTCGCGGCGAGCTGAAGAACGTCGGCCGCCTGGAGGCCGCCGGCATTCCCAACCTGCTCGGTGGCGAGGCGCTGTTCAGCGGCCTCTATCTGAACGAGCTGCTGATCCGCCTGCTGCCGGCGGAAGCCCCTTACCCGGAAGTATTCGAACACTATGGCCTGACGTTGCAGGCCCTGGCCCAGGGCCGCCCGCTGGAGCCGCTGCTGCGCGGCTTCGAGTGGCGTTTGCTCGATGAACTCGGCTATGGTTTCGCCCTGGATACGGACCGGCATGGACGGCCCATAGTCGCCAGCGCACGCTATCGCCTGCAGGTGGATGCCGGGCTGGAGCCGGTCGAGCAGTTGCAGCCGGGCCTGTTCCAGGGCGTCGAGCTCTTGGCCATGGCTCAGGCCGATTGGCGTGTGCCGGGGGCCCTGGCGGCCGCCAAGCGCCTGATGCGTCAGGCCCTCGCCCCCCACCTAGGCGGTCGACCCCTGGTCAGCCGCGAGTTATTCATGACCTTCAAGGAGCCACCGCGTGACTGATGCCAATCGAATTCTGCTGGGCGTGAACATCGACCATGTGGCGACCCTGCGCCAGGCCCGCGGCACCCGCTACCCGGACCCGGTCAAGGCCGCGCTGGACGCCGAGGAGGCCGGCGCCGACGGCATCACCGTGCACCTGCGCGAAGACCGCCGGCATATCCAGGAGCGCGACGTGCGGTTGCTCAAGGAGGTGCTGCAGACGCGGATGAACTTCGAGATGGGGGTCACCGAGGAGATGCTCGCCTTCGCCGAGAGCATCCGCCCCGCGCACGTCTGCCTGGTGCCGGAAACCCGCCAGGAGCTGACCACCGAAGGCGGCCTGGACGTTGCCGGGCAGGAGGCGCGGATTCGTGCGGCGGTGCAGCGCCTGAGCTGGATCGGCTGCGAGGTGTCGCTGTTCATCGACCCCGAGGAGCGGCATATCGAGGCTTCCAAGCGGGTCGGCGCGCCGGCCGTCGAGCTGCACACCGGCCGCTATGCCGACGCCACCACCCCGGTCGAGGCGGCCAGGGAGCTGGCGCGGATTCGCGACGGCGTGGCCTGTGGCCTGGCCCATGGCCTGATCGTCAACGCCGGCCACGGCCTGCACTACCACAACGTCGAGCCGGTGGCGGCGATCACCGGGATCAACGAGCTGAACATCGGCCACGCCCTGGTCGCCCATGCCCTGTTCGTCGGTTTCAAGCAGGCGGTGGCGGAGATGAAGCAGCTGATCGTCGCGGCGGCCGATCGCGGTTGAAGCCTAGGATGGGTTGAGCTGCGCGATACCCATCGCTTTGCCTTCGGTCGATGGGTGACGCGGCTGTGCGGCTAACCCAGCCTACGGCTTGCGCGCGACCAGCACGGCGCGGGTCGGTGCCGGCAGGCCCTCGACGGTGCGGCTGTGGTCGGCCGGATCGAGGAATTCCGGCAGCGACTGGAAACGCATCCAATCGGTGGCGCGCTGTTCGTCCACCGAGGTCATGCTGACGTCGACGCAGCGCACCTCGACGAAGCCGGCGCGGCGCAGCCAGAGTTCCAGCGCCGGCACCGAGGGCAGGAACCAGACGTTGCGCATCTGCGCGTAGCGGTCTTCCGGCACCAGCACCTGCTGGGCGTCGCCTTCCACCACCAGGGTCTCCAGCACCAGCTCGCCGCCCTTGACCAGGCACTCCTTGAGGTCCAGCAGGTGGTCGATCGGCGAGCGCCGGTGATACAGCACCCCCATGGAAAACACCGTGTCGAAGCCCTGCAGCCTGGCCGGCAGCTCCTCGAAGGCCAGCGGCAGATGCCAGGCCGGCAGTTCGGGCAGGTAGTTCTTCATCGCCAGGAACTGGCAGAGGAACAGCCAGTTGGGGTCGATGCCCACCACGCTGTCGGCGCCGGCGCCGAGCATGCGCCACATGTAATAGCCGTTGCCGCAGCCGACATCCAGCACCCGCTTGCCGGCCAGGTCGAGGTGGGGGGCGACCCGCTGCCACTTCCAGTCCGAGCGCCACTCCGTGTCGACCTCTACGCCGAACAGCTCGAAGGGGCCCTTGCGCCAGGGAATCAGCCCCTGCAGGGCGTTCTTCAAGGCGGCGCGGCTGCGTTCGTCGCAGGGGCCGTCGAAGCTGAAGCGCTGCCGCAGCTCCCGCCGTTCCACCGGCAGCTCGGGCAGCGCCTGCACCGCGCCATACCAGCGCTGCAGATCGCCGTGGCCGACCGCCAGCTTGGCGTCGAGTTGGCCGGGCAGGCCGGCGGCCCAGTCCTGCAGCGGCGTGCCAGCCAGCTGCTGCTGCAGGGCGTCGAGGTCGAGGCGGCTGATCATGGCAGGGCGATCATCGAGGCGAAATTCAGGCACTGGAACCAGGGCACCACCTGGCTGAAACCGGCGGCGAGCAGGCGCTCGCGGTGCTGCTCGAGGCTGTCCGGCAGCATCACCTTCTCGATGGCGCTGCGTTTCTGGGCGATCTCCAGTTCGCTGTAGCCGTTGGCGCGCTTGAAGGCGACATGCAGGTCGCTCAGCAACTCATCCTGTCGGCCATCGGCGAAGCGCAGCTTCTCCGAGAGGATCAGCGCGCCGCCGGGCAGCAGGGCCTGGCGGATGCGCTCGAGCAGGGCCGGGCGCTGCTCGGGGCGGATGAACTGCAGGGTGAAGTTCAGGGTCACCAGGGAGCTCGGCTGGAGCGGGAAGGCGAGGATATCGGCCTCGACCACCTCCACCGGCAGCAGCTCCTGGAACATGGCGTCCTGGGCATGCAGGTATTCGCGGCAGCGTTCCACCATGGCGCTGGAGTTGTCCACCGCGATCACCCGGCAATCCTCGATCTGCACATGGCGGCGCAGGGCCTGGGTCACCGCGCCGAGGGAGGCGCCCAGGTCGTACAGCACGCTGTGCGGCTGGGCGAAGCGCCCGGCCAGCACGCCGATGTTCTCGACTATGGTCGGGTAGCCCGGCACCGAGCGCTTGATCATGTCGGGAAACACCCGCGCCACGTCCTCGTTGAAGACGAAGTCCGGCACCTGGGCCAGGGGATGGGCGAAGAGACGGTCGGGGGGCTGGCGCACGGCGATTCCAAGCAAGGCGGGAGGGGCGCATTTTACCCAAGACGGGGCTGCGACCAAAGCCTAGGTGGTGGCGGAGCGCGGGCGGCAAGCATCCACCAGTGTCCGGTGTGCCAGCTAGGTGGTGCAGAGGCGAATCCGCATTAGAGAGTCGGGCCAGGCAGGGCCTGGGATGCGCAGCGGCCCTGCGTTCCTGCGCCTGGGGTCGACCGCCAGGCTCACTTCAGCTGGTCGGAGAAGAACTCGCCGGCGCCCTGCAGGGGACCCAGCGGGTTGCGCTTGACCTCGAAGTGGCGAATGTTCGGCTCGCCGTTGCTGACCTTGTGCACCAGCTTGTCGTCGACCAGCACGAACACCGCGCGGAAGGTCCAGCCCTGCAGCTCGCGCTGCTTGCGGAAGTTGAACACGTCGGCCCAGAAGCTGCCGACCCGCTGGGTGTCGGTCTTGTTGAACTCGAAGGCGTAGCCGACGCAGCGGTCCTTGGCCTCCAGGCACTCCATCAGGCCGTCCGGCAGGTAGTCGATGGGGACATTCGGCTGCACGAACATCAGGCGCACATCGATGAACGAGAGCATCTTGCCGTTACCCTCGGCCAGCGGGTCGAAGCCCAGGGAGAACAGCTCCGAGCGGCTGGTACGGCCGGGTATGGCCTGGGAATAGCGGATTTCCGCATCCAGGTAGTCGCCGAACGGCGACTGCACTTCGACACGCTCGCTGGGTAGCAGGCTGCTGCAGCCGTGCAGGAACACCAGGCTCACGATCACTGCAACTTCACGCCAGTCGACCTTCATGTCGTCTCTCCCAGAAGTTAGATCCGTGTTCTATTCCGTATAGTCGATCTGGCCGCGCTTCGCCGTTTTTTCTGCTGCACGCCGCGGGCTTGTGGCGCGGCGAATCTGCAGTTGTCGGCCGCCATCCAGGGCCTGGTCGGCTGGCCGGGGAGGCCTGGGCTGGGCCTCTAATCCAGGGGATTGGCACGGTCGGCGGGCAGCCTCGGCAGCTGCCTGAGCGCCGTCCGTTGTGGGAGCTGGAGCGAGGGAAACCTATTTGACGCTGATGGCGCAGTCGAAGCTCTTCGCCGGCGCCACTTCGACCTCCCAGGGGCGCTGGTAGGTCAGCAGCAGGCGGCCTTCGCCGGCCTGCCTGGCGTTGAACAGCCAGGTCGACTGCCCGGCGCTGCCGACCAGGCCGGCGTCCTCGGGGTTGCTGTAGACCTCCGGGCCCTGGCTGGCGAGGACGGCGGCGGCGCTGTCGCGGACCACCCAGCGGAAGCCCGTGGTCGGGTTGCTGGGCAGAATCAGCACCAGCTGCTGGCCGCTGTGCAGGCGCAGCGGGCACTGGCTCTGCTTCTGCACGGTCAGGCTGCCAGGCTGGTAGGCGCAGGCGCTCAGCAGGGCGAGGCCGAGGGGCAGCAACAGGCGGTGGGCGTTGAACATGACGGGCTCCAGTGATCGGCGAACGCCTGCCAGCATAGCCGCAGAGCGACGCCGGGCGGAACCCGGCGCGGCGCTCGCCGGAGCCGGGGTCAGGCGAACAGCACCTTGGCCACGTCGGCGAAGCGCCTGGCGAAGTGCACGGTCAGCCCGGCCTTGAGGTAGTCGGGCAGTTCCTCGTAGGAGCCACGGTTGGCTTCCGGCAGGATCAGCTCGTTGAGCCGCTGGCGGCGGGCGGCGATGACCTTCTCGCGTACGCCGCCGATGGCCAGGACCTGGCCGGTGAGGGTCAGCTCGCCGGTCATGGCCACGCCCTTCTTCGGCGCCTGGTTGCGTGCCAGCGACAGCAGCGCGCTGGCCATGCTGATGCCGGCGCTGGGGCCGTCCTTGGGCGTGGCGCCCTCGGGCACATGCAGGTGGACGAAGGCCTGGTCGAAGAAGCCCGCTTCGTCGCCGTATTTCTTCAGCTGCGAGCTGACGTAGCTGTAGGCGATCTCCGCCGACTCCTTCATCACCTCGCCGAGCTGGCCGGTGAGCTTGAAGCCGCGAGTGAGGGTGTGGATGCGGGTCGCCTCGATTGGCAGGGTGGCGCCGCCCATGCTGGTCCAGGCCAGGCCGGTGATCACGCCGATGCCGGACAAAACCTGCTCGCTGCGGAACACCGGCATGCCCAGGTAGGCCTCCAGGTCCTTGGCGCCGATCTTCACCGCGCGCTCGGGGGCATCGAGGAGCTTGACCACGGCCTTGCGCACCAGCTTGCCGAGCTGCTTCTCCAGCTGGCGCACCCCGGCCTCGCGGGCGTAGCCCTCGATCAGGGCGCGCAGGGCGGCGTCGCTGATCGACAGGCGCTGCCTGGCCACGCCGGCCTTGGCCAGCTGCTTGGGCCACAGGTGGCGCTTGGCGATGGCCAGCTTCTCCTCGGTGATGTAGCCGGACAGGCGGATCACCTCCATGCGGTCGAGCAGCGGTCCGGGGATCGAGTCGAGGGTGTTGGCGGTGCAGACGAACAGCACCTTGGACAGGTCCAGGCGCAGGTCCAGGTAGTGATCGAGGAACTCGACGTTCTGCTCCGGATCGAGGGTCTCCAGCAGGGCCGAGGCCGGGTCGCCCTGGTAGCTGGCGCCGAGCTTGTCGATCTCGTCGAGCATGATCACCGGGTTCATCACCTCGACCTCCTTGAGCGCCTGCACCAGCTTGCCGGGCAGGGCGCCGATATAGGTGCGGCGGTGGCCCTTGATCTCCGCCTCGTCGCGCATGCCGCCGACGCTGAAACGGTAGAAGGGCCGGCCGAGGGATTCGGCGATGGACTTGCCGATGCTGGTCTTGCCCACGCCCGGCGGACCGACCAACAGCACGATGCTGCCGGCGATCTCGCCCTTGAAGGCGCCGACGGCGAGGAACTCGGTGATCCGCGACTTGATGTCGTCCATGCCGGCGTGGTGCGTATCGAGCACCTTGCAGGCGTGCTTGAGGTCGAGTTTGTCCTGGCCGTAGACCCCCCACGGCAGGGCGCTGGCCCAGTCCAGGTAGTTGCGGGTCACCGCGTACTCGGGCGAGCCGGTCTCGAGGATCGACAGCTTGTTCAGCTCCTCGTCGATGCGCTTGCGCGCCTGCTCGGGCAGCACCTTGCCCTCCAGGCGCTGCCGGAACTGCTCGAGGTCGGCGCTGCGGTCGTCCTTGCTCAGGCCCAGTTCCTGCTGGATGATCTTCAGCTGTTCCTTGAGGAAGAACTCGCGCTGGCGCTCGCCGATCTTGCGGTTGACCTCGGCGGACAGCTCCTTCTGCAGGCGGCCGACCTCCACTTCCTTGCGCAGCAGCGGCAGCACCTTCTCCATGCGCTTGAGCATCGGCACGGTATCCAGCACTTCCTGCAACTCGGCCCCGGGGGCGCTGGTCAGCGCGGCGGCGAAGTCGGTCAGCGGCGAGGGATCGTTGGGACTGAAACGGTTCAGGTAATTCTTCAGCTCCTCGCTGTACAGCGGGTTGAGCGGCAGCAGCTCCTTGATCGCATTGATCAGCGCCATGCCATAGGCCTTGACCTCGTCGCGCGGGTCGAGCGGGCTCTTCGGGTAGTCGACTTCCACCAGGTAGGGGGGCTTGCGGCTGAGCCAGCCGCGGATGCGCACGCGGGTCAGGCCCTGGGCGACGAACTGCAGCTTGCCGCCTTCCTCGGTGGCGTGGTGTACGCGCACCAGGGTGCCGTGCTCGGGCAGGCTGTTGGGGTCGAAGGCCGCGGCGTCGCCCGGCGGACTGTCCAGGTAGAACAGCGCCAGGCACTTGTGCGCGGTGTTCGACACCCGTTCCAGGGTCTTGCCCCAGGGCTGCGGGTTGACGATCACCGGCAATACCTGGGCGGGGAAGAGCGGTCGGTTGTGGATCGGGATCACATACAGCTTGTCCGGCAGCTGCTGGTCGGGCAGCGCCAGGCTGTGGCTGGTGGGAGCCTGTTGCTCCGGCTCGGCGACGATTTCGATGTCTTCGGGGTCGTTCATGCGGCACCTGCTGTAGCACGTTGACTGCTACATGGGGCGGTGCGCGGCGTATTTCAATCGCTCGGCAGTTCGCTGGGGGCATCGAACGCGATGGGGCGGGCGTGTCGCCCACGGCGCATCAGCGGCCGGGCAGGTCTCGCCAGCCGGCGTCGATCAAAGGGGTGAGCAGGGCGAAGCAGTCGCTTGGGCTCAGCCGTGCCTGGGGCGCCTCGATCAGCTCCCGTTCCAGTCGTCGCAGCAGGCCGTGCAGCGGCTCGCCGTGGCCCGGTTCGGCGAGGCGCTGGCACAGGGAGCGCAGCTGCACCTGCAGGCCGCCGGGGCAGCGCCGGTAGTTGGCGGCGCGCATGGCCAGACCGCGCAGGCGGGCGAGGTCCTCCAGCACGCGGCAGGCCTGGCCGAGGCCACGCAGCGGCGGGTCAGTCTCCAGGCACAGGCGGTCTTCGAGCTGTTCGATGACGCCGAGCAACGCCTCGATCATCTGGCAGTGGGCGGCGAAGTCGGCGGGCTTGCGCCGCAGTTGCGGCCAGTCCTGCTGCAAGGGTGGCAGCTGTAGGCTCGGCCCGGGCCAGTTCAGCCAGAGCTGGTCGATACGGCGGGCCAGGGCGTTGCGCTGGCTGGTGCTGGCGATGTCCTGTTGGGCGCCGAGACCGCGGTGCTGCTGCAGGGTCTGCAGCAGCTCCAGGCTGCGTTGCAGCGTGGCGCTGTGCAGCCGGCGCAGGCGCAGCTGGTGCCGACGGGCGGCGTGGCGGCTGAGGCACTGGCCGAGCAGAACCAGTGCCAGTGCCAGGATCAGGGCGATGCTGAGTTGCATGGGGCGGCTTCTCGGGGCGTGGGAAGGTATGCACACCCTTGCAGCAACTTTCCTGCCAGGCACTCGGCAGGTGCAGCGGCACGGGCCCCGGCGGGCGCCGGGCGAGCGCTCGTGCGCCATCTTTGGGCGAGCGCTGGCGCGGGCGGCGGTTTTGGTGCAGTTCGCCGACATGGCCGCAGGCCACTGGTCGTGCGGGGCTGACGGCGAGGGCCGGAACTGGGTAAAGTTCCGCATTTACCGTCCGGAATTGCCGCCGCAATGCTCAAAGCCCGCCTGATTCGCCTGGACGACCAAGCCCACGAGCATACCCACGACCACCACCAGCTGGTGCTGTCGCTGTCCGGGCGTGCCGAGTTCGAGGTCAACGGCCGGGGCGGCGAGGTGTGCCGGATGCGGGCCTGCCTGGTGCCGGGCGACGCCGATCACCAGTTCGCCGGCGTGGGCGACAATCGCATGCTGATCCTCGACCTGGACGAGCTGGATACCCCCAGCGAGGACCTCGAACTGCTCACCCATCTGTTCGAGACCCCGCGCTACCCGCAGCTGGATGCCGACTTCCAGAACCTGCTGAGCTACGCCGGCGCCGAACTGGAGCGCTACGGCAGCGACCCGATGCTGGCCCGGGCCCTCGGCGGCGTGCTGCTGCGGGCCCTGCACCTGCGCCTGTTCGGCGAGCGCCAGGCACGCCCCCGGGGGCCGCTGGACCTGGAACGGCTGGATGCCTATATCGGCGAGCATCTGGTGCGGCGCATCAGCGTCGCAGAGTTGGCCCAGGTCGCCTGCCTCAGCCCCAGCCATTTCCATGCCCAGTTCAAGGACAGCGTCGGCCTGACGCCGCATCAGTACCTGCTCAAGACGCGCCTGGATCGTGCCGCACGCTTGCTGCGCGAGAGTCCCCTGCCGCTGATCCGCATCGCCGAGGAGTGCGGTTTTTCCAGCCAGAGCGCCCTGACCACGGCCATGCGTCGTTACCTCGGTCTGACCCCCAAGCGCCTGCGCGGTGCCGACTAGCCTGTCCGCTCGGGCGAAGGCTGGCCTGGCGCCGGAGGCGGCCTACCGGCAGGCCGTCGAGCAGGGCGGCTTCGCCTTCGATCAGGATCAATGGCAGGCCGTGCAGGGCCTGCAGCGCTGTCATGAGGCCCTGCACCGGACCAGCGGGGGCGGTACGGCGGTGGACGGGGTCTACCTCTGGGGGCCGGTGGGGCGCGGCAAGACCTGGCTGATGGACAGTTTCTACCGCAGCCTGCGGGTACCGGCGCGCCGCCAGCACTTCCACCACTTCATGGCCTGGGTGCATCGCCGCCTGTTCCAGCTGAGCGGCACCGCCGACCCGCTGCAGGCGCTGGCCCGTGAGCTGGGCGCCGAGGTGCGGGTGCTGTGCTTCGACGAGCTGTTCGTCAGCGACATCGGCGATGCGATCATCCTCGGCCGGCTGCTGCAGGCGATGTTCGAGCAGGGCGTGGTGCTGGTTGCCACCTCCAACCAGGCGCCCGAGCAGCTGTACGCCGAGGGGTTCAATCGTCAGCGTTTCCTCCCGGCGGTGGCGGCCATCGGGCGGCATATGCAGGTGGTCGGCGTCGACGGCGGCCAGGACCACCGTCTGCACCCCGGCGTGGCGCAGCCGCGCTACTGGGTCGCCGAGCCCGGTCGGCCAAGCGCCCTGGCCGGAGTCTTCGCGGAGCTGAACGGCGCTCGGGCGTTCAGCGACCAGCCCATCGCCCTGGGCCATCGCCGCGTCGCGCCGGTGCGCCAGGGCGAGCGCGTGCTCTGGTGCCGCTATGCCGACCTGTGCGAGCAGCCGCTGGCGGCCCTCGACTTCATCGTCCTGTGCGACCGTTTCTCCAGCATCCTGCTCGGCGAGGTGCCGAAGCTCGGCGCCCGGCAGCGGCCGGCCTACATCGCCCGCGGAACCGAGGACGGGGTGGAGCGGGTGCAGGCCGGCGAGCGCCAGTTGCCGGAGCTGTCCCGGCACGACGACGGCGTACGGCGCTTCATCGCCCTGGTGGACGAGTGTTACGACCGCCGCATCCCGCTCTACCTGGAGGCCCAGGTGCCCCTGGCGCAGCTCTACACCCAGGGCTACCTGGAGTTTCCGTTCCGCCGCACCCTGAGCCGGCTGCAGGAGATGCAGCTGCAGCGCTTCGTGGCCGCCCCCTAGGACCGGCCGTGGGGGCGCCGTGCTTCGTCGGCGAGGACGGCGTCCCGGAGTTCCTGTGTTATATCCTTGACAGGCAGAGGAAGCAGACCGCACCAGTTGCTGCTCTATAGTTGGAACATCCACGTCGGCCGAGTGGGTCGGAGTCGAACGCAGAGGGCGGCGTCGACCCGGCGGCATTTCAACAGAGAGGTAGGTCTCATGAGCACCATGCAATGCGTCCATCGCGACCACACCATAGTCGCGGATGTCGTGGAACACCCGGGTATCCCCACGCCCTGGGCCGGTGGCTGCCATATCACCACGCCGGATGGGCGAACCACCAAGCGCCTGACCCTGCCGGTGGACAGCCTCTATCTCGCCGAGCTGGAGAGCGCCCAGCGCGCCTCGATCGCCCACGGCAAGTGGCTGGTGGACCAGGCCCTGGATCACGGCAAACCGCTGTTCCACTAGGCCCCGGGCCCGCCGCCCCGGGGCTGAGCGGGGCGCCAGACGCGGTTCGCTATCCTTGAGGTAAGAGGGCAGTCGAGAGGAGGTCGCGCGATGAGCCACAAACACCAGAATCTCCTGTACTCGATCTTCGAGGATCCGCTGCGCAGCAACATCCACTGGCGTGAGGTCGAGTCGCTGCTGCATCACCTCGAGGCCACGGTCGAGCCGATCCTCGGCGCGCGCTTCCGGGTGATCCTCAACGGCTACGAGTTCGTCCTGCACCACCCGCACAAAGGCAACGAGTGCAGCAAGCAGGAGATCAAGCACCTGCGCGAGTGCCTGGCCAATGCCGGCATGACCCCGTCGGGCTACGACGAGAAGTTCGGGCGCGCCGGCTAGGCTGGGGCGATGGCGCGCTGGCTGATGCTGTTCGGGGCGGCGCTGCTGCTGCTCGGCGTCACGCTGCATTTCGCGCCGTGGCTGCTGCAGTGGTTCGGCCGCCTGCCGGGCGATATCCGCATCGAGTCGGCGCGTGGCCGGGTGTTCATCCCGCTGACCTCGATGCTGCTGGTCAGCCTGGTGCTGACGCTGCTGGTCAATCTGTTCCGGCGCTGATCTCGCCGGGGGCGACTGGATGCCGGACGGGGCTGCGGCTTCGCCCGGATCTCCGGCGCGCCAGCCGCCGGGGCGGCGCTACCGATCCTGCCAATCCAGGTCGCAGCAGAACACATGGCGCAGGCCGTCGACCGTGACGGTCTGCGACAGGGTGATGCACAGACGCGAATCCGCCACCGACAGGTAGGGGCGGCTGACCTGGACGATCCCCGGCTGTCGCATGGCCCGGTAGTGGTAGTGCTTGTGCGACCAGTTGGCGCTGTCGCCGCACAGCAGCGGTGCGAAGCGCAGGTTCAGCCGCTGCTGGTAATGCAGGGGGTAGACGTTGGGCGACACCTGGTAGCCCGCCTCGTCGAGCAGGTAGCAACGGACGGTGCGGGGATCGTTGAGCAGACCCCGGCAGCTCGGGGCGAACTGCTGGTGCTCGGCGAGCTCGGCCAGGGCCTGACGGAACAGCTCCTCGATGCCGCGCGCGTAGTGTTGCAGGTCGGCACTGCGCCCGAGGCCATGCCACTGCCGGCCGCGCAACAGGCTGGCGAAGCGCTCGGCAGCGCCCGGCGGGTCGCCGAGGCGCGGCTGTGGCCTGGCGAAGAAGAAGCCCTGGACCATGTCGGCGTTGGCCGCGTTGGCCGCGATGGCCAGCAGGGCCTCGGGCTCGCTTTCCACCCCTTCGACGACGACCAGGCTGCCCGCCTCGTGGAGCAGGCTGACGATGCCGTTGAGGATGCGCTCGACCCGGGGCGAGTTGCCGGCATCCCGGATCAGGCGGCGGTCGATCTTGACGATGTCCGGCTGCAGGTCCCAGATGCGGTCGAAATTGGAGTGGCCGGCGCCGAAGTCGTCTATCGCGATCAGGCAGCCGAGCTGCCGGAAATGGCGGATGAACCGCTTCAGCTGGGCCTGGTCACGGACTTCGCTCTCGATGATCTCGATGACCAGGCGATGCGCGGGGACGCCGCTGGCCTGCAGCAGGTCTCGCGTAAAGCCGATGTCCGGCCGCTCGCTGACCAGGTACTGCGAGTTCAGGTTGAGGAACAGCCAGGCTTGCCCGCTGGCCTGCCGGGCGAAGTTCTGCATGTGCAGGGTGCGGCAGGCGCGGTCCAGCTCCAGGCACTCCCGGCCATTGCGCGGCATGGCCAGCAGCGCCGCCGGCGACTCCGGGCGGCCGTCGTCGTGCTGGGCCCGCACCAGCCCTTCGTAACCCACGGCGCGGCCGTGGGCGATGCTGAAAATCGGCTGGAAATGGCTGCCCAGCGACAGGCCGCGATAGCGGGTGAACTGCATGGGCACGGCGAGCGGCGCGTGCGGGGCTGCGCTGGCGGCGCCAGCGTCGAACGTGGGCAAGGGCAGGGCGGCATTGTGCATCTGGCTTCCCCTAGCGCTGTGGCTGCAGTTGCTGCAGCGCGGTATCCACCAGCGCCAGCAGCTCGTCGATGGCCTGGGTGGCGTGCTGGAAATAGGTCTTGGCGGCGATGGCCGGTTGCGCCTTGCCGAGCAACTCCTGTTCGATGCAGTGCAGCAAGTCGTCGATCACCCGCTGGCGATGGGGCAGGCGGAACAGGTCGCCCTGCGGGTGTTCGCCGGCATGGCGCTGCAGGGTCGCGAAGGCGGTTTCGGCGAGCAGGCGAATCTTCTGGTAGAGGAAGCGCAGCCGTACCCGCTGCTCGGCACTGCTCTGGCCGGCCGCCGCGATGCCGGTGCCCAGGGCGCGCGCCTGGCCCGCCCATTCCGCCGCCTGCACCACCTCGCGCCAGATGCAGGGCAGGTAGCCCAGGGTGGCGCGGCCCTCGCTCAGGTCGACTTCGCTGGCCACATCCTCCATCAGGTAGATGCTGTTGCGGATGATCAGGTGGTGCTGGGTCAGGTTGTTCGCCGGGGTGCCGATGCGCCCTTGGCGCAGCCGCGACCAGTGATCGATCAGGCCGTTCCAGGCGTCCCGGTGGCTACCGCCGAGCGCCTGCGCCTCACGGATATGCTGGTCCAGCTGCCGCCGGGTATCGCCCAGGTCCTGGCCCATGCTGGCATCGCCACAGAGCAGGCCATTGCTCAGGCCCCGGTGGCGCTGGAAGCCGGCGATCAGCGCGCGCAACAGGGCCAACTGGCGGATGTTCGCCTGAATCTGCACCCGCTTGTGCCGCTGCATCCTCCGGTGCAGGCCGTAGAAGGCCAGGGTCAGGACGACCGTGCCGGCCGTTCCGATGGACAGGTAGAGCGCGAGCCCGTGCAAGCCATGCATGTGGTTTACCTCGTCAGATGGGCCAGATGATGGGCAATGGTGCGGGCCTGGTCGGCGGCCCGCAGGTTCTCGGCGTTGCCCTGGCGGACGTGGTCGGCCAGTTCGGCGATCTCCGCCACGGCCTTGCCCTGTTGCTCGGTGCTGACGGCCACCTGGTCGACCTGCTCGGTCAGGTGCCGGGTGCATTGCTGGACCCGGTCGAGCAGGCTGCGCACCGTCTCCGAGCTCTGGGCGCTGTGCTGTGCCAGCTCGCTGAGTCCCGCCACCTGCAGGGTGGCGCCCTCGATGTGCTGCTGCACCGACTCGATGTTGCGGCTGATCTCGGCCGCCGACTCCTGGCTGTGCAAGGCCAGGCGGCGAACCTCGTCGGCGACCACGGCGAAGCCGCGGCCGCTCTCGCCCGCGCGGGCGGCCTCGATGGCCGCGTTCAGGGCGAGCAGGTTGGTTTGCGCGGCGATGCCGCGGATGGTGCCGGACATTTCGTTGATGGTGTGCGAGTTGCTGTTCAGTTGCAGGATCAGCTGGTTGGTGGCCTGGGCCTGCCGGGTCATTTCGGCGACCTGCTGCACCAGCTCGGTGAGGCGGACGATGCCGTCGTTCAGTTGCTCGCCGGCCACCAGGCTGGTCTGCCGGGACTCGTCGGCCAGGGCGGCGACCTGGACGATGCTCAGGTTCAGCTGCTCGACGGCGGCGGCGGCCATGCTGGCCGCGTCGCTCTGGCTTTCGGCGTTGCGGGTCACCAGCACGGCGCTGTGTTCGAGTTCCTGCGAGGAGTGGGAGATTTCATCCAGGCGCTGCTGCAGCAGCTGCTGTTGGCGCTGCTCTCGATGCAGCCACTGCTGCAGGCTGCGGCCGAGCGGCTGCAGCACCGGCCATTCGATGGCACTGGGCGCCGCCTGGCCGGCCTGTCGGGCGCAGCCGTCGTAATAGTGCTGCAGCTGCAGCACGTCCTGCCACAGCAGCCACAGGCTGGAGATCGCCAGGTAGGCCAGCAGGGCCCAGGCCAGGGCTGCGGGCTGGGTGGGCAACAGCAGCGCCGCGGCACTCGCTGCCAGGGCGATGCCGAGCAGGGTGCGCAACATGCCGGTAACGCCCAGGACGCCGAGCAGCAACAAGGCGGGATAGGTAAGCCACTTCATGGGTCTGGTTCTCCAGCTGGTGCCGAAAAAAACGCCTGAAGCCCTGCGAAACAGCCGCAGTGGGTTCAGGCGCCTTTGCCTGCAGGAGCGAGTCCTGCGGATGTGATCCGTGGTACAGGGGGCAAAGCAAGAGTGGTGCCATTGCCTGCAGGCGCGGGGCCGCGGCAGGGCGCGACGGACCTGGGCCGGCGCGAGCTCGGCCTGCCTGCCCGGTCGTCACGGCTGTGCGCCGGGGCGGGTCGCCGCCTGCCGTGGGCGGGGCGCCTGGGCCACCAAAATGGTGCGTCGGCCCCTTCGGCTGGTGCGATTCTCGCCCGCTCGCGCGGCGGGTTGGGCGCAACGCGTGCCGGCCGGCCATCCAGGCCCTCGGCGCGGGCACGCCGCCCATGACGCTCGCGCTCCGCCCCGGGCGCCTCTAGCCCGGGGCGCCTCTAGCCCGGGGCGTCCGGCCCTTCGCCCCGGCGGTTGCGGGGGACCCCGCGCCCGCCCTCGATGCCTCGGCTCATAGCTTTCTGCAAAAAATACGGAGGTTTTCGCAAGAAGCTGTCATGCCTCTGCCACTAAATTCCGCAATCCGCTCGCACCGTGCGTGCCCCCAGCAGTTCGTGGTCAGACCAGTGGGTCTAAGCTCAAACGGTAGCGGTGCCATTACGACAACAGTTTCCATAAGAGGATGGGCGTGATGTTCAAAGCCAGTCACGTCTTGCAGGACGAGTTCCTAACCCGGATCTCTGCCGCCAAGGCCGCCGATTTTTTCCCTGTCATCAGCGCCAACTACAGCGTTGACGAGGCAGCCTATCTTGATGAGCTCTTGCAGCTCGCCGATCCCGGCCAGGACGGCATCGAGGCTATCCGCCGCAGTGCCCGCACGTTGATCGAAGACGTGCGCAGCCGGGACAATGCCGTCGATACCCTCGACGCACTGCTTCGTCAGTACAGCCTCGATACCCAGGAAGGGCTGATGCTCATGTGCCTGGCCGAGGCTCTGCTGCGCGTGCCGGACGCCGCCACCGCCGACGCGCTGATCCGCGACAAGCTCAATGCCGCCGAGTGGGAGCGTCACCTCGGCAAGAGCGACAGCGTGTTGGTCAACTTCGCCGCCTGGGGCCTGGTGATGACCGGCAAGGTGGTCGACCCGGAAACCGCCGATGGCCGCCCGAAGAACATCCTCGGCAAGCTCATCCAGCGTTCCGGCGAGCCGGTGATCCGCGCCGCGATGAACCAGGCGATGAAGCTCATGGGCAAGCAATTCGTGCTCGGCCGCACCATCGCCGAGGCGCTGAAGAACGGCCGCCCGGAGCGCGAGAAGGGCTACACCTATTCCTTCGACATGCTCGGCGAGGCGGCGCTGACCCAGGCCGACGCCGAGAAGTACATGGCCGACTACCGCAAGGCCATCGACACCGTCGGCGCCGAGCCGCAGGTCGGCCCGGGCCCCAAGCCCTCGGTGTCGATCAAGCTGTCCGCCCTGCACCCGCGCTATGAAGTGGCGCAGCGCGAGCGCGTGCTCACCGAGCTGTTCGCCAATGTGCGCGAGCTGGCGCTGCGCGCCCGCAAGCTGGGCGTCGGCATCTCGGTGGACGCCGAGGAAGCCGACCGCCTCGAGCTGTCCCTGGAACTGTACGAGAAGCTGATGCGCGACCCGGCCATCGCCGGCTGGGGCGAGTTCGGCCTGGTGGTGCAGGCCTATTCCAAGCGCTGCCTGCCGGTGCTGGTGTGGCTGACCCTGCTGGGCAAGGAACTCGGCGCCAAGATGCCGCTGCGCCTGGTCAAGGGCGCCTACTGGGACAGCGAGATCAAGCAGTGCCACGTGCAGGGCCTGGACGGTTTCCCGGTATTCACCCGCAAGGAGGCCACCGACACCTCCTACCTGGCCTGCGCGCGCTTCCTGCTGTCGGAGTTCACCCGCGATGTGATCTACCCGCAGTTCGCCAGCCACAACGCCCACACCGTCAGCTCCATCCTGGCCATGGCCGCCGAGCACGAGCAGCCCCGCGAGTTCGAGTTCCAGCGCCTGCACGGCATGGGCGACGCGCTGTACGACACGGTGCTGGAGAAGCATGGCAAGACCGTGCGCATCTACGCCCCGGTCGGCGCCCACAAGGACCTGCTGCCCTACCTGGTGCGGCGCCTGCTGGAAAACGGCGCGAACTCCTCGTTCGTCCACCAGCTGGTCGACCCGAGCACCCCGGTCGAGTCACTTCTCGGTCACCCGGTGACGCAACTGCGCAAGTTTAAGTCGCTCAGCAATGAGAAAATTCCCCTTCCGCCCGCGCTGTTCGGCGCCGCGCGGAAAAACTCCCAAGGCATCAACATGAATATTCAGCACTCCTGGGCCGAACTCGAGTCCGCCTACCAGCCGCACCTCGACCGTCAATGGCAAGCCGCCCCGGTGATCAACGGCCAGCAGCTGGCCGGCAGCGCCCAGGAAGTCCGTTGCCCCTACGAACTCAGCCGCGTGGTCGGCAGCGCCCAGTTCGCCAGCGCCGATCAGGCCAAGCAGGCCCTGGACGTGCTGCAGGCCGCCTGGCCGCGCTGGAACGCCACGCCGATCGACGCCCGTGCCAGCGTGCTCGAGCGTCTGGCCGATCTGCTCGAGGCCAATCGCGCCGAGCTGATGGCCCTGTGCACCCTGGAGGCCGGCAAGAGCCTGCAGGACGGCATCGACGAGGTGCGCGAGGCCGTGGATTTCTGCCGCTACTACGCCCAGCAGGCGCGCCTGCGCCTGGGCCGCGAAGAGCTGCAGGGGCCGACCGGCGAGCGCAACGAGCTGTTCCACGAAGGCCGCGGCATCTTCGTCTGCGTCAGCCCGTGGAACTTCCCCCTGGCCATCTACCTGGGCCAGATCGCCGCGGCCCTGGTCGCCGGCAACTGCGTGCTGGCCAAGCCGGCCGAGCAGACCAGCCTGATCGCCGCCCGCGCCCTGGAACTGATGTTCGAGGCCGGCCTGCCGGCCGACGTGATCGCCTTCCTGCCGGGCGACGGCGCCACCCTCGGTGGCGTGTTCTGCCGCGATGCCCGCGTCGCCGGCGTGTGCTTCACCGGCTCCACCGATACCGCGCGCATCATCAACCGCCAGTTGGCCGAGAAGGCCGGCCCGATCGCCGCGCTGATCGCCGAGACCGGCGGCCAGAACGCCATGATCGTCGACTCCACCGCGCTGCCCGAGCAGGTGGTCAAGGATGCCGTGCAGTCGGCCTTCACCAGTGCCGGCCAGCGCTGCTCGGCGCTGCGCGTGATGTACGTGCAGGCCGACATCGCCGAGCGGGTGATCGAGCTGCTCAAGGGCGCCATGGCCGAACTCAAGGTCGGCCCGACCCACCTGCGCGTCAGCGACGTCGGCCCGGTGATCGACGCCGAGGCCAAGGCCGGCCTGGAAGCCCACATCGCCCAGCTCAAGGGCGAGGGCAAGCTGATCGCCGAGGCCAGCCTGCCGGCCGGCCTGGACGGCCACTTCGTCGCCCCGGTGGCGTTCGAGATCGGCGGCATCGACGAGCTGAAGAAGGAAAACTTCGGTCCCATCCTGCACATCGTCCGCTACCAGGCGGCCGATCTGGACAAGGTGATCGCGGCCATCAACGGCACCGGTTACGGCCTGACCCTCGGCGTGCACAGCCGCAACGAGGAGACCGCCCTGCGCATCGAGGCCCAGGCGCGGGTCGGCAACCTCTACGTCAACCGCAACCAGATCGGCGCCGTGGTCGGCGTGCAGCCCTTCGGTGGCTGCGGCCTGTCCGGCACCGGGCCCAAGGCCGGTGGCCCGAGCTACCTGCTGCGCTTCGTCAACGAGCGCACCATCTCGGTGAACACCACGGCGGTGGGCGGCAACGCCTCGCTGCTGTCGCTGGGCGACGAGGTCTGAGCTAACACAGGGAGGCGCCCAAAAGGCTCCTCCCGGCCCTGGCCGAGCCGCCCACAGGCGGCCCGGTCAGCGGTTCCCAGGCAGCGGGCGCATACCGCGCGCGCTAAAAACTAGAGCCACGGCCCGAGCCGTGCCAACACGAGAACAACAAGATGAGCGAGCAGAACGTTTTTGTTGTAGGGGTGACCTTCGTGGTCTACCTGATGCTGATGCTGGGGTTGGGCATCGTCGCCTACCGTCGCACTCAGAATTTGTCCGACTATATCCTCGGCGGCCGCTCCATCGGCCCGGGCACCGCGGCGCTGTCCGCCGGCGCCTCGGACATGAGCGGCTGGCTGCTGCTGGGCCTGCCGGGTTACGCCCTGGTGGCCGGCTTCGAGGCCAGCTGGATCGCCGTCGGCCTGCTGGCCGGTACCTGGCTGAACTGGCTGTTCGTCGCCCGTCGCCTGCGCGTGTACTCCCACGCGGCGAATGACTCGGTGACCATGCCGGCCTACTTCGAGAACCGCTTCAACGACAAGTCCCGTGCCCTGCGCGTGATTGCCGCGGTGATCATCCTGACCTTCTTCCTGTTCTACACCAGCTCCGGCCTGGTGGCGGCGGGCAAGCTGTTCGAAACCGTGTTCGGCTTCGACTACCAGATCGCCGTGGTGGTCGGCACCCTGGCCGTGGTGTCCTACACCCTGTTCGGCGGCTTCCTCGCCGTGGCCTGGACCGACGTGGTGCAGGGCCTGCTGATGGCCGCGGCGCTGGTGCTGGTGCCGGTGTTCGCCCTCAACGCCGTGGGCGGCGTCGACGCCGCGCATGCCGCGATCCTGGCCAAGAACCCGGAAATGCTGACCTTCTTCAGCGACACCAAGGGTGAGCCGCTGGGCATCATCGCCATCCTCTCGCTGCTGGGCTGGGGCCTGGGCTACTTCGGCCAGCCGCACATCCTGGCGCGCTTCAAGGCGATCTCCAACGAGAAGGACATGCCGACCGCGCGTCGCATCGCCGTGAGCTGGACCGCCGTGACCCTGTTCGCCGCCCTGGCCATCGGCTGGGTCGCCGTGGGCTACCTGGAGACCGACCTGGCCGACGCCGAGACCGTGTTCATGGTCCTGGTCAACAGCCTGTTCCACCCGGTCGTGGCCGGCATCCTGATGGCCGCCGTGCTGGCCGCGGTGATGTCCACCGCCGACTCGCAGCTGCTGGTGAGCTCCTCGGCCCTGGCCGAAGACTTCTACAAGGCGCTGCTGAAGAAGAACGCCAGCGACGCGGAACTGGTCTGGGTCGGCCGTGGCGCCGTGGTGCTGATCGCCATCATCGCCCTGATCCTGGCGCTGAACCCGGATACCACCGTACTGGGTCTGGTGTCCTACGCCTGGGCCGGCTTCGGTGCCGCCTTCGGCCCGGCCATCCTGCTGTCGCTGTACTGGAAGCGTATGAACCGCAACGGCGCGCTGGCCGGCATCATCCTCGGTGGCGTCACCGTGGTGGTGTGGAAGCAGCTGTCCGGCGGCATCTTCGACCTGTACGAGATCATCCCCGGCTTCATCCTGGCGACCGTCGGCATCGTGCTGGTCAGCCTGTTCACCGAGGAGCCGGAGTCGGCCCTGCAGGCCCAGTTCGACAAGGTCGAAGGCCAGCTGGCCTGACGGGTTTCATCCCTGCCTGCAGCCGGTCGTCTGCAGGTGGGGCACTCGAGCGCGGATTGCATTGCCGATGCCCGCCTCGGGTTCCACGACGACCCGATAGTGCTTCGCCGGTCCACACCCCAGGGTGTCGGGCCGGTTTTTTTTGCGGATGCCGAAAAAGCGCCGGCCGAACCCCGCTCGCGCCGGGCAATTTTGCCGCCCGCAGCTACGCTCTTGAATATCCCATGGCGGATCGTCAGGCGGCTCTCAGGCGCCTGCAGGAGTCGATAGCTGTGAGCGTCCCATCCCCGGGCGTTGGCCAACCCGCCCCCTGGTTCACCTGCCGCAGTCCACTGCGCGAGCGCTATGTCTTCGACACGGCCGCCGGGCGCTATATCGTCCTGTGCTTCTTCGGCTCGGCCGCCGAGCCACTCAGTGCCCGGGTGCTGGAGTTGCTGGCCGCCGAGCGCCGGCGTTTCGATGACGACAACCTGTGCTTCTTCGGCGTCTCGGTCGATCCCGAGGACGAGCGCCAGCAGCGCGTCACCTGCCGGCTGCCGGGGGTACGCTTCTTCTGGGACTTCGAGCGGGCGGTCAGCACCCTGTACGGCGCGCAGCAGGCCGACAGCCAGTACCGCCGGGTCAGCTATGTGCTCGACCCGCTGCTGCGGGTGCTCGCCGTGCTGCCCTTCGCCAGCGACGCCCAGGCCCATGTACGGGAACTGCTGGCGCTGCTCGATCGCCTGCCGGCGGTCGGAGCGGCCTGTCCGGCGCGGATGCAGGCCCCGGTGCTGGTGCTGCCGCGGGTGTTTGAGCCCAAGCTGTGCCGGGCGCTGATCGACTATTACCGCAGCCAGGGCGGCGAGCCGTCCGGCTTCATGCAGGACATCGACGGCAAGACGGTGCTGGTGCTGGGCAAGGACCACAAGAGCCGGCGCGACTGCCTGCTGGCGGACGAGGCGCTGCGCCTGGCCTGCCAGCGGCGCATCCACGAGCGGCTGGTGCCGGAGATCCACAAGGCCTTCCAGTTCCGGGTCACGCGCATGGAACGCTACCTGGTCGGCTGCTACGACGCCGGCGAGCAGGGGCATTTTCGCGTGCACCGCGACAACACCACCAAGGGCACGGCCCATCGGCGCTTCGCCGTGTCGCTGTTCCTCAATACCGGCGAGTACGAGGGCGGCCAGTTGCGCTTTCCCGAATTCGGCCCGGCGCTGTACTCGGCGCCAGTCGGCGGCGCCGTGGTGTTTTCCTGCGCCCTGCTGCACGAGGCGACCCAGGTCACCCGCGGGCAGCGCTACATGTTCCTGCCGTTTCTCTACGACGAGGAGGCGCGGCGCATCCGCGAGGAAAACCAGGCATTTCTCGAGCTCGAGCCGGCCCCCGCCGGGTCGCGCGCGGCGGGCCGGGGCGGGTAGCAGGGCGCGCGGCCCTGGGCTTGCCGGAGGCCAGGCCCTACACTGGCGCGATAAAACCAGAATATCAGCGTGACCTTGCCTGCATGAAAATCCAACCCCTGCCCCCGCTCAACAGCCTGGTGGCGTTCGAGGCGGCTGCGCGCCACCTCAGCTTCACCCTGGCCGCGCAAGAACTCAGCGTCACCCAGGGCGCCATCAGTCGCCAGGTGCGCCTGCTCGAGGACTACCTGGGCAAGACCCTGTTCGAGCGCACCACCCGGGCGATCCACCTGACGCCGACCGGCGGCCAGTACTACGAGACCGTGCGCGAGTCGCTGCAGCAGCTGGCCCATGCCACCGGGCAGATCCGCCACTGGCACGGTGCGCAGCAGGTCACCGTGGTCACCAGCACGGCGATGGCCTCGTTGTGGCTGCTGCCCAAGGTCGCCGAGTTCCAGCGTGACAACGAAGAGATCGACCTGCGCATCATCGCCTACGACCACGTCAAGGACTTCTCCCGCCTGGATTGCGACCTGGCGCTGTACTACTGCCGCACCCCGCCGAAGGACATGCAGGTGACCCCGCTGTTCTCCGAGGAGGTGTTCCCGGTGTGCAGCCCGGGTTACCTGGCCAAGCACCCGGACCTGCATGAGCTGCAACAGCTGGCCGGCTGCACCTGGCTGTGGCTGGAGGACCCGCAACGCGACTGGATCGGCTGGGGCGAGTGGTTCCAGCGCCTCGGCCAGCCGGCGCCCAAGCCCCGCCACCGGATCAATATCAACAGCTACTCGATGCTGATCCAGACGGCGCTCAGCGGCCAGGGCATCGCCCTGGCCTGGTCGAACCTGATCGACAATCACCTGCAGACCGGCGCCCTGGTACGGCCGATCGGCGAGGCCCTGCACACCGATGCGCAGTTCTGCCTGCTCGAGCCCCTGGGGCACGGCAGCAGCCGGCAGAGCGTCAAGCGCTTTCGCGACTGGCTGATGCAGCAGCTGCCGCCGGAGGGCCTGGGCGCCTGATCCCGGGCTGAAACGGACACTGCCGCAGGCTTGTGACCTGCGGCAGTGGTGCGTGGGGCTGTGCCTTCGTCGCTTGCCGGGGCGGGCGACGGCGGCGCCTGTGCAGGCCGGGCGCGCCGGTAGCGCGGGGTGGCCCCGCCCGGCACGCCCGGGCATGGGGCCTGGGTCGTGCCGGGAGTCTTCGGGTGGGCGAGCGCCCTGCCACGGGTGCTGGGCGGGGCGCCGGAGCCTGGCCGACGCCCGAGGCGCGGTGCAGGCTCTCTTGCAGGATCGAGGCCGGCGGCGGTCGCCGTGTCCACGCTCCATCGGGGCGACAGGTTGCCCGCGCCGGGCCCACCCGGCAAGCCATTCGTGGTCATGGATTAATGACTTTTATACATGGATATGGCCGCGCAAGGCTTCGATCCATCAGGAACTGGCCCTCGCAGGCGCTTTCGGGAATTTGTGATTAAAGCTCATAAATAGCCCCGTAAAAATTCGTTTGTCGAACACGCCCCCGGTTGCCGAAACTCGCCGCCAACGACGCCAGGCCCATGCGCCTGCCGCTCATCAGCAACCGTGCCCAGCAGGGGAGAACAACAATGACCCAAGCCACTTCTCAGCAGATTCCAGTGCAGCAGCTGGAAACCGTCCTCGCCCCGATCCACGAGGCCACCGGCCTGTCCAACGAGTTCTACACCGATCAGCGCCTGTTCGAACTGGAGCGCGATCAGATCATGGGCAAGACCTGGGCCTGCGTCGGCTTCGCCAGCGACCTGAGCCAGAACGGCTCGGTCAAGCCGGTCGACTTCATGGGCCTGCCGCTGCTGCTGATGCGCAACCGCGAGGGTCTGGTGCAGGTGTTCCACAACGTCTGCAGCCACCGCGGCATGAAGCTGGTGGAGGAAGAGGGCGCCGTGCAGGGCGTGATCCGCTGCCCCTACCACTCCTGGACCTACGACCTCAACGGCGGCCTCAAGGGCACGCCCCACGTCGGCGGCATCGACAAGCACAAGGACGAGCGCTTCGCCTGCGAGAAGCATGGCCTGAAGGCGATCCGCAGCGCCATCTGGATGGACATGGTGTTCGTCAACCTGTCCGGCGACGCCCAGCCGTTGGAGGAGATGCTGGCCCCGCTGACCGCGCGCTGGAGCCAGTTCCTCGGCGAGGACGGCATGAACCTGATGCGCCGCCGCGCGCACATGGACGCCACCACCCTGGACATCAAGTGCAACTGGAAGCTGGCGGTGGAGAACTACTGCGAGGCCTACCACCTGCCCTGGGTGCACCCGAGCCTGAACACCTACTCGCGCCTGGAAGACCACTACAACATCCTGTTCGACGAGCAGTTCGCCGGCCAGGGCAGCTACGCCTACAACCTCTCCGACGTCGCCGGCACCCACCTGCCGCAGTTCCCCAGCTGGCCCCAGGACCGCCTGCGCAACGCCGAGTACGTGGCCTTCTTCCCCAACGTGCTGCTAGGCATCCAGGCCGACCACGCCTTCGCCATGCAGCTGGAGCCGGTGGCGCCGGGCCGCACCATCGAGCACCTGCGCCTGTTCTACGTCGGCGACGAGGCCCTGGGCGACGAGTACGCCGCCTGCCGCAACGCCATCCTGGAATCCTGGAAGGTGGTGTTCGCCGAGGACATCGCCTCGGTCGAAGGCATGCAGAAGGGCCGTCACTCGCCCGGCTACGGCGGCGGCGCCTTCTCCCCGGAGATGGACGTCCCCACCCACTACTTCCACCAGTGGGCCGCACGCAAGCTGCTGGCCGTCGCCCAGAACGCCTGAGGAGGCCGCCATGTATCCGATCGCCGAGCATTGGCAGAACTATATCGACGGGCAGTGGTGCGACAGCGAGTCGCGCCTGACCGTCAACAACCCCGGCACCGGCGCGCCGCTGGCGACCATCGCCCAGGCCTCTGTCGCCGATGCCGAGCGCGCCCTGATCGCCGCCCGGCGCTGCGCCGACAGCGGCGAGCTGAGCCGCGTGCGCCCGGCGCAGCGGGTCACCTGGCTGCTGCGCATCGCCGCGGAGATCCGCGCGGTGGCCGAGGAGGGCGCCTGGGTCTTGTGCCAGGAGAACGGCAAGAGCCTGAATGACGCCCGCGACGAGTTCATCGAGGCGGCGCGCTACTTCGAGTACTACGCCGGCATGGCCGACAAGATCGAGGGCACCTCGATCCCCCTGGGCGACGGCTACATGGACTTCACCGTCTACGACCCCATGGGCGTCTCCGCGCAGATCGTGCCGTGGAACTTCCCGGTGTCGATCTGCGCCCGCTCCCTGGCCCCGGCCCTGGCGGCCGGCAACGCGGTGGTGATCAAGTCGCCGGAGCTGTCGCCGCTGGGCATGTGCGTGCTGGTGCGCGCCATCGCCCAGGCCGGCCTGCCCCAGGGCGCGGTCAACCTGATCTGCGGCCGCGGTCGCGAGGTCGGCACGCACCTGGTGGGCAGTGCCAAGGTCGACCAGATCGTCTTCACCGGCTCGGTGCCGACCGGCCAGACCATCCTCCGTGACGCCGCCGCGCACGCCATCCCCAGTGTCATGGAGCTGGGCGGCAAGTCGGCGGCCATCGCCTTCGCCGACGTCGACCGCCAGCAGCTGCTGGCCAGCGTCAAGGGCGGCATCTTCTTCAATGCCGGCCAGGTCTGCTCGGCCATGTCGCGCCTGCTGGTGCAGCGCGAGATCTACGAAGAAATCGTCCAGTCCGTGGTCGAGCTGGCCGAAGGCCTCAGCGTCGGCCTCGGCCAGGACAACCCGGACCTCACCCCGGTGGTCAGCGCCGGGCAACTGGCCAGCATCGAAACCTTGTGTCGGCGCGCAATCGATGAGGGTGCGGTGGTGGCCACCGGCGGTGAGGCTTACAGCGACCGCGCCGGGCACTTCATGCGCCCGACCGTGTTCCGCGACGTCAGCCCCGAGATGTGCATCGCCCAGGAGGAGGTGTTCGGCCCGGTCCTGGCGATCATCCCCTTCGACAGCGAAGAACAGGCCCTGGCGATTGCCAACGGCACCGAGTTCGGCCTGGTGGCCGGGGTGTTCACCCAGGACATCAGCCGCGCCATGCGTTGCGCCCGGCGCCTCAAGGCCGGCCAGGTGTTCGTCAACGAGTGGTATGCCGGCGGCATCGAGACGCCGTTCGGCGGCGTCGGCCTGTCCGGCTTCGGCCGCGAGAAGGGCCAGGAGGCGCTGTACAGCTACGTGCGGACCAAGAACGTCGCCATTCGCGTGGCGGGGGAGTAAGCGAGATGTTCAAGACCTGGCTCTGTGTGGTGTGCGGCCTGATCTACGACGAGGCCCTCGGCTGGCCGGACGACGGCATCAAAGCCGGCACCCGTTGGGAAGACGTGCCGGCGGACTGGAAGTGCCCGGAGTGCAAAGTCGGCAAGGAAGATTTCGAGATGCTCGACATCAGCCCGGTGGTGGCCGCCGCGGCGGCCAGCACGCCGCTGCCGGTGCCGCCGGCGCAGCCGGCCGCGCCCCAGGCGCAGCCGCTCGCCGCCCAGGTGCGCGAGCCGATCGTCATCATCGGCAGCGGTTATGCCGGCTATGGCCTGGCCCAGGCCTTGCGCCGGGCCGATCCCGAGGTCGAGATCCGCGTGCTGACCCAGGAGTCCGGCCATCTGTATTCCAAGCCGGCGCTGTCCATCGGCCTGGCCCAGGGCAAGAGCGCCGCGGCCCTGGCCGGCGAGTCGGCCATGGCCATCGAGAAGCGCCTGAAGATCCGCGTCTACCCCCATTGCACGGTCGAGCGCATCGACGCCGCGGCACGGCGCCTGCACACCAACATCGGCGAGATGGAGTACGGCCAGCTGGTGCTGGCCAGTGGTGCGGCGCCGATCCGTCTGCCCATCGAGGGCGATAGTGCAGCGCTGCTCAGCGTCAACAACCTGCACGACTACCAGGGCTTCCGCGAGCGCCTGGTCGGCGTGCGCCGGGTGGCGATCCTCGGCGACGGCCTGATCGGCTGCGAGTTCGCCAACGACCTGGCCGCCAGCGGCTTCGAGGTCAGCGTCATCGGCCTCGGCCAGTGGCCGATGGAGCGCCTGCTGCCGGTCGAGGCCGGTCGCCAGTTGCAGGTCGCCTTGAGCGGGCTGGGGGTGAGCTGGCACCTGCAGAACACCCTGCAGCGCATCGACGCGCTCGACCAGGGCTACCGCCTGAGCCTGGCCGATGGCCAGCAGCTGGAGGCCGACCTGGTGCTCTCCGCCGTCGGCCTGCGCCCCAACCTGGACCTGGCACTGAGCGCCGGGGTTGCGGTGGGCCGGGGCATCCAGGTGGACGCCCGCTTGCAGACCTCGCAGCCGGGCATCTATGCCCTGGGCGACTGCATCGAGATCGACGGCCAGCTGCTGCCGTACCTGGCGCCGATCAACCAGGGCATTCAGGCGTTGAGCAAGACCCTGCTCGGTACGCCGACGGCGGTCAGCTACCCCTTGATGCCGGTGACGGTGAAGACCCCGGTCGCGCCGCTGTGCCTGCTGCCGCCCGCCGTCGGCGTGGCCGGCGAGTGGCGCTGCAGCGCCACCGACGATGGCCTGAGCGCCGGTTACTACGATGCCGAGGGGGCGCTGCACGGCTTCGTCCTGCTCGGTCGCCAAGCACAAGTGCAGCGCAATGCCTGGCTGCAGTCCTGTCAGAACGCACAACGGGCCGTGGCCTGAGGGCAGTCGCATGAAAAAGTCCATCAACCTGCCCCACGACGACGCCAGCTGCGGCTGGTACGCCGCGCTGCCCGCCGCCGCGCCCGCCACCCGCCTGCAGGGCGAGCAGCGCGCCGACTTCGCGGTGATCGGTGCCGGTTTCGCCGGCCTGGCCGCGGCCCGCCGGCTGGCCGAGCACCACCCCGAGGCGCGCATCCTGCTGGTCGACGCCCAGCGCGTGGCCCAAGGCGCCTCAGGGCGCAACTCCGGCTTCGTCATCGACCTGCCGCACAAGTTCGCCCTGGAGCACCCGGACCCGGCGCACAAGCAGCGCCTGCTGGCGCTCAACCGTGCCGCCATCGCCCAGTTGCAGGGCCTGATCCAGAGCCACGGCATCGACTGCCAGTGGTCCCATGCCGGCAAGTACCAGGGCGCCGTGGGCCCGCGCGGCCTGGCCTACCTGGAGCACTTCGAGAAGCTGATGAAGGACCTCGGCGAGCCGTTCCGCCGGGTCGAGCGCGCCGAGCTGGGCAAGGTGCTGGGCAGCGACCACTACAGCGGGGCGATCTACACCCCCGGCTGCTACCTGATGCAGCCGGCGGCCCTGGTCAATGGCCTGGGCCGCTCCCTGCCGGGCAACGTCGAACTGCTGGAAGAGTCGCCGATCCAGCGCCTGGAGCGCGACGGCCAGGGCGGCTGGGTTCTCCACGGCAGCGCCGGGCGCATCCGCACGCCGCGCCTGCTGCTGGGCACCAGCATCTTCACCCAGGAGTTCGGCTACCTGCGCAACCGCCTGCTGCCGGTGATGACCTTCGCCAGCTGGACCCGGCCGCTGAGCGACAGCGAGTTGGCTGTTTATGGCGGCCAGCTCGACTGGGGCCTGACCCCGGCCGACCACGCCGGCACCACGGTGCGCATGACCCAGGACCGCCGCCTGATCATCCGCAACACCTACAAGCACGTGCCCAAGTACGGCAAGAGCACCAGCGACGCCATGCGCGAGTCGATCCGCATGGATCATCGCAAGGCCTTCCTGGCGCGCTTCCCGCAGCTGGCCAACGTGCCGTTCAGCCACACCTGGGGCGGCGTGTACGCCATCTCGCGCAACTTCACCAACTTCTTCGGCGAGCTGGAGCCGGGCGTCTTCGCCTCGGCCTGCGACAACGGCGTCGGCGCGGCCTGGGGCACCATCTCCGGCACCCTGCTGGCCGATCTGGCGGTCGGCGCGGACTCGGCGCAGCTGCGCGACATCCAGGCGGTCACCGGCATGCCGTCGCTGAATCCGCCAGAGCCCTTTCTCGGCCTGGGCGTGCGCTCGCGCATTCGCCTGGCGGCCTGGAACAGTCGGAGCGAGCTATGAGCCAGGTCGTTTCCGGGAAGGGCCCGGTGCTGCTGGTCGATCATCATGACCTGGATTTCGTCCCCCGCGGCGGCCCGCCCGGCGCCGCCTTCGTGGCCCGGGCCATCAGCAACGAGGTATCGCCGAACATCGGCATCGGCTTCGCCCGCTGGGAGGGCGCCGAGGTGGCCTGGACCCTGCTGTACGACGAGGTGATCTTCGTCATCCAGGGCTGCTTCGAGCTGCAGGCCAACGGCCAGCTGTACCGGGTCGAACCGGGCCAGCTACTGTGGATTCCAGAGGGCACCGAGCTGGTCTACGGCGGCCACGCGCTGTTCGGCTACGTGGTCCATCCGGGGGACTGGAAGCAACGTCACGGTCTGGCCTGAGCCGAGGAGCAGCGGCGCCATGGGGATGCACTTCGCGATAGCGCCTGCGCGCGTCAGGCTTCGGCAGGCGCAACCATGCTCGGCCTGACCAGGACCTTCGGCGCCCTGTACCTGGCCAGCCTGCTGATGCAGCTGGGCTCGACCCTGCTGATGACCTACCTGGCGCTGCGCCTGGCCGCCGACGGGGTGGCCGAGTTCTGGGGCGGCGCGCTGATGGCCGCCAACGCCCTGGGCATGGTGGCCGGCGGCAGGGTCGGGCGCGTGCTGATCCAGCGGGTCGGGCATATCCGCACCTACGTCGCCTGCGGCGGGGTGATTTCCGCCGCGGTACTGGCCCACGAGTTCAGCGGCTCCTTGCCGTTCTGGCTGCTGCTGCGGGCGCTGGTCGGCCTGGCGATGATGTGCCAGCTGATGGTGCTGGAGAGCTGGCTCAACGACCGCGCCCGCAGCGACCAGCGCGGCAAGGTGCTGGGTATCTACATGGTGGCGATATACGTCGGCATGGTGCTCGGTCAGCTGGCCCTGAGCTGGAAGGGCGATCTGGGCATCCACGCGCTGCTCGGCGTGGCCATGGCCTTCGCCCTGTGTCTGGTGCCGGTGGCCCTGACCCGCAGCATGCACCCGGCGGCGCTGCAGCCGACGCCTGTGGATATCAGGCTGTTCATCCAGCGGGTGCCGCAGTCGCTGGTCACCGTGCTGATGGCCGGGATGATCTACAGCGCCTTCTTCGGCCTGGCGGCCATCTATGCCAGCCGGCAGGGCCTGGATACCGCCGAGGTCGGTCAGTTCATGGCGGTGATCATCGGCGCCGGCCTGCTCGCCCAGCTGCCCCTGGGCTGGCTGTCCGATCGCTTGCCGCGCGCCAGCCTGATCCGCGCCGTGGCGCTGCTGCTGATCCTCGCCTTCCTGCCGCTGAGCCTCCATCAGTCGCCGTCCTTCGCCGTCCTGCTGCTGGTCGGCGGCTGTATCGGTTTTCTGCAGTTCTGCCTCTACCCACTGGGCGTGGCCCTGGCCAACGACAACATCGAGCCCGAGCTGCGGGTGTCCCTGGCCGGCCTGCTGCTGGTGACCTACGGCGTCGGCGCCTGTGTCGGCCCGTTGCTGGCCGGGGCGCTGATGGAGCGCTTCGGCGCCGCCAGCCTGTACTACTTCTCCGCCGCCTGCGCCGCGCTGCTGGCCCTGGCCGTCGGCCAGGGCAAGGTCAGCGGCGCGCACCTGCAGGAGGACGCACCGCTGCATCACCAGGCCACCCCGGTCGGTCTGGCCAGCGCCACCCTGGCGGCGGCGGTGGAGCCCGCCGAGCCGGCTGCCGGCAGCCCGAGCCCCGGCGAGCCACCGGAGCCGTGCGAGCCGCGGGTCGGTTGAGAGCGCTCCCTTTTTTTGCCTGAACTCACCCAAGTGGAAATCCAGTCATGTTCGACAACAAGAATAAGTACCTGGCCGATGAGGCCGCCGCCCAGCCGCTGCGCAACCCGGTCGGCGTCGAGACCCACAAGGCCGCCCGCGGCTATCGCCTGCAGCGGGTGCGCCAGCAACTGCTAAAGCAAGACTGCGCGGCCATCCTGCTGTACGACCCGGTGAACATCCGCTACGCCACCGACACCTCGAACATGCAGGTGTGGACCCTGCACAACTTCGCCCGCTACGCCCTGGTATTCGCCGAGGGGCCGGTGGTGCTGTTCGAGTTCCACAACTGCGAGCACCTGCACGAGGGCAACGAGCTGCTCGACGAGATCCGCCCGGCGATCAACTGGAGCTACTTCGGCGCCGGCTCGCGCATCGGCGAGAAGGCCGTGGCCTGGGCCGGCGATATCCGCGCGGTGCTGCGTCGGCATGCCGGCGACAAGGCCCGCCTGGCGGTGGACAAGGCCGATCTGGAGGGCCTCGACCTGCTGCGCGAGCACGGCCTGACTCTGGTCGAGGGCCACAGCCTGATGGAGGAGGCGCGCAAGATCAAATCCGCCGAGGAACTGCAGCTGATGCGCTGGACCATCGCCGTGTGCGAGCGTGGCATCCAGCGCATGCACGACGAGCTGCGCCCCGGCATGACCGAGAACCAGCTGTGGGCCTGGCTGCACTACGAGAACATCCGCCACGGCGGCGAGTGGATCGAGACCCGCCTGCTGGCCTCCGGGCCGCGCACCAACCCCTGGATGCAGGAGTCCAGCGACCGGGTGATGCAGGCAGGCGAGATCCTCTGTTTCGACACCGACCTGATCGGCCCCTACGGCTACTGCGCCGACATCTCCCGGGCCTGGACGGTCGGCCACGTGCCGCCCAGCGCCGAGCAGCGCAAGCTCTACCGCCTGGCCCATGAGCAGGTGCAGCACAACATGAGCCTGTTGCGTCCGGGCCTCAGCCACCGCGAGTTCGTCGAGCGCTCCTGGGACATCCCGGCCGCCTACCAGCACAACCGCTACTGCTGCGTGGTGCACGGCGTCGGCCTGGCCGACGAGTACCCGGCCCTGGCGCACAAGGGCGCCGACTGGGCCAGCAGCGGTTACGACGGCCAGTTCGAGGAGAACATGGTGCTCTGCGTGGAGAGCTATATCGGCGAGCAGGGCGGCGCCGAGGGCATCAAGCTGGAGCAGCAGGTGCTGATCACCGCCGATGGTTGCCAGGCGCTGTCGCGCTTCCCCTGGCAGGACGACTGGCTGTAACCGCCGGAGAGGGCGGACTGATCAGTAAAAATCATCGATAGACCGCGCCTGGACGACCTCCGCGAAGTCGCTTGTGTCGCTGCCGAATAGCCGGGTGTCGCCCTGGAAATGGCAGGAAAGGCCGCCGTTTTTCAGGATCTGGCCGGCCCACGGAGGGTCGTCGCTGGTCGCCTCTATTGATGAGCAATGCTCATTACTCGCGCAGATAAAATGGCTTGTCGCGACGCCCGCCCTGTCTGACCATCGAGCCCCCGCTTACAGCCGGGCGCCCTCCCGGTTCTGCCGGCAGCGCAGCCTGGGCGTGGATTTTTCGAGACTACAAAAACAATAGCGAGGCCCCTTGCATGAGAGACATGGTCGCTGAAGGTTCAGCACCCGAGGATTTCAACATCCGCCTGATGGGACTGAACTTCCATCGCATCATCTTCCCGACGTCGCTGCTGGTCGTCCTGGCCCTGGTGCTCAGCGCCCTGAACGACCCGACGGCCTTCGGCCAGGCCCTGGAGGGGGTCAAGGGCTGGATCCTCAGCAACTGCGACTGGTTCATCATGATCACCGGCAACCTGGCCGTGCTGTTCTGCGCCGGCCTGGCCCTGTCGCCCTTCGGCAAGATCCGCCTGGGTGGCCGGGACGCCAAGCCGGAGTTCGGCCTGCTGTCCTGGTTCTCCATGCTGTTCGCCGCCGGCATGGGCGTCGGCCTGCTGTACTGGGGCGTGGCCGAGCCCGTGGCGCAATACACCGAATGGTGGAAGACCCCGCTCAACGTGCCCAAGCAGACCCCCGAGGCGCTGCATGCGGCCATGGGCTCGACCATCTTCCACTGGGGTTTCCATCCCTGGGCGATCTACCTGACCAGCGCGTTGGTGGTGGGCTTCTTCGCCTACAACAAGGGCCTGCCGTTCTCCCTCAGCTCCGGCCTGCAGCCGTTGATCGGCAAGGCCCACAAGGGCCTGGTCGGGCAGATGGTGGACAGCTTCACCGTGGTGCTGACGGTGTTCGGCCTGGCCACCTCCCTGGGCCTGGGCGCCATGCAGGCCACGGCCGGCATCTCCCATGTGCTGGGCCTGCCCAACACCTTCGCCCTGCAGCTGCTGTTCATCCTGCTGGTGACCGGCCTGGCCGGCTTCTCCCTGTGGCGCGGGATGGACGCCGGGGTCAAGCTGCTGAGCAACATCAACATGCTGCTGGCCCTGGGCCTGTTCGTGCTGGTGGTGGCCGGGGTGGGGGCGCTGGCGTTCTTCTCCGGCGTGCTCGACACCACGCTGGACTTCGCCACCTTCTTCCTGCCCCTGAGCAACTGGGTGGATCGCCCGGACCGCGACTGGTTCCAGGGCTGGACGGTGTTCTACTGGGCCTGGTGGTGCACCTGGGGGCCGCTGGTCGGGGTGTTCGTCGCCCGGGTGTCCCGCGGCCGCACCCTGCGGCAGATGGTCGGCGTGGTGATGGTGGTGCCGACCCTGGTGGCCATCCTCTGGTTCAGCGCCTTCGGCGGCGGCGCCATCGCCCAGGTCATCGACGGCACGGGCGCGCTGGCGGCCGGGCTGACGGACGTCAACATGGCGATCTTCCAGTTCCTCGAGGGCCTGCCGCTGGCGGGCATCGGCTCGGTGCTGGTGGTGATCCTGCTGATCATCTTCATGGTCACCTCCATGGACTCCGGCGCCCTGGTGGTCGACAACCTGGCGGCCGGCGGCGATCCCGACACCGCGCCGGTGCAGCGCGTGCTGTGGCTGGTGATGATCGCCCTGGTCACCATCACCCTGTTCGTGGTCGGCGGCGACACCGCCCTCAAGGGCATCCAGGCCGGCGCGGTGGCCATGGGGCTGCCGTTCATGGCGCTGATGCTGCTGCTGATGCTGGGCCTGCTCAAGGCCCTGGCCAAGGAGCCGCGGCACTGAGCGGCGTCCGCCTTCGACACGCGGTGCGCGGGACCGGGGTGGCCCGCGCAGCGCACACTCATGGGCCATGGGCCCGAGGATGCGAGCGATGACAACTGATGCTTACCGGCTGGAGAACTTCGTCGCCGACCTGCGGCGGATCGCTGCCGCAGCGCCGGACGAGGCCAGCCTGCTGGCCGAGGTCGGGCCGCTGGCCCAGCGCGTCGTGCAGGCGCGCGACTGGCTGCGCGACGACATGTACCAGGCCGACGCGGAGCTGGGCTTCGGCACCACCCTGCTGCACGTCGAGCCCGACCAGTCGCTGTTCGTGGTGGTCGACAGCTGGCTGCCCGGACGCGGCGTACGCCCCCACGACCATGACACCTGGGCGGTGGTGGTGGGCGTCGAGGGCGTGGAGCGCAACCTGTTCTGGCGCCGTCTGGATGACGCCAGCCGGCCCGGCCACGCCGAACTCGAGTGCAGCGGCGAGCGGCGCATCGGCGCGGGCGACGTGCTGCTGATGCCCAGCGGCGGCATCCACAGCGTGATCAACGAATCGGCGCGCACCAGCCTGTCGTTCCACGTCTACGGCCGCCACCTCAACCATACCCGGCGACGTCAGTTCGACCCGGAGAACAAGCGCGAGCTGCCGTTCGTGATCAGTCCGCGCTGAGGGCATGGCCGCGCAGCGTGCTTCCCCCCGGCGGCCTCTGGTCGGCAGCGGCGCAATGCACCGGGGCAATGACGCGAATGGATTGCTGCGCGGCGCGGATAGAACGCTCGGCGGCTGTGCCCGACCCTATAGTCGGCCGCGAAGTTGTGGCGTGGCCGTCCGCAGGCAAAGTAAGTCGCCTGCCGTCGGCATACTTTAGGTTCGTCCGTTTAGTTGTCGGTTTCGTCAACTTAGGCTGCTCTTGAGGGCGTATTAAGAGTTGTCTGGGCGGAGGCGGTTAGTTGCACTCGGTGGCAACGAACTGCGCCTGCTCAAGTCAGGCGTGGGCGCGCCTTGTCGTAGTCAATGGCATGCTTGAACTGCCCACAGGTCATAGCCTGTCGGGGGGCTCAGGGGTGCGTGTTAGCTGACCCTTGACGTCATCATTGATGATTAAATGTAATTAATCTGCTGCGCAAAAATCATTTGTAAAAAGCCGCTTGCCGGCGAATTCTTGAGCGGTTGAAAGTGCGTGGAGGCGTGCGCGAAAAGTTTCTTGCCGACTCACCTCGAGTCGTTTGTACATCAGACATATCAAACTATAACAATGGAGAACTTGATATGAGCCGTTCCAGCGGTATGTTCCGTGGCGTCGACGCCCGGATTACCCTCGTATCGACAGCGATAATCCTGGCCTTCGTCGCCTTCTGCGCGGTGATGGGCGAGCAGGCCGGCAGCATATTCGGCGAGCTTTCGACCGGTATTCTGTTGAACTTCAAATGGTTCTACCTGGCCATGGCCTCGGGCGTTCTGGTCTACCTGCTGTACCTGATGGTCAGCCGCTTCGGCAATGTCACCCTCGGCAAGGATGGCGAGAAACCCGAATTCAGCACCGTATCCTGGCTGTCCATGCTGTTCAGCGCCGGCATGGGCATCGGCCTGCTGTTCTGGTCGGTGGCCGAACCCATGTGGCATTACGCCGGCAACCCCTTCAGCGCCACCGCGCTGAGTGCCGAATCGGCCCAAACGGCGATGCGCGTGACCTACTTCCACTGGGGCATGCACGCCTGGGCCCTGTACCTGATGCCGGCGCTGTGCCTGGCCTACTTCTCGTTCCGCAAGGGCAAGCCGCTGTCGATCCGCTCGACCCTGACCCCGCTGTTCGGCGAGGCGCGGATGAACGGCTGGCTCGGCGCCACCTTCGACATCCTCATCGTGGTGGTCACCGCCTTCGGTATCGCCACCTCGTTCGGCCTGGGCGTCGAGCAGCTGGCCACCGGGATCAAGACCCTGACCGGCATCGAGATGGGCATCGGCATGAAGATGCTGCTGATCCTCGGCATCTCCCTGGTCGCCATCATGTCGGTGGTGTCCGGCGTGGACCGTGGCATCAAGCTGCTGTCGCTGTGGAACATGGGCCTGTCGCTGGTGATCCTGGCGGCGGTGATGGCCTTCGGTCCGACCCGCTACATCCTCAACACCATCCTCGAAGGCACCTCCGACTACGCCCAGAGCGTGATCGGCATGAGCCTGTGGAGCGATACCCAGAACGATGCCGGCTGGCAGAACTGGTGGACCGCCTTCTACTGGGCCTGGTGGCTGACCTGGGCACCTTTCGTCGGCACCTTCATCGCGCGCATCTCCCGTGGCCGCACCATCCGCCAGCTGGTGATGGGCTCGCTGGTCATCCCGGTGCTGTTCAGCTTCGTCTGGATCGGCACCTTCGGCGGCGCCGCCCTGAACTATGAAAAGGCCGACCGCATCGCCCATCAGGAGCAGGTGCAGAGCCAGGCGCTGGAAGGCGAGGCGGCCGAGTTCAAGGGCGGTGACGTCCTGGTGGCGACCAAGGCCGATGCCACCAACTCGCTGTTCACCCTGTTCGACAAGATCGAGCAGTCCTCGGGCATGAGCATCGGCGGCCTGCTCGGCGCCCTGGCCTCGCTGCTGATCGTCACCTACTTCGTCACCTCCGCCGACTCCGGCACCCTGGTGGTGAGCACCCTGGCGGCGCGCGGCAGCCTGCACCCACCGGCGGCCAGCCGGGTGGTCTGGGGCCTGATGGTCGGCGCCATCGCCGCCGGTCTGCTGTGGTCGGGCGGCCTGAAGAGCGTGCAGACCGCGGCCATCTGCGCCGCCCTGCCGATCGGGGTGATCCTGGTGCTGATGGCCATGGCCCTGCACCGCACCCTGCTGGTCGAGCCGGCGCGCAGCCTGCAGATGAAAGTGGCCGACGACTACGAGGCCTCGGCCGGCTGATCGTCCTCGCGACCCAGCAAAAGCCCGTCACCGCAAGGTGGCGGGCTTTTTTTTTATGGGCCGGCGTCAGCCGGCTTCCTGGGCAAGCCAGTCGAAGAAGGCCCTGACCGGCGGGTGGCGCTCGCGGCCCGGCACGCACAGCGCGCTGTAGCCGGCGCCGGGCACGCCGATCGCGGCTCTATAGGGCTGCAGCAGGCCGCTGGCCAGGCTCTCCGAGACCAGGATGGAGCTGGCCAGCACCAGGCCCTGGCCGGCGATGGCCGCCTGCAGCGCATAGTGCTCGTCGTCGTATTCGCGGATCGTCGCCGCCCCGTTCAGCCAGTCTTCGCCGGCCTGCGCGCACCAGGCCTCCCAGCCATGGGCATAGAGCTCGGAGTTGTGCCAGTGCACGCTGATCAGCGACGGCGTCTGCTGGGCGGCGCGCGCCACCTGCTGCGGGGCGCCGTAGACCGCGAAGCGCTCCTCGAACAGACGGATGCCATGGAGGCCGCCGGCGGGCTCGAAGCCGTAGCGGATGGCCAGGTCGACGCTGGCATCCTGCTGCAGGTCGACGACCGCGCAGCTGGTGTCCAGGCGCAGCCTGATGTGCGGCTGCGCCGCATAGAAGCGGCCGAGCCTGGGCACCAGCCAGAGCGCGGCGAAGGCCGGCGTGGTGGACACCGTCAGCTGGCCGGCGCTGCGCTGCGGGCGCAGGCTGTCGACGCTCTGCGCCACCTCCAGCAGGGCGCCATGCAGGCTGTGGAACAGGCGCTCGCCGCTGCTGGTCAGGCGCACCCGGCGCGGCAGGCGCTCGAACAGCGGCTGGCCCAACCGGCTTTCCAGGGCGCGGATCTGGTGGGAGATCGCCGTGGGCGTCACCGCCAGTTCGGCGGCCGCGGCCTTGAAGCTCAGCAGGCGGGCGGCGGATTCGAAGGCGCGCAGGGCGTTGAGGGGCAGGGAGGCGAACATGCGGGTTCCATGGGTGAGTTCAGCTCATGCAGGACAACTACTGCTCGTTTGTCCGGCTCCGTCGGCGTGGATAGCGTGTCCGGGTAGCGGATAGCCACAGAGGCTAGCCGATCTTGTCCGGGGAGACGACCGACAGATGAGCAGTATTCTTGCAGTGCACGGCAGTCCACGGGGCGAACGTTCCCATACGCGGCGCCTGACCGAGGTTTTTCTCGATGCCTGGCTGGCCCGGCATCCGGGGGCCGAACTGACCCGTCGCGAGGTGGGGCGGGCGCCCATCCCCCATGTCGGCGAGCCCTTCGTGGCGGCCGCCTTCTACCCGCAACCGGCGGCGCGGCCGCTGCATATGCAGGCCGACCTGGCCTTGAGCGATGAGTTGGTGGACGAGCTGCTGGAGCACCAGCTGCTGGTGATCGCCGCGCCCATGTACAACTTCGGCATACCCAGCGGGCTCAAGGCCTGGGTCGACCATGTGGTGCGCATCGGCCGCACCTTCGCGATCACCGAGGACAACGGCGTGGCCCAGTACCAGCCGCTGCTGCGCGGCAAGCGCGCGCTGATCGTCACCAGCCGCGGCGGCCATGGCTTCGGTCCGGGTGGGGTCAATGCCGCCTTCAATCACGCCGATACCCTGCTGCGCAGCGCCCTCGGCTTCATCGGCATCGAGGACGTCAGGGTGGTCGCGGCGGAGGGCGAGGAGTCCGACAGCCGGGCGTTCCAGGCGTCCTGTGCGGCGGCCGAACGGGAGTTGCTCGGGCTGGCCGCGAGGCTCTGAACGGCGGCGGGGCGGCCCCTCGCCCGGCAGCGGGCCGGGGGCGGCGGGGCCCCGGGTGCCGCCGGTCACTTCGGCTGGGCCACCACGCGCAGGTAGGGCTTGAGGGTCTTGAAGCCGTCCGGGTACTTGCGCTGGGCCTCCTCGTCGGACACCGAGGTGGGGATGATCACGTCCTCGCCGGGGCGCCAGTTCACCGGGGTGGCCACCGTGTGCTTGGCATTGAGCTGCAGCGAGTCGAGCAGGCGCAGCACCTCGTCGAAGTTGCGCCCGGCGCTCATGGGGTAGACCAGCATGGCCTTGACCTTCTTGTCCGGGCCGATGATGAACACCGAGCGTACCGTGGCGTTGTCCATGGCGGTGCGCGCCCCGCCGCTGGCGTTGGGGTGCAGCATGTCGTAGAGCTTGGCCACCTTGAGGTCGTCATCGCCGATCATCGGGTAGTTGACCGCGTGGCCCTGGGTCTCCTGGATATCGGCGGCCCAGGCCTGGTGGTTGCTCACCGGGTCGACGCTGAGGCCGAGGATCTTGGTGTTGCGCTTGTCGAACTCCGGCTTGAGCTTGGCCATGTAGCCCAGCTCGGTGGTGCACACCGGGGTGAAGTCCTTGGGGTGGGAGAACAGAATGGCCCAGCTGTCGCCGATCCACTCATGAAAGTGCAGGGGGCCTTCGGTGCTGGCGGCGGTGAAGTCCGGTGCTTCGTCTCCAATGCGAATAGTCATGCTCAACCTCCTTGCGGGGAATGGGGCTGTCGACGCTGCGACGGCGCTGTGGATGGTCCCGCACTCCTGTGTCGGGCCGATGGCAGCAAGCAGTATAGTCCCCGCTGGCCGGGCCGAACGGCGGCGGCCGAGCGGTCCCGGCCGTGTGCTGCAGGTGGCGTTGCCTTCCCTCGCGGCCGGCGCTCGGTTAAGGTGCCGACGCCTTCCCCAACCCCCGCAGGTCATGCCATGAACACCCCCCCGCACAACCCGCTGCACGGCGTCACCCTGGAAGCCATGCTCACCGAACTGGTGGCGCAGCTGGGCTGGGACGGCCTGGCGCAGCGCATCGATATCCGCTGTTTCAAGAGCGACCCGAGCATCAAGTCGAGCCTGACCTTCCTGCGCCGCACGCCCTGGGCGCGGGAGAAGGTCGAGGCCCTGTACCTGCGTACGCGCCGGGGCTGATCCCGCCGCGCGCCTCGGGCCTACTTCCAGCTGGCCTGCGGCGCCGTCAGCTGCGCCTGGCACTGGGTGCTGGCGCCCGGCTCCAGGTAGGGGGCGAGGAACGGCGCCATGCCCTTGAGCACCTGCACCGGCAGCGCCGAGGTGAAGGTGAAGTTCTCCGCGGCGCGGCCGGGGACGAAGGCGGTCAGGGTGCCGTAGTGCCGCGGCCCGAGGAAGAACACGAAGGTGGCGGTGCGGTTCATCGCCCGCGAGCTGAGCACATGGCCGCCGCGGCTGACGGTCTCGACCCGGTTGTCGCCGGTGCCGGTCTTGCCGCCGAGGGTCAGCTGGCGGCCGTCCGGCAGGCTGAAGCTGCCCTGCAGGCGCCGCGCGGTACCGCCCTCGACCACCTGGGAGAGGGCTCCGCGCAGGGCCGCGGCCACCTCCGAGGGCATCACCCGTACCCCGGCGCTCGCCGGGCGCGCGACCCGGGTGTCGTACGGGGTGTCGGCGGCGAAGTGCAGGCCGTCGATGCGCAGGGTCGGCTGGCGGATGCCGTCGTTGAGGATGATGCCCATGAGTTCGGCCAGGGCCGCCGGGCGGTCGCCGGAACTGCCGATGGCGCTGGCCAGGGACGGCACCAGGTACTCGAAGGGGTAGCCGTGTTTCTGCCAGCGCCGGTGGATGTCGAGGAAGGCCTCGACCTCCAGCATGATGCGGATGCGGCTGTCGCGGGCGCTCTTGTGCCGGCTGCGGAACAGCCAGCCGTAGACTTCCTGGCGCTGGTCGCGGCTGGCGACCACGGCATCGTTGAAGCTCGCCTGGGGCCTCTCCAGCAGGTAGCCGAGCAGCCACAGCTCCAGCGGGTGGACGCGGGCGATATAGCCCTGGTCGGGCAGGCTGTAGGCGCCCGGGCCGTAGTTCAGGTAGAGCTCGGCGATGCGCTTGTCGCTGAGTCTGTCCTCCGGCAGGTGGCTGTGCAGGAAGGCGGCGAAGGTCGCCTCGTCGGCCTCCGGCATCAGGTAGCGGTGCACCGCGGCGAGGCGCACCGGGGTGTGACGCAGGCCGCCCAAGAAGGTCTCCAGGCGCTGCTGCGCCGGCTGGCTCTGGTACTTGCGCCAGAAGCGCAGGAGGAAGGTCTTGCCTTCGCGGTCGGCGAAGCGGCTGAGGTAAGCCTGGCGCCGCGGGTCCTTGTCGTCCTTGAGCAGCTCGGCGCTGTTGCCCGGCGCCTGGTAGGTGCTGTAGCGCACCAGGTCGCGCATCAGGCGGATGAACGGCAGGTTGATCGATTCGCGCAGCGCCTCGCGCAGGGTCGGGCGCCGGCCGTTGTCCTCGCGGCGGAAGTTGGCGAAGCTGTGCAGGCCGCCGCCGGTGAAGAAGCGCTCGTAGGGGCTGGCCGAATAGGTGCGCTCCAGGGCGGCCTCGAGCATGGCCGGCAAGCCGGCGTGCGGCGTGCGGATGAGGTAGTCGATGGCCCAGCGGGTCAGGTAGTCCTGATCGGCGACCTCCACCGCGCGCAGCGCCTCCGGGGTCTGTCCGGCATGGCGCTGGTGCAGCTCGGCGATGACCTCCAGGTAGGTGGCCAGCACCCGCAGCTTGGCGGTGGAGCCGAGCTCCAGCTTGCTGCCCTCGTTGATGTCGAAGGGCTGGTCGGTGCTGTCGGTCTGCACCCGCACCCGGCTGCCGCTGGGCGTGCGTTCGAACAGGGTGAAGCTGTAGCGCACCTCGGCGGTCTTCTCGGCGGACAGCAGGCGTTCGCCGAACAGGCCGATCTGCTCGGCGAACTGCGGGTCGGCGAGTCGCTGCAGGTAGCGGCTGGCCTCTTGTTGCAGGTCGTTCTGGAGCGTGGAACTGGCGTGCAGGTCGAGGCGGTCGAGGTCGTACAGCGGCATGTTGAGCAGGCCGGACAGGCGCGAGCGGGCCACGCTGATGCCCTTGTTGCCGTCCACCGTCTGCAGGGTCGGCTGCAGCTCCCAGTTGCGGTAGCGCAGCGTCTGGGCCAGGGCGGCATCGCGCAGCGGTCGATCGATCAGCCCGCCCACCGCCAGCAGGCGGATGTGGCTGTCGATCAGGGCGGTGAGTTCGTGGCGGCCCTGGGCCAGGTAATAGGAGGGACGGCGCTGGGCGATCATCAGCGCCAGTACCTGGCGTAGGGCCAGGCCGCGCTCGGCATTGCTGGCCTCGGGCGAGCGCGGCGGATCGAGCAGGCGGTTGACCTCGGCGAAGTCGGCGCCGTACCAGATGCGCAGGCCGTCGGCCAGGCCGTGGACCTCGCCGTGTCCGGGGGCCGCCGCCAGCGGCACGCTGTTGAGGTAGTCGCGCACGACGTTCTCCCGCGCTTCCCGGGTCTGGGGCCCGCCCTGGTAGGCGCGGACGCTGGCGGACACCATCTGCCGCAGCTTCTCGCCGGCCGAATGGGTCAGGCCGAACGGCGAGTGACGGTATTTCTCCAGTTGGGTGGCCAGGGTGCTGCCGCCGGCGGACTGGTCCTGCACGTCCAGCACCTTGCCGATCTGCGACAGCGCCGCCATGGCGAAACGCGGCCAGTCCACCGCCGGATTGGCCAGCGGCAGCTCGTCGTCGAGCAGGTGGCGGTTCTCGATGAACAGCAGGCTGTTGACCACCAGGGGCGGGATGGCGGCGAAGCTCGGGTAGCGTTGCTGCGGGTAGCGGAACTGGTAGAAGGGCGTGCCGCGGCAGTCGCTGATGCTCAGGCCCGCCTGGATCTTCTCCGGGTAGGGCGGGAAGAAGCCGCGCTGGCTGTACTCCAGCAACGCCGGGGAGAAGCGGGCCTGGGCGATGACGCCGAAGTCGCGCTGCTCCAGACGTTCGAGCAGCAGGGGCAGATAGGCGTAGCCCAGGCGCTTGTCGAAGGGGCCGTCCTGGGGATAGCGGATGGCCGGGCTCGGCCCCGGCTCTACGCTGTAGCTCAGGCGGCTGGCGTAGTCGCTCAGGTAGCGGGCCTGGAAGTAGGAGGTGCGCAGTTCGAAGCGGGCCAGCAGGACGGCGCCGAGCAGCAACAGCCCCAGCAGCGCCCAGCCGGCGAGGCGCAGCATGCGCCTAGGCCCGGGCGCTTTCGGGCAAGCCCGCTGTGGGCTGCTCGACGTGACGGCAGCCTGTTGTGTGCCCGATTGCCATAATGCACCCATAATTTGCGCGACCCTGTTCAATGCCCCCTAGGGTTAAGACAAGCTTAGTCGGTGGCCGATGCACAGCAGCCGATGCAATAGGCCCGGATGCAAAAAAAACTAAGGGATCCGGTCGCGATCTTCTCGTTAAGACAGCCGCGGAGGAGGCTATGCAGCACGATCACCGGGAGCAGCTGCACTTCAGCTGGCAGGCCAACGCCGCTGCCTGGGCGGCTGCCGTGCGCGAGGGGCGTATCGAAAGCCGCCGCCTGGTCACCGACGCGGCGATCCTGCAGGCGATAGTGGCCCTGGCGCCCGGGCGGGTACTGGACGTCGGCTGCGGCGAGGGCTGGTTGTGCCGCGGCCTGGCCGAGCGCGGCATAGCGTCGGTGGGCGTGGACGCCTCGGCGCCGCTGATCGACCTGGCCAGGGCCGCCGACGGGGCAGGGGCGCGCTACCGGGTCTGCGGCTACGCCGAGCTGGCCAGTCAGGCCGCGCAGCTGGGGCGCTTCGATGTGCTGGTGTGCAACTTCGCCCTGCTCGAGGAGCCACTGGCGCCGATCCTGCGCGCCCTGCATTCGCTCCTGGTCCCCGGCGGCCGCCTGCTGATCCAGACCCTGCATCCCTGGCGCGCCGGCCAGGACGCGGCCTATCGCGACGGCTGGCGGGTGGAGACCTTCGCCGGCTTCGGCGAGGGCTTCCAGGCACCTATGCCCTGGTTCTTCCGCACCCTGGAGTCCTGGCTGGGCCTGCTCGGCGAGACCGGCTGGCGCCTGCAATGGCTGCAGGAGCCGCTGCACCCGCAGAGCGAGCAGCCGGTGTCGTTGTTGTTGCTGCTGAGTTCCGAACGCTGAAGCCCGGCACCGGAGACCGGGTTGATCGCCGGCTGAGAGGTGGCCATGCAACTGCTGCTGAATATCGACGTACCGGATTTGCCGGCCGCGCTGGCTTTCTATACTCAGGCCTTCGACCTGCGCCTGGGGCGGCGCCTGTTTGCCGGTGAAGTGCTGGAGTTGCTCGGCGCGCCCGTGCCGCTCTACTTGCTGGCCAAGCCCGCCGGCAGCGCGCCGTTCGCCGCCAGCGACGCGGGCCGCAGTTACCGCCGGCACTGGACGCCGCTGCACCTGGACCTGGTGGTCGACGATCTGGAGGCCGCCCTGGCCCGTGCCCTGGCGGCCGGCGCCCGGCAGGAGGGGCCGATCAAGAGCGAGGTCTGGGGCCGGCTGGTCGGCCTGAGCGACCCGTTCGGCCATGGCCTGTGCCTGTTGCAATGGCGCGGTCTGGGCTACGCCGAAGTGGCCGACGCGGTGAGCGATGACGTGAGCGAATGAGGAGGGCGTTATGTCTGGATTGGCGAAGCACACCCGGGTCAGCCTGATCCCTTGCCTGCGCTATCGCGATGCGCCGGCGGCCATCGACTGGCTGTGCCGGCATTTCGGTTTCGAACGCCACCTGGTGGTGCCCGACGATCGGGGCGGCATCGCCCATGCCCAGCTCAGCTTCGGCAATGGCATGCTGATGCTCGGTTCGCTGGCCGATTCGGCGTACGGCCGCCTGATGCGCCAGCCGGATCAGGCCGGCGGCTGCACCCAGAGCCTGTATCTGGTGGTCGAGGATGCCGATGCGCTGCATGCCCGGGCCGTGGCGGCCGGCGCCGAGGTCGTCATCGAGCTGAAGGACGAGGACTACGGTGGCCGCGGCTTCACCTGCCGCGACCCGGAAGGGCATCTGTGGACGTTCGGCAGCTATGATCCCTGGCTGTCGGAATAGCCGAGGGGGTGATGATGCGCACGCTTGAATTGGCCGGTGCCCGGGTGCCGGTGCTGGGCCAGGGCACCTGGCGCATGGGCGAGGTGCCCGGCGAGCGGCGCCGCGAGGTGGCCGCCCTGCAGCTGGGCATCGAACTGGGCCTGCGCCTGATCGACACGGCCGAGATGTACGGCGAGGGCGGCGCCGAACGGGTGGTCGGCGCGGCCATCGGCGGGCGCCGCGAGCAGGTGTTCCTGGTCAGCAAGGTCTATCCGCACAACGCCAGCCGGGCCGGCGTGGCGGCGGCCTGCGAGCGCAGTCTCAGGCGGCTGAACAGCGAGACGATCGACCTCTACCTGCTGCACTGGCGTGGCCAGTATCCGCTGGCGGAAACCGTCGAGGGCTTCGAGCGCCTGCGCGAGCAGGGCAAGATCGGCCGCTGGGGCGTGTCCAACTTCGACCTGGACGACCTGCAGGAGTTGGCCGAACTGGGCCTGGCGGGCTGTGCGAGCAACCAAGTGCTGTACAACCCGGCGGCCCGCGGCATCGAGTTCGACCTGCTGCCCTGGCAGCAGCGCCGGTATCTGCCGCTGATGGCCTACTGTCCGCTCGGCCAGGGCGGGCCGCTGCTGCGCCAGCCGGCGTTGCAGGCGGTGGCCGAGCGCCACGGCGCGACGGCCGCCCAGGTCGCCCTGGCCTGGGCGTTGCGCCAGGACGGCCTGATCGCCATTCCCAAGGCGCGGGAGCCCGCCCATGTGCGGCTCAACGCCGAGGCTGCGGAGCTGGCCCTGACGGCCGAAGACCTGGCGCTGATCGACCAGGCGTATCCGGCGCCGAGCCGCAAGCGTCCACTGGCAATGATCTGATGACCGGGCACTGTGCCCGGCGCACTCCAGGAGAACCAGGATGAGTCGTTTGCTGCTGCTGTTCTGTGTGCTGCTGGCCGGCTGTGCCGGCTACCGTTCCGGCGAGGTCAGCCGGGCCTATGTCGAGATGCCGCCGCCGGCCGAGGCCATCGCCCGCGGCACGCCGAACTGGCTGCAGGTGCCGGGGGCGCGGCTGCGCGTGGAGTTGCGCAACGAGGTCCAGCGGCGCGAGCATCAGGTGGTGCTGTTCATCGTCCCGGTGATGATCGACCCGCGGGACCGGCCCCTGTATTCGCAAGACCAGGGGGCCCGCCTGCTGCTGGAGATCAGCGCCGCCGAGGCCGCGCACTTCCGCCCGGAGCACGCGGTGCTGTGGATCGACGGCCAGGCGTACCGGCCCAGCGGGGTGCAGCGACTCACGGTGTTCGATCCGGGCCGGCAGCCGCTGACGCCGCTGCGCGAGGTCGAGGAACGGGCGCCGGCCGGGTTGAGTTACAGCCTGGACAGGGCGGGGCGCCACTACCAGTTCTGGCTGCGCTTCGCCGCGCCGATGCCGGCGCCGAAGCAGGCCATTCGTCTGGACCTGTCCGCTGCTCTGCAGCTGCGCGGCCAGCCGCCGGTGCCGCCGATCCGTTTTCGCCCGGTGCCCTGGAAGCAGGGCTACACCTGAGCCCGGCCGCGCCTGCCGACGGCTTCACAGGCGACCGGAGATGGCGCAGGATATCGCTCCTTATTCCTTGAGCCGAAGCCATGAGCGGCATGACTCTGAGTGACGAGCAGATCCAGTTCATCGAGAGTGGCGTGTCGATCAGCGTGGCTTCGCGCGACGTGCGCCGGGTGCCCTCGGTGAGCAAAGGCGTGGGCTGCACGGTGGCGGGCGATCGGCGCCAGGTGCGGGTGCTGGTCGATGCCGCCCAGGCCGGCCAGCTGCTGCAGGATGTCGCCGCCAGTGGCGCCCTGGCGGTGGTGTTCTGCCTGCCCAGCAGCCATCGCACCCTGCAGCTCAAGGGCCGCGATGCCCGCGAGGTGGCGCTGGCCCCGGGCGAGGGCGAAGTGGCCGAGCGCCATCGCCAGGCCTTCGCCGAGGACCTGTTGCCGCTGGGCTACGCCCTGCCGTTCGCCCGCGCCACCCACGGCTTCCAGGCCGAGCGGCTGCGGGCCCTGAGCTTCACCCTGAGCGACCTCTACGAACAGACCCCGGGGCCCAACGCCGGGGTGCGCCTGGAGCCCGGGCCATGAGCGGCGGGCCGAGCCTGGACGCCATCCGCCCCTGTCTGGAGGGCGCGGTGCCGGCGGCGATCGCCACCTGCGACGCCGAGGGCACGCCGAATGTGACCCTGGTGTCCCAGGTGCACTACGTCGACCCCAGGCATGTGGCGCTGTCCTTCCAGTTCTTCAACAAGACCCGCGAGAACATCCTGGCCAACCCCCAGGCCACCGTGTTCCTCCTGCATCCGCAGAGCAGCGCGCGCTACCGCCTGGCGCTGCTGTACCGGCGCACCGAGACCGAGGGGCCGCTGTTCGAGAGCATGAAGGCCAAGCTCGCCGGCATCGCCTCGCATAGCGGCATGAGCGGGGTGTTCCGCCTGCTCGGCGCGGATATCTATCAGGTGCTGGACATCGAACATGTACCGGGCGAGGAGGTGCCGCCGGCGCAGGAGGCGCCCTGCCATATCGCCCGCCTGCGCCAGCTGAGCCAGCGCCTGGCCGCCTGCACCGACCTGGCCGGCCTGCTGGAGCAGTGCCTGGACGGCCTGGCCGGCCTCCTCGAGATGCCCCAGGCCATGATCCTGTTGCTCGATCCCCTGGGGCAGAAGCTGTACACCGTGGCCAGCCATGGCTATGCGCAGTCCGGGGTGGGCTCGGAGTTTCCCGTCGGGCGCGGCATCATCGGCGTGGCGGCGCAGTTCCGCACGCCGATCCGTATCGCCCACCTGGCCTCTGAGTACGCCTACGGCCGGGCCATCCGCGAGCACCTGGCCGAAGCCGCCCCGGTGGACCCGCTGGAGACCGAGATCGCCTTTCCCGGCCTGGCCGAGCCGCACAGTCAGCTGTCGGTACCGATACTCGCGGCCGGCCGCCTGCTCGGCGTGCTGCACGTGGAAAGCGCCGAGCCCCATCGCTTCGGCTACGACGAGGAGGACTGCCTGCTCGGCCTGGCCGGCCTGCTCGGCGCCTCGATCCTGGCCCTGCAGCAGGTGGCCGACAATCCGCCCGACGACACCGGCCTGACGCCGGCGCTCGCCCCCTTGAGCGGTGCGCCCCTGGCGGTGCGCTACTACCCGGCCAACAGCAGCCTGTTCCTCGGCGATGACTACCTGATCAAGGGGGTGGCCGGTGCCATCTTCTGGCGCCTGCTGAACCTGCACCTCGGCGAGGGCCGCAGCGAGTTCAGCAACCGCGAGCTGCGGGTCGATCCGGCGCTCAAGCTACCGGAGCTGGACGACAATCTGGAGGCGCGGCTGATCCTGCTGCAGCGCCGGCTGGCCGAACGCAGCCGTGACATCGTCCTGGAGAAGAGCGGTCGCGGGCGCCTGCGTCTGCTGCTCAGGCGCCCGGTGTTGCTGCAGGAGATCGCCGCCCGCTAGCTAGGCGCCGCTCAGGCGCGGCGCCAGAGGACGTTGCCGGCGAACAGCAGCACCGCCAGCAACATCACCACCGCGGAGCTGCCGAGCACCGGGCCGGCCTGGGGCAGGCCGAGGATCACCAGGGCCAGGGCCCCCATCATCACCGGCAGCGTCAGGTTGTGCAGCCAGAACTGCAGGCTGGCCAGGCGACTGGTCGCCGCCCTGGGGAAGTAGTGGTAGATCACGCCGACCAGGGTCAGGGTGACCCAGCCCAGCAGGTTCATGTGCGCATGCACGGCCATCAGGCGGTGGTCGCCGCTCAGGCCCATGAACACGCCCAGGCCGACGGCCAGGCAGAAATAGACGATGGCGACATAGATCCAACGACGGGAAAGCGGACTCATTACATAGCTCCTCAGTAGGCTTGGTTTTCGGGCGGCGTGTCGGCTCAGGCCGGCAGGTCCGCCGGCTCGACCGCCCGGGCCAGGCCCAGTGCGGCATCGAGATGGGCGTGGTGCTTCGGCGACAGCTGCGTGCGCAGCGTGTCGAGGGTGGCGGCGAACAGCTCGGCTGGGGCCTCGGCGCGCAGCTGGACGAGAAACCCGGCGCGCTCCTGCGGGGTCAGGGCCGGCAGCATCCAGTACAGGACGCGGCGCATCTCGTCCGGGCTGAGCGAGGCGACGATGCGCTGCTCCAGGGCGATCAGCTCGGCGTCGCTGTGGGTTTCCCACAGCAGACGGTTGTTGTCGCGCTCTTCCTGCTCCATGTGCTCGAAGTTCTCGGCGACGAAGCGTGCGACGCGGCGATAGAGGCGGTGGGTGATATCGCCCCGACGCAAGGCCGGCAGGTGGGTGACCTGTTCGGCCAGGCTGTTCAACTCGTCCATTTCCTGGCGATGCAGGCGGTGCGCCGCCGAGCTGTAGCGGGTCGCGCCGGGCCGGCGCTGCTCCAGGGCGGGATGCACCATGGCGTCCTCATGCTCGATGTGCGAGCGGCAGAAGGTCAGCAGGTCCTGCAACCCGGCGAGCACGGCGCGGGCCTCGCCGCAGTCCTGCCAGTCGCAGCGGCCGAGGGCGCCGAGGGTATGGACCAGGTGGGCGCGCAGGCCCTTGTGGATCAGCGCATAGATATCGAAACGGGCGGCGGTGGACGGCATCGACGGACTCCTCGGTGGTGGTCTGAGGAGGTCCATGCTAGGGCGCGGCGCTTTGGCGGCTTGCGAAATAAACCCTAGGTGTTCCCTAAAACTTCCCTAACGGCTCGAGCGGATTGTCTGGCGGACGGACTGTGCCGGCTGAGCCCGCAGTTCGATCGTCTGGGATTCAAGGGGGCGCGCGGCGCGGTCCCGGCACTGGACGGCGCCATGGCGGGTAGCATCAGGCTGTTGGGGCGGCAGCGGGACGATCGCCGTGGGGCGTTCGGTGAGGATGCTGGCGGCGTTTCGGTGCAGAAGGGGGTTGCGCCCCGCGGCCCGAGCGAGTCGCCGTGCGTCAGGCGCGCATGACAAACCCGCAGAGGTGTCGGGACAGATAATCCCGGCTCTGCGGGTTCGCTTGCGGTCGATTACGCCTTGGGTTCGAAGCGTCGATAGCCCCTGGACAATCCGGGAGCAATGCAGCGCTCGCTCAGAGCCCCATACCCGGAGGCCATTCGCCGTGTCGGGGCAGCTCGTCGGTGATGTCGTGCCAGATGGCCTTGGAGTCCACGAAGATGTGCTCCAGGGGCCGGGTGCCCGGGTCGCCGTCGACGCTGCCGAGCACGACTTCCGACACCCTGCCGCCGTGGCTGCTGGCCAGGGATGCGCCGCATTGCCTGCAGAAGCAGCGCTGCTTGCCCGGCGAGGACTCGTACTGCGCGATGTGGTCCTGGCCGGCCGTCCAGCGGAACTGCTCGGGGTCGATGATGCCCCAGCTCACGTAGGCGGCGCCGTTGGCCTTCCGGCAAATGGAGCAGTGGCAGTGGCCGGCGAGGGCGAAACTGCCGGTAATCTCGTAATGAACGCTGCCGCACAGGCAGCTGCCACGTATGGCCATGGCATGGTTCTCCGTCAAGGTTGAGCAACGGCTCGGTCAGTAGAGAATCGACGGCAGGTAGGCCCCCGCCGGTTCGTTGTACAGGCCGATGGTCATCAGCGTCATCGGCTGGACCACCCGCAGGCCGTGCTCCAGGCACCAGCGAAACAGCTCGGCGTTGCGCGTCGGCACATGGAAGCCCGGCCCCGGATACTCGCTCGCCGCGGCGATCAGGGCCTTCACCGCGTCATTGCTTTCGCCCACCGTGTGGCCGAAGAAGGCGATGATGCTGGTGTAGCCGACGATCCGCCCCTCGTGCTCGACGACCCGGGCGGTGCCCTGGGCGATGGCATCGCGCAGCTCGCCGCCGCGATCGTGCCCATGCACCTGGAGGCAGAGGCGGTTGCAGCCCGGCAGGTCGTCGAGCGTTGCCGGCCTGACCCTATGGCCGGGCAGGCTGACCCTGGGCGGCGTGCCCTGCATCGTCGACAGCGGTTCGCGCGCGACGAAGCCGAGCTTGCTGTACAGCGACAGCGAGCGATTGTGATAGGCCGCCTGCAGCAGGCGCACGCCGGGGAAGCGCCGCTCGGCCACCCGCTGCAGCACGTCTTCCATCAGGCGCCGGCCGATGGCTTGGTTCTGGATGCGGGGGGCGACCGTGATCGGCCCTATCCCGGCAATGCTGTTGCGCTCATCGAGGAAGTTGCTGCCGGCGATACGCCCTTGGGACTGCGCGACAACCGAATAGAAGCCGGGATGGCTCAGCAGCCCGGACAGCAACTGGGTGGCCACCTCCGCCGAGGGGAAGTCGGAGGGGAAACCGTGCTGCGCGGAAATGGCGCCGAAGGCGTCGTAGCAGATCTGTCCGCACGCCGTGGCATCGTCTGCACTGCCGGGGCGAAGGGTGAAACGGGTATCGATGGTCTCTGCAATGGCCGCCATGATCGATCGACTCCTCGGTGGTGGTCTGGGGAGGTCCATGCTAGGCGGCGGCCATCGGGTGAATTGCGAAATAACCCCTAGGCAGTTCCTAAAATTTCCCTAAGGGCGCGCTGCGCCCGGCCCCTGCGCGGACCGGGCGGGGGGCTATTTGTCGGCGGGGCTGTTCAGCCCGCGCTTGCCCGGCAGCGGCGTGTGCAGCTGTTCCGGCAGGTCGAGGAGGTCGTCGTCGAAAGTCTCCAGCGGCGGTGGGCGGCGCTCGAAGCGGGCGCCGAGCACCAGCAGGCAGGGGGTCAGCAGCAGGGTCAGCAGGGTGGCGAAGGCCAGGCCGCCGGCGATGGCGCTGGACAGCTGGGTCCACCACTGGCTCGAGGGCGCGCCGAAGCCCAGGCTCGGCGCCAGCAGGTCGACGTTGACGGCCAGCACCATGGGCAGCAGGCCGAGAATGGTGGTCACCGCGGTGAGCAGCACCGGGCGCAGGCGCAGGCTGCCGGTCTCCAGGGCCGCCTCGCGCGGGGCCAGGCCCTGGCGGCGCAGCTGGTTGTAGGTGTCGATGAGGATGATGTTGTTGTTCACCACGATGCCGGCCAGGGCGATCAGACCCATGCCGACCATGACGATGCCGAACGACTGGCCGTTGACCAGCAGGCCGATCAGCACCCCGGCGGTGGACAGCACGATGGCGGACAGGACCAGGCTGGCCTGGTACAGGCTGTTGAACTGGGTGACCAGGATGATCGCCATGAGGAACACCGCGACGACGAAGGCGGTCATGAGGAAGTTGGCCGCCTCGCGCTGGTCGGCATCCTCGCCGGCGAACGCGAGCCTGACCTCCGTCGGCAGCTCGCCGATGGCCTGGCGCAGCGCCTGCAGGCGCTCGTCCAGGCGCGCGCCCTCGGCCAGCTCGGCCTGCAGGGTGATGGTGCGCACGCCGTCGACCCGCCGCAGGGTGCCGACCTTGGGCGCCGGCTGCAGGCTGACGAAGTTGCCCAGCGGCACCTGGCCGCTGGGGGTGTTGAGGGTCAGGCGGCCGAGCTGGTCGAGGGAGCGCCAGCTGCCGGGCAGGCGCACGCGGATGTCCACCTCGTCGCTGGCGTCCTCGGGCCGGTAGGTCGCCAGCTTGAGACCGTTGCTGACCATCTGCACGGCGTTGCCGACGCTCAGCACGTCGGCGCCGAAACGTGCCGCGGCCTCGCGGTCGACCTGCAGGCGCCACTCGATGCCGGGCAGGGCACGGTCGTCCTCGATGTCCTTGAAGCCGCCGAGGCGCTGCATCTCGCCGCGCAGGCGCTCGACCCAGCGCTCGGCCAGGGCCTGGTCCAGGGCACTGAGCTGCAGCTTGACCGGCTTGCCGCCGCCCGGGCCCTCCTGCTGCTCGCGGAACTCCAGGACGATGCCGGGGATGTCGGCGGTGCGCGCCGCCATGTCGGCGAGGATGCGCTTGGCCGGGCGCCGCGCATGCCAGTCGACGAACTGGAACTGCAGGGTGCCGATCACGTCGGCGCCGAGCTGGCCGTCGGGCTGGGCCAGGGAGCGGGCGTACAGCGCCTCGACCTCGGCCATGCCGAGCAGGCGCTTCTCCACCTGTTGCAGCAGGGCGTCCTTCTCCTGCACGGACAGGTCGCCGCGGGCGCGCAGCCAGATCTGTGCGCTCTCCGGTTCCACTTCCGGGAAGAATTCCACGCCATGGTTGAAGCGGCCGTAGCCGGCGTAGATCAGGGCGATCAGGGTGAGCATGCCGAGCAGGGTCAGGCCGGGGCGCCGCAGCAGGCGCTGCAGCAGGCGGCGATAGACGCGGCCGCCGCGGCTGGCTTGCTGCGGCAGCGGCTGGGGCTGGCCGCCGGTGACCGCGCCGAGCACCGGCAGGAACACCAGGGCCATGGCCAGGGAGGCCAGCAGGCAGAGGATCACGGTGGCCGGCAGGTACTTCATGAACTGGCCGACCACCCCGGGCCAGAACAGCAGCGGCAGGAACACCACCAGGGTGGTGGCGGTCGAGGCGATGACCGGCCAGGCCATCCGCGTCGCCGCGTTGACCCAGGCCTGGCGCGGATTCTGCCCCTGATGCAGGTAGCGGTCGGCCAGCTCGGAGACGACGATGGCGCCGTCCACCAACATGCCGGCGACCAGGATCAGGCTGAACAGCACCACGATATTGAGGGTGAAGCCGAGCATCCAGATCAGCAGGATGCCGCTGAGGAAGGCGCCGGGGATGGTCAGCCCGACCAGCAGCGCCGAGCGCGGGCCCATGCTCGCCACCACCAGGATCAGCACCAGCACCACGGCGGTCAGCACGTTGTTGAGCAGGTCGTCGAGCAGGCTGCGGACCTGCTGCGACTGGTCCATGATGTAGCTGACCTTAAGGTCCTCGGGCAGCAGCGGGCGGGCCTGGGCCAGCAGCGCCTTGACCTGCTCGATGGTCTCGATGATGTTGGCGCCGGCGCGCTTGGACACCTCCAGGACGATGGCCGGCTGGCCGTTGATCCGGGCGTAGCCGGTGGGGTCCTTGAAGGTGCGGCGGATGGTCGCCACGTCGGCGAAGGTCACCACGCTGGCGCCGGCCACCTTGACCGGCATGGACAGCACGTCCTCGAGGTTCTCGATCACCCCCGGGACCTTCAGGCTCATGCGCCCGGCGCCGCTGTCCAGGCTGCCGGCGGCGACCAGGCGGTTGTTGCGGGCGACCAGGTTGAACAGCTCGCCGTAGTCGATGCCGTAGCTGTCGAGCACCTGCGGGTCGACGACGATTTCCAGCAGGTCCTCGCGGTCGCCGCCGATGCTCACCGAGAGCACCTCGGCGATGCCCTCGATTTCGTCCTTCAGGCGCCGCGCCACCTGCACCAGCTCCGCCTCGGCGAGCGGCCCGGACAGGCCGATCGACAGCACCGGGAACAGCGCCACGTTGACCTCGTTGACCGTCGGCTCCTCGGCCTCGTCCGGCAGCTTGCTGCGCGCGCTGTCGACCTTCTCGCGCACGTCGGCCAGGGCACGCCGCGGATCGAAGCCGGCGTCGAACTCCAGGGTCACCGAGGCATGCCCCTCGCTGGCCATGGCGCGCATCTCCTTGATCCCTTCCAGGCTACGCAGCTCCTGCTCCAGGGGGCGGGCCAGCAGGCGCTCGGCATCCTCCGGGGCGATGCCCTCGAGACTCACCGAGACGTAGATGATCGGAATGGTGACGTCCGGGTTGGCCTCCTTGGGGATCGCCACGTAGGCGGCCAGGCCGCCGCCCAGGAGGAACAGCAGCAACAGCAGGCTGGTGCGGCTGCGGTCCAGGGCGGCGGCGATCAGGCCGTGCATCTCAGCGGCCCTCCGCGGCCAGCTGCGTGAGCACCTGCTGGCCCGGCTCGACGAAGCCCTGGCCGAGGGTGATCAGCGCGACCCGCGACGGCAGGCCGCTGACCCAGGCGCCCTGGTTGTCGACGCTGAGCAGCTGCACCGGGGTGAACTCGACCCGCTGCTGCTGGTTGACCCACTTGACCCCGTGGCGGCCGGCCTGATCCAGGCTGAGCAGCGCCGGGGACAGGCGATGGGCCAGGGTCTCGCCGGTGTCGATGTGCAGGGTGGCGCTGGCGCCGGCCAGGCGCAGCGACTCGGGGTTGGCCACCCGTACCTCGATGCGGAAGCTGCGCGAGCCGGGGTCGGCGGCCGCGGCGATGAAGTGCAGCTCGCCGCTCAGGCTGCGGCCGTCGAGCAGTTCGACCCGCACCGGCTGGCCCAGGCGCAGCTGGGTCACCTGTTGCTGGGCGATCTGCGCGCTGACCTTGAGCTGGTCGATGTCCACCAGGGTCAGGAGGCTCTGCCCGGGCTGGACGAAGCCGCCCAGTTCGACCTGGCGCTGGTCGTAGACCCCGGCGAAGGGGGCGAGGATGCGCGTGTGGCGCAGCTGCAGGCGGGCGCTGTCCAGCTCGGCGCGGGCCTTGGCCAGCTCGCTCTGCAGGCGCAGCAGTTCGTTGGCCGAGATCAGGTTGCGCTCGCGCAGGCGGGTGGCGGCCTTGACGTCGCTCTGCCGCTGGCGCACCTCGGCCTCGCCGCGGGCCACCTGGGCCGGGCGGTCGTCCGGCGACAGGCTGAGCAGCAATTGACCCTGCTCGACCCTGTCGCCCTTGTCGCGCTCCAGGCGCTGCACGCTGGCGCTGACCTGGGCGCGCAGCTCGACCCGGCGCCAGGGCTCGATCTGCCCCTGCACCACCTGGCGACGCTGCATCGGCTCGGCCGCCAGCCACTGGACTTCGACCCTGGGCAGGCCGCCACCGGCCTGGGGCCGGTCGGGTTCGACGTTGTCCTGGGCACGGAAGATCGCCCCGCTGAGCAGCCACAGGAGCAACAGCAGGCTGATGGCGATGGCGATCAGCCAGGGGCTTTTGCTGAGTCGACTGAACATGCCGATCACGCGCTGCCGGCGGGCTGGCCGCGCAGGCCGCCGGCCTGGCCGCGCAGCCCGGCGATGATGAAATCGGTGACGCGCTCGAAGTAGTCGGGCAGGCCGATGGGCTCGGCCCAGTGGCTGAAGCCGCCGGAGGCGATGCGCGCCATCACGCCGCTGAAACAGGCCTCGACGCCCCACAGCAGGTACTGGCAGTCGTCATGGGACAGGTCGTGGTCGGCGAGGAAATCGGCCAGCAGCTGGCCGAACAATTCCTGGTAGTCGTGCTCCAGGGCGAGGAACTGCTCGCGGTAGGGCGTCTCCAGGCGCTCCTGGAAGGCCGGGCGGTCGCACAGCAGGCACAGCTGCACCAGCACCGGATCGGCGAGCATCTGCGCGAAGGCCTGGCGGATCACCCGGCGCATGGCCTGCGGCCCCGGCTGGGCGGCATGCAGCGCACGCAGCTCGTCGAGGTTGCTCCGCGACAGCTCCAGCACCAGCTGGGCGTACAGCGCCTCCTTGCTGGGAAAGTGCTTGTACACCGTGCCCTTGCCGATGCCGGCGGCCAGCGCCACCTCGGCGATGGTCACGCGGTCCCATGGCTGCTCGCGGAACAGCCGGCGGGCGGCCTCGAGTATCGCGGCGTGGCGTTGCTGGAACAGGCGATCCTGATAGCGCATGGCAGGCGAGTACCGGAGTATGACCAGTGGTCATGCTATGACTGTTGGTCATGATGGGCAAGTCGCAAGGTGTAACGGCGCTTGGCCGGCGCCAGCCGTGCGCCGGGCTCAGCGCGCCACGCTGACGCCCTCCAGGTTGGCGAAGGAGGTGTCCTTGGCGGTCAGCAGGAAGTCGCGCATGAAGGGCGCGTCGAGCATGTCGCTGCGGATGCCGGCGTACAGGGTGGCGAACAGGCCCTTGGCGCCCAGGCGCTTGGCGGTCACGTAGCCACGCGAACTGTACTCGTGCAGGGCCCAGTTGGGCAGGCCGCAGACGCCGCGGCCGCTGGCCACCAGCTGCATCATCATCACCGTCAGCTCCGAGGTGCGCACCTGCGCCGGCTCGATGTCGGCCGGCTCGAGGAAGCGGGTGAAGATGTCCAGGCGGTCGCGCTCCACCGGGTAGGTGATCAGGGTCTCGCCGGCCAGGTCCTCGGGCACGATGAAGGCCTTGGCGGCCAGCGGGTGCTGGTTGGCCACCGCCAGCATGGCTTCGTAGGTGAACAGCGGCACGTAGGTGATGCCGGCCAGTTCCAGCGGGTCGCTGGTCACCACCAGGTCCAGGTCGCCGCGCGCCAGGGCCGGCAGCGGGGCGAAGGAGAAGCCCGAGGCCAGGTCCAGCTCCACTTCCGGCCAGGCGTCGCGGAACTGGTCGATGGTCGGCATCAGCCACTGGAAGCAGCTGTGGCACTCGATGGCCATGTGCAGCCGGCCGGCGGTGCCGCCGGCCAGGCGCGCCAGGTCGCGTTCGGCGCCGCGCAGCAGCGGCAGCACCGCGTCGCACAACTGCAGCAGGCGCAGGCCGGCGCTGGTGAAGCGCACCGGCTTGGTCTTGCGCACGAACAGCTGCATGCCCAGGCGTTCCTCCAGCTCCTTGAACTGGTGCGACAGGGCCGACTGGGTCAGGTGCAGGCGCTCGGCGGCGTCCACCAGGCTGTCGCTCTCGCGCAGGGCGTGCAGGGTCTTCAGGTGGCGCAGTTCGAGCATGGCGGCCTCGGCGTAGGGGGAGCGCTTGACCCATCCAGCAGGCGGGCAGCGCGCTACGGATCGGTGGCTGAGAAGGTGCCACCCTACATGAATAAAACTATAGATCAAGGCGAATAGGTTGAGTTTGTCTCACGATACTGGGCTGCCGACAATGCGCGCCATCATTTGCATCTATGGAGCGTTTCGACATGGCCCTGTCCCATTCCCTGGGGTTTCCCCGCATCGGTGGCGACCGCGAACTGAAAAAAGCCCTGGAGGCCCACTGGCGGGGCGAACTGGACGAAGCCGGGCTGCGCGCCGTCGGCCGTGAGTTGCGCGCCACCCACTGGCAACTGCAGAAGGACGCCGGCCTCGATCTGCTGCCGGTCGGCGACTTCGCCTGGTACGACCAGGTGCTCGGTCATTCGCTGACCCTCGGCGTGATCCCCGAGCGCTTCCGCCCCCATGACGGCCGGCCGACCCTCGCCACCCTGTTCGCCATGGCCCGCGGCGCCGGCGACGGCTGTTGTGGCGGCCACGCCCAGGAGCTGACCAAGTGGTTCGACAGCAACTACCACTACCTGGTCCCGGAGTTCAGCGCCGACCAGCGCTTCCAGCTGAGCTGGGAGCAACTGTTCGAGGAGGTCGAGGAGGCCCATGCCCTGGGGCACAGGGTCAAGCCGGTGCTGCTCGGGCCGCTGACCTACCTGTGGCTGGGCAAGGCCAAGGGCCAGGCGTTCGACAAGCTCGAGCTGCTCGAGCGCCTGCTGCCGGTCTACGGCGAGATCCTCGGACGCCTGGCGGCCCTGGGCGTGGAGTGGGTGCAGATCGACGAGCCGATCCTCGGCCTGGACCTGCCCCAGGACTGGAAGAACGCCTTCGAGCGCGGTTATCACCTGCTCCAGCACGCGCCGCTGAAGAAGCTGGTGGCCTGCTACTTCGGCGGCCTGGAGGACAACCTCGGCCTGGCCGTGGGCCTGCCGGTGGACGGCCTGCACGTCGACCTGGTGCGCGCCCCGGAGCAGCTGCCGTTGCTGGTCGACCGCCTGCCGGCCTACAAGGTGCTGTCGCTGGGGGTGGTCAACGGCCGCAACGTCTGGCGCTGCGACCTGGACCGCGCCCTGGTCCAGTTGCGCCAGGCCGAGGAGCGTTTCGCCGACAACCTCTGGGTGGCGCCCTCCTGCTCGCTGCTGCACAGCCCGGTCGACCTGGATCGCGAGACCCACCTCGACGCCGAGTTGCAGAGCTGGCTGGCCTTCGCCGTGCAGAAGTGCGAGGAGGTGGCGGTGCTCGCCCGCGGCCTGAACCAGCCGGAGGATGCCGGGGTGCAGGTCGCCCTGGCCGTGAGCCGGGCCGTGCACGCCAGTCGCGCGGCCTCATCGCGCATTCACAACCCGGCGGTGCAGGCGCGGGTGGAGGCCATCGCCCCGGCCGACAGCCAGCGCGCCTCGCCCTTCGCCGAGCGTATCGAGCGGCAGCGCGCGCGCCTGCAGCTGCCGCTGCTGCCGACCACCAGCATCGGCTCCTTCCCGCAGACCGCGGCGATCCGCCTGGCACGCCAGGCCTTCAGGCAGGGCAAGCTGTCCGCCGCCGAGTACACCGAGGCCATGCACGGCGAGATCCGCCACGCCGTCGAGGCGCAGGAGCAGCTCGGCCTGGACGTGCTGGTGCATGGCGAGGCCGAGCGCAACGACATGGTCGAGTACTTCGCCGAACAGCTCGACGGCTACGCCTTCACCCGCTTCGGCTGGGTGCAGAGCTACGGCTCGCGCTGCGTCAAGCCGGCGCTGATCGTCGGCGACCTGAGCCGGCCGCGGCCGATGACGCTGGAGTGGATCCGCTACGCCCAGGGCCTCACCGCCAAGGTGATGAAGGGCATGCTCACCGGCCCTGTGACCATGCTGATGTGGTCCTTCCCGCGCGAGGATATTTCCCGCGAGCAGCAGGCGCGCCAGCTGGCCCTGGCCATTCGCGACGAGGTGCTGGACCTGGAAGCGGCCGGCATCAGGATAGTGCAGATCGACGAGGCGGCGTTCCGCGAGGGCCTGCCGCTGCGCCGGGCGCACTGGGACCATTACCTGAACTGGGCCACCGAGGCCTTCCGCCTGTGCGCCTCGGGCGTGCGCGACGAGACGCAGATCCACACCCACATGTGCTACAGCGAGTTCAACGACGTGATCGGCGCCATCGCCGCCATGGACGCCGACGTCATCACCATCGAGACCTCGCGCTCGGACATGGAGCTGCTCGAGGCCTTCGAAAGCTTCGCCTACCCCAACGAGATCGGCCCTGGCGTGTACGACATCCACTCGCCGCGGGTACCGGAGGTGGCGCAGATGGTCGCGCTGCTGCGCAAGGCGGCGCGGCGCATTCCGGCCGAGCGGCTGTGGGTCAACCCCGACTGCGGCCTGAAGACCCGCGCCTGGCCCGAGACCGAGGCGGCGCTGGTGAATATGGTGGCGGCGGCCCGCCAGCTGCGCGCCGAGCTGGCCTGAGGTCGCCTGCCCTGGTCCGGCGCGGCCGGGGCGTCAGCCCGGCGCCCCCTGGCGGGCGCAGGCCGCCAGGTCCTCGAGGAAGGCCTGGAGGATCGGCGGCGGCGCCGCGCCGCGGCGGGTGATCACGTCGAAGGGCGACATCAGGCGCAGGTGGGTTGAGCCCAGTTGCGCCATCTCGCCGTTCTTGAGCCACTGGCTGGCGAAGTGCACCGGCAGGAAGCCCAGGTAGGCGCCGGAGATGATCAGGATGGCCAGGGCCTCGATGTTGTCCACCGTGGCCGCGGCCTTGCTCATGCCCAGCTGTTCCAGGTCGTGCTGCTGCATGAAGCCGCGCACCACGATGCGGCTGTCGGCAACCTCGGCGAGCAGCTCGGCGCCTTCCGCCTGGCAGCCGAACAGCGGGTGGCGGCGGCCGCAATACAGGCCCAGCGCCTCCTGGTACAGCGGCGCGTAGGCGAGGCCGGGGATATGGCTGGGGAAGTGGCCGATGGCCAGGTGCAGGCGGCCGTCCAGGGCGCGCTCCTCCAGCTCCGCCGGGCTGCCGACGTAGACGTTGAGGTGGACGTCGTGGCCGCGGGAAACGAAGCGCTGGGTGGCTTTCGGCAGGGGCGAGGCCGGATCGGTGATGGTGCTGTCGATGATCCCCAGGTTGAGCATGCCGCTGATGTGCTGCTTGAGCACGTCGGTGTCCAGGCGGAAGTCCTCCACCGCGGCGAACAGGCGCTGGCTCGCCTCATGCACCGCCACCCCCTGCTCGGTCAGGCGAAAGCCGCTGCGCCCGCGCTGGCACAGTTTGACCCCGAGGCGGGTCTCCAGGTGGTTCATCTGCTCGCTGATGGTCGACTGGCCGGCGTTCAGCGCCGCCTGGGCGGCGGAAAAGCCCCCGCATTTGACGATGGTCATGAACACCCTGAGCAGTTTCAGGTCGACGTCCTGCAGCTGAATCATCCCCACCTCCCAGCCGTTGATGCATCGGAATACCCGATATGAGTATCTGATGCCGGGCATTTTTTCCACGAAAAGCTGCGCCCATAGTCGGTCCATCGGCGGTCGCAATGCAGGGCCGCCCCTCCTCGATAACAACAATGGAGATGGCTGTACATGGCTAAGCACGGTTACGAATCCGGTCGCCTCAACCTGCCGTTCGTGGGGCACTGCACCTTTGCCAAGTCCCCGGTGTGCACCGACTGGGCGGCACTGGACGCCGATGTGGCGATTCTCGGTGCGCCCAACGACATGGGTACCCAATGGCGTTCCGGCGCCCGCTTCGGACCGCGCGGCATCCGCGAGGCCTCCACGCTGTTCTCCTTCGGCCATGCCGGCGCCTACGACCACGAAGACGACGTGATGTACCTGACCGCGTCCGATGTGCGCATGGTCGACGTCGGCGATGCCGACATCGTGCACACCGACATGGCGCAGAGCAACGCCAACACCGAGTACGCCGTACGCAAGATCCTCGAGGCCGGCGCCATGCCGGTGGTGCTGGGCGGCGACCACTCGGTGCATGCCCCGGTGATCAAGGCGTTCGAGGGACGCGGGCCGATCCACATCCTGCACTTCGATGCGCACCTGGACTTCGTCGACGAGCGCCATGGCGTGCGCTACGGCCACGGCAATCCGCTGCGCCGGGCCTCGGAGATGAACCACATAGTCGGCATGACCCAGTTGGGCATCCGCAACGTGTCCTCGTCCAATCGCGACGACTACGACGCCGCGCGTAGCGCCGGCTCGCAGATTCTCTCGGTGCGCGACGTACGGCGCCTCGGCGCCCAGGGCGTAGTCGATCTGATTCCCGGCGGCGTGCCGTACTACATCACCATCGACATCGACGGCTTCGACCCCTCCATCGCGCCGGGTACCGGCACCCCGAGCCACGGCGGTTTCCTCTACTACGAGGTGCTGGAGATCATCCAGCTGCTGGCCCAGCGCAGCCGCGGCAATATCGTCGGCATGGACCTGGTGGAAGTGGCCCCGGCCTACGACCCGACCGGGATGACCTCGATCCTCGCCGCGCAGCTGCTGCTCAACAGCATCGGCTTCATCTTTCACGCGCGCGCCGAGGCCCGCGCCGGTCAGGAGGCATGACCATGGACAGCATCGTTAAGCAGTACCTGCAGCAATTCGGCATATCCGAAGCCACCCAAGAGTTCCTGGCCAAGGCGCAGAAGATGTTCATCGGCGGCGCCTGGGTCGAGGCCAGCGACGGCCAGAGCGCCGAGGTCATCGAGCCCTCGACCGAGGGCCTGCTGACGCGCATTCCCATGGCCACCACGGACGACCTGGATCGCGCCGTGGCGGCCGCCCGCGCGCAGTTCGACGGCGGTCCCTGGCGCCTGCTCAAGCCGCTGGAGCGCGAGCGCCTGCTGCAGCGCCTGGCCGACCTGATCGAGCAGAACGCCGTCGAACTGGCGGAGATCGAGTCGATCGACATGGGCAAGTCCGCCGCCCAGGCCCGTGACGTGGATATCCAGGGCACGGTCGACTGCTTCCGTTATTTCGCCGGCTGGGCCAGCAAGCTGCACGGGCGCACCGTCGAGCCGTCGCTGCCGGGCAACTACCTGGCCTATACGCGCAAGGAGGCGGTGGGCGTGGTCGGCGCCATAGTGCCGTGGAACTTCCCGCTGCAGACCATGGCCTGGAAGCTCGGCGCCGCCCTGGCCACCGGCTGCACCCTGGTGGTCAAGCCGGCCGAGCTGACCTCGCTGTCGGCGCTGCGTTTCGCCGAGCTGGTGCAAGAGGCGGGGATTCCCGACGGCGTGGTCAACATAGTCACCGGGCGCGGCAGTCTGGTCGGCGCGGCGATGGCCACCCACCCGGGCATCGACAAGCTCAGCTTCACCGGTTCGACCCCGGTCGGTTGCACGGTCGGCAAGTCGGCCATGGAGCAGATGAAGCGCCTGACCCTGGAGCTGGGCGGCAAGTCGGCGGTCATCGTGCTGGACGACGCCGACATCCCGGCCGCCGCCCAGGCGGTGGCCAACGGGGTGTTCTTCAACTCCGGGCAGGTCTGCGATGCCGGCACCCGCGCCTATATTCATCGCAGCATCTACGAGCGCTTCCTCGCCGAGCTGATCGCCTACACCCGCACCCTGAAGCTCGCTCCCGGCCTGGACCCGGACTGTTTTATCGGCCCGCTGGTGTCTAAACAACAGCAACAGCGGGTGCTGAACTACATCGAGGCCGGCATACGCGAGGGCGCCGAGCTGCGGTACGGCGGCGAAGCCGTCGCAGGTCCCGGCTACTTCGTGCAGCCGGCCATCTTCGCCCACTGCCGCAACGACATGCGCATCGTCCAGGAAGAGATCTTCGGCCCGGTGCTGGTCACCGCACCCTTCGACGACGACGAAGAGGCCCTGCGCCTGGCCAACGACTCGCTGTATGGCTTGGCCGCGGCGCTGTACTCCAACGACCTCGGCCGCGTGCACGGGCTGATTCCGCGGCTGCGCGCCGGCTCGGTGTACGTCAACGCCCACAGCACCATCGACCCGGCCATGCCGTTCGGCGGCTACAAGCAGTCCGGCTTCGGCAAGGACCTGGGCGCCGAGCAACTCGACCACCTGCTGGAGACCAAGGCGGTGTGGATCACCCTGCCATGAGATAAGGACGCAAACAGACCATCGGCACAACGCCAGGCGTTGTGCCGGGACGCATCGGGTAGCCAATAACAAGAGCCATACGAGGTTATGTCCAGATGAACAGTCAAGCCGAAAGCGTACGTGCGCAAGACCTGGAACGACGCATCCGCGTCTACGAGGAGATGGAGAAGGGCGAGCAATGGCCGGGGGCGCTGAACGCCACGGACTATCTCGCGATCACCCTGATGACGCTGGTGCTGGTCATCGGCTTCTACCTCTGGGGGTACTGAGCCATGACCACGCCTAAAACCGTCGATATCAGCCTCGAAGCCCAGCGCGGCGATACGCCGCTGTTGCCCAGCGAACGCATGTGGGGCTTCTGGGAGTTCACCTATGCCAACTCGGCCCTGGCCATCGCCACCTGGGCCTTCCTTATCGGTGGTGCCACCGCGCTGTTCGTCGGCGTGAAGGAGGGCATCGCCGCCATCGTCATCGGCAACATCATCGGCGTGCTGCTGGCGACCTTCGCCACCTGCGTGCCCTGCGGCAAGTACGGCACCGAACAGTTCACCTTCCTGCGCAGCATGTTCGGCAGCAACGGCAGCCGCCTGGTCTACGTGCTGGCGGTGGTGTTCCTGACCATGGGCTGGCTGGCGGTGCTGGGGCTGATGTTCGGCCGCTCGATCGACGGCCTGAGCGGCCTGCTGAGCGAGCACGAGACCCAGCCGACCGGGCTGCTGGTGCTGCTCTCGGGCTTCTTCGCGATCCTCCTGGCCGGCTTCGTGGTCGCCAGGGGGCCCACCTCGATCAAGTGGTTCAACACCCTGGTGGCCCCGGCGCTGGTATTGATCATGGGCGCGATGCTCTACCTGATCCTCAGCGAGCGCAGCGTCGCCGAACTGCTGGCCCTGCCGGCGCTGGATGCGCCGTTCGCCGACAAGCGGGTCAACTTCATGATCGCGGTGGAGGTGAACATGGCCGCGGGCCTGTCCTGGTGGCCCTATATCGGCAACCTGGCGCGGCTGAGCAAGAACCAGCGCAGCGCGTTCTGGCCGAACATCATCGGCATCTTCGGCGCCGCGGTGCTCGGCGAGGTGGTCGGCCTAACGGCATCCGCCGCGCTGGGCGACAGCGACCCGACCATCTGGATGACCCATATCGGCGGCCTGGTGTTCGGCGTCATCGCCCTGGGCTTCGTCGCCTTCGCCAACGTCACCAGCATGATCAACATCCTCTACACCTCGATAGTCGGCCTGCGCCAACTGGCCGGCCAGACGCTCAGGGCGCTGAGGTGGGAGCTGCTGGTGCTGCTGTTCTGCGTGGCGCCGGCGATCATCGTGTTCGTCGCCCCGGGCATCTACGACGGCTTCTTCATCTTCCTGGTGTGGACCTCGGCGCTGAACAGCGCGCTGGCCGGCATCGGCATCGCCGATTACTACTGCCTGCGCCGGCAACGGATGAACCTGCGGCACCTCTATGCCCCCGAGGCGCAGACGCCGTACCACTACTGGAACGGCTTCAACCCCATCGCGCTGCTGGCGCTGCTGGTCGGCTTCGGCGTCTACGTGCTGCTGTTCAACCCGCAGACCCTGGCCAATACCACGCTGTTCAGCTTCGTCTCCGCCTCGCTGCCGTCCTGCCTGCTGGCCGGGGTGGTGCACTTCGGGCTGACCCGCGCCTTCGCCACGCGCCTGGGTTGGGGCGCCTACGCGCCACGCCACGACGCCATGAACAAACCCCTGAATCTCAATGCACAGGGCCTGAGCAATGACTAAGAAATACGACTACATCATCATCGGCGCCGGTTCGGCCGGCTGCGTGCTGGCCAACCGCCTGAGCGAGGACCCGGCCACCTCGGTGCTGGTGCTGGAATTCGGCGGCAGCGACCGCAGCGTGCTGATCCAGATGCCCAGCGCCTTCTCCATCCCGATGAACACCAAGAAGTACAACTGGCGCTACCAGACCGAGCCGGAGCCCTACCTGGACGGGCGGCGCATCCATTGCCCGCGGGGCAAGGTGCTCGGCGGCTCCTCGTCGATCAACGGCCTGGTGTATATCCGCGGCCACGCCTACGACTTCGACGAGTGGGAAGAGCTCGGCGCGCGCGGCTGGGGTTACCGCAACTGCCTGCCGTACTTCAAGCGGGCCGAGCATTACGAGCGGGGCGGCGACGTCTATCGCGGCGATGCCGGGCCACTGCACACCAGCAACGGCAACCACATGAGCAACCCCCTGTACGGCGCCTGGGTCGAGGCCGGTGTCGAGGCCGGCTATGTCAAGACCGATGACACCAACGGCTACATGCAGGAAGGCTTCGGCGCCATGCACATGACCATCAAGGACGGTGTGCGCTGCTCCACCGCCAACGCCTACCTGCGCCCGGCCATGGACCGGGCGAACCTGACCGTGGTGACCCAGGCCATGACCCGGCGCATCCTCCTCGACGGCAAGCGTGCGGTGGGCATCGAGTACGACCAGGGCGGGCGCACCCGGCAGGTGTTCTGCAACCGCGAGATCCTCCTGGCCGGCGGGCCGATCGGCTCGCCGCACCTGCTGCAGCGTTCCGGCATCGGCCCGGCGGCGGTGCTCGGCCAGGCCGGGGTGGCGCTGTTGCACGAACTGCCCGGGGTCGGGGAGAACCTGCAGGACCACGCGGAAATCTACATCCAGTTCGGCTGCAAGCAGCCGCTGACCCTCAACAGCAAGATGGACCCGCTGAGCAAGCTGCTGATCGGCCTGCGCTGGCTGCTGTTCAAGGACGGCCTGGGTGCCACCAACCACTTCGAGGCCGGCGGTTTCATCCGCTCCGAGCAGGGTCTGCGCTGGCCGGACATCCAGTTCCACTTCCTGCCCGCGGCGATGCGCTACGACGGCAAGAAGCCGATCAAGGGCCACGGCTTCATGGTGCTCACCGGGCCGAACAAACCCAAGAGTCGCGGCCACGTGCGACTGCGCTCGGCCGACCCCTACGAGCATCCGCGCATCCAGTTCAACTACCTGCAGCGCGAGGAGGACCGCGAGGGCTTTCGCCGCTGCGTGCGCCTGACCCGCGAGATCATCGGCCAGCCGGCGATGGACGCCTTCCGCGACGGCGAGATAGCGCCGGGGCCGGCCGTGCAGAGCGACGCGCAGATCGACGCCTTCGTCCGCGCCAACCTGGAGAGTACCTACCACCCCTGCGGCACCTGCCGCATGGGCGAGGACGAACTGGCGGTGGTCGACTCCGAGCTGCGCGTGCGCGGCCTGGCGGGGCTGCGGGTGATCGACTCCTCGGTGTTTCCCACCGAGCCGAACGGCAACCTCAACGCGCCGACCATCATGCTCGCCGAGCGCGCCGCCGATCTGCTGCGCGGCCGTGGCATGTTGCCGGCGGAGGAGGTCGAGGTGGGCCTGGCGCCCAACTGGGAAACGGCGCAGCGCAGCGGCGCACCGCTGCGCCGAGTCGAACGATAATCGTGGTGGGGCCAGTTGGTGCGGGTGGCCCCGCTCGCGGGCCGGGTGAGCGACGGCCGCTCGGCAGTATTCATCAAATTGTCATGGTTCTGTGGCAGCGCGCTCGACTGAATATCACCAGACTCGCGTCTCAATGGGGTTCTGCGTTTTGGTGTTTTCATGCGAGTGTTTCTTCTTCTCGTCGCACTGCTATGGGGGTTGCCGTCGGCTGCAGTCGAGCGCTGCGACACCCGAGTGGCGACCGCCAAGGTTGCCCTGGGCGAGGTGCAACTGGCCTATCAAAGCATCGGCCGCGCCAGCGATCCGGCCTTGCTGCTGGTGATGGGCCTCGGCGGGCAGCTGATCCACTGGCCGGATGAGGTGGTGCGGCGCTTGTGTGGGCAGGGCTTCCGGGTGATCCGCTTCGACAACCGCGACGTCGGCCTGAGCCGCTGGCGGCAGGACGCACCGGCGGCCGATCTCGCCTACGGAGCGCTACGTCATCGCCTGGGGCTGTCGGTGTCGGCGCCGTACAGCCTGCGCGACATGGCCGGCGATGCCCTGGGCCTGATGGATGCTCTCGGCGTGCGCCAGTTCCATGTACTGGGCGCCAGCATGGGCGGGATGATCGCCCAGCACCTGGCCGACCTGGTTCCGGCGCGGGTACAGAGTCTGACCCTGATCATGACCAGCTCCGGCGCCCGGGGCCTGCCGTCGCCCAGCCCGGAACTGTTGGCGCTGCTGGCCCGGCGCGAGGCGCCGAGCCGCGAGGTGGCGCTGGAACAGCAGGCCGACCTGCTCGCCGCACTCGGCAGCCCGGCGGTCAGCGACGACCGCGAACGGCTCCTGCAGCAGGCCGAGACGGCCTACGACCGCGCCTTCAACCCCGAGGGCGTGGAGCGTCAGTTGTTGGCCATCCTCGCCGAGCCGAGCCGGGTCGAGTTGCTCAATCGCCTGCGGGTGCCGACCCTGGTGGTGCACGGCACCGCCGATCCGTTGCTGCCGGCGATGCACGGCGTGCACGTGGCGGCGCATATCCAGGGCAGCGAACTCAAGCTGATCCCGGGCCTGGCCCACCGATTCCAGGACGCCTTCAAGGAACCCTTGCTGGCGGCGGTGTTGCCTCATCTGCGCGCCTATCGGCAGCACGGATTGTGGGCCCGGCTCTAGTGCATGGGGCCATGCTACAGGCCTGGCGGGTCAGGCAGCGTGGAGGTCCGGCGAGTGCGCGTGTAGATAGTGATCCAGACGCTGTTGCTGTGCGGCGGTCAGGAACAGTCCCAGCTTGCTCCGCCGCCAGAGAATATCGGCGGCATCCATGACCCATTCCTCCTGGCACAGGTACTCCACCTCCCGTGCATAGAGTCCGCCGCCGAACGCTTCGCCCAGGTCACCCAGTGTTTGCACGCCCTCGAGCAGTCGCCAGCTGCGGCTGCCGTAGCTGCAGGCCCAGCGTCGGGCGAGTGCGGTCGGCAGCCACGGGTGCTGGCCGCACAGGGCCTCGACCAGCGCGCTGCGACTGACCAGCTGTTCGGCGCCGGGCAACGGGCTGCTGGCGGTCCAGCTCGGGCCCATCTGCGGGAAGAAGGGCGCCAGCTGTGCCAGCGCCGACTCGGCCAGCTTGCGGTAGGTGGTCAGCTTGCCGCCGAATACCGAGAGCAGCGGCGCCTCGCCCGGCTGGGCGGACAGCGCCAGGGTGTAGTCGCGGGTGATGGCCGCGGGTTCGTCGGACTCGTCGTCGCACAGCGGGCGCACGCCGGCGTAGCTGTGGAGGATGTCGTCGCGGCTGAGCTGGCGCTTGAAATGGGCGTTGACCACGCCCAGCAGGTAGGCGATCTCCTCGTCGCTGATCGCCACCTCGGCCGGGTCGCCCTGGTATTCGCGGTCGGTGGTGCCGATCAGGGTGAAGTGCTCCAGGTAGGGAATGGCGAAGACGATGCGCCGGTCCTCGTTCTGCAGGATGTAGGCCTGCTCGCCGTCGAACAGCTTGGGCACGATGATGTGGCTGCCCTGGATCAGGCGGATGCCGTAGGGCGACTGCTGTTTGAGGTCGTCGCGGATGAAGCGCGCCACCCAGGGGCCGGCGGCATTGACCAGGGCGCGGGCGCGGATGGAATAGCGACTGCCGTCGCTGCGCTCCAGATGCAGGTGCCACAGGCCCTTGCTGCGCCGCGCGCTGACGCAGCGGGTGCGGGTGTGCACGTGGGCGCCTTGCTCGCGGGCGGCCATGGCGTTGAGTACCACCAGGCGGGCGTCGTCGACCCAGCAGTCGGAATATTCGAAACCGCGGCTGATCTCGGCCCGCAGCGGGCTGCCGGGGCCGAAGCGCAGCCCTCGCGAGGCCGGCAGTTGCTCGCGCTTGCCGAGATGGTCGTAGAGGAACAGGCCGGCGCGAATCATCCAGGCCGGGCGCAGGTGCGGGCGATGGGGCAGGATGAAGCGCATGGGCTTGACGATATGGGGCGCCTTGGCCAGCAGCACCTCGCGCTCGGCCAGGGCCTCGCGCACCAGGCGGAACTCATGGTGCTCCAGATAGCGCAGGCCGCCGTGGATCAATTTGCTGCTGGCCGACGAGGTGTGCTGGGCCAGATCGTCCTGCTCGCAGAGGAATACCGACAGGCCCCGGCCCGCTGCGTCGGCGGCGATGCCGGCGCCGTTGATGCCGCCCCCTACGACGGCCAGATCGTAGACTTCGGCGAGGGGGGATGCGTGGTTGGCGCGAGAGGGCATGGCGGCACCTTGTGGTCGAAAACGAATGTGTCAATGTTCACTTCCGAAAATATACTAGTCGAATGCGCATGCAATCGCCAATCTCGCGCGCGCTTTCGCGCCGAGCGGTATGTCGCCCGGGGTCGGGAGAGGGGACGGATAGGGGCTCAGACCAGTTCGAGCTGGACCTGGTGTTCGTGCAGCAGGCGGCTGATCGCGGGCGAGGGCGGCGCGTCGGTGAACACCCGGTCGACCAGGGCGATCGAGCCCAGGCGCACCACGGCGTTGCGGCCGAACTTGCTCGAGTCGGCGGCGAGGAATACCTGGCGGGCGTTGTCGATGATCGACTGGGTGACCCGTACCTCCTGGTAGTCGAAGTCGAGCAGGCTGCCGTCCTCGTCGATGCCGCTGATGCCGACCAGGGCATAGTCGACCTTGAACTGGCGAATGAAATCCACGGTCGCCTGGCCCACCACGCCGCCGTCGCTGCGCACCGTGCCGCCGGCCACCAGCACCTCGAAATCCGCCTTGGCGCTGAGCTGGGCGGCCACGTGCAGGTTGTTGGTGATCACCTTCAGGCCCCTGCGCTTGAGCAGTTCCCGGGCGATCGCCTCGGTGGTGGTGCCGATGCTGATGAACAGCGAGGCGTGGTCGGGGACGTGCGCGGCGATGGCCTCGGCGATGCGCTGCTTCTCCTCGCGCATCTGCCCGGCGCGCATGGCGTAGGCGGTGTTCTGGGTGCTCGAGGCCTCGCTCGCCGCGCCGCCGTGGGTGCGGCGCAGCAGGCCCTGCTCGGCCAGCTGGTTGATGTCGCGGCGGATGGTCTGCGGGGTGACGGCGAAGGCCTGGGCCAGTTCGTCGATGCTGACGTAGCCACGTTCGCGGGCGAGGTTGAGGATGTCGTGTTGGCGCGGCGCCAGGGTCATGGGGCGAATCCTTGTTTTGCGCGACATTATAGGCTGTCGTAGGCCTGGATTTCGGCTAAGGTACGCGAACTTCGTTGCCTGTTTTCACATTCGAACATGACGCCTGCCATCGACCTGCTGAGAAAAGCCAAGGCTGAGCACCGGGTGCACAGCTACGAGCACGACCCCAAGGCCGCTTCCTACGGCCTGGAGGCGGCGGAGAAGCTCGCCCTGGAGCCAGCGCGAGTGTTCAAGACGCTGCTGGCCGCCAGCGAGAAGGGCGAGTTGCTGGTGGCGGTGGTGCCGGTGGCCGGCAGCCTCGATCTGAAAGCCCTGGCCCAGGCGGCTGGCGTGAAGAAGGCCGAGATGGCCGAGCCCCAGGCGGCGCAGCGCGCCACCGGCTACCTGCTCGGCGGCATCAGCCCGCTGGGGCAGAAGAAGCGCCTGCGCACCTTCATCGACGAGTCGGCGCAGCGTTTCGCGACCATCTACGTCAGTGCCGGGCGGCGCGGCCTGGAGGTCGAACTGGCGGCCGAGGTGCTGGCCCGGTACAGCCAGGCTCGTTTCGCCGTCATCGCCCGCAACTGAGGCGGGGCTTGGCCCCTCACTCCACAACAATAAGGAATTGCCCGTGTCCCACTATCTGTTAGCCATCGACCAGGGAACCACCAGCAGCCGCGCCATAGTGTTCGACCGCGAGGGCGTGGTGCAGGCGCGGGCGCAGCAGGAGTTCCAGCAGTTCTTTCCGCAGGACGGTTGGGTGGAGCACGATGGTGAGGAACTCTGGCGCAGCACCCTGGAGGTCTGCCGCCAGGCCTTGCAGCAGGGCGGCCTGAGCGCCGCGGCGATCACCGCCATCGGCATCACCAACCAGCGCGAGACCACCCTGGTATGGGATGCGGTGAGCGGCGAGCCGATCCATCGCGCCATCGTCTGGCAGGACCGGCGCACCGCCGACTACTGCGCCGGGCTCAAGGCCGCCGGCCACGAGGCGATGGTCAGTGCCAAGACCGGGTTGCTGATCGACCCGTATTTTTCCGGTACCAAGCTGCGCTGGATACTCGACAACGTGGCAGGCGCCCGCGAGCGCGCCGAGCGTGGTGAATTGCGTTTCGGCACCGTCGACTGCTTCCTGCTGTGGCGCCTGACCGGCGGCAAGGTGCATCGCACCGACGCCAGCAATGCCTCGCGCACCCTGATGTTCAATATCCATACCCAGCAGTGGGATCAGGACCTGCTCGAGTTGCTGGAGATTCCCCGCAGCCTGCTGCCGGAAGTGCTGGACTGCGCGGCGGACTTCGGCACCTGCGCGAGCGAACTGCTCGGTGCGCCGATCCCGGTGCTGGGCATGGCCGGCGACCAGCAGGCGGCGCTGATCGGCCAGGCCTGTTTCCGCCCGGGCATGGTCAAGAGCACCTACGGCACCGGCTGCTTCATGATCCAGAACACCGGCAGCACCCCGGTGACCTCGAACAACCGCCTGCTGACCACGGTCGGCTACCGCCTGGGCGGCGAGGTCACCTATGCGGTGGAGGGCAGCATCTTCGTCGCCGGCGCGGCGGTGCAGTGGCTGCGCGACGGCATCAAGCTGATCAGCCATGCCAGCGATTGCGAGGCCCTGGCCGAGCAGACCGGCGAGGCCTGCGGGGTCTACCTGGTGCCGGCCTTCACCGGCCTGGGCGCGCCCTACTGGGACCCCAAGGCGCGCGGGGCGATCTTCGGCCTGACCCGCGACACCGGGATCAAGGAAATCGTCACCGCAGGCCTGCAATCGGTGTGCTACCAGACCCGCGACCTGCTCGAGGCCATGGGCCAGGACGGCGCCGCGGCGCCCAGCGCGCTGCGGGTGGACGGCGGCATGGTGGTCAACAACTGGCTGATGCAGTTTCTCGCCGACATCCTCGGCGTGCCGGTGGAGCGCCCGGAAATCACCGAGACCACGGCGCTCGGCGTGGCCTACCTGGCGGGGTTGCAGGCCGGTCTCTACCGCGACCTGGAGGAAATCGCCGGGCACTGGCAGCGCCAGCAGCGCTTCGAGCCGCATATGGCGGACGCGCCGCGCGCCGAGCTCTACCGCGGCTGGCTGAACGCAGTGCAGCGGGTGCGCAGCGAGGCTTGAGAACTGCTACAACTGGAAGCAGGTGCTTCCATTCTGTGCGAGTAACCCCGATGCCTCCCAGGCCCTGGTCGAGTCCTTTCTTGCTGGCCGTCGGCCTGGCAGTGGCGTTGTTCTTTGGCAGCCCGGGCGTGCGGGCGGAAACCCTGGTGATCGCCGGGGACCCCTGGTGTCCGGTGAACTGCGAGCCGGGCTCGGCGCAGCCGGGGATCTTCGTCGAACTGGCGCGGGACATCTTTGCCGAGGCGGGGATCGAGGTGAAGTACCGGCTGATCAACTGGGCGCGGGCCCTGCGTGCGGCCCGCCGGGGGCGGATCAACGCGGTGATAGGGGCCGGCCACGCCGACGCCCCGGATTTTCTCTTCACGCCGACGCCGGTGAGTCGTTCGCGCATGTGCTTCTATGTGCTGGCCGACAGCCCCTGGCGTTTCGCGGTCCAGCGGGACCTCGACGGACAGCGCCTCGGGGTGATCAACGACTACAGCTATGGCCGTGAACTGGATGCCTACGTGCAGGCACATGCCGACGATCCGCAGCGGGTGCAGCAGGCCTATGGCGACCACGCCCTGGACCTGAATGTCGACAAGCTGCTCAGCGGACGCATCGACGTCACGGTGGCCAATACCTGGGTGATGCAGATTTGGCTGCGCCGTCACGGGCGCGCCGGGCAGCTGCGCAATGCCGGCTGCCGCAGCCCGGACGTGGCCATCTACCTGGCCTTCTCGCCGGCGCTGGCGAGCAGTCGGCGACACGCCGAGCTGTTCGAGGCGGGCCTGCGCCGCTATCAGGCCGATGGCCGCCTGCAACGCCTGCTGGAGCGCTATGGGGTGAGCGAGCCCTGAGCGACGGCCAGCTGCAACGCTGAGCTGTAGCGTTCAGCTCGTGGGCGGCTGTATGGGGCGCTCGAGGTCGACTCGGGGCATGCTGGGCGACCTATCTTGCAGGAGCGTGCCATGCAGCTTGAATTTCACCAGGTCGATGCCTTCAGCCATCGCCCCTTTTCCGGCAATCCGGCCATGGTCTATCGCCTGGATGGCTGGCTCGGCGACAGCCTGATGCAGCAGATCGCCGGGGAGCACAACCTGGCGGAAACCGCATTCCTGGTGAAGGAGGGGGCCGCCTGGCGCATCCGCTGGTTCACCCCGAGTGCCGAGGTGCCCTTGTGCGGCCATGCCACCCTGGCCAGCGCCAAGGTGCTGTTCGACTGCTACGGCGAGGCGGGCGAGGCGATCGACTTCGTCTGCCGGTCCGGGCCCCTGCGGGTGACGCGCGAGGGTGAGCGCCTGGTGTTGGACTTTCCCACTGCCCAGACGCGCGAGGTACCGGTCACGGCCGCGCTGGAACAGGCGCTGGGCCTGCCGGTGCTGGCCGCCTTCCAGGGCGAGGAATTGATGGCGGTGATCGACTCGGAACAGGCGCTGCGCGCCTGCCAGCCGGATCTGCGGGCCCTGGCCGGGCTGCCGGGGCTGGGGGTGATCGTCACCGCGCCCGGTGAACGGCACGACTTCGTCTCGCGCTACTTCGCTCCCGCCATCGGCATCGACGAGGACCCGGTGACCGGCTCGACCCATTGCAGCCTCATTCCCTACTGGGCGCGGCGCCTGGGCAAGCAGACGTTGCGCGCCTACCAGTGCTCGCCGCGCGGCGGCGAGTTGCACTGCCGCTTGCAGGGCGAGCGGGTGAAGATCGCCGGCGATGCGGTGCTGGTGGCCAGCGGCCGGCTCGTCCTGAGCGAGGCGTAAGCAGCGCCGCAGTGCCCGGATCTGGTGACCGGGCGGCGGCTCAGTGGGCGCTGCTGTAGCGGCGCACGCCGGAGTCGCCGAGTTCCAGGTGCGCGGCGATGCTGCCGGGGGCCGGGAAGGCCACCAGGTGATCGGCGGCGACGCGGATGCCCACTTCCTGGCCCGGCAGGTGGTCGGCGTGGCTGGGGAAGATCGACTCCAGCTGGCTGCCGGTCGCCAGTTGCAGGCGGTACAGGGTGGCGGCGCCGAGGAAGGTCTTGCCGACGATCAGCGCCTTCTGCTCGCTGTCCGGGGCGTAGACGATATCGTCGGGGCGCAGCAGCACGTCCACCGAGCTGCCCACCGGCCAGATATAGGCGCGGTTGCCGCGAATCACCCCGAGTTCGGTCTGCACCGAATCCGGGCTGAGCAGCTGGCCGCGAATGAAGTAGCCCTGGCCGATGAAGCTGGCGACGAAGGGCGTCAGCGGCTCATGGTACAGATTGAAAGGCGTGTCCCACTGTTCCAGCTTGCCTTCCTTGAACACCCCGACATGGTCGCTGACGGCGAAGGCCTCCTCCTGGTCGTGGGTGACCAGGATGGCGCTGGTGCCGCGGGCCTTGAGGATGTCGCGGACCTCGTGGCTGAGGCGCCGGCGCAGCTCGCCGTCGAGGTTGGAGAAGGGCTCGTCGAGCAGCAGCAGGCGCGGTTCCGGCGCCAGCGCCCGGGCCAGCGCCACGCGCTGCTGCTGGCCGCCGGACAGCTCGTGGGGGTAGCGCCTGCCCAGGTGGCCGAGCTTGACCAGCTCCAGCAGCTCCTCGGTGATGCGTTCGCAGTTGGCCTGCTTGCGGATGCCGAAGCCGATGTTCTCGGCCACCGTCAGGTGCGGGAACAGCGCATAGTCCTGGAACACCATGCCGATGCGGCGCTTCTCCGGCGCCAGGGTGAAGCCGGCGCGGGAGATGACCTGGTCTTCCAGCTGGATCTCGCCCTCGGCCACCGGCTCGAAGCCGGCGATGGCGCGCAGCGTGGTGGTCTTGCCGCAGCCGGAGGGGCCGAGCAGGCAGCCGATGTCGCCGGCGTTCAGGTGGAGGTTGAGGTCCTGCACGACGCGGTGCTCATGGTAGCCACAGCTCAGGTCGCGCAGGCTCAGCAGCAGGGAGTGGCTCATGCGTGGTGATAGGCCGCTTCGACCAGGAACTCGAGCAGCGCCTTCTGCGCGTGCAGGCGGTTCTCCGCCTGATCCCAGGCCACCGCGCGCGGATCGTCGAGCAGGTCCTCGCTGATCTCCTCGCCACGGTGCGCCGGCAGACAGTGCAGGAACAGCACGTCCGCGGCCGCGGCATCGAGCAGCGCGCGGTCGACCTGGTAGGGCTTGAACAGCTTGTGACGCTCGGCGATCTCGTCTTCCTGGCCCATGGACGCCCACACGTCGGTGGTCACCAGGTGGGCGCCGGCCACGGCCTCGCGCGGGTCGCGCAGCACCTTGACGCGGTCGCCGGCGCGGGCGAGAAACTCGGGATTGGGCTCGTAGCCCTCCGGGCAGGCGACGCGCAGCTGGAAGTCGAACTGCTGGGCGGCCTCTATATAGGAGTTGCACATGTTGTTGCCGTCGCCGATCCAGGCCACCGTCTTGCCGGCGATGCTGCCGCGGTGCTCCAGATAGGTCTGCATGTCGGCCAGCAGCTGGCAGGGGTGCAGGTCGTCCGACAGGCCGTTGATCACCGGTACCCGCGAGTGGGCGGCGAACTCCACCAGGTTGCTGTGGGCGAAGGTGCGGATCATCACCGCGTCGAGCATGCGCGACATGACCCGGGCGGCGTCGGCGATCGGCTCGCCACGACCGAGCTGGGTGTCGCGCGGCGAGAGGAAGATCGCCTGGCCGCCGAGCTGGATCATGCCGGCCTCGAAGGACAGGCGGGTGCGGGTCGAGGCCTTCTCGAAGATCATCCCCAGGACGCGGTTCTTCAGCGGCTCGAACAGTACCCCGCGATTGCGCAAGCTCTTCAGCTCCATGCCGCGGCGGATCAGGCTCACCAGTTCTTCCGGTGTGCAGTCCATCAGCGAGAGAAAGTGTCTTGCGCTCATCGTTAACTACCTTTTGACAACAGCGCAGGTTCAACGGCCAGGTTTATCGAGGAAAGGGCAGAACCTGCGGCTGGGAGCCGCACGGGGCGACGAAACGGGGAAGGCGCGATCTTATAAGGAAATGACGAGCAGGCGCAAATTGTCCGGTCGGTCATGGATAAGTAGGCGCCGTGTAAGCATTTTCCTCGATCGGCGTGCGAGATGTCACATTATTGACATCTGTGCTTGCCCCGGGCGTCGGCGGGCTTCTAGGATGCCCGCGCCTTTTTCGGGCAATGCATCGTCTCGCAACGGGACATCCATGGAATGTTATGCAAAGGAGTTTTGCATGAAACACGTAGCCTACGCCGCCGCTTTCTCCGCCCTCGCCCTGTTGACTGGCTGTGCCAGCCAGAACGTCAGCCAGCCGACCGCGCCGCTGAACGGTAACGTCAAGACCGACCTGAAGGCCGATGTGAAAGTGGGTGAGTCCATCTCCGGTGAGTCCTCGGTGAGCATCCTATTCAACGTGTTCAAGTTGGGTGGCGACAGCCAGTTCGCCGATGGCGTGACCTATGGCGGTGGCGAAGGTGGTTTTGCCCTGGGTCTCGACCCGGTGGCTTCCGCCAAGTCCGCAGCAGCCTACAAAGCCGTTACCACTTCGGGTGCCGACCTGATCGTCGCACCGCGCTACGAAGTGAACGTCGAGGACTACTTCGTCTACAAGACCGTCAACGTCAAGGTGACGGGCAAGAAAGGCACGGTAACCGCCATCCGTTAAGGACAGGCTGCCTGCACCGCTGAATCGGCTGGCATGATGCCGGTCGATTCATGAAGCGAACCCTGCTGGCGTGGTTTCCTCATAGTCCCCATAGTCCTGTCATGCGGCCGCAACGGTCGTCTCGAACAAGAATATGAGGCCAGGCCATGACCAAGACCCTCCATCACCGTGCGTGCCATCTGTGCGAGGCCATCTGCGGCCTGAGTATCGAGACCCAGTCCGAGGCCGACGGCAGCACCCGGATCCTGTCGATCAAGGGCGATGCCCAGGACGGTTTCAGTCGCGGCCATATCTGCCCCAAGGCCGTGGCCCTGCAAGACATCCAGAACGATCCGGACCGTTTGCGCCAGCCTATGCGCCGAGTCGGCGGCGACTGGCAGCCGATCGGCTGGGACGCGGCCTTCGCCCTGGTCGCCGAGCGCCTGAGCGACGTCCAGGGGCGCCATGGCAACAACGCCGTGGCGGTCTATCAGGGCAACCCGAGCGTGCACAACTACGGGCTGATGACCCACAGCAACTATTTCCTCGGCCTGCTGAAGACCCGCAACCGCTACTCCGCCACCTCGGTCGACCAGTTGCCGCACCACCTGACCAGCCATCTGATGTACGGCCACGGCCTGCTGATCCCGGTACCGGATATCGATCACACCGACTTCATGCTGATCCTCGGCGGCAACCCGCTGGCTTCCAACGGCAGCATCATGACGGTGCCGGACGTGGAGAAGCGCCTCAAGGCCCTCCAGGCCCGTGGTGGCAGGCTGGTGGTGGTCGACCCGCGCCGCAGCGAGACCGCGGCGATCGCCGATCAGCACCTGTTCATCCGTCCGGGGCAGGATGCGGCGCTGCTGTGCGGCCTGCTCAATACCCTGTTCGAGGAGGGCCTGGGGCGCGCCAGCCACCTGGCGGTGGAGGGGCTGGACGAGGTGCGCCGTGCCATCGCCGGGCTCACCGCCGAGGCCATGAGCGCGCGCTGCGGCGTGCCGGCCGAGACCATCCGCCAGCTGGCACGGGACTTCGCCGCCGCCGACAAGGCCGTGTGCTACGGACGCATGGGGGTGTCCACCCAGGCCTTCGGCACCCTCTGCCAATGGCTGGTGCAGCTGATCAATCTGGTGACCGGCAACCTCGACCGGGTCGGCGGCGTGCTCTGCACCACGCCTGCGGTGGACCTGGTGGCCTCGTCCTCCGGCGGGCATTTCGATCTCTGGCAGAGCCGGGTCTCCGGCCTGCCGGAATACGGCGGCGAACTGCCGGTGTCCGCCCTGGCCGAGGAGATGCTCACGGCCGGGGAGGGGCAGGTGCGGGCCCTGGTCACGGTGGCCGGCAATCCGGTGCTGTCCACCCCCAACGGGCGCAAGCTGGAACGGGCCCTGGAGGGCCTGGAGTTCATGCTCAGCGTCGACTTCTATATCAACGAGACGACCCGCCACGCCGACCTGATCCTGCCGCCCACCGCACCGCTTGAGCACGACCACTACGACAGCACCTTCAACCTGTTTGCCGTGCGCAACGTCACCCGCTTCAACGAGGCGGTGCTGGACAAGCCCGCCGGCGCGCTGCACGACTGGGAGATCTTCATAGCTCTGGCCGAGGCCTACGCGGCGAAAACCGGCGTGACGCTGAAGCCGACCCTGGCCCCGCAGCAGATGATCGACCTGGGCCTGCGCGCCGGCCCCCATGGCGATGCCTCCGCGCGCAAGCTGTCCCTGGCCGCGCTGCGCGACCACCCCCATGGCCTGGACCTCGGCCCGCTCCAGCCCAACCTGGGGCCGCGCCTGAAGACCGCGACGCAGCGGGTGCAGGCGGCACCGGCGCTGCTGCTGGCGGACCTGCAGCGCCTGGCCGCCCAGCCGCCGGCGGATCCGGATGCCTTGCTGCTGATCGGCCGGCGCCATGTGCGCAGCAACAACTCCTGGATGCACAACTACCACCGTCTGGTGAAGGGCAAGCCGCGGCATCAGTTGTTGATGCATCCGGCCGACCTGGCCCACCGCGGCCTGGCCGACGGCCAGCGCGTGCGCGTGCGGTCGCGGGTCGGCAGCGTCGAGGTGGAGGTGGCGGCCAGCGATGAGGTGATGCCCGGGGTGGTCAGCCTGCCCCATGGCTGGGGGCATGCCCGTCCGGGGGTGCAGATGCAGATCGCCAGCGGGCAGCCTGGGGTCAGCGCCAACGATCTGACCGATGAGCGCCAGCTCGATGCCCTGTCCGGCAATGCCGCGCTCAACGGCGTGCCGGTGGAGGTCACGGCCGCCTGAGCGGCCGCCGCGGCGGGTCGTGCGGTCTTGGTCGAGGCGGGGCCGGCAAGGCCGAGCATTGCGCTCGGCTTTTGGTTACAATGCCGCCACCGTGTCGACCCCGCGTCGTAAAGCCAAGTCCTGAGGTGCCCCATGGATATCATCGAAACCATCAAAGAGCAGATCGCCAACAACACCGTTCTGCTGTACATGAAAGGCTCGCCGAATGCTCCGCAGTGCGGCTTTTCTTCCCGCGCCGCACAAGTGGTGATGGCCTGCGGCGAGAAGTTCGCCTATGTCGACATCCTGCAGAATCCGGAAATCCGCGCCAACCTGCCGAAATACGCCAACTGGCCGACCTTCCCCCAGCTGTGGGTCGATGGCGAACTGGTCGGTGGCAGCGACATCATGGCCGAGATGTTCGAGAAGGGTGAGTTGCAGACCCTGATCAAGAATGCGGTGCAGAAAGCCGACGCCTGATTCGGCGCTGTCGCAGAAAACCCCGCCATGGCGGGGTTTTTTGTGCGCGCCGTTCGGCTCGCCGAGCGGGGGATAGCAAAACGGGCGCCAGAGGCGCCCGTTTCGAGAGGTCAGGCGGGCCTTCAGTCGTCCATCTGCGACTGCAGGTAGTTCTCCATGCCGACCTTGCCGATCAGGCCGAGCTGGGTCTCCAGCCAGTCGATATGGTCTTCTTCGGAGCAGAGGATCTCTTCCAGCAGCTCGCGGCTGGCGTAATCGCCGATGCTTTCGCAGTAGGCGATCGCCTCCTTCAGGTCGATATGCGCCTTGTGCTCGATCTTCAGGTCGCACTCGAGCATTTCCTTGGTGTTCTCCCCGATCAGGATCTTGCCCAGGTCTTGCAGGTTCGGCAGGCCTTCGAGAAAGAGGATGCGCTTGATCAGCTTGTCCGCATGCTTCATCTCGTCGATGGATTCGTGATACTCGTGCTCGCCGAGCTTTTTCAGGCCCCAGTCCTCATACATCCGCGCATGCAGGAAGTACTGGTTGATTGCAACCAGCTCGTTGCCGAGGATCTTGTTCAGATGCTGGATGACCTTCTTGTCGCCTTTCATGTCCGAGCCTGCCTTTAGGGGGAAGTCAATTTAAAATTCTGGGCTGGCAGGAGGCGACTGTCAAACTTAACTGGTTGAAATATAAGTAAAAGTAAATATGAATACGAACGCTTAAGCTCCGCATCCAGGCATTTGCCCGCTGCACTGCGGGCATAAAAAACCGGACTCGGGGTCCGGCTCTTCTGCGGCGATTCGATCAGGCGGCGACGAAGCTGGCCGGGTAGGCCAGGGCCGCCTGGCTGCTCTGCATTTCGCTCAGGGTCTCGCGGACCACCTGCTTGGCCAGGCAGGCACACTTGCCGCACTGGCTGGCGACGCCGAGGGTCGTGCGTACGTCGCGGTAGCTGCAACACCCGTCATAGATCGCGTCGCGGATCTGGTGGTCGGTGACTCCTTCGCAGAGGCAGACATACATAGTCGGGTCCGTCGCATGGCAGTGGTTCGATATGCAAAGATACTAATGTTAATGAGAATGCGTGTCAAAGACCCTTTTAGCTGTTCGTTGCGCAATCTCGCCGAAGCTGACGAACGGTCGTGTGCGGGGGGCGGCTGCCGAGGGCGGGCGGACAACGCTGGGCGGTGCACAAAAGCGAGGTGTGCCATGGGCGGATCAGTTGGTGCGAGCTGATCGTCTTCGAACATCGCATGTCCGAGTTCCTGGCGCGCAACGTCGACCGGATCGGCATATCCCTCGACTCCTGCTTCGGCCACAGCGCCTGGCGCAATACGCCGGTCGACAGGGGCAGGTGGTGGGCTCGGAGAGCGCCGACCACCTGCCCACAAAAAAACCGGCCTAGGCCGGTTTTTTTGCTTTCTCAGGCGTTGCGACGCAGTCAGTCGTCGAATTCCATCCAGCCGCCCATTTCCTTCCAGCGATTGACGATGCCGCAGAACAGCTCGGCGGTCTTCTCGGTGTCGTAGCGCGCCGAATGCGCCTCCTTGCCATCGAACTCGATGCCGGCCGCCTGGCAGGCCTTGGCCAGCACGGTCTGGCCATAGGCCAGGCCGGCCAGGGTGGCGGTGTCGAAGCTGGAGAAGGGGTGGAAGGGGTTGCGCTTGATGCCGGTGCGGGTCACGGCGGCATTGAGGAAACCCAGGTCGAAGCTGCTGTTGTGGCCGACCAGGATCGCCCGCTTGCAGCCGTTGGCCTTCAGCGACTTGCGCAGGCCGCGGAATATCTCGTTCAGCGCATGCTCCTCGCTGACCGCCATGCGCAGGGGGTGGTCCAGTTTGATGCCGGTGAACTCCAGGGCCGCCTGCTCGATGTTGGCGCCCGCGAACGGCTCGATGCGGAAGAAGTGGGTGTGGTCCGGATAGAGGAAGCCGCCTTCGTCCATGCCGATGGTGGTCGCGGCGATCTCCAGCAGGGCGTCGGTGGCGCAGTTGAAGCCGCCGGTCTCGACGTCCACGACCACCGGCAGGTAGCCGCGAAAGCGCGCCGCCATGGGGTGGCGCGCGGCGGACGGGGTGCTGCTCTCGATTTCGTCGTCGTACAGGTCTTCGCTCACGCCTGCTCCTCCAGTACGCGCCAGCGCAGGGTCTCGCCGGCGCGCAGGGGAATCACGGTCTGCTCGCCGAAGGGTAGGCTGGCCGGGGCGCGCCACTCCTCGCGGACCAGGGTAATGGTCTCGCTATTGCGCGGCAGGCCGTAGAAGTCGGGACCATGCTGGCTGGCGAAGCCTTCCAGCTGGTCCAGCGCGTTGCGCTGCTCGAAGGCCTCGGCATACAGCTCGAGGGCGGCATAGGCGGTGTAGCAACCGGCACAGCCGCAGGCGGCTTCCTTGGCGTGCTTGGCGTGGGGCGCCGAGTCGGTGCCGAGGAAGAACTTGCTGCTGCCGCTGGTGGCGGCATCGAGCAGGGCCTCCTGATGCACGTTGCGCTTGAGGATCGGCAGGCAATAGAAGTGCGGGCGGATGCCGCCAACCAGCATGTGATTGCGGTTGTACAGCAGGTGGTGGGCGGTGATGGTGGCGCCGACGTTGGCCGAGGCGGCCTCGACGAACTGCACGGCATCGCGGGTGGTGATGTGCTCGAACACCACCTTCAGCCCGGGGAAGCGCTCGACCACGCGGCTCAGGTGCTCGTCGATGAAGGCCTTCTCGCGGTCGAACACGTCGATCTCGCTGCGCGTCACCTCGCCGTGGACCAGCAGCGGCAGGCCGACCTCGGCCATGGCTTCCAGGGCCGGGAAGATCTTGTCGATGCTGGTCACGCCGGAGTCGGAGTTGGTGGTGGCGCCGGCCGGGTACAGCTTGGCCGCGTGGACGAAGCCAGAGGCCTTGGCCGCACGCACGTCCGCGGGGCTGGTCAGGTCGGTGAGGTAGAGCACCATCAGCGGCTCGAAGCGGCTGCCGGCCGGCCGCGCGGCGAGGATGCGCTGGCGGTAGGCCTCGGCTTCGCCGGTGTTGCGCACCGGCGGTACCAGGTTCGGCATGATGATGGCGCGGGCGAAGGTGCGCGCGACATCGGCGACGGTGTGCGGCAGTACGGCACCGTCGCGCAGGTGGATGTGCCAGTCGTCGGGACGCAGCAGGGTGAGGCGGTCGGTCATGGGGGGCTTCCGGGCGGGCAAAACGTGGTTGGAATGCTACCGGAAAAGCCCCGCCAGGGCACGTCGGGCCGATGCCTGGGGCGCTGCCGGACAACGCCCGGGCTTAAGTTTTCCGGCAGGCCACCGATACCCCGGTTGAACTCCGTAATTCCCCGTGGAGCCCGCCGTGCGTCAGTCCCGCCTCAGCCCGTTCGGTCTGCCCAGCCTGCTCGTCGGCATGCTCGTCAGCCTGTCGTTCGCCCCGCCTGCCGCGGCCATCAGCTTCCAGACCCGCCTGGAAAAGGTCGAGTGGCTGGTGGACGGCGACCAGTTCGAGTGCCGTCTGTCGCAGCCCATCACCGACTTCGGCGCCGGCCAGTTCGTCCGCCGCGCCGGTGAACAGGCGACCTTCCGCCTGCAGGTGCGCGAACGCTGGCTGGGCCGTGGAACCGCCACCCTGTTGGCCGCGGCGGCGCCCTGGCAGCCGGGACGCGGCGATATCAACCTGGGCGCGGTCAGCGTTGGCAGCGGCGAGGTGCCCTTGAGCAGTTCGCAGTACCAGGCCGGGCGCCTGCTCACCGGCCTGCTCGAGGGCCGCAGCCCGCTGGTGCGCCATCGCACCCTGCAGGGCGGCGAGCGCCTCGAGGTGCGCCTGCTGCCGGTCAAGTTCCGCAAGGCCTACGAGGACTACCTGGCCTGCACCGCCAAGCTGCTGCCGGTCAACTTCGAGCAGGTGCGCCAGAGCCAGGTCGGCTTTCCCGGCGGCGGCGTCGACCTGGAGCCGTTGGCCCAGGCCAAGCTGGACATCATCCTGAGCTTTCTCAAGGCCGATCCCAGCGTCAATCGCATCCAGCTCGACGGCCATGCCGACAACAGCGGCAACCGCCTGACCAACCGCGACCTGTCGCGCCGTCGGGCCCTGGCGGTGCAGCGGTACCTCGAGGCCAATGGTGTGCCGGCGGAGCAGATCAGCCTGCGTTTCCACGGCGAGCGCTATCCGCTGGTGCCCAACAGCAGCGCGGCCAACCGGGCGAAGAACCGGCGGGTCGGCATACGCCTGGAGCGGGTGGCACCGCCACCGGCGGTGGAGGCCGCGCCGGAAACTGCCGCGCCGGCACCCGCGGCCGGCTCCTGAGTGCCCGGCAGGCGTCGCACGCCTGCAAGAAGCTGTCGCTTCATCGTCACAAGCTGTCGCGCCCCTGTAAATTGACCGTCAGGGTCAGTAGAATCACGGGTTTTCCCGAACAACCCCGTGGAGTTGATTGGCATGGCCGACGTAAACAAGGTAGTCCTGGCGTATTCCGGTGGCCTGGACACTTCGGTGATCCTCAAGTGGCTGCAAGATACCTATAACTGCGAAGTGGTGACCTTCACCGCGGACCTCGGCCAGGGGGAAGAAGTCGAGCCGGCGCGCGCCAAGGCCCAGGCCATGGGCGTCAAGGAAATCTACATCGACGACCTGCGCGAAGAATTCGTGCGTGACTTCGTCTACCCGATGTTCCGTGCCAACACCGTCTACGAGGGCGAGTACCTGCTCGGCACCTCCATCGCCCGCCCGCTGATCGCCAAGCGCCTGATCGAGATCGCCAACGAGACCGGCGCCGACGCCATCTCCCATGGCGCCACCGGCAAGGGCAACGACCAGGTGCGTTTCGAGCTGGGCGCCTATGCCCTCAAGCCGGGCGTCAAGGTGATCGCCCCCTGGCGCGAGTGGGACCTGATGTCCCGCGAGAAGCTGATGGACTACGCCGCGAAGCACGAGATCCCGATCGAGCGCCACGGCAAGAAGAAGTCGCCGTACTCCATGGATGCCAACCTGCTGCACATCTCCTACGAGGGCGGCGTGCTGGAAGACACCTGGACCGAGCACGAAGAAGACATGTGGCGTTGGACCAAGTCGCCGGAAGCGGCGCCGGACACCCCGACCTACATCGAGCTGACCTACCGCGCCGGCGACATCGTCGCCATCGACGGCAAGGACTTGACCCCGGCCACCGTGCTGGCCGAGCTGAACCGCATCGGCGGCGAGAACGGCATCGGCCGTCTGGACATCGTCGAGAACCGCTTCGTCGGCATGAAGTCGCGCGGCTGCTACGAGACCCCCGGCGGCACCATCATGCTCAAGGCCCACCGCGCCATCGAGTCGATCACCCTGGACCGCGAAGTGGCCCACCTGAAAGACGAGCTGATGCCCAAGTACGCCAGCCTGATCTACAACGGCTTCTGGTGGAGCCCGGAGCGCGTCATGCTGCAGCAGATGATCGACGCCTCCCAGGCCAACGTGAACGGCGTGGTGCGCCTGAAACTGTACAAGGGCAATGTCGTGGTGGTCGGCCGCAAGTCCGACGAGTCGCTGTTCGACGCCAACATCGCCACCTTCGAGGACGATGCCGGCGCCTACAATCAGCAGGACGCGGCGGGCTTCATCAAGCTCAACGCGCTGCGCATGCGCATTGCCGCGAACAAGGGGCGTAATCTGCTGTAACGGCAGTCGCCCCGCGGCCTGCCATGGCCTGACGTCAAACGACCCCGGCCCATGCCGGGGTCGTGCTTTCTACGCCGCCACAAGCGGCTTGCAAGGAGGAACAACCGATGAGATTGCTGCATACCATGCTGCGCGTCGGCGACCTGGACAAGTCCATCGCCTTCTATACCGAGGTGCTGGGCATGACCCTGTTGCGCCGCAAGGACTATCCGGAAGGACAGTTCACCCTGGCCTTCGTCGGCTACGGCGACGAGGCGCACAACAGCGTGATCGAGCTGACCCACAACTGGGGAGTGGACAGCTACGAGCCGGGCACCGGATACGGCCATATCGCCCTGGAGGTGGCCGATGTCTACAAGGCCTGCGAGGACATCCGCGCCCGCGGCGGCCATATCGCCCGCGAGCCGGGGCCGATGAAGCACGGTAGCAGCATCCTGGCCTTCGTCGAGGACCCGGACGGCTACAAGATCGAGCTGCTGTCGCCGTCGCGCAACGATTGAGCCGCCAGTCGGTCGAAAAATGAAAAAGCCCCGCTCAGGCGGGGCTTCTTTTTTGTGCGGCAGATGACGGCTAGAGGTCGAAATCGTACTCCGCCAGCTGCTTGTGCAGACGTCGTTCCTCGAGGAAGTTGTCGATGATGCGCCGCTTGGTCAGGTTGGTCTTGGCTACCTCGACGGGGGCTTCGGCATCGTCCGAATCTTCTGCGACGAAATCGTCGTCGAGCTCGAGGTCTTCTTTGGCAGTGCTCATGGGCTTTCACTCCAGCTTGGCTACGGGGGGCCATTTGCGCACCTTATAGCGGCAAAACCGGGGCGGGTAAAAAAGATTTTTTCAATCAGCGGGGCGACATTTCCACTGAAAGATCAATCATCGGAGGTCTTGTGCTTGTACTCGCACAGGTCCTCGATGCGGCAGCTGCCGCAACGCGGCTTGCGCGCCTGGCAGACGTAGCGGCCGTGCAGGATCAGCCAGTGGTGGGCGTCCAGCAGAAACTCCCTGGGCACGAACTTCAGCAGCTTCTTCTCCACCTCCAGCACGGTCTTGCCGGGGGCGATGCCGGTGCGGTTGCTGACGCGGAAGATATGCGTGTCCACGGCCATCGCCGGTTGGCGAAAGGCGGTGTTGAGCACCACGTTGGCGGTCTTGCGGCCGACGCCCGGCAGGGCCTCGAGGGCCTCGCGGCTGTCCGGCACCTGGCCGCCGTGCCGCTCGACGAGCAGGCGGCAAGTCTCGATGACGTTCTTCGCCTTGCTGTTGTACAGGCCGATGGTCTTGATGTACTCGGAAAGGCCCTCGACACCCAGGGCATGCATCGCCTCCGGGGTGTTGGCCACCGGGAACAGCCTGGCGGTGGCCTTGTTGACCCCGACGTCGGTGGCCTGGGCCGAGAGGATCACCGCAATCAGCAGCTCGAAGGGCGAACTGTAGGCCAGCTCGGTCTTCGGCTGCGGGTTGTCCTCGTGCAGCCGGCGGAAGATCTCGTAGCGCTTGGCCGCGTTCACTCGATCACTCCGGTGACCCGCACCCGCCGGCTCTGCGCCGGAGCCTGGGGCTGACGGGCCTTGGCCCGCTCGGCCAGCACCTGGTCGATGCGATTCTTGCCGGCGATCAGCAGGCCGAGGACGATGAAGGCGCCGGGCGGCAGGATGGCCAGCAGGAAGCCCGGGTAGTCGGGCATGACGGTCACCTGCCAGTCGGCCGCCAGCGGACCGAACAGCAGGTGCATGTTGGCCAGCAGCGCGCCGGTGCCGAACAGCTCGCGCAGGGCGCCGATCATCACCAGCACCACGCCGAAGCCCAGGCCCATCACCAGGCCGTCGTAGGCGGCCCGCGCCGGGTCGTTCTTCGCCGCGAAGCCGTCGGCGCGACCGAGGATCACGCAGTTGGTGGTGATCAGCGGGATGAAGATGCCGAGGATCTGGTACAGCTCGTAGGTGTAGGCCTGCATCAGCAGCTCGATGCAGGTGGTCAGCGCGGCGATGATCATGACGAAGGCGGGCAGGCGCACGGCGGTGTTGACCACGCCGCGCACCAGCGACACCGCGGTGTTGGAGCAGACCAGCACCACCGCGCTGGCCAGCGCCAGGCCGAGGGCGTTGACCGTCGAGTTGCTGACCCCGAGCAGCGGGCAGAGGCCGAGCAGCTGGACCAGGGCCGGGTTGTTCTTCCACAGGCCGTTGAGGGTGATCTCGCGAAAGCTAACCATGGGGCTTCACCTGGGCTGCGAACAGCTCCTGCTTGTGCGCGTCGAAGTACTGTAGGGCCCGATGCACGGCCTTGACCACCGCCCGCGGGGTGATGGTGGCGCCGGCGAACTGGTCGAACTGGCCGCGGTCCTTGCGCACCGCCCAGCCGGCCTCGTCCGGGTCGCCCAGGGACTTGCCGTCGAAGCCGAGAATCCAGCGGCTCTTGCTCAGCTCGACCTTGTCGCCGAGGCCCGGGGTCTCCCTGTGGCTGAGCACCCTTACACCGGCCAGGCGGCCGTCGGCGCGGACACCGACCAGCAACTGGATAGCCCCGCTGTAGCCGTCCGGCGCGGTGGCCCGGAGGATCACCGCGCTGGGCTGGCCGTCCTTGAGGGCGATATAGGCGGGCCGCGGCCCCTTGCTGCCGAGCAGTTCGGGGTCGTGCACCGCGACCGTGTCATCCAGCAGCTGGTTGTCGTAACTGCCTGCCGGGAGGATCTCGGCGAGGGCGCGTACCTGGGCCGCGCGCTCGGAGGCGGCGATGCGGCTGGCGGTGGCCTGCTGGACCAGCGCCACCAGGCCGACCGTGACCACGGCGAACAGGCCCAGCACCAGGCTGTTTTTCAGCATCGAACGGCTGATTTCCGGTAGCACGGGCTATTCCCCCAACTTGAAGCCGCGGGTCGGCTTGCGGTGGCCGTAGGTACGCGGCCGCGTGTAGTAGTCGATGGTCGGCGCCGCCAGGTTCATCAGCAGCACGGCGAAGGCCACGCCGTCCGGGTAGCCGCCCCAGGCGCGGATGACATAGACCAGGATGCCGACGCCGATGCCGAACAGCAGGCGTCCGAGGTTGCTGGTGGCGCCGGACACCGGGTCGGTGACGATGAAGAAGGCGCCGAGCATGGTCGCCCCGCTGAGCAGGTGGAACAGCGGCGAGCCGTGGGAATCGGAGCCGCTGCCGTTCCAGAACAGCAGGCTCATCAGCGCCAGGGTGGCGAGCATGCCGACCGGCGCGTGCCAGGTGAACAGGCGCTTGTGCAGCAGGTACAGGCCGCCGGTGAGGAAGGCCAGGTTGACCGCCTCGACCGCCGCGCCGCCGAAGCGGCCGAAGGCCGGGTGCTGCGCCCACAGCTCGTCGACGGTCAGGCTCTGGTTGATCTTCAGCACGTCCAGGGCGGTGGCCTGGGTCCAGCCATCGGGCAGGGCGGCGAGGCCGAAGACGTGCAGCAGGCCGTCGACCGGGCCGACCCGCTGCGGTGCCGGCCAGCTGGTCATCTCGCTGGGGAAGGAGATCAGCACCACCACGTAGCCGAGCATGGCCGGGTTGAACGGGTTCTGCCCGAGGCCGCCGTAGAGCTGCTTGCCGAAGCCGATGGCGAAACCCGTGGCGATCAGCGTCAGCCACCAGGGCGCGTAGGGCGGCAGGGCCAGGGCCAGCAGCACCGCGGTGACCAGGGCGCTGTAGTCCTTGAGGAAGAACCCCGGCGGGCGGCCCCTCAGGGCCAGGAACGCCGCCTCGAAGCCCAGGGCGCAGGCGCTGGCCCAGAGCAGGTTGATCAGGGTGCCGGCGCCGAACAGCCAGGTCAGCGCGAGTACGCCGGGCACGCAGGCCAGCAGCACCTGCAGCATCACCTGCTGGGTGCGGTTGGCGCCCTTGGCGTGGGGCGAAGTGATACGGGGCAGGGCCATTGGCGCTCCGGTGTCAGGTGCTATCGAGTTGTAGGGTGGGTTGGCCGCGTAGCGGCGTAACCCACCGGTCGGCCGTAGGGGGCGGCGGTGATGGCTGCCAGGCTGCCTTCGGTGGGTTACGCCTTCGGCTAACCCACCCTACGATTCAGGTTCTTGCTGTTCGTTGAGCTTGCGCTCGGCCGCGGCCAGACGCTGGCGGGCCGCCGCCAATGCCTCGGCGCTGGCGTTGTCCTCGCGCTCCAGCTTGCGCAGGTCGGCGCGGGCGAAGGCCACCTCGGTCTTCAGCGCGCGGGTGGCCTCGTCGACCGGGCGCTTCTCGCTGCGTACCAGCTCGGGAGCGGGCTTGCTGGAGGCCGCCTCGGCAGCATGCAGGGCCTGCTCGGCCGCGGCGACGGCCGCTCTCAGGGGCTCCAGTTCGCTGTCGGCCGCCGCGGCTTTCTCGGCCTTCTTCAGCTCGGCGCGTTTCATCGCCAGTTCGACCTTGGCCTTCTTCAGCGGCTCGACCTTATCGCCCGGCGCCGCCTTGGCGGGCGCGGCAGGGGGCTGGTCCTGCAGGCTGGCGAGCAGCTTCTCGGCCTCCTCGAGCTGCTGGCGCAGGCGCGCCAGCTCGGCCTGCTGGTCGTCGTCCGGGGTCTCGAGCTTCTCCAGCTTGCGCAGTTGGGCGCGGAGCATGGCGGTGTCGATCTTGGCCTTCTTCAGCGCCGCGTCGTCGATCATCGGGCCAGCCGGCGCGGCGCTCGCCATCTCGGCGGCCAGGGCCTTCTGCGCGGCCTCGGCGGCGGCGCGCAGGTCCTTGACCTGGGCCTGCAGCTCCGGGGTGTCGTGGGCGGCCAGCTGCTTTTCGGCCTTCTTCAGGGCGACCTGGGCCATGCTGGCCTCGATCTTCAGCTTCTTCTGGGCATCGCTCAGGCTGCTGACCTTGGCCGTCGGCGCGCCGGCGACGGCGTCTTCCTCCAGCAGGCCGGCGGAGGTCTCGGCCTGGATCGCCTTGGCCCGGGCGGCGCGTTCGGCGCGGGCCTGGCGCTCGGCTTCCTTCTGCTCTTCGGCGCGGCGCAGGCGTTCCTGGCGCAGCTCGAAGCGCTGCTTGGAGTGCTCGGCCTTGATCTGCTTCTGCTCCAGCTCGCGGATCTCGCCCTTGGCCGCGCGGTAGTACTGCACCAGGGGAATGTTCGAGGGGCAGACGTAGGCGCAGGCACCGCACTCGATGCAGTCGAACAGGTTGTGCGCGCGCAGCTGCTCGTGCTCCTGGCCGAGGGCGAAGAAGTGCAGCTGCTGCGGCAGCAGGCTGGCCGGGCAGGCCTCGGCGCACTCGCCGCAGCGGATGCAGGGCAGCGCCGGCGGCGGCGGTGGCAGTTCCTCGGCGCTGGCGGCCAGCAGGCAGTTGGTGGTCTTGATCAGCGGCACGTCCAGGCCCGGCAGGGTGAAGCCCATCATCGGCCCGCCCATGACCAGGCGGTGCAGCTTGTCGGCCTGCAGGCCGGCGAAGGCCAGCAACTCGCCGACCGGGGTGCCGAGCAGCGCCTCGACGTTCATCGGCCGGGCCAGGGCCTCGCCGGTGAGGGTGGTGATGCGGCTGATCAGCGGCTTGCCGTGCACCACCGCCTCATGGATGGCCACGGCGCTGCCGACGTTCTGGCAGAGCATGCCGATATCCGCCGGCAGCCCGCCGCTGGGTACCTCGACGCCGGTGAGGATCTGGATCAGCTGCTTCTCGCCGCCGGACGGGTACTTGGTCGGGAACGCCCGCACGGCGAAGGGGTGCTCGCCCACGGCGGCGCGGACCGCGGCGATGGCCTCGGGCTTGTTGTCCTCGATGCCGATCAGCACCTGCTCGGGCTGGATCAGCTGGACCAGTATCTCGATGCCTCCGACCAGTTCGGCGGCCTTCTCGCGCATCAGCAGGTCGTCGGCGGTGATATAGGGCTCGCACTCGGTGCCGTTGATGATCAGCGTGTGGATCTTCTGGGTCGGCCGCGCGGCGAGCTTCACCGCGGTGGGGAAGCCGGCGCCGCCCAGGCCGCTGATGCCGGCCTGGCGGATCTTCTCCAGCAGGGCCTCGGGGGGCAGCTGGCGATAATCGGGGCAGGGCTCGAGGTCGCACCACTGCTCCAGTCCGTCGCTGTCGATGACGATGGCCGGGGCGAGCATGCCGGAGACATGGGGGTAGGGCTGCGGGCCGATGAAGCTGACGATGCCGGAGGTCGGTGCATGCAGCGCCGCGCTGACGAAACCGCTGGCCTCGGCGATCTTCTGGCCCTTGAACACCGCCTCGCCGACCACCACTAGGGGCTCGGCGGTGGCGCCGACGTGCTGGTTCAGCGGCAGCACCAGGCGCTTGGGCAGCGGCGCCGGCTGCACGGCCGAGCGGTTGGACAGTTCCTTGCGCTCGGGCGGATGGATGCCGCCGTGAATGTCCCAGATCATGTTCTGCGCGCTCATGCGGCCTGCCCCCGGTCAGTGGCGATCAGCTGGCCAGGCGGCAGCGGCAGCTGCCACTTCCAGTTCTGCGGCGTACCGCCGACTTCCAGCATGTCGATGCAGTCCACCGGACAGGGCTCGACGCACAGGTCGCAGCCGGTGCACTCGCTGGCGATCACCGTGTGCATCTGCTTGGCCGCGCCGACTATGGCGTCCACCGGGCAGGCCTGGATGCACTTGGTACAGCCGATGCACTCGGCCTCGCGGATGTAGGCGACCATCTGCGGCTTCTCGCCTTCCACCGCGTCCAGCGGCTCGGCCTCGACGTCGAGCAGGTCGGCCAGGGCGGCGATGGTGGCCTCGCCGCCGGGCGGGCACTTGTTGATCTTGTCGCCGCCGGCGATCGCCTCGGCATAGGGCTTGCAACCGGGGTAGCCGCACTGGCCGCACTGGGTCTGCGGCAGCAGGGCGTTGATCTGCTCGGCGATCGGGTTGCCCTCGACGCGAAAGCGCACCGCGGCGTAGCCGAGGATGGCGCCGCACACCAGGCACAGGCTGAGCAGGGCCAGCACCGCGCTGAGTACCAGAGTCATAGCTTGATCAACCCGGTGAAGCCCATGAACGCCAGGGACATCAGCCCGGCGGTGACCATGCCGATGGCCGCACCCTGGAAGGCCTTGGGCACGTCGGCGATGGCGATGCGTTCGCGCATGGCGGCGAACAGCACCAGCACCAGGGAGAAACCCAGGCCGGCGGCGAAGCCGTTGGCGGTGGCGCTGATGAAGGTGAACTCGGCCTTGTTGGCGTTGAGCAGGGCCACGCCCAGGACGATGCAGTTGGTGGTGATCAGCGGCAGGAAGATGCCCAGCACGCGGTACAGCAGCGGGCTGGTCTTGTTCACCACCATCTCGGTGAACTGCACGGTCACGGCGATCACCAGGATGAAGCTGATGGTGCGCAGGAACTCCAGGTCCAGGGGCTTGAGCACGTACTGCTGGACCAGGTAGCTGCACATGGCGGCCAGGGTCAGGACGAAGGTGGTGGCCAGGGACAGGCCGATGGCCGTCTCGATCTTCTTCGACACGCCCATGAACGGACACAGGCCGAGGAACTGCACCAGGACGAAGTTGTTGACCAGGATGGCGCTTACCATGATCAGGGCGAGTTCGGTCATTGCGGGTACCGTTGTGGACAGGCAAGGGCCGTGGGTAAAGGGCGCCTATTATCGGGAAGGCGCCCGGTGCAGACAAGCCGGCATAGGCCGGCGTGTTGCCGCGTCATCACAGCGTAGCGGGGGGCGCCAGGCGCCGCCCTACTTGACTCGCTGGCCCGGCTTGGCGCCGCTGTCGGGGCTGAGCAGGTAGATTTCCTCGCCGCCCGGGCCGGCGGCCAGCACCATGCCTTCGCTGACGCCGAACTTCATCTTGCGCGCGGCCAGGTTGGCCACGTACAGGGTCAGGCGGCCTTCCAGCGCACTCGGGTCCGGGTAGGCGCTCTTGATCCCGGAGAACACGTTGCGCTTGGCGTCGCCGATGTCCAGGGACAGGCGCAGCAGCTTGTCGGCACCCTCGACGAACTCGGCCTTCTCGATCAGGGCGATGCGCAGGTCGACGGCGGCGAAGGTGTCGAAGGCGATCTCCGCGGCCAGGGGCTCCTTGCTCAGTTCGCCGTTGCCGGCCGGCTTGCTGGCCTCGGCGGCCAGGTCTTCCTTGGAGGCCTCGATCATGGCGTCGATCTTCGCCGGCTCGATGCGGGTCAGCAGGGCGCTGAACGGGTTCAGCTGATGATCGGCGAGCAGGTACTGGTGGTCGTCCCAGGTCAGCGGCGCGATGTTGAGGAACGCCTCGGCGTCGGCGGCCAGCTTCGGCAGCACCGGCTTGAGGAGGATCACCAGCTGGCGGAACAGGTTGATGCCCAGGGCGCAGATGGCCTGGACCTCGGCCTGCTTGCCGTCCTGCTTGTTCAGCGCCCAGGGTGCCTTGTCGGCGATCCAGGCGTTGGCGCGGTCGGCCAGGGCCATGATCTCGCGCATGGCGCGGGCGAAATCGCGGGCCTCGTAGGCCTCGGCGATCGACGGCGTGGCGGCGCTGAAGGCGTCGGTCAGCTCGGGGGCGATATTGCCGGCCACCAGCAGGCCGTCGTTGCCCTTGTGGATGAAGCCGGCGCAGCGGCTGGCGATGTTCACCACCTTGCCGACCAGGTCGGAGTTGACCTTCTGCACGAAGTCCTCGAGGTTCAGGTCGAGGTCATCGACGCCGCGGCCCAGCTTGGCCGCGTAGTAGTAGCGCAGGTATTCGGGATTGAGGTGGTCCAGGTAGGTGCGCGCCTTGATGAAGGTGCCGCGCGACTTGGACATCTTCTGCCCGTTGACGGTCAGGTAGCCGTGCACGTTGATCGCGCTGGGCGTACGCAGGCCGGCGCCCTCGAGCATGGCCGGCCAGAACAGGGCGTGGAAGTTGACGATGTCCTTGCCGATGAAGTGGTACAGCTCAGCCGTCGAGCCCTTGTTCCAGTAAGCATCGAAGTCCAGCTCCGGGCGCCGCGCGCAGAGGTTCTTGAAGCTGGCCATGTAGCCGATCGGCGCGTCCAGCCAGACGTAGAAGTACTTGCCCGGCTCGTCGGGGATCTCGAAGCCGAAGTAGGGCGCGTCGCGGCTGATGTCCCATTCCTGCAGGCCGGCATCCAGCCATTCGGCGATCTTGTTGGCCACCGCGTCCTGCAGGGTGCCGCTGCGGGTCCACTGCTGGAGCATGGCCTGGAAGTCCGGCAGCTTGAAGAAGAAGTGCTTGGAGTCGCGCAGCTCCGGCACGGCGCCGGAGATGGCCGAGCGCGGGTTCTTCAGCTCGGTCGGTTCGTAGGTGGCGCCGCACTTCTCGCAGTTGTCGCCGTACTGGTCCTCGGCCGCACACTTGGGGCAGCTGCCCTTGATGAAGCGGTCGGCGAGGAACATGCCCTTTTCCGGGTCGAAGTACTGGGTCACCGAGCGGGTGGCGATATGCCCGGCGTCGCGCAGTTTCAGGTAGATGGCCGCCGACAGCTCGCGGTTCTCCTCGGAATGGGTGGAGTGGTAGTTGTCGAAGTCCACCAGGAAGTCGGCGAAGTCGGCGGTGTGCTCGGCCTGCACCTCGGCGATCAGCTGTTCGGCGCTGATGCCCTGCTTCTCGGCGCGCAGCATGATGGCCGAGCCGTGGGCGTCGTCGGCGCAGACGTAGATGCACTGGTTGCCGCGCAGTTTCTGGAAGCGCACCCACATGTCGGTCTGGATGTACTCGAGCATGTGGCCGAGGTGGATCGAGCCGTTGGCATAGGGCAGGGCGCTGGTGACGAGAATCTTGCGGGCTTCGGACATGGGGATCGGCTGCACTGGTAACACTAGGGAGGTCGGCAACTATATAGGCGCAGCGGTTTTTTTTCACCCGCCGGAGCGCCCGCCCGCGCTTCTTGACTGCGGCCTCGGCATGCGTGGCGGCGACGCCGGCGCTCGTCAGGAGGGCGGCGGGCATGCGTCGAGGCCGGCGCTCGGTTAGGATGGCCGTCTGTTTTACTCGGTCTTTTCTGGAGTTGCCATGAGCGTCGTGACCCGTCAGGCGGTGGAAGCCACCCTGCGTCAATACACAGATCCCCACCTCAATCAGGACCCGGTCAGCGCCGGCTGCCTGCGCGAGGTGGATATCCAGGGCGGCCAGGTGCGCGTGCGCCTGGAGCTGGGCTACGCCGCCGGGCTGTTCAAGGGCGGCTGGGCGCAGACGCTGCAGATGGCCCTGGAGAATCTCGAGGGCGTCGACTCTGCCGAGGTGCAGGTCGACTGCCGGATCGAGGCGCACAAGGGCCAGGAGCAGGTGCCGGCCCTGGCCAATGTGAAGAACATCATCGCGGTAGCCTCGGGCAAGGGTGGGGTGGGCAAGTCGACCACCGCCGCCAACCTGGCCCTGGCCCTGGCCCGCGAGGGCGCCCGGGTCGGCATCCTCGATGCGGACATCTACGGGCCGAGTCAGGGCATCATGTTCGGTGTCGCCGACGGCACCCGGCCCGAGGTCAGGGAGCAGAAGTGGTTCGTGCCGCTCGAGGCCCATGGCGTGCAGGTGATGTCCATGGCCTTCCTCACCGACGAGAACACCCCGGTGGTGTGGCGCGGGCCGATGGTCTCCGGTGCGCTGATCCAGCTGATCACCCAGACCGCCTGGGACAATCTGGACTATCTGGTGGTGGACATGCCGCCGGGCACCGGCGACATCCAGCTGACCCTGGCGCAGAAGGTGCCGGTGGCCGGCGCGGTGATCGTCACCACCCCCCAGGACCTGGCCCTGCTGGACGCCAAGAAGGGCGTGGAGATGTTCCGCAAGGTGCATATCCCGGTGCTCGGCGTGGTGGAGAACATGGCCGTGCACATCTGCTCCAACTGCGGCCATGCCGAGCACCTGTTCGGCGAGGGCGGCGGCGAGAAGCTGGCCGCGCAGTTCGGCGTCGACCTGCTGGCCTCCATGCCGCTGTCGATGGCCATCCGCCTGCAGTCCGATGGCGGCAAGCCGACCACCATCGCCGACCCGCAGAGCCAGATCGCCATGCTCTACCAGGCCATGGCCCGCAGTGTCGGTGCGCGTATCGCCCAGACCGTGCAGCCGGCGACGCCGAGCATCAAGGTCAGCGACGACTGATTGTTCTCCAGGCACAAAAAAGCCCCGCCTAGGCGGGGCTTTTTTTAGTCAGTGCAGGTTAGATAACCTGAACTTCCTCAGCTTGCATGCCTTTCTGACCACGGGTGGCCACGAAGGAAACCTGCTGGCCTTCTTTCAGGCTCTTGAAGCCATCGCTCTGGATAGCTTTGAAGTGTACGAACAGGTCGTCACCGGATTGCGGGGTGATGAAGCCGTAGCCTTTTTCATCGTTGAACCACTTAACGGTGCCAGTCTGACGATTGGACATGTGATATCTCCTAACAAAAGTAATAGCAGCCCTGGAAAAGCCCAGGCCGGGACTGAGTGCAACGAGTACTAGGAGTCGGACGATGTTTGGATCGAAATCTAGGCATCAAGTAGCGATTCGCGGTGACACATGCAGCACAGTGGGGTCACCATACCCGCTTTTGCCGCCGAGCGCGAATGCTCTGTGCGCCTTTTCGCGAATTAATGGCTCGGGGGCGGGCGGCGAGCCGCCGGGGCGCGTCGGTCGACAGCCTTTGAACCCGCTCGCTCGCCCCGGTAAGATGCGCTCACTTTTTCACCATCAGCCCATTCAGGACGCCCGCCATGAGCATCAAATCGGACAAGTGGATACGCCGCATGGCCCAGGAGCACGGCATGATCGAGCCCTTCGTCGAGCGTCAGGTGCGCACCGAAGGCAATGCGCCGCTGATCTCCTTCGGGGTCTCCAGCTACGGCTACGACGTGCGCTGCGCCGACGAGTTCAAGGTGTTCACCAATATCAACTCGGCCACCGTCGACCCGAAGAACTTCGACGAGAAGAGCTTCGTCGACGTGAAGAGCGACGTGTGCATCATCCCGCCGAACTCCTTCGCCCTGGCGCGCACCGTCGAGTACTTCCGCATTCCGCGCAACGTGCTGACCATCTGCCTGGGCAAGAGCACCTACGCGCGCTGCGGCATCATCGTCAACGTCACCCCGCTGGAGCCGGAGTGGGAAGGCCACGTGACCCTGGAGTTCTCCAACACCACCACGCTGCCGGCGAAGATCTACGCCAATGAAGGTGTGGCGCAGATGCTGTTCCTCGAGTCCGACGAGGCCTGCGAGGTGTCCTACAAGGATCGCGGCGGCAAGTACCAGGGGCAGCAGGGCGTCACCCTGCCCAAGGCCTGATCGCCCTGGCGACAGCGGGCGCGATGCACGAGCCGGGTCTAGCCCGGCTTTTTTGTGTCCGGCGATTCCCCTGCACGGGCCCTGAGCGAGCCTCGCTCGGACGCCCGGGACTGGCGTCGGCGAACTGCCGGGGCGATGGTGGACTCTAAGACACATGGCGCCCGCCGCCATGGCGGGATAACCGAAAGACTTCGAGAGGGAACCGCAGCGTATGGCTAAGTGGATGATTACCTACAGCAAAGACGAGGGGACCGGGGTGTTGGAGGTCGAGTCGGCGGCCAAGCCGAGCATGGAGCAGGCGGTGCAGTGGCTGCTGCAGATGGCCGAGCGGGAGTATGAGCGCGAGGAGCCGAAGGATCGCCCCTATGAGGTACAGACGCCGGCCGTGCGCCTGCTCGAGCGTTACGGTATCACCGTGACCAGTATCTGCGAGGAATGATGCGGCGCTGCCAGGGCGGTCGCCGCTTGGCCGCAGGCAAAAGAAAGGGCGCCCACGGGCGCCCTGAAACGATGAACTATGGAGTAAGTCCGTGTGTTCCGAGTGGCGCACTCGGCCCTTGGTTCAAAATTTTCCGATGAGCGGTAGTCATTGCCCCGGCACCAGCAGCAGCCGCCGCGTGCCGTAGACCTTGTCGAGGTTCTGCGGCTGGAACGGAAACACCATGTAGCGCCCCTTGAGCCAGGCCTCGATGCCGTCGGCATAGTGCGTGCTGGCCGGGTTGCCTGACTGGCCCGAGCTGTTCAGGCCGAGCAGTGGTTCCTCGCTGGCGAAGTCGACGACGATGCGCATGGCCGGGACCAGCCAGGTATCGAAGCTCTCGCCCCAGCGGTAGGCCGAGACGTTGAGGGTGCTGTGGTCGCCGCCGGCCGGATAGGGGCCGCGATCCAGGTAGCCCTTGAGTGCGTTGATGCTGGCACGTTGGCTGGCGCCCATGTACTTGGCCAGCTGGGTGGTCTCGCTGGTCCAGTCGTAGCTGTGCAGCTGGCCCCAGGAGCGCGCCTGGCTGAGGTTCATGGCCGCGGCCAGGGTGCGGGCGAGTATGGCCGGCTTGTCTTCCTTCTGTGGCGTGGTCAGGTCGTCCCAGAACGGGCTGTCCTCGCGTCCGAGCAGGTGGTCGGCCTGGGCCGAGTAGGAGCTGTCGGCGGCCTGCACCAGCGCCTTCCAGGCGGAACTGGTATCCGGGCCCAATTCGTCGAGGAAGGTCTGCCGTGCGCTCTCGTGGAGGAAGGCACCGTACAGCGCGGCATCGGCCGAGTCGGCAGCGAGCCGGCCGTCGAAGGCCTGCAGGCGCTGCAGGGCGGTGCGGGCGAGGTCGCGTTGCGCCGGGGGCAGGGCGCCGATGGCCTGGGCCAGCGGCTCGGCCATGCCCGGCGCGGCGAGCATGGCCTGCAGCTTGGCGACGAAGGGCGAGGTCTGGTCGTACTGCATGGCGATCATGCTGGCGCGGTCGTGCTTGCCGCTGCCGGCCAGGGCGGCGATGCGCTCGGCGCGCTCCGGGTAGTACCAGGAATTGGACAGCTGCATGCCGTAGCCGCGGGCGACGCTGCGCTGGTTGGCGGTGCCCAGCCAACCTTGCGGCGGGTCCTGGTCGTAGGGGTGGAGCATCGGGTCGGCGAAGCCGTCCCAGTCGTAGCGGCCGTCCCAGCCGGGCGAGGGCAGCAGGCCGAGGCCTTCGCGGCGGTTGGGGAAGCGTCCGGTGACCTGCCAGCCGATGTGCTGGGCGTCGGCGAAGACGATGTTCAGCGGGATGGCGCGCACTTCGCGGGTCGCCTCGAACGCCTGCTCCACCGACTGGGCGCGGGACAGGTCGAAGAGCGCGTCCAGCGACTGGTCCGCCTCGAACTGGGCGGTCTGCAGCGCCAGGCCATAGCCGCTACCCAGTTGCAGCGGCTGCAGGCGGTGCTTGCGTTCGCCGAGCACCGAGTTCAGCAGCGGGCCGTGGCGGGTCTCGTAGAGGGTCTCGCGGATCGGCCGCTCACCCTTGATGAAGAAGGTCTCGTGGCGTTCCTGGGCGGGCAGCCACTGGCCCTCGGCCTGGTAGTAGAGGCGGTCGCCCTCGCGCTTGAGCTTCTCCAGGAACAGGTCCTGGTTGTCGCCCATGACCATGGTCATGCCCCAGCCCAGCTTGCCGTTGAAGCCGGCGACCACGGCGGGGACGCCGGCGATCGACACGCCGGCGGCCTGGTACTTCGGCGAACGGATCTGCACGAAGTTCCAGGCCGAGGGCAGCGACAGCGGCAGGTGAGTGTCGTTGGCCAGCAGGCTCTTGCCGCTGCGGCTGTTTCGCGGGGCGATGGCCCAGTTGTTCGAGGCGGCGACCCCGAGCATGTGGGCATCGGCGAGCTGGCCGGCGGCCCGGTTGACTGCCTCCAGGCCGGCGATCCGGCCGTCCAGGGCGAGGCCCTCGAGCTTGGCGGCTTCCTCGAACGGCAGTGGCTCGTCCGGATAGGTCGGCAGCAGCCAGGCCAGTTGCGCGCTGCCGACCTTCTGCGCCAGCACCAGGGCGGCAATCTCCTCCTGCAGGTTGACCGACAGGCCGAAGTTCAGCAGGCAGAATACCAGTACCGAGTCTTCGGCCTTCCAGTAGGGCGGTCGGTAGCCGGATTCGGCGAGGTCCATCGGCAGCTTGTCGCGGTAGCGGAACAGGTAGGCGTTGACGCCGCGGGCGTAGACCTCGAAGAAGCGCCTGAGACGCGGCGAGGCATTCTGGTACAGCACCTCGGCGCTCTTGCGCAGGTTCACAGCGCGCATGAAGCGGTCGATCTCCAGCACGCCGGGGCCGGCCATTTCCGCCAGACGGCCCTCGGCCATCAGGCGCAGGCCGACCATCTGGCTGAGGCGGTCGCTGGCGTGCACATAGCCCAGAGCGAACAGGGCGTCGTGGAAGGTGGTGGTCTCGATCAGCGGCATGCCCAGGGCATTGCGCCGCACCACCACGCTCTGCGCCAGGCCCTGGACGCGGACGATACCCTGGGTCGGGTGCAGGCTGTCGCTGTAGCGACTCTGCAGAAAGGACTGGCAACCGCTGAGCAGCAGGCTGACGGTGAGGGTGGCCAGGCCTAGTAGCGGCAGTGGGCGAAACGCGCGCGATGGCATGCAACGGGCTCCTTGCGGGACGCGGGAATCGGACGGTGATGGCGTGGGTGCCGCTGGAAAGCCTAGCAACTCGGCCGAGGCGAGCGGCCATGTTCAGGGGGGCCGGGGCAGGGTGTGGCGTAAGGTAGAGCGCGCGGCAGCGCCTGGCAAGAGGCCGGGCGCGCGGTGTATCAGGCGCGCTTGCGTGTCTGCGCCAGGCCCTCGTCGAGCAGCCAGCGCGCCGCGCTGCGGGCCGCGGCCTTGTGCTGCAGTTCCAGCTCGTTGAAGTGCTTCTCGTGCTGCCGGCGTTCGGCCCTGTCCAGTGCCTTCCAGTCGGCATGGGTCGGCACGTGGGCGGTGGCGGCGAACAGCCGGTGGAACACCTCGCAGCGGGCGTCCTGGCTCAGCGTGCTGTCGTAGTTGTCGAGCAGCACCTTGATGCGGATGGCGCCTTCGATCAGCGGCAGCTGCCCTTCGAGCAGGCTGCCGGCGAGAACCTGCAGGTCGCCACCGAGGCGTTGGTGGCGCTGCTCTGCGGCATGCGCCTGCTCGCGCTGCCGCGCCCATACCCGCCGCCACAGGAACAGGGCATAGCAGGCGAGGGCCAGCACCAGCAGCGCGCCGGTCAGCAGTAGAAGCAGGCTCAGGCCGCTCATGGGCGGATCAGGCGCCGTGGCATTTCTTGAACTTCTTCTGGCTGCCGCACGGGCAGGGGTCGTTGCGGCCTACGTCCTTCAGGGCGTTGCGCACCGGCTCCTGGTGGCTGTGGTTGCAGTGCGGGCCATGCACATGATCGTGCTCATGCTGATCATGGTCGTGGTCGCAATCTGGGCCGTGGACGTGGGGGTGTTGGTTCATGTGGGGCTACTCCGGGATGAAATCGCCGGGAATTATCTCGCCATTGCGCGACATGTGCACGCTGCGACCGAACATGAAGCCGGTTTTCACCGCGCCGTCGAGGCGGTAGCGGATCGGCTCGTCGGGGTGTTCGAGCAGCTTGACGATCTGCCGCACGTGGCGCCAGAGGTTGGTGCGCACCGGCACGTCGAACACGTGATGGCCATGGGCCGGCACGGTGAACCAGGTATCGGACTCGCCTTCGGCCAGCTTCACCTCGTTGAGATGGACCCGGTAGTCCAGGCCGCGCACCGGCAGGCTTACGCTGTTGGGGTTGTCGATGCGAAAGCGCAGGACGAAGCGCTGCTCCAGCAGCTTGGCCCGTACGACATCGACCTTGACCAGACGGATATCCGGATCCTTGAAACCACCCGTCATCCAGGTGGAGCATCCGCCGAGGCCTGAAAGCAGGCCGAAAAATATCAGTAGGCTGAGAATTCTTATAGTTTTTGCCTGATACAACATTGGTTACTCCGAAGGACGCCACAGTGTAACAAGCAAGTGCTCGGCTGCAACGTGTTGTGGGGGTAAAAAAACCTGCGCCATACTGAGCGTCGATTAGGACAGGAGTGTGACCATGGCTAGTTACGAGATTGCCTTCGCCGGGCAGTTGGTGCAGGGCGCGCAACTGGAGTCGGTGAAGGCCAATCTGGCCAAGTTGTTTCAGGCCGACGCCCAGCGCATCGCCCTGCTGTTCTCGGGGCGGCGCATCGTGATCAAGAGCAACCTGGATGCTGCCGGCGCGGAAAAATACCGCGCCACCCTGGAGCGCGCCGGGGCCGTGGTCGAGGTTACCGCCGTGCCTTCGCTCGCGCCGGCAGGCGAGGTGACAGCGCCGGCCGGGGTGGCGGTGCCGTCGAGCCGGCCGCCCGCGGCGCAGGGCCAGGTGCAGGCCGCCCCGGGGCGTCTGAAGGTGTTGCCGCGGGATGAGTACATGGCCGCGTTTGCCGAGGTGGACGCGCCGGACTTCGGCATCGCGCCCCTGGGCGACGATCTGCAGGACGACAAGCCGCAGCCGCAAGCCCCGGCGCTCGACCTGTCGCAGTTGAGTCTGGCGCCCCCCGGCAGCGACATGGGCCAGGTGCCGTCCGGGCCCGCCGCGCCGCCACCGGACACCTCGCACCTGAAACTGCAGGAGTGAAAGAGCAAGGCCCGCCTAGGCGGGCCTCGTGGCATCCGTCCGGAGGGCGGTGCGTCAATGGCGGGCGACGGCGTCGTCCGCGCTGCTGCACTTGGCCTGGGCCTGCGTCGGCGTCAGGTGGCGGATCGAGGTATAGAACAGCTCGCAGGTCTGCTGGCGGTCGCTTACCAGCCACTTCTGGGTGCAACCCTCGAGTACGGCGCTGCTGTCGGCCCCCGGATTCTGCCCCATGTCGGCCTGCCAGCAGGCGGCGGAGAGGTCCTGGCCCATGACCTCGAGCCCGGCCTGGTCGGCTTTCTGCTGGTTACCGCCGTAGTTGCTCGGGTCGGCCGCGTACCAGATGTAGCTGGGATGGTTGGCCCCCAGTACCGCCACCGTGCGCCCCGGCGCCGGGGCGATCTGGCCGAGGCCGAGCACGGCCAGAGGCACGCCGTAGCGCTGTTGTACCCAGTTGCGCACCGGGCTGCCGAAGGCGACCATGGGCAGGGAGGCGCCGCCATTGCCGGCGCTCAGTTCCTTGACCATGCGCTGCTGGTAATCGCTGAAGTAGTCGTAGACCCCCTCCAGGGTGCTGCCGGCGCTGGCCGGTGCGGCGATGGGGGCGATGTCGATGATGGTCTGGTAGGCCGGCGTCTGGGCCACCGGTACGCCGTTGACCGTCAGCAACTCGGCCCAGCGGTCGGTGGTGCTGGAGCGCAGGTAGTCCTGGGCCTGGGTCAGCGAGTAGTCCGGTGGGAAGTGCAGCAATTCGACGCTCCTGCGGTTTTCCAGCGCCATGCCCAGGGGCAGGAAGAAGTACCAGTCGTACTGCCACTTGCCGTCGCGGTTGAGTCGGCTGGCCCCCTGGTAGGCCAGCTCGCCGCTGTCGAGCAGTTGGTGCAACGGGCGCTCGTAGCCGGCCGGTGTGCCGCTGAACCGTGCGTAGACCCTGTCGCCGCTGCGCTCTACCTCGACCCGGGCGGTGCCGTAGCCATCGCGCTCCAGGCTCTGGCGCAGGTAGTGCTGTACGGTCTGTTCCAGGGTCCAGTCGCGGTAGCAGACCACGCTGCAGTTGTTGGGGTAGGCGAACAGGCGGCTGACCCGCTCGGTGCTGCCCAGGTCGACCGGCTCGCCCGAGGGCTGGCCGGCGCAGCCGAACAGCAGGCCGGCCAGCGCGACTAGCCATCCATATTGCTTGTACATAGTTCTCTCCTTGTCGATTGCCCGGCGAGGCGGGTTGCCGGGGCAATAAATCAAGCAGAGTTTGGCGTGGCTGTCAGTCGGCGGCGGCGCTGTTGAGGAAGCTCGAGCAGCATTTCTTGAACTTCTGCCCACTGCCGCAGGGGCAGGGTTCGTTGCGCCCGGCGTTCAGGCCCACGGTGGGGTCGATAAAGTACCAGCGCTCGCCGCGTTGAACGAAGGCGGAGCATTCGCGGTGGCTGTGCTCGCCGGCATCATCGTGCCAGCGGGCGGTGAAGGTGACGAAGGCGTGCTCGGGCTGGCCGCCGAACAGTTCGGCTTTCTCCACCTCGAGACCGAGCCAGGTGCTCTGCAGGCTCCAGGCGCGAATCGCCTCGCGATCCAGGCCGGCCTGCTGGGCGGGCAGGGTGGTGGCCAGCAGGTAATCGACCTGGCCGAGGACATAGGCGCTGTAGCGCGAACGCATCAGCGTTTCGGCGCTGGGTGCCGGCGCGCCGGCGTGATAGCGGCCACAGCAGGCGTCCAGCGGGTCGCCGCTGCCGCACGGGCAGCTGGTCATGGAGTCGGTCGTGGGCATGCATCACCACCAGTATTTGCCGAAGTTTTCCGGGTTGGCCCAGAACTTGGCGTTGAGCCAGTCCGGCACCTGTTTGTAGTCGAGCAGGTCATAGGTGAACAGGCTGAGGGTCTGCTCGCCGCGCTGGAAGCGCTCGCTGGCCTGCATCGCCAGGGCGAAGAAGTCGGTGTCCTGCCAGGCGCAGGCGTGCAGGTCGACCAGTACGGCGAGGCGGCTGGCGTTGAGGTTGCGGATGCCGCCGAGCAGTTGCAGCCCGGTGCGCTTGGGCAGGTGCTCCAGGCAGTCGACGAGCAGGGCCAGGTCGAAGCGTTGGCTGGCCAGCTCGCTCGGCAGGGTGCCCGCCTCGGCGTGGGTGATCTGGCAGCCGGCATGGGCGCTGCGAAAGGCCGCCAGCGCCGGCAGTTCGCTCGCGCCCACCAGCAGCAGTCGGTCCGGCTGGTAGCGCTCGAGCAGTGCGGCCAGGGCCTGCTGCGGCGTGCGGGAAGAAGGGCGTTGAGTCATCGAAGGCTCCTGGGTCGAGAGCAAGAGACTAACGTGCCGCCGGTTTATGGCCTACCGCCGATTGCCTTCGCGTAGGGCCTATCGTCTGGCGAATTGTGGAACTGCCGTCTTTAATCCATAAGTGTCGGTTTTGGGCCGATTCCTATAGGAGACTTGTATATGAGCATTACCAGGAAAGCAGGGCCCGTGATTTTAGCGGCCAGCTTGTTGACGGGGTGTGCCGGATTGCAGAAGAGCGACTGGCCTACTTGTGCGGCTGTCGGCGGTGTCGGTGGCGCCGCCTTGGGCGCGATCGAGAGTTCGTCATGGGCGGCCGGCGGTGCGGCGGTCGGTGCCGGTATGGCCGCGGCCTATTGCTGGGTGCATGGGGCCGAAGCGGAAAAAATGGTGATGGTCGAGGAGGTGATGGTCGAAGAGCCGGCCATGCCCGAGCCTGCCGAGGTAGTGCGTGTCGAATTGGACGTCAAGTTCGACTTCGACAAGTCCCGGGTCAAGGAAGAAAGCTACGGGGATATCAAGAACCTGGCTGACTTCATGAAGCAGTATCCGCAAACCACCACGGTGGTCGAAGGGCATACCGATTCGATTGGTACGGACGCCTACAACCAGGGCCTGTCCGAGCGTCGGGCGAATGCCGTGCGTGATGTGCTGGTCAACCAGTACGGCGTAGAGGGTGGGCGCGTCAACGCGGTCGGCTACGGCGAGTCGCGGCCGGTTGCCGACAATGCCACCGACGCCGGGCGTGCCATCAACCGCCGGGTCGAGGCCGAGGTCGAGGCGCGTCCTTAGCCATTGCCGCCTGACAGGGGCAAGACCTCGGCAGTTTAGGCCGTCTGCCGGGGTCCGGCTTGTACAGTCGGGGAGATGCACCTTTACTCCGGGGGACCGGAAGCAGCCGGTGACACAGGAGACCGACACCATGAGGCTTTCTCAAGCGAGGGCAATTGCCCCCCTTCTTCTGGCCAGCAGTGTTCTTGCGGGTTGCGTCACGACTTCCAGTACGGGAGAGGCGCCGCTCAACCAGGGAAATTGGCCCCTGTGCAGTGCGATTGGCGGCGTGGCCGGTGGCGGCCTTGGCGCAATCGAGAGTTCTACCTGGGCCGCTGGCGGTGCCGTGGCCGGTGCCGTGATCGGCGGCCTGCTCTGCTACGCTCAGGACGGTGACGAGGACGGCGATGGCGTATTCGACCGCCGCGACCGCTGTCCGCACACGCCGAGCGGCACGCCGGTGCAGCACAACGGCTGCCCGCTCAAGGTCTATCCGAGCGCTCCCGAACTCGTCGAGCCCGAGCCGGTGGAAGCCGTGCGGGTCGAGTTGGACGTGAAGTTCGATTTCGACAAGTCGGTGGTCAAGCAGGACGCCCAGGATGACATCCGCAGCCTGGCGGATTTCATGAAGCAGTACCCGCAGACCACCACGACCGTCGAAGGCCATACCGATGCCATCGGCACCGATGCCTACAACCAGGCTTTGTCCGAGCGCCGCGCCAATGCCGTACGCGATGTGCTGGTCAATCAGCACGGCATCGATACGGGACGGGTCTCCGCCGTGGGCTATGGCGAGTCACGTCCGGTCGCGGACAACGACAGCGAGGCCGGGCGGGCCATCAACCGCCGGGTGGAGGCCGAGGTGGAGGCTTTGCCGCAATAGTCGATGTGCGGCTGGAAACCGGGGCGGGCTTCGCTTGGGGCGTGGGGCCCGCACATCCGGGCGCGCTGGTCGTACTACGCCAAAGCGGTTAAGGTGCGGCACCATCGAAAGTTGTTAGGGGCGGTCATGAAAGCATTGCTGGGGCTGGGGAAACTATTGGCCGCGTTGTTCTGGGGAGCGGCCCTGGCCAATCTGGTCGACCCGTTCGTACAGCCCTTCGCCCTGTTGCTGAACCTGGCCGGCGCCTCCGTATTGCTGATTCATGGCGTTGAGCTGCTGCTGTTCCAGCAGCGCCTCGATCAGTGCCCGCGGCCCTGGGTCGAGCGTGGGCACGTCCTGCTGTTCGGGATATTCCACCTGCTGGCCTTGCCCGAGACCGAGGAGCCCGAGGCCTTGCCCTTGGCGCCCGAACAGGCCTGACCGGGCGAGGGCGAGGGGCAGCCAGCCCGCGCGTCCCGGCAGGTACTAGAGGCCGGGGCGGGCGGCGGCGATGCCGACCAGCAGCAGGCCGAGGATCAGGTTGATGCCCACCAGGCGGCGAATCCGCCCGAGCACGGCGCCGCCGCTCGGCCAGTCCTCCGCGGCCACCGCCCGGCGCAGTTCCGGCAGCTGCAGCGCCTGGACCCGCAGGAACAGGGCGAGCATGGCGATATACAGGCCCATCATCACGTGTACGTAGCGCGGCGCCGTCTCGAAGCCGGCGAAGCGCAGATGCAGCATGCCCACGCCGGTGATCGGCAGGATCAGCACGGCGGCCCATACCCAGTGAAAGAAGCGGCGGAAGACTTCCAGCCATAGCTTCAGGCGCGCCGGCGCCTCCAGGGCGCTGACCGCCGAGGGTCGCAGTACCATCCAGGCGAAGAACATGCCGCCGACCCAGACGAGGGAGGCAAGCAGGTGCAGGGCGTAAATCGCGGCATAAGGGGTCATGCAAGTACTCCAGTGGGGTAAGCGGTTCTGCGCGGGATCGATTAGCGCGCTATGATAGCCGCCGATCACAAGCACTGAAAATTTATCCAGCCTTTTCGCGCCCAGACCAGCATGCTCAGTACCGAACTCAAGTCCCAGATCCAGGGCGCCTATTCCCGTTTTCTCGAGGCCAAGGGGCTCAAGCCGCGCTATGGCCAGCGCCTGATGATCGCCGAGATCGCCAAGGTGCTGGGCACTATCAAGGCCGACGACGAGGGCAAGCGCGAGGGCGAGCCTGCGGTGGTGGCGGTCGAGGCCGGCACCGGCACCGGCAAGACCGTGGCCTACAGCCTGGCGGCGATACCCACCGCCAAGGCCGCCGGCAAGCGCCTGGTGATCGCCACCGCCACCGTGGCCCTGCAGGAGCAGATCGTGCACAAGGACCTGCCGGACCTGATGCGCAACAGCGGCCTGAATTTCAGCTTCGCCCTGGCCAAGGGGCGCGGTCGCTACCTGTGCCTGTCCAAGCTGGACCTGTTGTTGCAGGAGGGCCAGGCCCAGAGCGCCACCGCCCAGCTGTTCGAGGAGGAAGGCTTCAAGATCGACGTCGACGAGCAGAGCCAGAAGCTGTTCGGCGCGATGATCGACAAGCTCGCCGGCAACAAGTGGGACGGCGACCGCGACAGCTGGCCCCAGGAGCTGGAGGACGGTACCTGGTCGCGCCTGACCACCGACCACAGCCAGTGCACCAGCCGCCACTGCCCGAACTTTCAGCAGTGCGCCTTCTACAAGGCCCGCGAGGGCATGGGCAAGGTCGACGTCATAGTCACCAACCACGACATGGTCCTGGCCGACCTGGCCCTGGGCGGCGGCGCCGTGCTGCCCGATCCGCGCGAGACCCTCTATGTGTTCGACGAGGGTCATCACCTGCCGGACAAGGCGATCGGTCACTTCGCCCACTTCACCCGCCTGCGCTCGACCGCCGACTGGCTGGAGCAGACGGCCAAGAACCTCACCAAGCTGCTGGCCCAGCACCCGCTGCCGGGGGACCTGGGGCGGCTGATCGAGCAGGTGCCGGAGCTGGCGCGGGAGATCAAGACCCAGCAGCAGTTCATGTTCAGCGCCTGCGAGCAGCTGGCCGACTTCAAGCCCGGCGAGGACATGGAGGGCCGCGAGCGGCCGCGCCACCGCTTCGTCGGCGGCCTGGTGCCGGAGCACCTGCAGGAGCTGGGTCTGGAGCTGAAGAAGGGCTTCTCCCGGCTCACCGACCTGTTCACCGGGGTCGCCGAGCAGCTCAAGGAGGCCATGGACGGCGAGGCCGGCATCGGCATCGCCAGCCACCAGGCCGAGGAGTGGTACCCGCTGTTCGGCAGCCTGCTGGCGCGGGCCAAGGGCAACTGGGAGCTGTGGCTGGCCTTCACCGCCGATGACCCGGAGGACAGCCCGCCGATGGCGCGCTGGCTGACATTGGCCGAGAGCGGCGCATTGTTCGATATCGAGGTCAACGCCAGCCCGATCCTCGCCGCCGAGACCCTGCGGCGCAACCTGTGGAATGTCGCCTATGGCGCCCTGGTGACCTCGGCGACCCTTACCGCCCTGGGCACCTTCGACCGCTACCGGATGCGCGCCGGCCTGCCCAAGGTGGCGGTGACCGCCGTGGTGCCGAGTCCCTTCCATCACGCCGACGCCGGCGTGCTCAAGGTGCCGGACCTCAAGGCCGATCCGCGCGAGGCGCCGGCCCACACCGCGGCGATCATCCGCGAGTTGCCGGGCCTGGTGGCCGGCTCGCGCGGCACCCTGGTGCTGTTCTCCTCGCGCAAGCAGATGCAGGACGTGTTCGACGGTCTGGAGCGCGACTGGCGCAAGCGGGTGTTCATCCAGGGCAACCTGTCCAAGCAGGAGACCCTGAACAAGCACAAGGCGCGGGTCGACAGTGGCGAGGAGAGCGTGCTGTTCGGCCTGGCCAGCTTCGCCGAGGGGGTCGACCTGCCGGGGGCCTACTGCGAGCACGTGGTGATCGCCAAGATTCCCTTCGCCGTGCCGGACGACCCGGTGGAGGCGGCCCTGGCCGAGTGGATCGAGGCCCGCGGCGGCAACCCCTTCATGGAGATCGCCGTGCCGGACGCCTCGCTGCGCCTGGTGCAGGCCTGCGGGCGGCTGCTGCGCACCGAGGCCGACCGCGGCACCATCACCCTGCTGGACCGGCGGGTGGTGACCCAGCGCTACGGCAAGGCGATTCTCAATGCCCTGCCGCCATTTCGTCGGGAGATCGGCTAGAAGGGCTCCGCGAAGGCCTCGGCCGGTTCCCAAGTGCCGCCGGGGCTGGAACAATGCGCGGCACCTCGTTGATTTCCAAGAGTTAGGAGCCGCAGTTGCAGATTCAGGGCTATTTCGACCTGCAGTTCGAAGCCGTCAAGGAAGCGTTCGCCGCCTTGTTCGAGGATCGCCAGGAGCGCGGTGCGGCGCTGTGCATCCAGGTCGCCGGCGAGACCGTGGTGGACATCTGGGCCGGGACGGCCGACAAGGACGGCCAGCAGGCCTGGCACGGCGACACCATCCTCAACCTGTTCTCCTGCACCAAGCCCTTCACCGCGGTCACCGCGTTGCAGCTGGTCGGCGAGGGCAAGCTCGAGCTGGACGTGCCGGTGGCCCGCTACTGGCCGGAGTTCGCCGCCGCCGGCAAGGAGAAGATCACCCTGCGTCACCTGCTCAGCCACCAGGCCGGCCTGCCGGCGCTGCGCCAGCCATTGCCGGCCGAGGCGCTGTATGACTGGCAGGTGATGACCGCGGCGCTGGCCGCCGAGCAGCCCTGGTGGGCACTGGGCGAGGGCCATGGCTATGCGCCCATCACCTATGGCTGGCTGGTCGGCGAGCTGCTGCGCCGGGTGGAGGGGCGCGGCCCAGGCGAATCCATCGTGGCGCGCACGGCCAAGCCGCTGGGCCTGGACTTCCATGTCGGCCTGGCCGACAGCGAGTTCGATCGTGTCGCGCACATCTCCCGCGGCAAGGGCAACCTGGGCGATGCGGCGGCGCAGCGCCTGCTCAAGGTGACCCTGAGCGAGCCGACGGCCCTGAGCACCCGGGCCTTCACCAATCCGCCGTCGATCATGACCAGCACCAACAAGCCGCAGTGGCGACGCATGCAGCAACCGGCCGCCAACGGCCACGGCAATGCCCGCAGCCTGGCGGGTTTCTACAGCGGCCTGCTGGACGGCCGGTTGCTGGAGAGCGAGCTGCTCGCCGAGCTGACCCGCGAGCACAGTCGCGGCGACGACAAGACCCTGCTGACGCGTACCCGCTTCGGCCTCGGCTGCATGCTCGAGCAGCGCGAGGAGGCCAACGCCACCTACGGCATGGGGCCTTATGCCTTCGGCCACCCGGGGGCCGGTGGCTCCATCGGCTTTGCCGACCCGGAACGGGAGGTGGCATTCGGCTTCGTCACCAGCAATCTAGGACCGTTCGTCTTAATGGACCCGCGTGCGCAGAAACTTGCGCGGGTGTTGGCGGATTGTTTGTAGGAGTCTGGCTAGACTCCCGGCACGACCAGACTTTACTGACAATTATTACTGGCCCGTGGCCATTCCCTTTGACCGACCTGTGTGGATTACCGATGTTTGCCAAGAAAAATCTCGCGCTCGCCCTGTGTCTGCTGATGGCCGGTTGTGCCGGCTCGGAAAACAAGCCGCAGGCCCAGGCCGTCGTCATGCCGGCCCCGCTAGTCAGCCAAGCCTGGCTGGACGACTACGAGCCGCGGCTGCGCGAGGCGATCAAGGGCAGCCATTTCGAACTGGAGCGGCGGGACAATCTGCTGGTGGTGACCGCGCCGGTGCAGGGTTCCTTCAATCCTGACCGCCCGCACATGCTGCTGCCGATCACCCTGGGGCCGATCAGCCGTGTCGCCAAGTTGGTGGAGCACGACAAGAACGTCGCCGTACTGGTACTCGGGCATGCCGACAGCAGCGGTGCCGCGGCCTCGAACCGGGAGCTGAGTCATGAGCGGGCCCGGGCCTTCACCGCGATCTTCCGTCTCAGCGGCCTGCGTCAGGACCGTCTGCTGGTCAAGGGCCTGGGTTCGGATATGCCTCGGGCCGACAACGGCAGCGCCGCGGGCCGCGCCCTCAACCGCCGCGTGGAGATCCTGCTGACCCGTCAGGACAGTCTCAAGGCGCTGCTTGCCCAGTACAGTCAGCCGGCCGCGATCCCGGCGGTCGCCCAGGCCAGCCCCGCGGCCAAGACAGCCAAGAGCAAGCCGGTCACGGGCAAACAGGTAGTGGCCGCCGAACAAGCCAACTAGCATAGGGCCCGATAAACTAGGCGCTATTCGTTCTAGAGGGCTATGCCATGACCCAGACCCTGGCGGACATGCGCCGCGACTACACCCGAGACGGGCTCAGCGAGGCGCAGGCGCCGCTCGAGCCCTTCGCCCTGTTCCAGCAGTGGTTCGCCGATGCGGTGAAGACCGAGCAGCTGCCGGTCGAGCCCAATGTCATGACCCTGGCGACGGTCGATGCCGATGGCCGCCCGCATGCGCGGGTGTTGCTGCTCAAGGGCCTGGACGCGCAGGGCTTCACCTTCTTCAGCAACTACGACAGCGCCAAGGGCCAGCAGCTGGCGGCCCGGCCGTTCGCCGCCATGACCTTCTTCTGGCCGACCCTGGAGCGCCAGGTGCGGATCGAGGGGCGGGTCGAGCGGGTCACGGCGCGGGAGTCCGATGCCTACTTCCAGGTGCGCCCGCTGGGCAGCCGCCTGGGCGCCTGGGCCTCGCCGCAGAGCCGGGTGATCGCCGATCGCGCCGAGCTGGAGGGTTTGCTGGCGCAGACCGAGCAGCGTTTTCTCGACCAGGCGCCGGAGTGTCCACCGCACTGGGGCGGCTATCGCCTGCTGCCCGAGCGTGTCGAATTCTGGCAGGGGCGCGCCAGCCGCCTGCACGACCGCCTCAACTACCGTCTGCAGGACGGCGCCTGGCTGCGCGAGCGACTGGCGCCCTGAGGGGGCCGGCGCCGATAGCGCCCGACGCCTGACAGATGGTGTAACGGCCTGGGGTTAGGTGCGGGGGCGGGCTATCGGTTATTGTTGCCTTATCACAGTGACGGTGCCCGGGTGGGCGCGGTCTAATGCAGTGAAAGCCATTGGAGGAGTCGACATGCGTAAACCCACTCTGCTCATCGCCTCGTTTACCGCGATGGCCCTGACGCTGGGCGGTTGCGCGTCCAGCCTGACCGGCGATACCTACTCGCGCGACGAGGCGCGCCGCGTGCAGGTCGTACGCATGGGCACCATCGAGTCGTTGCGGCCGGTGAAGATCGAGGGCACCAAGACGCCGATCGGTGCCGGTGCCGGTGCCGTGGTCGGTGGTGTAGCCGGTAGCGGTGTCGGCGGTGGCCGCGGCAGCGCCGTGGCGGCGGTGGTCGGCGCGGTGGCCGGCGGCTTGCTCGGCGCCGCGGCCGAAGAAGGCCTGACCCGCACCCAGGGCGTGGAGATCACCGTGCGTGAAGACGACGGCACCATGCGCGCCTATGTCCAGGAGGTCGAGGAGAACCAGATCTTCCGGGTGGGCGAGCGGGTGCGGATCCTCAGCGTCAACGGCACCAGCCGCGTCGCCCATTGATCGCCAAGCGAGCCGGATCAGCCTGAGCTGATCCGGCTTTTTTGTGCGCGTTCGGCGCCGTTGCATCCGCGCGCCCGGCGTGACGACCCACGGCTAGAGTCAAGAATGCGCGGCATTGAGCTTTTCGTAATAATTCTATTCATGACGGGGCGCCGATAGATATGGATAATCCTGCGCCGACGAAGGCTCAGGCCATATAGCAGGCGTGAGCCTGTTCATCGGAAATGGGGATCGGGCCAGGGCGACGCACAGCGCCCGGCGCGGCCACCCTCATGGACCGCTAAGCGCCGACCCTATGGGTGGTGGGCTTGCAGAAGGGGTTTTAGTGTATGGCGCTTGCGCTGATCGTGGCCTTGCCGTTCCTTGGGGTGCTGTTGCCCCTGCTCACCGAGCGCCTGGGGCGCTCGGCCTGTGCCGTGGCGACCGGGATGGCGCCGCTGCTGGCGCTGGTGCTGCTGCTGAGCCAGCGTTCGTCGGTGTTCGCCGGCGAACTGCTGCGGGCCAGGCTGGAGTGGTTGCCGGAGCTGGGGGTGAACCTCAGCCTGCGCCTGGACGGCCTGGCCTTCCTGTTCGCCTTGCTGATCCTCGGCATCGGCCTGCTGGTGATCCTCTACGCCCGCTACTACCTGTCGAAAGACGAGCCGATGGGGCGTTTCTTCGCCTTCCTGCTGCTGTTCATGGGCGCCATGCTCGGCGTGGTGATGTCGGAAAACCTGCTGCTGATGCTGATGTTCTGGGAACTGACCAGCCTGTCGTCGTTCCTCCTGATCGGCTTCTGGAGCGCCCGTTCGGATGCGCGCAAGGGCGCGCGCATGGCCCTGGCGATCACCGGCGGCGGCGGCCTGGCGCTGCTCGCCGGGATCCTGCTGATCGGCCATATCGCCGGCAGCTTCGAGCTGTCGCGGGTGCTGGCCAGCGGCTATGCGATCCGTGCCCATGAACTCTACCCGGTGGCCCTGGTGCTGGTGCTGCTCGGCGTGTTCACCAAGTCGGCGCAGTTTCCCTTCCACTTCTGGCTGCCCCACGCCATGGCGGCGCCGACCCCGGTCTCGGCCTACCTGCACTCGGCGACCATGGTCAAGGCCGGGGTCTTCCTCCTGGCGCGCCTGTACCCGGCGCTGGCCGGTTCGGAGTGGTGGTTCTACCTGGTCAGCCTGACCGGCCTGGTGACCCTGCTGGTCGGCGCCGGCATGGCGCTGTTCCAGCATGATCTCAAGGGCCTGCTGGCCTATTCGACCATCAGCCACCTGGGCCTGATCACCCTGCTGTTCGGCCTGGACACCCGCCTGGCGGCGGTGGCGGCGGTGTTCCACATCATCAACCACGCCACCTTCAAGGCCTCGCTGTTCATGGCCGCCGGGATCATCGACCACGAGACCGGCAGTCGCGACATGCGGCGCATCAACGGCATGTGGAAGTACATGCCGCACACGGCGATGCTGGCCATGGTGGCGGCCTCGGCGATGGCCGGGGTGCCGCTGCTCAACGGCTTCCTGAGCAAGGAGATGTTCTTCAGCGAGACGCTCAACCAGCACCTGCTCGGCAGCTTCAACTGGGTGATCCCGGCGGCGGCGACCCTGGCCGGGGTGTTCTCGGTGGCCTACTCCCTGCGCTTCATCCACGACGTGTTCTTCAACGGCGAGCCGATCAACCTGCCGAAGTATCCGCCCCATGAACCGCCGCGCTATATGAAGGTGCCGGTGGAGATCCTGGTGTTCCTCTGCCTGCTGGTCGGGGTGGTTCCGGCCTACACCGTGGCGCCGCTGCTGGCCGCCGCCGCCTCGGCCAGCCTCGGCGGCGAGCTGCCGGACTACAGCCTGGCGATCTGGCACGGCTTCAACCTGCCGCTGCTGATGAGCTTCATCGCCCTGTTCGGCGGGGTCCTGGTCTATGCCCTGCGCCAGCCGCTGTTCCGCTGGTACGCCGGGCTGCCGAGCCTGGATGCGCGGTTGTTGTTCGAACGCGGCGTGCAGCTGACGGTGCAGGCCTGCGTGAGCCTCACCGGGCGCCTGGAGAGCGGTTCCCTGCAGCGCTACCTGGCCCTGCTGCTGGGCGCCGCGCTGATAGTGGTGACGCTCGGCCTCGGACCGCTGCCGCAGGTCACCGGCTCGGTGGCCATGACCCCGGTCGACGGCTTCAGCGCGCTGGGCATGGGCATCCTCGCCGTGGCGGCGCTGGTCACGGTGATCTTCCACCGTCAGCGCCTGGTCTCGCTGCTGATGCTCAGCGTGGTCGGCCTGATGGTGGCCCTGGCGTTCGCCCGCTACTCGGCGCCCGACCTGGCCCTGACCCAGCTGTCGGTGGAGGTGGTGACCATCATCCTGCTGATGCTGGCGCTGTACTTCCTGCCGGAGCAGACCCGCGGCGAGTCGAGCAGCATCCGCGGCCTGCGCGATTTCGTCCTGGCGGTGGGCAGCGGGGTGATGGTGGCCATGCTGGTGTTCGCCGTGCTGACCCGGCCCTACGACAGCATCGCCGGCTTCTTCCTGGCCAACAGCCTGTCCGGTGGCGGCGGCAGCAACGTGGTCAACGTCATCCTGGTGGACTTCCGCGGCTTCGATACCCTGGGCGAGATCAGCGTGCTGGCGATCGCCGGCGTGGGCATCTACGCCATGCTCGACGGCCTGCGCCTGATCCAGCCGCGGGTCGACGCCGCCGGACGCAGCTGGGCGCGCGACCGCCATCCGCTGATCCTCGCCACCCTGTCGCGGGTGCTGCTGCCGATGGCCCTGCTGATTTCGGTGTTCATCTTCCTGCGCGGCCACAACCTGCCGGGCGGCGGCTTCATCGCCGGTCTGGTCACCGCCGTGGCGCTGATCCTGCAGTACGTCGCCAACGGCGTGCAGTGGACCCAGTCGCGCCTGCCGCTGAACTACCACCGCATCGCCGGGGCCGGGGTGGCGATCGCCGGCTTGACCGGGCTCGGCAGCTGGGCGTTCGGCAGGCCGTTCCTGACCTCGGCCTTCGGCCACTTCCAGATTCCGCTGGTGGGCGAGATCGAACTGGCCACGGCCATGCTGTTTGACCTGGGCGTGTACCTGACGGTAGTCGGCGCGACCCTGCTGATTCTCGCCAACCTGGGCAAGCTGACCCAGGAAAAGGCCGGACAAGAGGTACTCTGAGATGGAAGCACTGTTTGCCGGCACCCTCGGCATCCTCACCGCCAGCGGCGTCTACCTGCTGTTGCGGGCCCGCAGCTTTCCGGTGGTGATGGGCCTGACCCTGATCTCCTACGCGGTCAACCTGTTCCTCTTCGCCATGGGCCGCCTGCAGAGCGGGGCGAGCACGGTGATCGGCAAGGGCAGCCAGTACGTCGATCCGTTGCCCCAGGCCCTGGTGCTCACCGCCATCGTCATCGGCTTCGCCATGACCGCCTTCGTGGTGGTGCTGGCGCTGCGCAGCGTCGGCGAGTCGCAGAGCGACCATGTCGACGGCCGGGAGGCGGGTCGATGAACCATGCGTTGATCCTGCCGGTGCTGCTGCCGATGTTCGTCGGCAGCCTGCTGCTGTTCGGCGCGCGGCTGAACATGACGGCCAAGCGCTCGCTGTCCCTGGCTGCGACGACGATCCTGCTGCTGCTGAGCTTCCTGCTGCTGCAGCAGGCCAATCAGGGCGACTTGCAGGTCTATGCCCTGGGCGCCTGGCAGGCACCGTTCGGCATCGTCCTGCTGCTCGATCGCCTCAGTGCGCTGCTGCTGATGGTCACCGCGGTGCTGGCGCTGTTCGCGCTGCTCTACGCGGTGCGCGGCGACGACGAGCGCGGGCGCAATTTCCACGCCCTGTTCCAATTCCAGCTGATGGGCATCAACGGCGCCTTCCTCACCGGCGACCTGTTCAACCTGTTCGTGTTCTTCGAGATCCTGCTGATCGCCTCCTACTCCCTGCTGCTGCACGGCGGCGGTGCGGAGCGGGTGCGCGCCGGGCTGCACTACGTGATCCTCAACCTGGTGGGTTCCTCGTTCTTCCTGATCGCCGTCGGCGTGCTGTACGGCATCACCGGCACCCTGAACATGGCCGACATGGCCCAGCGGGTGGCGGCGGCCAGTGCCGACCAGGCGCCGCTGCTGGGCGCCGCCGGCCTGCTGCTGCTGGTGGTGTTCGGCCTCAAGGCGGCCTTCCTGCCGCTGTACTTCTGGCTGCCCCGGGCCTATGCCGCGGCCTCGGCGCCGGTGGCGGCGCTGTTCGCCATCATGACCAAGGTCGGCCTGTACTCGATCCTGCGGGTGTTCACGCTGATCTTCGGCGACGAAGCCGGCAGCCTGGCCAACATGGCCGAGGACTGGCTCTGGCCCCTGGCGCTGCTGACCATCGCCTGCGGGGTGGTCGGCGCATTGGCGGCCGGCAGCCTGCACGGCCTGCTGGCCTACCTGGTGGTCGTCTCGGTCGGCACCCTGCTGGCCGGCATCGCCCTGGGCACGCCCGAGTCGCAGGCCGCCGCGCTGTTCTATCTGGTGCACAGCACCTGGATCGGCGGCGGCCTGTTCCTGGTCGCCGACCTGATCGCCCGCCAGCGCGGGGCGAAGGCCACCCGCCTGGTGCAGGGGCCCGAGTTGCAGAACCCCCATCTGCTCGGCGGCCTGTTCTTCGTCGGCGCCATCGCCGTGGCCGGCCTGCCGCCGTTCTCCGGCTTCATCGGCAAGCTGCTGCTGCTGCGGGCGGTCGAGCCGGGTCTCCAGGCCTTGTTGCTGTGGCCGGTGGTGCTGGTGGGCGGGCTGGCCACGGTGATCGCCCTGAGCCGCGCCGGCAGCACGCTGTTCTGGCGGGTCGGCCTGCACCAGCTGGACAGCGCCGAGCTGGACCGCGGCCGCCTGCTGGCCTGCGCCGGGTTGCTGGCGCTCAGCCCGCTGCTGGTCGGCCTGGCCGCGCCGCTGCTGGAGTACGCCCAGGCCACGGTCGGCCAGCTGCATGACCTCTCGCTCTATCGTCAGGCCGTGCTCGGCGGAGGTGCGCCATGAGAACCAGCCGCTGGTTGCCCCATCCGCTGCTGAGCCTGTGCCTGCTGGTGGTCTGGCTGTTGCTGGTCAACGACCTGAGCCTGGGCCACTGGTTGCTCGGCGCGCTGCTCGGCTGGCTGATCCCCCTGGTGACCCAGGTGTTCTGGATCAACCCGCCGCGCCTGCAGCGACCGCTGAAGCTGTGCCTGTTCCTGCTGCGGGTGCTGGGCGACATCGTGGTGGCCAACCTGCAGGTGGCGAAGCTGATCCTCGGCCCCGGTGCCCGGCTGCGGCCGGCCTTCGTCGAGATCCCGCTGCGCCTGGAGGACGAACTGGCCCTGACCATGCTCGCCAGCGTCATCTCGCTGACCCCGGGTACGGTGTCGGCCGATCTCAGCGACGACCGCAAGACCCTGCTGGTGCACAGCCTGGACGTCGGCGACGAGGCGGCCATGGTGCGCGAGATCCAGGCCCGCTACGAGGCGCCGCTGCTGGAGGTATTCCCATGCTCGACTACGTGATTCCGCTCTGCCTGGCGATCATGGGCCTGGCCCTGATGCTGACCCTGGCGCGGCTGATCAAGGGCCCGGACATGCCCGACCGCATCCTCGCCCTGGACACCCTGTACATCAACGCCATCGCCCTGCTGGTGCTGTTCGGCGTCTGGCTCGGTTCCAAGCTGTACTTCGAGGCGGCCCTGCTGATCGCGGTGATGGGCTTCGTCGGCACCGTGGCGGTGGCCAAATACCTGTTGCGCGGCGACATCATCGAGTAGGGGAGGTCTGATGAATACCTGGATCGAGGCGCTGGTCGCCATTGCACTGCTGCTCGGCAGCCTGTTCGCCCTGGTCGGCGCCATCGGCCTGTACCGCCTGCCGGACTTCTTCATGCGCCTGCACGGGCCGACCAAGTCCACCACCCTGGGCGTCGGCGGCATGGTCATCGCCTCGCTGATCTACTTCGGCGCCCAGGGCGAGGGCATCAGCCTGCACGAACTGCTGATCACCCTGTTCCTGTTCATCACCGCGCCGGTCAGCGCCCACATGCTGGCCAAGGCCGCCCTGCAACAGAAGGTGCGTCTGAGCGACAAGACCCACGGCAAGCCCTGGGAGCAGTAGCCGCGCACAGTTCGCGCGCCTGACTGTACCTGTGCAGGCCGGGCCCGCCTCTCTACACTCGGGTTTTGCGCGGGAGCGAGCGATGCACGGGCAGGGCAGGGGGACGGCGGTGGTGTGCCTGGTGGTGGCGATGGCGTTGTGGGGCAGTTCCTTCATCGCCCTGAAACTGGCCTTCGCCGAGCTGCCGCCGCTGTGGGTGATCTTCGCCCGCATGGCCCTCGGTAGCCTGGTGTTCCTCCTCGCCTGGCGCTGGCGCGGGCGTCTGCTGTACCGCGCCGGCGACTGGAAGTACCTGCTCGGCCTGGCCGCCTGCGAACCCTGCCTGTACTTCATCTTCGAGGCCCTGGCGCTGCAGCACACCAGCGCCTCCCAGGCCGGCATGATCACCGCGCTGTTGCCGCTGCTGGTGGCCATGGGCGCCTTCGTCTTCCTGCGCGAGCGCATCAGCCGCACCACCCTGGCCGGCTTCCTCCTGGCGATGGCCGGGGCGGTGTGGCTGAGTCTGGCCGGCAGCGCCGACGCCCACGCCCCCGATCCGTTGCTGGGCAACTTCTACGAGCTGCTGGCGATGCTCTGCGCCACCGGCTATACGCTGCTGCTCAAGCACCTCTCGGCGCGCTACTCGGCCTTTATCCTCACCGCCATGCAGGCCTTTATCGGCGCGCTGTTCTTCCTGCCGCTGGCCGCCTGGGACGCGCCGGTGCCCCAGGCCGTCAGCACCCTGGGCATCGGCGCCTTGCTGTACCTGGGCGTGGTGGTCACCGTCGGCGCCTACGGCCTGTACAACTACGGGGTCAGCCGCCTGCCGGCCAGCCAGGCGTCCGGCTTCATCAACCTGATCCCGGTGTTCACCCTGGTGTTCGCCATGCTGCTGCTCGGCGAGCGGCTGAACCCCGAGCAGCTGCTGGCCGCTGTCCTGGTATTCGCCGGCGTGGCCCTGAGCCAGTGGCGCAGCACGCCGCCGGTGCCGGCCGGCGTACTGGATTGACGAGGAGCCGTCGATGAGCGATTCGAGAACCTGGGCCCGCGAGGCGATCCGCATCATCGAGGCGGACTTCCAGCGTAGCGCCGACACCCACCTGATTCCCCTGGAGTTGCCCGGCCTGCCCGGCATCGAGCTGTACTTCAAGGACGAATCCAGCCACCCCACCGGCAGTCTCAAGCACCGCCTGGCCCGCTCGCTGTTCCTCTACGCCCTGGGCAACGGCTGGCTCAAGCCGGGCGCGCCGGTGATCGAGGCGTCCAGCGGCTCCACGGCGATTTCCGAGGCCTACTTCGCCCGCCTGCTGGGGCTGCCCTTCATCGCCGTGATGCCGGTGACCACCTCCGCGCAGAAGATCGCCCAGATCGCCTTCTACGGCGGCCAGAGCCACCTGGTCGAGGACCCCACGCAGATCTACGCCGAGTCCGAACGCCTGGCCCGCGAGACGGGCGGGCACTTCATGGACCAGTTCACCTACGCCGAGCGCGCCACCGACTGGCGCGCCAACAACAACATCGCCGAGTCGATCTTCCAGCAGATGCGCTACGAGCGCCATCCCGAGCCGGCCTGGCTGGTCTCCAGCGCCGGCACCGGCGGCACCCTGGCGACCCTCGGCCGCTACGTGCGCTACCGCCAGCACCGCACCCGGGTGCTCTGCGCCGACGCCGAGCGCTCGGTGTTCTTCGACCACTACCGCACGGGCGATGCCAGCCTGACCCTGGATCACGGCTCGCGCATCGAGGGCATCGGCCGGCCGCGGGTCGAGGCCTCCTTCCTGCCGTCGGTGATCGACGCCATGTGCAAGGTGCCCGACGCCCTGTCCCTGGCGGCCATGCACTACCTGGCGCGGCGCCTGGGCCGGCATGTCGGCGGCTCCAGCGGCACCAACCTGATCGGCGCGCTGCTGGTGGCCCGGCAGATGGTCGCGGCCGGCGAGTCCGGCTCGGTGGTGGCGATCCTCTGCGACAGCGGCGAGCGCTACGCCAACAGCTACTACGACGAGGCCTGGCTGCAACGTCAGAGCTTCCAGTTGGCGCCGTTGATCGAGGCGCTGGCCGCCTGCGCGGAACTGGGCGCGCCGCTGCCGCAAGACCTGCCCTGCATCGGGCTTCAGGAGACAAAACCATGACCGAGTTGCTGATTCGCCAGGCCGAGGCGCGGGATATCGAAGCCCTGTGCGCGCTGCTCTTCGAGCACGGCCCCAACCCCTGGAACCACCTGCCCGAGGCCGAGGTGCGTGCGCACCTGCAGGCTATCGCCGACGGCTCGGTGCAGGCGGTGCTGGCAGAACGCGGCGGCCAGCGCGAGAGCGGCGGCGAGCCGCTGGGCATGGTCAGCTACCGCCTCAGCCGCGACTTCGCCCGCTACCAGCCCGAGGCGCGCCGCGAGCAACCGCATGCCTATATCTGCGAGGCCGTGGTGCACCGCGCCGCCGCCGGCCAGGGCCTCGGCGCGCGCCTGCTCAAGCAGACCGTCGAGAACCTGGCCGGGCAGGGCGTGGAGGACATCTACATCGACCGCCACGAGGAAAACGCCGCCTCGGCGGGGATGATGCGCAAGGCCGGCTTCGTCGAGCTGGAGACCTTCCCTGACCCGGCCCGCCGGCCCAATGGTTCGGGGCGCACCACGGTGTGCTGCCTGCGCCTTCCTATCCGCTCGTAAGCATCTCAAACCAGCTGGCCGGTGCCGGGGCGGGGTCGGGGGCTACGGTACCCGATGGCGCCGGTGAATATAGTTCCAGGCAGGTTGAGCTGAGACTTCTAATCGCCAGAAAAAAGGCCCATCGATTGATGGGCCTTTTTCGTTTCGCAACAGCGCGCAACCTTCAGGCTGCGGCTGGCTGCGCCGGGGGCATCAGCCGCCCAGCATATCCCGCGCCACCGCCTCGGCCACGCGAATGCCATCGACCCCGGCCGAGAGAATCCCCCCCGCGTAGCCGGCGCCTTCGCCGGCCGGGTACAGGCCCTTGACGTTGAGGCTCTGCAGGCTGTCGCCGCGGGTGATGCGCAGCGGCGAGGAGGTGCGCGTCTCGATGCCGGTGAGTACGGCATCATGCAGGGCGAAGCCCTTGATCTGCTTGTCGAAGGCCGGCAGCGCCTCGCGGATGGCTTCGATGGCGAAGTCCGGCAGGGCGGGCGCCAGGTCGCCGAGCTTGACCCCGGGCTTGTAGGACGGCTCGACGCTGCCCCATTCGGTGGACGGTCTGCCGGCGATGAAGTCGCCGACCAGCTGGCCTGGCGCCTCGTAGGTGCTGCCGCCGAGGATGTAGGCGTGGGACTCCAGGCGCTCCTGCAGCTCGACGCCGGCCAGGGGGCCGCCCGGGTAGTCCCGCTCGGGGGTGATGCCGACGACGATGCCGGCGTTGGCGTTGCGCTCGTTGCGCGAGTACTGGCTCATGCCGTTGGTCACCACCCGCTCCGGCTCGGAGGTGGCGGCCACCACGGTGCCGCCCGGGCACATGCAGAAGCTGTACACCGAGCGGCCGTTGCTGGCGTGGTGCACCAGCTTGTAGTCGGCGGCGCCGAGCTTGGGGTGGCCGGCGTACTTGCCCAGGCGCGCGCGGTCGATCAGCGACTGCGGGTGTTCGATACGAAAGCCCACCGAGAACGGCTTGGCCTCCATGAACACCTCGCGGGCATGGAGCATGCGGAAGGTGTCGCGGGAGCTGTGGCCGAGGGCCAGGATCACGTGGCGGCTGCGCAGCTGCTCGCCGCTCTCCAGCTCCACGCCGAGCAGCTGGCCGTCCTCGATCAGCACGTCGCTGACCCGCTGCTGGAAGCGCACCTCGCCGCCCAGGGCCTTGATCTCCTCGCGCATGGTGGCGACCACGCCGGTGAGGCGGAAGGTGCCGATGTGCGGCTTGCTGACGTAGAGGATCTCCTCCGGCGCGCCGGCCCTGACGAACTCCTGCAGCACCTTGCGCCCCAGGTGCTTGGGGTCCTTGATCTGGCTGTACAGCTTGCCGTCGGAGAAGGTGCCGGCGCCGCCTTCGCCGAACTGCACGTTGGACTCGGGGTTGAGCACGTTCTTGCGCCACAGGCCCCAGGTGTCCTTGGTGCGCTGGCGCACCTCCTTGCCGCGCTCCAGCACGATGGGCTTGAGGCCGGCCTGGGCGAGGATCAGCGCGGCGAAGATGCCGCAGGGGCCGAAGCCGACCACGAGCGGCCGCTCGTCCAGCGGCTGGCTGGCCCGGCCGACCGGCTGGTAGGCGGTGTCCGGGGCGGGGCCGATGTGCTTGTCGCCCTCGAATCTGGCCAGCAGCGCCGCTTCGTCGCGCACGGCGAAGTCGATGGTGTAGATGAACTGCAGCTCGCTGGATTTCTTGCGCGCGTCGTAGCTGCGCTTGAACAGGCTGAAGTCGAGCAGCTGGTCGTCGGCGATGCCCAGGCGCTGGAGCAGGGCGGGGCGCAGGGCCTCTTCGGGGTGGTCGAGGGGCAGCTTCAGTTCGGTGATGCGCAGCATGGGGCCATCCAGGGTCGGGGCCGGTGACGATCCGGCAATCTAGGGAGGCGGCGATTATACCCGCGATTGCCTGGCGACCGGCGACGCGTACGGGCGCTCCCCATGGCTCAGGGGTTCAGCCAGGCCAGCAGCACGTCGAGCATGCGGTTGGCGAAGGCCCATTCGTTGTCGTACCAGGCCAGCACCTTGACCAGCTCGCCCTGCACCCGGGTGTGGTTGAGGTCGACCACGCAGGACGCCGGGTAGGCGCGAAAGTCGCTGGACACCAGCGGCAGCGCGTTGCACTCCATCACCCCTGGCGGCAGGGCCTGGGCGCCCTGCTGCAGGGCGGCGTTGATCGCCTCGCGGTCGCTCGGGCGTTCGGCGCTGAAGGTCAGGTCGAGCAGCGACACGCTGGCGGTCGGCACCCGCACCGAGAGGCCGTCCAGGCGCCCGGCCAGCTCCGGCAGGATCAGGCCGATGGTCTTGGCCGCGCCGGTGCTGGTGGGGATCATCGACAGGGCCGCGGCGCGGGCGCGGTAGAGGTCGTGGTGCGGCTTGTCCAGCAGGTGCTGGTCGTTGGTGTAGGCGTGCACGGTGTTGATCAGGCCCTGGCGGATGCCCACCGCCCGGTGCAGGACCATGGCCAGGGGCGCCAGGCAGTTGGTGGTGCAGGAGGCGTTGGAGACGATCTGCTGGCTGCCGAGCAACTGGTGGTTGACGCCATAGACCACGCTCAGGTCGGCATCCGCCAGCGGGTGGGAGAGCAGCACCCGCGGCGCGCCGGCGGTCAGGTGCTGTTCGACCTGGGCGCGCCGCTTGCAGTGGCCGGAACACTCCAGCACCAGGTCGATGCCCAGGCGGTCCCAGGGCAGCTCCACCGCCTCGGGCTCGCGCAGCAGGTGCACCACCTGGCCGTTCACCTGCATGTCGCCCTGGTGCAGGCTGACATGGCCGGGAAAGCGGCCGAAGCTCGAGTCGAAGCCGGTCAGGTGCACCAGGGTCGGGTGATCGCCGAGGTCGTTGATCGCCACCAGGTGAATCCGTTGCTCCAGGCGGCGCTCGAACAGCGCGCGCAGCACGGCGCGGCCGATGCGTCCATATCCGTTGATGGCCACGCGCAACATAGCTGCCTCCCGTCTGCCGTATAGCCTTCAGCTTAGGAGAGGGTGGCGGCGTTGCCGGGCCAATCTGTGTGGCGGTGTAACCGGCCGCCTCAGTCGCTGCGCGCGCCGCCGTAGTAGCCGCAGCCGCGCAGCACTTCGCCGTTCAGGCGCAGTTCGGCCGCCAGGTGCTGCACCGCGCCGCTCATGGGGTCGACGCAGCGCTGCGGCGCGACCCACAGCTCCAGGCGCTGGCCATTGGCCTCGCTGCTGAGGTTCAGGCGGCCCTCGGGCAGCTGCTCCTCGAGAAAGGGCAGGGCCAGGGGTTGCTGGCCCTGGCGCTCGAGCACCAGGCCGCGGCCGCCGACCGTCACGCTCCAGCCGGGCTCCTGGCCGCTGGCATGCAGGGTGGAACGCTTGAAGTTGGGATCTTCGCAGCCCCGGCCCTCGTGCTGCAGGCGGTACACCCGGCTGAGCTGCAGCTGGCCGTCGACGCCCTTCTGCCGGCTCGCCGCCAGGCTGCCGCGCAGGTCGGCGAACAGCGGACCGGGGCCGCCGCCGAGCAGCTCGGCGGTTTCGCGCATGATGTCGGTGGCGCCGTCGTTGCTGATGACGAAGTGCCGCTGCTCCTGGCAGGGGCGCAGCAGCAGCTGACCGCCGACCTGGCTGAGCTCGCCCTGCAGGCGCACCTGTTCGGCGCGGTCGGCATCGCTCGGCTGGTCCTTGAACACCTGGCAACTGGCGAACAGCGGCAACAGGGCAAACACTAGGGTACGGCTGGCGGACATCGGCGCTCTCCTGGCAAGAGGCGCCACGTTACCCAGGCCGCCGGACGATCACAAGGGAGGACGCGGATGATCCAGTGCAAGCGGGTGTACGCGGCCGTCGACGCCGCCGACGGCCGGCGCGTGCTGGTCGACCGCCTGTGGCCGCGCGGCTGCAGCAAGGCGGCGCTGCAACTGCACGCCTGGTTGCGCGAGGTGGCGCCATCCGCTGCACTGCGCAGGCAGTTGCATGAGCGGCCGCAGGCGTTCGCCGAGTTTCGCCAGGCCTATCGGCGCGAGCTCGCCGGCCATCCCGAGCATTGGCAGGGCCTGCTGGAGCTCGCCGGGCAGGGCACCCTGACCCTGCTGTTCGCCGCGCGGGACGACGCGCACAACAACGCCCGGGTGCTGGCGGAGTTTCTCGAGGAGGAACTGGACCGCCGCGGGCCGCCCGGCTCGCCGGTGTGCTACGCCGGCGAGGACGGCGGCCGAGGGCCGCGGGGGTAGGGCGGCGGGCTAGCCCTGGGGCCTCTGTTGCAGTTCCTGCATGATGCCCTGGTCGACCTGGATCAGGCCGCGCTTGGGGCGGTCCAGGTCGATGATGATGAACACGATCAGGGCGATCAGCAGGGACACCAGCACCGTAGGCACGACGATGCGCTTGCCGCTCAGGCCGCTGGAGTAGCCGAGGATGCCCACCGACGCGATGAACACGACGAACAGCAGCAGCAACACCACCTCGGGTACGTGCATCTGCAGCTGGGCGTGGCGCTGGCCCTGGCTGTCGATCATCTGGTTCAGGGCGGAGACGAAGGCGCCGCTGGTGACCGGGCGCGGGTCGTCGTTGGTGGCCTGCACCGCCAGCGCCCACAGCTCGCCTTGCAGCCGCTTGATCCGGGCGTTGTACCGGCTGCGTTCGGCGTGCCGGCTCAGGTCGATCTCGCCCAGGGATACCCGCAGGTCGACGTACTGGCGCAGCAGTTCGGACATGGGTTGCTGGTACCGGGCGGGCAGCAGCTGCACGCGCAGCGACGCCGTGCCGATGGCGTTGGCCTCCTCGATCAGCGCCTGGTTGCGGTCGTCGTAGCGCTGCATCGACATGCTGAAGGTGAAGCCCAGCAGCAGGGCCAGCAGGCCGAGGATGCTGGCCTGCACCGAGCCGGTCAGTTCCTTGACTTCGCTGTCGGTGCGGTTCTGCACGAAGCGGCCGATCTGGAAGCCGACCTCGTTGAACAGGATGATCAGGACGAACAGCACGGCGGTGATGGCGAAACTGTTGTGGCCGTAGAGCAGTTCTTGCTGGTACATGGGGCGCGTTCACCTGGTCTGGCGATGGTCCGGGGGCGTGGGGGCTAGACGCCGGCACAGCAGGGGCTCCGGCCGAGCGCTCAAGCTGGCGCGATAGTACTGGATCGCCGCGGCGCCGCCAGTGGCGGCGTGCCGGCTAAGGGACGGTGCTCAGCGGGTCAGCGGCAAGGCCGCGCCCATGGCCGCGAACAGCCCGCCACAGCAGCGGTTGAAGCCGCGGCCGCAGCGCTGCAGCCAGGGCCGGACGTGATGCGCCGCGCGGGCCAGGAGGAATTCCGCCAGGGCCTCGACCACGGCGAAGGTCAGGGCCATCACCGCGAACTGCAGCAGCAGGTCACCCTGGGGGTCGAGGAACTGCGGCAGGAAGGCACCGAAGAACAGGATCACCTTGGGGTTGGACAGCGCCGACAGCAGGCCCTGGCGGAACAGGGCGCTGCCGGGCTTGTCGATGGCACCCACGGCGGCGTCGAGTTGCAGCGGCGGGGCGCGCCAGAGCTGGAAGCCGAGCCAGACCAGATAAGCGCCGCCGATCCACTTGAGCAGCACCAGGGCGTTGGCCGAGGCCTGCAGCAGCGCGCCGATGCCGAACATCGACAGCGCCATCAGCGCGGCGAAGCCGATCACCCCGCCGGCGGTGGTCCACAGGGCTTTCTTGTAGCCGTAGAGGGTGCCGTGGGTCAGTACCAGCAGGCTGTTGGGACCGGGGGTCAGCACCAGGCCGATGACGGCGGTGAGGTAGAGCAGCCAGGTGTGCAGGGCCATGGGGCGAATCCGTCGAAGTGGGGTGATGAGGGTGCGTCGCGCTCTTTGTAAGCCCGGGGCGGCGGCCGGTCAAGCGCGTCGCGTGTGCAGGCGGGCAGAGGGGGGCGGGCCCGGACGCCGACTTTCTCGGTACGACGGCAGGGCAAGTGGCGATATGCCGGGCTGCATCGCAGCAGCCCGGCATATCGAGTCGCGCCCGCGTCTCCCAGCGCGTCGGGCGCGGCTGGGCTCAGAGCACGCTCAGCGGATACTCGACGATGAAGCGCACCTCGTCGACGTCGCCGTCGATCTGGTTGGACGAGCCGCGGTGGGTCGCCTGGCGGACGCGCAGGGACAGGTCCTTGGCGGCGCCATCCTGCACCACATACTTGGCCTCCAGGTCGCGCTCCCAGTGCTTCTCGTTGGTGGCGGCGGCATCGAAGAAGCCGCTGAGCGGGTCGGCGTCGCTGCTGTCGATGTTGTCGCCGCGGATATAGCGGGCCATCAGCGTCAGGCCAGGCACGCCATAGTCGGCCAGGTTGAGGTCGTAGCGCAGTTGCCAGGACTCTTCGCGCGGGGCGTTGAAGTCGGAGTACTGCACCGAGTTGGCCAGGTAGATGGCGTTGAAGCCGATATAGTCGAAGCCGTCGTTGCCGTCGACCTTCTGGAAGGCCAGGGTCAGCGCATGGGGGCCCATGGCGTATTGCGAGGCGAGCGACCAGGTGGTGTTGTCGATGGCGCCGACCAGCGCCTTGCCCTCGTCGAGGGTGCGGTAGATGTTGAAGTCGAAGTTCAGCGAGCGCTTGTCGCCGAGCGGCAGGGTGTAGTTGGCATTGCCGTAATAGCGCCGCCAGGTGTCTTCCACTTCCGAGGCGAACAGGCTCAGACTCAAGCTGTCGCTGGCGGTGTAGGTGCCGCCGGCCCAGTCTGCGGTATCGCCCACGTTGCCGGCGTACTGAATCTGCAACTCGCCGTCGGAGTTGGTGCTGCCGAACTCGTTCATCGCGGTGATATGCCCGGCATCGATGTTCAGACTGTCGATTTCATCGCTGTTGAGGAAGATGCCGGTGGCGGTCTGGGGCAGCAGTCGCGCGTCGCCGGTCGCCACCATCGGATTCTCGACGCGTTTCTCGCCGACTTTGAGGGTGGTGTTCGACAGCCTGGCTTTGACGACTCCGCCTGCCTCACTGTAGTCATCGCTCGGCCTGCCGTCGCTACCGACCGGCAGCAAGGCGGTGCCGGTGCGGCCGCCACCGCTGTCGAGCTTGATACCGAGGTGGCCATAGGCGTCCACGCCGAAACCGACCGTGCCCTGGGTGAAGCCGGATTCGAACACGGCCATGATGCCGTGCGCGGCTTCCTCGCGATAACCGTTCTCACGGCCCGGCTTGGCGCCATTGGTGCCCGCACCATTGAAGCCGCCGTTACGGAAGTCGCGATTGAAGTAGAAAGTACGGTTGAGGATGTTGAAGGTGCTTTCTTCGATAAAGCCCTTCGATTCGCTCTGTTGACTAGCAGCGGCCATTTGCAACGAGGCTGCCGATACTGCCAGCGCCACGATACTGAGGGTGATGGTGCGCATTGGAACTTCCTCTTGATGGACAAGGAGGTTGTTGTTTGATGTGCCAATACCAGCACTTCTAGGCTGACCCTGTAGAGCGTAGCGTTCGCAAGTAACGTGACAAGTTTGTCCGATAAGTGGATGTTTTTCGGTGTGTTAGTTGATGGGCGAAAGCCTGTTTGAAGCGGCGTTCGATTGGCCATCGAGCGCTCCGGCCGTGCCGGTACCGATGAACTTGCGCACATGCTTGCAGGCTGAGTTGAGCCGTCGGTGGACGGCCCCGTTGCAGACTTTCTCGTTATTTTCCAACGGGTTCTGCGTGCGGCTGGCCGGCGCGAGCCGCCAGTTCCGCCTCGACCTCCTCGGCCCAGGCCAGCCAGGCCTGCTCGCCGAGGATGCCGCGGCGCAGGGTCAGGTAGGGCAGGCGCTGGCGGGCCTGCTCCTGTGGCTCCAGGGCCAGGTACTGGCGTTCGATCTCCTGCAGGCTGTCGAGGGTGGCCCGGTGGGTGGCACGGTGGCGGGCCAGTTCCGCGCGCAGGTTGTCCGGCTCGGCCAGGGCACCGGCGTACAGCTTGACCAGCAGGGCATCGTTGATCTTGTTCGGCGGCGCCGGCTCGGCCAGCCAGCGCCTGAGTTCGGCGCGGCCACTGGGGCTGATGCTGTAGACCTTCCTGTCCGGCTTGTCGCTCTGGGCCTGCTCGCTGCACAGCAACCAGCCCTCGTCGCTGAGGCGGCGCAGCTCCTGGTAGACCTGCTGGTGCTTGGCGTTCCAGAAGTAGCCGAGCGACTGCTTGAAGTGGCGGATTATGTCGTAGCCGCTGGCCGGTTCGGTTTCCAGCAGGGTGAGGATGGCGTGGCGCAGGGACATGGATAACCCGTGATCGGCGAGGAGGGTTCATTCTAGGTGCATATGCAAAAATTTGCATTTGTCGGTTGGCTGGTCTATCTATGCAAATACTTGCATAACAACAATGCCCGGAGCCACGATGAAACGCACTGGTACCCGCTTTCGCAAGAACAAGGCCCTTCCTCACTACGACTGCATCGTCATCGGCTCCGGCATCGGTGGGCTGTGCACCGCCGCCCTGCTGGCCAAGGCCGGGCAGAAGGTCTGCGTGCTGGAGCAGCACTACACGGCCGGCGGCTATACCCACGTCTACCAGCGCGAGGGCTACGAGTGGGACGTCGGCGTGCACTACATCGGCGAGGTGCACAAGCCCTGGTCGGTGATCCGCCGGGTGTTCGACGCGATCAGCGACGGCCAGCTGCAGTGGGCGCCGATGGACGCGCATTACGACCATATCGTCATCGGCGAGCAGCCCTTCCGTTACCTGGCCGGCCGCGAGGAGTTCAAGGCGGAGATCAAGCGGCACTTCCCCGAGGAAGGCGCGGCCATCGACCGCTACGTCGAGCTGATCAGCGAGGTCAGCCAGAAGATTCCGCGCTTCTTCGCCGGCCAGGCCCTGCCGCGCAGCCTCGGCGTGCTGTACAACCGGCTGCGCCGGCGGCTGTTTCCCGCCTACTTCTTCCAGAGCACCCGCCAGGTGCTCGAAGGCCTGACCGAGAACCAGCAGCTGATCGGCGTGCTCACCGCCCAGTGGGGCGACTACGGCCTGCCGCCGGCCCAGGCGGCGTTCATGATGCACGCCATGGTCGCCAAGCATTACATCACCGGCGGCAACTACCCGGTGGGCGGCTCGGTGCGCATCGCCGAGACCATCATTCCGGTGATCGAGGCGGCCGGCGGCCAGGTGTTCACCTATGCCGGGGTCGAGCAGGTGCTGGTCGAGGACAACCGCGCCTACGGCGTGCGCCTGGCCAAGGACGGCCACGAGATCACCGCCGACAAGATCGTCAGCAGCGCCGGCCTGTTGCCGACCTACCAGCGCCTGCTGCCGGCGGAGGTGGTCGCGCGCCATGGCCTGCTCGACCGCCTCGAGCGAGTCGCGCCCTCGGCTTCCCATGTGTGCCTGTACGCCGGTTTCCGGGGCGATGCCGCCAGCCTGGGCCTGCCCAAGACCAACTACTGGCTGTACCCGGAGTTCGACCACGACCTCAGCGTCAAGCGCTTCATGGAGTCGCCCGGGCTGGATTTCCCGATGATCTACATCTCCTTCCCCTCGGCCAAGGACCCGGACTGGGCGCGCCGCTATCCCGGCAAGGCGACGGTGGAGATCGTCGCGCCGAGCTTCCCGCAGTGGTTCGAGCGCTGGAAGGGCAGCACCTGGAACAAGCGCGGCGACGACTACGAGGGCTTCAAGGCGCAGATCAGCGAGGTGCTGCTGGCGGCGCTGTACCGGCATCAGCCGCAGCTGCGCGGCGCCCTGGACTACTGCGAGCTGTCCACGCCGCTGTCCACCGAGTGGTTCCAGTGGAACCAGGTCGGCGAGATCTACGGCATCGAACACACGGTGCAGCGCTTCGAGCAGCACTGGATCCATCCGCAGACGCCGATCCGGAACTTCTACCTGACCGGCTCGGACGTGGTCACCGCCGGGGTCGGTGGCGCCTTGATGGGCGGCGTGCTGACCGCCGCGCGTCTGCTCGGCTGGCGCGCCTTCAGGCTCAAGCGCCTGCTCGCCGGGGGCGTTCGCCCTGCCGCACCCCAGGCGGTGCCGGCCGAGTCGGCGCAATTGGGCCGGTGAGCCGGCCGCGGCACAGTTAGGCCGCCGCGAAGCTGTCGGCGCGGGCCAGCTGCCACATGCGAGCGTAGAACTCGCCCTCGATCGCTTCGCCGAGCAACTCGCCGGGCTTGAGGAACACGTGCTGCTGGGCGAACAGCTTGATCTCGGTGGCCGACATGCGTCGCACCAGGTGCTTGGCGTCCAGCTGGCCGGGGTGTTCCAGGCCGGCGGCGGCGAGCATCTCGGCCAGGGCCTTGAGGGTGTTGCGGTGGAAGTTGTGCACCCGCTGGGCCTTGTCCGCGACCACCAGGGCGCGCTGGCGCAGCGGGTCCTGGGTGGCCACCCCGGTCGGGCACTTGTTGGTGTGGCAGCTCTGGCTCTGGATGCAGCCGATGGCGAACATGAAGCCGCGGGCGGCGTTGGCCCAGTCGGCGCCGATGGCCAGCACGCAGGCGATGTCGAAGGCGCTGACGATCTTGCCGCTGGCGCCGAGCCTGATCTTGTCGCGCAGGTTCAGGCCGACCAGGGTGTTGTGCACGAACAGCAGGCCCTCGCGCATGGGCACGCCGAGGTGGTCGGTGAACTCCAGGGGCGCGGCGCCGGTGCCGCCCTCGGTGCCGTCGATGACGATGAAGTCGGGCAGGATACCGGTCTCCAGCATGGCCTTGGCGATGCCCATGAACTCCCAGGGATGGCCCAGGCACAGCTTGAAGCCCACCGGCTTTCCTTCCGCTAACTGACGGAGTTGTGCGATGAACTGCAGCAGTTCGATGGGGGTGGAGAAGGCGCTGTGGCGCGACGGCGACACGCAGTCCTGGCCCATGGGCACGCCGCGGGTCGCGGAGATTTCCGCGGTGACCTTGTGCCTGGGCAGGATGCCGCCGTGGCCGGGTTTGGCGCCCTGGCTGAGCTTGATCTCGATCATCCGTACCTGGGGGCTGGCCGCCTGCTCGGCGAAGCGCGTCGGATCGAAGCGGCCCTGGTCGTCGCGGCAGCCGAAGTAGCCGCTGCCGATCTCCCAGATCAGGTCGCCGCCGTGCTCGCGATGATAGGGACTGATGCTGCCCTCGCCGGTGTCGTGGGCGAAGTCGCCGAGCCGAGCGCCCTGGTTCAGGGCGCGGATGGCGTTGGCGCTGAGCGAGCCGAAGCTCATCGCCGAGATATTGAACAGCGAGGCGCTGTAGGGCTGGCGGCACTGCGGCCCGCCGATGCTGACGCGGAAGCTCGCCGGGTCGGCCAGCGGTGCCGGGCACATGGAGTGGCTGATGAACTCGTAGCCGTTCTGGTAGACGTCCAGCAAGGTGCCGAAAGCCTTGTCGGCGCCCTCATTCTTGGCCCGGGCGTAGACCAGCGAGCGCTGGGCGCGGGAGAACGGCAGCTTGTCGCCATCGGCTTCCAGCAGGTACTGGCGGATCTCCGGGCGGATGCCCTCGACCAGGTAGCGGATGTTGCCGAGGATCGGGTAGTTGCGCCGCACCGCCTGGCGGCTCTGCAGCAGGTCGCCGATACCGACCAGGCTGAGCAGTGCGGTGACCAGAGTGAGAGGCCAAAGCCAGGGGCGGTCGAGAAAGGCCAGGCCGATCAGGGTGAACAGCAGGCAGGCGGCGAAGAAGGCGTAACGGCTGAGCAGCGACAGCGACATGCGGGCTCCGGGAGCGGGCGGGGACGGCTCAATGTAGACGCCGGCAGGGGGCTTAGTCGATGTCGAAGTGCCGGCAGGCCGCCCGCCCCAGGGACGGCCTGCAAGGCCCTGCTTAGCGGGCGTACAGCCTGAAGCTGTCGTCCCAGGGTTCCTTGGTGGTGCCGCCCTGGTCATGCAGCAGTTTCTGGGTGCCGTTCATCAGGCTGGTGATGCGGCTGTCGGAGGTGCTGGCCGAGGCGGCCTGGTGGCTGCTGCCGGTGATCGGCGGCGGGTTGGAGGCGAACGACCAGAGGTAGTGCCAGACCGCGGCGTTGTGCTTCTGGGTCTGCTGGGTGCTGTTGAAGTAGCCGGTCTTGACTTCGCTGAAGGCGGTCATGTTCATCAGCCCGCTGTTGTTGTCGCCGACGAAGAGGCTGCTGGTGACCGCCGAGGTGCGGTAGGCCTCGAAGATCACGCCCTTGCTCTTCAGCTCGCTGACGTAGCTGCGGCACACCTCGCCGGTCCACTTGTTGCCCAGGTAGCTCTTGCCCTGGTTGGAGTAGAAGGGGTCGAGCAGGGCCACGCGCTTGGGCAACAGCTTGCTGTTGACGGTGCCGGCGCTGACCGCGTCGCTGATCTTCTTGGTCAGGACGATGGCCAGCTGGTTACCCAGGGAGTGGCCGAGCAGGCGGATGTTGTTGCCGCTGTAGCCGGCCAGGTTGTCCTTGTAGCTCTGGAACAGCAGGTCGCCGACCGATTGGGAGGGGCCATTGCTGTAGACGCCGCTGGCGTTGCGCCAGCGCATGGCGCGCGGCCCCGTGGCGGTCCAGATCTTCGCCTCGGCGTCCTTGACCTCGCCCTCGTCGGCGAACTGGTTCCAGTAGAGGATGCCGACGTTGTAGCCGGCCGCCAGCCAGGCGTGGGCCAGGTCCAGGTTCGGCCCGCCGGCGTCCAGGCGGTTGAAGGTCTCGCGGTTCTTGCTGACGCTGGAGCCGTTCTGCCAGCCGTGGATGTAGATCACGGTCGGCTTGCCCGGGCTGTAGTAGGCGTTGCTGTAGCCCGGCTGGGCCTTCTGCCAGCTGTCGCCGTAGCCGAACCAGTACAGGCCGTGGTCCAGGTTATTGAAGGTGCTGTCGGGGAACACGCCGGTGGCGGCCTCGGCCAGGGAGGTGAGTGTCAAGATGAAAAACAGCATGAGCTGGCGCATGGAACGAACCCTCTAGTTGTTGTTATGCGGGGGCGTTCGAGCATAGCGAGGGCGCCGCTGCCAGCCATCGCCCGGACGGGTGAGGACTGGCCGCGGCGAGTCGACGGATCAGCCGTCCGCCAACGGCAGGCTGAAGTAGAAGGTGCTGCCCTGGCCGACCACGCTGTCGTAGCCGATCTGCCCGTGCATGCGCTCGATCAGGGTCTTGCAGATGTTCAGGCCCAGGCCGGTGCCGCCGCGGCGGCGGCTGTCGGAGCCGTCGGCCTGGGCGAACTTCTGGAAGATGCGCTCGCGGAACTCCTCGGCGATGCCGGCGCCGTGGTCGAGCACCTGGACCCTGACCTGGCTGTCGACGACCCGGGCGGAGATCTCGACCCGGCTCCGGGGCTCGGAGAACTTCACCGCGTTGGCGATCAGGTTGCTCAGCACCTGTTGCAGGCGCAGGCCGTCGATCCGCACCGGTACCTGCTCGGGCAGGGCGCTGTCGTCGAGGCTGAGGCTGACCTGGTAGCCGTCCGCGTAACCCTGGTTGTGGGCCAGCGCCTCGCGCAGCACGGGGCGCAGGTCGGTGCGGCTGAGCTGGAGGCGGCTGTGGCCGGACTCGAGCTTCTCGACGTCGAGGATGTCGTTGACCAGATTGACCAGGCGCTCCGAGTTGCTCTGGGCAATGCTCACCAGGCCGTGGGCCTGTTCGCTGAGCGGGCCGACCGCGCCGGCGCTGAGCAGGCCCAGCGAGCCCTTGATCGAGGTGAGCGGGGTGCGCAGCTCATGGCTGACGGTGGCGACGAACTCGCTCTTCAGGCGCTCGACCTGCTTGCGCGCGCTGATGTCGCGCAGCATGCAGATATACAGGTGGCGCCCCGGCAGCTCGTAGCTGCTCAGGCTGATTTCCAGTTCCAGCTCATGGCCCTGGGCATGGGTGCCGCCGACCTCCAGTGGCGTGCGCAGCTGCTTGTCGAGCATGGCGCTGCTGCAGGGGTGCAGATGCGGGATCAGGCTGCCGATGCGGCGTCCGAGTAGTGCGGCGCTGGCGTAGCCGAACAGCTGGCTGCTGGCCGGGTTGGCGCGTTCGATCAGACCGCGCTCATCGAAGATCAGGATGCCCTCGGCGGCATTCTCCAGGATGGCACTGAGCTCCAGGGTGCGTCGGTGCACCTGGTGGCGCACCTGATCGGCGCGGCCGGTGATGGTCAGCAGGTAGCCGCCGAGCAGGCTGCACAGCAGCAGGCCGCCGGCGAGCACGGCCCAGGGTTGCAGGCCATGGTTGCGTTGCAGGAAGGCCTGGGTCGGCGAGATGGCCAGTTGCAGCGTGCGGCCGCCAATCGTGAGTTTTTCCTGCCAGACCAGCTCCGCGGCATAGGGCGGCAGGTTATCCTCGGGCTGGCCGTAGAGTTGCTGCGGCTCGGTTTCGCTGACGTCCTCCAGCTGCAGGCTGTAGCTGTCGGCCGGGTAGGCCTTGAGCGCATTCTCAATCAGGTCGGTCAGGCGCAGCACCGCCACGGCGTAGCCGCGCAGCTGGCGGCGGCGCTGCTCGAGGTCCTGGGGGCGTTCGCCGGCATAGACCGCGTGCAGCAGCAGCACGCTGGGTTGCGGCGCCTCGTTGTCCTGGGCGAGGGTGATGGGCGCGGTCATCACGGTCTCGGCGCTGTCGCGGGCCTGCTCCAGGGCTTGGCGCCGCAGGGGCTTGGAGGCCACGTCGAAGCCCAGCGCCTTGGCGTTGGCGGCGAGCGGCTCGACGTAGGTCACCGGGACATAGAGGTCGCGCTGCTGCGCCGCGATCGGTTCGCCCAAGGCACTGTGTTCGTAGATGCGAAAGCTCGCGAAGCCCTCGGCGGCCACCTGCGCTTCAAAGGCCGCGCGCTGCTCGGCGCGAATCAGCGGGTCCCAGCTCACCGCGGTGATGCCCGGATAGGCGCTCGGCAGATTGGCGACGAAGCGTGCGAAGTCCTCCCGCGTCACCCGTTCCGAGGCGACGAACAGGCGCTCGATGGAATGCGCCGCCTTGCCGTAGAGCTCGAAGCGGAACTTGAGCGTGGCGCTCATCATCTTCGCCTGCTCGTGAAAGCGCTGGCGCAGGTTGTGCTGCTCGGCCTCGCTGGCGCGAACGAAGACCAGCACCATGATGGCGCAGCTGATCAGCAGCGGCAGGCCGACGCTGCCGGCGCGGCTACGCCACAAGGGCCGGGGTTCGGCGAACAGGATGAACATCAGCGGCGTGGCGATCAGCACGCCGATGCTGTCGCCCACCCACCAGGTCCACCAGCTGAACGAGACGTCGGCGGCGTCGACGATCTGGTTGAGGTAGAGCGCGCCGGTGCCGACGCTGGCGCTGATCAGGCAGGCCAGGGGGCCGCCCAGAAACAGCAGCAGGAAGATGCTGCGCTCGCTGGTGAGCGGCGTCGGAAAACCGACCAGGCGGCGGATCAGCCAACTGCCCAGCAGGGTGCTCAATGAGGTGCCCAGGGCGATGCCGGAGGCGAGCGCCAGGTCGTGCCGGCTCAGCTGGTCGAGACTGCTGAAACCGATACTGAGGTTGAGCAGGGTCGAGCCGAGGAACACCCCGGCGAGCATCGGGTAGCCCCAGATCAGCACGGCGGCCAGGGCGATGCCCACGGGGGGGAAGACGGCGCTGACGAAGCCGGGGGCGATGGCCAGCATCAACGCCAGGCGGCCGGCGACGGCATAGGCCAGGGCCAGCAGGAGGATCTTCGACGCCAGGGGCACCGCGGACAAAGCTGGGGACTGCATGGGGGCTGGAACTCCGATCGACGGTTCGCCGCAGCGCTGCCTGCAATTTAAGCAGGTTTGCCGCCATTGCCAGGGCATCATTCCCGGCCGATGTGCTCTGTGCAAGTCGAAATGCGTCCGGCCGCTCTGGGATGCGGGCGGCAGGGCCGATCCCCGATAGCGCGGGGCCGCGATCCGGGCCGCCCGCGCTGGTGTGACGCCGTGCGGATTCGATTCGGTCGCTTGTTTGATCTGCGGACGAACGCGTTCCGCCTGTGGCACACTCTGCGCCTTGCAAGTGGGGGCAGGTCCCGCCCGGTGCCGGTGTCTGCCGCCCTCCAGAGTCTGTGCCTGCGGCCCCGGCCTCGGGCTTCTGCATAACCGGCCGCCGCGTGCGGCAGAGAACGAGAGGAATGACCGTGCATAACGTCGTCATCAGCGGTACCGGCCTGTACACCCCGGCCAACAGCATCTCCAACGACGAGCTGGTGGCGTCCTTCAATGCCTATGTGCAGCAGTTCAACGCCGAGCATGCCGAGGCGATCGGCCGTGGCGAGGTCGAGGCGCTGGCCGAGTCGAGCAGCGCCTTCATCGAGAAGGCCTCGGGCATCAAGAGCCGCTTCGTCGTCGACAAGGCCGGCATCCTCGATCCGCAGCGCATGCTGCCGCGGATTCCCGAGCGCTCGAACGAGCAGTGGGGCATCCTCTGCGAGATGGCGGTGGCCGCCGCCGAGCAGGCCCTGGCCCGCGCCGGCAAGACCGCGGCGGACATCGACGGGGTGATAGTGGCCTGTTCCAACCTGCAGCGCGCCTACCCGGCGGTGGCCATCGAGGTGCAGGCGGCCCTCGGCATCCAGGGCTTCGGCTACGACATGAACGTGGCCTGCAGCTCGGCCACCTTCGGCATCCAGGCCGCGGCCAACAGCGTGCAGCTCGGCCAGGCCCGGGCGGTGCTGCTGGTCAACCCGGAAATCTGTACCGGCCACCTGAACTTCCGCGATCGCGACAGCCACTTCATCTTCGGCGATGCCTGCACCGCGGTGGTGGTCGAGCGTGCCGACCTGGCGACCTCGGCGCATCAGTTCGAAATCGTCGGCACCAAGCTGCTGACCCAGTTCAGCAACAACATCCGCAACAACTTCGGCTTCCTCAACCGCTGTGCGGAGGAGGGCGTGGGGGCCCGCGACAAGCTGTTCGTCCAGGAAGGGCGCAAGGTGTTCAAGGAGGTCTGCCCGATGGTCGCCGAGCTGATCGCCGCGCACCTCGCCGAGAACGGCCTGGACGTCGCTCAGGTCAAGCGCTTCTGGCTGCACCAGGCCAACCTCAACATGAACCTGCTGATCGCCCGCAAGCTGCTTGGCCGCGACGCCGAGCCGCACGAGGCGCCGGTGATCCTCGACACCTACGCCAACACCAGTTCCGCCGGCTCGGTGATCGCCCTGCACAAGCACCAGGACGACCTGCCCAGCGGTGCCCTGGGCGTGCTCAGCTCCTTCGGCGCCGGTTACTCGATCGGCAGCGTGATCCTGCGTAAGCGCTGATGGATTACTCGGCCGATAACGCATTGCTCGCCCGCCTGCTGGCCGGCGAGCAACAGGCATTCCGCGAGCTGGTCGGCACCTATCAGGGGGCGATGCGGGCGGTGGCCTTCGCCATAGTCGGCAGTCGCAATGCCGACGAGGTGGTGCAGGACGCCTGGCTGGCGGTGGTTCGCAGCCTGGATGGCTTCCAGGGCCGCTCCAGCCTGAAGACCTGGCTGCTGACCATCACCGCCAACGCCGCCAAGACCCGCCTCAAGCACAACCGCCGCGAAGTCCTGCTCGATGACCTGCCGGGCCCCCACGGCTCGCTCGGCGAGGAGCGCTTCGCGGAGAGCGGCCACTGGCTGCTGGAGCCGCATGCCTGGCACCAGGACAGCCCGGAGGCGCTGCTGGCCGAGAGCGAGCTGCGCGACTGCCTGGAAAAGACCCTGACCAGCCTGTCCGAGCTGCAAGGCAGCGTGCTGCTGCTGCGCGAGCGCCAGGGCCTGGAGCTGGAGGAAATCTGTAATCTTTTGGAGATAACCCTCTCCAATGTGCGGGTGTTGCTGCATAGGGCACGGTTGAAGGTGTTCGCCACCCTGGAACATTTCGAGGAGACCGGCCAATGCTGACGTGCAAGGAACTGGTGGCGAACTCTAGCGATTTCCTGGATCGCCAGCTGAGTCTGCGCCTGCGCCTGTCCATCCGCGCGCACCTGGCCATGTGCCGCAAGTGCCGACGCTTCATCCGTCAGATGCGCCTCAGCCAGGCGGTCCTGCGCCAGCTGCCCCAGGGGCAGAGCGCCGAACTGGATGCCCTGGCCCGGGAGCTGGCCAGACTGCGCCGCGAGCGGCTGTAGAGAACCCCCCGCCCAGGATTCGCCTATCCTGTGATTCTGCGAGCCGAGCGGATTCCCGCATCGGCCTCGCTTGTGATCGTGCCTATCGGCCCGCACCCGGGCGAGGGATTACAGATGTCAGGCATTTCATCTGCTGACGATTGGTTCGCCGGACTCAAGGCGCTGTGCCTCGACGACTTCCCCAAGCGCTGCCGCACCTGTGGCCGGGTATTTGCCAGCGAGGCCGACTACTTCCGCCAGACCCTGGCGGTCCGTTCCGGTATCACCGGCCTTAAGGCGGTCGAAGACGAAGAAGAGGGGCCCCAGGTCGAAGTCTTTCGTAACTGTGTGTGCGGCTCCACCTTGTTGGTGAATTGCGCCTCGCGGCGCGATGACTCGGCGGCTGGGCGGAGCCGGCGGCGGTTGTTCGATGAGTTGCTGAGTTACCTGGAGCGCCATGGCGTCGAGCGGGTGCAGGCACGCAGCGAGTTGTTGCGGGTGGCGTCCGGCGAGCGTAGCGCAATGCTCGAGACCTGGTATGGCCAGATCGCCGCACAAACTCGGACCAAGAAGCCGGGGGCTTGAGCCGCCTATCGTGCGCCGGAGATGCTGCAGTAGCCCCGTCGGCCTGGCACCCGGCACTCGCCTGGGGGATCGGACATCATCCTTGCGCGGGTCGCCGCGCTCGGCCCGCCAAGCCGCTAGCTAGGTGTGTAAACCCAGTACGTTATTCAGTGAAAGCGGAACGCGACTGATTGGTGGCTGGTAGCCGAGGCTGGCGTGTGGCCGGTGCCAATTGTAGTGATGTAGCCAGGGCGTCAGGTGCTGTGCTCGCTGTGCCGAACTTTCATAGCTATGGGCATAGGCCCACTCGCGCAGACTGGTCTGGATGAAGCGCTCGGCCTTGCCGTTGGTGCGTGGCGTGTAAGGTTTGGTGCGCAGATGGCGCAGCCCCAATCGTCTGAGCAAACGCCGAAACGTGCGAGAGCGATAGCAGCTGCCGTTGTCGGTCATGATGCGGGTGAAACGAATGCCCAGGCTGCGGTAGTAGCGCAGCGCCTGGAGCAAGGCTTGGCAAGCACTGCGACCACGCTCGTCAGGATGCAGGCTGCTGAAGGCGATGCGGCTGGCATCGTCGATGGCCACGTGGACGAATTCCCAGCCCGCGCCGTCGGAGTTCTGCTGGCGGTCGCCGGTGACCCGATGGCCAGGTCGCCAGAAACGGCCCAGCTTTTTGATATCCAGATGCAGCAGATCTCCGGGTGTCGGGTACTCGTAGCGCACCACCGGTGGCGCCGGCTCCAGCTCAGCCAGTCGATGAAAGCCGGCCCGCCGCAGGCGGCGCGCAACAGTGCTGACGGCCAAGCCTAGCTCTCTGGCGATCTGCCGATAGGTCTTGCGGCATCGCCGATGTTCGATCAGACGCTCGACCACGGTATCGGGTGTCGCATGCGGGCAGTGTTGCGGACGTGATGAACGATCCATCAACCCGGCCTCGCCTTCCTCGCGAAAGCGCCGCAACCATTTGTAGGCGGTTCGCACGCTCACACCGGCCGCCTGGGCGGCTTCTTCGACCCGCAAGCCGTGCTGGATGCGCCGAACCAAAAGGGCTCGACCGCGAGGGGTAAGACGGGCATGTTTATGCAGGTTCATCCGGGGCTCCTGGAAGGCTAGGTTGGTCGCACTTCCAGAATTCCGGGAATGCCCCGGATGAACAACCTACTGAGAGATCACAGCTAGGGGCGCTGCGGCGTGACGACCGCGCTGGGGCCGTTCGGGCTGGGACGGGGCTCGCTCAGTCGCCCGTTCTTCGCGCGCAGGCGGGTACCGCGGGCCTCGCCGAGGTTATCGGTGACCGAGTTGAGCTGGGCGCACTCGATCAGCCGCAGGTTGTGCGTCTCGGGAACGGGCTTGCCGGCCGCCTGCATGCCGGCCAGGCGTGCCCAGACCGCACGCTTCTTGCGCACCTGGTGCGGTTGGAACAGGTCGAAGTCGCGAAAGCCCACGGCCGTGGGCTGCACCGCGATGGCGCCCGCGGCGAGGGCCGCCTGGTAGAGCTCGAGGCCGCGCCGGGTGCGCACGATGATGCCGTTGAAACCCTCGTCCTCGCCCGTGGGGCCACCTCCGGGCCAGACATCGGAGGCCGCCAGGTCGGCACTCTCGCCGATGGCATCCGGGCAGATCTTGCAGCGTGGCTGGATCATCCATTTGTCTTCGTTCTGCCACATCGCCTGGTAGCTGAGCTCGAAGGCCTGGCCGTCCTTGGTCTCCAGCCGGGTCGGGCCCGGGTTGCCGTTGCCGCGGTAGCGAAACAGCCTGAGCTGGTCCTCGTCGATGCCGAACTGGGCGAGGACTTCCTGCGACTTGCTCAGGTCCGAGGCGCCGCCGCAGACCAGGGTCAGCGCGTATTTCATGTATGCGTCCACCCGCGGGTCCAGCCGTGCCAGGTTGCGCACCGCGGCGATGTCGCAGGGCTTGGCGATCAGGGCGAAGGGCTGGCGGCGCTCGAGAATCTCGCTGAAGTCGATCAGCGGGGCGGCCGGAGCGTAGCGCGAGCCGGCGCCCTCGAGCACCGCGGCGGCGTCGAAGCTGAGCCGCCGCTCGCTGCGCATCGGCTGCTGGCGCGAGGCGCCGACGTGGAGGATGAAATCCACCCGTCCGCTGTTCAGGAGAAACTGCCCCAGGGCGGTCAGCACGCCGCCGGTGGAGGCGCGAAAGCGTACCTGGGGGTCGCCGGCATAGCCGATGGCGAGCCGCTCGGCCGTGCCCCAGATCAGGTCATGCCGGGCCTCGGCGCTGTGCTCGGCCGGTTGTGCGCCCTCGATGCGGGTGCCCGGGCAGACCGCGTTGATCCGCGTCAGGGTGGCCTCGGGCAAGGTTCCGTGAACCAGCGGCCGCTCCCGTCCCTGCGGCGTCAAGACCAGGTCGATCTGTCCCGGTTCGGCGATCGAGCGGCACAGGCCGCAGCCGATGCACAGGCCGTTTTCGACGATCTCCTCTACGCGCAGGGGCATTGGCGGCTTCCTAGATCAATGGCGGTGTCAGCCAGCGCTGCGTGGGTATCTCCAGGCCCTGGCGGCGCTCGCCGGCGAACGAGTGCCGCGAAGAACTGCCAGGTTGCTGCCGGGAGCTGGCCGGCGACTTGCCTTGGGATTCGCGCAGCGGGCGTGGGCGCGCCGATACCAGCTTGAGAAGATGTGCCAGGTCCATAACGTTGTCCCTTGTTCTTGTTGTGGGTCAGCAAATTCTATGGGGCATCGACCGCCGGTTGGTCGCCATGGTGCAAGTGTGCAACCATCGGCCCGGCGGACATGAGCCGGGCGCTAATATGCGGCTCGCCACGCAGCATATGCAAGCCCTGGCCGGGCCGGCCAGCGGTAATTATTGATGCCAAGGCATGCACAGGTTTTATGGGATCCGAGCGCAACCATCCACCCTCCATGAAGGCCCTGATCGCCTTCGAGGCCGCCTTCCGTCTGGGCTCCATGACTGCGGCCGCCCAGGAGCAGGGCACCACCCAGCCGGTGATCTCGCAGCGCATTCGTTCGCTGGAGGACAGCATCGGCCGTGTGCTGTTCGATCGTTCGGGCAATCGGCTGTCGCCCACCGACCCGGGGCGCTTCCTCTTTGGCGAGCTGTCCAGCGCCCTGGCCAGCATCAACGCGGCCGTGGACAAGCTGCGCGACGAGGCGCTGGACGTGCCGCCCAGCCTGTCGATCGCCGCCAACTTCGGCTTTGCCCATGCCTGGCTGCTGCCGCGGATGAGCGCCCTGCAGCAGGCCTTTCCCCGCTACCGCTTCGAGATCGCCCCGGCGGACTCCGAGTCGGCCCTGGAGATGGGCGAGGCGGACATCGCCATCCGCTTCGGGGCCGTCAGCAGCTGCCGGGCGAACGAGGTGCAGCTGGCGCGGGAGGTGGTGTTCCCGATCTGCAGTCCGGCTTTCGCCGAGCGGCATGGCCTGACGGGGCGGATCGACGAAGCGGTGCTGGCGCGGGTGCCGCTGCTGCACATGGACCAGAACAACCCGCGCTGGCTCGACTGGAGCGGTTGGTGCACGCTGGCCGGGCTGGCCCCGGTGCAGAGTTCCGCCCGTTTCAGATTCAACAACTATCCGCTGCTGATTGGCGCGGTGCTGCAGGGCGAAGGGATGGCCCTGGGCTGGGCCGAGCTGGTGCAGCAGGCCGTTGCCGAGGGGCAGCTGGTCGCCTTGCGCCCCGAGGTGGTCCGCGGCGACCACGGCTACCTGCTGTTCAGCCGGCACCGCGGCAGCAGCCTGGTGCAGCCGGTCATCGAGTGGTTCCGGGCCGCCCTCGCGCAGGCGCCACAGGCGCTCTGAGCGTCCTCGGCGTGGTTGCCGGTGGCCTCAGTCCAGCGCCTCGTCGTCACGCAGCAGCACATAGCTGCGGCCGTTCTCGCCGTCCTGGCAGTCGTGCACATAGAACATCACCACCTCGCCCAGGCCCGGCATGCAGGCCACATAGTCGCCGACCTCGGCGGTGAAGTGGGCGGCAGACCCGGGCTTGGCCTCGCACTCGAGGGCGGCGGTCATGAACAGCTCGGGGGCGCTGTCGCCGTAGTACTCGTCGCGCTGCTCGGCGTCCCAGTCCTGCGGTGCCTGGAAGGCGCCGGTGAAGAGGACCTTGGCGTCGCCCAGGTCGTGCTCCTCGGCATCGGCGTCGTTTTCGTCCGGGCGGTAGACCGTGCAGTCCTGGGCATCCGGGTGATTGAGAATCGCCAGGCGCGCGGCCAGGTGCTGTTGCGAATCGGGCTGGGGCATGGGGGGCTCCGCGGTCGGGGGGCAGGCCTGGGCCTGAAAGGCGCCACCTTACAGACAGGCGTTTGTCCGAGGAAGCCTTAACGCCAGTTGAGGATGGGCCAGCCGGCCCGCTCGGCATGGGCGCGCAGCACCGGGTCGGGGTTGACCGCGTGGGGCCGGCTGACCCGTTGCAGCAGCGGCAGGTCGTTGCGCGAGTCGGAGTAGAAGTAGGCGCCATCCAGCGTTGCGCCCTGCTGCTCCAGCCAATGCTGCAGGCGGCTGACCTTGCCCTCGCGGTAGGTCAGCACGCCCTGGGTGCGGCCGCTGTAGCAGCCGTGCCGCTGTTCCAGGTCGATCGCCAGCACCTCGTCGATCCCCAGGTGGGCGGCGATGGCACTGACCAGAAAGTGCGCCGAGGCGGAGATGACCAGGAGGCGGTCGCCGGCGGCGCGATGCCGGGCCAGGCAGCGGGTGGCGTCGCTGTACAGCAGCGGCTCGATTACCTCCTCGACGAAGGGCGCGACGACGTAGGCCACTTCGTCCGTGCTGCGTCCGACCAGGGGCGCGAGGCTGAAGGCCATGTAGTCCTCCATGGCCAGCTGGCCTTCGGCGTAGAGCGCCATCAGCTCGCGGTCGCGCTCGAGGAAACTGTCGCCGTCGACCCAGCCGAGCCTGGCCATTTCGGCGCTCCACAGGCTGGCGCAGTCGCCGTCGATCAGGGTGTCGTCCAGGTCGAAGATGGCCAGGCTCATCAGGCCACCTCGTGAATGGCATGGGGCGCGATGTGCAGCGCGAGGCGCTGGCCGCTGGGGTGCATGTCGGCCACCGAACGGTTCAGTACGTCGACCAGCAGCTCCACGCCGCGGGCCTCGACCCGGTAGCGGATGACGTTGCCGAGCAGGCTGTGGCTGCGCACCAGGGCCTCGATCTCGCCCTGGGCGCCGAGGGCGATGGCCTCCGGGCGGATGGCGATGCGCCCGCCAACCGGGCGGCCGAGCAGGCGGCTGGCGGCCTCGGCATCCAGCAGGTTGTAGTTGCCGATGAAACCGGCGGCGAAGGCGTCCACCGGTGCGGTGTAGAGGGTCTCGGCATCGCCGCTCTGGACGATCCTGCCGGCGTTCATCAGGAAGATGCGGTCGCTCATCACCAGCGCCTCCTCCTGGTCGTGGGTGACGAAGAGGGTGGTCAGGCCCAGTTCCTGCTGGATGCCGCGGATCTGCTCGCGCAGGTGCTTGCGGATGCGCGCATCCAGCGCCGACAGCGGCTCGTCGAGCAGCAGCAGGCGCGGGCGGGTGACCAGCGAGCGGGCCAGGGCCACGCGCTGGCACTGGCCACCGGACAGCTGCTGCGGGTAGCGCGTGGCGAACTCGCCCAGCTCGACCATGTCCAGGGCTTCGCCGACGCGCCGGCTGCTCTCGTCCGCCTTGACCTGCTGCATGCGCAGGCCGAAGGCGACGTTCTCGCGCACGGTCATGTTGGGAAACAGCGCGTAGCTCTGGAACACCATGCCGATGCCGCGTTTCTGCGGCGCCAGCGGCACCAGGTCCTCGCCGTCGAGGAGGATCTGCCCGCCGTTGACCCCGGTCAGGCCGGCGATGCAGCGCAGCAGGGTGGACTTGCCGCAGCCGGAGGGGCCGAGCAGGGTGACGAACTCGCCCTGGCCGATTTCGCAGTCGATGTCGCTGAAGATCGAAGTCTGGCCGTAACTCTTATGCAGGCCTTGGATGCTCAGGAAGCTCATGTCTTGTCCTTGTTCAGGCGGTTGGCGGCCCAGGTGAACACCAGCACGAAGAAGAAGTAGGAAATCACCAGCGCGCTGTTGAAGTGGCCGCTGCTGTTGCGCATGTTGTTCAGGTACACCTGCAGGGTCTCGTAGCGCGTGCCGACCAGCAGGTTGGCGAAGACGAACTCGCCGAACAGGAAGCTGAAGGAGAGGAACAGCGAGACCATCAGGCCCTTGCGCAGGTTCGGCAGCACCACCAGGAAGGCCGCCTGCCAGGTGCTGGCGCCGAGCAGGTGGGCGGCGTCCATCAGGTCGCGCAGGTTGATCGCCTGCAGGTTGTTGGTGATGGCCCGGTACATGAAGGGCAGGGCGATGGTGAAGTAGCAGCCGATCAGGATCCACGGCGTGCCGACCATGGCCAGGGGCCCCGAGCCGTAGACCTGCAGCAGGCCCACCGAGGACACCACCGGCGGCACGGCGAAGGGCAACAGGATGAGGATGTTCATCAGCGCGTCCAGCCTGGGGAAGTGGTAGTGCACCACGAACAGCAGCGGCAGGATCAGCAGCACCGCCAGCAGCAGGGCGGCGAAACACACCAGCAGCGACTGGCCGAACGCGGCGAGAAAGCGCGCATCGCTCCACAGCGCCAGGTACCACTTGAAGGTCAGGCCGTCCGGCAGGATGGTCGCGCCCCAGCTGGTGGACAGCGAGTAGAGCAGGGTGGCGGCCAGCGGCAGCAGCAGGATCGTGAACAGCAGCCAGACCATCACCCGGTGGTAGAGCGCGCCGGGCTTGGCTTCAACGGGTGGCATGGTAGCTCCTCTTGAGCAGCAGCTGATGGGCCACGGTGATCAACGCCATCAGGCCGACCAGCACCATGGCCAGGGCGCTGGCCATGTCCGGGTCGAGGGAGATATCGCCGGACACCAGCCCGGCGATGCGGATCGGCAGCACGTTGAAGTTGCCGGTGGTCAGGTAGTACACGGTGGCGTAGGCGCCCAGGGCGTTGGCCAGGAGGATGACGAAGGTGCCGAGCAGCGCCGGGGTCAGCACCGGCAGGCCGATGTGCCGCCAGTAGGCCCAGGTGCCGGCGCCGAGCAGCGCGGCGGACTCGCGCCAGTCCTCGCGCAGGGCGTCGAAGGCCGGGTACAGCAGCAGAACGCCGAGGGGAATCTGGAAGTAGCTGTAGAGCACGATCAGGCCGGTCTTGGAATAGAGGTTGAAGTCCTCGATCACGCCGATCTGCTTGAGCAGGATGGTCAGTGCGCCGTTGAAGCCCAGCAGGATGATGAAGGCGAAGGCCAGCGGCACCCCGGAGAAGTTGCTGGTCATGTTGGAGAAGGCGATGACGAAGTCGCGCAGCCTGGAGTCCACCTGGCGCAGCGAGTAGCTGCCGAGGATGGCGATGACGATGCCGATCAGGCTCGACCAGAAGGCGATCTGCAGGCTGTGCTTGATCGCCTGCAGGTAGAACCTGGAGCTGAATACCTTCTCGAAATTGCCCAGCCCCCAGCCGTCGCCGACGCTCAGGCTGTGCACCGCGACCCACACCAGCGGGGCGATCTGGAAGGCGAAGAAGAACAGGGCGAAGGGCAGCAGGCAGAGCAGGGCCAGCCACTTGCCCGGGATGCGCAGGCGTGCGCGCGGCTGGGTCACTTGCTCGGGTAGCAGGGCGGCGGGTGACTTGGGGGTGCTTTCCAGGGGCGCGGTCATTTCAGCAGCTCACGGCAGACGGGCTTGTCATGGGGGACGCCGAGCAGTTCGCAGACGGTGCCGCACAGTTCGGTCTGCTTCGGTTGCGCCCGGCTATCGAGGCTGAAGGCCTCGCCGAGGACGAACAGCGGCACCTCGCGCTCCTCGGCCAGCAGGCCGTTGTGCGAGCGGTCGTTGTTCATGCCGTGGTCGGCGGTGACCAGCACCTGGTAGCCATCCTCGAGCCAGGCTGCCAGGTAGTCGGCCAGGAGGATGTCGGCGCGGCGCGCGCTGTTGCGGTACTGCGGGCTGTCGAGGCCGTGCTTGTGGCCGGCATCGTCGATGTTCATCGGGTGCACCAGAAGGAAATTCGGGCTGTGGCGCCGGCGCAGGCTCTCGGCGTCGGCGAACAGGTGCGAATCCGGGTAGTGGTCGGCGTAGTAGAAGTGGCCGTGCTGGATCGGCAGCTCGGCGGCCTCGGTGTGGCGGTCGCGGGCCGCGACGAAGGGCGCGCGGTTGTACAGCTCGCTGACCCAGTGATAGGCCGCGGCGGCGGTGCACAGGCCGGCGTCGCGGGCGTAGTGGAAGATGCTGCGCTGGTTGGACAGGCGCACCACCTCGTTGTGCACCACGCCGCTGTCGATCGGCGCCACGCCGGTGAGGATGCATTCGTAGAGCGGCCGCGACAGCGACGGCAGCTCGCAGTCGAGGCGGTACAGCGCGGCGCGGCCGGCGCCGCAGTAGGCCTGCAGGTGGCCCAGGGCATGGCGGGCGACCTGGTAATTCAGGCCATCCAGTACGACCAGGATGACGTTGTGTCTCATCGTTGCTATTGACCCCGATTGCGTTCGGTTGACGGCGCGCCGGGGGGCTGCTAGGAGCGCAGTCCCCGGCGCGTGCGGATGGCGAACGCGGCTTACTCCATGTTGATGATCACGTGCTCCTGCCACAGCTGCGGCAGGGCCTTGGAGGTGGCCTCCCAGGCGGCGGCGTCCTTGATCGGCCGGACTTTGGCGTACTGGGCGTTGGGCAGCAGCTTGGCCTGGACCTCGGCCGGCAGGCTCAGGTACTCGGCGCGGATCGGCCGGGCGTTGCCCTTGGCCAGGTTGATCTGCCCGGCGTCGCTGAGGATGTACTCGCGCGCCAGCTTGGCGGCGTTGGGGTGCTTGGCGTACTTGTTGATGATGGTGCTGTAGCCGGAGATCACCGAGCCATCGGCGGGGATCAGCACCTCGAAGCGGCTCGGGTCGATCTGGTCGCGGTAGCTCAGGCCGTTGAAATCCCAGACCACGCCGACTTCCACCTCACCCTTTTCCAGGGTCTGGATGGTCGGGTTGGACAGCGACAGGCGGCCCTGCTCGGCGATGCCGGCGAAGAAGTCCAGGCCCGGCTGGATGTTCTTCTCGTCGCCACCGTTGGCGATGGCCGCGGCCAGTACGCCGTTGACCGCCTGGGCGGCGGCGCTGACGTCACCGATGGCGACCTTGTACTGACCGTTCTTCAGGTCGGCCCAGGAGGTGGGAATGTCCTTGACCAGCTTCTTGTTGACGATGAAGGCGATGGAGCCGGTATAGGCCAGCATCCAGTGGCCGTCCTGGTCCTTGGCCCAGGCCGGGATCTGCTCCCAGGTGCTCGGCTTGTAGGGTTGGGTCACGCCCTGCTGCACGGCGATCGGGCCGAAGGCGGCGCCGACGTCGCCGATATCGGCGGTGGCGTTGTCCTTCTCGGCGGCGAACTTGGCGATTTCCTGGGCCGAGCTCATGTCGGTGTCCAGGTGCTTGAGGCCATACAGCTTGTTCAGATCCTCCCAGGTGTCCTTCCAGTTGGCCCAGCTGTCGGGCATGCCCACGCTGTTCACCGCGCCTTCGGCGCGCGCGGCTTGTTCCAATGCTTGGAGGTCGGTAGTGGCGGCCATGGCCTGGGTGGCCAGGGCGATGGCCGAACCCATCAGTGAAGCCAGCAGCAGTTGTTTCATAGGAAACTCCTTTGCGATGAAGGTGTTGGTCTAGATCAGAAGGATCCATGCCAATCTAGTGAGCCGAGGTGACAGTTTCATGTCCGGCGCGCCCGCGTGATTATTCCGGCGGTTCGCCTGGGCGGCGAAGATGAAGCGTAGACCATGGGCAAGCGCCTGAATTTGCTGGCCTGGTCGCGGGGCTCGTTGGTATGTGGAGGCGGCTGTCACGGCGCGGTCATCTGGATTGCCTAGACTTGCAACAGGTTTTCCGGGGTTTACCCAGCGTCCGAGGGGCCATTGGCGGTCTTGGACTAGTCCATGTCGAGGAATCTTTGATGCGCGAAGCAGCGCCGCGTGCCGTCACCACCATCTGCCGTGCCCTGGAGGAACAGATCGAACATGGCTTGCTGCCCTCGGGCAGCAAGCTGCCGGCCGAACGCAAGCTGAGCGAACTGTTCGACACCACGCGCATTACCCTGCGCGAGGCGCTGGGGCAGCTGGAAGCCCAGGGGCTGGTCTACCGCGAGGAGCGCCGTGGCTGGTTCGTGTCGCCGCCGCGGCTGACCTACAACCCCTTGGTGCGTAGCCACTTCCACGCCATGGTCGGCGAACAGGGGCGGGTGCCGGCCACCGAGGTGCTCAGTGCCCGGCTGATGCCGGCCAATGCGGAGATTTGCCAGTTACTGGAGTTGCCGGCGCTGTCCAGCGTGTACCAGATCCGCCGGGCGCGGCGCATCGACGGGCGTCTGGTGCTCTATGTCGAGCACTACCTCAATCCGCTCTACTTCCCCGGTGTGCTGGAGTTCGACCTGACGCGCTCGTTGACCGAGCTGTACGCCCGCGAATACGGCATCCACTATGGCCGGGTCAGGTTCGACATGATGCCCACCGCGCTGCACCACGAGGCCGCCACCGCCCTCAGGGTGGCGCTGGGCAGCCCGGCGCTGCGCATCGTGCGGGTCAACCGCGACCAGCACGGCCGGCTGATCGACTGCGACCTGGAGTTCTGGCGCCACGACGCCCTGCACGTGAGCGTCGAGGTGCCGGAGTAGCGCCGCCTGCTCAGGGCAGCTCGGCGCTGGCGTAGAAGGCCGTCAGCACCTTGACCAGGTGGGCCAGGTCATGGCTGCCGGCCAGCTCGCGGATCGAGTGCATGGCGAAGGTCGGCAGGCCGATGTCCACGGTGCGCACGCCCAGCTGGCCGGCGGTCAGCGGGCCGATGGTCGAGCCGCAGCCCATGTCGCTGCGGGTGACGAAGCTCTGCACCGGCACCTCGTTCTCCAGACACAGGTGGCGGAAGAACCCGGCGCTCTCGCTGTTGGTGGCATAGCGCTGGTTGCTGTTGATCTTGATCACCGGGCCGGCGTTGAGCTTGGGGCCGTGGTTCTCGTCGTGCCTGTCCGGGTAGTTGGGATGCAGCGCGTGGGCGTTGTCGGCGGACACCAGCAGCGAGCGCTGGATGCAACGCACGAAGGCGTCGCCCTCCGGCAGCACGCGGCGCAGCACCTGCTCGAGCATCGGCCCGTCGGCGCCGCAGGCCGAGGTGGAGCCGACTTCCTCATGGTCGTTGCACACCAGCACGCAGCTCTCCGCGTCCGGGGCGGCGAGCAGCGCCTGCAGGCCGGCATAGCAGGACAGCAGGTTGTCCAGGCGGGCGCCGGCGATGAAGTCGCGATTGAGGCCGATTACCGCGGCGGCCTGGGTGTCGTAGAAGCTCAGTTCGTAATCCAGCACCGCATCGGCGCTCAGGCCGTGCTCGCTGGCCAGCTGGTCGGCCAGCAGGGCGCGGAAGTCCGCCGCTTCGCTGCCGGTGAGCTGGGCCAGGATCGGCGGCAGCTCGTTCTGCGGGTTGATGTTCCAGCCCTGGTTGGCCTCGCGATTGAGGTGGATGGCCAGGTTGGGGATCACCGCGATGGGCGCCTGGAAGTCGATCAGCTGGCTCTGCACCTTGCCGCTCTCGCGGAAGGTCACCCGGCCGGCCAGCGACAGGTCGCGGTCGAACCAGGGGGCGAACAGCGCGCCGCCGTAGACCTCCACACCGAGCTGGAAGAAGCCCTGGCGCTGCAGCTCTGGATGCGGCTTGACCCGCAGGCAGGGGCTGTCGGTGTGGGCGCCGACCAGGCGCAGGCCACCCTCGACGGGGGGGCGCTGGCCCAGCTTGAAGGCGATGATCGCGGAGTCGTTGCGGGTCACGTAGTAGCGGCCGCCGGCTTCGGTGTGCCAGGGCGCGCGCTCATCGAGATGGCGGTAGCCGGCGGCCTGCAGGCGCTGGGCGAGGGCGGCGGTGGCATGGAAGGGGGTCGGCGAGGCCTTAAGGAAGTCGATCAGGCCTTGGTTGAATTCTTCGCGCATGGGGCACTCCTGGCGGCAATGCGCGGAGTTTATCGGATTTGCTCCGGGCATTGGGGGGCATCGCCCCGCCGGCTCAGGCGCGGATGCCGACCAGGCTGAGCAGCTGGCCCTCGCACTCGGCGAACTGGCCCTGCAGTTCGCTGCCGGCCGGCCAGTCGGCGGCCAGGTCGCTGAGCAGGCGCAGGCGCGCGTGGCCGTCCGCGGTGCAGCTCAACAGCTCGGCATCCTGGAAGTAGAAGCGGCGCAGCACCAGGGGGTAGAGCGCCTTGAACAGGCTCTCCTTGAGCGAGAAGGTCAGGCTGATGCGCCAGGCGCGCTGCTCGGCGGACAGCGGCTGCAGGCGGCGCAGCTCGTCCGCGCTGAGGATCTCCGCGGCCAGGCGCTCGGCGCGCGCGACCGGCAGCGGCCGTTCGATATCCAGGCCCAGGCCGCGCCAGGCGCTGCGCTGGGCCACCAGGGCGGCGGCCCAGCCGTTGCCGTGGGTGATGGAGCCGACCACGCCGGCCGGCCATTGCGGCGCCCGGTCTTCCCCTACCGCCGGCACCCGGGCCACGCCGGTCAGGCGGCGCAAGGCTGCGCGGGCACACAGGCGGCCGGCGAGGTACTCGGCCTGGCGCTTGGCGACTCCCGGCACCGGGGCGATGCCACAGCGCTCGAAGTCCTCGGCCGCCAGGCGCTCGGCGGCGAAGCGCGTGCTGAACAGCTGTACGTCGGGCAGCGCCAGGGGCAGCGGCCAGTGCTCGCGCAGCGGGGTACAGCAGGACGGCAGGTAGGCTTCGTTCATGCCGGCATTCTGCCGTGGCGTGCCCGGCCTGTCAGCCGCAGAGGGCGTTTACAATTCTTTGCACTGGGGCAACAAAGCGCTACGGATAGTCCAGCGGAGATTTGCCAGACTGGCGCCTGCGCTTCTTCGGGGCGCAGGTGAGGTTGTAGTCGGTGTCGGCATCTGCCGGCGTCGACCTTGTTCTCAGACTCGAGTACGGGAGCCCGTTTGGGCTCCCGTTTTTTTTCGAATGGCCGGTGCTAACTCCGGGGGCAGGTAGCCTCCGGGCGAGCGCTACGCGTACGGGAACGGCCCGCTCTGGGCACGCTGGACAGTTCGCCGCCTATACTCTCTGCCTGAGTTGCGATGAGCCCGCGCCTTTGCGATGGCGGCGAGCCCCTGTCGAAATCGAGTTCCTGCCGCTGTGCGAGGGCGGGATAGGAACGATGAGAGGCAAATGATGAGTTTGCCCAGTCTCCTGTGGACTGATCTGCGCAGCAACACCCTGGAGCCCAGCCCGGTCGGGGAGCTCAAGGCGCATTTTCGCCTGCAGCATCAGGCCGGAACCCTGTCCCTGCTTCAGGGCATCGAGAGGGACCCGCCATTGTTGGCCTGCTTCGAGTACGACTACCCGAACCTGAGTGGCCTGAAGGCGCTGCGCGCCACCAAGCAGGCCTATCCGTCCCTGCCCATTCTGATGCTCACGCTGCAGCACTCGGAGGCATTGGCCGTGTGGGCGTTTCGCACGCGGGTCTGGGACTATCTGGTCAAGCCGGTTTCCGAGCAGGAGCTGTGGCGACGCATCAGGCAGTTGTTGCAGGTACTGCCGACTAACCTGGTCACCGGCAGGCGGATCGCCATGCCGGCACCGCTGATTCCCCGCGAGGCGCGCATCGAGGTGCCAGGGCGGTCCGCGCGCGTGGCCGAGGAGGCGCTGAACTATGTGCAGGGCCACTACGCCGAGGTATTGCGCCTCGAGGATGTCGCGCAATGCTGTCGCATGAGCGTCTGGGAGCTCAGTCGCAGCTTCAAGCGCGTCCACGGCCTGACCTTCCGCGAGTACCTCTGCCAATACCGACTCCGGCGTGCGCTGGAGTTGCTGAGCAATACCCACGTGACCATCTGCGAGGCGGCCAGCGCCGCCGGGTTTCGCAACGCCTCGCACTTCACCCGCCTGTTCCGTCAGCGCATGGGCGTCACTCCGTCGCAATTTCGTATGGGCAGGCCCGTACGTCGGCCCTGCCCCGAAGACGCATAGTATTGCGCAACGCCAGCACAATCAGACTTTAGTCTGAACCTTATACTGCAGTCCGGCAGCCGCCACCCACGATTGCGCGGGGCGAGGTGCCGGCCTTGGCTTTCCGGTGTAGAGAGGCAGGGCGACTCTTTCGGCTTTTCCAGCGTTTCGGGAGGGAACACACGCACAGGCTGGGGCTTTGTGTAGAGAAAGGAGGACACCATGTTCACTCATTGGTTGAAAATCTACTCGGTGCCACTGGCCATCGGCATTGCCGGGGCGGGCCTCTTTGCGGGGCCGGCCAGCGCGGGCACCTGCGAACTGGCGGACGCCAACCGGGATACCGGCTGGCTGCTGACCTTCGACGACGCCCAGGTGAGCAACTGCGTATTCACCGGCAATGCCGGTACCGGCCGCAACAAGGGCACGCTCGACCTGACCCTGAACGTCGCCAACGCCAAGCCCATCGACATCGGCTTCGTGCAGGCGGTGGCCGCGGCGGAAGACAGCTTCGGCCTGCGCATCACCTGGAACCTGAGCCTCAACAACAACTATCAGCTGCTGCGCGGCATCAGGGGACGGGCGTTCGACAATACGGAGAAACTTGACGACGACGAGAACGAGTTCGTCGAGAACGCGCACCCGGGCTTCGCCCACTTCCACAACGATGGCACCTTCAACCCAGGACCCTTCGTCGGGGCCGAGGATTGCGACTGCGAATCGGACCGCGACTTCAAGGTCAAGGGCGAGGATGCCGGGAGCTTCCCGCTCGGCGCGTCGGGTACCGTCACGGGCATAGGGGTGCATCAGATCGAGGAGCAGGGGCGCGTGCGCAGTTTCTCGGTCAGCGTCGAACCTCTGGAGGCGGAGCTGCAGTAACAACGGGTAGAAACGTGGCTCGACCCGCCAGCCTCCGTCAGCTGACCGAGGCGATCATCGGCGGGCCGAGTCGGGGGCGCCGCTAGCCAGTGTCGAGCGGCAGAGCGGTTCAGACCAGTTTCATCACCAGCATGCCGGCGAGGATCAGGCCACACGCCAGCAGGCGGATCGGCGGCAGGGTCTCCTTGAGCCACAGGCTGCCGATCAGCAGGGCGAACAGCACGCTGGATTCGCGCAGGGCCGAGACCAGCGCCACCGGCGCCTGGGTCATGGCCCAGATGACGATGCTGTAGGCCGCCAGCGACAGGGCGCCGCCGGCCAGGCCGCCTTTCCAGTGGGGGCCCAGGCGCAGGAACACCCGCGGCCCGCGGGTCGCCGCGACCACCAGGGCCATGACCAGGCCGCTGACGCTGAACAGCCACATCGAGTAGGACAGCGCGTCCTGATTGTTGCGGGCACCGACCGCGTCGGACAGCGTGTAGCCGGCGATGAAGCAGGCGGTCAGCAGCGCACTGGACAGCATCGGCGCATTGAAGCGCGCCGCGAGGTGGCCGCCGCGCAGGGCCATCAGCCAGATTCCGGCGACCAACGCCAGCAGGCCGAGCCATTGCCCGGCAGGCAGGCTGTCGCTCAGTAGGGTGACCGACAGCAGCGCCACGATCAGCGGCGAGCTGCCGCGGGAGATCGGGTACACCTGGCCCAGGTCGCCATACTGGTAGGCGCGGGCGAGAAAGCTGTTGTAGCCGATATGCAGCAGGGCCGAGAGGGCGATCCACGGCCAGGCCGCTGCCTGCGGAAAGGCCACGAAGGGTAGGGTGCAGAGTGCCACCGCACCGGCGGCGATCTGGATCAGGCAGGCGCCGAGAAAGCGGTCGAGACCGATCTTGAGCAGGGCGTTCCAGCCGGCATGCAGGGCGGCGGCGGCCATCACGGCGAGAAATACGGCGGTTTCCAAGCGGCTTCTTCCTTGTCCCAGCGGCGCTGCGGAGCAGGTTGCCGGGCGTCAATACTGCCATAGGCAGGGGCTCGGCGGTGGCACCAGTTGCCCCTTCGCGTCGGGCCAGCGGCCGCGTTCTAGAGCCATGGCGGTGAGCTCGCCCAGCGTGCGAGCGAGCGTCCGTGCTAGGCTTTGCCGGCGGCCTGCTGGTGGCCGGTCTTGTGAGCCCTTTCGATGTCTACCTCTCCTGTCAGCGCGCACCTGCAGCGCGGTACCGGCGCCTATCGGCGCGCCACCCTGGCGCTGTTCTGCGCCGGCTTCGCCACCTTCGCCATGCTCTACTGCGTGCAGCCGTTGCTGCCGCAGCTGGCCGCCGAGTTCTCGGTGTCGGCGGCGGCCAGCAGCCTGGCCCTGTCCCTGGCGACCCTGAGCCTGGCGGTATGCCTGCTGGTGTCCGGGGCCCTGGCCGAGAGCTGGGGACGCAAGCCGGTGATGGCCGCCGCCCTGGCCCTGGCCAGCGTGCTGGGCATCGGCTGCGCCCTGGTCGAGAGCTGGGACTACCTGTTGCTGCTGCGGGCGTTGCTGGGCCTGGCGCTGAGCGGCTTGCCGGCCCTGGCCATGGCCTATGTCGGCGAGGAGTTCGACCCGGAGGCGTTGCCGGCGGCGATGGGCCTGTATATCGGTGGCACCGCCCTGGGCGGCCTGCTCGGGCGTCTGCTGGCCGGGGTGCTCAGCGACCTCGGTGGCTGGCAGCTGGCGCTGGGCGGCATCGCCGGGCTGGGGCTGCTGGCCCTGGCGCTGTTCCTCTGGCTGCTGCCGCCTTCCCGGCATTTCCAGGCCCACCCGCTGTCGCTGCGCGGGCTGCTGGGCAACTTCGCCCGGCACCTGCGCAACCCGGAGCTGCGCGGCCTGTTCCTGCTGGCGTTCCTGCTGATGGGCGGTTTCGTCGCGCTGTTCAACTACATCGGTTTTCGCCTGGCGGCGGCGCCGTTCGACCTGTCGCCGAGCGCCATCGGCCTGCTGTTCGGCGTGTATCTGCTGGGGATCTTCAGCGCCGGCTGGGCCGGACGCCTGGTGCCGCGCTTCGGCGCCCGCCAGGTGCTGCAGGGCGCTATCGGCATCATGCTGCTCGGCGTGGCCCTGTGCGCCACCGCCTGGCTGCTGGCACTGGTGACCGGCCTGGCGCTGTTCACCCTGGGCTTCTTCGCCGCCCATGCGGTGGCCAGCGGCCAGGTCGGCCAGCGCGCCCGGAGCGCCAAGGCCCAGGCCTCGGCGCTGTACCTGGGCGCCTACTACCTGGGTTCCAGCCTGGTCGGCTACGGCGCCGGCTTCGTCTGGGAACACGCCGGCTGGCTGCCCCTGCTGGCGGTGCTGACCAGCCTGTTCCTGCTGGCCGCCTGGTGCGCCCGGCGCCTGTGACGGGGGCGCCTGCGCCTAGTGCTCCTGGGCGCGGTAGGCGCCGGGGGTCAGCCCGGTCCACTTCTTGAACGCGCGGTGAAAGGCCGAGGGCTCGGAGAAGCCGAGCTGCTCGGCGATCTGCTGGATCGACAGCTCGGCGCGGCCCAGCTGGTAGATCGCCAGGTCGCGGCGCAGCTGGTCCTTGAGCTCCTGGAAGCTGGCGCCTTCCTCGCGCAGGTGGCGGCGCAGGGTCTGCGGGCTCATGTGCAGCTGGCGGGCGATGGCGTCCAGGTCGGCCCAGCGGGCGCAATCGCGGCCGAGCAGGCGGCGGATCTGCCCGCCCAGGCTGTCGCCGCCATCGGGACGGGCCAGCAGGTCGGCCGGCGAGTGCTGGAGAAACTGCTTGAGCGTGCGTTCGTCCTGCAGCAGCGGCATCGCCAGGTAGCGGGCATGGAACAGCAGGCCGCTGCTGGCGGCATCGAAGCGGCGGCGGCCGGGGAACAGCAGTTCGTACTCGCCGACATGGGCCGGTGCGGTGTAGGCGAAGCTGACTTCCTCCAGGCGGATACGCTGGCCGATCAGCCAGCTGCCGAGGCGGTGCCAGATCACCAGCAGGCACTCCAGCAGGAAATGGTCCGGGTCCCACAGGTGGGCGTCTTCGATGCTCAGGCGGACCCAATCGCCCTCGCGGCTGAGGCGGATGCTCGGCGCCCCGGGGAACAGCCCGTAGAACAGCGCGCCGCGCGCCAGGGCCTTGCCCAGGCTGCGGCAGTGGATGATCGCGTGGCACATCATGGCGAAGGTGCCGCGTCTGCTGCGCAGGCGGCCGCAGCCCAGATACTCGTCGTCCAGCCGTTCCCAGAGCAGCTGCAGCAGGCGGGCGAACTGTTGCGGGGCGATGCGCGCCCGCGGCTCGTCGAGCAGCGCCGGCTGAATGCCCGCCTGGCGCAGCAGCGGCGTGCAGTCCAGGCCCTGGCGCACGGCGCCGCGCAGGGCGGCGCGGACGAAATGGCTGGCGATGGTGCGTTCGCGCATGGCTCGGGCTCCTGTTCCGGCCGCCGATGGTAGGCGGGCGCGGCCGGGAAGGACAAGTCGCCGAGCGAATGGGTCAACCAGGGTTGAGCGCCTGGGTCATTGAGGCGCGCGGCGGCCGTGCCTACCCTGAGGCTATCGTGCCGCGTCCGATTCACCACTCGAGGAGCTGAAATGCCAGGCCCGCTGTCCTCCCTGAAGATTCTCGACTTCTCCACCCTGTTACCGGGGCCGTTCGCCTCGCTGCTGCTGGCCGACCTGGGCGCCGAGGTGCTGCGCATCGAGTCGCCCAGCCGCATGGACCTGGTGCGGCTGCTGCCGCCCTACGCCGACGGCGTCTCGGCCAGCCATGCCTACCTCAACCGCAACAAGCGCAGCATCGCCCTGGACCTCAAGCAGGCCGAGGCGGTGGCGCTGGTCAAGCAGCTGGTGAACGAATACGACATCGTCCTGGAACAGTTCCGCCCGGGGGTGATGGACAAGCTGGGGGTCGGCTACGAGGCGCTCAAGGCGATCAATCCGCGGCTGATCTACGTGTCGATCACCGGCTACGGCCAGACCGGCCCCTACCGGGAGCGCGCCGGTCACGACATCAACTACCTGGCCCTGGCCGGCCTGGCCAGCTACACCGGCCGGCGCGCCAGCGGACCCGTGCCCCTGGGCGTGCAGCTGGCGGACCTCGCCGGCGGCTCGTTGCACGGGGCGGTGGGGTTGCTGGCGGCGGTGATCCAGCGCCAGGTCACGGGGCAGGGCCAGCAGGTGGATGTGAGCATGACCGACTGCGCCTTCAGCCTGCACGGCATGGCCGGAGCCGGCTACCTGGCCGCCGGTGTCGAGCCGGGTATGGAGAGCCAGGTGCTCAACGGCGGCAGCTTCTACGACTATTACCGCACCCGCGACGGGCGCTGGCTGTCGGTCGGCAGCCTGGAGCCGCAGTTCATGCGGCAGTTCTGCGCCGTCATCGGCCGCCCCGAACTGGCCGAGCGCGGGCTGTCGAACGACCCCGCGGAGCAGCAGACGCTCAAGCGCGAGATCGAGATCGAGATCGAGAAGCGCGACCTGGCGGACTGGAGCCGCCTGTTCGCCGAGCGGGATGCCTGCGTCGAGCCGGTGCTGGGCCTGGCCGAGGCCCTCGAGCATCCCCAGCTCGAGGCCCGCGAGCTGGTGACCGAAGTGCCGCGCGCGGGCAGGCCGGCGCAACGGCAGATCGCCTGTCCGCTGAAGTTCTCCGGCGGCCTGCCCGCGCCCAGGCACGTCGGCGCGGCGCTCGGCGCGCACACCGACCAGGTGCTGGCGGAACTGGGTTGTTCGCCCGAGCGCATCGCCGAACTCAGGGCCCGCAACGTCGTCGCCTGAGCCGCCTGCGGCCATTGCCAGGTCGTCGCCCGCTGGGGCCGAGGGTGGCGTTTGGGCCGTGCACTATACTTGCGCTGACTTCGCCACTGGCCGTGCCGTGGCTGGCCACGGGCCGTGGGGGGAGGGCCGAGAGTAAGGGCGCGGCGCCGTTGGGCGGTGCCGCTCGTGCAATGCCAGGTGCCCACGAAGACAGGATGAAGAGACCATGGCAATCGCAATTGTCTTGCTGCTAATAGTCGTCGCTTCGCTGCTGTTTCATCTGCTCAGCCCCTGGCAACTGACCCCGGCTGCTTCCAACTGGGGCTCGATCGACACCACGCTGTTCATCACCCTGGTCATCACCGGCATCTTCTTCGTCGCCGTCACCGTGTTCATGGCGGTGGCGGTGATACGTTTCCGTCATCGTGCGGGGCGGCGGGCGACCTATGAGCCGGAGAACAAGAAGCTCGAATGGTGGCTGATCGGCGTCACCAGTGTGGGCATCGTCGGCATGCTGGCCCCGGGGCTGGTGGTCTACGACGATTTCGTGCGGGTGCCCGAGGATGCCTACGAACTGGAGGTGGTCGCCCAGCAGTGGCAGTGGGCGTTCCGCTTTCCCGGGGTCGACGGCAGGCTGGGCAAGTCGGATGTGCGCTTCATCGATGCCGGCAATCCCCTGGGCGTCGACCCCGAGGATCCGGCCGGACAGGACGATGTGCTGGTCAGCAGCAACGAGGTGCGCCTGCCCCTGGGCCGTGCGGTCAAGGTGCTGCTGCGTTCCAAGGACGTGCTGCACAACTTCTATGTCCCGCAGATCCGCAGCAAGATGGACATGGTGCCGGGCATGGTGTCGTACTTCTGGTTCACCCCGACCCAGATCGGCAGGTTCGAGGTGCTCTGCGCCGAATATTGCGGCGTGGGCCACTACAACATGCGCGGCTATCTGCGGGTGGAGCCGCAGGCGGCGTTCGAGCAGTGGCTGGCTGCCCAGCCGACCTTCGCCCAGACCCTGGCGCAGGCCGCCAAGCCGACTCGGGACGAGACGCTGGCGCAGGGCCGCCTGCTCGCCGAGAGCCACGGCTGCCTGGCCTGCCACAGCCTGGACGGCAGTGCGCGGCTGGGGCCGACTTGGCAGGGGCTGTTCGGCCGCGAGGAAGCGCTGGCCGACGGCAGCCGCGTGCGGGTCGACGAGGCCTATCTGAAGGAGTCGATCCTCGAGCCCAAGGCCAAGCTGGTTCAGGGCTATCCGCCGGTGATGGTGGCCTACTCGTTCAACGAGGCTGAGCTGGACGCCCTGGTCGCCCTGATCAAGTCGCTGAGCGACGCGCCCGCACCTGCGGCCGAGCCCGGGGCGGACGGCGGCGAGCTGCTGCGCAAGGGGCAGCAACTGGCCGAATCCCTCGGCTGCCTGGCCTGCCACAGCCTCGACGGCAGCCCTCGCGTCGGCCCGGGCTGGCTGGGCCTGTACGGCACGACCGAAACCCTGGCCGACGGTACCGAGGTGCGGGTCGATGAGGCCTACCTAAAAGCGTCTATCCTTAATCCCAACAGCCAGATCGTCAGGGGCTATGCCGCGATCATGCCGGCCTACGCTCCCAGCGACGACGAGTTGCAGGCGCTGATCGCGCTGATCAAGTCCAAGGCGAACGGCAATGCCGATGCCGGCAAGGCGGAGTCGGGCCAGTAGTCCCCAGCAGTCGGAGTGCCCCGAATCTTCGCCAGGAGGGTGACCCGATGGCCTATGCGGAGCAAGCGGAAAGCGCGCTGCTGCACGAGCCGCACAGCTTCCTGACCCGCTACATCTGGAGTCAGGACCACAAGGTGATCGCCATTCAGTATGCGCTGACGGCGATCTTCGTCGGCCTCATCGCCCTGGTGCTGTCCGGGCTGATGCGCATGCAGATCGGCTTCCCCGGCAGCCTCGAGTTCATGGACGCCAGCGCCTATTACCAGGCCATGACCATGCACGGCATGATCATGGTCATCTACCTGCTCACCGCGCTGTTTCTCGGTGGTTTCGGCAACTACCTGATTCCCTTGATGGTCGGCGCCCGGGACATGGTGTTTCCCTACGTCAACATGCTCAGCTACTGGTTCTACCTGCTCTCGGTGCTGGTGCTGCTGGCCAGCTTCTTCGTGCCCGGCGGCCCCACCGGGGCGGGCTGGACCCTCTATCCACCGCAGGCCATCACCCAGGGCTCGCCGGGCACCGAGTGGGGCATCGTGCTGATGCTGGTGTCCCTGGCCATCTTCATCGTCGCCGCCACCATGGGCGGCCTCAACTACGTGACCACGGTGCTGCAGGCGCGTACCCACGGCATGACCCTGCTGCGCATGCCGCTGTCGGTGTGGGGCATCTTCATGGCCTCGATCCTCGCCCTGCTGGCCTTCCCGGCGCTGTTCGTCAGCGCGGTGATGATGCTGTTCGACAAACTGCTGGGCACCAGCTTCTTCATGCCGGCGATCATCTCCCTCGGCCAGCCGCTGGAGCACGAGGGCGGCAGCCCCATCCTGTTCCAGCACCTGTTCTGGTTCTTCGGCCACCCGGAGGTCTACATAGTGGCGCTGCCGGCCTTCGGCCTGGTCTCGGACCTGATCAGCACCCACGCGCGCAAGAACATCTTCGGCTACCGCATGATGGTCTGGGCCATAGTGGCCATCGGCGTGCTCAGCTTCGTGGTCTGGGCGCACCACATGTACGTCAGCGGCATGAACCCCTACTTCGGCTTCTTCTTCGCCACCACCACCCTGGTCATCGCCGTGCCCACCGCGCTGAAGGTCTACAACTGGGTGCTGACCCTGTGGCGCGGCGACATCCACCTGACGGTGCCGATGCTGTTCGCCCTGGCCTTCATCCTCACCTTCGTGGTCGGCGGCCTGACCGGCCTGTTCCTCGGCAACGTGATAGTCGACATCCCGCTGTCGGACACCTATTTCGTGGTCGCCCACTTCCACATGGTCATGGGTGTCGCGCCCATCCTGGTGGTGTTCGGCGCCATCTATCACTGGTATCCGAAGATCACCGGGCGCCTGCTCGACGACCGCCTGGGCAAGCTGCACTTCTGGATCACCTTCCTCGGCACCTACGCCATCTACTTCCCCATGCACTACCTGGGCTTCCTCGGCATGCCGCGGCGCTACTACGCCTACGAGAACTACGAGTTCATCCCGCAGTCGGCCCAGGACCTCAACGCCTTCATCACCGTGGCCGCGCTGACGGTCGGCGTGGCCCAGTTGCTGTTCCTGTTCAACCTGGCCTGGAGCCTGTTCCGGGGCAAGCCGGCGGGGGCCAACCCCTGGGGCGCCACCAGCCTGGAATGGCTGACGCCGGACACCCCGCCGGTGCACGGCAACTGGGGCGCCAAGCTGCCGGTGGTGCACCGTTGGGCCTATGACTACAGCGTGCCGGACATCGAGCAGGACTTCGTGCCGCAGACGGTGTCGGACGAGGAACTGGCACTCTGGCGCCACCGCGCCGACAGCAGCCAGCCAGTGGAGAGCAAGCCATGAACCGGCTCTTGCTGCGCGACGCCGGCGGCGCCGACCCCGGCGGCAACTGGGGGCCGCAGTCGGATGGGCCGCTTCTCGCCGGTGGGCAGCGGGCGCGCACCGTCAGATTCGGCTTGCGCCTGTTCCTGGTGGTGGTCAGTTCGCTGTTCCTGCTGTTCCTCATCGCCTTCATCACGCGCTCGCAGGTGGCCGACTGGCAGCCCCTGACCGAGCCGCTGGCGCCGCTCGCCCAGCCCAGGCAGCTGTGGCTGAACACGGCGTCGCTGGTGGCCGCGAGCATCGCCCTGCAATGGGCGCGGGTGGCGGCCAGGCAGGGTCGAGCGACGTCGACGGCCCTGGCCTTTGCCCTGGGCGGGGCATTCGCCATCGCCTTCCTGCTGGGGCAGCTGTGGCTCTGGCGCCAGTTCGTGGTCTGGGGCTATGGCGTCGCAGGTAACCCGGCCAACAGCTTCTTCTTCCTGCTGACCGGCCTGCACGGGTTGCACCTGCTCGGTGGCCTGGTCGCCTGGGGGCGGACCCTGGGCAGACTGCTGCGCGGCGCTCCCCTGGCCCGCCTGGGACACGGCGTGGAGCTGTGCGCCATCTACTGGCACTACCTGCTGGGCCTCTGGTTGCTGCTGTTCGCCGTGCTGACCAGCACGCCGGAAACCTATCGAGCCATCGCTGCGTTCTGCGGCCTGAGGTGACGCCATGGCCAACGCCGGTCCGGGGGAGCCGAATCCTTCCACCCTGAACCCGAGCGAGGGCGCAGTGCCCGGCTGGCAGGGCGTCGCCCGGGATTGGGCCTCGGACAAGGATGCGTTCAAGCAGGTGTCCTGGGGCAAGGCGATGATGTGGATCTTCCTGCTCAGCGACACCTTCATCTTCACCTGCTTCCTGACCGGCTACATGGCGGTGCGCATCACCACCACCGAGCCCTGGCCCCACGCCAGCGAGGTGTTCGCCCTGACCATCGCCGGGGCCGAGATTCCGCTGATCCTGATCGCCATCATGACCTTCGTGCTGATCAGCAGCAGCGGCACCATGGCCATGGCGGTGAACTTCGCCTACCGCCGCGACCGCGTCAAAACCGCGGCGCTGATGCTGACCACGGCCCTCTTCGGCCTGACCTTCGTCGGCATGCAGGCCTTCGAGTGGAGCAAGCTGATCGCCGAAGGCGTGCGGCCCTGGGGCAACCCCATGGGGGCGGCGCAGTTCGGCGCGAGTTTCTTCATGATCACCGGCTTCCACGGCCTGCACGTGTCGATAGGGGTGATCTACCTGAGCATCGTGGCGCTGAAGGTGTTGCGCGGCGACTACGAGCGTTCCGGCAACTACCAGATCGTCGAGATCGCCGGGCTGTACTGGCACTTCGTCGACCTGGTGTGGGTGTTTATCTTCGCGTTCTTCTATCTATGGTGAATGCCAAAGGAGCCCAGGCGATGGCACATGCACAGGGCCAGCAACATCCGATCGGCCTGTACCTGAAGATCTGGGGGCTGCTGTTCGTCCTCAGTACCCTGTCCTACCTGGTCGACTACTTCCATTTCGTCGGCTATCTGCGCTGGTCGCTGATCCTCGTCTTCATGCTGCTCAAGGCGGGGTTGATAGTCGCGATCTTCATGCACATGGCCTGGGAGCGCCTGGCCATGGTCTACGCCATCCTGGTGCCGCCCTTGTGTCTGCTGGTGCTGGTCGGGCTGATGGCCGCCGAGGCGGACTACATCTTTCTCAGCCGGGCGTTCTTCTTCGGCCAGTGAGAACCACGCCCTGGCGGCCGCAACGGGCCGGCCAGGGCGGGTGAGCCCGCGAATGGCGGGCTAGTGCCCTGTCCCGAAAATAACCGCTCGAGTCTGATGGCGCCCTTTCCCGCCATCCGGCGTTGCCACTCCTCGCCATAGCCCTGCCATGACTCGTCGCGGCGCCTCGGCTGCCAGAAAAGTTCGTTCACCAGTTCTTGAGCGCATTTCCAGGACAGGACACTAGATGGTGCGCTTGAACTGATGCCACTTCTGTTGCCAGGCGACTACCCAGTGCGGTGAGGCCGCGCCGGTGCCGGCATCCCTCAGGGACGGGTGGTGTTGGATGACCCGGTCCAGTACCGACTCCTGCTCGGGTTCGACATCCACGAAGAACACGTGCTTGCCTTCCTTGAGCTTCTGCCGGAAGTTGCGGAAATGCGCGTTCGGCACCTGTATGCCGAAGAAGCCGCCTTCCCAGGTACAGAAGCCGAACAGCACGATGGCCAGGAAGACGAAGGGCACCCAGCCCGCCGCCGATGCGGTCCAGCCCAGCAGGTAGGCGCCGCCCAGGACCACGGCGGCCAGCACCGCGCCGATCAGGGCGCCGATTTCGCCGGAATGCACGACATCCTGCTTCATGAAGGAGGGCACGTCGTGCAGGTGATGCTGTTCCACGTCGGCATCCTTTTCGCTGAGTACATGGATTTGTTCGGTACTGATGCCGTTGGCTTCCAACTCGCTTTCAACGGTTTCAAGATCGTCGAGATCGTCACTGATGTAGTAGTGTCGATTCATGACACACCTCCCACCTCGTGGTTGCTCCAGACCCCCTCCATCCAGAAGCCGATGACTGAAAATTGCAGTTGGTAGTTGCCCCCGTGAGACAGATTGCGCACTGACTGCAGTCCCAAAAAAGTATAGCACTCCCAAAATCGCGCCAAAGGCCGGGTCGCCTGGGCGTCAGGCCGGGTGGGGCAGGGCGCGACGGCGGTCGATCCGCCGTCATGCGCTTGGCCGGACGGGCGGCGCACGGCTCGCTAAACTTGGGGGAGAGGACTCGGGAGGTCATGCGGATCATGCCAGCCAAGCTCAGCGCCATGCGCGCGGATATCACCACCTTGCAGCTCGATGCCATAGTCAACGCCGCGAACAGTTCCCTGCTCGGTGGCGGTGGAGTGGATGGTGCCATTCATCGCGCCGCCGGCCCCGAGCTGTTGCAGGCCTGCCGGCTGCTTGGTGGCTGTCCTGCGGGCGAGGCCAGGATCACCCCGGGCTATCGCCTGCCGGCCAAGTACGTCATCCATACCGTCGGTCCGGTCTGGAAGGGGGGCGAGCGCGGCGAGCCGGAGCTGCTGGCGTCCTGTTATCGGCGTTCGCTGGAGCTGGCGGCCGCCCATGGTGTGCGCCGCCTCGCCTTTCCCAGCATCGGCACGGGGGTCTACGGCTATCCGGTGGAACTGGCGGCCAGGACGGCCTTGAGCACCGTGCGCGGGACCTTGAAAGAACTCAGCACGATCGAGGAAGTGATCTTCTGCTGCTTCTCCGCCGGCGACCTGCAGGTCTATCAGCGCCTGCTCGCCTAGGCCGGCAGCGCTCCGGCGTTGTGGATCAGCGCTCCCCTCGCGCGGCCCGATTCACGCCAGGCGCTGTTCGCCGGTGAAGCTCAGGGTCGCCTTGCAGCGCCGGCAGTAATAGCGCCTTCCCTTGGCAACCAGGCGATGGCGCTGGGCGGAGAAGGGGAACTCGCCCTGGGGGCAGGCGCAGCGGTAGATGAAGCGGCTGACCGGGCGCCGCTCAACCTCGTAGGTGTGGCAGCGGTGCGGCGCCAACTCGTAGACCCCGCGCATGATCAGCTGCCATTCCTCGCCATGGGGCTGGATATTCGCGCCGAACAGCTGATGGGCGATCAGGTGGGCCACCTCGTGGGCCACCGTCTGCCTGAGGAAGTCGTCCTGATTGTCCCGGTACAGCTGGGGATTGAAGCGCAGCTTGTTCTCCGTCAGGTGCGCCACCCCGGCCTTCTGCCCGCGCAGCTTGAAGCTCACCTGGGGGCGGACGAAGGGGCGCTTGAAGAAGGCTTCGGCCTGCTGAAAGCAGGCTTCGACACGGGCGTGGAGGCGTTCGGGCATGGCGATGGCTTCTCGGCTGAGGCCGCGATTATGCCCAAGTGGGGTGTCCGCCACAGCCCTGAAACGACGAAACCACCCGCAGGTGGTCTCGTCTTGCCGCACGCCAGGCCTCAGCTGGTGTAGACCGGACCGACGCCGAAGCCCCAGAGGATCACCGAGCAGGCGATCATCGCCACCAGTACCACCAGCCCCACCGCCAGTACCGAGCTGGAGAACATGAAGCCCTCGTCCTTGGGGATGTTCATGAAGGTCGGTATGCCCACGTAGAGCAGGTAGACGGTGTAACAGATGGCCACCGTACCCACGGTCATGGCCAGCCACAGGTGCGGATAGAGCGCCGCCAGGCCGCCGACGAACAACGGGGTGGCGGTGTACGCGGCGAACACCACGCATTGGGTCAGGTTGGGACTGGCGTCGTAGGTACGCGCCATCCAGTGGATGAAGGCGCCCATTACCGCGACGCCGGCGAGCATCGCCAGGTAGGACATGATGGTCATCTGCAATGCGCTGGCCTCGGTCAACATGACCGGCGCGCGGTCGCCGATCGACCAGCCGACCTGGGTGGTGCCGATATATGCGGATATCGCGGGAATCGCCGCGAGGATCAGGATGTGGGTGAGGTACATGTGGCTGATGGTTTCTTCCTCGCCACGGATTTCTTGCCATTCTTGGTCAGGATGGGTGAAGAGCCCCCAAACATGATGGATCATGCCGAACACCTCCTATTTTTATAGCGATCGCCCCCCAGCGGAGCGCCCGGCGCGCGTGAACAGCGCCACCGGGTGCCAGGCCGAACCTATGCGACCGTATGTCGCAGTATAGGCAAGGGCTGGGCGTCGCGCGGGGTGAGGGTTTAGAGCAAATTGATCTCTCAGGATCAGCCGTAATAGCGCTCTAGTATTTCCATCGCCTTGTTGATCGACTGCAGGCGCTCGGTGCTGCCGCCGCGGTCGGGGTGGTGCTGGCTCACCAGCTGGCGGTAGCGGTGCTTGATGGTGGCGAGGCTGAGGGCCTGGCGGCTGTCGTGCAGCTCGAACAGCTCCAGGGCCGCCTGCTTTTCCTCGCCGCCCTGCATGCGCGTCCAGAAGCTGGCGAGCAGCTTCTCCACGTCGTCCTCGTCGGTGTCGCGCAGGTTGCCCAGGTCCAGGTAGTAGTCGCGCAGCGGGTCGTGCTCGGCGAGGGCCGCGCCGCCGCAGCGGTAGGGCTGCAGCTGGACGCACAGCGGGCTGATCGCCAGGTGCGCGCGCTGCTCCTGCCACAGGCGCTCGCGCAGCCGATAGAGGGCGTTGAATACCAGGAAGTGGGTGCGAAACAGCACCAGCTTGTCGAGCAGGGGGAGGTTGGGGATGTGCGTCGAGTGGCCGCTTTTCAGCTGCTGGATCAGCTCGTATTCGCTGACTCCGGCTGGCGCCGCATGCAGCAACTGCAGGACCTGGTCGGCCAGTTCTAGGTCGGGGTCGAGTTCGTCGTTCATGGTTTCAGCCTAACACTTCGACGCCAATGGGGTGGGGCGCCCGGCCCTTTCTGCGTAAAATGTCGCGCTCTAGCACTTCTATCCGGATTCCAGCGCACCATGGGCACCCTCTCGGTCAACCAGAACAAACTGCAAAAACGCCTGCGCCGCCAGGCCGGCGAGGCCATCGCCGACTTCAACATGATCGAGGACGGCGACAAGGTCATGGTCTGCCTGTCTGGCGGCAAGGACAGCTACACCATGCTCGACGTGCTGCTGTACCTGCAGAAGGTCGCGCCGATCAGGTTCGAACTGGTGGCGGTGAACATGGACCAGAAGCAGCCGGGCTTCCCCGAGCACGTGCTGCCGGCCTATCTGGAGTCCATCGGCGTGCCCTACCACATCGTCGAGAAGGACACCTACTCGGTGGTCAAGGAGAAGATCCCCGAGGGCAAGACCACCTGCTCGCTGTGTTCGCGCCTGCGCCGCGGCACCCTGTACACCTTCGCCGACGAGATCGGCGCGACCAAGATGGCCCTGGGGCACCATCGCGACGACATCCTCGAGACCTTCTTCCTCAACATGTTCCATGGCGGCACCCTCAAGGCCATGCCGCCGAAGCTGCGCGCCGACGACGGGCGCAACGTGGTGATCCGCCCGCTGGCCTACTGCAACGAGGCCGACATCGAGGCCTACGCCAAGCTCAAGGAATTCCCGATCATCCCCTGCAACCTGTGCGGCTCCCAGGAGAACCTGCAGCGCAAGGTGGTCAAGGAGATGCTTCAGGAGTGGGAGCGCAAGACCCCGGGGCGCACCGAGATCATGTTCCGTGCCCTGCAGAACGTAGTGCCCTCGCAGCTGGCCGACCGCAACCTGTTCGACTTCGCCAGCCTGAAGATCGACGACAGCGCCGCTCCACGCTTCCTCGACGTGATGAACCTCTGACGGTCCCGGACGACTGCAAGGACAGCCCATGCGCGACTATCAATGGCTGAATGAATACTGCCTGAACCGTTTCGGCTCGGCGGCGGCACTGGAGGCGATGCTGCCGCAGCCGGCCGGCGCGGACCAGCTGCGGGCGCTGAGCGACGACCGCTACCTGTCGCTGATCAGCCTGCGCATCTTCCGCGCCGGCCTCAAGCACAGCCTGGTGGACGCCAAATGGCCGGCCTTCGAGGAGGTGTTCTTCGGCTTCGACCCGGAGAAGGTGGTGCTGCTGGGCGGCGAGCGGCTGGAGCGCCTGATGCAGGATGCGCGGCTGATCCGCCACCTGGGCAAGCTCAAGAGCGTGCCGCGCAATGCCCAGTTCGTGCTGGACGTGCGGCGGGAGAAGGGCAGCTTCGGCGCCCTGATCGCCGACTGGCCGGTGACCGACATCGTCGGCCTGTGGAAGTACCTGGCCAAGCACGGTTGTCAGTTGGGCGGCTTGTCGGCGCCGCGCCTGCTGCGCATGGTCGGCAAGGACACCTTCATCCCCACCAACGACATGGTCGCGGCGCTCAAGGCCCAGGGCATAGTCGACAAGGCACCCACCAGCCTGAAGGACCTGGCCGCGGTGCAGGCCGCGTTCAACCAGTGGCAGGCCCAGAGCGGCCGGCCGCTGTGCCAGCTGTCGGTGATGCTGGCCCATACCGTCAACCACTGAGAGGGTGGACGCCTGAGATGAGACAGCAGCTCGAGCGTGTCGCCACGGCCATCGCCCGGGCCGAGCGCATCCTGGTGATCACCGGCGCCGGGCTCTCCGCCGACTCCGGGCTGCCCACCTATCGCGGCCTCGGCGGCCTGTACAACGGCCACACGGACGAGGGCCTGCCGATCGAGGCGGCGCTGTCCGGGCCCATGTTGCGGCGCGACCCGGCGCTGTGCTGGAAATACCTGGCCGAGCTGGGCAAGGCCTGCCTCGGCGCCCGGGCCAATGCCGGTCACTTCGCCCTCGCCGCACTGCAGCGGCGCAAGCCCCAGTGCTGGCTGCTGACCCAGAACATCGACGGTTACCACCGGGCTGCCGGCAGCCCGGTCGAGCGGCTGATCGAGATCCATGGCGAACTGGCGCCGCTGTATTGCCAGTCCTGCGCGGCCGAGGATGCCGAACTGGCCGAGCACCTGAGCCGGCCTCTGCCGCCGCGCTGCCGGCACTGTGGCGGCATCCTGCGCCCGCCGGTGGTGCTGTTCGAGGAAATGCTCCCGGAGGCGGCCATCGACTGCCTCTACGCCGAGCTGGCCAAGGGCTTCGAGCTGGTGCTGAGCGTCGGTACCAGCGCCAGCTTCCCCTACATCATCGAGCCGGTGCTGCGCACCCGCCAGGCCGGTGGCCTGACGGTGGAGATCAACCCGGGGCGCACCGAACTGAGCGATCTGGTCGACGTCCATCTGCAGGGGCGGGCCTTAGATGTGCTGCAGGCGCTACTGGGTCACAGTGCGCGCCCATAGAATTTGCAAATAGACCCTATTGAAGGCATAGTCGCGGCCCTATCAGAATTCCCGACACGGTCGTGCCCATGCGCAAACGCTTCGCACCCCTCGTGCCCCTCGCACTGGTTCTATTGCTCGCCGCCTGCGCCGGCCAGGCTCCGCAGACGCAATCCGCAGTGTTCGGCCCACTCAGCCAGTCGTCGACCTTCGCCTCCAGGGCGCCCCATGCCGAACCGACGGAGCAGGAGCTCGCCGAGCTCACCGATGACCAGCCCTACGAGCTGCCCCAGCTGGCCGACAGCATCCTGTCCCATGGCCTGTCGCTGGTCGGCACCCGCTACCGCTACGGCGGCAGCTCGGTGAAGTCGGGCTTCGACTGCAGCGGTTTCATCGGCTACCTGTTCAAGGAGGAGGCCGGCCTGCAGCTGCCGCGCTCCACCCGCGAGATGATCAATATCGACGCGCCGCTGGTCGAGCGCGACGAGCTGGAGCCGGGCGACCTGGTGTTCTTCAGCACCAATGGTCGCGGTCGCGTCAGCCACGCCGGCATCTACCTGGGCGATGACCAGTTCATCCATTCCGCCAGCCGCCGCAGCGGCGGGGTGCGGGTCGACAGCCTCGACGACCGCTACTGGAAACGCAGTTTCCTCGAGGCCAAGCGCGTTCTGGCCATGGCGCCGAGCGAGACGCTGGAGCGCCACCCCTGAAGCACCCGCGCGGCCTCGAGGTTGCGCGGTAAGCCTCGAGACGGCAGAGTAGGGCGCAACCAGGCCTAGGATTGCCTCGCACATGCCCGCCACGCTCCGCGTCGCCCTGTTGCTCCTCATCGCGTTGCTCGCTGCCTGCGCCGGCCATGCGCCCGCACCCAGCAGTATCCAGATACCGACCGGCAGCCCCCACGGCAGCTCCGACGACGTGCTGTTCCGTGCCCTCGGCCTGGTCGGCACGCCCTACCGCTATGGCGGCAACACCCCGGACGGCGGCTTCGACTGCAGCGGCCTGATCGGCTACGTCTACCGCGACGCCGCCGGCATCCGCCTGCCCCGTTCCACCCGCGAGCTGAGTGCCCTGCGCGCGCCGACCATCGCCAGTCGCGAGGCCCTGCAAAGCGGCGACCTGGTGTTCTTCGCCACCAATGGCGGGCGCCAGGTCAGCCATGCCGGCATCTATGTCGGCGAGGGGCGCTTCGTCCACGCGCCGTCCAGCGGCGGCACCGTGCGCCTGGACAGCCTGAGCAACAGCTACTGGCAGCGCACCTACCTCGATGCCAAGCGCGTGTTCAGCGCCGAACTGGCGCGTAATCCCTGATTCGCGAAGGGGCCCGACCATGACCAACCGCACCCTCAACCTCGACGACGACCTCTACCGTTACCTGCTGGATGTGTCCCTGCGCGAGACGCCGCTGCAGGCGCGCCTGCGCGCCGAGACCGCCCGGCTGGCCAATGCCCAGTGGCAGATCGCCCCGGAGCAGGGCCAGTTCATGGCCCTGCTGGTCAAGCTGATCGGTGCCAAGCGGCTGGTGGAGGTCGGCACCTTCACCGGCTACAGCGCCCTGTGCATGGCGGCGGCGCTGCCGGACGACGGCCGGCTGATCTGCTGCGACATCCCCGGCGACTACAACGCCGTGGCCGAGCGCTACTGGCGCGAGGCGGGTCTGGCCGGGCGCATCGAGCAGCGCCTGGCACCGGCCCTGGAGACCCTCGCCGCGCTGGAGGGCGAGGGCCTGGCGGGCAGCATCGACCTGATCTTCATCGACGCCGACAAGGCCAACTACCCGGCCTATTTCGAGCAGGCCCTGAGGTTGCTGCGTCAGGGCGGTTTGATCCTGTTCGACAACACCCTGTGGAGCGGCCGGGTGCTGGAACGCAGCCCGGACAGCGCCGACACCCGCGCCATCCAGGCGCTCAACCTGGCGCTGCGCGACGACGAACGCATCGACCTGTCGCTGCTGCCATTGGGCGACGGCCTGAGCCTGTGCCGCAAGCGCTGAGTCGACTCGAGCAGACTGCCCCATGGCCGAGCCGATCCGCCTGCCACCCCAGCCCGAGGCCTGCGAGCTCTGTGCCCGCGCTACGCCGCTGACCCGCCACCACCTGATTCCCAAGGCCCTGCACAGCAAGCCCTACGTGCAGAAGCGCTACGCCAGGAGCGAGCGCATCACCGCCACCCTCTGGGTCTGCCGGGCCTGCCACAACCAGATCCACCGGCTGTTCGGCGAGAAGGAACTGGCCCTGACCTACAACAGCCGCGAGGCGCTGCTGGGCGACGAGCGATTGCGCGTCTTCGTCGCCTGGCTGGCGGGCAAGCCTGACGGGTTCATGCCCCGGCACTGAGGTCGGCCGAGCGGCAAAGGCCGCTTTCGTCAGCGCAACAAGCAGTAATTGATGAGCTGTTCTTCGATGCTTTGGCGCTGCCGCAGAATGAGCGCGACCATCACCAACCCCGCCGCCTCGTCATACTGATAGAGGATGCGGTACTCATCCAGATTCAGTTCGCGGTAGTGAGTGATGCCCAGCAAGGCGGCCTGCTGACACACGGGTGCGGCCAGGGGGTGGGTCTTGAGGCGCTGCTCCAAGGTTTTGATCAGCTCGACCAGTTTAGTCTGTGCGCGTTGTACGCCATGGTAGGGCGTCAAATGATGGATCTGTGAAACCAGGCTTTCTTCGGCGGTGGTCGCGTAGGCGACCTTAATCGTCTTGCTCATCGAGAATGGCTCCTGCCGATCCCTCTGCCGCGGGGCTGCGCTGTTTCAAGCGTTCCAGCAGGGTGTCACCCGACATCAAGCGGCCTTCGGCCTTATCGCGCTCGGCGAAGGACAGCAGCTTGATCAGTGCTAGGGCTTCATCCCGGCGTTTGCGCTCGGCGTAAGACTCGACCACGTAGGTCGGCACGCCATTCTGGGTGATCACCATAGGCTCGCTCAGGTCCAGCGAAGCGGCATGCTGCTTCAGGTAACTGATGGTTTGGACTTTCATGGCTGTCTCCTGGTGGTGAAAGGAGCCCAGTCCTGGGGCGGAAAGGGGTCCTTCAAGAGCCTGAGGCGGTCTACTGTGTCGTCTGGGCCAGATATAGTCCGTATTCAGACTGATAGCAATGGGCTCGTTTGCAGAAGCGCTGGCATTCTGCCCTGTCTGAGGCTCTAAAAAAGTTCGCGTCTAGGTTATGGTACGGGTTCTGTTTCGGAGCCGTAGCCAGTTAAGGACGGACGTTATGACGGATCGCCAGTCCAACTTCTCCCACCTCGTTGCCCTCAGTCCCGAACTGGCCAAACTCGGCTCGCGGGCCGAGCAGTATTTCAAGGACGACCCCAATACCAGCTTGCTCAAGTCACGCCAGTTCGGTGAGCTGCTGGCCCAGGAAACGGCTGCGCGCTTTGGCCGCTACAAGGTGGAAGCCGAGCAGACCCAGCTGCAGTTGATTCAACAACTCGGCCGCCTGGGTGTGCCGCGTGCCGTGCTCGATCTGTTCCATGTGGTGCGCAAGCTCGGCAACCAGGCCAACCACCAGTTCGCCGATGACCTGCGTCTGGCACTGCAGGCGCTCAAGTTCGCCGCGCAGCTTGGCGTCTGGTTCCAGCGCACGTTCGGTCGCGAGGACCTTAACGCGGGGGCTTTCGTCATTCCTGAAGTCCCGGTAGTCATCCCCGAGGAGGTTCAGCGGGAGCTGGCCACCTTGCGCGAGCACAGGGCGCAGTTCGAGGCCCAGCTCGCGGCGGCTCAGTCCGAGGCTTGCGCGGCGAGTCTGCGCGCCCAGGCTCTGGAAGAAGAGGCCCAGCTCTGGGCGTTGCTGGCCTCCGAGGAGGAAGCCAGCAAGCAGCAACTGCAGGCCAAGCTGGCCGAACTCCAGGCACAGGGAGTCGCCGACGTCGGCTTTGCCATGCCCCATATGCAGCGTGCCTTCAAGGCAGCCGCGCAGGTCGAGATGGACGAGTCCGCCACCCGCGTGCTGATCGACGCCCAACTGGCCGCAGCCGGTTGGGAGGTCGATAGCGTCAACCTGCGATACAGCAAGGGCGCGCGCCCCGCAGCCGGTTGTTACCAGGCCATCGCCGAGTGGCCCACCGCCAATGGCCCGGCCGACTATGCGCTGTTCCATGGCCTGGAGCTGTTGGCCCTGGTGGAGGCCAAGCGCGAAAGCCGCAATGTGTCCGGCGATATCGACCAGGCCAAGCGCTACGCCCGCGGCGCGACCGCCAGAGACTGCACGTTGCCCGGCGGGCCCTGGGGCGAGTTCCAGGCGCCCTTCGTCTTCGCCAGCAACGGCCGGCCTTACCTCAAGCAGCTCGAACACCTCTCCGGCATCTGGTTCTGCGACCTGCGCCTGGCGAGCAACCTGCGCCGTGCCCTGGACGGCTGGTACAGCCCGGAAGGTTTGCGCGAGTTGCTCAAACAGGACATCCCCAGGGCCGAGACCGAGCTGCAGCAGATGCCCTTCGACTTCGGCTTCGATCTGCGCAGCTACCAGCGCAAGGCCATCGAGGCGGTAGAGGAGAACCTGCGTCAGGGTAAGCGCTACTGCCTGCTGGCCATGGCCACCGGCACCGGCAAGACCAAGACCTGCATCGCCCTGATCTACCGCCTGCTCAAGACCCGCCGCTTCCGCCGCGTGCTGTTCCTGGTCGACCGCGCCGCCCTCGGCGAGCAGGCCGCCAACAGCTTCAAGGACACCCGCGTCGACAGCCTGCTGACCTTCGCCGACGCCTTCGGCATCAAGGAAATCGACGAGGCCACGGCCGAGCCGGACACCTGCGTGCATATCGCCACGGTGCAGGGCATGGTGGCGCGTATTCTCGGCAACGAGCCGGACCAGGTGCCGCCGGTGGACGCCTACGACTGCGTGATCATCGACGAATGCCACCGCGGCTACCTGCTCGACCGCGAACTGTCGGATACCGAATTCAGCTTCCGCGACCAGCAGGACTACATCTCCAAGTACCGCAAGGTGGTCGAGCACTTCGACGCCGTGCGCATCGGCATGACCGCCACCCCGGCCCTGCACACCTCGGAAATCTTCGGCCATCCGGTGTACTTCTACAGCTACCGCGAGGCGGTGCTGGACGGCGTGCTGGTCGACTACGACCCGCCGCTGCTGATCAAGACCGAGCTGTCGGAAGCCGGCATTCACTGGCGGGCCGGGGAAAAGGTCTCGGCCTACCGCCCGGATACCCGCGAAATCGAGCTGTTCGACGCCCCCGACGAGTTGTCCTTCGAGGTCGCCGAGTTCAACAAGAAGGTCATCACCGCGCCGTTCAACGAGGCGGTCTGCGCCGAGCTGGTCAAGCACATCAACCCCTTCGGCCCGGACAAGACCCTGATCTTCTGCGTCACCGACGAGCACGCCGACCTGGTGGTGGACCGCCTGAAACAGGCCATGGCCCAGCGTTATCCCGGCGAGGTCGGCGACGACCATATCCGCAAGATCACCGGCCAGTCGGACAAACCCCTGCAGCAGATCCGCAACTACCGCAACGAGCGGCTGCCGGCCATCGCGGTGACCGTCGACCTGCTGACCACCGGCATCGACGTGCCGGCAATCTGCAACCTGGTGTTCCTGCGCAAGGTCAACAGCCGGATTCTCTTCGAGCAGATGCTCGGCCGCGCCACCCGTCGCTGCGAGGCGATCGGCAAGGAAGAGTTCCGGGTGTTCGACGCCGTCGGCACCTACAGCGACATGCTGCAGAACACCAGCATGCGCCCGGTGGTGGTCAATCCCAGCATCAGCTTCAGCCAGCTCGGCGAGGAAATGCGCCAGCAGCAGGGCGAAGAGGCCCAGGCATTGATCCGCGAGCAGTTCCTCGCCAAGTTCCAGCGCAAGGCCCGCCACCTGGACGAACGCCAGCAGGGCCTGTTGCGCGAAGGTGCCGGCATGACCCCCGAGCAGTTCGGCACCTTCCTCAAGCAGACCCCGCTGGCGCAGATCGCCCAGTGGTTCTGCGACAACCCCTGGCTGGGCGAAATGCTCGACGCCAGGTCGGGCAAGAGCCGCGACGCCATCCCCATCTCCCAGCACCCGGATCGGGTGGTGGATGTCGCGCCCTTCTTCGGCGAGGCCGGCGACTACCTGGAGCGTTTCGCCAGCTACCTCAAGGAGCACGGCAACCAGATTCCCGCCCTGCTCGCCGTGCTGCAGCGCCCGCGCGAGCTGACCCGCGCCGACCTGAAGAAGCTGGCGGTGACCCTCGACCTGGCCGGTTTCGACGAACGTTCCCTGGGTACCGCCTGGGCGCGGCGCAGCAACCAGTCCATCGCCGCCGGCATCATCGGCTTCATCCGCCAGGCGGCCCTGGGCGACCCCCTGGTGCCCTTCGAGCACCGGGTCGACCAGGCGCTCGAGCGCATCCGCCAGCGCCACCCGGAGTTCAGCGCCCTGCAGAAGCAATGGCTGGACAAGCTCGGCAAGCAGCTCAAACGCAACGTGGTGCTCGACCGCGAAGTGCTCGACAGCGGGCCGCTGGCCGAGGAGGGCGGCTTTCGCCGCATCGACCGGTTCTTCGACGGCCAGCTGCAGGAACTGCTGGCCGAGCTGAATGAGGCGGTGTGGGCACAGCCCGCCTGACAGTGATATAAGGCGCGCCAGTCCGGGCGCGCCCGCGTTCCTTTATTGCCCCGCCCAGTTGTAGAGAGCCCCATGAGCCAAGTCACCCACGATATCGTCCAGAAACTCTGGAACCTCTGCCATGTGCTGCGCAGCGACGGCGTCACCTACCACCAGTACGTCACCGAGCTGACCTACCTGCTGTTCCTCAAGATGGCCAAGGAAACCGGCCGCGAAGGCGACTTGCCGGACGGCTACCGCTGGGACGACCTGGAGGCCGCCGCCGCCCGCGCCGACCTGGACTTCTACCGCGCCCTGCTGATCCACCTCGGCAGCAAGGACAGCCAGGGCAGCGCCATCACCCGGCAGATCTTCGCCAGTGCCGGCTCCTTTATCCGCAAGCCGGCCACCCTCACCAGCCTGGTCAAGGCCATCGACGAACTGGACTGGTACTCCGCCCGCAAGGAGGGCCTGGGCGACCTCTACGAGGGCCTGCTGGAGAAGAACGCCGGCGAGACCAAGTCCGGCGCCGGCCAGTACTTCACCCCACGGCCGCTGATCGACTGCATCGTCGCCTGCGTCAAGCCGCGCCTGTTCGAGACCATCCAGGACCCGGCCGCCGGCACCGGCGGCTTCCTCATCGCCGCCAACCACTACCTGGCCGAGCATGCCGACCTGAGCGGCCTGAGCGTCGAGGAGTTCCAGCGCTACCGCCGCCAGTTCCACGGCATCGAGCTGGTGCTGGATACCCACCGCCTGGCGCTGATGAACCTGATGCTGCACAACCTGCAGTCCGACGGCGAAACCGGCGTGCGCTTCGGCGATGCCCTGTCGAAGGACGGCCAAGACCTGCCGGCGGCCGACCTGATCCTCAGCAACCCGCCCTTCGGCACCGCCAAGGGCGGCGGCCTGCCGAGCCGCGACGACCTGAACTGGCCCACCGCCAACAAGCAACTGGCCTTCCTCCAGCACATCTACCGCGGCCTCAAGCCCGGCGGCCGCGCCGCCGTGGTGCTGCCGGACAACGTGCTGTTCGAGGCCGGGGTGGGCAGCGACATCCGCCGCGACCTGCTGGACAAGTGCAACCTGCACACCCTCCTGCGCCTGCCCACCGGCATCTTCTACGCCCAGGGGGTGAAGACCAACGTGCTGTTCTTCCAGAAGGGCAGCCCCACCGACCCGCATCAGGACCGAGGCTGCACTCAGCGCACCTGGGTCTACGACCTACGCAGCAATATGCCCAGCTTCGGCAAGCGCACCCCCTTCGGCGCCGCCCAGCTCAAGGCCTTCCAGGACGCCTACGGCGACGACCCCAACGGCAACGGCCCGCGCGCCGAGAGCGTCGAGGGCATCGGCGAGTTGAGCCGTTTCCGCTGCTTCAGCCGCGAGCAGATCCGCGAACGCGGCGACTCCCTGGATATCAGCTGGCTGAAGGACGCCAGCAGCCTGGACGCCAGCGAGCTGCTGGCCCCCGAGGTGCTGGCCGGCGAGGCCATGGCCGAACTGACCGAGGCCCTGCACGAGCTGGACGAACTGATGAAGGCCCTGGGCGCGGGGGATGAGCTGGTGGCACAGAAGCAGTTGCTGGCGCAGATGCTGGGGCTGGAGATGGTGGAGGCTCAGGGGGATGAGTGAGCTGCCGAGTGGGTGGCGAATAGCTTCTTTAGGGGAAATTGGCATTGTTCAGAGTGGCATCGGATTTCCTAACCAAGAGCAAGGTCTCACAAGTGGCGATTATCCCGTATACAAGGTTGGGGATGTTTCGCGTGGGGTGTTGCAACGGAATGGCAATTTACAAGTTGCTGCAAATTATGTGACTAAGCGTACTGCTGAAAGTCTCAAAGGATTTGTTTTTCCTCATGGGTCGACCTTGTTCGCAAAGATCGGCGAAGCCCTTAAGTTGAACAGAAGGGGGTATGTTGTTCGTGCTGGGTTGGCGGATAACAATGTGATGGGCTACAAGGGTGAGCCAGGAGTTGATGATCGTTTTATTTATTATTTTTTGAAAGCACAAGATTTTTCGAGCCTCTCTCGCTCAACAACCGTGCCATCGATCAGAAAGGGGGATGTAGAGGAGGTTGTTGTCTTGCTCCCTCCTTCAGCCGAGCAAACCCGCATCGCCCAAAAGCTCGATAAGCTGCTGGCCCAGGTCGATACCCTAAAAGCCCGTATCGACGCCATCCCTGCGTTGCTTAAACGCTTTCGCCAATCCGTGCTGGCCGCCGCCGTTTCCGGGCGTCTGACGGAGCAATGGCGGGCACAGAATTCGGCAACAACGCCCGATCACGATGCCGAAATTTGGGGCTCGCAGGCTCAAGCCAATCTACGGATTGGTAATAGTGATACATCAGGCTTTGGATGGCGTGAGGTCAGCCTTGGTGAAGTATGTTCTGTAGCTACGGGGAAAACTCCAGGGCGGAAATTGGCAGAGTATTGGGATGGGGGTAATATCCCTTGGCTTACCAGTGCGGTTACTGGGTCGGAATTTTGTTCGGAAGCAGATCAGTATGTGACTGAATTGGCGGTAAAAGACTGTCTGCTTAAACTTTTTCCGCCTGGTACATTGCTCATGGCGATGTATGGCGAAGGAAAAACCAGAGGTCAGGTTACAGAGCTTAAAATCACTGCAAGCTGCAATCAGGCATGCGCGGCGATTACGGTTAATGAGGGTCTTGCTAAAAGGGAGTTTGTAAAAATTCGCTTGCAGGAGAACTATGAGGAGATTCGTAAGCAAGCAGCTGGTGGTGCTCAACCCAACCTTAACCTGAACAAAGTTCGCGAGATCGGTATTAGCTTGCCTCCACTTGACGAACAAACCGAAATAGTCCGCCGCGTCGAACAACTCTTCGCCTTCGCCGATCAGTTGGAAAGCAAGGTCCAGACCGCCCAGGCGCGTATCGACCTGCTGACCCAAAGCCTGCTGGCCAAGGCCTTCCGTGGCGAGCTGGTGCCGCAGGACCCTAACGACGAGCCGGCCAGCGTGCTGCTGGAACGCATCCGCGCCCAGCGGGCGGCGCAGCCCAAGGCGCGGCGCGGGCGCAAGGCGGCTGCGGCGAACTGATCGAGGTGCCCGTAACGGGCCGATTAACGCATTAAGGGAGTAAGGCCATGGCCGTGTGGTTGGTGCGAGCGGGTTCCGCCGGGGAGTTCGAGGACAGGTTTATCGGCGAGCGCCGCGTTTATGTGACCTGGGATGGCCTGGATGTGAACCTGGCGAGTTTGCAGCAGCGCGAGCAGGTGCAGGCGGCCCTGGCCGAGCGCTACCCGGAGGCCAAGGCCAAGACCCTGCAGAACTGGAGCAGCCAGGTCTGGCCCTTCGCCCAGCGCATGCAGGTCGGCGACTGGCTGGTGCTGCCGCTGAAGACCCAGCCGGTGATCTATATCGGCGAGATAGTCGGCGACTACCGGTTCACCGCCGAGGGCCCCGATCCCTTCTTCCATTGGCGCGCGGTCAAGTGGATCGGCGAGGCCATTCCGCGTTCGCACTTCGCCCAGGACCTGCTCTACAGCTTCGGCGCCTTTATGACCATCTGCCGCATCCAGCGCAATAACGCCGAGGGCCGGCTCAAGGCCATGGCGGCCAACGGCTGGCAGCCGGAATCCTTGCAGCAACTGGTCAAGGACGAGGCCACGGCCTCTGACGAGGTGGCGCTGGAGCAGGCGGAAACCGACCTGGAGCGCACCGGTAAGGACCATATCGTCCGCCTGATCGAGCGACGCTTCAAAGGCCACCGCCTGACCACCCTGGTGGCCGCCATCCTGCATGCCCAGGGCTTCAGCGTGTGGCAGAGCCCGGAAGGCGCCGACGGCGGCGTGGATATCCTGGCCAGCAACGGCCTGATGGGCTTCGGCGGGCAGAACCTCTGCGTGGAGGTGAAGTCCGGCACCGGCCTGATCGACCGGCCGACGGTGGACAAGTTGCTTGGCGCCATGAGCAAGTTCAACGCCGACCAGGGCCTGTTCGTCGCCTGGGGCGGTTATCGCAGCAACGTGCAGAAGGAGTTGGCCTCCAGCTTCTTCCGCCTGCGCCTGTGGAACCAGGACGACCTACTGGAGCAGCTGTTCCTGCACTACGACAAGCTGGACGAGGCGATCAAGTCCGAGCTGCCGCTCAAGCGCATCTGGACCGCGGCCCTGCCCGATGATCTATGAGCGGCGTCGGTGAATACGCGGCGGCAGTTGTCGGGGGCGCGGCAGGGCGCTAGATTCAATCCCATGACGGGCCGATAGCTCAGCTGGGAGAGCGCCGCGTTCGCAATGCGGAGGTCGGGAGTTCGATCCTCCTTCGGTCCACCAAGTCGAAAGCCAGGCCCTTGCGGCCTGGCTTTTTGCTTGTGCAGGGCGCCAATGGCGATCTAAAGCGCCCGCCCGTCGAACCGTTCGACAGGGATGCGCTCCAGGTCGATGCCCTCCAGACAACGGATATTGATGGCCGCCACGGCATTGCCCTTGGGGTCGCGGCCTTCGCCGTAAGGGTGGATGCCGCAGCGCGGGCAGAAGCGGTGCTGGATCACGTGCTTGTTGAAGCTGTAGGTGGCGGCGTCCTGGTCCGGGGTCAGCAAGTACAGTTTGTCCCGGGGGACGAACCACATCAGCGAACCCTTGCGCTGGCAAATCGAGCAATTGCAGGCCATCGCCTTGTCGATTTCACCTTCCACCTCGAACGCTATGCGGCCGCAGTGGCAACTGCCTCGATAATTCATCGCAACGTTCCTGACGAGTAAGGGGAGGTAGAAGCTTAGCTTCCGTTGTGGGAGGCATCGGGCGCACCCATGCATTGACGCCCCGCCGGCCTGTCTCTACCCTGCGCGCCTTGCAACAGGTGCCCCCGACGCCGCGCGTCCGAGGGGTGAAACAGGGAAGTCGGTGCGTTCGGCCCAGGTAGGCCGACAACTCCGACGCTGCCCCCGCAACGGTAGACGAGTCAAACCAGCGCTTTTGCAACCACTGTGCCTCGGCATGGGAAGGTGCGCTGGCCGGCGATCCAGCAGTCGGATCGCCGCTCGTAAGCCCGGAGACCGGCCTGTCGCAGTCCACGGCATCGCGGAGGGCGTTGTCCGGCGGGTGGTCCGCGTCCTTTGTCGCGGCTCATGCGTCGCCGTTCCTCCGCCTGCCTCTTGCGGCCTGAGTCGCGCGGGTGAGTGCGGCGGAGCGAATACGACATGAGCGAGTCCCTTCCACGGCCTGCGTCCTTCCTGACGCGCGCCCTTTCCCTGAGCAGGCGCCTGGCCTTGGCCGCGTGCCTGCTGCTGAGCGCGCCGCTGGCCGGCGCGGCGCAGATCAACGCCATCGTCTCCGCCTACAGCGCCGCCGAGTTCGCCGCGGCGGTGGCCCAGTTCCAGCGCCTGCATCCCGGCCAGCGGGTCAGCGCGCGCACCCCCGAGCAGCTGGCCGAGCTGGACGATGCCGCCCTGGCGCAGTGGCTGGATGCGGGCCAGGTGCTGTTCGGCGCCGGCATCTTCGGTGCCGAGGTGGAGCGCCTGCGCCCCCTGCTCGGCCGGGCGGCGGTCGCCGAGCTGTTCGTCCTGCACAGCGACCATGGCCTGGTGCAGCTCAGCCGCGCCGCCGGCCGGCCGCTGTTCGCCTCCCGCGAGGGAGGCCGAGCGCCTGGGCGCGCTCAAGCCGGGCGGGGCGCTGGCGCCCTGGCTGCAGGAGCAGCAGCGCGCGCACCCGCGCCAGGCCGACTGGCTGAGTGCGCGCAGCTACTGGCTGGCCGGCGGCAGCGAGAACATCGCCGGGCTGCTCGCCTGGCTGGCGGCGCGGGTGGACGCCGAGGTGGCGGTGGCACCGGCCAAGGCGCGGGCGCCGCTGCGCTTCTACCAGGACGGCGAGCTGCGTGCGGCCGAGCAGTTACGCTGGCGCGGCGACGCCCTGGTGGCGATCGTCGATCACGGGCGCGCCGACCGCGCCGGCGACCAGGCGCTCAACGATGCGCTGTGCCGGGCCCTGGGCGAGGCCGGCCTGGCCTGCGTCAGCCTGTTCGCCAACTGGGGGGCGGGTTCCCTGCAGGCGGTGCGCTGGCTCAAAGAGGGCGAGCATCCGCCGTTGGCCGCGGTGGTCGCCCTGCAGGACTTCGTCATCGGCGGCGGCGAGCACCGCGAGCAGGTCAGCGAGCTGTTCGGCGAGCTGAACGTGCCGGTGCTCAAGGGCCTGCGCCTGGAGGACCGCAGCGAGGCGGCCTGGCAGCTGTCCAGCGACGGCCTGGCCCGCGACAAGGTGCATTACCAGCTGGCCATGCCGGAGCTGCAGGGTACCAGCCAGGCCGTGGTGCTGGCGGCCTGGCGCGAGTGCCAGCTCGACCCGCTGTCCGGCATCCGCTTCGCCATCGGCGAGCCGCTGCCGCGCCAGGTCGCCGCGATGAGCGCGCGCATCCAGCGCTGGCGACACCTGCAGCGCACGGCCAACGCCGACAAGCGCCTGGCGATCGTCTACTACAACCATCCGCCGGGCCGGCACAACATCGGCGCGGACAACCTCGACGTGCCGCAGTCGCTGTGGCACATCCTCCGCCGCCTGCAGGCCGAGGGCTACGACACCGGGCCGCTGCCGGACAGCCCCGCGGCCCTGCTGGAGCTGCTGCAGGAGCGCGGCGTCAACCTGCCGGAGCAGGGCGACGCCCTGGCCGAGATGGCCGGCAAGGTGCAGAGCCTGGGCGGTGAGGAATACCGCGACTGGTTCGCCACCCTGCCGGCGGCGTTGCAGGCGGAGATGGTCCAGGGCCCCCTGGGCTACTGGCACGCCCAGCTGCGCCGCGCCCTGGCGGCCTCGCAGCTGCAGATCGCCGGGGAGATCCTGGCCAACGGCTCCAGCGAGCTGCACCACGTGCTCGATGGCGTCGCGCACCCGGCGCGGGCCCGCGCCCTGGACCTGCTGGCGCAGCTCGAGGCGCTGTACCGGGCGGCCCTGGCGCAGCCGAGCCAGGCCGACTGGGCCCAGGCCGAGGGGCTGATCGCGGCGCTGGCGGCGACCGGCATCGAGGGCCTGCGCGGCTGGGGCGAAGGCCCCGGCTATGTGATGGTCCACGACGGCCGCCTGCTGCTGCCGGGGCTGCGCTTCGGCAAGGTGTTCGTCGGCCCGCAGCCGCCGCGCGGCTGGGAGGTGGACGAGGAGCTGCTGCACGCCAACCTGGTGTTCCCGCCGCCGCACCAGTACCTGGCCTTCTACCACTGGCTGCGCGAGGGCTTCCGCGCCGACGCGCTGATCCACCTGGGCCGCCACTCCACCTACGAGTTCCTGCCGCGGCGGCGGGTCGGCCTGAGCGACGAGGACTATCCGACCCAGGTCCTCGGCGACCTGCCGAGCATCTACCCCTACATAGTCGACGGGGTCGGCGAGGGCATCCAGGCCAAGCGCCGCGGCCTGGCGGTGATGATCGACCACCTGACCCCGCCGCTGCTGGCCACGCCGCTGTACGACGACCTGCTCAAGCTGCGCCAGCTGATCGAGAGCTTCGAGGCCGGCGCCGGGCAGGGCGAGGGGCCGGCGCGGCACGCCAGCATCGCCGAGATCAAGCGCCTGGTCGGCAGCGCCGGCCTGGAGCCGGAGCTGCGCGAATCCATGGCCGAGGTGCTGGCCACCCGCGGCATCGACTTCGAGCAGGTCGACGACGACCTGCTGGTGCACGAGGTCGGCCATTACCTGACCAACATCCAGGAACGCTTCATGCCCATGGGCCTGCACGTGTTCGGCAAGCCCTGGCGGCCCGAGGCGGTGGACACCCTGCTGACCTCCATGGGCACCGCCGGGACGGGACACCGCCAGGCGCTGATCGACTCGCCGGCGGCCGAGATGGCGGCGCTGCTGAGGGCCCTGGACGGGGGCTTCGTCGCCCCCGGCAAGGGCAACGACCCGATCCGCACACCGCAGGCGCTGCCCACCGGGCGCAACTTCCATGCCCTGGACAGCAGCCTGCTGCCCAGCCGCATCGGCTGGGGCATCGGCCGCGAGATGGCGCGGCAGGCGCGGCAGCGGCCGCTCGCCGCCGAGGGCCGCGAGGCGGTGATCCTCTGGGCCTCGGACACGGTGCGCGACGAGGGCGCGATGATCGCCTTCGGCCTCGAGCTGCTCGGCGTCGAGCCGCAGTGGAACGGCCGCGGCATCGTCCAGGGCATCCGGCGCCGGCCGCTGGCGGCGGGGGAGGAGCGCCGCGACCTGCTGTTCACCACCTCCGGGCTGTTCCGCGACCTCTACGCCGACCAGCTGGCGCTGCTCGAGCGCGCGGTGCTGCTGGCCCTGGACGGCGGCGCCGAGACCATCCGCCGCGACTACCCGGCGCTGCGCCCGGCCCTGGCCGCGGCCCTGGAGCCGCTCGGCGCGGCGGCCGAGGGCGGCCGCGAGAGCCTGGCGGTGAACCGCGTCGCCGCCCATTGGGTGGCGGACGCGGCGCGGCGCCTGGAGGCCGGGCTGGATGCCGAGCAGGCCGGCAGCCTGGCGGCCCTGCGCCTGTTCGGCGTGGCCCCGGGCGCCTATGGCGCCGGCATCAACCGCCTGGTGGAGCGCTCCGGCAGCTGGCAGCAGCGCGGCGAACTGGCCCAGGCCTATGTCGCGCGCCTCGGCCACGCCTACGGCCTGCGCCACCAGGGCGAGCCGGTGCAGGAGGTGTTCCGCGACAACCTCAAGCAGGTGCGCCGCACCTATCTGGGGCGCTCCAGCAACCTCTACGGCCTGCTGGACAACAACGACTCCTTCGATTACCTGGGCGGCCTGAGCCTGGCGGTGGAGCAGGTTTCCGGCAGCACCCCGGAGAACTTCGTCAGCTGGCACAACGACCCGGCGCGGGTGCGCCTGGAGCCGCTGCAGCAGGCGCTGCTGGCCGAGCTGCGCGGGCGCTTCCTCAACCCGGCCTGGATCGAGGCGCTGATGCAGCACGACTACGCCGGCGCGCGGACCATGGGCAGCGAGTTCCTCGAATACCTCTGGGGCTGGCAGGTGACCAACCCGGAGATCATCCGTGACAGCGCCTGGGAGGAGGTCAAGGCGGTGTATATCGACGACCGCTACGAAGTCGGCCTGGATGCCTTCCTCGAGCAGGGCGCCAACGTGCACGTGAAGAGCAACATGCTGGCGATCATGCTGGTGGCCATCCACAAGGACTTCTGGCAGGCCGACGCGGCCACGCTGCGGCAGCTCGGCGAGCAGTTCGCCCGCCTGGTGGTCGAGCACGGCCTGCCCGGCAGCGGCCACACCCGGCCGGACCACCCGATGCTGCAGTGGTTGCTGCCGCAGCTGCCGGATGAGCTGCGCAGCGCCCTGCAGCAGCGCCTGCAGGCGGCGCAGGTCGAGGCCGCGCCGATGCCGGCGCCGAGTACCCTCAGCGAGATCCAGGCGGCGCAGGCCGAGCCCGCCACCGAGCCGGGCGCCGGCCAAGGCGAGGCCCAACCCCTGAACCAGGCATTCTGGTTCGCCCTGGCGCTGCTGGCCGGCCTGCTCGCCCTGGGCGTCTGGCGCGGCCGCGGCGCCCATACCCCGGGAGGACGTTGAAGATGTTCGACAGTCAAGTATTCACCTGGCTGCACCTGCTGGTCGGCTGGCTGCTGCAGCCGGTCACCCTCGGCCTGTTCGCCCTGCTGGCGCTGGCGGTGTGGGATTGCGGGGTGGCCGTCGGCGAGCGCTGCGGCGGCCTGGCCCACTGGCAGCGCTTGCCGCTGGCGGAGATCGAGCGGCGGGCGCGCAAGCGCCTGGATCGCGCCGACCTGATCGCCCGTATCGGCCCCATGCTCGGCCTGATGGGCACCCTGATCCCCCTGGGGCCCGGGCTGGCGGCCCTCGGCGAGGGCAATGTGCAGATCCTCAGCGTGGCCATGCGGGTGGCCTTCGATACCACGGTGTTCGGCCTGCTCGCCGGGGTGCTCGGCTTCGGCCTGGGGCGTCTGCGCCGCCGCTGGTACGACGAGCTGCTGGACCGGTGCGAGGCCCGGACGGGCGAGGAGCAGACCGATGAGCCGGCGCTGGCGCTCTAGCCGTTTCGCCGAAGGCGACGACGACCCGCTCGGGCCCCTGGCCAACTTGGTCGACGTGGTGCTGGTGTTCGCCTGCGGCCTGATCGCCGCGCTGGTGGCACAGACCGACCTGCTGGCCGAGCTGCAGGCGCGCCAGCAGCCGCTGCCGGTCGAGCGCGGCCGCGAGCTGCCGGCTCTGCCCGACAGCCTCAAGGGCCGGGGCGGCGAGGGGCTGCAGAGCGTCGGCCAGGTCTATCGCGACCCGCAGACCGGCAAGCTGATCCTGATCGGCCAGTGAGCCCGGCGCAGGGCGGCTAGTTCGGGGCAGCGGGCAGTGTTTGACGTTGCCGCGGCAAGTCTCTACCCTGCGCGCCTTGCTTCAGGTGCCCCCGACGCTGCGCGTCCGGGGGTGAAACAGGGAAGTCGGTGCGCGTGGCGATTCACGCCCGCAATTCCGACGCTGCCCCCGCAACGGTAGACGAGTCAAACCAGCGCTTTTGCAACCACTGTGCCGACAGCAGCCCCCAGGGTTTGCTCGCATGGGAAGGTGCGCTGGCCGGCGACCCCCAGTTGGATCGCCACTCGTGAGCCCGGAGACCGGCCTGTCGCAATCCACGGCATCGCGGAGGGCGTTGTCTGGCGGGTGACTGCGTCCTCGGCGTGCCCCGTCCATTGCTCTCCGTATGCCCATATAGGTCTGAGTCGCCCGGGTGGGGCGGCGGAGCATGCATACGCGATGAGTAAGTCCCTTCTGACCCCGGCAGCGGCGCTGCTGTGCGGCGTTTCCAGTCTTTCCCAGGCCCAGGCGGCCGAACCCAGCCGTTTGCAGGACCAGGTGGTGACCGCCACCCGTACCGCGCAGACCGTCGAGCAGAGCCTGGCGGCGGTCACCGTATTCGACCGCGAGCAGATCGAACTGAGCCAGGCCACTTCGGTGCCCGAACTGCTCAAGCGGGTGCCGGGTGTGTCCTTCGCCAACAACGGCGGGCCGGGCAAGCACAGCTCGCTGTTCATGCGCGGCAGCGAGTCCGACCATGTGCTGGTGCTGATCGACGGCATCAAGGTCGGCTCGGTGACCTCGGGCGCGGTGGCCCTGCAGGACCTGCCCCTGGAGCTGATCGAGCGCATCGAGGTGGTGCGTGGCCCGCGTTCCAGCCTGTACGGCTCCGAGGCCATAGGCGGGGTGATCCAGATCTTCACCCGCAAGGGCGGCTCGGGTGGCGCCAGGCCGTTCTTCTCCGCCGGCTACGGCACCCACGACAGCTACAGCGGCAGCGCCGGGGTCAGCGGTGGCGACGACCGGGGCTGGTACAGCCTGGGGGTGAGCGGGGCGGACACCGATGGCCTCAACGCCAAGGCGATGGATGCCAGCGGCTACGAGGACGATGCCGACGGCTACCGCAACCTGTCCGCCGCGCTCAGCGCCGGCTACCGCTTCGCCAACGGCCTGGAGCTGGACGCCAACCTGCTGCAGGCCAAGTCGCACAACGATTACGACCAGGTCAACCGCCGGCGCACCGCCGGTTTCCACGCCCATGCCGACGGCGAGTCGAATGTGCTGGGCACCCGCGCGCGGTTCGCCCCGCTGGAGCCCTGGCAGGTGACCCTGCAGGCCGGGCGCAGCGAGGACAAGTCCGATGCCTTCCAGGACGGCGCCTTCTACTCGCGTTTCGACAGCCGCCGCGACAGCGCCAGCTGGCAGAACGACCTGAGCCTGGCCCCCGGCCATCTCCTGACCCTGGGCGCCGACTACCAGCACGACGAGGTCAACGGCAGCACCGCCTACGCCGAGGACTCGCGGGACAACAAGGGCGCCTTCGCCCAGTACCTGGGCGAGGTCGGCCGGCACGACTGGCAGCTGTCGCTGCGCCGCGACGACAACCAGCAGTTCGGCCGGCACGACACCGGCAACCTCGGCTACGGCTTTGCCCTGAGCGACGCGTTGCGGGCCACCCTCGGCTACGGCACGGCGTTCAAGGCGCCGACTTTCAACGAACTGTACTACCCCGGCTACGGCAACCCCGAGCTGGACGCGGAGACCTCGCGCAGCCTGGAGCTCGGCCTGGCCGGCCGGCACGGCTGGGGCCACTGGGCGGTGAACGCCTTTCGCAGCGTCATCGACGACCTGATCGCCTACGACTCGAGCATCCGTGGTCCGGCCAACGTCGACCAGGCACGCATCCGCGGCGTCGAGCTGCTGCTGGCCAGCCAGCTGCTCGGCTGGGACTGGAACGCCAACTACACGCTGCTGGAACCGGAGAACCGTTCGGCCGGGGCCAACGACGGCAACGAGCTGGCGCGCCGCGCCAAGCAGCTGTTCAACCTCGACCTGGATCGCCGCCTCGGCGCCTTCAGCCTCGGCGCCAGCCTGCATGCCGAGGGCCAGCGCTACGACGACCTGGCCAATACCAGGGAGCTGTCCGGCTTCGCCACCCTGGACCTGCGCGGCGAGTACCGCATCGACCCCGCATGGCGCCTGCAGGCCCGGGTGGCCAACCTGCTGGACGCCGACTACGAGACCGCCGAGGGCTTCAACCAGCCCGGCCAGGCGCTCTACCTGACGCTGCGCTACCAGGCGCTGTAATCCCCCCGGCGCCGACGGGTTGACCCGTCGGCGCCCTCACCAGGAGAACCCCCATGCCCAAGCTGTCACCCTCCACGCAACTGCTGCTCGGCCTCGCCCTGGCGGCGCTGCTGGCCATGACCCGCGGCCAGCACTTCGCCACGCTCAACCTGCCCAGCGCCTCCTGGGCGGTGTTCTTCCTCGCCGGCGTGCTGCTGACCCCGCGCTGGGTGTTCCCGGCGCTGTTCGCCGAGGCCTCGCTGCTGGATCTGGCCGCCATGCAGTGGAGCGGGGTGAGCGACTGGTGCCTGTCGCCGGCCTACTGGCTGCTGCTGCCGGCCTACGCCTCGCTGTGGCTGGGCGGCCGCCTGTACGCCGGCCGGCACCGCGACAGCCTGCAGAGCCTGGCACTGCTGGCGGCGACCGCGGCGCTCAGCGCCTTCGTCGCCTACCTGTTCTCCGGCGGCGGCTTCCTGTTCTTCTCCGGGCGCTATGCGGAGCCGAGCCTGGCCCTGCTGGTCGAGCGCATCGCCGTCTACTACCCGCGCTACCTGGGTAACCTGGCGCTCTATCTCGGCCTGGCGACGCTGCTCTACGGCGGCGCCCGCTCCTGGCAACTGGCGCAGCGGCGCGCGGAGGTGCAGGGATGAGCGAGTCGATGGAGCGCGACGCGCGGCACAAGGCACGCATGGCGCGCAAGAAGGCGCTGATCGACGAGAAGATCGCCCAGGCCCAGGACGAATACGGCCTGTTGCTGGTGCACACGGGCAACGGCAAGGGCAAGAGCAGCTCGGCCTTCGGCATGGTCGCCCGGGCCCTGGGGCACGGCATCAGGGTCGGCGTGGTGCAGTTCATCAAGGGCGCCGCCAGCACCGGCGAGGAGACCTTCTTCCGCCGCTTCCCCGAGGAGGTCAGCTACCACGTGATGGGCGAGGGCTTCACCTGGGAAACCCAGGACCGCCAGCGCGATATCCAGAAAGCCCAGGAGGCCTGGGCGGTGGCGCGCCAGTTGCTCGGCGACCCGGCCATCGGCCTGGTGGTGCTGGACGAGCTGAACATCGCCCTCAAGTACGGCTACCTGGAGCTGGAGACGGTGCTGGCCGACATCGAGGCCCGGCCGCTGCTGCAGCACGTGGTGGTGACCGGCCGCGGCGCCCCGCCGGGGATGATCGAGGCGGCGGACACCGTCACCGAGATGAGCCTGGTCAAGCATGCCTTCAAGGCCGGGGTGAAAGCGCAGAAGGGCGTGGAGTTCTGATGAGCGCCAGGAACTGCCCGGCGCTGCTGATCGCCGCGCCGGCCTCGGGCCAGGGCAAGACCACGGTCACCGCCGCCCTGGCGCGCCTGCACGCGCGCCAGGGCAAGCGCGTGCGGGTGTTCAAGTGCGGCCCGGATTTCCTCGACCCGATGATCCTCGCCCGCGCCAGCGGCGCGCCGGTGTACCAGCTGGACCTGTGGATGGTCGGCGCGGCCGAGAGCCGCCGGCTGCTCTGGCAGGCGGCCGGGGAGGCCGAGCTGATCCTCATCGAGGGGGTGATGGGGCTGTTCGACGGCAGCCCCTCGGCCGCCGACCTGGCCCGGCATTTCGGCGTGCCGGTGCTGGCGGTGATCGACGGCTCGGCCATGGCCCAGACCTTCGGCGCCCTGGCCCATGGCCTGGCCAGCTTCCAGGCGGACCTGCCGTTTTCCGGGGTGCTCGGCAACAAGGTCGGCAGCGTTCGGCACGGCGAGATCCTGCGCGATGCCTTGCCCGCGTCCATCCGCTGGTATGGCGCCTTGCCGCGCAGTGCCGACATCGAACTGCCCAGTCGCCACCTGGGCCTGGTCCAGGCCGGGGAACTGGCCGACCTGGATGCCCGCCTGGACGCCGCCGCCGACGCCCTGGCCGCCAGCGCCGAGGTGGCCCTGCCGCCGCCGGTGAGCTGCGCCGCCCCCGAGCCGCAGGCGCTCGCGCCGCTGCTGGCCGGGGTGCGCAGCGGCGTGGCCTTGGACGCCGCCTTCGCCTTCCTCTACCAGGCCAACCTGGACCTGTTGCGCGAACTGGGCGCCGAGCTGCGGTTCTTCTCGCCCCTGGCCGATGAGCAGTTGCCCGAGGTCGACAGCCTCTACCTGCCCGGCGGCTACCCCGAGCTGCACCTGGCGCGCCTGGAAGCCAACCAGGCCATGGCCGAGGCGATCCGCGCCCACCACGCGGCCGGCAAGCCGATCCACGCCGAGTGCGGCGGCATGCTCTACCTGCTCGACAGGCTCACCGACAAGCAAGGGCAGAGCGGGCGCATGCTCGGCCTGCTGCCCGGCGCGGCGACCCTGCAGCCGCGCCTGACCGCCCTGGCCCTGCAGGAGGTCGAGCTGCCCGGCGGCCGCCTGCGTGGGCATACCTTCCATCACTCGGCCCTGACCTGCGACCTGCAGCCCATCGCCCGGGGCGAGTGCCCGAACTACAAGCGCACCGCCGAGGCGGTCTATCGCCAGGGCCGGCTGAGCGCCTCCTATATCCACTTCTACCTGCCGTCCGATCCCGTGGCGGCCGCCGAGCTGTTCCAGCCATGAGCCAGCAGGCCTTCAGCGCTGCCGAGCGGGCGGCGGTCTACCGGGCCATCGCCGAGCGCCGCGACATGCGCCACTTCAGCGGCGGGCGGGTCGAGCCGGCGGTGCTGACGCGGCTGCTGCAGGCGGCGCACCAGGCGCCCAGCGTCGGCCTGATGCAGCCCTGGCGCTTTATCCGCATCACCCGTCCGGAGCTGCGCCGGGCGATCCAGGCCCTGGTGGAGGAGGAGCGACAGCGCACCGCCGAGGCCCTGGGCGAGCGTGGCGACGCCTTCATGCGGCTCAAGGTCGAGGGCGTCGGCGACTGCGCCGAGCTGCTGGTGGCGGCCCTGATGGACGACCGCGAGGCCCATGTGTTCGGTCGCCGCACAATGCCGGAAATGGACCTGGCCTCGGTGGCCTGCGCCATTCAGAATCTCTGGCTGGCCGCCCGCGCCGAGGGGCTGGGCATGGGCTGGGTGTCGCTGTTCGAGCCGCAGGCATTGGCCGAGCTGCTGGCCATGCCGCCCGGCAGCCAGCCGCTGGCGCTGCTCTGTCTCGGCCCGGTGGCGGAGTTCTATCAGGCACCGATGCTGGTGCAGCAGGGCTGGGCGCAGCAGCGGGCGCTGCAGGAATTGCTGTTTCAGGACCGATGGGGGATCGAGGCGTGTTCGCAGTAGCAGAAGGCTGGACGAGGGCGGGTCCGTGAGCCTGGCCCTGAGCGGCCTGACAGCCGTCGCCCTGGATGCCTGGCTGGGCGAGCCCAGGCGCGCGCACCCGCTGGTGGCCTTCGGCCGTCTGGCCGCAGGGCTGGAGCGGCGTTTCAATTCGGCCGGGCGCGGCTGGCGCAGTCATGGCGTCACGGCTTGGTGCCTGGCGGTGCTGCCGCCGACCCTGCTGGCGGCGCTGCTGGCCCAGCTGCCGGGCATCGGCTGGGCGGTGGAGATCCTCGCCCTGTATGCCGCCCTGGGCTTGAAGAGCCTCGGCGAGCACGCCCTGCCGGTGGCCCAGGCCCTGCGCCTGGGCGACCTGCCCCTGGCGCGCGAGCGGGTCGGCTATCTGGTCAGCCGCACCACCAGCGAACTGGACGCCAGCGGGGTGGCCCGCGCCGGCACCGAGTCGGTGCTGGAGAACGGCTCGGATGCGGTGTTCGCCGCGCTGTTCTGGTTCCTCGTCGCCGGCGCGCCGGGGGTGGTGCTCTATCGCCTGAGCAACACCCTGGACGCCATGTGGGGCTACCGTACCCCGCGCTTCGCCCGCTTCGGCTGGGCCGCGGCGAAGATCGACGACGGCCTCAACTACCTGCCGGCGCGCCTGGTGGCGCTGACCTACGCGCTGCTCGGCAGCAGCGCCTCGGCACTGCGCTGCTGGCGCCGCCAGGCACCGCAGTGGGACAGCCCCAATGCCGGCCCGGTGATGGCCGCCGGTGCCGGCGCCCTGGGCGTGCGCCTGGGCGGCGCGGCCATCTACCACGGCCGCGAGGAGCAGCGCCCGCCCCTGGGCGAGGGCGCCGCGCCGCGGGCCCGGGATATCGAGCGGGCGCTCAATCTGGTGTACGGCGGCGTGCTGCTGTGGCTGGCGTTGCTGCTGGTGGCGGAGGTGGGCCTTGCTTGAGCACGGCGGCCGGCTGCGCGCGGCGGCGCAGCGCCATGGCATCGCCCTGGGCGACTGGCTGGACCTGTCCACCGGCATCGCCCCCTATGGCTGGCCCTTGCCGCCTGTTCCCGCGAGCGCCTGGACGCGCCTGCCCGAAGCAGACGACGGCCTGGAGGCGGCCGCCCGCGACTATTACGGGGCGCCGGCGTTGCTGCCGGTGGCCGGCTCCCAGTCGGCGATCCAGGCCCTGCCGCGGCTGCGCGGCCGTTCGCGGGTCGGCGTCCTCGCGCCGGCCTACGCCGAGCATGCGGCGGCCTGGGAGCGCGCGGGCCATGAGCTGCTGCAACTGGATGCAGAGGAAATGGACCGGCAGGTCGATGGCCTCGACGTGCTGCTGCTGGTCAACCCGAACAATCCGACTGGACGGCGTTTCGCCCCCGCGCAGCTGCTGGCCTGGCATCGGCGCCTGGCCGCGCGCGGCGGCTGGCTGCTGGTCGACGAGGCCTTCATCGACTGCACCCCGCAGCACAGCCTGGCGGCCTACTGCGACCGGCCCGGGCTGATCGTGCTGCGCTCGTTCGGCAAGTTCTTCGGCCTGGCCGGTATCCGCCTGGGCTTCGTCCTGGCCGAACCGGCGCTGCTGGGGCGGCTCGACGAACTGCTCGGGCCCTGGACGGTCAGCGGTCCGGCCCGGGCGTTGGCCACTGCGTTGCTGCCGGACCGGCGTGGCCAGGGCGAGCAGCGCCGGCGCCTGAGTGCCGACGGCCGGCGCCTGGCCGAGCTGCTGAGCGCCCGGGGCTGGCCGCCCAGCGGTGGCTGTGCGCTGTTCCAGTGGTGCTCTGATCCGCGGGCGGCGGCGCTACATGAATTTCTCGCCGCCCAGGGCATCCTCACCCGCCTGTTCCAGGCGCCGCTCAGCCTGCGCTTCGGCCTGCCCGCCGACGAGCCGGGCTGGGCCCGGCTGGAGCAGGCGTTACACGCATTCAAGGAGCATTCGGCATGACCACCCTGATGGTGCAGGGCACCACCTCCGACGCCGGCAAGAGCACCCTGGTGACCGCGCTGTGCCGCTGGCTCAGGCGCCAGGGCGTGGCGGTGGCACCGTTCAAGCCGCAGAACATGGCGCTCAATTCCGCCGTGACTGAAGACGGCGGCGAGATCGGCCGGGCCCAGGCGGTGCAGGCCCAGGCCGCCGGCCTGGCGCCGCACAGCGACATGAACCCGGTGCTGCTCAAGCCCAACAGCGACACCGGCGCCCAGGTGATCATCCATGGCCGCGCCATCAGCAGCATGGAGGCCGCCGCCTACCACGACTACAAGAAGGTGGCGATGGATGCGGTGCTGCAGTCGCACCAGCGCCTGAGCGCCGCCTACCAGGTGGTGGCGGTGGAGGGCGCCGGCTCGCCGGCGGAGATCAACCTGCGCGCCGGCGACATCGCCAACATGGGCTTCGCCGAGGCGGTGGACTGCCCGGTGATCCTCATCGCCGACATCGACAAGGGCGGGGTGTTCGCCCACCTGGTCGGCACCCTCGAGTTGCTCAGCCCGTCGGAACAGGCGCGCATCCAGGGCTTCGTGATCAACCGCTTTCGCGGCGACATCGCCCTGCTGCAGCCGGGCCTCGACTGGCTGGAGCAACGTACCGGCAAGCCGGTGCTCGGCGTGCTGCCCTACCTGATGGATTTTCACCTGGAAGCCGAGGACGCCATCGATCAGCGCCAGGCGACCAAGACCGGCGAGGTGCTCAAGGTGGTGGTGCCGGTGCTGCCGCGCATCAGCAATCACACCGACTTCGACCCGCTGCGCCTGCATCCGCAGGTCGAGCTGAGCTTCGTCGGCCCCGGCCAGGCGATACCGCCGGCCGACCTGATCATCCTGCCCGGCTCCAAGAGCGTGCGCGCCGACCTGGCGTTCCTGCGCGAGCAGGGCTGGGAGGCGGCCATCCATAGGCACCTGCGCTACGGCGGCAAGCTCGTCGGCATCTGCGGCGGCCTGCAGATGCTCGGCACGCGCCTCGACGACCCCCATGGCCTGGAAGGCGTGGCGGGCGGCAGCGACGGCCTGGGCCTGCTGGATTTTTCCACCGTGCTGGAGCCCGAGAAGCAGCTGCGCAACGTCCGCGGCCGCCTGCGCCTGGAGGATGCGCCGGTAACCGGCTACGAGATCCACGCCGGGGTCAGCACGGGGGCCGGCCTGAACGGCGCCGTGCTGCTGGACGACGGCCGTGGCGACGGCGCCTTGAGCGCCGACGGCCAGGTGCTCGGCACCTACCTGCACGGGCTGTTCGAGTCGGGCCCGGCCTGTGCGGCGCTGCTGCGCTGGGCCGGCCTGCGCGAGGTGCAGGCGGTCGACTACCAGGCCCTGCGCGAGCGCGACATCGAGCGCCTGGCCGACCTGGTCGAGGCCCATCTGGATACCGCCAGGCTGCGCGAGCTGTGCGGCATGGCGCAGCCCAGGGAGAACTCATGATCGAACTGATCCTCGGCGGCGCCCGTTCCGGCAAGAGCCGCCTGGCCGAGAGGCTGGCCGGCGAATCCGGCCTGGCGGTGACCTACATCGCCACCGGCCAGGCGCTGGACGGCGAGATGGCCGCGCGCATCCGCGAACACCGGGCGCGCCGCCCGGCGCACTGGGCCCTGGTGGAGGAGCCGCTGGCCCTGGCCCGGGTGCTGGCCGAGCAGGCGGGGGAAGGGCGCTGCCTGCTGGTCGACTGCCTGACCCTGTGGCTGAGCAACCTGCTGATGCTGGACGATCAGGCGCGCCTGGACGCCGAGCGCGAGGCGCTGCTCGAGTGCCTGCACGCGCTGCCGGGGCGGGTGATCCTGGTCAGCAACGAGACCGGCCTGGGGGTGGTGCCCCTGGGCGAGCTGACCCGCCGCTATGTCGACGAAGCCGGCTGGCTGCACCAGGCCCTGGCCGAGCGCTGCGGGCGGGTGACCCTGACTGTGGCGGGCCTGCCGCTGGTACTGAAGGGGGCGCCGCTATGAGCCAGGGCTGGTGGCAGCAACCCAGCCGAATGCCGGACCAGGCGGCGCGCGAGCAGGCCCTGGCGCGCCAGGCGCAGCTGACCAAGCCGGCCGGCTCCCTCGGCCAGCTGGAGCACCTGGCGGTGCAGTTGGCCGCGCTGCAGGGGCGCGAGCGGCCCGGCGTCGAGCGCGTGGCCATCGGCATCTTCGCCGGCGACCATGGTGTGGTCGCCGAGGGCGTGTCGGCCTACCCGCAGGCAGTCACCGGGCAGATGCTCGGCAACTTCGTCGCCGGCGGCGCGGCCATCAGCGTGCTGGCCCGCCAGCTGGGCGCCAGCCTGGAGGTGGTCGACCTGGGCACCGCGCAGCCGTTGGAGCTGCCCGGGGTGCGCCACCTGCACCTGGGCGCCGGTACCGCGAACTTCACCCAGGGCCCGGCGATGAGCGCCGCGCAGGCCCGCCTGGCCCTGCAGGGCGGTCGCGATGCCCTGCTGCGCGCGCAGCAGGGCGGGGCTCAGTTGTTTATCGGCGGCGAGATGGGCATCGGCAACACCACTGCGGCCACGGCCCTGGCCTGCTGGCTGCTGGACTGCCCGGCCGCCGCGCTGGTCGGCCCCGGCACCGGCCTGGATGGCGCCGGGCTGGCGCGCAAGACGGCGGTGATCGAGGTGGCCCTGGCCCTGCATCGGCCGGCCATCGCCGAGCCCTTCGACGCCCTGCAACGCCTCGGCGGCTTCGAGATCCTCGCCCTGGTCGGCGCCTACCTGGCCTGCGCCCAGGAGGGGGTCACAGCCCTAGTGGACGGTTTCATCTGCAGCGTCGCCGCCCTGGCGGCGGTGCGCCTCAACCCGGACTGTCGGCCCTGGCTGTTGTTCGCCCACCAGGGCGCCGAACCTGGGCATCGTCGCGTGCTGCAGGCCCTGGAGGCCGAGCCGCTGCTGCAATTGGGCCTGCGCCTGGGCGAGGGCAGCGGCGCGGCGCTGGCCGTACCGCTGTTGCGCCTGGCCTGCCAGCTGCACAGCGAGATGGCCACCTTCGCCGAGGCGGCGGTGGCGGAGCGCGCGCCGTGACGGTCCACCTGGAACTGCTGCGCCATGGCGAGACCGAACGGGGCGGCGGCCTGCGCGGGCGTATCGACGATGCCCTGACGGATGCCGGCTGGGCCCAGCTGCGTGGGGCGGTACAGGACGCCGGCCCCTGGGACCGCCTGATCAGCTCGCCGCTGCAGCGCTGCGCCCGCTTCGCCGAGGAGCTGGCGGCGCGGCGCGGCCTGCCGTTGAGCCTGGAACCGGACCTGCAGGAGCTGCACTTCGGCGCCTGGGAAGGGCGCAGCGCCGCCGAGCTGATGCAGACCGACGCCGAGGCCCTGGGGCGCTTCTGGACCGATCCCTACGCCTGCCCGCCACCCGGCGGCGAGGCCATGGCGGACTTCGAGGCGCGGGTGCTGGGCGCGCTGCACCGGCTGCAGGCCCGGCATGCCGGCGAGCGCCTGCTGCTGGTCAGCCACGGCGGGGTGATGCGCCTGCTGCTGGCGCGGGCCCGCAGCCTGGCGCCGGCCGACCTGCTGCAGGTCGGCGTGGCCCATGGCCAGCGCGTGCGTCTGACGCTGGACGGCGCCGGCCGGCTGCGGGAGCTGCCGTGACGCCGCTGCTGATCGCCCTGCAGTTTCTCACCCGCCTTCCGGTGCGCCTGGCCGGCATGCCGACGCCCGCTCAGCTCGGTCGCTCGCTGCTCTGGTACCCCGCGGTGGGCCTGTTGCTGGGCCTGCTGCTGGTCACCGCCCAGCAGCTGCTGGCCGATGTGCAGGTGCTGTTGCAGGCGGCGCTGCTGCTGACGCTCTGGGTCGGCCTCAGCGGCGGCCTGCACCTGGACGGCCTGGCCGACAGCGCCGACGCCTGGGTCGGCGGCATGGGCGACCGCGAGCGCACCCTGGCAATCATGAAGGACCCGCGCAGCGGGCCCATGGCGGTGCTGGTGCTGGCGCTGCTGCTGTTGCTCAAGTTCGCCGCCCTGGTGGCCTTGCTCGAGGCCGGCGAGGCCCTGGCCCTGCTGCTGGTGCCCTGGCTGGCGCGGGTACTGCCGCCGCTGCTCCTGCTGAGTACCCCCTACGTGCGTCCCGGCGGCCTGGGTCAGGCCCTGGCCGACCACCTGCCGCGCCGCCAGCTGCCCTGGCTGCTGGCCGCCCACGGGGTCGCCATCGCCCTGTTCGGCGGCCCGGGCCTGCTGGCCCTGCTGGTGGCCGGGCTGCTGTTCCTCTGGCTGCGCCGGCTGCTGCGGCGGCGCCTCGGCGGCACCACCGGCGACACGGCCGGGGCCCTGCTGGAGCTGACGGAGTGCGCGATGCTGGTGGCGCTGGCGCTCTGACGGAGCCTATCAACCGCGTTACTTGCCCTTCCCGCGCGGCGAGATTCGTTAGTCGGGCTACCTCAGGGTTTCCAGACGGCGAGGACGGGCCGAATGGGCCGGACAGCGCCCCCAGTCACCCTAGGCGTTCAGGCCGGTCCAGCCATGGACGCCAACGTAAACACCCACGCCGATGATCAACAGGCTGGACAGGTAAGGGGCGCGACGCGCCACAGTGCCAAGCCAGGGCCAGCGATTGGATGCCTGGCGCGCGCCGATAGCGGCGGCGGCGCCCACACTGACCAGGGTGATGGCCAAGCCGATGCTGAAGCACAGCACCAGGACGGCACCCAATGCGACTTCTTTCACTTGCAGGCAGAGCAGCAGCACGGTGATCGCCGCCGGGCAGGGGATCAGTCCTCCGGTCAGGCCGAACAGGATGATCTGCCCGGTGGTGACGTTACGGTTGCCGAAGCGCCTGCGGATGTCGTTGGCATGCGCGCGTTCATGGGCGTCCTGGTAGCCCTCCAGCGACAGCTCCAACCCCTGCAGTTCGGCGTGTGCATGGTCGTGCCCCTGGCCGTGTTCACGGAACTCCAGGTCATAATCGTGGCTGTGGCCGGCATGGCCCAGGCTCAGCCGCGCGGTGAACTCATGGGGCTCGGGAATCTCGTCCAGCGACTCCAGGTAGTCGCCCCGGCCGACGAAGCGAAACTGCTGGGCCAGGCCATCGGGGCGAGTCGTCAGCAGGCTGACTTCTGCAGCCGGCCAAGCGTGGCCGCTCAAGATATTCAGCCGCCAGCGCGCAGGCACGCCGTCCTCGAAGATCGACAGCTCGATGCGCCCGTGACCGGTATCGATGCGCTGGGTTTCAGGGTGCCGGTGAGGGCCGTGCCGATGCGCATCCTCCTCGAAACGCCACATCCGTTCGCCGCGCCAGGTACGCCAGAGCATCCACAGGGCGATGGCGATGATGATGGCGGCGGACGCGAGCTGGAAATAGGGCTCGGTGGTTTCGGCATTCAGGTTCTGCCCCAGGTACATGCCGGCCATGGCCACCAGCCAGACCACGGCCGTGTGCGACAGCGTTGCGGCCAGTCCCAGCAGAACGGCCTGCTTGACCGTGCCACGAATGGCCACGATGAATGCCGCCATCATGGTTTTCGAATGCCCCGGCTCCAGGCCATGCAAGGCACCTAGCAGAATGGCGCTGGGGAAATACAGCCAGGCCTGCGCGGCCCCCTGTTGCAGCAGTTCGGCGAAGCTCGACATGGGAAGGGGCCTAGAGGTACTTGGTGATCTGCTTGAAGTCTTCCAGCGATGCGCGCTCGCCGGTCGCGAGTGCTTCGACCGTATGTTCCAGGCAGTGGTCGATGTGGTCCTGGATAAGCACGCGCTTGGCCTGGCAGACGGCCTTTTCCACGGCGTGCAGCTGCTGGGCGATGTCGACGCAGGCCCGCTGGTCTTCGATCATGGTGACGATGCTGCGCAGGTGACCCTCGGCGCGCTTCAACCTTTTGACGATATCGCTATGACTTTGGTGCTGGTGGCCGTGTTCGTGATCGCTCATGTCTTGAGTCTCGTGCATCGATGAATTACGCTCGCATGCTATCCCCCTGGAGGGGATATGGTCAAACCGACCGCCCCCCAGAAAAGCCAGCCACTCAGGCACCGAAAGAACCCCGACATGCTCAGCAGCCCCATCAGCGCCAAGGTGATTCTTGCCCTTGCTCTCGCCATCCTGATGGTCTGGGCCGGGCATAGCTCTGCGCTGCTGATGGGGGCGAGCCAGCCCGTCTTGAGTGGCAACGACGCTGCCCATTCGCCTGCCCACGGTGACGGTGCCTTTGCCTGCGCGGCCTGCGCGGATCACTACCATTCCTCGCTGACCGCCGACCATGTGCATGAAACCCCGCACCTGACCAGGCTGCTGGGCATCGGCACGCTGCCGGAGCGTGCGCAGCCGATAGAGGCGCCTCGCCACTCCCTTCCGCCCAGGCCGATCTTCCTGATCGAGCGGCCTCCACGCGCCACATTCGTGCTCTGACACTGGCCGCTGCGCGGCCCAAGACCACTGCAATCTAGGACTCGACCATGCATTCGCTATCCATGGGCGCAATGGACGCACCTGCCGTGCGCCCGAACCGCTCGTTACTACTGTTGCTGTTGTTCGCGGCACTGCTGTTTCTCGGCATGCCCGACGCCCTGGCCCACGCTGTCGCCGAGGGCGACAAGGGCTTCATCCAGGAAAGCGCCGGGGTGATGGTGCTGCCGTTCATCTACATGGGCGCCAAGCACATGATCACCGGCTACGACCACCTGCTGTTCCTGTTCGGGGTGATCTTCTTTCTCTATCGCCTGAAGGACGTGGGGCTCTACGTCACCCTGTTCGCCGTGGGCCACAGCGTGACGCTGCTGCTGGGCGTGCTGGCGGAGATCAGCATCAGTGCCTATGTGATCGACGCCATCATAGGTTTCTCGGTGGTGTACAAGGCGCTGGACAACCTGGGCGCGTTCCAGCGCTGGTTCGGCCATCAGCCGGACACCAAGGCGGCCACGCTGATCTTCGGCTTGCTGCACGGCTTCGGCCTGGCGACCAAGATCCAGGAGTACGAGATCTCGGCAGACGGCCTGATCGCCAACCTGGTCGCCTTCAACGTCGGCGTCGAGATCGGCCAGCTCCTGGCCCTGAGTGCCATCCTGATTGTCATGGGCTACTGGCGGCGCACCGCCGGTTTCTGGCGTCATGCCTACACCGCCAACGTCGCCATGATGAGCGCCGGTTTCCTGTTGATGGGTTACCAGCTCACCGGCCTGATCGTCTCTCAGTAAGGAATTTCCCGCATGTTCAACACCAAGCTTCCGACCCACAGCGAATTGCCGACCAGCCGCCAATTGCTGCGCTCCACCCTGATCGCCGCGGGCGTTGCCGCGGTCTTGCTGGTCACCGTGGTGATGCCTTCGGAGTACGCCATCGACCCCACGGGTGCTGGCCGCGTGCTCGGCCTGACCCAGATGGGCGAAATGAAGATAACCCTGGCCGAAGAGGCGGTGGCCGATGCCGCCGTGCAGCCAGCGCCGGCTCCAGTTGTTCAAGCCTCCGCGCCCGTTCAGCCGGTCGCTCAAGAACCGCTTGCGGCGGCGCCTGTGGCTGAAGCGCCAGCAGAACCGCAGCCGGCCCTGAAGTCCGATGAGCTGAGCGTCACGCTGAAGCCGGGCGAGGCCAGTGAAATCAAGCTGGAAATGCTCAACACTGCCACGGTCAGCTACGAGTGGACGACCAACGGCGTGCCGGTCAACCACGACACCCACGGCGAGCCCTACAACGGGCCTAAGGGCTACTACCACAGCTACAGCAAGGCCAAGCAGGTCAAGGGTGACAAGGGCGAGTTCACCGCCATCTTCGACGGCACCCACGGCTGGTTCTGGCGTAACCGTAGCAATCGCGACGTGACCATCACGCTGAAGACCAAGGGCGAATACCTGAGCGTCAAGCGGGTGATCTAAGGCCGCTCCCCGCCGTCGCGGCGGCGGGGGCATTCCGGCTGTCTCCAGACGATTCCTTACCTGCCGGTTGTCGCGTTTGGGCCGTGCGATCCGGGACCCCTATGGCCGGGATCAGACCTCGATCACGACCTTGCCCAGGGCCAGGCCGCTGGCCAGCCGCTCGTGGGCACGTGCCACATCGACCAGGCCGAAGCGCTGCTCGTCGAGCACCGGACGCAGCCCGCCGGCCTCGGCGATGCTCGCCAGCTCGGCGAGGATCTTGCCGTGGGCAGCACGTCCCCGGTCGTGAATCATCGGGATCAGCATGAAGACGACATGCAGGGACAACCCCTTGAAGTGAGCCGTGGAGAGGTCAAGCTCCACCAGGGACACCGTGGTGGCCACCTGTCCGTTGAGGGCCGCCGCCTCGAAGGAATTGACCAGGTTGCCCGCGCCCACCGAGTCGAACACCACATCGAAGCCGGCGCCGTCGGTGTGCTGCTCGACATAGTCCGCCACGCTTTGTTCGCGGTAGTTGATGGCGACCGCGCCCAGGGACTCGATCAGGGCCAGCTGGGCTTCAGCGCCGCCGGTCGAGAAGACCCGGGCGCCGAAGTGACGGGCCAGTTGCACGGCGATATGGCCCACGCCACCGGAGCCGCCGTGCACCAGCACCTGCTGGTCCTCGGCGATGCCGGCACGCTTGAGACCTTCATAGGCCGTGATGCCGACCAGGGGCAGGGCCGCCGCTTCGCGCATCGAGAGGTTCTTGGGCTTGCGGGCGATCAGCCGCGCATCGGCCGGCATGTATTGCGCCAGAGCGCCCGGCAGCTCGCCGAGGCCGCCGGCGCAGCCATAGACCTCGTCGCCGATCGCGTAGTCGGTGACGCCGGCACCGAGCGCCTCGACGGTACCCGCGAAGTCCATGCCCAGCACGGCCGGCAGGTCCGGGGCAATCGGCAGCTTCTTGCCCATCTGGCGGATCATCATGTCCACGGTGTTGACGCTGGTGGCCGCCACGCGAACCAGCACATGACCGGGTTTGACTGCCGGTGTCGCAAGCTCCGCGGGTACGAACAGGTCCGCGCCGCCGAACTCGTTGATGATCATTGCTTTCATGGAAGTCATGCTCCGCGAGTGAAGGTGCACCCAGACTATGGAAGGGTGGCCGGCATGATAAGAAGGCAGCGCCCGCATTCACTTTTCGGATTTCGTTGATAGTGGCCGCGAGCCCCGCCGGCGGAGGGCCGGTGCCTGCTCCCTTCAGCCGGCGAAAGGGGCGTCGGCCCCCGCCTCCCGGGAATGGCGGCCGGCTCGACCGAGCCGGCGCGCTTCGGCTGTTCGGCGGGCGCTTGGCCTATCCCGCCAGTACGGCGCGTTGGTCGTACCAGGGCCGCTGCGCGCGCTGCATCAGGCCATTGATCTGCGGCACCAAAAGGTTGGCGGCCAGGACGGCGAAGCACAGGCCGTCGGCGTACAGCCCGAACTCGCGGATCAACTCGGTCAGCACGCCGATGGTGGCGCCGAACAGGATGCGCCCGCCACGGCTGTCGGGACTGGTGACCGGGTCGGTGGCGATGAAGAAGGCGGTGAACAGACAACCGCCGAGGCTGAGGCTGTACAGGCTTTCCTGCAGGCTGTAGCCGGCGGCCAGGCACAGCAAGGCCGTGCTGCCGAGCATCGCCAGGGGGATCTCGATGCGGATCACCCGCAGGGTCGCCAGTATCAGGCCACCCGCCACGTAGCCGTACCCGGACAGGTTGGGGGTGATCGGCTTGTACTCGCCGAGGGCCAGCTGGGTGGCGCCGGCGAAGGCATCGAGGCTGAGGCGCGGCGCCAGTTGCAGTTGCTGCAGCAGCACCTCTGCGGTACTGAGGTCGAGGGTCCAGGGGGCCTGGTTGGTGGGGGCCGGGTAGAGCTGCTGGTAGAAGCAGATGGCGATGATCCCCAGGCCCACCATGGCGGGGTTGAGCCGGTTGCGACCCAGGCCGCCACTGCCGTGTTTGCACAGGGCGAGAGCGGCAAAGCTGGCCACCGCCATCATCCACAGCGGCACCAGCAGCGGCAGGGCCCGCGCCAGGATCAGGCCGAGCACCAGCCAGCTCAGGTCGCTCAAGCCCTTGCGCACATCATGTCCGCGCAGGCGCAGCAGGCCGGCTTCGAAGCCCAGGGCCAGCAGTACGCACCAGAAGGTCTGCAGCCAGACCACGGTGCCGAACTGCCAGGCATACAGGACGGTGCCCGGCAGCAGGCACAGGCTCACCAGCAGCATCAGCGTGCGCAGGCGGTGCGGGGTAGGGCGGTGGACCAGGCTCATCGGCGCATCTCCCTCTTGCTCTGGCGAAAGCTGTCGCGCAGCGGCAGGTTGCTGGGGCAGGTGCTGCTGCAACTGCCGCATTCGATGCAGTCGTCCAGGCGCAGTGCCTGCAGGCCGGCCTGGTCACCGCGTTCGGCGGCGGCGTAGAGGTCCAGCGGCTGCAGCGACATCGGGCAGACATCCACGCAGCGGGTGCAGCGGATGCAGCTGGCCGCGGGGGCGGCGGCCGGCAGGTAGCGCTCGGCGCCGAAGATCAGGCAGCTGCTGGTCTTGCTGATGACGGCGCCGGGGTCGGGCAGGGGCTGGCCCATCATCGGCCCGCCGACCTGGGTCAGCTGGCCCTCGGGGTAGGCGCCGGCCACCGCGCGCAGGGCGCTGACCGGATAGCCGATCGGCAGCTCGACATTGCCGGGGTACTCGCAGCCCCCGGTCAGCGTCAGCACCCGCGAGATCAGCGGCTCGCCATGGAACACGGCGCGGCCCAGGGCATAGAGGGTCGCGACATTCAGGGCCAGCACACCGATATCGGCCGGCCGGGCGCCGGGCGCCAGGTTGCGCCCGCTCAGGCTCTTGATCATCAGCGGCTGGCCGCCTGCCGGGTAGCGCGTGGGCAGCGGGCAGACCTCCACCGGGGTGCGCGCCTGGCGGGCGGCGTCGCGCAACGCCGCCATGGCCTCGGGCTTGTTGGTCTCGACGCCGAAGCGGGTCTGCACGATGCCCAGCAGGCTGGCCAGGTAGTCGGCGGTCTCGATCAGCGCCGCGGCGCGTTCGCGCATCAGGCGGTCGTCGCAGGTCAGGAAGGGTTCGCATTCGGCGCCGTTGATCAGCAGCAGGTCGGGCCGCTGGGCGCCGGCCAGCTTCAGGCCCGTGGGGAAGCCCGCCCCGCCCAGGCCGACGATGCCCATCTGCAAGGCCCGCTGGACCAGCGCCTCGGGGGTTTGCGGTGGCGCCAGCGCGGGGCGCTCGAACCATTCGTCCAGGCCGTCGGCACGCAGGCTAACCGCCAGAACCGGCTCGGCCGAGTCGGCCGCGAAGGCCGGGCCGATCTGCTGCACGGTGCCGGAGGTGCTGGCATGCACCCAGGGCGTGTTGTCGTCGCCCGTGCCGATCACCTCGCCCTTGCGCACACGCTGGCCCGGCTGCACGCAGGGCTGGGCGCAGCGGCGACCGCGCTCGAGGGGGATCGCCAGCAGCAGGTGTCCGGCCGGCAGCGGGACGATCGGCGTGGCGTTGGACAACTGCTTGTAGCCCTTGAGCTTGAGCCCGCCGCGCCAGCTGTTGGGGGCCGGTGCGGTCAAGGCGATCAGGCGACGCCAGAAGGGCAGCTGCTGGGCCTGGCGCGGAGTGCGGAGGGCCGCTGGCATGCGCTCGAGGTTCTGCAACGAATGACTGGACATTTTCCGTCCTCCAGTTTCGGGGCAAAGAGCTCCCCTGTGCGCCGATGCACATGAAAAGAGTCTTGCTCCAGGGGCTTTGAGGGAAAAACGAGGCGGGACACTCGATCACTCACTAGGTCAGTGAGAGCGTCGAAAGGGCGGCTTGTTCGTTTTTTGAGCAGAGATGCCGACAGGCGGTAGCACAACGGTCGGTCAGGATGACGCGCCGCAGGAGGGCATAGGCCTGGCTTCACCCAGGCATATGCCATGGTCGGATTGCCTTATCCGCCAACCGGCTTCAAGCTTGCGGCTTTGCTGTGTGCAATGGACGCTTTTCAGGGGTTAGGCGATGAAGTCGGTGGGACGGGCAAGTTTGTGGATCATGCTGGGCGGATCGCTGATCCTGGCCCTGTCGCTGGGCATTCGCCATGGTTTCGGCCTGTTCCTGCCGCCCATGAGCGCCGAGTTCGGCTGGGGCCGCGAGGTGTTCGCCTTCGCCATCGCCCTGCAGAACCTGATCTGGGGCCTGGCCCAGCCGTTCACCGGGGCGCTGGCCGACCGTCTGGGGGCCAAGCGCACCATCATCGTCGGCGGCGTGCTGTATGCCGTGGGCCTGGTGCTGATGGGCCTGGCCGACTCCCCCTGGTCGCTGTCGCTGAGCGCCGGCCTGCTGATCGGCCTGGGCCTGTCGGGCACCTCGTTCTCGGTGATTCTCGGCGCCATCGGCCGCGCCGTGCCGATGGAGAAGCGCAGCATGGCCATGGGCATCGCCAGCGCCGCCGGCTCGTTCGGCCAGTTCGCCATGCTGCCCGGCACCCTGGGCCTGATCGGCTGGCTCGGCTGGTCGGCGGCGCTGCTCGCCCTGGGCCTGTTGGTGGCGCTGATCGTGCCGCTGGCGGGGATGATCGAGGATCGGCCCCTGCCCAAGCAGGGCAACGAACAGACGCTGCTGGAAGCCTTGCGCGAGGCCGGCGGTCATTCCGGCTTCTGGCTGCTGTCGCTGGGCTTCTTCGTCTGTGGCTTCCAGGTGGTGTTCATCGGCGTGCACCTGCCGGCCTACCTGGTCGACCAGCACTTGCCGGCGCTGGTCGGCACCACGGTGCTGGCCCTGGTCGGCCTGTTCAACGTGTTCGGCACCTATATCGCCGGCTGGCTCGGCGGGCGCATGGCCAAGCCGCGCCTGCTCAGCGCCCTGTACCTGGCGCGGGGCGTGGTGATCGCCGCCTTCGTCATGGCGCCGCTGACGGTGTGGAGCGCCTACGCCTTCGGCGTCGCCATGGGCCTGCTGTGGCTGTCCACGGTGCCGCTGACCAACGGCACGGTGGCGACCCTGTTCGGCGTGCGCAACCTGTCGATGCTCGGCGGCATCGTCTTCCTCTTCCACCAACTGGGCGCCTTCCTCGGCGGCTGGCTGGGCGGCTACCTGTACGATCAGACCGGCAGCTACACCCTGGTCTGGCAGATCTCGATCGCCCTCAGCCTGATGGCCGCGGCGCTGAACTGGCCGGTGCGCGAGCAGCCGGTGGCGCGCCTGCAGGGCGCCGGAGCCGAGGCGTGAGCGCCAGGCTGTGGACGGGCGTCGGCCTGGCCCTGGCCGGCGCGGCCGTGCTGGCGCTGAGCTGGTGGGGCTGGCAGCAGGGCGGTCTGGCGCTGCTGCAACTGGGCGTGGGCATCTGCTAGGGGCGGATGGCCCCGCCGGGGTTTCACCCATCTGGGCGATGGGGCGGGGCCCTGCAGCTCCTTAGACTCGTGGCACGCCGGACGCAGTTTCCCGGCGTGCCCACAAGAATCATAAGGAGGCACCCATGCGTCGCGTTTTCACTTCCGCTTTGGCCGCTCTGGCCCTGGTTGGCGCCGTCGAGGCCCAGGCCGGCTACACCCAGACCAAGTACCCCATCGTGCTGGTGCACGGCATCTCCGGCTTCAGCAGCCTCGGTGGCCTGGTCAACTACTTCCACAGCATCCCCTGGAACCTGGAGCGCGACGGTGCCAAGGTCTATGTCGCCAGCGTCGCCGCGTTCAACGACAGCGAGCAGCGCGGCGCCGAACTGGCCCGGCAGATCCTGCCCTGGGCGGCGGCAGGCGGCGGCAAGGTCAACCTGATCGGCCACAGCCAGGGCTCGCCGACCGCGCGGGTGGCCGCCTCGCTGCGCCCCGACCTGGTGGCCTCGGTGACCTCGGTCAATGGCGTCAACAAGGGCTCGAAGGTGGCCGACGTGGTACGCGGGGTGGTGCCGGCCGACAGCGCCATCGAGGGCGGTGCCGCCGCCATCGCCGCCGCGCTGGGCGGTTTCATCAACCTGCTGTCGGGCAGCAACAACAGCCAGGACCCGCTGGCCTCCCTGGAAACCCTGACCACGCCGGGCACCGCGGCGCTCAACAGCCGCCACCCCTGGGGCGTGAACAACGCCAGCTACTGCGCCAAGTCCAGCGAGCTGCACAACGTGCGCGGCCACGCCATCCGTTACTTCTCCTGGACCGGCAACACCGCCTTCACCAATATCTTCGATGCCACCGACCCGCTGCTGGCGACCACCGGCCTGGCCTTCGGCGGCGAGAAGAACGACGGCCTGGTCGGCGTCTGCTCGACCTACCTGGGCCAGGTGCTCGGCGACAGCTACCACCTCAACCATGCCGACGCGATCAACCACCTGTTCGGTATCCGTGGCTGGACCGACCCGGTGTCGCTGTACCGCCAGCATGCCAACCGGCTGAAGAACAAGGGCGTCTGACCCTTGCCGCATGGGCGGGCGGCGCGGCCGTCCGCCCTCAGGAGGTCCCCATGCCCTCGTCTGTACGCTATCCCCTCATGGCCGCCCTGGCGCTCGCCGCCGTCGCCCTGACCCTCTACTGGCAATGGCCGGCGGCGACCCTGCCGTCGGCGGTGGCGCCGCTGGCCGAACCGCCGAGCACGAACCCTGCTTCCTCGCCGGCGCCGGTGCTGGCCGTCGAGCAACGGCGCCCGGCGCCGCGACTCCCGGTGCCGGCGATGGCCGACACCGAGGTCGATGGCCAGCTGCGCATCGACGGCCGTGGCAACCTGCTGCTCGGCCTCGGGGTGCGCGACTACTTCGACTATTTCCTCAGCAGCGCCGACCGGCTGGGCCTGGAACCGGCGGTCGCGGCGCTGCTGGCCGATGCCGGCAGTCGCCTGCAGGAGCCGGCGCTGGGCCAGCTGGTGGGCCTGCTGGGCGACTATCTGGACTACAAGCGCGCCAGCCTGGCGTTGCTGCAACAGCCGCTGAGCGCGCAGCAACAGGTCGAACCGCAGGCGCAGCTGGCCGCCCTGCGCCAGGCGTTCGACAGCCTGGCGCAGCTGCGGCGCGCGCATTTCTCCGCCGCTGCGCTGGAGGCGCTGTTCGGCGCCGAGGAAGCCTATGCCCGCTACACCCTGGACAACCTGGCGCTGCTCGGCCGCGAAGACTTGAGCGAGCAGAGCCGCGCCGCGGCGCAGGAGCGCCTGGGCGAGCAGCTGCCCGAGGCGCTGCGGGCCAGCGAGGAGCGCCAGCAGCTGGCGCTGGCCCAGCAGGCCGAGAGCGAGCGGCTGTGGCGCGAGGGCGCCGGCGAGGAACAGGTGCGGCAGGCGCTCGCCATGGCCTATGATCCGCCCACGGTCGAGCGCCTGCTCGACGAGCAACGCCGCGAGCGGGCCTGGCAGCAGCGCTACGCCGCCTACCGGGATGAGCTGGCGGGCCTGCAGGGCCAGGGGCTCAGCGCGAGCGACCGCGAACGGGAGCGGCAGCGCCTGCGCCAACGCCTGTTCGATGTCGAAGACCTGCACCGGGTGGATACCTATGATGCGATTGCCGCTAAGCAGCGGGAGGGCGCCGCGAGCACGCCCTGAGTCAGGGGCGCCTGTGCGGGGCGTCAGGCGATGAGCCTGCAGGACGAGGAGCGCCTGCTGCTGGCGCAACAACGCCGTGGCTACGCCCGCCTGCGTTTTGTCGCCGCCCTGGAGCAGGGCTTCGTCGAACACCGGGTGCAACGCATTCGCCGGCGCCTGTGGCTGATCGCCGGCATCGCCATCGCCTTCCAGGCGATCTACGCCGGCCTGGACCTGAGCCTGATGCCGCTGGACGTGGGCCTGTCGATACTGCCGCTGCGCCTGCTGGGGATCGGCGCCGTGCTGCTGGCCTGCGCCTACTGCCGCCGCCCGCAGAGCGCCCTGGGCGGTACCCAGCTGGCCTACACCGGCGCCTACGCCTTCAACGGCGGCTGCGTGGTGGCGATGATCCACCTGTGCTGGGCCCAGGGCGCGGCCATGCCCTACGACGGCCTGTTCCTCATCCTGCTGTTCGGCTACGTGCTGCTCGGCGTGTCGTTCCGGGCCATCAGCCTGGCGGCCTGGGGCTTCTGCCTGTTGTACCTGCTGCTGGGCGTGCTGTTGACCGAGGCGGGCGCGGACCTGGGCTATCAGGCCCTGTTCCTGATCTGCGCCAACCTGATCGGCAGCGGCGGCGCCTACCTGCAGGAGCACGGCCAGCGCGGCGCCTGGCTGAACATGCGCCTGCTCGACCTGGCGCGCCAGCGCGCCGAGGCCGACGATGCGCGCAAGCTGCGCCTGCTGGCCGCCGCCAGCCACGATCTGCGCCAGCCGCTCAACGCCATGGGCCTGTATGCCCAGCACCTGCTGGAGCAGAGCCGCGAGCCGGCCACGCGCCAGGTCTGCGGCCGCCTGGCGACCTCGGTCGAGCAGCTCAGCCGCCTGCTGCAGTCGCTGCTGGACTACAGCCGCCTGACCCTGCCGGGGGGCGTGCCGGTCAGGCCGCAGGCCTTCGCCCTGCGGCCCATGCTCGAGCGCCTGAGCGGGGAAACCGCAGACCAGGCCAGGGCCCAGGGCATCGAGCTGCGATTGGACTGCAGCGAACTCTGGGTGAGCAGCGACCCGCTGCTGCTGGAGCGGGTACTGCGCAACCTGCTGGTCAATGCCCTGCGCCATGCCCAGGCGCGGCGGGTCTGGCTGCGTGCCCGGGAGGAGGCCGGGGCGGTGCTGCTGGAGGTGGCCGACGACGGTCGCGGCCTGAGTCAGGAGGAGCAGACCCAGGTGTTCGAGGAGTTCCGCCAGCTGGGCAATCCCGGACGCAACGCCGAGCATGGCCTGGGCCTGGGGCTGGCCATCGTCCGGCAGCTGACGCAGCTGCTGGAGCATCCGCTACGACTGGACTCGGCGCCGGGGCAGGGGGCGCGCTTCAGCCTGCGTCTGCCGCGCGCGGATGCCGGCGCCGCACCGGCGGCCGCAGTTGGCGGCGCGGCGCTGGGCGGGCGCATCCTGCTGCTGGAGGACGACGGCGCCGGCCGCGAGGCGCTGGCCGGGTTGTTGCGGCGCTGGGGGTGCCAGGTCTGGGCCTGTGCCGGGTTGCCCGAGGCGCTGGCGTGCCTGGACGAGGCGCGGCCGCAGCTGCTGATCAGCGACTATCGCCTGGGCGCGGCGGAGGACGGCCTGATCGCCCTCGAACGACTGCGCGAGGCGAGCGGCTGGATGGTGCCGGCGCTGCTGATCAGCGCCGATGTCTGCCCGGAACTGCAGGAACGCTGCATTCCGGCCCATGCCACCCTGCTCGGCAAACCGCTGTTGCCGGCCCGCCTGCGCCAGGTCCTGACGGTCCTGCTGCCAGGCACCGCGGCGGCCGTCGCGCCATCCGCGGCCGTGCTGCCCGACGCCTAGGGTTAGAGCCAGCCACGCTGGCGCGCTGCGTTGACGCAGGCGGTGCGGGTGTGCACGGCCAGTTCCTGGAACAGCGTCTTGAGGTGGGTCTTGACCGTGTCCTCGGCCACCCCGAGACGGCGGCTGATGGCCTTGTTCGGCAGGCCGTCGGCCAGCAACAGGAGAATCTCCTGCTGCCGCGGGGTGAGTTGCGGCTTCTCGCCGGCGGGGGGCGGCAGCGTCTCGCCGAGCAGCACGCGGGTCACGGCGCCGCGCAGGTCGTCGCCGTCGGCACTCTTGGGAATGAAGCCCAGGGCGCCGGCGGCCAGCGCGGCCTGGGCCTCCAGGCTGGAGTCGCTGGCGCTGAGAATCGCCACCGGGGTCATGCGTCCCTGGCGTTGCCAGCGTTGCAGCAGTTCGAGGCCGGGCAGATCGGGCAGGCGCAGGTCCAGCAGGACCAGGTCGAAATCCTGCCGCCGCAGCTGGGCTTCGGCCTCGGCGGCGGAGTGTGCGGTTTGTACCTGCAGGTCCGGGCATAGCGGGGCGAGGGCCAGGCTCAGGCCATCGAGGAAGATGCGGTGATCATCCACCAGCAGCAGGCGCAGCTGGTCGGGCAGGGCGGTGCAGACTGTGGTCATGGTGTGTCCCACGCGGCTGTTCTTGTAGTTGTCGACGCCGCGCGAGTGTAGCGCAAACGGGCCGCCGAATTGGCGGCGCTGGGTCACTCCCGGGCGGTCGGCCGTCGGGGCGTTGGCGGGCTCAGGCCACCCGGCTGACGCTGCCGACGCAGCGTTGCCAGGCCTCGATGAAGGTCCCGGGCTGGCCGTTGGGCTGGAATACCCGGCGCCAGACCAGGGCCAGGCCGAGCAGGTCGTCCGCCGCGGGCAGGACGAGGTTTTCCACCTCGATCAGCAGCCAGGCGATGGCGGTGGCATAGCGCAGGTTGACCGTCAGTTCCAGGTGCGGCGCGGCGAGGAAGGCATGCTGGCTGGCGAGACCGCGCACCTGGCTGGCGAGGTCTGGATCGCGGGCCAGGTGCAGGTCCCACAGGTGCTGGTGGCGGCCCTCGGCGATGCGGTACAGGCCATGGCCATGGCGGTCGTCGAGGGCGCTGCCGAGGCCCGATTGGCTGGCGGCGGCGCCCAGCAGCAGGGCTTCGGCGCAGACCGAGTGGCGGCCCAGGTAGACCAGGGTGGGGCGGATGACGTGCTGGCGCAACTCGCAGGCGGCGATTCCCATAGAGCCCTCGCGAAAAATGGCCGGTGGGGCCGTGGCGCGTGGCAGCTTCTGCTTGTTCTCTAAAGACCCCACCGGGAGCGGGGGTTAGCCGCTCATGTTCAAGTCTAGTGCGACCTTTGAGCTGTAAAGAGCTGTTTTTAAATTGTTTTCGGCTTTCGGTTATTGCCCATATTCCGCTTGGTGCTTAGCCGGGCGCGGTTCAGTCGCCGCTGGCCACGGGGCGGCCGGGATCGGTGATCCATTCGCTCCAGGAGCCGGCATAGAGCGCGGCCAGCGGATAGCCGGCCAGGCACAGGGCGAACAGGTTGTGGCACGCGGTGACACCGGAGCCGCAGTAGGCCACCAGTCCGTCGGCCGGGCGCGCTCCCAGCTGCGCGGCGAAGCGCTGGCGCAGCTGCTCGGCCGGGAGGAAGTGGCCGTCGCTGTCCAGGTTGTCGCTGAAGGCCGCGCAGCGGGCGCCGGGAATGTGCCCGGCCACCGGGTCCAGCGGTTCCACCTCGCCGCGAAAGCGCGGCAAAGCGCGGGCGTCGAGCAGGGTCAGGTCGCTGCTGCCGAGGCGCTGTTGCAGCCGGCTGGCGCTGACCAGCAGGCCCTCGTCGGGCTCGCCGCTGAAGTCGCCGCGGACCGGGTCCGGCTGCTCGTGGCTCAGGCCCAGGCCGGCCTTGTGCCAGGCCTTGAGGCCGCCGTCGAGGAGGTAGACGCCGTCGCGCTTGCCGAGCCAGGCCAGCAGCCACCAGGCGCGGGCGGCGAAGGCGCCGGGGCCGTCGTCGTACAGCACCACCTGGCTGTCCTGGCGCAGGCCCCATTGGCGCAGGCGTTCGAGCAGGACCTTGGGGTCCGGCAACGGGTGGCGGCCGGTGACGCCCTGGCGTACTGGGCCGGAGAGGTGCTGCTCCAGGTCGGCGAACTGCGCGCCGGGGATATGCCCGGCGGCATAGCTGCGCTGGCCGTAGCTCGGGTCGTCGAGGGCGAAGCGGCAGTCGAGGATCAGCGGCGGCCCGTCCTGCTCCAGGCGCAGGGCGAGGGCCGCGGGGGTGATCAGCTGGGCGAGGGGCATGACGGGCATCCTGAGTCGGAAGGGGCAGGGGCATCATAAACCCGGGAGCGCGGCGGAGGAAAAGCGCATGGGCTAGGCTGGGGATGGCCCGTCGATAGATTCCGGCGCGGTAATAGAGGAGGGCGTATGGGACATTCTCATCGCGGCCTGCGGTGAACGGTCATGGCTGAAGCCGTTGCCGTCGCCGAGTTGCAGGCCCTGCTGGCGTCGGCCCGGCCGCCGCTGCTGTGCGACGTGCGTCGCCAGCCGGCGTTCGACGCCAGTCCGCAGGTCATTCCCGGCGCGTTGCGGCGCCAGCCCGAGGCCGTCGCGGACTGGGCCGCGGCGTTGCCCGGCGCGGCCGAGGTGGTGGTGTACTGCGTGCACGGCCACGAGGTCAGCCAGGGCGTCGCCGCGTACCTCGGCGGCCTGGGGCTGCGCGCCCGCTACCTGCGCGGCGGTATCGAGCAGTGGAAGACCGAGGGCGGGGCCACCGCGGCGCTCCGCGACTGAGCCGGCCGCCCCGCCGCAGCATGGGCAGGCGACCTACTGCTGTGGCGGGCGTCCGGCTGCTGTATCGTGGCGCCCTCTTTCACTTGGGCTGCCGCGAGATCGCCATGAAGCGCTTCGTACTGCTGGATACGGTTGAGATTCCCGACAACGCCGGCGCGCTGTGCCTGTTCGAGTACGGCGAGGACTTCGTGATCAAGATCGCCGGCGGCGACGGCGGCCAGCTGATGAACACCCGCATGCACGGTTCCGAGGATGCCCTGGCGGCGATTCCCTGCCAGCAGGTGGCGAGTCGCCCGCAGGTGCGGGCGCTGATCGGCGGCCTGGGCATGGGCTTCACCCTGGCCTCGGCGCTGCAGCACCTGGGGACGGATGCCGAGGTGACGGTGGCCGAGCTGGTGCCGGGGGTGGTGGAGTGGAACCGCGGGGCGCTGGGAGCCAAGGCCGGTTATCCGCTGCGCGATCCGCGCACCCGGGTGGTGCTGGAGGATGTCGCCAAGCTGCTGCAGCGTGCCAGCCAGGCCTATGACGCGATCATGCTGGATGTCGACAACGGCCCCGAGGGGCTGACCCAGAAGGGCAACGGCTGGCTGTATTCGGCCGCGGGCCTGCGCCAGTGCCATCAGGCGCTGCGGCCCAGGGGCCGGCTGGCGGTGTGGTCGGCCAGTGCCGACCGCCCGTTCGGCGAGCGGGTGCGCCGGGCCGGTTTCAGGGTGGAGGAGGTGCAGGTCTACGCCCACGGCAACCGCGGCACCCGCCACACCCTGTGGATCGCCGAGAAGCTCGGCTGAGCGGCCAGGAATCCGACCTGGGCGCGTCGCCGGCGGGCCTCAGCGAATCCGCAGCCTGCCGATGCGGTCGTTGTCCAGGCTGCCGAGGTACAGGTAGTCGCCCACCGGCTTGGCCGAGGTGATCATGCGCAGGTGGCTGCCGCTGGTGTCGTGCAGGCTGCGGACGATCTCGCCCCGCTCATCGAGGGCGATGACCAGGCCGTAGGGAATGGCCTTGGGCCACAGCGCCCGGGGCAGCTTGGCCAGCTGCGCCTTGACCCAGGGGTGACGGTGCAGCAGGTCGGCGTCGGCCTTGCGCGGCGACGGCAGGGCGACCCAGAAGGTGCCGGCGCCGTCGCCCTGCAGATTGTCCGGCAGGCCCGGCAGGTTGTCGATGAAGGTGTCCGCGGTGCCGGCCTGGTCGCCCTCGAGCCAGTAGCGGGTGATGCGGTAGCGGTAGGTCTCGTTGACCAGCACGAAGTCCTCGTCCGCCGACAGCGCCACGCCGTTGGCGAAGTACAGGTCCTCGAGCAGCACCTCGGTCGTCGCGGTCTGCGGGTCGTAGCGCAGCAGGCGACCGTGGGGGCGGGCCTCGAGCAGGTCGAGCAGGTAGTCCGGCTGCTCGAAGCGCGAGGAGGCATCGCTGAAGTAGATGCGGCCGTTGCGGGCGATCGCCAGGTCGTCGGTGAACTTGAAGGGCACCCCGGCGGCCTCGGTGCTCAGCACCTCGATGCGCCCCTGCGGGTCGATGCTCAGCAGGCCCTTGTAGGCGTCGGCGACGATCAGGTTGCCGGCCGCATCGAAGTCCATGCCCAGCGGGCGGCCGCCGGTGTCGACGAAGGTCGCCACGGCGCCGTCGGCGTCGATGCGCACGATGCGGCCGTCCTGCAGGCCGCTGTAGAGCCGGCCCTGGGCGTCCACGGCGCTGTCCTCCGGCCCCGGCAGCTGGCCCTTGCCGATCAGCTCGGCTTTCATCAGGGTGTCGTTCGGCTCCAGCACGCCGGTCATGGCCGGGGCCGGCGGTGCCTGCCAGGCCAGCGGCTCGATGGGACTTGGGGTGACGGCCAGGTAGGCGGCGCCGGCGGCGATTGCCAGGGCGAGCAGGCCGAGGGGTGTGTTCATCGTGGGCGTTCCTTGTGCTGAAGCCGGCGGGTGGCGCGGGGCGCCAGATTACACAGATCGTGCAGCGCGTGTGCCCCTTTGCCGCCGCGATGCCCGGCAAGGGCCGAGGGCGATATATACTGCGCGGTATTCTTGATGGGAGTGCCGCGTGGCTATCGATATTCACTGGATTCTTGACGACGCCAGCCTGGCGCGGCATTGCGCCGACTGGCGGCGATTGCCGTTCGTGGCCCTGGACACCGAGTTCATGCGGGTCGACACCTTCTACCCGATCGCCGGCCTGCTGCAGGTCAGCGAGGGCGAGCGGGCCTACCTGATCGACCCTTTGCAGATCGGCGACTGGCAACCGTTCGCCGCCTTGCTGGCGGACCCGGCGGTGGTCAAGGTGCTGCACGCCTGCAGCGAGGACCTGGAGGTCTTCCAGCGCCTGACCGGCAGCCTGCCGGCGCCGCTGTTCGACACCCAGCTGGCCGCCGGCTACCTCAACCTGGGGTTCTCCATGGGCTACTCGCGCCTGGTGCAGGCGGTGCTGAACATCGAGCTGCCCAAGGGCGAGACCCGCTCCGACTGGCTGCAGCGACCGCTGTCGGCGACCCAGGTCAGCTACGCCGCCGAGGATGTGCTGCACCTGGCGGAGATCTACCTGGCCCTGCAGCAGCGCCTGTCGCCGCAGAAGAACGCCTGGGTGCTGGAGGACGGCGCCGAACTGGTGGCCAACCTGGGCCGCGAGGTCGACCCGCAGGAGCTCTACCGCGAGGCCAAGCTGGCCTGGAAGCTGTCCCGTCAGCAACTGGCGGTACTGCGTGCGTTGTGCGCCTGGCGCGAGCGCGAGGCGCGGGCGCGCGACCAGCCGCGCAACCGCATCATCCGCGAGCATTCGCTGTGGCCCCTGGCGCGTAGCCAGCCGGACAACCTGGTGGTCCTGGCGCGGATCGACGACATGCATCCCAAGACCGTGCGCCAGGACGGCGAGACCCTGTTGCAGCTGATCAAGGACGCCGCCGCCACGTCGCCGGCCGACTGGCCCGAGGCGCTGCCCGAGCCGTTGCCGGTGGAGGCCGCGGCACTGCTGAAGAAGCTGCGCGCCATCGGCCAGCGCCAGGCCGAGCGGCTGGACATCGCCCCGGAGCTGATGTTGCGCAAGAAGACCCTCGAGGCCCTGCTGAAAAGCGGCTACCCCCATGGCCCCTATGAACTGCCGGACGCCCTGCGCGGCTGGCGCCGCGACTTGATGGGCCAGGCCCTGCTCGACTGCCTGGCCGCCGAAGGAGACCCCGCGTGAAGCGCATCTGCTCGATCTACAAAAGCCCGCGCAAGAACGAGATGTACCTCTACGTGCTCAAGAGCGATGCGCTCAAGCGTGTGCCCGAGAACCTGCTGGCGGCCTTCGGCCCGCCGATCCACAGCTTCGACATGGTGCTGACCCCGGAGCGCCAGCTGGCCCGCGAGGACATTCACAAGGTGCTCGACAACCTCGAGCAGCAGGGTTTCCACCTGCAGATGCCGCCGGCCGAGGAGGACTACATCGAGCACCTGCCGGACGAGCTGCTGCGGCGCAACGACCCGGTCTGAGCAACCCTGGCCGAGGAGCCGCCACCCATGCACCTGCTGATCGCCGAAGGCGCCCACACCACCTACGCCGAACTGCTGCGCCAGGCCGCGCCGGAGCTGGAGCTGCGCGGCAGCGCCGACCCCGCCGAGTTGGCACGCTGGGCCGACGGCTGCCCGCTGTGGCTGGGCCAGCCCGACCTGCTCGCCGCCCTGCTGGCCGCGGGACACAGGCCGCAGTGGCTGCAGTCGACCTGGGCCGGCATCACGCCCCTGCTGGCGCCGGAGCTGCCGCGGGACTACCGGTTGAGCCGCGCCGTGGGCATCTTCGGCCAGGTGATGGCCGAATATGTGCTGGGCCACCTGCTGGCCCATGAGCGCCGGCTGTTCGCGCGCCAGGCCGCCCAGGCCGAGCAGCGCTGGGACAGCAGCCTGCCGCGCAGCCTGGCCGGGCGCCGGGTGCTGATCGTCGGTTGCGGCGACATCGGCCAGAGCGTGGCGCAGTTCCTCGCCCCCTTCGGCGTCGAGCTGTTCGGCGTGGCCAGCCAGGCACGGGAGCTGGCGCCCTTCGTCGCGGTGGCCGGCATGGAGGCGCTGCCGCGCCTGGCCGCCGACGCCGACTACCTGGTCAACTTGCTGCCGGATACCCCGGCCACCCGCGACGTCTACGATGCCGCACTGCTGGGCCGGCTCAAGCCCAGCGCCGTGCTGATCAACGCCGGTCGCGGCGCGGCGGTGGTCGACGCCGACCTGGTCGCGGCCCTGCAACGGGGCCGGCTGGCCGGCGCGGTGATCGACGTCTGCCGCCAGGAGCCCCTGCCGGCCGGGCATCCGTTCTGGACCGCGCCACGCCTGCTGCTCACCGGACACAGCTCGGCACCGACCGATCCGCGGCTGATGGCGCGGCTGTTCCTCGACAACCTGAAACGCTGGCGCGGCGGGCAGGCGCTGCGCGGCCAGGTGGACTTCATCCGGGGCTACTAGCCGGCGCCGTTCGGCGAGGCGCCCTTGGCCGGCGGCGGGCGCCACGCTAGACTGCCGCCCCGTTTGTCCTCAACCGTACCCCCTGCCATGGCCGCGAAAGTCGAACCCTTCTGGAAACGCAAGACCCTCGCCCAGCTCGACCAGGACGAGTGGGAATCGCTGTGCGACGGCTGCGGCCTGTGCTGCCTGCAGAAGCTCGAGGACGAGGACGACGGCAGCGTCTACTACACGCGCATCGCCTGCAAGCTGCTCGATCTCGACAGTTGCCGCTGTACGGACTACGCCAATCGTGCGCGCTTCGTCCCCGACTGCATCCAGCTCACCCCCGCCCAGGCCGACCAGTTCCAGTGGTTGCCGCCGACCTGCGCCTACCGCCTGGTCAGCGAGGGCAAGGATCTGCCGCTGTGGCACCACCTGGTCTGCGGTGACCCCCAGGCGGTACATGTCGAGCGCATCTCCCAGGCCGGACGCATGCTCAGCGAGCACAGCGTCGCCGAGGACGATTGGGAAGAGCATCTGATCTTCCGCGCCGGCTAGGCGCACGCCGCCGGGCGCCGTTGCAGCCCCGCCGGCTTTGTGCAAGCGTAACGCTCCACCGTCGGGAAAACGCTCGAGCCGCGCCGGTCCGTGTACCGCGCCGCTCCTCTGGTCAAGGAAACCGCCCCATGCCGATTCGCTCCAGCCTGTTGTCCGTCGCCCTGTTGCTGTCCGCCGCCCCGCTGTGGGCCGCCGAACGGGTCGACCTGGACTACCGGGTGAAATTCCTCCCGGACAGCGACCAGGCCGAGGTCAGCCTGACCCTGGAGAAGGGCGAGCGGGTGCTCGGCCTGGATTTCGACCTGGGCGAGGAGGGCGCCTACTCGGACTTCGCCGCCGACGGCCAGTGGACCCAGGACAGCCCCGAGCGCGGGCTGTGGCAGCCGGCCAAGGGGCGGGCGAAGCTGAGCTACCGGGTGCGCGTCAGCCACCTGCGCAACGGCGAGCACTATGACGCGCGCATGACGCCCGACTGGGCGTTGCTGCGCGGCGACGACCTGGTGCCCAGCGCCAGGCTGCGCCAGGAGGACAAGACCGAGCTGGTCGCGCGCCTGCAGTTCGACCTGCCCGAGGGCTGGCGCGGGGTCGAGACCGGCTGGCCGCGCATCGGCAAGAACAGGTTCCGCATCGACAACCCGCTGCGCAAGTTCGACCGCCCCACCGGCTGGATAGTCGCCGGCAAGATCGGCACGCGCCGGGCCAAGCTCGGCGAGACCGAGGTGACGGTGGCGGCGCCGGTCGGCGAGGGCATGCGGCGGATGGACATCCTCACCCTGCTGACCTTCGTCTGGCCGCAGATGCAGGCGGTGTTCCCACGGGACCCGGCCAAGCTGCTGATCGTCGGCGCCGACGACCCGATGTGGCGCGGCGGCCTGTCGGCGACCAACTCCTACTACATGCATGCCGATCGCCCGCTGGTCAGCGAGAACGGCACCAGTTCCCTGGTGCACGAGCTGGTACACGTATTCAGCCGCATCAGCCAGCGCGACCGCAGCGACTGGGTCGTCGAGGGCCTGGCCGAGTATTACGCCATCGAGATGATGCGCCGCGCCGGTGGCCTGAGCGAGGAGCGCTACCAGAAGATTCGCCAGCAGCTGAGCCGCTGGAGCAAGCCGGTCAAGAGCCTGCGCGGCAAGCGCTCCACCGGCCCGGTCACGGCCCGGGCGGTGCTGCTGCTGCAGGAGCTGGACCGCGAGATCCGCCAGGCCACCAAGGACAGCCAGCCGCGCTCGCTGGACGACGTCACCCGCGGCCTGATGCGTCTGGACAAGGTCAGCACCCAGGATCTGATCGCCATCAGCGAAAGCGTCATGGGCGGACCGTCCAAGGTGCTGGATACCCGGCTGCTGCGCTGAGGCCCGCAAGGGGCCGGCGCTGTCCGGCCATCCCATGACGACCCGGTGCTGGAGGTTGCTGCGCCATGCTTGAGATCGAACATTTCGGCCTGTTTCTCGCTGCGACCCTGGCGCTGAACCTGACGCCCGGGCCGGACATGCTGTACATCGCCTCGCGCGCCGGCGCCCAGGGCACCTTGGCCGGGCTGGTGTCGAGCCTGGGGATCGGCACCGGCTGCCTGGTGCATGCCCTGGCGGCCGCCTTCGGCCTGTCGGCCTTGCTGATGATGTCGGCGCTGGCCTTCAGCCTGGTGAAGTGGGCCGGGGTGCTCTACCTGATCTGGCTGGGCGTGCAGCTGGTCCGCGCGGCCTGGCGCGAGTCCGGCAGCCAGGCGTTGGCGCCGGCCAGCCTGTCTCGGGTGTTCTGCCAGGGCGTGCTGGTGAACCTGTTCAACCCCAAGGTGGCGCTGTTCTTCCTCGCCTTCCTGCCCCAGTTCGCCAACCCCGCTGCGCCGGGCTTCGTCGGGCAGATGCTCCTGCTCGGTCTGTTCTTCAGCCTGTGCGGCACCCTGGTGAATGCCGCGGTGGCGCTGCTGTGCGGGCACTTCGGCAGTCGTCTGGGCAATCGGCCGGCCTGGCGCCGCTGGCAGCAGAGCGGCGCCGGGGTGTTGATCATGGCCATGGGCATCGGCCTGGCACTGACCGAGCGGCGCGCCTGAAGCGCTCTAGTACTGCGCCCCGGACCGGGTGTTGTTGCCCTTGGCCAGGCGGTCGTAGAGCACCACGTTGACCGTGGCGGCGAGGTTCATGCAGCCGTTGGTCGGCACGTACACCACGTCCTCGCACCAGGCACGGATGTGCTTGTCCAGCGAGCCGTCTTCCGGGCCGAAGATGTAGATCGCCCGATCCGGGTGGGTGTACTCGGGCAGCGGCCGGGCGCCCTCCACCAGTTCCACGGCGACCGGGGTGCAGCCCAGGGGGATGATCTTCTGCAGGTCGTCGATGGCGATCAGCGGGATGTCCAGGTGCACCTGCTTGGTGTCGGTGACGAAGTCGCGGGCGCGCTCGTAGCGCTTGCCGGTGTAGAACACCGAGCTCACCCCGTAGCAGCCGGCGGCGCGCATCACCGCGCCGACGTTCTCCGGCGACTTGGGGTTGAACAGACCGATGCAGCTGTATCTCTTGTTCGCCACGGACTGGCCCCTCGAGCAAAGGGCGCCAGTATAAGGGGGCGCGGGCCGGGCCGGGCTAGTCTTTGTGCTTCAGCAGCGCGGCGAGGTCGGCGAAGGCCTTGTGGGTCGCCTTGGGGCCCTGGGGACTGGCGGTGGAGCCTTCGCTGAAATACTGCTGGTCGGTGTAGCGCGAGTGTTCGTTGTCGTGGCAGTACAGGCACAGCAGCTCCCAGTTGGAGCCGTCCTGGGGGTTGTTGTCGTGGTTGTGGTCGCGGTGGTGCACCGTCAACTCGCTCAGGCGCTTGCCGGAGAACTCGCGACCACAGCGGCCGCAGACATGGGGGTACATCTTCAGCGCCTTGTCCCGGTAGCCTTCCTCGCGGCTGCGCTGGGCTTCGGCGAGGATGCGGTCGAGTTTGCCGGTGGGCGAGGGGGATTTGTCCGTGCTCATGATCTGTTCCGTGGTGGGAGGCGGGCTTGCTTGCAGTTTAGTCCGGCCGACCGTCGGCGAGAACCGTCTGCGCGGCACTAATCGGCGTTGTCGCGGCCCAAATTCTGAGTCTCGACGATGGAGGTGGCCGATGGGGTCGTTCCCGCGCGCCTGGCTGTGCCTGGGTTTGTTCTGGGGCGCGACGCTCGCGGCGCAGGACTACCGCCCGGCAGGCCCCCAGGAGCGGCCCGCCGGATCGCCCGGTACCGCCACCCCGCAACCCTTCAGTCAGCCGCAGCCTCCCCGGCCCCTGGGCACCGCGCCGCACAATCTGCCGCTGCTCAACGACGGCACGGGCAACCGCGGCGGTCCGCTCAGCCCGCCACTCGCCGCGCCGCCGCCCGGGGACGGCCGGCTGCCGCTGCTGGAGCAGCAATTGCAGCGCAACAGCCGGGGCCGGCAGGGCGGCGACTGATCAGAGCTGCTGCTCGACCATCTGCCCGTCGACCATGCGCAGGCGCTTGGACATGGCCACGGCGATGGCGCGGATGATCTTGGCCGCCGACTTGGGCGCCTCCTGCAGCATCCTCTCCAGCGAATCCTTGGCCAGCACCAGCAGGGTGCAGTCGCTGACCGCCACGCAGCTGGCCGAGCGCCGCTCGCCGTCCAGCACGGCCATCTCGCCGAAGGCGCGGCCCCTGCGCAGCTTGGCCAGCTCGACGATTTCGCCGCTGGAATTGGTCTTGCGAATCGATACCGCGCCGAAGTGGATGATGCACATGAAGGAACCGGCATCGCCCTCGCTGCAGATGATGGCGTCCGGGTCGTACTGGCTGATGTTGAAATAGCCGGCCGCGTTGAGCAGTTCGGCCGGCAGCAGGTTATGGAACATGCCGCAGTCCAGCAGCATGTCGCGGATTTCATCGATCAGGTGGCTGTTGTCGGGCATGGGAACTCTGGGGCTGTCCGGCAAGAAGAAAGGGTACAGGCACGACGTTAGCGGGCCGCCAGGGGATTGCCAACGGCCGTCCGCCGGAAGCTGTGACCGGGCCCGCACTCAGGCGCCATCGATCCCGAGCACCTTGAGCAGGAAAGCATACTCCAGGGCCACGTCGCGCAGCGCCTGGTAGCGCCCGCTCATGCCGCCATGGCCTGCGTCGAGGTCGGTTTTGAGCAGCAGCAGGCGGTCGTCGGTGCGGGTCGCGCGCAGCTTGGCCACCCACTTGGCCGCCTCCCAGTACTGCACGCGGCTGTCGTTGTAGCCAGCCACTGCAAGGATCGCCGGGTAGGCCTGGGCCCTGACGTTCTCGTAGGGTGCGTAGCCCTTGATCCGCTCGAATACCTGGGGCTCGTGGGGGTCGCCCCACTCGTCGTACTCGGTGACGGTCAGCGGCAGGTCGGGGTTCTGCATGGTGTTGAGCACGTCGACGAAGGGCACCTCGGCGATGGCGGCGGCGAACAGCTCGGGGCGCAGGTTGAGCACCGCGCCGATCAGCAGGCCGCCGGCGCTGCCGCCGCTGATGGCCAGCCGTTCGGGACGGGTGTAGCCGCTGGCGATCAGGTGCTCGGCGCAGGCGATGAAGTCGTCGAAGCTGTTGTGCTTGTGCTCCAGCTTGCCGGCGCGGTACCAGGCCTCGCCCAGCTCGCCGCCGCCGCGTACATGGGCGATGGCGAAGACGAAGCCGCGTTCGAGCAGGCTCAGGCGGGCATGGGAGAACCAGGGGTCGAGGCTCTCGCCGTAGGCGCCGTAGCCATAGAGATAGAGCGGGGCGGGCTGCCCGCCCTGGAGCACCTCGCGGCGGGCCACCAGGCTGATGGGCACCCGGGTGCCGTCCGCCGCCGTGGCCCACAGGCGCTGGCTGGCATAGGCGTCGGCGTCGAACGGCCCTTCCACCGGGGTCTCCTTGAGCACCCGCTGCTCGCCACTGACGAGGTCGAGCTGGCGGATCTGCGCCGGGCGGTTGAGCGCCTCGTAGCGCAGGCGCATCACCGGGCTGTCGAATTCCAGGGCGTCCTGTACATAGAGGCTGTAGGCCGCATCCGGCAGCTGCACCCGGTAGGGCGGCAGCCCCTGGGGATGCACCTCGATCACCGGCAGGCCGGCCTCGCGCAGGCTGAGGACCAGGGCGCGGCGGTTCAGGCTGACGCCTTCGAGCATCACCTGCGGGTCGTGCGGGCGCAGTGGGTGCCAGTGCGCGCGGGTCGGCGTGCGCTCCTGGCCGGCGGGGTCGTGGGCGAAGTACAGGGCGAAGTTGATGCCGGCCTGGTTGCTGCGGATCAGCCAGGTCCAGTGGCCGTCGAGCCGGCCGTGGTCGAGGTAGTACTCGTGGCCCTCCTCGCGGGGTGCCAGGCAGCGAAAGGCCTGCTGCGGGGTGTCGGCATCCAGCACCCAGGCCTCGCTGGTGGTCTTGCTGCCCAGCAGCAGCACCAGCTGCCGTTCGGAACTGGTGCGGTAGCAACTGAGGAAGAAGCGCCCGTCGCGTTCGTGGAACACCAGCTCGGCGCTCGCGTCGCCGAGGCGGTGGCGGTACAGCTTGTGCGGGCGGTGGGTCTCGTCCAGCTCGCCGAAGAACAGGGTCTGGCTGTCGTTGGCCCAGGTCATGCTGCCGTCGCAATCGGCGAACGGCAGTTCGCGCACGCTGCCGTCGTCCAGCTCCTTGACGAACAGCCGGTAGGTCTCGTCGCCGCTGCTGTCCAGGCTGTAGGCCAGGCGCCGGTGGTCGGGGCTGATGCTGAAGGCGCCGAGCGACAGGTAGCCGCCGCCGGCCAGCTGGTTGGGGTCGAGCAGCAGCTGTTCGGCGCCGTCGTCGACCTGCAGGCTGTCGTCGCTCGGCCGCGGGCAGCGGTAGTGGCGTGGGTACTCGTCGCCCGCCGTGGTGCGCTGGTAGTAGAGGTAGGGGCCCCAGGGCGAGGGCAGCGACAGGTCGGTCTCGCGGATGCGGCCCTTGATCTCCTGGAACAACGCCTCGCGCAGCGCGCGCTGCCCGGCCATCTGGGCCTCCAGGTAGGCGTTCTCGGCCTGGAGATGGGCGAGCACCTCGGCGGCATCCCGTTGCTCCAGCCAGCGGTAGGGATCGGCGCCGGGTTCGGTGCGGGCGATGGGGGCGTGCGTCATGCAGCTACTCCGGAGTCTGCTGCGGGGGACGGCGGGGGCGCCGGTCCGCGGAAAAGCCGCTATCATAAGCCCCCCTTTGTAAGCCCCGCCATGCCAGGGACCCACGGTTTTATGATCGAGAACGACTATCTACTCGCCTGGAGCGCCTACGCCGTCGCGGCGCTCGGCTGCCTGCTGGTGTGGTTCCGCCTGACCGCCTGGATGTGGCGCTACCTGCGCGAGCCGCTGCGGCTGCTGGTGGCGGTGCTGTTGCTGACCCCGAGCATAGTCGACCCGGCCGAGGAACTGTTCGCCCCGGCGGTCGCCATCACCGCCCTGGACCTGCTGTTCAAGGTGGGCAACAACGCCTGGCGGGCGGTGGCCGACCTGGCCCTGTACGGCCTGATCGCCTTCGCCCTGTATCTGCTGTTCGTGGCCATTCGCTGGCCGATCGAGCGCTGGTGGCAGCGGCGCCGCGGCCCGGCGCGCGAGACCGCCGACGAGCAGGCCCCCACCCTGCGCGAACTGATGGAGCAGGGCCGCGACGAGCGCCCCGACAGCCCGCGCGAGGCGCGGGGTGAGCGCGGTCTGCGGATCGAGCCGCGACTCTGAGACGACGCCTCGTGCGCAGCGGTTTGCGCCTGCTGCGGCGGGGGTCCAGCATGGGTTTTTGCGCGCCAGGAGGGCGTATGGGCTGTGTGTTCTGTGGGATAGTCGAGAATCGTCTGCCGGCCCACCGGCTGTACGAGGACGAGCACTTCATCGTCCTGCTGGATGCCTTCCCCCTGCGGCCGGCGCACCTGCTGGTGGTCAGCCGCCAGCACGCCCCGCTGTTCAGGGACCTGGCCGGCGGCGCCCGTGAAGGCCTGTTCGCCGTGGCCGAGCGCATGGCCGCCGCGCTGCGCACCGAGGGCTACGGGGTAGACGGCATCAACCTGCTGATCAACGACGGCCCGGCGTCCAACCAGCACGTGCCCCATCTGCACCTGCACCTGATTCCGCGCCGCTGCGGCGATCTGCCGGCACTGCTCTGGCGCTCGCTGACGCGCTTCCTGCCCCTGGGGCGCAAGCGCCTGGAGGCCCATCTTCAGCACCAGGCGGCGCGCTTGCGCCAGTCCCTGGCCGGAGGCCTATAGCCATGTGCGAATTGCTCGGCATGAGCGCCAACGTACCCACCGATATCGTCTTCAGCTTCACCGGGCTGATGCAGCGTGGCGGCCGCACCGGCCCGCATCGCGACGGCTGGGGCATCGGCTTCTACGAGGGCCGTGGCCTGCGCCTGTTCCAGGACCCGCGCGCCAGCAGCGAGTCGGAAGTGGCGCAGTTGGTGCAGCGCTACCCGATCAAGAGCGAGGTGGTGATCGGCCACATCCGCCAGGCCAATGTCGGCCGCGTCTGCCTGGCCAACACCCATCCTTTCGTGCGCGAAATGTGGGGGCGCAACTGGTGCTTCGCCCATAACGGCCAGCTACAGGCCTTCCGCCCGGCGGCGGGCTGCTACCGGCCGGTTGGCGACACCGACAGCGAGGCGGCCTTCTGTGATCTGCTCAACCGCCTGCGCCTGGCGTTTCCCGAGCCTGCGCCGTTCGAGCAGCTGCTGCCGAGCCTGGTCGAGGCCTGCGCGGCCTATCGCCGGCAGGGGGTATTCAACTGCCTGCTCAGTGATGGCGACTGGCTGTTCAGCTTCTGCTCGAGCAAGCTGGCGCATATCACCCGGCGCGCGCCGTTCGGCCCGGCGCAACTGAAGGACGCCGATCTGCGGGTGGACTTCCAGGCCGAAACCACGCCCAACGACGTGGTCACGGTACTGGCCACCGAGCCGCTTACCGACAACGAGAACTGGAGCCGTTACCAGCCCGGCGAATGGCGCCTGTGGCGCGCGGGCGAGTGCCTGGCGCAGGGCGTGGCCTGAGGCACGAGGCGGGGCGGATGAAGAGGGGAATAGGGACATGTTGAGAAGTTATCTGCGCTTGGCGCTGTTCGCCCTGGGCCTGTTGGTCGGAGTGCAGGTGCCCGGCTTCATCGACGACTACGGCAAGCGCGTGGCGGCGCACCGCCTGGAGTCCGAGCAGGGCCTGAAGGGGTTTCGCGAAACGGCCCGGCGTTTCTTCAAGGACGATCTCCAGGCCCTGGTCGCGCACTACCGGGTGAGCGCTGACCCGGTGATGCGCAGCGACGCGCAGAGCGTCGCCGGGTTGGTCGAGCGGGCGCACTTTCTCGCCCGGGAGGAGCGTGCGATGCAGGGGGGCTGGTACGCCCAGCTGTGGCACCTGGCCACGGCGGCGGACGACGAGTTGCTGGCGGAGACCTACCGGGCCTATCGCTACCAGGTGCTGCTGGCGCCGCAGGCCATTGCCTGGGGAATCGCCAGCGCCTTGCTGCTGGCCTGGACGACCGAAGGGCTGCTGCTGATGCTCGCCTGGGTGTTCGGCGCCGGCCAGGGGCGCCGCACGCAAGAGCGCCACTGGCGCTGAGCCGCCCTCAGGCGCCCCGCTCGCTCAGTGGTTCAGCGCCAGTTCCGGTCCCAGGTAGGCGTTGGCCTGACGGATGTCGTCGTCGCCGAGCAGGCCCACCGCGGCCGCCAGTTGCAGGCGTGAGATCAGGTAGCGCAGCTTGGCCTCCAGCAGGTCGCGACGGGCGAGGAACACCTGCTCCTCGGCGTTGAGGATGTCGACGTTGGTGCTGGAGCCGGCCAGGAAGCCTTTCTTCGCCGAATCCAGGGCCCGCTTGCTGGAGGCCACGGCCTGCTGCAGTGCGCTGATGCGCGCGGGGCCGCTCTGCACCCCGCGGAACTCGCGGGTGGTGGCGGAGAACACCTCCTCGCGGGTGGCGTTGAGGTCTTCGCCGGCCTGCTCGCGGCTCGCCGTGGCCTGGCGCACCCGGGCGCTGACCGCGCCGCCGGAGAACAGCGGCATGTTGAACTCCAGGCCGACCGAGGCGTAGCGGTTCTTCTGGTCGATGGTGGTGATCGAGTCGCTTTCGCTGTTGGTGTAGCCGAGGACGAAGTCGAGGGTCGGCCAGTGGCCGCCGCTGGCACGATTGACTTCTTCCTCCGCCACCCGGCGGTTGTAGTGGCGGGCCCGCAGCGCCGGATTGTTCGCCTGGGCCTTGCTCAGCCAGGCCTGCAGGTTGTTGGGGTGCAGGCCGGGGGTGGGGAAGTCGCCGCGCAGGGTGGCGACCTGCCGGGGCATCTCGCCGAGCATCTCCTGCAGCAGGCGCAGGGCGATCGCCAGGTTGTCCCGCGCCTCGATCTGCTCGGCCAGGGCGAGGTCGCGCCGGGCGGTGGCCTGGTCGACGTCGGTGATGGTGCCATCGCCCAGGTCGAAGCGCCGCTTGGCGGCCGCCACCTGCTGCTCGAAGGCCTTGAGCTTGGCGTCGGCCAGGTCGATGGTTTCCCGGGTCAGCAGCACATCGAAGTAGCGGCTGGCCAGGCGTACCGCGACGTTCTGGGTCTTGGCATCGAACACCGCTTCGCTGTACCCGGCGCGCTGCTCGCCCTGGCGGTACTCGGCCATCTTCTGCCGGTTGAACAGCGGCTGGCGCAGTTGCACCGCGAGGTTCTGCGAGTCGTAGTCCAGGTCGTTGTCCGTCGAGTTGCCGAACTCCTGGGTGCCGTCGATCTTGCTCCTGCTGGCGCTGGCGTTGATCTGTGGCAGCAGGCCGGCGCGGCCCAGGGTGCGGTTCTCCACGCCGGCGTCGCGTTCGTGGGCGGCGGAGCGGTATACCGGTCCCTGCAGACGCAGGGTGTTCCACGCTTCCTCCAGATCCAGGGCCGCTGCGGGCAGGCTGGCCATCCCGGCCAGGCAAACCAGGGCAAGACGAATCGCCATATCACTGCTCCTTGAAGGCACTGTCGATCCGGTCAAGCATAGGCTTCATCAGGTAACTCATCAGGTTGCGTTCGCCGGTTTTTATCGTCACGGTGGCCGGCATGCCGGCGCGGATGCGATTGCTGCCGAGCTTGTCCATGCCCTCCGGGGTGACCTCGACCTGCGCCAGGTAGTAGGGCTGCTTGTTGGCCTCGTCGACCAGACGGTCGGCGGAGATGGTCAGCACGCGCCCGGGAATGTTCGGCGTCTGCGCATGGTTGAAGGCGGGGAAGGTGATGTCCACCGGCAGTCCCGGCGCCATCTTGTCGATGGCCTGGACCGGCACCATGGCGTCCACCTGCAGCGGCTCGTGGGCCGGCACCACGTCCATGATGGTCGAGCCCGGCTGGATCACCCCGCCGATGGTCGAGACGTTGAGGCCGAGCACCACGCCGTCGATCGGCGAGCGGATCACCGTGTTGGCGACCTGGTAGTCGAGCGAGCGCAGGCGGTCGGCCAGGGCCGCGGCTTCCTTCTGGGCATCGGTCAGCAGCGACTGCACCTCCTTCTGGAAGTCTTGCGTGAGCTGCAGGATGCGCAGCTTCAGCTCGGCGATCTGGTTGCGGGTGCCGCCGATCTCGGCGATGTTCTGCGCCAGCGCGGCGTTCAGTTCGGCGGCATTGCGCTCCAGTTCGAGCATGCGGTTGCGGGTGACGTAGCCTTCGGCGGCCAGGCTGCGCACGCCCTCGAGTTCCTGGCGCAGGAACTTGATCTGCGCGTAGCGCGAGCCCTGCACCTGGCGCAGGCCCTTGAGCTGCTCCTCGGCGCCGCGGATGTTCTCCTCGAGGATGCCGGCCTCACCGGTCAGGGCGGCGCGGCGGGTGGCGAACAGGCGCTGCTGCAGGGCGATCGAGGCATTGAGGCGCGGGTCGCCGGCGAAGCGTTCGAGCAGCGCCGGGTCGAAGGTTACCTGGTCCAGGCCGTCGCGCTCGGCCTGCAGGCGGTTTTCCACGGTCTTGACCACGATGTACTGGGCACTGACCACGCCCTGTTCGGCGATGGCCCGGGTGGCGTCCAGTTCGACCAGGGTCTGGCCCTGCCTGACCATTTCGCCTTCGCGCACCGCGATGGCCTTGATCGAGCCGCCGTCCAAATGCTGGATGGTCTTGCGGTTGTCGGTGACGTTGACCGTGGCGTTGGCCACCACGCCGGCATCCAGGGGCGCCAGGATGGCCCAGAGCACGAAACCGCCGAAGCCGGCGAGCACCAGCGCCAGGCCCCAGCGGCCGGGACGGCGGTCATCGACGTCGACGGCTTCCTGGTCGTCGGGGATGAGGTTCTTGCGTTCGAAGGCGAGATTCGACATGACTCATCACTCCTTGGTCTTGACCGAGGCCAGGGTCGCGCCGCCCATGGTGGTGGGCATGACGCTGGCCTGGCGCAGGGCGTTGAACACTTCGTCGCGGCTGCCGAACATGTGCACCGTGCCTTCGCGCAGTACCAGTACCTTGTCCACGATGTTCAGCACCGTCGGCCGGTGCGAGATCAGCACCAGGGTCTTGCCCCGCTGCTTGAGCTCGGCGAGGGCTTTCACCAGGGCGGCCTCGCCGATGTCGTCGAGGCTGGCATTGGGTTCGTCGAGGACGATCAGCGCGGGGTCGCCATAGAGCGCTCGAGCCAGGCCGATGCGCTGTTTCTGGCCGCCGGACAGCGAGTTGCCGTCGGCGCTCAGGGGGGTGTCGTAGCCCTGCGGCAGGCGCAGGATCATGTCGTGCACCCCGGCCTGCTGGGCCGCGAGGATGATCGCGTCGCCATCGACCTCGCCGAAGCGGGCGATGTTCTCGGCGATGGTGCCCTCGAACAGCTCGACGTCCTGGGGCAGGTAACCGAGCCAGGGGCCCAGCTCGTCCTTGTTCCACTGGAAGATGTCGGCGCCGTCCAGGCGCACCTTGCCGGCGTGGGCCGGCCAGACGCCGACCAGCAGGCGCGCCAGGGTCGACTTGCCGGCGGCCGATGGGCCGATGATGCCCAGGGCTTCGCCGGGGGCGAGGCTGAGGCTGATGTTGCGCAGAATGGTCAGGGGCGTGCCGGGTGCGTTGGCGAATGCCCCCTCCACGCTGACCTGGCCGGCCGGCTTGGGCAGTGGCATGGAGGGCTTGCGCGGCGGGAAGTCGGCCAGCAGGCCGGACAGCCGCCCCCAGGCGGCGCGGCTGGCGAGCAGCTGCTTCCAGGTGGATATCGCCAGTTCGACCGGGGCGAGGGCACGGCCGGCGAGGATCGAGCAGGCGATCATCATCCCCGGGGTGATCTTGCCCTCGATCGCCAGCAAGGCACCGGTGCCGAGAATCAGCGACTGCAGGGTCACCCGCAGGAAACGGGTGGTGCCGTTGATGTAGGCCGCGCGGTCGGAGGCCAGGGTCTGTTTCTCGAGAATCTGCCGATGGTTGCCGAACCAGCGTTCGCGGATGGCTGGCAGCATGCCCATGGCCTCGATGACCTCGGCATTGCGCAGGTTGTTGTTGGCATAGGTGCCGGAGGCCACCGAGGCCTGGTTGGCCTCGGCCAGCGGCTTGCGGGTGCTGACTTCGGTCAGGTAGGCCAGGGCGACCAGCAGCAGCGAGCCGATCAGGGTGATCAGGCCCAGCAGCGGGTGGACCAGGTAGATGACGAACAGGTAGATCGGCGTCCAGGGCGAGTCGAAGAAGGCGAACAGGCCGTTGCCGGTGAGAAACTGGCGGACCTGGGCCATGTCCTGCAGGGCCTGGGCCGGGTTGCCGCCGGCCCGGTTCAGGTTGCGCTCGAAGGCGGCAGTGAACACCCGCTTGTTGAGCATCATGTCCAGGCGGTTGCCGACGCGGATCAGCACGGTCGAGCGGACCATCTCCAGCAGCCCCATCAGCACATAGAGGCCGACGACCAGCAGGGTCAGCATCAGCAGGGTGGTGACGTTGCTGCTGACCAGGGCCCGGTCGTAGACCTGCAGCATGTACACCGCCGGTGTCAGCATCAGCAGGTTGATCACGCCGCTGAAGGCGGCCAGGGCGAGGAAGGTTCGGCGCAAGCGAAACAACACTTCCGCCAGTTCGGAGCGGGGAGACTGCGACGTGTCCATGGCGTTCCTCCAATACTGCTGCTTGCTGATCGCTCAGCTGTGGCCGATGCCCGTTGACCGTCCGTCCCTAACGGTGAAAGCCCTGTGCAAAAAAGTCCTCGCCACAAGCAAAAGGGGCCGTTGCCACCTAGGTATAGGTGCTGGGTCGCGCTTCGCGCAAGGTGCGTTTTGGCTGTATGGGTGTCATCGTGGGCTGAATAATTCTCTTTTGTAGCAGCTACTTATGATTTTTAAGGAGTTTTATGGAAGGCGGCGCTGGTTTCTTGACAGGCGCAGATCGTGAGACTTAAGTCCTATCGAGTGTGGACGTTGGCGGGCCGCACGGCGCAGGAGAGGGCGCGGTGACAGCAGTGGCCAGCACAGCGGAGAAGTCACTGGAGCACTTCGAGAGAAAGCGCTCTGCGCTAGGGCAACGTGCAGCACTACGGCGCCGCGAGCCCGCCTAGAGGCGGGGGCGGCGCCGTTTTCTGTGCGTCTGCGAGTGGGGGGCGGCGGGGCGCTATTTGGCCAGGAACTTCATGCCGTCTTCCAGGCCCTGCAGGGTGAGGGGATACATCTGCTCCTCCACCAGTTCGCGGATGAGCTTGGTCGAGGCGGTGTAGCCCCAGGTGTCCTTGGGGTAGGGGTTGATCCAGATGAGCTTCCGATACTTCTCCATGAAGCGCTGGATCCACAGGTAGCCCGGTTCCTCGTTCCAGTGTTCGACGCTGCCGCCGGCCTGGGTGATCTCGTAGGGCGCCATGGCCGCGTCGCCGACGAACACCACCTTGTAGTCCGGGCCGTACTTGTGCAGCAGGTCGTGGGTGGCGAAGCGCTCGGAGGTGCGGCGCAGGTTGTTCTTCCACACCGACTCGTACACGCAGTTGTGGAAGTAGTAGTACTCCAGGTGCTTGAACTCGGTCTTGCAGGCGGAAAACAGCTCCTCGCAGACCTTGACGTGGGCGTCCATCGAGCCGCCGATGTCGAACAGGATCAGCAGCTTGACCGCGTTGCGCCGCTCCGGGCGCATCTGGATGTTGAGCAGGCCGCCGTCCTTGGCGGTGTGGTCGATGGTGCCGCCCAGGTCCAGTTCGTCCTGGGCGCCCTGGCGGGCGAACTTGCGCAGGCGGCGCAGGGCGATCTTGATGTTGCGCGTGCCCAGTTCGACCTGGTCGTCGAGGTTCTTGTACTCGCGCTGCTCCCACACCTTGACGGCCTTGCCCTGGCGTTGGCCGGCGTCGCCGACGCGGATGCCCTCGGGGTTGAAACCGCCGGAGCCGAAGGGGCTGGTGCCGCCGGTGCCGATCCACCTGTTGCCGCCGGCATGGCGCTCCTTCTGCTCCTCCAGGCGTTTCTTGAACTCCTCGATCAGCTTGTCCAGGCCGCCGAGGGACTCGATCCGGGCGCGCTCCTCGTCGGTCAGGGAGCGCTCGAACTCCTTGCGCAGCCACTCGTCGGGGATCAGCGCCTCGATATGCCGGTCGAGGTTCTGCAGGCCCTTGAAGTAGGCACCGAAGGCCCGGTCGAACTTGTCGAAGTGGCGCTCATCCTTGACCAGGATGGCCCGGGCGAGGAAGTAGAACTCGTCCATGTCGGCGAACACCAGGTTGTGCTGCAGCGCGTTGATCAGGTCGAGCAGCTCGCGCACCGACACCGGCACCTTGGCCGCGCGCATTTCGTTGAACAGGTTAAGCAGCATGGCTGCGCCCTCGTTTATTCGTCTGGCTCAACGTGGTGCTCCTGGGGTAGCCGGTCGGCTATGGCGTACCAGTCGGCCTTGGATTCCACGTAGATGTGTTTCTGCGGTATTTCGCCAAGCGGCGAGTCCAGCGTGCCCAGGGCCACCGATAGCCAGTCGGGGTAGGGATGATCGGCGAACCACTGCAGGTTGGAGCCGCACTGCCGGCAGAAGGTCCGGGTCACCCCGGGGGATGAGTGGAACTCGGCCACCGAATCCAGCCCCTCGACAAAGTGGAAGTTCGTGCGACGTACATTGCCGTAGCTGGCGAACGCCGCCCCGTGGCCTTTGCGGCATTGGTTGCAGTGGCAATGAGTGGCCGATTTGATGGGCGCGTCGATCTCGTATTTCACCGCGCCGCACAGGCAGCTGCCGCTATGCATGGTTAGACACCTCCCCGGCAGGCTTTAACGGCTGGCGCGGCGGCTCATAAAGGCCAGGCGTTCGAGCAGCTGCACATCCTGCTCGTTCTTGACCAGGGCGCCGGCCAGCGGCGGGATGGCCTTGGTCGGGTCGCGTTCGCGCAGCACCGCTTCGCCTATGTTGTCGGCCATCAGCAGCTTGAGCCAGTCGACCAGCTCAGAGGTCGAGGGCTTCTTCTTCAGGCCCGGTACCTTGCGCACGTCGAAGAACACGTCGAGCGCCTCGGCCACCAGGTCGCGCTTGATGCCGGGGTAGTGCACGTCGACGATCTTCTGCAGGGTGTCGCGGTCCGGGAAGGCGATGTAGTGGAAGAAGCAGCGGCGCAGGAAGGCGTCCGGCAGCTCCTTCTCGTTGTTCGAGGTGATGATGATGATCGGCCGCTGCTTGGCCTTGATGGTCTCGTCGGTCTCGTAGACGTAGAACTCCATCTTGTCGAGTTCCTGCAGCAGGTCGTTGGGGAACTCGATGTCGGCCTTGTCGATCTCGTCGATCAGCAGGATCACCCGCTCCTCGGACTCGAAGGCCTCCCACAGCTTGCCCTTCTTGATGTAGTTGCGCACCTCGTGGACGCGGTCGGAGTCCAGCTGCGAATCGCGCAGGCGGCTGACCGCGTCGTACTCGTACAGGCCCTGATGGGCCTTGGTGGTGGACTTGATGTGCCAGGTGATCAGCCTGGCGCCGAAGGACTCGGCCAGCTGCTCGGCCAGCATGGTCTTGCCGGTACCCGGTTCGCCCTTGACCAGCAGCGGGCGCTGCAGGGTGATGGCGGCGTTGACCGCGAGCTTGAGGTCGTCGGTGGCGACGTAGGACTGGGTGCCTTCGAACTTCATCGGAAAATCCTCGAACGGTAACGGCCGGGGCAGTACCCGCCGGTTCAGTATTGAAGGCCCGACTATAACGCGGGGGGGCGTCGACTGTGAACGCAGACCCGCCATTCAGTCACTGAATGGCGGGTCACTGCCGAGCTGTCTCGGGGCGTGCCCGCGCCGCCGCCGGAGCTAGGCGTTTGCGCCGGGCTGGACGCTCGCACCTGCGGGTCTTAGGCTGGCGCTCTTTTCCGGCAGAACTCGCACAAGGACACCGCCATGAGCCGCATCTTCGCAGACAACGCGCAAACCATCGGCAATACCCCGCTGGTGCTGATCAACCGCCTGGGGCCGGCCGGGGTGACCCTCCTGGCCAAGATCGAGGGACGCAACCCGGCCTATTCGGTGAAGTGCCGGATCGGCGCCAGCATGGTCTGGGATGCCGAGGAGCGTGGCGTGCTCAAGCCGGGCATGACCCTGGTCGAGCCCACTTCCGGCAACACCGGCATCGGCCTGGCGTTCGTCGCCGCCGCCCGCGGCTACAAGCTGCTGCTGACCATGCCGGCGTCGATGAGCCTGGAGCGGCGCAAGGTGCTCAAGGCCCTGGGTGCCGAGCTGGTGCTGACCGAGCCGGCCAAGGGCATGAAGGGGGCCATCGACAAGGCGGCGGAGATCGCCGCCGCCGATCCGGCCACCTACTACATGCCGCAGCAGTTCGATAACCCGGCCAACCCGGCGATCCACGAGAAGACCACGGGGCCGGAAATCTGGAGGGATACCGAGGGCGCCATCGACGTGCTGGTTTCCGGGGTCGGCACCGGCGGCACCCTCACCGGGGTGTCGCGCTACATCAAGCAGACCCAGGGCAAGCCGATTCTCTCGGTGGCAGTCGAGCCGCTCGGCTCGCCGGTGATCAGCCAGACCCTCGCCGGCACCGAGGTCAAGCCCAGCCCGCACAAGATCCAGGGCATCGGCGCCGGCTTCGTGCCGAAGAACCTCGACCTGAAGATGGTCGACCGGGTCGAGCAGGTGAGCGACGAGGAGGCCAAGGCCATGGCCCTGCGCCTGATGCGCGAGGAGGGGATTCTCTGTGGGATCTCCTGCGGCGCGGCCATGGCCGTGGCCGTGCGTTTGGCCGAGCAGCCGGAGATGCAGGGCAAGACCCTGGTGGTGATATTGCCGGACTCCGGCGAACGCTACCTGTCGAGCATGTTGTTCAGCGACCTGTTCAGCGAGCAGGAACTGGTCCAGTAACGGGCAGCACGAAGAAACCGCCGCTCGCGCGGCGGCTCTTGCGGCGGGCTACTCGAGCAGGGTCTCGCTGGAGAGGCCGTTCTTCTCGAGAATGCGGCGCAGGCGCTTGAGGGCCTCGGCCTGGATCTGCCTGACCCGTTCGCGGGTCAGGCCGATGGACTGGCCCATTTCCTCCAGGGTGCAACCCTCATCGCCGTGCAGGCCGAAACGGCGGATCACCACCTCACTCTGCCGTTCGGTGAGCTCGGCCAGCCACTCCCTGATGCTCTGTGCCAGCTCGCTGTCCTGCAGCAACTCGCATGGGTCGTTCGGCTGTTCGTCGCTGACGGTATCCATCAGGCTCCGGTCGGAGTCCTGGCCGAAGGCGGTGTCCAGGGAGGTGACCCGGACATTCAGGTCGCGCAAGCGTTCCACTTCGCCCACATCCTTCTCCAGCAGCGAGGCGATCTCCTCGCTGGAGGGGTCGTGATCGAGCTTGCGGGTCAACTCGCGGGCGGCGGTCAGGTAGCCGTTCAGCTTCTTCACCACATGGATGGGCAGGCGGATGGTGCGGGTCTGGTTCATCAGTGCCCGTTCGATGGTTTCGCGAATCCACCAGGTCCCGTAGGTGGAAAAGCGGTAGCCCAGCTCCGGATCGAACTTGTCCACGGCGCGGATCAGCCCGAGATTGCCTTCCTCGACCAGGTCCAGCAGCGACAGGCCGCGGTTGAGGTAGCCGCGGGCGATTTTCACCACCAGGCGCAGATTGCTTTCGATCATGCGCTTGCGGGCCAGGGCGTCGCCCTGGACGGTCAGGCGGGCGAAATGCCGCTCTTCCTCGCGGGACAGCAGCGGAGAGAAGCCGATTTCGTTCAGGTACAGACGGGTAGCATCCAGTGCCTGGCTGTAATCGGTGGACTTATGGTGTTTCGCCACGTTGGCCGGCTTGGCCGGTGCGTGCTGGGCTCTCGATTTGGGGGCGACTGACCGGGCAACCTTCAGAACCTGCCGGATAGCGGACTCGATATTGTTGTCAATGTTTTGACTGTCTTCGGGGGCTGAGGTGGATCTGGATGCATAAGTCATAGTCACTGCTCGATTAGTCCTATGAGGCTTAAAGGATCAAGCGGTTTCCGGTAAAGCCAAAGATGCAGAGGTCCAGCTATAACGCGCCACCATGGTCCTAATTGTGTGTGGGACTTTGGTCTGAGCAGGGTCCGTCCATAACGCGGAAAAAATCGCCCAGAAAAGCTGCGATTACCTATGGTTAGCTCCTGCCTTGACTACACTGAACACGTTTAGGGGCTCCCGGTCAGGGGGCCCGCGCCGCCTGGGCGCTCGTAGTTGGGGAGGGACCGAACATGAGTGGCAGGATCAGGATTGGCATAGTCGATGACCATCCGCTGCTGAGGCAGGGGGTCGCCGCGGCACTCAAGCGCATCGCGGATTTCGAGGTGGTCGAGCAGGGCGGCTCGGCCGAGGAGGCGGAGCGCATCGCGGCGAAGTATCGCCCCGATGTGATGCTCATGGACGTGCATATGCCGGGGGACAGTTTCGCGGCGGTGCGCGCCATAGTCACCGACAACCCGTCGGTCAGGATCGTGATGCTGACCGTGTCGGAGTCCGAAGACGACGCGTATGCCGCCCTGGAGGCTGGCGCCAGGGGCTATGTGCTCAAGGGCGTGAGCGGGCCGGAGCTGGCCCAGGCGATCCGGAACGTGGCCACGGGGCAGACCTTCATAACCCCGGGCTTCGCCGGCAAGCTGATCAGCGATCTGCAGAAGCACAAGGATGGCGAGAAGTCGGTCGACGAACTCACCCATCGCGAGGAGCAGATAATCCGCGAGGTGGCCAACGGGCTGACCAATCGCGAGGTCGCCGAGAAACTCTCGCTGAGCGAGAAAACCGTCAAGCACTACATGACCAGCATCATGCAGAAGCTCCAGGTGCGTAACCGGGTAGAGGCGGTCACCGCCATCATGGAATACCGGCGCAATCAGCATGCGGCCCGCATTCGCCACCAGTTCGCCGGACAAGCGGCGACCGTACCGCACTTCGAGTCCGATTGACGCCCGGCGTCACAGGGCGAACTTGGCGCTTACCGTGGTGCCGTGCTCAGGGGTGGAGTCGATGTGGAACTGGCCGCCGAGGGACTCGACCCGGTAGCGCATGCCCGCCAGCCCCAGGCGGGCTCGGTGATGATGATTGTTCGCGGCCAGGTGCTCGGTGTCGAAGCCGTCGCCGTCGTCGCGCACCCTTATCTCCAGCAGGCCCTGATGGTAGCGGGCGCTTACCGCCTGGCCCTTGCCGTCGGCATGGTGGAAGGCGTTGTTCAAGGCCTCCTGGATGAAGCGATAGATGCAGGTCTTGTGGGCCAGCGGTACGGTCTCCGGCAGGTTCTCGCACTCGAGCGCGACCTTGGTCTCGGTGCGCAGTTCGTGGCGCTGCACCACCAGCTCCAGCTCCTGGCGCAGGGGCATGCCGTTGATCTCCGGCAGGGCCAGGCCGCGGGAGATGTCGCGGATTTCCCCCAGGGCGTCCTGGGCGGCGTGGCGCAGGGACTCGAGGGCCTCTATGTCGAACTCGCCGCCGTTCTGCTTGTAACGCTCCTGCAGCACCGCGAGCTCGTCGAGACGCACCAGGATCAGGGTCAGCAGCTGCGCCGGGCCATCATGCAGGTCGGCGCCGAGGCGGCGCAGGATGAGTTCGTTGACCCGGGAGAAGGACTGGTTGGCGCTGGTGATCTTGCGTTGCAGGTTGATGTTCTGCGTGCTCAGCCGCGCCTGCTCCTGCATCTGTCGGCTCAGGGCCAGCTGCTGGCGCAGGATGATGCGCTCGCCGCGGCGAACGATGGCGAACAGCAGCAGCAGCATGGACAGGGTCCCCGTGCCGACGATGATCCACACCTCCTCACGGATGCAGGCGATCTCGTTCTGCAGCATCTCGGCCCGTTCGTAGAACTCGCCGACGGCGATGATCCGATCCGTGCCGAACTCGCGCAGTGGGGCGTAGATTTCGTACAGCGGAATGCCCAGGCTGGCCTCGTAGGCGTTCTCCTCGGCCGTCAACTCGCCCCACTCGGTGACCGTATGGCCCTGCAGGGCCATCTTCAGGTCGTCCGCCGGGTACGACTTGCCGACTATGTCCTTGTTGGTGCTGTAGAGGATGGTGCCATCGGGGCTCCAGATCTTCACCGAGACCACGTGGGCGTTGAGGCTGGCGCTGGTCATCAGGCGGTCGATGGCCTCGGCGGTCTTGACCGACAGGCGCTGGCCAGTGCTGAGTTCCTGGACGTAGGGTTCGAGGAAGGTGGTCATGTACAGGGCGCCGGCGTTTGCCGCGGACTGCACGGCCGAGCGCTCGATGGTCTTGCTGACCAGATTGCCGACGAAGGTCATGGTCAGCCCCAGGATTATCGTCGCGGCGATCACGAACTGGGTCGAACGGCTCAGCTTGAGTAGCGGCCCAATCGCCTTGCGCCACCAGGTCGGCCGCCGTGACGCCGATGGCGCGGCTGAGGCGGGCTCCATTTCGGGCGGACTGTTCGAGCCCGCGGCAGGCGAATCGATCTGGGCCTCTGTGTTCATCCGTGCTCCTGAGCTTGCGCTGGTTTGAGGGAACAAAGGCGCGTAGCGGACGGCTCACTGCGGGGCGATCGAGACGGGGGTGTGGCTGAACGTGCAGGCGGGCGAGGTGGGGCGCTGCGCTACGGCGTGCCCGTTCCTCCCGCTGCCGCTCGATTTCCCGCGTAACTGGCAAGTCTAGTCCAGATGTACCGGGTGGGCGCTCGCTGGCGACCGCCGACGGCTGCCGGCGGATGGGCGGTGCGGCCGCCGCGGACTCCGGGGCGCCCAGGCCTAGGTGGCGGCTCTGGGTTGCGCGGCCGCAGCCGTGGGGCGCACCACCAGCCACAGCGCCACGGCGATCAGGGCACCGCCATAGAGGTAGGCCGAGGACAGCGGTTCGTCCAGCAGCAACGCCCCCCACAACACGCCGAAGGGCGGAATCAGGAAGGTGGTGGTCGAGGCCTTGACCGGGCCGATGTCGTTCAGCAGGCGGAAGTAGAGCACGTAGGCGAAGGCGGTGCAGAGCAGGCCGAGGCCGGCCAGCGACAGCCAGACCGCGGGGCCGCCCCAGCTGGCCGGCGCCTGCAGCAGCAGCGAGCCGCCGAACCAGGGCAGGAGGAACAGGCTGGCGCCGCACAGGCTGCTGAACGCGGTCAGGCGGTTGTCCAGGCCGCCTTGCTCGGCGATCCAGCGCCGGGCGAGGAAACCGGCGAAGCCGTAGCAGGCGGTGGCGACCAGGCAGGCCGCGGCGCCGAGCAGCAGTTCCAGGTCGAACTGCACCGGGCCGGTGCGCGTCAGCACGGCCACGCCGAACAACCCAATTGCCACGCCGGCGGCCTTGCTCGCGGTCAGCGCCTCGGCGAAGAACAGCGCGCCGATCAGCACGCCCATCATCGGCGTGGTGGCGTTGAGGATCGCCGAGTAGCCGGCCGGCAGCACCTGGGCCGCCAGGCAATACATGGCCGAGGGCAGGCCGGCATTGATCACCCCGAGCACCAGGCACTGCTTGAGCTTGCCGCGAAAGTCCCAGCGCACGCGCATCAGCAGCAGGATCAGGAGCAGCCCGAGCGCGCCCAGGCTGGCGCGGAAGAACGCGGTGGGCATGCTGCCGAGCACCGGGGCGATGATGCGCATGAACAGGAAGCTGGCGCCCCAGATGGCGGCGAGCAGCAGCAGGCGGAGCAGGTCGGCGGGTCTCATCGGTGCGGCTCCGGGGGAGGAAGCCGTAGAGCTTACGCCGCCCGGGTGGCGGCGCAATCCACAACTGGCTTTCAAATCTCCGGCACAGTTTCAGAAGCTCTTGCTGACGCTGGCCACCAGGGTGGCGCCGCACAGGTCGTCGTAGCCGTACCAGCTGGTGCATTCGCTGCGCGACAGGTCGGTGTCGACGTAGCTCAGTCCCCAGGTCACCCCGGCCAGCTCGCGGCTCAGCTTGATCTGCCACTCGCGGTAGGCCTCGCGGCTGGCGCCGCTGTGCGACCAGAACGCCGGGTCCTTGATGTCGTTGCGTCCGTAGCGCAGCTCCAAGTCGACCTCAGCGGGCAGCCGGGTGCGGTAGCCGAGGTAGCTGTACAGGGTGTCCTGGTCCTTGCCGAAGAAGTTCGGCGCATCGTTCGAGTAGTAGAGGCCGAGCAGCACGCCGTGGGCGTCGAGCAGGGCGTAGAGCTCGCCCTGGTTGAACTGGCCTTCCTGCGGATAGCTGTACTTGATGTAGCCGAGGTCGAGGCTGATGGCGTCGGTGGCCTGCCAGTAGTAGCCGGCGTAATAGTCCAGCTCCTGGCGGGTCTTGAAGTCGAAGCCGTAGTCGACGTTGGAGGTCCAGACGCCGAGGTACGGGCCGCTGGCATGGGCCAGTGTGGCGCCGGCCTGCAGCGCCGGGTCGCCGAGGGTCTGGGAGATGCCGCGGTTGCGGTAGTCGCTGGTGGCGGCCAGGTCTATCAGTACGGCGAATTCATCGTTGAGCGGCAGCGCCTGCGAGTAGAGCGGGGCGAGACTGATGCTGGCGAGGCAGGCAAAGGCAAGGCGGTTCATCGGGTTTCCTCAGTGTTGTAATTGTTGTGGGCTGAGTGCGGGCGACGCGGGCAGGGCGAGCGGGACGCGGTGCTCAGGAGGCGGGCGCGTAGACCTGCCGGCCGGCGAAGAAGGTGCGCAGCACCTGGGTGTCGGACAACTCCTGATCGCTGACCTCGAACACGTCGCGGTCGAGGACGATCAGGTCGGCCTGCTTGCCAGGCGCCAGGGAGCCGATCTGCCGGTCCAGGCGCAGGGCCTTGGCGGCGTTCAGCGTGTAGGCGCGGAACATGGTCTGGCGGTCGATGCTTTCTGCGGCGTTGAGCACCCCGAGCGGCCCCTGGCGAGTGCTCGCCTGGGCGATGGCGTGCCACGGGTTGGGGCTGGACACCGGCCAGTCGCTGGCCCCGGCGAGGGTCGCCCCGGCCTGATGCAGCGAGCGTGCCGGGTACTGATGGCGGTAGGCGAAGGCGCTGACGTAGGGCTTGACCAGCTCCTCGGTATAGCTCTCCGCGGTGGCCCAGAGCAGCTGCATGGAGGCGATCACCCCGAGCTGCTTGAAGCGCGGAAATTCCCTGGGGTTGACCAGCTGCAGGTGGGTGATGCTGTGCGGCACCGGTTCGGCGGCCAGCCGGCGGGCCCGTTCGATGCCGTTCAGCGCCTCGCGCACCGCGCGGTCGCCCACCGCATGGGTGTGGACTATCCAGCCGCGCCGCTCGGCCGCCGCCACCAGGTCGCCGAAGCCGACCGGGTCGATCAGCAGCTGGCCCTGCTTGAGGCTGTTGCTGTAGGGGGCGATCAGCGCCGCGGTCTGCCCGGGGAATTCGAGCACGCCGTCGGCGAACACCTTGATGCCGGGGAAGCTCAGGTTGGGCACGCCCCGGAACTTCTGCATGACCTCGTCCAGCACCGCGAGGTCGGCCGGCTGGCTCTGCGGGTGGGTAAGCAGCAGCGCCGCGACGTGGGCGCTCAGCTCGCCGTTCTCGGCCAACCTCCGGTACAGCGGCAGCACGCCCAGGTCGTCTGCTGTGGGGCGCATCTCGAACAGCGACTGGTCGCCGCCGCCGTTGGCCGCGGCGTCCATCCAGGCGGTGACGCCGACCCGGTTGTTGATCCGCACCGCCTCGCGCGCGGCGTCGAGCAGCAGCTCCTTGGAGGGCTCCGGGAGCCGGCTGCGCACCCGGTCCCAACCGGTTTCGGCGAGAAAGCCGGTAGGCCTCAGGTCGGCGTCGTGCTCGATGTAGCCGGCCTCCTTGGCGTCCAGGCTGGCGACCAGCCGGGCATCGATGCCCAGGCGTTCGAGCATCGCCCGGTTGGCCCAGCCGGTGTGGCCGTCGATGCCGTCGAGCACCAGCGGCTGGCTGGCCCAGCGACCGCGGTTGAAGCGCTCGGCCAGCGCGCGACTCTGCTGCCAGTAGGCCGAGCTGACCCCGGAGATCAGCAGGATGTCGTCCATCCGTGCGCGACCGGCGCGCTCCTCCTCGACTATCCACTGCTCCAGCTCGGCGAGCGGCTTGACCTCGTCGTGGAGATTGGCACGCAGGCTGGCCAGGGCGCCCATCACCGGGTGGCTGTGGCTATCGATCAGCCCCGGCATCAGCACCTTGCCGGCCAGGTCGAGGCGCCGTGTGTTGGCGTCGGCCAGGGCGAGGATCTCGGCATCGGCGCCGACCGCGAGGATCTTGCCGCCTTCCACCGCGACCGCCTGGGCCAGCGGCTGGCCGGGCTCGGCGGTGAAGACCTTGGCATTGAACAGCACCAGATCGGCGGCGGCCTGCGATTCCAGTGAGGAAAAAGCCAGCGCGGCGGCGATCAGTCCGGGTGCGAAGCGTTTCATAGGTATCCCTTGTTTTTATTGGTTTGTGGGCGAGACTAGCCAAGCACGCGGCTCGGCAGAACGCCGCTTTCGTGCAAAACATTTTTGCCTAAGAGGAAAAGCCATGGACAAGCTCGGTGCCCTGCGCATGTTCGTCGCCACCGCCGAACACGGCAGCTTCAGCCGCGCAGCCGAGCAGCTCGGCAAGACCCCTTCGGCGCTGACCAAGGCGGTCAGCCACCTGGAGGCCGAGCTGGGCGCCCGGCTGTTCGAGCGCAGCACTCGACGCACCGCGCTGACCGAGGCCGGCCGGCTCTACCTGGAGACCGCCCGCCTGGTGCTGCAGCGCCTGCACGACGCCGGGGAGGAGATTGGCCAGTTGCAGCACGGCCTGCACGGCAGCTTGCGGGTGACCGCGCCGCTGGCCTTCGGCCGGGCTTTTCTCGACGAGGCCTGCGCGGCCTTTCTCCTGGCCCATCCGCATATCAGGCTGCGGGTGGACCTGTCCGATGCCTTCATCGAACTGGCCGAGAGCGGCTATGACCTGGCGTTGCGCGAGGGTCGCAGCGATCAGCCGGGGCTGATCGCCAAGTCCTTGGCGCACAACCGCATCGTCCTGTGTGCCAGTCCGGCGTATCTGGCCGCCCACCCTGCGCCGGTGTGCCCGGAGAATTTCGCTCGCCACCAGTGGCTGATCTATCGCCATCCGGTCCTGGACTCGAACCACTGGTGGTTATCGCTGGACGGCCGGCGCCTGCGCGTGCCGCAACCGCAGCCGCGCCTGGAGAGCGACAACTACGACCTGCTGCTGGCCAATACCCTGGGCGGCGCCGGGTTACATGCCTGTCCGACCTGGAGCGTGCAGCCCTACCTGGAGAGCGGCCAGCTGTGCCAGTTGATGAGCGAGTACGAGTTCGACCCGGACGCCTTCGGTCACTCGATACTCGCCGTCTACCCCAGCCACCGCCGGGCGACCCGCAAGGTCCAGGCGTTTATCGAGCACTTGGCCGGCTGCCTCGTCGCCCGCGGGCTCGCATGAGGCTTTCCCGGGCGTCGGCCAGTGGCTAAGCTCGCCACTCGACCCCGACTCCTTCGCCCAGAGGATTGCCCATGGCGCAGCAATGGCCGGCCGCCGACATCGCCCAGCGGATACTCGCTGGCTTCGACGACTACCGCGAGTATTTTCGCCAGATCACCGACGGCGCCCGCGAGCGCTTCGAGCAGGCGCTGTGGCAGGAGGCGCAGCAGGCATCGGCGGCACGGATCAACCTGTACGAAGAGCAGGTCGGCGAGGCGGTCGGGCGCCTGCGCCAGCGCTTTGGCGAGCAGCTGCGCGAGGTGGCGCAGTGGCCCCTGGTGAAGAGCGCCTACATCGCCCTGATCGACCTGCGTTGCGACGACGAGCTGGCGGAGACCTGGTTCAACTCGATCTTCTGCGGCCTGTTCAGCCACGACCAGATCAGCGATGGCTGCATGTTCATCCACACCACCCGGCCGTCGCCGCACAGCCGCCAGCGGGCGGTGCAGACCCGCAGCTATCGGCCCGGCGAGGGGTTGTCGGGCATGCTCGCGGCGATCTTCCAGGACTACCGCTTCAGCGTGGCCTTCGACGACCTGCCCCGCGATCTCAAGCGCCTGGAGGCGCAGTTGCGCGACAGCCTGCCGGACTGGATATGCAAGGACCCGGAACTGTGCATCGAGCTGTTCTCCTCGGTGCTCTATCGCAACAAGGGCGCCTACCTGGTCGGGCGCCTCTATACCCGCGACGAACAGTGGCCGCTGGTCATCCCCTTGCTGCACCGCGAGGGGCGGGGTATCCAGATCGACGCGCTGATCACCGACGAGGCCGAGGTGTCGATCATCTTCTCCTTCACCCGTTCCTATTTCATGGTGCGGGTGGACATTCCGGCGGACTTCATCGGTTTTCTCCGGCGCATCCTGCCGGGCAAGCACATCGCCGAACTCTACACCTCGATCGGCTTCTACAAGCACGGCAAGTCGGAGTTCTACCGGGCACTGATCGACCATCTGGCCCACAGCGACGACCGCTTCATCATGGCCCCGGGGGTGCGCGGCATGGTCATGAGCGTGTTCACCCTGCCGGGCTTCAACACCGTGTTCAAGATCATCAAGGACCGCTTCTCGCCGGTGAAGAGCGTCGACCGGGCCACGGTGATCCAGAAGTACCGCCTGGTGAAGAGCGTCGACCGGGTCGGGCGCATGGCCGACACCCAGGAGTTCGCCGACTTCCGCTTCCCCAGGGCCAAGTTCGAGCCCGAGTGCCTGGCCGAACTGCTGGAGGTGGCGCCGTCCACCGTGGTGCTGGAGGGCGATACCGTGCTCATTCGTCACTGCTGGACCGAGCGGCGCATGACCCCGCTCAACCTCTATGTGGAGAACGCCAGCGAGGCCCAGGTGCGCGAGGCGCTGGACGACTACGGCCTGGCGATCAAGCAGTTGGCGGCGGCGAACATCTTCCCCGGCGACATGCTGCTGAAGAACTTCGGCGTCACCCGCCATGGCCGCGTGGTGTTCTACGACTACGACGAGATCTGCTTCCTCACCGAGGTGAACTTCCGCCACATCCCGCCGCCGCGTTACCCGGAGGACGAGATGGCCTCCGAGCCCTGGTACTCGGTGGCGCCCATGGACGTGTTCCCCGAGGAGTTCCCGCCCTTCCTGTTCGCCGACATCAAGCAGCGCCGGCTGTTCAGCCAGCTGCACGGCGAGCTGTACGACGCCGACTACTGGCAGGGCCTGCAGCAGGCGATCCGCGACGGCAAGGTGATCGACGTGTTCCCCTACCGGCGCAAGGGCGATCCGGTCGCCTGAGCCCGGCGCCGGGCCGGCCTCTGGGGCGACCCGGCGGTTGCCTGCAGCCGATCGGAAACCATCCGCCGGGGCGCAGCCCGGTCTAGTCTGTAGGTTGAGGGTGGTGGCACGCAGGCAGCGTCGCCCACTGCCCGCCGAGGATGGCCAGAAGCGGCGGCCATCCGCTCTGGGTAGTCGAACGGAGGGGCTGGTTCATGAACGCTTGGCTCAACCTGAAGGTGTGGAAACTGCTGGTCGCGCTGGGGTTGGTGAAGCCCGCGCACCTGCAACCCGTGGCGATTCGTCATGAGGACAGGGCCCGGCTGACGGGGCCGGGGCGCCGGCATCACTGAGCACGGACTGCTAGGGGTGTCTGGCGAACCAGGCGTCGATCAGTTCGTGCATGCGTTCTCCGGAAAAGCTCGGGAAGTGCCCGCCATGCACGCAGCGCACCGGTAGGCGGCGCAGGCGTGCCAGGCTGCGGGCGTAGTCGTCCAGGTTGGAATGGTAGGCATCCTCGACCAGCGGGCCGTCGTAGAGGATGTCGCCGGAGAACAGGGTCTGCGTCGCCTTCTCCCACAGGCTGATGCCCCCCGGCGAATGGCCCGGGGTATGCAGCACCTGCAGCACCCGGTCGCCCAGCTCCAGCACATCGCCTTCCTCGATCAGCCGGGTGGCCGGCGCCGCCTTGACCCGGTATTCGGCGTAGGACAAGGGCTGGTCGGGGTGCGCCTCGAACATGGCGTCGCCGATGCAGTCCGCCGCCAGGGTGCTCTCCCGGGTCGGCGCGGCGAGGATGGCCGCCTCGGCCGGGTGCACCAGGCGCTCGGGGAATTCATGGTGCCCGGCGATATGGTCGAAATGGGTGTGGCTGGCCACCGCCAGCAGCGGTCGTTCGGTCAGCCAGGGCAGCTGCTCGCGCAGACTGACCAGGCCGGAGCCGGAGTCGATCAGCGCGTCGCGCTCGCGGCCGCGCACATGCCACAGGTTGCAGCGGTAGAAGGGCCGCACATAGGGCTCGTGGATCAGGCTGATGCCGTCCTGGCGCTGGGCTACCTCGAACCAGCGGTCGCGGCTGACGATCTGCATGGCGCTGTCCCTCCCGGCTGGTGTTGCCTTCAGCCTACTCCATTGCGGAGCCGCTGCCCCAGGACGGCAAGCGCCCCTGGCCCGGACGGCATCCGGGCCAGGGGCGGCGTGCTCAGGGATGGAAGGGGGGCGCCTCGGCGATCTCGATCAGCAGCGGCCGGTCCTGCGGCGCCTCGCGCAGCAGTCGGGCCAGGTGGTCGTGGTCGCGGGCCCGTTCCGCGGCGCAGCCGAAGCCGCGGGCCAGGGCGAGGAAGTCCGGGGTGTAGATGTCCACGCCGAGCGGGGTGATGTCGCGCTTCTCCATGTAGCGCTTGATTTCGCCGTAACCGCTGTTGTTCCACAGCAGCACCACGATGCCCACGCCGGCCTCCACGGCGCTGGCCAGTTCCGCCAGGGTGAACTGCAGGCCGCCATCGCCGATCAGGCACACCACCGGGCGGCCCGGTTCGCCCAGCTTGGCGCCGATGGCCGCCGGCAGGCCGTAGCCGAGGGTGCCGTAGCCGGTGGAGGAGTTGAACCAGCGCCGCGCGCCGTCCAGCTCGACCAGGTGGTTGCCGCTGTACACCGTCTGGGTCGAGTCGCCGACGAAGCGCGCCTCGGGCAGGGCCTGCAGCACGGTGGCGAACAGCTGGCGGTAGTGCGCCCAGCCGCTGAAGTCCTCGGCCAGCTGCGCCTGCACCGCCGCGCTGCGCCGCGCGCCGGGGCTGTCGGCGCGCGGCTCGCCGGGCGGCAGGTCGGCCAGCAGCATGCGCATGGCCAGGCGCGCATCGCTCTGGATGGCCAGGCTCGGCATGTGGTTGCGCAGCAGCTGCTGGGCGTCGATGTCGATGCGGATCAGCTCGCCGCCCAGCTTGAAGTTGCCGTCGAACACCACGTCGTAGTCGGTCTCGCCCAGTTCGGTGCCGATCGCCAGGACCACGTCGGCCTCCAGCGCCAGCTGGCGCACCGGGACCAGCGACTGGTTGCTGCCCAGCAGCAGCGGGTGGCCCGGCGGCAGCAGGCCCTTGGCGTTGATGGTCAGGGCGGTCGGCGCGTCCAGGGCGACTGCCAGGGCGCGGGCCTCGGCCTGGGCCTCGACGCAGCCGCCGCCGAGCAGCAGCGGGCGCCTGGCCGCGCGCAGCTTGGCCGCCGCCTCGCGCAACTGGGCCACGGCCGGTGCCGGGCGGGATACGCCGGGCTTGGCCTGCACGCGCAGGTGTCCGGCCGGGGCGGTGATGATGTCCAGCGGCAGCTCGATATGCACCGGCCGCGGCCGTTCGCCCTCGAACACGGCGAATGCGCGGGCCAGCACGGCGGGCAGCTCCTCGACGCTCATCAGGGTGTGGCTGAAGGCGCTGACCCCGGCCACCAGCGCGCGCTGGTCGGGCAGCTCGTGCAGGTAGCCCTTGCCCAGGCCCAGGCGCTCGCGTTGGTTGACGCTGGAGATGACCAGCATGGGGATGGAGTCGGCATAGGCCTGGGCCATGGCGGTGAGGATGTTGGTCATCCCCGGGCCGGTGATGATGAAGCACACCCCGGGCTTGCCGGTGCTGCGCGCGTAGCCGTCGGCCATGAAGCCGGCACCCTGCTCGTGGCGCGGGGTGACGTGGCGGATGTCGCTGTGCGGCAGGCCGCGGTACAGCTCGACGGTGTGCACGCCGGGAATGCCGAACACGGTGTCGACGCCCCAGGCTTGCAGTTGTTTGACGAGAAATTCGCCGCAGGTGGTCATGCTGTTTCCTTCTTGAAAGCGCTGCGCCCTCCGCGGAGGGCGCGACGGTCAACCGACGATCCAGTGCGCCATCAGGGCGATGATCGGCAGGGTGATCAGGGTGCGGATGATGAAGATCACGAACAGCTCCAGCAGGTTCAGCGGCAGCTTGGCCTTGATGATCAGCACGCCCACCTCGGACATGTAGATCAGCTGGGTCAGCGACACGCAGGCCACCACGAAGCGGGTCAGTTCGCTCTCGATGCCCTTGCCCAGCACGGCCGGCAGGAACATGTCGGCGAAGCCCACCAGCATGGCCGGCGCCGCCTTGGCCGCCTCCGGCAGCTGCAGCGCCTCGAGCAGCGGCACTATGGGGTAGGACAGCCAGTTGAACACCGGGGTGAACTCGGCGATGGCCAGGGACAGGGTGCCGATGGCCATCACCAGCGGCAGCAGGCCCAGCCAGATGTCCACCACGTTGTGCACGCCGACCTTGACCATCTGCGCCGGCGAGGGATTGGCGTTGGCGCGCTTGACCGCCTGGCTGACGCCCCAGCGCAGCAGCGAGGTGCCGGCCGGCACGTCTTCCTTGATCTGCTTGCCGACGCCGGCGATGTATTCGTCCTTCTTCCACGACAGCGGCGGGATGCGCGGGGTGATGATGGCGGCCGCCAGGCCGGCCACCACCACCGTCAGGTAGAAGGGCACGAACAGGTGGTCGAGCTTCATGAAGCTGGTGATCAGCAGGCTGAAGGCGATCGAGGCGATGGAGAAGTTGGTGGCGATCACCGCCGCCTCCCGGGCGCTGTAGAAGCCCTTCTGGTACTGCTGGGCGGTGATCAGCACGCCCACGGTGCCCGAGCCCAGCCAGCTGGCGATGGCGTCGATGGCCGAGCGGCCCGGCAGGCCGAAGATCTTGCGGAACAGATTGCGCACGAGGGTGCCGATGAACTCCATCAGGCCGTAGTCGGTGAGCAGCGGCAGGATCAAGCCGGCCACCAGGAAGAAGGTGATCAGCACCGGCGCCAGGTCCTTGAGCACCACGCCGCCGGTGTTGGCGTTCCAGATCCATTCCGGGCCGAACTGCCAGAAGGTCATGGCGGCGAACAGCGCGCCGAGCACCCGCAGGCCCAGCCACAACGGATGCAGGTTGAACAGTTCGTTGAGGGCCTTGCGCTCGGTGAGCCAGCGCGGCTTGAGCAGGCTGGCGAACAGGCCGACAACGGCGGAGAACAGCAGCAGGCCGGTGGCGATGGCCGGCAGCCAGGCCGCCAGGGTCGTCTTCAGCGCATCGGCCATGACGCCGAGGCCGATGGTCACCTTGCCGTCGTAGACGATGGGGGTGAGGAAAAGCAGCACGCCGAGCAGCGAGGGGATCAGGAAGATCAGCAGCTGGCGCAGGTTGAAGCTGGAGGTGGCCGGCGGCTGATCGTCCAGCAGCGGCAGGGTTTCGTCATGATTCATATCAGCACCTTAATTGTTGTTGTGCAGTGCCTGGGCGCCGTTCGGCGCCCAGTGTGGATAAAAGGCCCGAGCGTTCAGCGACGCTGCACGCCGGGCAACACGCAGAGCATTTCGTACAGCAGGTTGGCGCCGAGCAGCGAGGTGTTGCCGGTGGTGTCGTAGGGCGGGGAAACCTCCACCAGGTCGCCGCCGATCAGGTCCAGGCCCTGGCAGCCACGGATGATCTCCATCGCCTGGATGGTGGTCAGGCCGCCGATTTCCGGGGTGCCGGTGCCCGGCGCCCAGGCCGGGTCGATGCCGTCGATGTCGAAGGACAGGTACACCGGGCCGCCGTCGACCTTTGCGCGCACTTCCGCCATCAGCGGGGCGAGGGACTGGTGCCAGCACTCCTCGGCCTGGACCACGCGGAAGCCCTGCTTGCGGCTCCAGTTGAAGTCCTCGGCGGTGTAGCCCTGGGCGCGCAGGCCGATCTGCACCACCCGGTCGCAATCGAGCAGGCCTTCTTCCACCGCGCGGCGGAAGGTGGTGCCGTGGGCGATCTTCTCGCCGAACATATGATCGTTGACGTCGGCATGGGCGTCGATGTGCACCAGGCCGATCTTGCCGTGCTTCTTCTTCAGCGCGCGCAGGATCGGCAGGGTGATGGTGTGGTCGCCGCCCAGGGTCAGCGGCTTGATGCCGTACTCGACGATCTCGTCGTAGGCCTGCTCGATGATGCGGATGGCCTCGGCCATGTTGAAGGTGTTGATCGCCACGTCGCCGATGTCGGCGATGTTCAGCGAGTCGAAGGGGGCGGCGCCGGTGGCCATGTTGTAGGGGCGGATCATCACCGACTGGGCGCGGATCTCGCGGGGGCCGAAGCGGGTGCCGGAGCGCAGCGAGGTGCCGATGTCCAGGGGCACGCCGACGAAGGCGACGTCCAGCTGGCGCTTGTCCTCGGCGCTCTGGATATGCGGCAGGCGCATCATGGTGGCGATGCCGCCGAAACGGGGCATCTCGTTGCCGCCCAGGGGCTGGTGCAGGATCTTGTCCATGGGAAGGCCTCACGGTTGTTGGGGTTGTAGGAAGCGTTGGGCCGGATTGTTGGACAGGATGGGCGGGGGACAAATCGCCCAGGGCAAAAACTTAGTTCAGAGATTTCTAAACTAAATGGCTGCCTGTAGGATGGGCCGGCGGCGCTGGATGCCGTGCCGAGGACCATCCCGGAGCCTGTGCGCCTCGCCATCCAGGGTGGCATGCGCCTAACCCATCCGACGAAGAACGTTTGCCCGATGAGCCAAGCCCTGCCGGATCTGAAACTGCTGCGCATCTTCGTCAGCGTGGTGCGCCACCAGGGGTTTGCCGCCGCGCAGCAGGAACTGAACCTGTCGACCTCGGCGATCAGCACCTATATGAGTCAGCTCGAAGGCCAGCTGGGCATCACCCTGTGCCACCGCGGCCGCGGTGGCTTCAGCCTGACCAGCAAGGGCGAGCTGTTCTACCAGGAAACCCTGCGCCTGCTCGGCCAACTGGAAGGCTTCGAGCGCTACGCCGCCGAGCTCAAGGGCGAGCTGCGCGGCACCCTCAACCTGGGGGTGCTGGACACCACCGTCAGCGACCCGGCGCTGCCGCTGGCCGAGGTGATCGGCGCCTACAGCCAGGAGCACCCCGCGGTGCACCTGCACCTCTCGGTGATGAGCCCCTACGAACTGCAGCTGGCGGTGCTGGAGAACCGCCTGGATCTGGCCATCAGCGCCTGTCCGACGCGGATGAACGGCCTGGTCTACCAGCCCCTGTACCGCGAGCAGCACTGGCTGTACTGCAGCGACCGTCATCCGCTGTTTCCCGAGCGGCGCATTCCGGAGGAGGTGGTGACCCAGCAGCGCATGGTCGGCCGTGGCTACTGGAGCCAGTCGGAGTTGGCGCGGCACGGCTTCAAGCACAGCGCGGCGACCGTGGAGTCGATGGAGGCGCAGCTGATCCTGGTGCTGTCGGGCGCTTATATCGGCTACCTGCCGGAACACTACACCCAGCACTGGGTCGGCCAGGGCCGCCTGCGCGTGCTGCTGCCGACGGTGTTCGGCTACCAGGCGCCGTTTTCCCTGATCCTGCGCCGCGGCCGCTCGCGCGAGCCGCTGATCCAGACCTTCCGCGACCTGCTCAAGGCCCAGCTCAACGCGCTGTGATTGCAGAATAGTGCTGGCACAGTGCCGGGGCTGTGCTAGACCTAATTTCTGTGTGGATATGGAATGCCCGAATCCTCCAAGACAGGGATGTACCGATGCGCCAGAACCTCCCAGTGACTCAGCGGGAAAGAACCTTTCCCGAGCAGCAGCGGTTGATCTCCACTACCGATCTCAGCAGCAAGATCACCTATTGCAACGATGCCTTCGTCGCCATCAGCGGCTTCACCCGCGAGGAACTGATCGGCCAGCCGCACAACCTGGTGCGCCATCCGGACATGCCGCCGGCGGTATTCGCCCACATGTGGCAGACCATCAAGCAGGGCAAGCCCTGGATGGGCATCGTCAAGAACCGGGCGAAGAACGGCGATTACTACTGGGTCAGCGCCTACGTGACAGCCGTCTACGAGAACGGCCGGATGGCCGGCTACGAATCGGTGCGCTCGTTGCCCAGCGCCGCGCAGAAGCGCCGGGCCGAGGCGCTCTACGCCCGGTTGCGGGCGGGCAAGCCGGCGGTGCCCAGGCTGGAAGACTGGACCTACGAGCTGCTGCGCGCCTGGCCACTGATTAGCGCGGCGATCGTCATCCTGGGCGCCCACTTCCTGCTCGCCGGGCCCTGGCTCCTGGCCTTCATCGCCGTGACGCTGGGCGCCCTCGGCATCTACCAGTTGCACAGCCGGCGGCAGGGGATACGGCAGACCCTGGCCCAGCACCCCAAGGCCTTCACCGACAGCCTGATCGCCCTGACCTACAGCGACAACCGGGGCGCCCAGGCCCTGCTCGACTTGGCCATGATCAGCGAGGAGGCGCGCCTGCAGACCGCGCTGACGCGCCTGGAGGACGCCGGTGTCAACGTCAAGCTGCAGGCCGCGCAGGCCGCGGACCTGTCGCGCTCAGGCGCTGAGATGCTCGACCAGCAGCGCAGCGAGACCGACCAGTCGGCCACCGCGATCAACCAGATGGCTGCCACCATCCAGGAAGTCACGCACAACGTACAGAACACCGCGCATGCCGCCGAAGAGGCCGAGCGCCTGGCCCAGCAGGGCCGGCAACTGGCCGGCGGCAGTCTGGAGTCCATGTCGCAGATGGCCCAGGCGGTGGTCGACATCGGCCAGGCGGTCAGCGAACTGGCCGATGCCACCCAGTCGATCGGCAGTGTCGCCGACGTGATCACCGCGATCGCCGAGCAGACCAACCTGCTGGCCCTCAACGCCGCCATCGAGGCGGCGCGGGCCGGCGAGCAGGGACGCGGCTTCGCCGTGGTCGCCGACGAGGTGCGCGCGCTGGCCGGACGCACCCGCGAGTCGACCGAGCAGATCCACGGCATCATCGCCACCCTGCGTGCCGGTGCCGACCGCGCGGTCGCCACGGCCGAACGGGGCCAGGAGATCTCCCGGACCAGCGTGGAGAGTGTCGAGGCGGTGCGCAGCGCGCTGGACGGCATCAGCGAGTCGGTCAGCCGTATCACCGGCATGAGCCAGCAGATGGCCGCGGCCTCCGAGCAGCAGAGCCAGGTGGCCGAGGACATCAGCCGGCAGATCACCCGCATCGCCCAGCTTTCCGATCACAGCGCCGGGCAGGCGCACCGGGGCGCGGAAATCGGCAAGGAGCTGGAAGACATGGCCGACTACCTGCACAGCCTGGCCGAGCGCTTCAACCGCTGACCGGCAGGACGCCGCGAGGGACGGCTTGTGGCACACTGCGCGGCTGAGGAGAACCCGATGCCACGCCCCCATTGCCCACGCTGTTGTCGCCCGCTCGACCACTGCCTCTGTGCGCTGATTCCCCGGCTCGGCAGCCGCACCCATGTGCTGATCCTGCAGCACCCCAGCGAGGTCAGGCATGCCCTGAATACCGCGCGCCTGGCGGCGCTGGGCCTGGACAATGCCGAGCTGCGGGTGGGCGAGGTGTTCGAGGACCTGCCGCAGCTGCTCGCCCGGCCCGGCTACCGCCCCTGCCTGCTGTTTCCGGGGGAGGGCGCGCAACCCCTCATGCAGTTCGCCGCGTCGGCAGCGGAGACGCCGGCGCTGCTGGTGGTGCCCGACGGCACCTGGCGCAAGGCGCGCAAGCTGCTGCACCTGAACCCGCTGCTGGACGAATTGCCGAGGGTGGCGCTGCCGGAGGGCCTGTCTTCGCGCTATCGCCTGCGCAAGGCGCCGCTGCCGGGGGCCTTGTCCAGCGTCGAGGCGATTGTCCAGGCGCTGGAAATCCTCGAAGCGCCGGCGCGTTTCGACGCCTTGCTCAGGCCCTTCGAGGCGCTGATCGAGGGGCAGATCGCGGCCATGGGCGAGGAAACCTTCAGGCGCAACCACCAGCGCGACTGAGACGGGCCAGGGCCGCCAGGGCCCAATTCGCCGGGCTGCCGCTCAGCGCCGGCGGATGCGCTCGACCAGCAGGCTGCCATCCTCGAGCAGGCGGCCGCGGACCTGGACGTAGTCGCCCGGCTGCGGCGCGCCCTCGACGCGGCTCGCCGCGGTGATTCTCAGCGCGAGTCCGTCCAGCTGGCCGTTCGCCCCCAGCCTGCCGTGCAGGCGCAGCTTGGCCTCGCGTGGAGCCGGCGCGGGGTTGCCCTGGGCGTCGCGGGCGCCCTGGTCGATCCAGGCGACGATCAGGGCGATTTCCGTCTCATCGAGAAAAGGCGGGCCGTCGAAGGGCATGCGCGGCCGCGCCTGGCCGCGGATGCGCCGCACCAGTTCGCTGGCCTCTGCCAGGCCGGGTACCACGCGCGCCCGTTCGCCCTGGGCCAGGGTTTCTGCATAGCTGGCCAGCGAGTAGCCCTCCGGCGCCGGGCCCATCATGCCCTGGGGGGCGTGGCACTTGGCGCAGCGGCCGACGAGGATCGGCTGGACGTCGCGGTAATCCACGATTTTTCCGGGCGCGGCCCGCTGCTCGGCCGGCCCGGCAGCGGGCAGGCCGAGCAGCAGGACGAGCGCCAGCAAGGGGGCAGGGTAGACGGCCATGGCGGCAGCCTCGCGAACGACAGGCGACACCCGAAGCCTAGTCGCCGGTGCGCTGCCGTGCCGGCCACGCCGCCCTGTTGGCCAGTCGACTAGCCTCGCTCGGCGCGGTCGCTGGCCGGCGGGCGGGGCGGATGACGGCGCAGCAGGGGGAAGGCGATCAGCGCGATGCGCAGCCAGCGGCGCCAGTGGCCACGGCGCATGCCGAGGGTCGCCAGCAGCAGGGCGCCGCCGGCGGCCCACAGCGGCGCATTGCTGTCGCGCAGCTCCTCGCGCCAGTGCCGGCCGAAGTGCTGCGCCTGGCGCAATGGCTGCAGCAGCACCAGGGTTTCGTGACGCAGTTCCTGGCGGTGCATTTCCAGGCGCAGGCGCAGCATGGCCTTGCGCAACTCGCTGCGCGAGGCCTTGGCGGGCAGTTCCGGTAGGTTCATGGCAGCAATTGCTCGCGGTCGCGGGCCAGCTCTTCGAGGCTGGCGCCGAAGGGGGCGGGGGCCGTGCGCAGGCGATGCAGCAGGGCGAGCAGGCAGGTCAGCAGCCCGGCGCCGTACAGGGCGCACAGGGCGATGATCACGCCCAGGCGATGACTGTCCCAGAAGGCGATCAGCACTGCGGCCGACAGGCCGATCAGCAGCAGCAGACCGAACAGCAGGCTCAGGCCGCTGAGCACCAGCAGGCGCAGGGTGTGGTGGCGCTGTTCGCTGAGTTCTTCGCCGAACAGGGCCAGGTGGCCATGCAGCAAGCCCAGCAGAGCACCGCCGACACGGCGCGGCGAAGGGCCGCGAGCGGCCGCGGACGCATCATCCATCGCATCACTCATCAGCGGCGACTGATCAGCATACCGAGGAGCAGGCCGATGGCGGCGGCTATACCCAGTGTCTGCCAGGGATGGCTCTGCACGTAGCCCTCGGTCGCCTGGACCGCGGCCTTGCCGCGCTCACGCAGCGAATCTTCGGCATTGTGCAGCGTGCTGCGCGCACGGCCCAGGCTGGTGCGAATCTGTTCGCGCAACTCTTCGGCTTGCTCGCCGGCCAGGCTGGCCGAGTGTTGCAGGAGCTTCTCGGTGTCGCGCACCAGGGCCTGGAATTCCTCGAGCAGTTCGTCCTGGCTGGATGAGTTGGCACTCTTGCGGGGCATGGGTCTCTCCTTCGACTGTTGAATGTAAGGGGTTCGAGTCTTGTCCCGGGGGCAGGTTCCCCGCGCCTGCCTGGTACAGCGCTTGCAGTATGTTGGTGCGCAGCCTCGGTTCGATGCTCCTTTATGGAGCTGCTCGGGATTGGTTCTAGATATCGTGGTGCGTTAGTAACTATTTGATAAATAAAGAATAAGTGCCTCATTCGTGTTTCGGTCAAGCCCCATTCTGGAGCCGGCCGAGGCCGTTGCAACTGGAGCAGGGCGAGGGGCGTGCCGCCAAATGGTGCGCTCCGCATGAAGACTGGTCCAGTTTGGTGCTTTTTCCCTAACCTCGGAGTGTTCTTCGCTGATGGAAGACATCAACAGTGCGGTGGAAACCCTGATTCACGGCTCCAATACCCTGTTCATCCTGCTGGGCGCGGTGATGGTGCTGGCCATGCACGCCGGCTTCGCCTTCCTCGAGGTCGGCACGGTGCGGCAGAAGAACCAGGTCAATGCCTTGTCGAAAATCATCTCCGACTTCGCCGTGTCGGCCCTGGCCTACTTCTTCATCGGCTACTGGATCGCCTACGGGGTGACGTTCCTCGAGCCGGCGAGCGTGCTGACCGAGGAAAGCGGTTACGCCCTGGTCAAGTTCTTCTTCCTGCTGACTTTCGCCGCGGCGATTCCGGCGATCATTTCCGGCGGCATCGCCGAGCGCGCCAAGTTCGGTCCGCAACTGTGCGCCACCGTATTGATCGTAGCCTTCGTTTATCCATTCTTCGAGGGCATGATCTGGAACGGCAACTATGGCGTGCAGGCGTGGCTGGAGGCGCAGTACGGTGCCAGCTTCCATGACTTCGCCGGCTCGGTGGTGGTGCATGCTGTGGGCGGCTGGCTGGCCTTCGGCGCCGTGGTCCTGCTCGGGCGCCGCGATGGCCGGTACCGCGACGGCCGCCTGGTGGCGTTCGCGCCGTCCAACATCCCGTTCCTGGCCCTGGGGTCGTGGATCCTGATCATCGGCTGGTTCGGCTTCAACGTGATGAGCGCGCAGACCCTGGGCAGCGTCAGCGGCCTGGTGGCGGTCAACACCCTGATGGCGATGGTCGGCGGCACCGTGGCGGCGCTGCTGGTCGGACGCAACGACCCGGGCTTCCTGCACAACGGCCCCCTGGCCGGCCTGGTGGCGGTGTGCGCCGGCTCCGACCTGATGCACCCGGTCGGCGCCCTGATCACCGGCGCGGTGGCCGGTGCCCTGTTCGTCTGGGCGTTCACCGCCACCCAGGTCAAGTGGAAGGTCGACGACGTACTGGGCGTCTGGCCGCTGCACGGCCTGTGCGGCGTGTGGGGCGGTATCGCCTGCGGCATCTTCGGCCAGCAGGCGCTGGGCGGGCTGGGCGGGGTCAGCCTGAGCAGCCAGCTGATCGGCACGGCGCTCGGCGTGGCGGTGGCCCTGGTCGGCGGCTTTCTGGTCTACGGCGTGCTCAAGATCCTGTTGGGCATTCGCCTGAGCCAGGAGGAGGAGTACTACGGCGCCGACCTGTCGGTGCACAAGATCGGTGCGGTCAGCCAGGACTGAATCTCGCTCCGGCATGGAAGAAGCCCGCCAATCGGCGGGCTTCTTCGTACCTCGTCACGACCGGGCAGGATGCAACTGCCCGGTCATGTTCAACGAAGCGTCGTTCAGAGCAGCGGCAGGCTGTAGCTGACGATGAAGCGGTTCTCGTCGATGTCGTTGCCGATGTTCGAGCGCACGGTGGCGTTGCGCAGGCGCAGACCGAGGTTCTTCAGCGGGCCATCCTGAACCACGTACATCAGCTCGCTGTTGCGCTCCCACTCCTTGCCTTCGCCCGCGGCGTTCAGGCGGTCGATGTTATCGCCGTTGAGGTAGCGGGTCATGAAGGTCAGGCCGGGGATGCCCAGGCCGGCGAAGTTGTAGTCGTAGCGCAGCTGGTAGGACTTCTCGTCCTTGTTGGCGAAGTCGCCGATCTGCACGTAGTTGACCAGGAACGGATCGCTGCCGTTGATGTAGGCATAGCCGGTGTCGCCGCTCATCTTCTGGTAGCCCAGGCCGAAGCTGTGGAAGCCCAGGGCGTAGGTGAACAGGGCGCCGAAGGCCTTGTTGTCGACGTTGCTCGAGCCGTCGTCGGTGGAGCGGGCGTAGCGCAGGTCGCTCTTCAGGCTCTGCTTGTCGGCGATCGGCAGCACGTGTACCAGATTGAAGATGTGCTGCTTGTACTCGGGGCATCGGTAGCTGCGGCGCGCGCCCGAGCGAACTTTTGCGGGCGGGTGGCGGGAGGTGCTCGCTGCTCCCTGCGCGGCGGCCCGGGCAGCGAGCGCCGTGGCCTGGTGCTAGACTGCTGTCCTCGTTGTTTGTGGAGGCGTGCGAATGCTCCCTGAATGCCAACTGTTCGGCACCCTGGGCTGTCACCTCTGTGATGTGGCCGAAGCGTTGCTGATGCCTTTCGTCGAGCACGGCCTGCTGGTCGAGTTGGTCGACATCGCCGATCAGGAGGACTGGGTGGAGCAGTACGGCCTGCGCATCCCGGTGTTGCGTCGCTGCGACACCGGTGCCGAGTTGGACTGGCCGTTCGATGCCGAGCAGGTCGTGGCGTTCCTGCGTTGAGGGTCAGCTTGAGTCGGTCGCTCGCGACGGGGTCGTGCGCAGGGCGTGGGCCGTGACGCTATCGGGAAATAATCGACGGCCACAAAAAAGCCCGCGCTAGGCGGGCTTTTTTGTGTGTTTCAACTATTGCGTTCAGCACTGGTTGAAACTGGGATTTGGTCGGAGAGACAGGATTCGAACCTGCGACCTTCTCGTCCCGAACGAGACGCGCTACCAAGCTGCGCTACACTCCGAATAAGTCGAAATTGTACTGAAAAAGTTTTGTTGCACAAGGGGTTAGGCCGAATTTTTTTCCCGGGAGGGGACGAAATGACCGGCGGCCTCGGCGTTGGTGCCGCGCCCGGGTAGCCCGCGCAGGGCGAACCGCCCGGAGGCAGCTGCCGCTCACAGCTCGTGGATGGTCTGCACCTGGTCCTTGTTGACCTTGGCGCGGGTGCCGTCGAGCTGTTCGAATTCGTAGAAGCCGGAGGCCTCGTCGTAGCGCGGCTGGTCCAGGGTCTGCAGCTCGCGGCCATCGTTGAGGGTGATCACTGACGGCGCGGCGCAACCGGCCAGCGTCACCAGTCCCAGGGTTAGCAGGATTGCCGGAATGGTCCGTCGTGCCATGGTCTGTCTCCTTGGATGGATGAGGTCTACCCACCCTCAGACGGAGATTAGCCGTTTCGGTTCCGTGCACGTTTGGTTAAGCCCGGGAGCCGCCGTGTCGGGCGAGCAGGGTGGGGGTGTTCAGATTGGCCAGCCGCGGGTCGTCGGGGGGGCAGTCGACGGCCACTGGCGCCAGTTCGCGCAGCCAGCGCTGCGGGCTGCGTTCGCCGGCCTGCCAGGCCTGCTCCAGGGACGCGCCGAGGGCCGTGGGGATCAGGCAGAACAAGGGTTCCCAGTAGCCGTCCTGGCGAACCATGACCGGATGCTCGCCGGCCTGGCCCAGCAGAGCCTCGAGCAGGGCGTCGTCCAGACAGGGCGCGTCGCACGGCAAGACCAGCAGCTGAGGGTGGCGGGCCACCTGCAATCCGGCGTGGATGCCGGCCAACGGGCCCTGGAAGTCCTGATCGGCGTCCTCCACCAGGCGGTCGGCGAAGGGCGCGTAGCGCTCGGCATTGCGGTTGCACGAGATGATCAGGTCGTCGGTGCGCGGGCGCACCAGGTCGTGCAGCCAGGCGATCAGCGGGCGCCCATGCCAGTCGAGCAGGCCCTTGTCGCGCCCGCCCATGCGTTGCCCGCGGCCACCGGCCAGCAGCAGCACGGAGCAGGGCGGCGGAACAATGGCGACGGGCATGGCGGAGCCTCCTGGGGCGGGCCTGTGATATAACTTCCGGCATTATCCCCGATAACTGGAAGCCTGCCATGCATCACAAGGCCGAGGCGGTATTCGTGCCGCTGAACATCGCCGTGCTGACCGTCAGCGACACCCGCAACCTGGACACCGACACCTCCGGGCAACTCTTCGTCGACCGCCTGCAGGCGGCCGGACACCGGCTGGCTGCCCGGCAGTTGCTGAAGGACGATCTGTACAAGATCCGCGCCCAGGTCGCCACCTGGATCGCCGCGGACGAGGTGCAGGTGGTGCTGATCACCGGCGGCACCGGCTTCACCGGGCGCGACAGCACCCCGGAGGCGGTCGCCTGCCTGCTGGACAAGCAGGTGGACGGCTTCGGCGAGCTGTTCCGGCAGATCTCCGTGGCCGACATCGGCACCTCCACCGTACAGTCCCGCGCCCTGGCCGGCATGGCCAACGGTACCCTGGTGTGCTGCCTGCCGGGGTCGACCAACGCCTGCCGCACCGCCTGGGACGGCATCCTCGCCGAGCAGCTGGATGCGCGCCACCGGCCCTGCAACTTCGTCGCCCACCTGAAGCAGGCCGAAGTCTGCGAGAGCCGCGGATGATGGGGGGCGAGCAGCCCGGCCTGCTACCGGTCGAGGAGGCGCTGGCACGGCTGATGAGCCTGGCCGAGGCCGCGCCGATCGACGAGACCGAGCGCGTCGCCCTGGCCGACGCCGATGGCCGGGTATTGGCCGAACCGCTAGTCGCCGCCCTCGACCTGCCGCCCTGGGCCAACAGCGCCATGGACGGCTACGCCCTGCGCCTGGCCGACTGGCAGGGCGAGCCGCTGCCGGTCAGCCAACGCATTCTCGCCGGCAGCGCCCCGGGGCCGCTGCAGCCTGGCAGCTGTGCGCGCATCTTCACCGGCGCGCCGCTACCGGCCGGCGCCGATACCGTGGAGATGCAGGAAAACGTCGAGCTCGACGAGCAAGGGCGGGTGCACTTCCGCGAGCCGCTCAAACCCGGGCAGAACGTCCGAGCGCAGGGCCAGGAAACCCGCACCGGCGACCAGGTGCTGGCGGCTGGAACCCGTCTGGGGCCGATCGAGCTGGGCCTGGCCGCCTCCCTCGGGGTGGCCGAGCTGGCGGTACGGCGGCGGCCGCGGGTCGCCGTGCTGTCCACCGGCGATGAGCTGGTCGAGCCCGGGCTGCCGCTGGGGCCTGGACAGATCTACAACAGCAACCGCCGCCTGCTGATCGCCTGGCTGCAACGCCTGGGCTGCGCGGTGGTGGACGGCGGCATCCTCGCCGACGATCTCGAGCAGACCCGCGCCGCGCTGGGGGGCTTGAGTCATGTCGACCTGATCCTGTCCACCGGCGGGGTGTCGGTGGGCGAGGCGGATTACCTCGGCGTGGCCCTGCGCGAGGCCGGCGAGCTGAGCCTGTGGAAGCTGGCGATCAAGCCGGGCAAGCCGCTCACCTTCGGGTGCTTCCGCGGCGTGCCGGTGCTCGGTCTGCCGGGCAACCCGGCCTCCACCCTGGTCACCTTCGGCCTGCTGGCGCGGCCCTATCTGTTGCGCCGCCTGGGCGTGCAGCGGGTGGCGCCGCTGGGCTTTGCTATGCCGGCGGGTTTCAGCTGGGGCAAGCCGGGCAAGCGCCGTGAGTACCTGCGCGCGCGCCTGGAGAACGGCCGGGTGGTGCCCTATCCGAACCAGAGTTCCGGGGTGTTGCGCAGTGCGGCCTGGGCCGAGGGCATCGCCGAGGTGCTGGAGGGCACGACCCTGGCCGAGGGCGACAGCCTGCGTTTCATCCCGCTGAGCGAGCTGCTCGGCTAGTACGGGGCGCTGCCGGGTTATCCCGCCGGGCGGCCCAGCCTAGGGCTGAGGCGCAGCCGCCTGGCGCCGGCGTTCGCGGAACTCGCCGGGGGTCTGCCCGGTCCAGCCCTTGAAGCTGCGGTGGAAGGAGCGTGCCTCGGTGAAGCCCAGGTAACAGGCGATGTCCTGAATCGCCAGGTCGCTGCGCAGCAGGTAGTGCTCGGCCAGCTCCTGGCGCAGCTGGTCGAGGATCTGCTGGTAGCTGGTGCCGGCCTGTTGCAGGTGGCGCTGCAGGGTGCGCACGGTCATGTTGAATCTTTCCGCCACCCGCTCCTTGCGCGGCAGGCCGTCCTTGAGCAGCTGGCGCAGGGCGTTCTTCACCCGTCGCGGCAGCGGTTCGCCGTCGTCCAGCCCGGCCATCAGGGTCAGGGCGTGGTCTTCCAGGGTGCGCAGCAGGTTGGCGTCGGCCTGGCGCAGGGGCACGCCGAGGTATTCCAGCGGCACGATCAAGGCGTTGCAGGGACGCTCGAAGTGCACCGGGCAAGCGAATAGCGCCTCGTACTCGGCCCGCTCGACACCGTCCGGCAGGGCGTGCTCGAACCACACCTCGCGCGGTGCGTGGTCCGACTCGGCGATCCAGCGGGCATACAGCAACCAGGAGGCCAGCACGTTCTCCACCATGTGCCGGCGAATCTGCGCGCCCTGGTGGCGACAGTTCCAGATCAGGCGGACATGATCGGCGGCGCTTTCGATCCGGCTCACGCCCATGTCGCCCACCAGTTTCTCGTAGGGCACGATGCGGCTCATGGCCTCGCCCAGGGTGGCGCAGTTCATCGCGATGTAGCCGAGCACGCTCCACGAGCCGGGTTGCACGAAGCGCGCCGAGCGCAGGCCGAACAACGGGTCGCCGGACAGTTGCAGCAGGTGCGCGAGCAGCCGCTCGTGGGCCTCGCCCGGCAGGCGCTTGGCGTTGTCGCGCAGGTCTTCGGCCGCGATGCCGGCCGCCGTCAGTGCCGCCTCGATGTCCAGGCCGAGCCGTTCGGCGTGACGCAGGTACTTGAGCAGGGCGGGGACCGAGGTGTAGCCGAGATTGTCCATGGCGCGTTCTGGTTCTGACTGTCTTGATTGGCGACAGGGGCTGTCCCGATTCGACAGTGACCCCTGGCGGCGGCTGGCTAGTATAGGCAGCCATCGAAGGTGATCGGAACAGGGGGAAGCGCATGCGACGTTGGAACGGCTGGGGCGAGGAGAGTACCGAGGTGGGGCTGCCGGCCCACGGCCAGGCGTTTCTCGCCGAATTGGTCGGCCCGGGCCAGGCGCTCGCCGATGCCAGTCTGGCGCAGGTGCTGGCCAAGGTGCCGAGCTCGCGCCTGGCCGCCCATCCGCTGGTCAGCCTGGACGCCGAGTCGCGCCTGCGTCACGCCCGCGGGCAGAGCCTGCCGGACTGGCTGGCCATGCGTTCCGGGGAGTTCGGCCAGTTTCCCGATGGCGTCGCCTTCCCGGAGAGCGCCGAGCAGATCCGCGAGCTGCTGGTATGGGCGCGGCAGCAGGACGCGCAGGTGATTTCCTACGGCGGCGGCACCTCGGTGGCCGGGCATATCAACCCGCAGGCCGGCGCGCGGCCGGTGCTGACCCTGTCGCTGGCACACATGAGCCGGCTGCTCGAGATCGACGAGGACAGCCTGATCGCCACCTTCGGGCCCGGCGCCAACGGCCCCCAGGTGGAGAGCCAGCTGCGCGCCCGCGGCTATACCCTCGGCCACTTCCCGCAGTCCTGGGAGCTGTCGACCCTCGGCGGCTGGGTGGCCAGCCGCTCCAGTGGCCAGCAGTCCTTGCGCTACGGGCGCATCGAGCAGTTGTTCGCCGGCGGCAAGCTGGAGACCTTCGCCGGGACCCTGGAGCTGCCGAGCTTCCCGGCCTCGGCCGCCGGCCCTGATCTGCGCGAGATGGTGATGGGCTCGGAGGGGCGCTTCGGCATCATCTCCGAGGTCAAGGTGCGCATCAGCCGCCTGGCCGAGCAGGAGCGTTTCTACTCGGTGTTCATGCCCAGCTGGACGCAGGCGCTGCAGGCTATCCGTACCCTGGTGCAGGCCCGGGTGCCGCTGTCCATGCTGCGCTTGTCCAACGCCATCGAGACCGAAACCCAGCTGGCCCTGGCCGGCCATCCGCGGCAGATCGCCTGGCTGGAGAAGTACCTGGCGCTGCGCGGTGCGGGCGCGGGCAAGTGCATGCTGACCTTCGGGGTCACCGGCGCGCGGGCGCAGAATGCCGCCTCGCTGAAGCAGGCCAGGCGCCTGCTCAAGGGCTTCGGTGGGGTGTTCACCGGCACCCTGCTGGGCAACAAGTGGGCCGAGAATCGTTTTCGCTTTCCCTACCTGCGCCATGGCCTGTGGGCCGCCGGCTATGCGGTGGACACCCTGGAGACCGCCACGGACTGGAGCAACGTCGACAACCTGCTGAACAAGATCGAGACCAGCCTGCGTCAGGGCCTGGCCGCCGAAGGCGAGCGGGTGCATGTGTTCACCCACCTGTCCCATGTCTATGGCGAGGGCTCGAGCATCTACACCACCTACGTGTTCCGCCCCGGCGGCAGTTATGCGCAGGCCCTGGATCGCTGGCAGCGGCTCAAGCAGGCGGCCAGCCGGACCATCGCCGAGAATCGCGGCACCATCAGCCACCAGCACGGCGTCGGCCGCGACCACGCGCCCTATCTGGCGGCGGAGAAGGGCGAGCTGGGCATGGCGGCGCTGCAGGCGCTGGCCGCGCACTTCGACCCGGAGCGCCGCCTGGCACCCGGCGTGCTGCTCGAGGAGTGAGCATGGAAGCCTGGAATGCCGCCTGGCGTGAACGCGCGCTGCCGCAGCTGGCGGCGCGCGACTGGGATCTGATCGTGGTCGGTGGCGGCATTTGCGGGGCTGGCATCCTCCGCGAGGCGGCGCGGCGCGGCTGGACATGCCTGTTGCTGGAGCAGCGCGACTTCGCCTGGGGTACCTCCAGCCGTTCGTCGAAGATGGTCCATGGCGGCCTGCGCTATATCGCCAAGGGCCAGCTCGGCCTGACCCGCGACGCGGTGCGCGAGCGCCAGCGCCTGCTGGCCGAGGCGCCGGGCCTGGTGGAGCCGCTGAGCTTCCTGATGGCCCATTACCGGGGACAGTTTCCCGGGCCGAGAGTGTTCGGCGGGCTGCTGGCGCTGTATGACGCCCTGGCCGGCAGGCGCAACCATCTGTATTACCCCCGGCAGGCGCTGCGCTATCTGGCGCCGGGGCTCAAGGAGGACGGCCTGCTGGGCGCCACGCGCTTCTTCGATGCGGTGACCGACGACGCCCGCCTGGTCATGCGCGTGCTCGGCGAGGCCCGCGGCGACGGCGCCGAGGCGCTCAATGGCGTGCGTGTGCTGGAGCTGCTGCGCGAGGGCGGGCGGGTGGTCGGCCTGCTCGCCGAGGACCGGGAAACTGGCCGCCGCTATCGCCTGCGCAGCCGCGCGGTGGCCCAGGCCACCGGGGCCTGGGCCGATCGCCTGGATGGCGGCGCGCGGATCCGTCCGCTACGCGGCAGCCACCTGCTGCTGCCGGCCTGGTGCCTGCCGGTGGCCCACGCCTTCAGCTTCATGCACGCGGCGGATGGCCGGCCGGTCTTCGTCTTCCCCTGGGAGGGTGCCACCGTGGTCGGCACCACCGACCTGGACCATCGCGAGCCACTGGATCAGGAGGCCTGCATCAGCGTCGTGGAGCTGGACTACCTGCTGGCCGCCTGCGCCCAGCAGTTTCCCGCGGCGCGGATCGGCTCCGGCGATGTGCTCTCGACCTGGGCCGGGGTACGTCCGGTGGTGAGCGACGGCGAGGCCGGTCGCCGGCCTTCCGATGAGACCCGCGAACACGCGCTGTGGGTCGAGCCCGGCAGCGTGACCCTGGCCGGCGGCAAGCTGACCACCTTCCGTCCGCTGGCTCTGGAGGTGCTGCGTGCCTGCGCGGAGTTTGTCGGGCGGCCGCTGGTGGACGGCGGCGCAGCGACCTTCCGGCCCTGCGCGAACCCGCCCGTGACACACCTGAGCCCGGCCCGGCAGAAACGTCTGGGCGGACGCTATGGCCGCGAGCTGCCGGGGCTGCTGGCTCTGCAGGCCGAGGTCGGCAGCCAGCCGGTTGCCGGCAGCGAGACGCTCTGGATCGAACTGGCCTGGGCGGCGCAGCACGAGCTGGTGCTGCATCTGGATGACCTGCTGCTGCGCCGTACCCGCCTCGGCCTGCTGCTGCCCGGCGGTGCCCAGGCCCAGTTGCCGCGCATCCGCGCGCTGTGCCAGCCTCGCCTGGGCTGGAGCGATGCCCGCTGGGAGCAGGAGCAGCGGGACTATCTGGCGCTCTGGCGGCGCTGCTACAGCGTGCCGGGCGAGCACTGATGCCCGTGGACCGGGCGCCTGACGAGAAGGATTGCGCTGTGAGCGAGACAAGCTACCTGCTGGCCATCGACAACGGCACCCAGAGCGTGCGCGCCCTGTTGTTCGACCTGCAGGGCAACCTGCTCGGCAAGGGCAAGGTGGAGCTCGAGGCCTACTACTCGGCGCAACCCGGCTGGGCCGAGCAGGACCCCGAATACTACTGGGCCAGCGTCGGCGAGGCCTGCCAGCAACTGTGGCGGCAACTGGACATCGATCGCAGCCAGATCAAGGGCGTGTCGCTGACCTCGCAGCGTGGCACCCTGATCCATGTCGACGCCGCCGGCATGCCGTTGCGCCCGGCGATCCTCTGGCTGGATCAGCGCCGCGCCGAGGTGGCGGGGCCGATCAGCGGACTCTGGGGCTGGCTGCTCAGACTGGCCGGCGCCGGCGAGGCGGTGGCGCATTTCCGCGCCCAGGCCGAGGTCAACTGGGTGGCCCAGCAGCAACCGGAGGTACACAGCCGGACCCACAAGGTGCTGCTGCTCTCGGGCTTTCTCACCCATCGACTGTGCGGCCGCTTCGTCGATTCGCTGACCAGCTGCGTGGCCTACCTGCCGTTCGACTACAAGCGCCTGCAGTGGGCGGCGCCCGGCGACTGGAAGTGGCAGGCGCTGGCGGTGCGCCGCGAGCAGCTGCCCGAGTTGTGCCGGCCCGGCGAGCTGCTCGGCCACGTCACGGCCGAGGCCAGCCGCCACACCGGCATTCCCGAGGGCCTGCCGCTGATCGCCGCCGGCGCCGACAAGGCCTGCGAGGTGCTCGGCGCCGGCGGTGTGGAGCCGCACGTCGCCTGCCTGTCCTACGGCACCACGGCGACCATCAACACCACCCGTCGCCGCTACCTGGAGACTACCCGGCTGATCCCGCCCTATCCGGCGGCGATACCCGGACACTTCAACACCGAGGTGATGATCTTTCGCGGCTTCTGGATGGTTAGCTGGTTCAAGCAGGAGTTCGGCCTGCACGAGATGCAGCGCGCCGGCGAACTCGGCGTCGCCCCCGAGGCGCTGTTCGACGAGCTGGTCGATGCGGTGCCGCCCGGCGCCATGGGGTTGATGCTGCAACCCTACTGGTCGCCGGGCATCCGTGAGCCGGGCCTGGAGGCCAAGGGCTCGATCATCGGCTTCGGCGACGTGCACACCCGGGCGCACCTGTACCGCGCCATCCTCGAGGGGCTGGCCTATGCCCTGCGCCAGGGCAAGGAACGCATCGAGAGGCGCTCGGGCAGCAAGATCACCCGCCTGCGGGTGTCCGGCGGCGGCTCCCAGAGCGATGCGGCCATGCAGCTGACCGCCGACATCTTCGGCCTGCCGGCCGAGCGCCCGCACACCTACGAGACCTCGGGACTGGGCGCGGCGATCGACTGCGCGGTGGGGCTGGGGCTGTATCCGGACTTCCCCTCGGCGATCCGTGGCATGACCCGCGTGGGCCGGGTCTTCCAGCCCGATCCGCAGGCCCAGCAGACCTACCAGCGGTTGTATCTCGAGGTCTACCTGCGCATGTATCGGCAACTCAGGCCGCTGTACCGGAGCATTCGGGCCATCACCGGCTATCCGGCCTAGGGCCGGTGCGACGGGCGGTCGACTGCGCAGGTTTCTGATGGAGGCGCCTCCGGCGCGCCCGCCGTTCCTTAGCGTGTCCGCCGAAGCCTGGCCGCGCTTCTGTCCGCCAGGGCCTCAGCATGGCCCGAGCGCCGATGCGGTGGCAGCCTGGCTTCACCGTGGTGCCTCGGGCATCATGGCGCCCGGCGGCGCCTACAGTTTTGCCGCGTCCGGCCGATAGCCCTGCCGTAGCTAGGCTCGACAATCTATAGGAGTACGCAATGGCCGGCATTCTCGACTCGGTCGATCAACGCACCCAGTTGGTGGGCGAGAACCGTCTGGAAATCCTGATGTTCCGCCTGGCCGGTCGACAGCTGTTCGCGATCAACGTGTTCAAGGTGCAGGAAGTCCTGCAGCTGCCCAGGCTGACCCTGATTCCGCAGCGTCATCGCTGTGTCTGCGGAGTGGTCAACCTGCGCGGCCAGACCCTGCCGGTGATCGACCTGTCCCAGGCCATCGGCATGCGTCCGCTGGTGCCGGACGAGCGCAGTACCATCATCGTCACCGAGTACAACCGCTCGGTGCAGGCCTTCCTGGTGGGTGGCGTCGAGCGCATCCTCAACCTCAACTGGGAGGCCATACTGCCGCCGCCGGGCGGGGCCGGGCGCCAGCACTACCTGACCGCGATCACCAAGATCGAGGATCAGCTGGTGGAAATCATCGATGTGGAGAAGGTGCTGGCCGAGATCGTGCCGTACAGCACCAAGATCTCCAGCGAGCGGCTGAGCGATCCGCTGCTGGCCCGCGCCCGCGGCCGCGAGGTGCTGCTGGTGGACGACTCCAGCGTGGCCCTGACCCAGCTGCGCGATACCCTGTCGCAGCTGGGCATGAAGATGCACGTGGCCACCGACGGCCTCAAGGGCCTGCGCCTGCTCAAGCAGTGGGCCGATGCCGGGGAGGTGGTGAGCGACAAGCTGCTGATGGTCTTCACCGATGCGGAGATGCCGGAGATGGACGGCTATCGTCTGACCACCGAGATCCGTCAGGACCCGCGCCTGAAAGACCTCTACGTGGTGCTGCATACCTCGCTCTCCGGCAGCTTCAACGAGGCCATGGTGAAGAAGGTCGGTTGCGATGGTTTCCTGTCCAAGTTCCAGCCGGACCGGCTGGTCGAGGTGATACGCGAGCGCCTGCTGCGCGACGAGGCCAGCGCCTAGGGGGCAGGCTGTGGAGCCAGGCGCCGGCGCAGCCGTTCGATGCGCTGGCGGTTGACGCCCAAGTCCGAGTGGCCCAGGCGTGACGCCGAACGCACCTCGACCCCCTGCTCGCCGATGAGAAACTCCACGTCGTCGACGAAGCGCAGCAGCCGGCTGCTGAATTCCGCACGCAAATAGTCATCGCCCTGCACCACCAGCCGTGCCCGCGGCTCGCGACCGAGCAGCGCGACCAGTCGTGCGCGGGTCTGTTGCCGGGTCCCCAGCAGCGGCAGCGGCGCAACCCGGTGGGCCTCGTCGCGGGCCTGGCTGCTGACGCAGTTGGGCGAGTCGGGGCAGGGCGCCAGGCGGCCGGCGTGCACGCCCAGGTGCTCCGGCGGCGCGCCGCCGCAGGCGCCCAGCAGGGCCAGCGCGAGGGCCAGTCCGGGCTTGTGGGCGGGGCGGGTTGCTCGTATAAGGGCGTTTTGCCTAAGGGAAAACTGGCTCATGTTACGTCTCTCGGGGTTGTACCGTTATCCGCTGAAGTCGGCCATCGCCGAGTCCCTGGACGAGGCGCAGCTCGATGCCCTGGGGCTCTCGGGGGACCGCCGCTGGATGGTAGTGGATGCGGCCAGCGGGCGCTTCCTGACTCAGCGCCTGCTGCCGCAGATGACCCAGTTGCGGGCGCGCTGGCAGGATGCCGAGCAACTGCGCCTGAGCGCGCCGGGCATGGCCGATCTGCTGGTCGCGCTGCCCGGCGAGCAGGCCGAGCTGCGCGGGGTGACCATCTGGCGCGACAGCCTGCGGGTGCCGGATGCCGGCGAGGCGGCGGCCCGCTGGCTGAGCCAGGCGCTCGGACGCGATTGCCGTCTGGTGCAGGTCTGCGAGGCCCGCGCGCGGCAGGTCGACACCGCCTATGCCGCGGTCGGCGACAAGGTGGCCTTTGCCGACGGTTTCCCCCTGCTGCTGATCGGTCAGGGCTCGCTGGACGACCTGTCCGTCCGGGTCGGCCGTCCCCTGGAGATGTTGCGCTTTCGCCCCAATCTGGTGATCGAGGGTGCGCCGCCCTATGCCGAAGACGGCTGGAAACGCATCCGCATCGGCGACCTGGAGTTTCGCGTGGCCAAGGGCTGTTCCCGTTGCATCATGACCACCCTCGACCCGCAGACCGGCGAGCGCAGCGTCGACCGCGAGCCGCTGACGACTCTGCGCGGCTATCGTCAGCGCGAGGGCGAGGTGTATTTCGGGCAGAACCTGATCGCCTGCGGCAGCGGCGAGCTGGCCGTGGGCATGCCGGTCGAGGTCCTCGAGTAGGCATGCGACCGGCAGGCGCCGCAGCCGGTCATTGATCGTCGAAGTAGCGTTCGTGCCAGCCGATCAGCGGCTGCGGGGCGTTGAGCTTCTGCCCGTAGATCACCGCATAGGACAGCACGTTCTGCACGTATTGCCGCGTCTCGTCGAACGGAATGTTCTCGATCCACACGTCGTAGGCCAGGTGGTCGGCGCCGCGCAGCCACTGGCGCACGCGGCCGGGTCCGGCGTTGTAGGCGGCGGAGGCGAGTACCCGGTTGCCGTTGAACTGGCCGTAGATCTGGCTCAGGTAGGCGGCGCCCAGCTGGATGTTGACCTCCGGGCGGTAGGCCAGTTGCGGCGAAGATAGGGGGATGCCGAAGCGCCGCGCGGTCTCCTTGGCGGTGGCCGGCATCAGCTGCATCAGGCCCATGGCGCCGACCGGCGAGCGGGCGTCGGCCATGAAGGCGCTTTCCTGGCGGGTGATGGCGAACACCCAGCTGGAGTGAATGCCGCGCTTCTTCGCCTCGCGGGTCAGCTCCGAGCGGTGGGCCATGGGGAAGCGCACGTCGAGGTCGTCCCAGTACTGGGCCTGGCTGATGGTGCGGATGGCCGGGAAATACCAGCCCAGGTCATAGGCCAGGCGGGCCTGGGCGACCAGCTCCTCGCGGCTGAACAGGCGACTGACGTGATACCACTCGCGGCGGCCGTCGACGATCTGGCCGCGGGCATGGAACTCCAGGGCGCGGCGGATGCCGGCGGCGTTGCGTACCTTCTGCAGTGTGTTGCGGTCCAGCGCCAGGGGCTTGTTGTTCAGCTGGTAAGGCGCCTTGACCTGGTCGGCGGCCATGAAGCCGTAGAAGTCGCGCTCCTTGGCCAGGCCCTGGTAGAGGGCCTGGTGCTCGCTATTGTTGGGCTGGGCCAGTTGCAGGCTGCGCGCCTGCCAGTAGCGCCAGCGGCTGGTCTGCGCCAGGGCGGCGGGCATCAGCCGGGTCAGGCGGTGCGCTTCGTTCCAGCGACCGAGACGCAGCAGCAGGCGCGCGCGCCATTCGCTGACGGTGTTGTCGCGCAGTTCTGGGTCGTACTTGGCCATCACCTCGAGGGCGCGGGCGTCGAAGCGCTTGGCCAGGGTCAGGCCGATCTCGCGGGCGATGGCGACCTGCTCCTCGCTGGAGAAGTGCAGGCGCTGGGCGTAACCGTCGAGCAGCCTCAGTGCCTGCTCCGGATCCTGGCGGGCCAGGCGGCGCAGGCCCAGGCCGACCACGTCGGCCATGGCTGCGTCCGCCGGCGCGAAACGCGCGGTCTGGGCGAGCAGTTGCGGCTTCTGCGCCACCTCGATCAGCAGCTGGCCCTGCTTGCCCAGGTTCGGCAGGCTCTTGACCAGGTACTTGGCCAGGCCATAGTTGCGGGCTTCGGCGGCCAGCTTGGCCCGTTGCCAGCGCTTCTGTTCGGTGAGCTGGCCGGCGCCGCTCCAACGCTCGAACAGGCGATCGCAGGCCTCCGGCTGGGACTTGCCGACCAACCAGAGCTTCTCCGCCGTGGCATGGCCCTCGGCGGTCAGGCCGTGGCCGAGCTGGTACTGGCCGTACAGGCAGTCCAGCTCGGTGAAGTTCAGCGCCGGGTCGTAGTGGTTGACGAAGCGCTGCCATTCGCCGCGTTCGGCCAACCAGCGCAGCCAGCGCAGTTTCATCCAGCCGGCCTGGGGCAGGTCGCCGTGCTCGGCGAGGAACTTCTCGATCTCGTCATTGCTCGCCGATTTCAGACGGGCGGTCAGCTCGTCGTAGGCCAGGTAGGGCTCCAGGGGGTAGTCGCGCAAGGCGCTGGCGTAGCGCCGATAGGGCTCGCTGTTGCCCTTGGCCAGGGCCCGCTTGGCCTCGTCGTAGTACTGGCGCTGCTGCTCCAGGCTGGCGGCCTGGGCCGAGGCGAGCGTGGCGGCAAGGAGACAGAAGCAGGACAGCAGGGAGAACAGGCGACCGCGCATGACACTTCCAGGCTAGGCAGTTGGGTGGGCGCCGGCATGGCCGGGGCGGAGTTCCGCTAGCTTAGCCTTTTGCCCGGGGGCGACGAAAGCGCGGCGCCGCCCGGCGCCTGCATGAAATTGGCGCAAACCCCGGGCGTATCTCGGTTAGAATGCGCGCCCAGTTTTTGTCGCGGCCCTCGGGCTGCGACGAATCAGTTTCTGCGCTGAGCGTGGCGGGCAATCGGCAGCCGGGGCGCATGTCGATGCATGCTTCCGGACCTTGTCCGCCGCCTCAGTGCCTGTCGTATTCGAGGCGTGCCATGACCCTGCTCAAGTTCACCGATGTTTCCCTGGCCTACGGCGCCATGCCGCTGCTGGACCAGGTGTCCTGGCAGATCGCCCGGGGCGAGCGGGTGTGCATCATCGGCCGCAACGGTACCGGCAAGTCCAGCCTGCTGCGCCTGGTCAAGGGCGACCGGCAGGCCGACGATGGCGAGATCTGGCGGGCGCCGGGGCTGAAGATCGGCGAGCTGCCGCAGGAGCTGCCGCGCGCCGACGAACGCACGGTGTTCGATGTGGTTGCCGAGGGGCTGGATGGGGTCGGCGCCTTGCTCGCCGAGTACCACCACCTGAGCCAGAACATCCACAGCGATGCCGACCTGGACAAGCTGATGCACGTCCAGCAGGACCTCGAGGCGCGCGACGGCTGGCGCCTGCAGCAACTGGTCGAGAGCACCCTGAGCCGCCTGCAGCTGCCGGCCGACAAGACCCTGGCCGAGCTGTCCGGCGGCTGGCGCCGGCGCGTGCTGCTGGCCCAGGCGCTGGTCTCGGAGCCGGACCTGCTGCTGCTGGACGAGCCGACCAACCACCTGGACATCGGCGCCATCGCCTGGCTGGAAGAGGCGCTGTTGGGCTTCGGCGGCGCGGTACTGTTCATCACCCACGACCGGGCCTTCCTGCAGAACCTGGCCACGCGCATCCTCGAACTGGATCGCGGCGGCCTGATCGACTGGAACGGCGACTACGCCAGTTTCCTGGTGCACAAGGAGCAGCAGCTGGCGGCCGAAGAGACCGCCAATGCGCTGTTCGACAAGCGCCTGGCCCAGGAGGAGGTGTGGATTCGCCAGGGCATCAAGGCGCGGCGCACCCGCAACGAGGGGCGCGTGCGTGCGCTCAAGGCGATGCGTGCCGAGCGCAGCGAGCGGCGCGAGCGCCAGGGCAAGGCGACGATCCAGTTGGACGTGGCGGAGAAGTCCGGCAAGCAGGTGATGGTGGTCGAGCAGGTCGGCTTCGCCCACCCGGGCGGGCCGAAGCTGATCGATGATTTCTCCATGGTCCTGCAGCGTTCCGACCGTATCGGCCTGCTCGGCGCCAACGGCACCGGCAAGACCACCCTGCTCAAGCTGTTGCTCGGCGACCTGCAGCCCACCGCCGGCAAGATCGAGATCGGCACCAAGTTGGAAGTGGCCTATTTCGACCAGCTGCGCCATCAGCTGGACCCGGAGAAGACGGTGATCGACAACGTCGCCGAGGGCCGCGACTTCATCAGCATCGACGGGCAGAACCGTCATGTGCTGAGCTATCTCGGCGATTTCCTGTTCAGCCCCCAGCGCGCACGGACCCCGGTCAAGGCCCTGTCGGGTGGCGAGCGGGCCCGCCTGCTGCTGGCCAAGCTGTTCAGCAAGCCGGCCAACCTGCTGGTGCTGGACGAGCCGACCAACGACCTCGACGTGGAAACCCTGGAGCTGCTCGAGGAGGTGCTGCTGACCTTCCCCGGCACCGTGCTGATGGTCAGCCACGACCGTGCCTTCCTCGATAACGTGGTCACCAGCACCCTGGTGTTCGAGGGCGAGGGGCGCGTGCGCGAATATGTCGGCGGCTATCAGGACTGGCTGCGTCAGGGCGGCTCGGCGCGCCTGCTGGGGGTCGGCGAGAGCAAGGGCGGCAAGGCCGAACTGGCCTCCGCCGTGGTTGCCGCGGCCGCGGCGCCCGCAGCGGTGCCCGAGCCGGCCGCGGCTGCAGGGAAAAAGAAGCTCAGCTACAAGCTGCAGCGCGAGCTGGAGGCGCTGCCCGGGCAGATCGATGCCCTGGAGACGCAGATCGCCACCGTGCAGGAGCGCGTGGGCGACCCTGGCTTCTACCAGCAGCCGGCGCAGGAGACGGCGGCGGTCCTGGCGCAGCTGCAGGCGCTGCAGGATGAACTGGATCAGCTTTTGGAGCGTTGGGCCGAACTGGAAGGCTAAAACCGCCGACAATACGATCGAAAACCCTCAAACAGGACACCTGGACGTCTGGCGGAGCAAGGCATGGCCATCGAGTACCGATTCACTCTCGACGACAATCATCAGTTCAGCTATCACATCGAGCTGGAGCGCCCCTATGACTCGGCGCAGGCCCAGGCCGCGCCGAAGTGGACCCGGCTGGGGTATCAGCAGTGCAGCAACTGCCCGCTGAGTCGCAACAGCTTCAGCCATTGCCCGGCGGCTGTCGACCTGCACCGGGTGATCGAGGACTTTCAGGGCCTGCCGGCCTTCAAGAAGGCCGTGGTCTGGGTGCGCACCCCGGAGCGCGAGTACACCAAGCAGGTCGGTCTGGAGGAGGGCTTGCGGGCGCTTCTCGGGGTCATCATGGCGACCAGTGCCTGCCCGGTGCTGGGCAAGCTGCGGCCGATGGCGCAGAACCATCTGCCGTTCGCCAGCAATCAGGAGTTCATCCTGCGGACCTTCTCGCTGTATCTGGCGCGCCAGTATTTCAATCACCGCGAAGGGCGCCATGCGGATTGGGAGCTGAAGGGGCTGGTGCGGATGTTCCAGCAGCTGCAGCTGGTCAATCAGGCGTTCTGGCAGCGCATCCACGATACCTGCGAGGGCGACTCGAATCTGAAGGCGTTCCTGACCTTCTTCTCGATGGCCTCGAGCATGACCTACTCGTTGGAGACCCAGCTGCAGAAGATTCGCCCGCTGGTGATGAGTTCCGGTGAAGGCTTCGAGTGACGGGGCGGCGAATGGCGCAGGCGCGCCACTCGCCGAGCGGAGGCTTATTCGGGCTTGTTCAGACGCACGGCCAGGACGTCGCAGGGGGCGCCGTGCAGCACGTCGTTGGCGGTCGAACCCAGCAGCAGGGCCAGGCCGTGGCGACCGTGGCTGCCGACCATGATCAGGTCGCAGCCCTGCTCCTCGGCCAGGCGATGAATTTCCTGGCGCGGTTGACCATAGGCCAGGTGGCGTTGGTCGGCGCTCAGTTTCGGGTATTTCCCGGCGAAGCTGTCCAGGCGCTCGCGGGCCTGGTCGAACTGCTGCTGTTGCAGCATCGACAGGTCCATCGGCACGTCACCGCCAAAGGCCATGGCCATGGGCTCGACGACGTGCACCACGGACAGCTTGGCGTGGCTGCTGGCGGCCAGTTTCTGCGCACGCTGCATGACCGGGTCGCATTCCTCGGTCAGGTCGACGGCAACCAGGATGTGCTGGTAGGGCATGGGGTGACTCCTCGAATGGACAAGCGTTGAGAGTAAGTATGACTGTATTGACGGCTGGCGACAGGCTTTTGCCTGCGAGAACAATCCGATGACCCTGTGGATAGCACTGTTGCTTCTGGCTTGCGTGCTCAGCCCGCTGAGCTGGCTGATTCCGTCGCGGCGTCAGCGTGGGCAGATGGACGTGCGTCTGCAGGCGCGGCGCCTGGGGCTGGCGATGCAGTTGTCGCGCCAGGAGTGGCCGCACTGGTTGGCCGAGCAGCCTCCGGGCGCCTGCGCCCAGTACCACCTGGGGCGCCGCCGCGGGCATGCGGACAGCTGGTGCTACTGGCAGGCGGAGCCGGGGCGATGGCTGAACCAATGGCGCGAGCCCTGCGCCGAGGCGTCCCTGGTCGAGCAGCTGGCGCAGCTGCCTGCCGATGTGTTCAAGGTCGAAGCCTCGCCGCAGATGGTGGCGCTGTGCTGGGGCGAGCGTGGGCAGGACGACGCGCTGCAGAGAGTCAACGACTTCCTGCGGGCGCGCGCCTAGGGGATAAAGAAGGGCCCGACGCAAGCGCCGGGCCGCAGGGTTGGCCAGGCAGGCCGGAAAGCTTGTATGCGGCACGCCGAGGGGGCCGGGCTTACGAGCGGGTGGCCGCATACTGGGCGGAGACGCGCTCGAGCCCCTCGATGATGCTGTCCGAGTACTTGTTGACGAGGAAGGGCACGCTGTTCTCGTTATAGTTCATCAACGATTTCTCGATGTAGCGCCACTTGGTGCCGACGGTGCTCAAGGTCTGTTTGAGCTGTGTGTCGTTTCGCGTGGCTTGCTGCAGGTTCGCCAGGCCCGCGGCGAACTGGTCGACCATTTCCTCGATAGGGCGGACCTCGCCGCCGCCCATGAACGTAGCCCCCACCGAAGCGTTGCGTGCGGCGTAGTCCACCGCGATGGCCTGCATCAGCAGGCTCTGATCGCGGCTCTGCTGGGTCAGGGGCGCTACCTTGAACTGGCTTTCCTGTTCGATCTTGCTGTAGAGCGCGTTGCTCAGGGCCAGCAGTTGCTGGTTGCTGGCGCCCAGATCGGCTACCGGCTGCAGGTCGGTGTATCCCTGCTGTTTCAAGGCCTTGATCAGCCTGTCGAGCGCGCTCCGGTAGTCTCGCCACTGTTCGTCGAGTTGGGCAAGCAGGACGCGCGAGCCCTCTCCCGGCATCTCGGCGAGGGCCTGCAGGTGTTGACTGGCCTGGGTCTGGGACTGGTCGATCAGCCGCGCGTAACGCTGATCGCCCTCCATGGCGTTGTACATGTAGAAATCGCCCAGACTCTTCTGCGCGGCCAGGCGCAGCTGGTGCAGGGCGAGCAGGTTGCTGGCGGCGTCGGCGGCCTGGCTGGCGCTGCTGAACAGCGTCAGGCCGGTGGCGAGCAGGGTGCTCAGGGAAATGGCAAGCAGTCGGCTCGACATGGGAACTCCGTGTGCCCCTCTGGGGGTATTTTGTTTTTGTTGTGGTTACGCGCCAGTCATGCCGGGGCGTAGTGGGACGACTGTACCCGGAGATATTTTATTTTTCCAGGCATGCGCTGCTTCACATTCGCCGATGCGAGGCTCCGGCGAATGACGGGGGATCGACACCGCTGATCGGCCGTTCTGCTCCGTCTGGCGCGGGCTCTTCGGCCCAGCGGCGCTCCAGGCCGGGGCTCGCGGAGGGCGGGAAGCGCTCGGCCGATTGACAATTCGCGGCTTTTCCCCGATGGTGTGCACACCCAAATCAAACGGGCGTATGAATTGAGCGTTTGCCTGAAGCGGCGGCGCCTTTACAGTCCGAATATCGCGTCGGCGGGTGTGCCAGGCGGCTTGGGGCTATTCTCGACGGCAGTGCCGTGGGACAAGCCCACTGGTTGGCTCCGATGTGTACTGTTCAGCTTCCATACCGTGGAGATCAGTTGATGATTTACGAAGGTAAAGCCATCACGGTTACGGCTCTTGAGAGTGGCATCGTCGAACTGAAATTCGACCTCAAGGGTGAATCCGTCAACAAGTTCAACCGCCTAACCCTGAACGAACTGCGTCAGTCGGTTGATGCGATCAAGGCCGATGACTCGATCAAGGGCGTGATTGTCACCAGTGGCAAGGACGTGTTCATCGTCGGCGCCGATATCACCGAATTCGTCGACAACTTCAAGCTGCCTGACGAGGAGCTGGTGGCGGGCAACCTGGAAGCCAACAAGATCTTCAGTGATTTCGAAGACCTCGGCGTGCCGACCGTCGCGGTCATCAACGGCATCGCCCTGGGTGGCGGTTTCGAGATGTGCCTGGCCGCGGATTACCGGGTCATGGCCGACAGCGCCAAGGTGGGCCTGCCGGAAGTCAAGCTGGGCATCTACCCCGGCTTCGGCGGCACCGTGCGCCTGCCGCGCCTGATCGGTACCGACAACGCGGTGGAGTGGATCGCCGCCGGCAAGGAAAATCGCGCGGACGACGCCCTGAAAGTGGGTGCCGTCGATGTCGTGGTCGGCGCCGACAAGCTCCAGGCAGCAGCCCTGGACCTGGTCAAGCGCGCCATTGCCGGCGAGCTGGACCACAAGGCCAAGCGCCAGCCGAAGCTGGACAAGCTCAAGCTCAACGCCATCGAGCAGATGATGTGCTTCGAGACCGCCAAGGGTTTCGTCGCAGGCCAGGCCGGCCCGAACTACCCGGCGCCGGTCGAGGCCATCAAGACCATCCAGAAGGCCGCCAACTTCGGTCGCGACAAGGCGCTGGAAGTCGAAGCCGCCGGCTTCGTCAAGCTGGCCAAGACCTCAGTGGCCGAGAGCCTGATCGGCCTGTTCCTCAATGATCAGGAGCTGAAGAAGAAGGCCAAGCACCACGACGAGATCGCCCGGGACGTGAAACTGGCGGCCGTACTCGGCGCCGGCATCATGGGTGGCGGCATCGCCTACCAGTCGGCGGTCAAGGGCACGCCGATCCTGATGAAGGATATCCGCGAAGAGGGTATCCAGATGGGCCTCAACGAGGCCTCCAAGCTGCTCGGCAAGCGCGTCGAGAAGGGCCGCCTGACGCCGGCGAAGATGGCCGAGGCGCTCAACGCCATCCGTCCGACCATGTCCTATGGCGATTTCGGCAACGTCGACATCGTCGTCGAGGCCGTGGTCGAGAACCCCAAGGTCAAGCAGGCCGTGCTGGCCGAAGTGGAAGCGGCCGTCGGCGAGAGCGCGATCCTCGCCTCCAACACCTCGACCATCTCCATCAGCCTGCTGGCCAAGGCGCTCAAGCGTCCGGAAAACTTCGTCGGCATGCACTTCTTCAACCCGGTGCACATGATGCCGCTGGTCGAAGTCATCCGCGGGGAGAAGTCCAGCGAAGTGGCAGTGGCCACCACCGTGGCCTACGCCAAGAAGATGGGCAAGACCCCGGTCGTGGTCAACGACTGCCCGGGCTTCCTGGTCAACCGCGTGCTGTTCCCGTACTTCGGTGGCTTCTCCAAGTTGCTTGAGCTCGGTGTCGACTTCCAGCGCATCGATAAAGTCATGGAGAAATTCGGCTGGCCAATGGGCCCGGCTTATCTGTCCGACGTGGTCGGTATCGACACCGGTCACCATGGTCGCGACGTCATGGCCGAAGGCTTCCCGGATCGCATGGCGGTCGAAGGTCGCACCGCGGTTGATGTGATGTACGAAGCGGATCGTCTGGGCCAGAAGAACGGCAAGGGCTTCTATGCCTACGAGACCGACAAGCGCGGCAAGCCGAAGAAGGTCATCGACCCGCAGGCCTACGAGCTGCTCAAGTCCATCGTCCGCGAGCAGCGTGAAGTGACCGATGAGGACATCATCAACTTCATGATGATCCCGCTGTGCATGGAAACCGTGCGCTGCCTGGAGGACGGCATCGTCGAGACCGCCGCCGAGGCCGACATGGGCCTGATCTACGGCATCGGCTTCCCGCCCTTCCGCGGGGGCGCGCTGCGCTACATCGACAGCGTCGGAGTCGCCGAATTCGTGGCCCTGGCCGACAAGTACGCCGACCTGGGCGCGCTGTACCAGCCGACCGCCAAGCTTCGCGAAATGGCCGCCAATGGCCAGAAGTTCTTCGGTTAAGCGCGCAACGACTAGAGCGAGAGTGAATTTATGAGCCTGAATCCTAGAGATGCAGTGATCGTCGACTTCGGTCGTACCCCGATGGGTCGTTCCAAGGGCGGCATGCACCGCAACACCCGTGCCGAGACCATGTCGGCGCAGCTGATCAGCAAGCTGCTGGAGCGCAACGCCAAGGTCGACCCGGCCGAGGTGGAAGACGTGATCTGGGGCTGCGTCAACCAGACCCTGGAGCAGGGCTGGAACATCGCGCGCATGGCGTCGCTGATGACCCAGATCCCGCACACCAGCGCCGGGCAGACCGTCAGCCGTCTGTGCGGTTCGTCCATGAGCGCCCTGCACACCGCCGTGCAGGCGATCCAGACCGGCAACGGCGACGTCTTCGTCGTCGGCGGCGTCGAGCACATGGGCCACGTCGGCATGATGCACGGCGTCGACCCGAACCCGCACCTGTCGCTGTACGCCGCCAAGGCGTCGGGCATGATGGGCCTGACCGCGGAAATGCTCGGCAAGATGCACGGCATCGGCCGCGAGCAGCAGGACGCCTTCGGCGAGCGTTCGCACCGCCTGGCGCACAAGGCCACCGTCGAGGGCAAGTTCAAGGATGAGATCATCCCGCTGCAGGGCTACGACGAGAACGGCTTCCTCAAGGTGTTCGACTACGACGAAACCATTCGTCCGGAGACCACCCTGGAGAGCCTGGCGGCCCTGAAGCCGGCGTTCAACCCCAAGGGCGGTACCGTCACCGCGGGTACCTCCTCGCAGATCACCGATGGCGCCTCCTGCATGATCGTCATGAGCGCCCAGCGCGCCCAGGATCTGGGGATCCAGCCGATGGCGGTGGTGCGTGCCATGGCCGTGGCCGGCGTCGATCCGGCGATCATGGGCTACGGTCCGGTGCCGTCCACGCAGAAGGCGCTCAAGCGCGCCGGCCTGAGCATGGCCGACATCGACTTCGTCGAGCTCAACGAGGCCTTCGCCGCCCAGGCCCTGCCGGTGCTCAAGGACCTCAAGCTGCTCGACAAGATGGAGGAGAAGGTCAACCTGCACGGTGGCGCCATCGCCCTGGGCCACCCCTTCGGTTGTTCCGGTGCCCGTATCTCCGGTACCCTGCTCAACGTCATGAAGCAGAACGGTGGTACCTTCGGCGTGTCCACCATGTGCGTGGGCCTCGGCCAGGGCATCACCACCGTCTTCGAACGCGTCTAAGCGTTGCACGGTACGAAACCGGGGCCCAGTGCCCCGGTTTTTGTTTGTCGGCGATAAGTTTTTTCAAGGAATTCTGCGATGCAGCTACAACCCGGTCTTTATCGTCACTACAAGGGGCCCGAGTACCGGGTATTCGGTGTCGCCCGACACTCCGAGAGCGAACAGCAGATGGTGGTCTACCAGGCGCTGTACGGCGATTACGGGCTGTGGGTGCGACCGCTGGAGATGTTCTGCGAGGAGGTTGTGGTCGAGGGCAAAACGCTGCCGCGCTTTGCCCTGATACGGGCCGAGACGCCGGTAATCGGCGGGGACTGAGCGGCTCGCGGGTCACGCCTTCGCTTGACCTCACCTTTGGCGCCACTATATATAGCGGTGCCGCGTCGGGCGCCGGTCGCCCTTCATTATTTTGCATTCAGGAATTTTCTGATCCATGGGTAAATCGCTGGTCATCGTGGAATCCCCGGCCAAGGCCAAGACCATCAACAAGTACCTGGGCAGCCAGTACGTGGTGAAGTCGAGCATCGGCCACATCCGTGACCTGCCTACCAGTGGCTCGGCGAGCGCCGCCAAGGAGCCGGCCAAGCGCGGCAAGGCCGCGGCCGGCGAGGCGCCGGCCCTGTCGCCCAAGGAAAAGGCCAAGCGTCAGCTGTTCTCCCGCATGGGGGTCGATCCGGAGCAGGGCTGGAAGGCCAAGTACGAGATCCTCCCCGGCAAGGAAAAGGTGGTCGAGGAACTGCGCCGCTTGGCCAAGGAAGCCGACACCATCTATCTCGCGACCGACTTGGATCGCGAGGGGGAAGCCATCGCCTGGCACCTGCGCGAGTCCATCGGCGGCGACGACAGCCGCTACAAGCGCGTGGTGTTCAACGAGATCACCAAGAAGGCGATCCAGGAGGCTTTCGCCGAACCGGGCGAGCTCGACATCAACAGGGTCAATGCCCAGCAGGCGCGACGTTTCCTCGATCGCGTGGTGGGCTACATGGTCTCGCCGCTGCTGTGGGCGAAGATCGCCCGCGGCCTGTCCGCCGGGCGCGTGCAGTCGGTGGCGGTGAAGCTGGTGGTCGAGCGCGAGAAGGAAATCCGTGCCTTCGTCCCGGAAGAGTACTGGGAAGTGCACGCCGACCTCGGCACCGCCAAGGGCGCGACCGTGCGCTTCGAGGTGGCGCGGGAGAACGGCGCCGCCTTCAAGCCGCTGAACGAAGCTCAGGCCATGGCCGCCCTGGCGACGCTCAAGGCGTCCAGCTACAGCATCGCCAAGCGCGAAGACAAGCCGACCAGCAGCAAGCCTTCGGCGCCCTTCATCACCTCCACCCTGCAGCAGGCCGCGAGCAACCGCCTGGGCTTCGGCGTGAAGAAGACCATGATGATGGCCCAGCGCCTCTACGAGGCCGGCTACATCACCTATATGCGTACCGACTCGACCAACCTCTCGGCGGACGCCGTGAGCATGGTCCGTGATTTCATCGAGAACGAGTACGGCACCAAGTACCTGCCGGCCAAGGCCAATGTCTACAGCAGCAAGGAGGGCGCCCAGGAGGCCCACGAGGCGATCCGCCCCTCCGACGTCAACCTCAAGCCGACCCAGTTGTCCGGCATGGAGCGCGATGCCGAGCGCCTCTACGAGTTGATCTGGCGCCAGTTCGTCGCCTGCCAGATGCCGCCGGCCGAGTACCTGTCGACCACGGTCACCGTGACCGCGGCCCAGTTCGAGCTGCGTGCCAAGGGCCGTATCCTCAAGTTCGACGGCTATACCCGGGCGCTGCCGCAGCAGAGCAAGCCGGGCGAGGACGACGTGCTGCCCGAGATGAGTCAGGGCGAGCTGCTCGAGCTGCTCAAACTCGACCCCAGCCAGCATTTCACCAAGCCGCCGGCGCGCTATTCCGAGGCCAGCCTGGTCAAGGAGATGGAGAAGCGCGGCATCGGCCGGCCTTCGACCTACGCGGCGATCATCTCGACCATCCAGGACCGTGGCTACGTCGCCCTGCACAACCGTCGCTTCTACTCGGAAAAGATGGGCGAGATCGTCACCGAGCGCCTGTCCGAGAGCTTCGCCAACCTGATGGACTACGGCTTCACCGCCGGCATGGAGGAGCATCTGGACGATGTCGCCCAGGGCGAGCGCGAGTGGAAGCACCTGCTCGACGAGTTCTACGGCGACTTCAAGGGCAAGCTGGAGGTGGCCGAGGCCAGCGACAGCGGCATGCGCGCCAACCTGCCGACCCCGACCGACATTCCCTGCCGCGAATGCGGCAGGCCGATGATGATCCGGACCGCCTCCACCGGCGTGTTCCTCGGCTGCTCCGGCTACAGCCTGCCGCCGAAGGAGCGTTGCAAGTCGACCCTCAACCTGATCCCGGGCGACGAGATCGCCGCGGACGACGAGGGCGAATCCGAGTCGCGGGTGCTGCTCGGCAAGCATCGCTGCCAGAAATGCGGCACCGCCATGGATGCCTACCTGCTGGACGAGACGCGCAAGCTGCACGTCTGCGGCAATAACCCGGACTGCTCCGGCTATGAGGTCGAACAGGGCCAGTACCGCATCAAGGGCTACGAGGGGCCGAGCCTGGAGTGCGACAAGTGCGGCAGCCAGATGCAGCTCAAGACCGGGCGTTTCGGCAAGTTCTTCGGCTGCACCAACGGCGAATGCAAGAACACCCGCAAGCTGCTCAAGAGCGGCGAGCCGGCGCCGCCGAAGATGGATGCGGTGAAGATGCCGGAGCTCAAGTGCGAGAAGGTCAACGACACCTACGTGCTGCGCGACGGCGCTTCCGGACTGTTCCTCGCCGCCAGCCAGTTCCCGAAGAACCGCGAGACCCGCGCGCCGCTGGTGCTGGAACTGCTTCCGCACAAGGACGAGATCGACCCCAAGTATCACTTCCTGCTGGAGGCGCCGCAGAAGGATCCGGAAGGCCGCCCGGCGGTGATCCGTTACAGCCGCAAGACCAAGGAGCAGTACGTGCAGTCCGAGGTCGAGGGCAAGCCCACCGGCTGGCGCGCCTTCTACGATGGCGGCAAATGGAAGGTCGAAGACAAGCGCTGATCATTCTGCGCGCGCCGGCTCGCCGCGGGCGCGCGTATAGTGATGGGATAAGTCGTGGAGGGTGTCCCGATGGCCAATGAACTCTATACCCGTACCAATCAGAAGCTTTTCTACGCCGGCCTGGCGCTGGAGTCCTGGCGCCAGGCGCAAGAGGGGCGGGCGATGAACGCTCAGGCGCTGATTCAGGCCGAGCGCGAGGCGGCGTTGTTCCACCTGTACGGGGCGCTGCTGGGGCTGTGTCACGAAATCGCCGGCTATTACCGCTTGCCGGAGCGCACCGCACCGCGGGCCGAGCAGTTGCTCAGCCATGCGGTGCTGGAGGCGGCGCCGAGTCCGGAGCTGGCGGAGTTGGTCGAGCTGGCGCAGCAGCCGGAGACCTGGCTGGCCCAGCTGTTGCGGGCCTACGCCGAGCTATTCCAGCCGCCCCAGGGCGAACGCAAGGCCAAGGTCGATCCGGCCACGCCGCTGATCGAAGCGGTCAGCCTGGACCGCGAGGAGCCGCCGCTGGCGCGGGAGACGCTCGAGGCCTGGCGGCAGCAGCTCAAGGTGCTGGCACAACGCTTTCGCGAGTCGCTCACCGAGTGGTGAGGCGGCTCTGGATGGGCGGGCTAGGGTGAAGCCTGGCCGGCTGTTACAATGCCGGCCTTACGTGGAGAGCCGAACCAATGTCTACAGCCTTTCTGGAAATTGTCGAATTGCCCGATGGGCGCATAGCCCTGCGTCGAGCGGAGGATGAAGAGGCGCTGGTGGTGCTGGATTTTTCTTCCGATGCCAAGGCCTTCCTGCAGGGGCAGCACGTCGAGGTGGCCAAGGCGATGTTGAACGTGGGCGTGCAGATGGCCGGCCGCTTGGCCGAGGGCGACTTCCAGCATGAGGAAGAGGCGCGTGTGCTGCACTGAACGCCGCCGCCTGGCTTCTTCTCGAACAGGCCGTCGGTCGATGCCCTTGCGCCGTTGTCGCTTCCTGTTCGAGGCGACTCTCTAGCGCAGCTCCTCTCTGCCCTAGCCCCCGTTAACCCAGGCTGATATTCAGGCTCTGCGCGCCGCCGTGCCGAGCCGCTTGCTCGAGCCGTCGCCGGGCAGGCTGCTCCAGTGGTTGCAGCCAGCTGACCACGGTATGGCTATGGCCCAGCTTCAGGGCTTCCTCGGCGAGCTGCAGGGCGCTGCCTTTGTTGCCTGGATGCAGGATCAGGATGCGCTCGCGGTTCAGCCCGGCATCGCGCAGCCGGGCGGGCGTCAGGCTGCGGGGTGGGGCGATCAGGGTCAGCCAGCGGGCATCCTGGTTTTCGCTCAGCTCACGGAGGACGGGGGCGAGCAGGTTGAGACAGTGTCCGGCAGCCCCTCGCAGCGATATTTCGCTGAACGCCTCGGACTCGTCCTGCCAGGCTGCTCGCTCGGCCTCGGCTATCAGCGCGCAGGCCGGCGCGGTCAGGAAGGCGTCGAACAGGGGGAGTTGGCTGCGGTTCAGCGGCTGCGGGGACTGCATGGATGCTCCTCTAGCGGCGAATGACGCCGACGCTCAGGCCTTCGATGACCAGCTCCTGCTCTTCCAGGTTCACTTCGATCGGGGCGAATTCGGGGTTCTCGGCGATCAGCCAGACCTTGCTGCCCTCGCGCTTGAAGCGCTTGACCGTCACCTCGTCATCGAGGCGGGCCACTACCACCTGGCCGTTTCGCGCCTCGCGAGTGGTGTGTACCGCGAGCAGGTCGCCGTCGAAGATGCCGATGTCCTTCATGCTCATGCCGCGCACGCGCAACAGGTAGTCGGCGCGGGGGTGGAAGAACTCCGGGTTGATGCGGCAGGATTCCTCCACGTGCTGCTGCGCCAGAATGGGGGCGCCGGCCGCGACCCGGCCGATGACCGGCAGGCCTTCTTCCTCGGCGCTGGGTTCGAAGCCCGGTATGCGAATGCCGCGGGAGGCGCCCGGGGTCATCTCGATGGCGCCTTTGCGAGCCAGGGCCTTGAGGTGCTCCTCGGCGGCGTTGGGCGATTTGAAGCCGAGCGCCTGGGCGATTTCCGCGCGGGTCGGCGGGTAGCCATTGTCCTCGAGGCACTGCTTGATGAAGGCGAGAATCTCTGTTTGCCGCGGCGTCAGTTTCAGCATGTCTGGGCTCTGTTTTTTTATACAGTGACTGGGATTATATACAGTGACCCTGGCTTGGCAATCCTTGTTAGCCTTCCTGGGCGGTTTCTCTCTTGCACTTTGTGGTTGGCGGCGTGTTACTAGGCGGCCGTGACGCGCGTCTTGGCTTAGGGCTGGGCGCGTCCAGTCAAGCGTGACCGGCCGGCCAAAAGACGGCCCGCGCGACTTGACAAGATGGCGGGCTGAAACGTATGTTTCAAACAAGTGTTTGTCAGGTGGTAGCTCATGGCTCAGTCGGAAACCGTTGAACGCATTCTCGATGCCGCTGAACAGCTGTTCGCGGAGAAAGGTTTCGCCGAGACCTCGCTGCGCCTGATCACCAGCAAGGCCGGAGTCAACCTGGCCGCCGTCAACTATCATTTCGGCTCGAAGAAGGCCCTCATTCAGGCGGTCTTCTCGCGCTTTCTCGGGCCTTTCTGCGCCAGTCTCGAGCGCGAACTCGACCGGCGTCAGGCCAAGCCGGAGGGCAGGGCCAGCCTCGAGGAGCTGCTCGAGCTGCTGGTCGAGCAGGCCCTGGCAGTCAAGCCGCGCAGCGGCAACGACCTGTCGATCTTCATGCGCCTGCTGGGGCTGGCGTTCAGCCAGAGCCAGGGGCATCTGCGCAAGTATCTGGAAGAGGTGTACGGCAAGGTCTTCCGTCGCTACATGCTCCTGGTGCACGAGGCTGCACCGCGCATTCCGCCGCTGGAGCTGTTCTGGCGGGTGCATTTCATGCTCGGTGCGGCGGCGTTCAGCATGTCCGGGATCAAGGCCCTGCGGGCCATGGCCGAGACGGATTTCGGGGTCAATACCTCGATCGAGCAGGTGATGCGCCTGATGGTGCCCTTTCTCGCAGCCGGCATGCGTGCGGAGAGCGGACTGGCCGACGAGGCACTGGCCACGGCGCAGCACAAGCCGCGGATCAAGAGCCCGGCCGCACCCGCCAAGGTTTGATGCGCCACGGGTGGGCGCGGCGGGTGTGATCCGCTAAGCTAGCCGCCCATGCGTGCTCTCGATCTTCTGCATATTTCTCTCGCCGATCAGCGTCTGTACGGCTTTGCCGACGGGCAGCTGTTGCTGCGCCTGCCGGTTTCCACGGCGCTCAACGGACCTGGCGAGCTCAATGGCTCAGGGTGTACCCCGCGCGGTCTGCACCGGGTGCGGGCGAAGATCGGCGAGGGCCTGCCGGTCGGCGCCGTGCTACGCGGCCGGCGCTGGACCGGCGAGCTGTGGTCGGCCGAACTCGCCGCGCGCTTCCCCGAACGCGACTGGATACTCAGCCGCATCCTCTGGCTCAGCGGCTGCGAGCCGGGGCGCAACAGGCTCGGCGCTGTGGATACCTTCCGCCGCTATATCTACCTGCACGGGACCTCGGACAGCGAGCCGATGGGCGAGCCGCGCTCCCATGGCTGCATACGCCTGCGCAATGCCGACCTGGTCGAGCTGTTCCCGCGGGTGCCGCTCAACTGCATGGTACGCATCGACGAGGCGGCTTGCCCGGACTGGGCGACGGCGCCCCTCAATTAAGGATTTCTCGTGAGTTCAAGCATGCAAGGTTCGCTGATGCTGGATATCGACGGCACCTGGCTGACTGCCGAAGACCGTCATGTGTTGCGCCAGCCCGAAGTGGGCGGGTTGATCCTGTTCGCCCGCAACATCGAGCATCCGCGCCAGGTGCGCGAACTGTGCGCGGCGATCCGCGCCCTGCGCCCCGACCTGTTGCTGGCGGTGGATCAGGAGGGCGGGCGCGTGCAGCGCCTGCGCCAGGGCTTCGTGCGCCTGCCGGCGATGCGGGCGGTGGCCGACAATCACAATGCCGAGGCGCTGGCCGAGCAGTGCGGCTGGGTCATGGCCACCGAAGTGCTGGCCGCCGGACTGGATCTGAGCTTCGCCCCGGTGCTGGACCTCGACCACCAGCGCAGTGCCGTGGTTGGCAGTCGCGCTTTCGAGGGTGATGCGCAGCGTGCGACGCTGTTGGCCGGTGCCTTCATCCGCGGCATGGCCGCGGCCGGCATGGCCGCCACCGGCAAGCATTTTCCGGGGCACGGCTGGGCCGAGGCCGACTCCCATGTGGCGATTCCACTGGACGAGCGCAGCCTGGCCGAGATTCGCGCCAGCGATCTGCAGCCCTTCGTGCAGCTTGGCGGCCAGTTGGCCGCGGTGATGCCGGCCCATGTCATCTATCCGCAGGTCGACAGTCAGCCGGCGGGTTTCTCGCGCCGCTGGCTGCAGGACATCCTGCGCGGCGAGCTGGGGTTCACCGGGGTGATCTTCAGCGATGACCTGTCCATGGCCGGCGCCCATGTCGCCGGCGATGCCGCCGGGCGCATCGAGGCGGCGCTGGCGGCGGGCTGCGACATGGGCCTGGTGTGCAACGACCGGGGTGCTGCCGAGCTGGCCCTGAGCGCCCTGCAGCGCCTCAAGGTCAGAGCGCCGGCGGGCCTGGCGCGTATGCGCCGCCGGGCCTTTCCGGGGACCGAGTATCGGCAGGACCCCCGCTGGCTGCAGGCAATGGCGGCGTTGCGTGCCGCCCAACTAATAGATTGAGGACGATGTGATGACTGTTTACGCCATTATCGGCGGTACCGGCTTGACCCAACTGGATGGTCTGACCATCAACTCGGCGCTGAACCTCGATTCGCCCTACGGCCAGCCATCGGCGCCGGTGCTGCGCGGCGAGTACGCCGGGCGCGAGGTGCTGTTCCTCGCACGCCACGGCCATCCGCACCGCATCCCGCCGCATCAGGTGAACTACCGCGCCAACCTCTGGGCGCTGAAGGAGGCCGGGGCCAAGGCGGTCATCGCGGTGAACGCGGTAGGCGGCATCCACCCGGCCATGGGCACCGGACATTTCTGCGTGCCACATCAGGTCATCGACTACACCTCCGGGCGCGCCCACACCTTCTACGAGGGCGAGCTCGAACATGTCACCCATGTGGACTTCAGCCACCCTTACGATGCGGCGCTGCGTGACAAGCTGTGCGGTGCCCTGGCGGCGGAAGGCTGCGCCTTCAGCGGCCATGGCGTCTACGGCTGTACCCAGGGGCCGCGGCTGGAGACGGTGGCGGAGATCGCCCGCCTGGAGCGCGACGGCTGCGATATCGTGGGCATGACCGGCATGCCCGAGGCGGTGCTGGCCCGCGAGCTGTCGCTGCCCTATGCCTGCTTGTCGCTGGTGGTCAACCCGGCGGCCGGCAAGTCCACCGCGCTGATCACTATGGCGGAGATCGAGCGGGCGCTGGATGAGGGGATGGGTCAGGTCAAGGCGGTGCTGGCGCGGGTGCTGGTTGGCTAAGCCGGCGAGGGAATGAAAAGGGGCCGCATTGCGCGGCCCTTTTTCGTGGTCCGGGGTTACAGCGGCTTGACCCGGATCAGCAGGCCGAGGCTGCCGTGGTCCAGGAAGGTCAGTTCGCCGCTCTTCAGGCGGCTGTCCTGCCTGAGGCGCTCGCTGCCGGCGAGCAGCCCGCTGGCGTCGAAGCTGTTGATCCAGAGGTCGGCCTCCACATCGATGAAGCGGGCCTGCTTGAGGCTCAGGGTGCCTTCTACCGGGAAATGGCCGAACTGCTCGCTGCCGCCGCTCAGTGCCACCCGGCTGGGGGCGCTGGAGAGGTGCTGCGACCAGGCCTTGTGCAGTAGCACCTGATAACCGTTGCCCGGAGTGAGCTTGCTGGCCTCGCTGTTCAGCGTGGTGCCGCGTTCGCTGCCGGCGTCGATCGCCTGGGCGTCCCGGGCCCAGTCGTCCGGCGCGGTCCGGCTGGCGGGAACCGGTTCGCCGGCCTGGCGGAAGACGATGACCTCGACCTGATACAGGCCTTCGGCGAAGGTCGGGGTGGCGAGCAGCATGAGCAGGGTGAGCGGCAGCAGGGCCAGGGTGCGGAGTGCGCGCATGGTTCAGTCCTTAGGCGGCGGGGATCAGGCGCTCGAAGAGCGCCTCCAGGGTATTGAAGCGTTGTTCCGGGCGCTCCATCGGCACCTGGAACCTGAACAGGGTGGCGCCTTCGAACTTGTAGCGGGTCGGCGCGCTCTGGATCAGCTTGATCAGGGTCAGCGGGTCGACGCAGGTGTCGGCGGCGAACTCGACGCGCCCGCCCTGGGGGCCGGCGTCGACCTTCTTGATGCCCAGGGCCTCGGCCCGCAGCTTGAGCAGGGTCAGGCGCACCAGGTTCTTGGTCGGTTCCGGCAGCAGGCCGAAGCGGTCGATCATCTCCACCTGCAGCTCCTTCAGGCCGTCCTCGTCGGCGGCCGAGGCAATGCGCTTGTAGAGGATCAGGCGCGCATGCACGTCGGGCAGGTAGTCCTCGGGGATCAGCGCCGGCACCCGCAGATTGATCTCCGGGCCGCCGCCCAGCGGTTGCTCGAGGTTGGGCTGCTCGCCCTTGCGGATGGCCTTGACCGCCCGCTCGAGCATCTCCATGTAGAGGGTGAAGCCCACCGCCTGGATCTGTCCGCTCTGGCCGTCGCCGAGCAGCTCGCCGGCGCCGCGGATCTCCAGGTCGTGGGTGGCCAGGACGAAGCCGGCACCCAGGTCCTGGGCGCCGGCGATGGCTTCCAGGCGCTTCTGCGCGTCGTCGGTCACCTGCTTGCGCGGCGGCGTCAGCAGGTAGGCGTAGGCCTGGTGGTGGCTGCGACCGACCCGGCCGCGCAGCTGGTGCAGCTGGGCCAGGCCGAACTTGTCGGCGCGCTCGATGATGATGGTGTTGGCGCTGGGTACGTCGATGCCGGTCTCGATGATGGTCGAGGCGATCAGCACGTTGAAGCGCTTGTGATAGAAGTCGCTCATCACCTGCTCCAGCTCGCGCTCGCGCATCTGCCCGTGGCCGATGCCGATGCGCGCCTCGGGTACCAGCTCCGCCAGGTCGGCGGCGCACTTCTCGATGGTCTTCACGTCGTTGTGCAGGTAGTAGACCTGGCCGCCGCGCAACAGCTCGCGCAGCAGGGCCTCCTTGACCACGCCGCTCTGTTGTTCCATGACGAAGGTGCGCACCGACAGCCGGCGCGCCGGCGGGGTGGCGATGATCGACAGGTCGCGCATGCCCGCCACCGCCATGTTCAGCGTGCGCGGAATGGGGGTCGCCGTGAGGGTGAGGATGTCCACCTCGCTGCGCAGCGCCTTGAGCTGCTCCTTCTGGCGCACGCCGAAGCGGTGCTCCTCGTCGATGATCACCAGGCCCAGGTTGTTGAACCTGACGTCGTCCTGCAGCAGCTTGTGGGTGCCGATGACGATGTCGACCTTGCCTTCGGCCAGCTGGGCCATGGCCTCGCCGACCTCCTTGGCGCTCTTGAAGCGGCTCATCACCTCGACCTTCACCGGCCAGTCGGCGAAGCGATCGCGGAAGCTGTTGTAGTGCTGCTGGGCGAGCAGGGTGGTGGGCACCAGCACCGCCACCTGGCGGCCGCTGTGCACGGCGATAAAGGCGGCGCGCATGGCCACCTCGGTCTTGCCGAAGCCCACGTCGCCGCAGACCAGGCGGTCCATCGGCTTGGCCGCCAGCATGTCCTCGCGCACCGCGTCGATGGCCGCCTGCTGGTCCGGCGTCTCCTCGAAGGGGAAGTCGGCGCTGAAGGTGGCGTAGTCGAGCTGCGGGTCGGCGAAGGCATAGCCCTCGCGGGCGGCGCGGCGGGCGTAGATATCCAGCAGCTCGGCGGCGACGTCGCGCACCTGTTCGGCGGCCTTGCGCTTGGCCTTCTGCCAGGTCTCCGAGCCGAGCCGGTGCAGCGGCGCCAGGGCGTCGTCGCTGCCGGTGTAGCGGGCGATCAGGTGCAGGCTGGCAACCGGCACGTAGAGCTTGGCCTCCTCGGCGTACTGCAGGGCGAGGAACTCGGCGCTCTGGCCGTCGATCTCCAGGGTGATCAGGCCCTGGTAGCGGCCGACGCCATGGTCGATATGCACCACCGGCGCGCCTTCGCGCAGCTCGGTGAGGTTCTTGATCACGTTGTCGCCGCCGTCGCGGGCCTTCTCGCGGCGCCGGCGCTGCATGACCCGCTGGCCGAACAGCGGGCTCTCGGCGATCAGGGCCAGGTCGTCGAGCAGCAGGCCCTCGTCCAGCGGGGCGATGCAGATGGCCAGGCGCTCGGCGCTGGCGCCGAACTCGTGCCAGCCCTCCACTGTCCTGGGCTTGAGCTTGAGGCGGGCGAGCAGCTCCAGCAGCACCTCGCGCCGCCCCGCCGACTCGGCGCAGAACAGCACCCGTCCCGGGTGTTCCTCGATGAAGCGGCGCAGGGCGGCCAGCGGTTCGTTGGCCTTGGCCTGGATCGCCAGGTCCGGCAGCGGCCGGGCGGCGAAGCGCTGGCGGCCGACGCCCGCCTCGATGTCGTCCTGGCTGACCACTACCCGCGGCCAGTCCTTCAGGCGGGCGAAGCAGTCCTCCACCGGCAGGAAGATGTCGGCCGGCGGCAGCAGCGGGCGTTCCGGATCGACCCGGCGCTCATCGAAGCGGTTGCGGGCATCCTGCCAGAAGTGCTCGGCGGCCTTCTCCACGCCGGGCAGGGAGAAGACCTGGGTGTCTGCCGGCAGGTAGTCGAACAGGGTGGCGGTCTGCTCGAAGAATAGCGGCAGGTAATACTCGATGCCGGCCGGGGTGATGCCGGTGCTCAGGTCCTGGTAGATCGGGCAGCGGCGGAAGTCGACGTCGAAGCGCTCGCGAAAGCGTCCGCGGAAATCGCCGACGGCCTTCTTCTCCAGGGGGAACTCACGGGCCGGCAGCAGCTTGATCGACTCGACCTTGTCCACCGAGCGCTGGGTCTCGGGGTCGAAGGTGCGCAGGGTCTCGATCTCGTCGTCGAACAGGTCGATGCGATAGGGGGTGTCGCTGCCCATGGGAAACAGGTCGATGAGGGCGCCGCGCACGGCGAACTCGCCGTGCTCGTAGACGGTATCGACGCAGCGGTAGCCGGCCGCCTCCAGGCGCAGGCGCATCTGTTCGACGTCGAGCTTCTGGCCGACATCCAGCACCAGGCTGCTGCCGAGCAGGAAACTCGTCGGCGCCAGGCGGTGCAGGGCGGTGGTGATGGGCACGACCAGCACGCCGTGCTTCAGCTCGGGCAGGCGGTAGAGCGCGGCGATGCGCTGGGAGATGATGTCCTGGTGCGGCGAGAACAGGTCGTAGGGCAGGGTTTCCCAGTCGGGGAAGTGCAGCACCGGCAGCGTCGGGGCGAAGAAGCTCAGCTCCTGTTCCAGGCGCTCGGCGCTCTGGCTGTCGGCGGTCAGCAGCAGGGTGAAGCGCCGGGCGGCGCTGGCGGCTTCGGCGATGGCCAGGCTCAGGGCGGCGCCGGGCAGGTTGCCCCAGTGCTGTTTTCCGGCGGTGGCCGGCAGGGGCGGCAGACGCAGTACGGACACGGGCGGCTCACGGTCGTGGTACAAGGCCGCCGATTGTAGCGGGGCAGGGCGCATCGTGTCAGTCGCGACAGGCGCGCATTGCTCCCGCTTGCGTGCGCCGTCATAATGTAGCCCCTTTTTTCAGCCCCTACATGTGGAAGGTACTGCCCGTGACTCAGAAGCCCGACCAGTGTCTTGGTGAGTGGATCGATCGAGAAGCCCTTGCGGAAGCGATGATTCCGATGATTGGCCAGCTCTACCGCAACAACAACGTGGTCACCTCGATCTACGGCCGTAGCCTGATCAATCGCTCCGTCATCCAGATCCTCAAGGCCCACCGTTATGCCCGCCATCGCCTGGATGGCGATGCCGAACTGTCGGTGCATGACACCTTCCCGATGCTCAAGACCATGTGCGAGCTCAAGCTCGGCGCCGCCTCCGTGGACCTGGGCCGGATGATGGCCAAGTACCTGCAGGAAGGCGCCGGTCGCGGCATCGAGCAGTTCGTGCGCGACGAACTGGGCTCCGTAGCCGGGCAGCAGAATGCCGTGGCGCGCAAGGGCACCGACGTGGTGCTCTATGGTTTCGGCCGCATCGGCCGCCTGCTGGCGCGTATCCTGATCGAGAAGACCGGCGGCGGCGACGGCCTGCGCCTGCGCGCCATCGTCGTGCGCAAGGGTGCCGAGAACGACCTGGTCAAGCGTGCCAGCCTGCTGCGCCGCGACTCGGTGCATGGCCCGTTCGATGGCACCATCACCATCGACGAGGCGAACAACACCCTGACCGCCAACGGCAACCTGATCCAGATCATCTACTCCAACGATCCGGCGTCCATCGACTACACCCAGTACGGCATCAAGGATGCGTTGCTGGTGGATAACACCGGCAAGTGGCGCGATGCCGAGGGCCTGGGGCAGCACCTCAAGTGCCCGGGTATCGATCGCGTGGTGCTGACTGCGCCGGGCAAGGGCGAGCTGAAGAACATCGTGCATGGCATCAACCATGCCGACATCACCGCCGACGACCGCATCGTCTCCGCGGCCTCCTGCACCACCAACGCCATCGTGCCGGTGCTCAAGGCGGTGAACGACAAGTACGGCATCGTCAATGGCCATGTGGAGACCGTGCACTCCTATACCAACGACCAGAACCTGATCGACAACTTCCACAAGGGCAGTCGTCGCGGCCGCAGCGCCGCGTTGAACATGGTCATCACCGAAACCGGCGCGGCCACCGCTGCGGCCAAGGCGTTGCCGGTGCTCAAGGGCAAGCTGACCGGCAACGCGATTCGCGTGCCGACGCCCAACGTGTCCATGGCCATCCTCAACCTCAACCTGGAGAAGGCCGCCAGTCGCGAGGAGATCAACGAGTACCTGCGCTACATGGCGCTGCACTCGGATCTGCACAAGCAGATCGATTTCGTCAATTCCCAGGAAGTGGTGTCCACCGACTTCGTCGGCTCGCGCCATGCCGGTGTGGTGGATGCCGATGCGACCATCGCCAACGACAACCGTGTGGTGCTGTACGTGTGGTACGACAACGAGTTCGGCTACAGCTGCCAGGTGGTCCGGGTGATGGAAGACATGGTCGGCGTCAACCCGCCGGCCTTTCCGGGCTAAGGCCAGGATTGGCGTGAAAAGAACGGGAGCTTAGGCTCCCGTTTTTTTGTGTGTGCGGTGGGCGGGTCGGCCGGCAGGCTGGCGCGCTCCAGGTTCGGGCCGCTGCCGACGCTGTAATCGAGGGCGTAGCGGTCGCCTGGGCGAGTGTCGCGAAATTGCGCGCGCAGGGCGTCCAGTTCGGGGCGCAGGCGCCGTAGTCGGCGTCTCGCTGTCTGTTGGTGGTCCAGGCAACCCTGATCACGTCCTCGCGGCCAATCGCACGAAAGTCATGCAGTCCCAGGTGCAGGCTGCACAGTGCGTCGAGTGCCTGGGCGGGGCGTGTTCCTTGAGCGCTGTAGAAAGCGGCCGCATAGGCGTCGGCCCATGGTGGTGCGGCAGGCCCTGATTCTTCAGATTCCAGAATCTCCCGGTCGAGCCGGTGCTGCGCGGCGACGTTCGCCTCGTCCAGGCGTGTGCCGGCGCCGGCCGGTTGCGGCTGGCTCGGCAGGAGGAGGGCGGTGGCGGGCATAAGCAGGTTGGGCATGCCGGCTCCGGTGGCAGGGGTTGTGTTCCGCGCCTCGGCGGCCTTGCGTCAAGTTGTCGCTGCCCTGACTACTTGACTGAAAACTCAAAAAAAGCAAGCGCTTGGGTGGTCAGCCAGTGGCCGTCTCTCTATAATTGAGCGGATTTTTTACCCGCGTTCGACACGCCTGTCCTCACCGATTGCTGGCTCGCACTGGTTTTCGATATGAGCCGTTCAAGGTGTCGGTCGTATTCTAAAAAAAGCTTATAAATCAGTGGTTAGGCAAACCTATGATCAAAATTAAACATGGGCTCGACTTGCCCATAACGGGCGCGCCGGCGCAACGCATCGAGGCCGCCAGGCCGGTGCGCAGCGTCGCCGTCATAGGCTTCGATTATCACGGCATGAAGCCTACGATGGAGGTTCAGGTCGGTGATCGGGTCAAGCTCGGTCAGGTGCTGTTCTCCGACAAGAAGACTCCCGGCGTGACCTACACCGCGCCTGGCGCGGGCGTGGTCAGTGCCATTCATCGCGGCGAGAAGCGCGTCCTGCAGTCGGTGGTGATCGACCTCGACGGCGACGAGCAGCTGACCTTCGCTCAGTATCCGGCCGCCCAGCTGGACAGCCTGAGCGCCGAACAGGTGCGTGAGAACCTGCAGCAGTCCGGGTTGTGGACCGCCCTGCGCACCCGCCCGTTCAGCAAGGTGCCGGCCGTCGACGCGGTGCCCAGCTCGATCTTCGTTACTGCGGTGGACACCCATCCGCTGGCGGCCGATCCGGCGGTGGTGATCGGCGAGTACGCCGGCGACTTCGAGAACGGCCTCAAGGTGCTGAGCCGCCTGGGCAAGGTGTTCCTGTGCAAGGCCGAGGGCGTCAGCCTGCCGGGCGAGCAGCTGGCCAACGTCCAGGCCGAGGCCTTCGCCGGCCCGCACCCGGCCGGCTTGCCCGGCACCCATATCCACTTCCTCGATCCGGTCAATGCCAGCAAGAGCGTCTGGTCGATCGGCTATCAGGACGTGATCGCCGCCGGCAAGTTGTTCACCAGTGGCCAGCTGTGGGTCGAGCGCGTCGTCGCCCTGGCCGGGCCGGTGGTCGAGCAGCCGCGCCTGCTGCGCACCCGCCTGGGCGCCAATCTGGATGAGCTGACCGCCGGCCAGCTGCAGTCCGGCTACAACCGGGTGATCTCCGGTTCGGTGCTCGGCGGCCGCACGGCCCAGGGCGCCTTCGCCTTCCTCGGTCGCTACCACCAGCAGGTGTCCTGCCTGGCGGAGGGCGCCGAGCGCGAACTGATGCACTACCTGCGCGCCGGGGTGAACAAGCACTCGGTGCTGAACGTCTTCGTCTCCAAACTGATGGCCGCGAAGACCTTCGCCTTCTCCACCACCACCAACGGCAGTCCGCGGGCCATGGTGCCGGTCGGCAACTACGAAGAAGTGATGCCGCTGGACATCCTGCCGACCCAGTTGCTGCGCTACCTGATCGTCGGCGACACCGAGATGGCCCAGAAGCTGGGCTGCCTGGAACTCGACGAAGAAGACCTGGCGCTGTGCACCTACGTGTGCGCCGGCAAGTATGAATACGGCCCGATCCTGCGGGATAACCTCGCCCGTATCGAGAAGGAGGGTTAAGCCATGGGTATTCGCGATTTCCTCGACAAGATCGAGCACAACTTCGAGAAGGGCGGCAAGTACGAGAACTGGTATGCCTTGTACGAAGCCATCGACACCTTCTTCTATCGTCCGGGCAGCGTGACCAAGACCACCGCCCACGTGCGCGACGGCATCGACCTCAAGCGCATGATGATCACCGTATGGCTGTGCACCTTCCCGGCGATGTTCTTCGGCATGTGGAACGCCGGCTATCAGGCCAACCTGATCTTCGCCAACAGCCCCGAGCTGCTGGCGGCCCAGGAAGGCTGGCGTTTCGCCCTGATCGGCTCGCTGGCCGGGTTCGACCCGAACAGCCTGTGGGACAACTTCGTCCAGGGCGCGGCCTGGTTCCTGCCGGTGTACGCGGTGACCTTCATCGTCGGCGGTTTCTGGGAGGTGCTGTTCGCCTCGATCCGCAAGCATGAGGTCAACGAAGGCTTCTTCGTCACCTCGGTGCTGTTCGCCCTGATCCTGCCGCCGAGCATTCCGCTGTGGCAGGTCGCGCTGGGCATCAGTTTCGGCGTGGTGATCGGCAAGGAAGTGTTCGGTGGTACCGGCAAGAACTTCCTCAACCCGGCCCTGACCGGTCGCGCCTTCCTGTTCTTCGCCTATCCGGCGCAGATGTCCGGCGACGCGGTGTGGACCACGGTGGACGGCTTTGCCGGCGCCACGGCGCTGAGCCTGGCGGCCTCCGGCGGCATCGAGAACGTTATCGGCCAGGGCATCAGCTGGATGGACGCCTTCGTCGGCACCATTCACGGTTCCCTGGGCGAGACCAGCACCCTGGCCATCCTGATCGGTGGCGGCGTCCTGGTACTGACCAAGATCGCCTCCTGGCGCATCGTCGCCGGCGTGATGCTGGGCATGGTCGGCCTGAGCCTGCTGTTCAACGCCATCGGCTCGGAGACCAACCCGATGTTCGCCATGCCCTGGCACTGGCACCTGGTGGTTGGTGGCTTTGCCTTCGGCATGCTGTTCATGGCCACCGATCCGGTGTCGGCGTCCATGACCAATACCGGCAAGTGGATTTTCGGTGCCCTGATCGGCGTGATGGTGGTGCTGATCCGTGTGGTCAACCCGGCCTTCCCGGAAGGCATGATGCTGGCGATTCTGTTCGCCAACCTGTTCGCACCGCTGATCGACCACTTTGTCGTTCAAGCCAATATCAAGCGGAGGCTGGCACGCAATGTCTAGTCATAAAGAATCCACCGTGCGCACGCTGACGGTGGCCCTGCTGGTGTGCCTGGTGTGCTCGGTGTTCGTCGCCGGCGCGGCCATCGCGTTGAAGCCGACCCAGGTGGACAACCGCCTGCTGGACAAGCAGCGCAGCATCCTGGCGATCGCCGGGCTGGGCGATGCCGCGATGAGCGGCAAGCAGGTCAAGGAACTGTTCGCCAGCACCATCAGGGCGAAACTGGTCGACCTGGAAACCGGCACCTTCTCCGAGGCCCATGACCCGGTCACCTTCGACCCGCTCAAGGCGTCCAAGGACCCGAAGCTGTCCGGCGCGCTGCCGGCCGGCGAGGACATCGCCGGGATCAAGCGCCAGGAGCGTTTCAGCACCGTCTATGTGGTCGAGCAGGAAGGCCAGGTGCAGACCCTGATCCTGCCGGTGCGCGGCTATGGCCTGTGGTCGACCCTGCACGGCTTCATCGCCCTCAAGGGCGACCTCAATACTGTGGTCGGCATGGGCTTCTACCAGCATGGCGAGACCCCGGGCCTGGGCGGCGAAGTCGACAATCCCAAGTGGAAGGGCCAGTGGCCGGGCAAGACCCTGTTCGATGCGAACGGCGACCTGGCCGTGGCCATCGTCAAGGGCGGCGTCGATCCACAGAGTCCGCAGGCCGAGCACCAGGTCGACGGCCTGGCCGGCGCCACGCTGACCAGCAATGGGGTGGACAACCTGCTGAAGTTCTGGCTCGGCCAGAACGGCTTCGGTCCGTTTATCGCTAACCTGCGCGCAGGGGAGGCTTGATCATGTCGCAGCCGACTATTAAAGAAGTCCTGCTCAATCCGATCTTCAACAACAACCCCATCGGCCTGCAGATCCTCGGGATCTGCTCGGCCCTGGCGGTGACCTCGAACCTGCAGACCGCCCTGGTGATGTCCGCGGCGCTGACCCTGGTGACCGGTTTCTCCAACCTGTTCATCTCGATGATCCGCAGCCAGATCCCCAGCTCGATCCGCATGATCGTGCAGATGGTGATCATCGCCTCGCTGGTGATCGTGGTGGACCAGGTACTCAAGGCCTACGCCTTCAGCCTGTCCAAGCAGCTGTCGGTGTTCGTCGGCCTGATCATCACCAACTGCATCGTGATGGGCCGTGCCGAGGCGTTCGCCATGCAGAACCCGCCGGTCCTGTCGTTCTTCGACGGCATCGGCAATGGTCTGGGCTACAGCGCGTTCCTGATCGCCCTGGGCATCATTCGCGAGCTGTTCGGCGCGGGCAAGCTGATGGGCTACGAGATCATTCCGGTGGTCAACGACGGCGGCTGGTACCAGCCCAACGGCATGCTGCTGCTGCCGCCTTCGGCGTTCTTCCTGATCGGCCTGTTCATCTGGGCCGTCCGCAGCTGGAAGACCGACCAGGTCGAGAGCAACGCCTACAAGATGGCGCCTCAGGTATCCAACAAGGAGGCCTACTAATGGAGCATTACATCAGCCTGTTCGTCCGCGCGGTGTTCGTCGAGAACATGGCGCTGGCGTTCTTCCTCGGCATGTGCACCTTCATCGCCATCTCCAAGAAAGTGGAGACGGCGATCGGCCTGGGTATCGCCGTGGTGGTGGTGCTGGGCATCACCATGCCGGTCAACAACCTGATCTACACCAACATCCTCAAGGACGGCGCGCTGGCCTGGGCCGGCCTGCCCGAGGTTGACCTGAGCTTCCTCGGCCTGCTGACCTTCATCGGCGTCATCGCGGCGATCGTGCAGATCCTCGAGATGACCCTGGATAAGTACGTACCGGCCCTGTACAACGCCCTCGGCGTGTTCCTGCCGCTGATCACGGTGAACTGCGCCATCATGGGCGGCTCGCTGTTCATGGTCGAGCGCGACTACAACCTGGCCGAGAGCACCGTCTACGGCATCGGCGCCGGCGTCTCCTGGGCCCTGGCGATCGCCGCCCTGGCGGGCATCCGCGAGAAGCTCAAGTACAGCGACGTACCGGCCGGCCTGCAGGGGCTGGGTATCACCTTCATCACCATCGGCCTGATGTCTCTGGGCTTCATGTCCTTCTCTGGCGTGCAGCTCTAAGGAAAGGATGAGCAGATGATCAATTTCGAGATATTCCTAGCGATCGGCATGTTCACCGCCATTGTATTGGCGCTGGTGCTGATCATCCTCGCGGCGCGCGCCAAGCTGGTCTCCAGCGGCGACGTGAGCATCGAGATCAACGGCGAGAAGACCATAGTGGTGCCGGCCGGCGGCAAGCTGCTGCAGACCCTGGCCGAGAACGAGATCTTCCTGTCGTCGGCCTGTGGCGGCGGCGGCACCTGCGCCCAGTGCAAGTGCATCGTCGAGTCGGGCGGCGGCGAGATGCTGTCGACCGAGGAGTCGCACTTCACTCGCCGCGAGGCCAAGGAAGGCTGGCGCCTGTCCTGCCAGACCGCGGTCAAGCAGGACATGAAGATCGAGGTGCCGGAAGAAGTCTTCGGCGTGAAGAAGTGGGAATGCACGGTCGAGTCCAACCCGAACGTGGCCACCTTCATCAAGGAGCTGACCCTCAAACTGCCGGAAGGCGAGAACGTCGACTTCCGCGCCGGCGGCTACGTGCAGCTGGAGTGCCCGCCGCACACCGTCCACTACAAGGATTTCGACATCCAGGAGGAGTATCGCGGCGACTGGGACAAGTTCAACCAGTGGAAGTACGTGTCCAAGGTCGAGGAGACCGTGATCCGTGCCTACTCCATGGCCAACTACCCGGAAGAGCGCGGCCTGGTCAAGTTCAACATCCGCATCGCCTCGCCGCCGCCGGGCAAGGACGGCCTGCCGCCGGGCAAGATGTCCTCCTACGTGTTCAGCCTCAAGCCGGGCGACAAGATCACGGTGTACGGACCCTTCGGCGAGTTCTTCGCCAAGGACACCGATGCCGAGATGGTGTTCATCGGCGGCGGTGCCGGCATGGCGCCGATGCGCTCGCACATCTTCGACCAGCTCAAGCGCCTGAAATCCACGCGCAAGATCAGCTTCTGGTACGGCGCGCGCTCCATGCGCGAGGCCTTCTACAACGAAGAGTACGATCAGCTGCAGGCCGAGAACCCGAACTTCAAGTGGCACCTGGCGCTGTCCGATCCGCAGCCGGAGGACAACTGGAGCGGACTCACCGGCTTCATCCACAACGTGCTGTACGAGAACTACCTCAAGGACCATCCGGCGCCCGAGGACTGCGAGTTCTACATGTGCGGCCCACCCATGATGAACGCCGCGGTGATCAAGATGCTGATCGACCTGGGTGTGGAGCAGGAAAACATTCTGCTCGACGACTTCGGCGGCTAAGCGTGCTGCACGCTGCACTCCAGCCCGTTATCGCGGTCGCCTTGGCGGCCGCCTTAACGGGCTGCTGGTTTTCCGAGCGGGTCGAGGAGTTCGCTGGTCCGACCATGGGCAGCACCTACTCGGTCAAGTACGTGCGCACCGAGGGTGCGCCGGCTGTCGAGGCGCTGCAGGCCGAGACCGAGGCGATCCTCGCCGAGGTCGATCGGCAGATGTCCACCTACCGCGACGACTCGCTGATCTCCCGGTTCAATCGCGCCCCGGCGGGCAGCTGCATGGCCATGCCGGCAGAGATGTTGCAGCTGGTGAGCGTCGGCCAGGCTCTGGCGCAGGAAAGCGGCGGGGCCTTCGACCTGACCCTGGAGCCACTGCTCAACCTCTGGGGCTTCGGTCCCCAGGCGCGGGTCGAGCGGCTGCCGACTGCCGAGCAACTGGCCGAGGCGCGTTCGCGCACCGGCCATCGGCACCTGCGTATCGACGGCGAGCGGCTGTGCAAGGACGTCGACCTGCAGTTGGATCTCAACAGCATCGCCGCCGGTTATACGGTCGACCGCATCGTCGCCCGTCTCGTGGAGCTGGGCGTCACCCGCTACCTGGTGGATGTCACCGGGGAGCTGAAGGCGGCCGGCCGCAAGCCCGGCGGCGACGCGTGGCGCATCGCCATCGAGGCGCCGCGGGACGACGAGCGGGTGGCGCAGCGGGTCCTGGAGCTGGATGGCTACGGCATTTCCACCTCCGGCGACTACCGCAACTATTTCGAGGAGAACGGCACGCGTTACTCCCATACCCTGGACCCGCAGACCGGGGCGCCCATCGGCCACAAGCTGGCATCGGTGACGGTGGCCGATCCGTCGACCCTGCGCGCCGATGGCCTGTCCACCTTGTTGATGGTGCTGGGACCGGCGCGCGGCTTGGCTTACGCTGAGCGGGCGGGTATCGCGGCATTTTTTGTGATCCGGGATGGCGAACGTTTCGTCACACAGACTAGCGGTGCATTCGAGCGATTATTCGCCGAAGGAGAAGAGCAATGACTTTCGTAGTGGTTTTTCTGGCCATGCTGCTGATGGTGGGGCTGATGGCGGTCGGTGTGATCATGGGCCGCAAGCCCATCGCCGGCTCCTGTGGCGGCATTGCCAACCTGGGCATCGAGAAGGAATGCTCGATCTGTGGCGGCAGCCGCGAGAAGTGCGAGGAGGTCAATCGCCCTGAGGGCGAGGCGGTCGCGGACCTGTCCTACGACGCCAGCAAGCGTTGATGCCCGACCGCAGGCTATGCGGATGGATTGATTGCCGGCGCCGCTCTGCGGCGCCGGTCCTGCCGCGGGCGCGGCATAAGCGCCCCGGCGTGATCTGAAGGAGTGAACATGGCGGTCTACAACTATGACGTGGTGGTGCTGGGCTCCGGTCCGGCAGGGGAAGGCGCGGCGATGAATGCCGCCAAGGCCGGCCGCAAGGTGGCGGTGGTCGACACCCGCCGCGAAGTCGGCGGCAACTGCACTCACCTGGGGACCATTCCGTCCAAGGCGCTGCGTCATTCGGTGCGCCAGATCATGCAGTTCAACACCAACCCGATGTTCCGTCAGATCGGCGAGCCGCGCTGGTTCTCCTTCCCGGACGTGCTCAAGAGCGCCGAGCGGGTCATCGGCAAGCAGGTCACCTCGCGCACCGGTTACTACGCGCGCAACCGCATCGACCTGTTCTACGGCACCGGCAGCTTCGCCGACGAGCAGACCGTCGAGGTGGTGTGTCCCAACGGCGTGGTGGAAACCCTGGTGGCCAAGCAGATCGTCATTGCCACCGGCTCGCGGCCCTACCGCCCATCGGACGTCGATTTCCGCCACCCGCGGGTCTATGACAGCGACACCATCCTGACCCTGAGCCACACGCCGCGCCGGCTGATCATCTACGGCGCCGGGGTCATCGGCTGCGAATACGCCTCGATCTTCAGTGGTCTGGGGGTGCTGGTCGACCTGATCGACAACCGCGACCAGCTGCTCAGCTTCCTCGATGCCGAGATCTCCGATGCGCTCAGCTACCACCTGCGCAACAACAACGTGCTGATCCGCCACAACGAGGAGTACGAGCGCATCGAGGGCCTGGACAACGGGGTGATCCTGCACCTCAAGTCCGGCAAGAAGATCAAGGCCGATGCCCTGCTCTGGTGCAACGGCCGTACCGGCAATACCGACAAGCTGGGGCTGGAGAACATCGGCATCCAGGTCAACAGCCGCGGCCAGGTCGAGGTCGACCAGAACTACCGCACCGAGCAGTCCAATATCTTCGCCGCCGGCGACGTGATCGGCTGGCCGAGCCTGGCCAGCGCGGCCTACGACCAGGGCCGTTCGGCCTCGGGCAATATAGTCGAGAACGACAGCTGGCGCTTCGTCGACGATGTGCCGACCGGCATCTACACTATTCCGGAGATCAGCTCGATCGGCAAGAACGAGCGCGAGCTGACCCAGGCGAAGATTCCCTACGAGGTGGGTAAGGCGTTCTTCAAGAGCATGGCCCGGGCGCAGATTTCCAGCGAGCCGGTGGGCATGCTGAAGATCCTGTTCCACCGCGAGACCCTGGAGGTGCTCGGGGTGCATTGCTTCGGCTATCAGGCCTCGGAGATCGTGCACATCGGTCAGGCGATCATGAACCAGAAGGGCGAGGCGAACAGCATCAAGTACTTCGTCAACACCACCTTCAACTACCCGACCATGGCCGAGGCCTATCGCGTGGCCGCCTTCGACGGCCTCAACCGGCTTTTTTGAGCGGCTCCGACCGGTGGCCTGAGCCGGTCGGGGAGGACCCGTTCAGCGACTCCCGAGCCTGGCAGTGGCCGAATCGGGAGAGTTTCTGACCAGGCAGCATGAAAAAACCGGCCCCATGGCCGGTTTTTTCATGCTCGCTCGCAGGCGGTCTGGCCGACTCAGCGCGTCAGCGTCGCCACCGCCAGGCCGGGGAAGTCGGTGATCAGGCTGTCCACGCCGAAATCGGCGAGCCGACGCATCAGCGCCGGTTCGTTGACCGTCCACACTGAGACGTGCAGACCGGCCTTCTGGGCCTTCAGCAGGCGCTCCGGGCTGCACAGCGTCCAGTCCAGGGCGAGCAGTTCGCAGCCGTAGTGGCGGGCCACCTTCAGCGGGTCGAGCCAGGCGTGCTCGGCCACCAGGCCGCGGGATATGCCCGGATGCAGGCGCTGCAGCGCCCGCAGCACTTCCCGCGAGCTGGAGGTCACGGTGATCCTGTCGCTCAGGCCATGCTGCCCGGCCAGGGCGGCGATGGCCTCGACCGTGCGTGCCGCGCGCTCCCTCGAGGCACTCTTGACCTCCAGTTGCCAGTGTTCGAAGTCGCACTGCTCGAACAGCTCGCCCAGGCGTGGAATGGGGCAGGGCGTGGGCCACTCGGGGCCAGCCTGGCGGGCGTCATAGCGCACCAGATCGGCGGCGTCGTGCTCGACCACCTTGCCGCGATGGCCGGTGGTGCGCTTGAGGGTCGGATCGTGGATGACCATCAGCTCGCCGTCGCGCGACAGGTGCAGGTCCAGCTCGCAGCGGCGCACGCCGTGACCGAGGCAGGTCTGGAAGCTGGCGAGGGTGTTTTCCGGTGCTTCGCCCTTGGCGCCGCGGTGGCCGTAAATCAGGGTCACGATTACTCCTTACTCGGGCGTGGCGGTGCGCCGTCGATGCTGGCGCACGCTGTTGATCACATGGTCGTACTCGAAGTACACGCTGAACTCGCGGTAGTCCCAGCGGGTGATCGGCGGCCGGCCGACCGCTGGATGCTCCTGGTCGGCCAGGCCGAAGCGCTCGAGCACGGCACGGCGCGACTCGCCGCGCTGCGGCAGTTCGAAGCTCGTGGCGCCCTGCTGGCCGAGGGGGATCTGCAGGGTCTCGGCCACGCTGCCCAGCGGCAGCAGCAAGGCCAATAGGGCGAGCAGGCGTGGCATGGGGCTTTCCTTCGCGCTGGTGGTGGTCATTCGCGGGCCTGGCGGCGTTCCCAGGCCTGCTTCTGCAGGATATGCCGAGCCAGCAACTGGCGCTGTGCGTCGGTCAAGGCCTCGAACTCGGTGCCGATCTCGAACTGGCCGTCATCCAGCGCGCGGCAATGGATGACCCTGGCGCGCAGCAGCAGGCCGAGGGCCTGGGGCATCAGCACCATCTTGATCGCCAGATGGCTGTCGGGGGCGACCGCCTTGCCGTGAGTAAAATTCACCCCACCCTCGGACAGGCAGACCTGCTTCGGCGCGCCGATATCGCGCAGCAGGCTCTGGGCGACGGCCTGGCCGAGCAGGTCGATGCGCTTGTTGACCACCTTGAGGTAGTTGGCCAGGGTGCGGTCGCGCTCGCTGATGTGGCGCAACAGGTGTTGCGACTCGAAGTCCATCAGGTGCAGGTCGCTGAGCAGATTGAACAGCGGCGAGGTGTCGTGCAGTGCGTCACTGGCAAGGGCTTCGGCGCCGGACAGCGGGGTGAAATCCAGTGCGATCGTGTCGTCGATACGATAGTATTCGCGGCGATCTTTTTCATCTTGAGACGGCATGGCGAACCCATGGCAGCAGTAGTGGTCTGAGTGTAAGGCTGCTCGCCAAGCCCCGCCACAAGGACGTTCCTCTTTCCCCCGAATCAGCCCCCGACATGTTCAGACCCCTGTTCGTCTTCATCGGTACGCGCTATACGCGTGCCAAACGCCGCAGTCATTTCGTGTCCTTCATATCCCTGACCTCGATGATCGGGCTGGCACTCGGTGTGCTGGTGATGATCCTGGTGCTGTCGGTGATGAACGGCTTCGATCACGAGATGCGCACCCGTGTGCTGGGCATGGTGCCGCATGCCACGATCGAGAGCGCGACGCCGCTCGCCGACTGGCGCGAACTCGCCGCCGGTGCGCTGAAGCACCCCCAGGTGCTGGCGGCGGCCCCCTTCAGCCAGATGCAGGGCCTGCTCAGCAACGATGGCAAGGTGCAGAAGGTGCTGATCAATGCCGTCGACCCGCAGGAGGAGGCCAGGGTGTCGATCATCGGCGACTTCTTCCGCCAGGGCCGCCTGGAGGACCTGGCGCCGGGCGAGTTCGGCATGGTCATCGGCGACAAGGCGGCGGCCAAGCTGGGTGTGACGCTGGGCGACAAGCTGACCTTCGTCGCGCCGGAGGTGACGGTCACCCCGGCCGGGATGTTCCCGCGCCTCAAGCGTTTCACCGTGGTCGGCATCTTCCATGTCGGCGCCGGCGAGATCGACGGCCACCTGGCCCTGGCCCATGTCCAGGACCTGGCTCGCCTGCAGCGTTGGCGGCCCGGCCAGGTGCAGGGCGTGCGGCTGCAGTTCGCCGACCTGTTCCAGGCCCCGCGTACCGCCTGGGAGCTGGCTCAGACCCTGGGCGAGGGCGACTACTACGCCCGCGACTGGACCCGTACCCACGGCAACCTGTACCAGGCGATCCGCATGGAGAAGGCGATCATCGGCCTGCTGCTGCTGCTGATCGTCGCGGTGGCCGCGTTCAACATCATCTCGACCCTGGTCATGGTGGTCACCGACAAGAAGGGCGACATCGCCATCCTGCGTACCCTGGGTTCGACGCCGCGGCAGATCATGGCGATCTTCATGGTCCAGGGCACGGTGATCGGCGTGTTCGGCACCGCGCTGGGCGCACTGCTGGGCATCTGGGCGGCGCTCAACGTCAGCGCCGGGGTCGCCGCACTGGAACGCCTGCTGGGGATCAAGTTCCTCAATGCCGACGTCTATTTCATCGACTACCTGCCAGCGCAACTGATGTGGGGCGACGTGCTGCTGGTGTGCGCCGCGGCCCTGGTCCTGAGCTTCCTCGCCACCCTGTACCCGGCCTGGCGCGCCGCGCGCATCCAGCCGGCGGAGGCGCTGCGTTATGAATAATCAACTGATGGGTGACCGCGTCATGCAAGATCAGGCCGTGCTGAGCTGCCGCAACCTGGGCAAGAGCTACGAGGAGGGCCCGCAGTCGGTGGTGGTGCTCGAGGGCCTGGCGCTCGAGCTGCATCCCGGCGAGCGGGTGGCCATCGTCGGCAGCTCGGGGTCGGGCAAGAGTACCCTGCTGAACATGCTCGGCGGCCTGGACACGCCCAGCACCGGCAGCGTCTGGCTGGCCGGCGAAGAGCTGTCGGCGCTCAACGAGAAGGAGCGCGGCCTGCTGCGCAACCGGGCCCTGGGTTTCGTCTATCAGTTCCATCACCTGCTGGCCGAGTTCACCGCCCTGGAGAACGTCTGCATGCCGCTGCTGATCGGCTGCACGGCCATCGCCGAGGCCCGGCAGCGGGCCACCGAGCTGCTCGAGCGGGTCGGCCTGGGTCATCGCCTGGCGCACAAGCCGGCGGAGTTGTCCGGCGGCGAACGCCAGCGGGTGGCGATTGCCCGCGCCCTGGTCAACCGCCCGGGGCTGGTACTGCTGGACGAGCCGACCGGCAACCTCGACCATCACACCGCCCAGGGTATTCAGGAGTTGATGAAGGAGCTGAGCGCCTCGTCCCGGACCGCCTTCCTGGTGGTGACCCATGACATGCAGCTGGCCCTGCAGATGGATCGGGTGCTGCGTCTGGAAGACGGCAAGCTGGTGGCCGCCTGATGTTCCGTCCGCTGAGTCTCTTCATCGGCAGCCGCTATACCCGGGCCAAGCGGCGCAATCACTTCATCTCCTTCATTTCCCTGACCTCGATGATCGGTCTGGCCCTCGGCGTGCTGGCGATGATCGTGGTGTTGTCGGTGATGAACGGCTTCCAGCAGGAAATGAGCTCGCGCATCCTCGGCATGGTGCCCCATGCCAGCGTCGCCCACGAGCAGGCCCTGGAGGATTGGCAGGCGGTGGCCGAGGTCGCCGGCAAGCATCCGCAGGTACTGGCGGCCGCGCCCTTCGCCGAGCTGGAGGGCATGCTGTCGCACCGCGGGGCGATGCAGCCGATCCAGCTGCAGGGCATCGACCCGCAGTTCGAGTCGCGGGTCTCCATCCTGCCCGGGCACATGGTCCAGGGGCGTCTGGCCGACCTGCGCGCCGGCGAGTTCGGTGTGGTGGTCGGCGAAATCACCGCGCGGCGTTTCCAGCTCAAGGTCGGCGACAAGCTGACCCTGATCGTGCCCGAACTCGGCTCGGTACCGGGCGGGGTGGTGCCGCGCATGCAGCGGATCAACGTGGTCGGGGTGTTCAAGGTCGGCGCCGAGCTGGACAGTTCCCTGGCGCTGATCAACGTGGCCGATGCCGCGCAGATCCAGCGCCTGGAGCCGGGCCGGGTGCAGAGCCTGCGCCTGAAGCTGAAGGACCTGTACCAGGCGCCGCAGGTGTCCGCCGAGGTTGCGGCGCAGCTGGGGGGCGGCTACAGCGCCAGCGACTGGACCCAGACCCAGGGCAGCCTGTTCAGCGCGATGAAGATGGAAAAGACCATGATCGGCCTGCTGCTGCTGCTGATCGTCGCGGTGGCGGCCTTCAATATCATCGCCACCCTGATCATGGTGGTGGCCGACAAGGGCGCCGACATCGCCATCCTGCGCACCCTGGGCGCGACGCCGCGGCAGATCATGGGCATCTTCATGGTGCAGGGCACGGTGATCGGCACCGTGGGCACGCTGATCGGCGGCGTGCTGGGCGTGCTGGCGGCCCTCAACGTCAGCCAGCTGGTCGGCTGGATCGAACGCGTCAGCGGTCAGCAGGTGCTCAGCTCCGACGTCTACTTCATCAGCAACCTGCCGTCGCAGCTGCTGCTGTCGGATGTCCTGCTGATCTGCTCGGCGGCCCTTGCCCTGAGCTTTCTCGCCACCCTGTACCCGTCCTGGCGCGCCGCGCAGATCCAGCCGGCCGAGGCGCTGCGCTACGAGTGAGCTAAGCTGCGGGCAGAAAAAAGCCGTTACCTGGGTAACGGCTTTTTACGTTTCAGCCTTGGGCCTTGGCTTTGCGCCGCCGTTCCTGGCGTTTGCGCCAGTTATGCCGGACCCACCAGTGCCAGTAGGTGTTGGTGGCCAGGTAGCCGATCGTGGCGAGCAGCAGGCCCAGGACCAGGGAGCCGAGATACAGCGGCTGCCAGTGGCTCTGCAGCACTTCGCCGATCCAGCCCAGGGTGACCTGCTCGGGCATGCGCAGGGTGGGGGTGTCGGTCATCCAGGCGCCGAACTTGTAGCTGCAATAGAACACCGGCGGCATGGTGATGGGGTTGGTCAGCCAGACCAGGCCGACCGAGATCGGCAGGTTGGCCCGTGCCGGAACCGCCACCACCGCGGCGGCTATCATCTGCAGGGGCATCGGGATCATCGCCCAGAACAGGCCGATGGCCATGGCGCGGGAGACGGAGTGGCGGTTGAGGTGCCAGAGATTGGGATCGTGAATCAGCGTGCCGAGAAAGCGCAGGGACTTGTTGCCCTTGATGCGGTCCGGGTTGGGCATGTAGCGCTTGAAAAAACGACGCGGCATGGGGAGTCTCTGGCGGGCTGAAAAGCGCGGATATTATGCACAGATTCGGAAACGGCTGCTTTTACACTTTGTGACAGCAAATATGCGGCAGCCGTCGTCCCGCAGGATTCATGGAAGGATCTGAAGGAGTGCTGGCCTATGCGCCTGGGGATATTCGCGCTGGTCGCGGGATTGCTGGTGCTGCGCATTCTGCCGGCCTTGCCGCCTGTCTGGCTGGCCTGCCTGCTGGCGTCGCTCGGCCTGCTGGCGCTGCCGTCTCGCGGCTATCCAGTGGGCTTTTTCCTGATCGGCTTCGGCTGGGCCTGTGTCTCGGCCCAGTGGGCGCTGGACGACCGTCTGGCGCCTGAGCTGGATGAGCGCACCCTGTGGCTGGAGGGGCAGGTGGTGGGGCTGCCGGAGGTGCGCGACGGCGTGGTGCGTTTCCAGTTGCGGGGGGCGGTCTCGCGCCGCGCCGAGCTGCCGGCGCTGCTCCGTCTGGCCTGGTACGGCGGGCCGCGGCTGCGGGGTGGCGAAACCTGGCGGCTGGCGGTGCGCCTGAAGCGCCCCCACGGCCTGGTCAACCCGCACTCCTTCGATTACGAGGCCTGGCTGCTGGCGCAGCGTATCGGTGCCACCGGCACGGTGAAGAGCGGACAGCGGCTGGCGTCCGCCGACGGGGCGGCGGCCTGGCGCGATGCCCTGCGGCAACGCCTGCTGGCCAGCGCCGCGCCGCGGGCGGGGGCGTTGGCGGCCCTGGTGCTGGGCGATGATTCCGGCTTGTCGACGGCCGATTGGCGGGTCCTGCAGCACACCGGTACCGTGCACCTGCTGGTGATTTCCGGCCAGCACGTGGCCCTGGTGGCGGGGCTGCTCTATGGCCTGGTGGTGGGGCTGGTGCGTCTGGGGGGGTGGCCGCGCGCCTGGCCGTGGTTGCCCTGGGCCTGCCTGCTGGCCTTCGTCGGGGCGCTGGCCTACGGGCTGGCGGCGGGGTTCGAGGTGCCGGTGCGGCGCGCCTGCGTGATGGTCGCGCTGGTGCTGCTCTGGCGTTGGCGCTTTCGCCACCTCGGCGCCTGGCTGCCGCTGCTGGTGGCCCTGGCCCTGGTCCTGCTGGTGGAGCCGCTGAGCAGTCTGCAGCCGGGCTTCTGGCTGTCCTTCGGCGCGGTGGGGCTGCTGGTTCTGACCTTCGGCGGCCGCCTGGGGGCCTGGTCCTGGTGGTGCGGCCTGGGGCGGGCGCAGTGGGCGATGGCGCTCGGCTTGCTGCCGTTGTTGCTGGCCCTGGGGCTGCCGATCAGCGCCAGCGCGCCGCTGGCCAACCTGATCGCCGTGCCCTGGGTCGGCATCGTGGTGGTGCCCCTGGCCCTGCTCGGCACCCTGTTGCTGCCGGTGGCGGGCGTGGGCGAGGGGGTGCTCTGGCTGGCCGGCGGTGCCCTCGAGTTGCTGTTTCGCCTGTTGGCGCTGATCGCCGCCTGGCTGCCGGCCTGGCTACCCAGCGCGCTGCCGCTGGCGGCCTGGTTGCTGGTGCTGTTCGGCAGCCTGTTGCTGTTGCTGCCGGCCGGCGTTCCCCTGCGCGGGCTCGGCTGGTTCTTGCTGCTGCCGATAGTCTGCAGTCCGCAGTCGAAGCTGCCCCAGGGCCAGGCCGAGGTCTGGGTGCTGGACGTCGGCCAGGGCCTGGCCGTCCTGCTGCGAACCCGCGAGCATGCGCTGCTGTATGACGCCGGCGCGCGCTTCGGCGAATTCGATATCGGCGAGCGGGTGGTGCTGCCCTCGTTGCGTGCCCTGGATGTGCGGCGCCTCGACCTGCTGTTGCTCAGCCATGCCGATAACGACCATGCCGGTGGCGCCCCGGCGATACACCAGGGCATGCCTGTGGCGCAGGTGTGGAGTGGCGAGGCCGGCGCCTTGCCGGCACAGTTGCGGGCCGGCGACTGCCCGTCGGGCCGGCACTGGGAGTGGGATGGGGTGCGTTTCAGCCTCTGGCGCTGGGCCCAGGCGAGCGATGCCAATCAGGCCTCCTGCGTGCTGTTGGTCGAGGCCGCGGGCGAGCGCCTGTGGCTCACCGGCGATATCGACAGCCGGGCCGAGCGGGCCCTGCTCGCCACGGGTCGGGACCTGCGGGCCGACTGGCTGTTGGTGCCCCATCACGGCAGCCGCAGCTCCTCGTCCGCCGAGTTCCTCCGCGCCGTGGCGCCGCGCGCGGTACTCGTCTCGCGCGGTCGGCACAATGGTTTCGGTCACCCTCACCCCACGGTCGTGGCGCGTTATGCGGCGCTGCCCGCGCGGCTCTATGACACGGCCGAGCAGGGCGCCTTGCGGCTGCGCCTGGGGACCTTCGGCGAGGCCCGTGGACTGCGCGCCGAGCGCCGATTCTGGCGAGAAAAATGAGAACGGCGGCGGTCGGCGAGGGTGCGCCCCTATGCTAGAGTGGCGCCACTTTTCCGAAGGGGATTTACCACCGTGTGGGAACTGGTCAAAGCCGGCGGCTGGATGATGCTGCCAATTATTCTGTGCTCCATCGCCGCGGCGGGCATCGTCGCCGAGCGCCTGTGGACGTTGCGCGCCAGTCGCATCACGCCGCCCAACCTGCTCGGCGAGGTATGGCGCTGGATCAAGGACAAGAAGCTGAACAACCAGAGGCTCAAGGAGCTACGGGCCAATTCGCCCCTGGGGCAGATTCTCGCAGCGGGCCTGGCCAACTCCAAGCATGGCCGGGAGATCATGAAGGAGTGCATCGAGGAGGCCGCCGCGCGGGTCATCCACGAGCTGGAGCGCTATCTCAACGCGCTCGGCACCATCGCCGGCATCGCCCCCTTGCTCGGCCTGCTCGGCACCGTGCTGGGCATGATCGAGATCTTCAGCTCCTTCATGGGCTCGGGCATGGCCAATGCGCCGGTGCTGGCCGGCGGCATCGCCAAGGCGTTGATCACCACCGCGGCCGGTCTGATGGTGGCCATCCCGGCACTGTTCTTCCATCGCTATCTGCAGCGCCGTATCGACGAGCTGGTGGTCGGCATGGAGCAGGAGGCGATCAAGCTGGTGGAAGTGGTGCAGGGCGACCGCGACGTCGACCTGGGTGAGGGCAAGGCGTGAAGTTTCGGCGTAAACCGCGGGAGAACGTCGAGATCAACCTGGCCTCGTTGATCGACGTGGTCTTCATCCTGCTGCTGTTCTTCGTGGTCACCACCACCTTCACCCGCGAAACCCAGCTCAAGGTCGACCTGCCCGAGGCCGCCAGCGGCACGCCGCCGGAGCAGACCGAACTCAAGCAGCTGGAGGTGCTGATCGCCGCCGACGGCAGCTACTCGCTGAACGGCCGCCAGCTGCTCAAGAGCGACCTGGCCGGCCTGAGCGCCGCCCTGCAGAAGGAGTCGGAGGGCGACAGCAGCCTCCCGCTGACCATCAGCGCCGACGCCAAGACCCCGCACCAGGCGGTGATCACCGCCATGGATGCCGCCGGCAAGCTGGGCTTCGCCCACCTGCGCATCACCACGGTCGAGGCGCAGGCCGCACCGTGATGGCGGGCCGTTGATGGGGCTGTCCGACCGCCTGGTCGCCGCCTGGTATGCCGGTCATCCTGCGCTCGCTCTGCTGCGGCCGCTGGAGATGCTCTATCGGCGGGTGGCGCAGCGCAAGCGCGCACGCTTTCTCGCCGGGGCGGGCGAGATCTATCGGGCGCCGGTGCCTGTGTTGGTGGTGGGCAATATCACCGTCGGCGGCACCGGCAAGACCCCGCTGATCCTCTGGCTGATCGAGCATTGCCGCAAGCGCGGCCTGCGCGTCGGCGTGGTCAGCCGCGGCTACGGCGCGAGCCCGCCGCAATTTCCCTGGCGGGTGCGTGCCGAACAGGCGGCCAGCCTGGCCGGCGACGAACCCCTGCTGATCGTGCAGCGCAGCGGCGTGCAGCTGGTGATCGATCCGGACCGTGGGCGCGCGGTGCGCGCGCTGCTCGAGCAGGAGGACCTCGATCTGATCCTCAGCGACGACGGGCTGCAGCACTACCGCCTGGCTCGCGACCTGGAGCTGGTGCTGATCGATGCGGCGCGCGGCCTGGGCAACCGCCGCTGCCTGCCGGCCGGGCCGCTGCGCGAGCCGGTCGAGCGCCTGGGCAGCGTCGACGCGCTGCTGTTCAACGGCGCCGACACCGACCCGGCGGGCGGCTATGGCTTCGGCCTGCGGCCGCGGGCGCTGGTCAACCTGCGCAGCGGCGAGCGCTGCGCGTTGGCGCATTTTCCGCCGGGGCAGTGCCTGCATGCGGTGGCCGGCATCGGCAATCCGCAGCGTTTCTTCGCCACGCTCGAGGCGCTACACTGGCGGCCGATTCCGCATGCCTTCCCCGACCATGCGCAGTACAGCGCCGAGCGGCTGGATTTCACTCCGCACCTGCCGCTGCTGATGACGGAGAAGGACGCGGTGAAATGCCGGGCCTTTGCCGCCGATGACTGGTGGTACCTGGCGGTGGATGCCGAGCCTTCGGCGGCCTTTGTCACCTGGTTCGACTCGCAACTGGCCCGCCTGCTGCCCATGGCTCCCTAGTCCTTCGCGGCAATGTGGGGCGGCGGCGAGCGATGCAGCCCTATAGCAAGGATCTCCCATGGACCCGAAACTTCTCGATATCTTGGCCTGCCCCCTGTGCAAGGGGCCGCTGCAGCTGACCGCCGACAAGCACGAGCTGATCTGCAAGGCCGACGGCCTGGCCTTTCCCGTGCGCGACGGTATCCCGGTGATGCTGGAAAGCGAGGCCCGCACCCTGAACGTCGACGAGCGCCTGGACAAGTAGATGAGCACAGCCTTCACCGTGGTGATTCCGGCGCGCTATGCCTCCAGTCGCCTGCCCGGCAAGCCGCTGCAGGAAATCGCCGGCAAGCCGATGATCCAGCATGTCTGGGAGCAGGCCTGCAGGAGCAGTGCGCAGCAGGTGGTGGTGGCCACCGACGACGCGCGCATCGTCGCGGCCTGCCGCGCCTTCGGTGCCGCGGTGCAGCTGACCCGCGCCGAGCACAACTCCGGCACCGACCGCCTGGCCGAGGTCGCCACGGCGCTGGGCCTGGCGGGCGACGCCATAGTGGTCAACGTGCAGGGCGACGAACCGCTGATTCCGCCGGCGATCATCGATCAGGTGGCCGCCAACCTGGCGGCCAACCCGCAGGCGGCGGTCGCCACCCTGGCCGAGCCGATCGGCGAGGTGGCCGCGCTGTTCAATCCCAACGTGGTCAAGGTGGCCAGCGATGCGAGCGGCCTGGCCCTGACCTTCAGCCGCGCGCCATTGCCCTGGGCGCGGGATGCCTTCGCGACGGATCGCACGCAGCTGCCGGCCGGCGTGCCCTACCGCCGGCACATCGGCATCTATGCCTACCGTGCGCAGTTTCTCCACGACTTCGTCGCCTGGGGTCCCTGCTGGCTGGAGAACACCGAGTGTCTGGAGCAGCTGCGTGCGCTGTGGCACGGCGTGCGTATCCATGTCGCCGATGCCCTGCAGGCGCCGCCGGCCGGGGTCGATACGCCCGAGGATCTCGAGCGGGTCCGTCGACTGCTGGAGGCCTGATGCGCGTCCTGTTCGTCTGCCTGGGCAATATCTGCCGCTCGCCCACCGCCGAGGGGGTGTTTCGCCACAAGGTGCGCGAGGCGGGGTTGCAGGCCCGCATCGAGGTCGACTCCGCCGGCACCGGCGACTGGCACGTCGGCAAGGCACCGGACGCGCGCACCCGCCAGGCCGCGCTGCGCCGCGGTTATGACCTGTCGGCCCTGCGTGCCCGCCAGGTGTGCGTCGATGACTTCGCCCGTTTCGACCTGATCCTGGCCATGGACGTCAATAATCTGCGTCATCTCGAGCGTTTGCGCCCGGCTGGCGGTGGTGCCGAGTTGGATCTCCTGCTGCGCCGCTGCCGGTTGGCGCCGGACGAGGTGCCCGATCCTTACTATGGTGGCGAGGCCGGCTTCGAGCAGGTGCTGGACCTGATCGAACAGGCCGGCGACGCCCTGTTGCTCGAACTCAGGGGGCGGCTATGACTTTGCAGGTCCGCGAGGATGTCTCGCTCAAGGCCTATAACAGCTTCGCCGTCGAGGCCCGGGCGCGCCAGTTCGCCGAGGCGCACAACGACGGCGAGGTGCTTCAGGCCCTGGCCTGCGCCACTGAGCGGGGGCTGCCCGTGATGCTGCTCGGCGGCGGCAGCAACCTGCTGCTGACCGGCGACGTCGAGGCCCTGGTGGTGCGCATGGCCAGTCGCGGCATCCGCGTGCTGGAGGATGGCGCCGAGCGTGTGCTGATCGAGGCGGAGGCGGGTGAGCCCTGGCATCCCTTCGTGCAGTGGACGCTGCACCAGGGTTTCGTCGGCCTGGAGAACCTCAGCCTGATCCCGGGCACGGTCGGCGCCGCGCCCATGCAGAACATCGGCGCCTACGGCGTCGAGCTCAAGGACGTGTTCGCCGGCCTGACCGCCCTGGACCGCCAGACGGGCGAGTCGCGCGAGTTCGGCCTGGCCGACTGCGCGTTCGCCTATCGCGACAGCCGTTTCAAGTGCGAGGCGGGGCGCTGGGTGATACTGCGGGTGCGCTTCGCCCTGAGTCGCTCGGCGGCGCTGCACCTGGACTACGGGCCGGTGCGCCAGCGCCTGGCGGAGCAGGGTATCGAGGTGCCGACGGCGATCGACGTCGGTCGCGCCATCTGCGCCATTCGCAGCGAGAAGTTGCCGGATCCGGCGGTGCTGGGCAATGCCGGCAGTTTCTTCAAGAATCCCCTGGTGACCGCCGAAGTGGCACAGCGCCTGCGCGCTGCCCATGCGGGGCTGGTGGCCTACCCGCAGGCCGATGGTCTGGTCAAGCTGGCCGCCGGCTGGCTAATCGAGCAGGCCGGCTGGAAGGGCTTTCGCGAGGGCGATGCCGGGGTGCACCGCTTGCAGGCGCTGGTGCTGGTCAACTACGGCCAGGCCACCGGGCGGCAACTGCTGGCCTTGGCGCGGCGCATCCAGGCGGATATCGCCGAGCGTTTCGCGGTGACCCTGGAGATCGAACCCAACGTACTCTGAATGAGCCCGCTGCGGCCGCCGGGCATACTGCCCGGGGCGACGAAGCTGCAATGAAAAAGGGGATGCCGAAGCATCCCCTTTTTCATGTTGCCGAGCCGTGTCAGGCGTGCGGTTTCTCCGCCTGCTCTTTCTGCTGCTTCTCGCCGTCCTCGGCCTGGTCTTCAGCCTGTGCCTCGACGTCTTGCGTCGGCGCTTCTGCTGCTTCGCCTGCTACCTGCTCGCCAGCCCCTACCTTGGCTTCGCTCGCTTCGTCCGTCTCGCTGGTCGGCTCGGCATCGGCCTGCGCAACCTCGGCTGCGTTCGCCTCGCTCTCGCCCCGGGCTGCAGCGGCTGCGGCTTCACGGGCCTGGCGCTCGGCTTCGCGCTGACGGCGACGCACTTCGCGCGGGTCGTTCGGTGCGCGACCGCCGGCGGCCGGTGCGGGAGTCGGCGCTGGCACCGCTTCCGGGGCGGATTCGGCTACAGCCTCGCTAGCCGCGGCTTCGACCTGGGCTTCGCCCTGCTTCACGTCGGCACTGGGCGCCTCTTCGGCCACTGGTTGTGCGTCGGCGACGGCCGGGGCCTCCTCGGTAGGTTCGGCAGGTTCGGCAGGTTCGGCAGGTTCGGCTTGGGCGGTTGCGGCCTCGCTTGCCGCTGCTTCAGGCTGCTCAACAGCCTCAACAGCCTCAACAGCCTCAACAGCCTCAACAGCCTCAACAGCCTCGGCCGGTGTTTCGCTGGTCGGCTGCTCGCTGGCCGCCGCTGCGCCGCTTGCGGCCTCGACGGCAGCCGCCACGGGGGTAATCGCGCTTGGCTTGGCTGGGCCTTCGCCACCTTCTTCGCCGGCTTCTTCGCCGCCTTCGATCAGGTTGCCGCTGGCATCGCGTTGACGCTCGCGACGGTTGCTGCGGCGACGCTGGCCGCGGGAGCGACGGCGCGGACGCTCGCCACCTTCAGCGCTCTCCTGCTCGTCGTCGGTCGCCTGGGGCTCGGTGCTCAGCACTTCTTCCTCGGCCTGGCTCTGTTCCTCGCGCGCCACGCGCTCCTCACGCGGCGGGCGTGGCTGGCGCGGCTCGCGCTGCGGGCGCTCGGCGCGGGGCTCTTCGCCCTCGCTGCTTTCCGGGGCGTCCAGGGGGGCACGCAGTTCCCGTGGCTGGCGCTCTTCGCGTGGCTTGCGCTCACGGCGTCCCTCCTGGCCTTCGCGCGGCGGGCGCGACTGGCGCACTTCCTGGGGTTCGCGGACCTCTACGGAGTCGCGCGGCTGGCGTTCCTCACGCGGCTGACGCTCCTCGCGCGCGGCGCGCTCCTCACGGGGCTGGCGCTCCTCGCGGGGCGCACGGTCTTCGCGCGGCTTGCGCTCTTCGCGCGGCTTGCGTTCCTCGTCGCGGCGACCGCCGCGGCTGCGGTTCTGCTGGCGGCCGCTGCGACGCTCTTCGCTGCGGGCCGGGCGCTCGCTGGTCTTCTTCTCGATGACCGCGGGCTTTTCCTCTTCCTTGCCGGCGAACAGGCTGACCAGGGACTTGACCAGGCCCTTGAACAGGCTGGGTTCGCTGGCCACCGGAGCGGCCACCGGGGCTTCCTCGACCGGCGCCGGGGTCGGCGCGGTGCGAGGCGGTGCGGCCTTGATCGCGGCCTCCTGGCGGACCAGGGTGCGGGTGGCGGCGGTCGGCTTCTCTTCTTCCACTTCCGCCGTGGCCATCTCGTAGCTGGACTGGGTGGTCTGGGCTTCCGGGCTGTCGTCACGCAGGCGCTGCACTTCGAAGTGCGGGGTTTCCAGGTGGTCGTTCGGCAGGATGACGATGCGCGCGCGGGTGCGCAGTTCGATCTTGGTGATCGAGTTGCGCTTCTCGTTGAGCAGGAAGGCCGCGACCGGGATCGGCACCTGGGCGCGAACCTCGGCGGTGCGGTCCTTCAGGGCCTCTTCCTCGATCAGGCGCAGGATGGCCAGCGACAGCGATTCGACGTCGCGGATGATGCCTTGACCGTTGCAGCGCGGGCAGACGATGCCGCTGGTTTCGCCCAGCGACGGGCGCAGGCGCTGGCGGGACATCTCCAGCAGGCCGAAGCGCGAGATGCGTCCGACCTGGACGCGGGCGCGGTCGGCTTCCAGGCACTCGCGGACCTTCTCTTCCACGGCACGCTGGTTCTTGGCCGGGGTCATGTCGATGAAATCGATGACGATCAGGCCGCCGATATCGCGCAGACGCAGCTGGCGGGCGATTTCTTCGGCCGCCTCGAGGTTGGTCTGCAGGGCAGTTTCCTCGATGTCGCTGCCCTTGGTGGCGCGGGCCGAGTTGATGTCGATGGACACCAGGGCCTCGGTCGGGTCGATGAAGATCGAACCGCCGGACGGCAGCTTCACTTCGCGCTGGAAGGCGGTCTCGATCTGGCTCTCGATCTGGAAGCGGTTGAACAGCGGCACGCTGTCCTCATACAGCTTGATCTTGCTGGCGTACTGCGGCATCACCTGGTTGATGAAGCTGAGGGCTTCTTGCTGCGCTTCGACGCTGTCGACCAGTACTTCGCCGATATCCTGGCGCAGGTAGTCGCGGATGGCGCGGATGATCACGTTGCTTTCCTGGTAGATCAGGAAAGGGGCGGCGCGATCGAGCGAGGCTTCTTTAATGGCGGTCCAGAGTTGCAGCAGGTAATCGAGGTCCCACTGCATTTCTTCGCTGGAGCGACCCAGGCCGGCGGTGCGTACGATCAGGCCCATGTCGCTCGGTGCGACCAGGCCATTCAGCGCTTCGCGCAGTTCGTTGCGCTCTTCGCCTTCGATGCGGCGGGAAATGCCGCCGGCACGCGGATTGTTCGGCATCAGCACCAGGTAACGACCGGCCAGGCTGATAAAGGTGGTCAGGGCAGCGCCTTTATTACCGCGCTCTTCCTTCTCGACCTGAACGATGACCTCCTGGCCTTCCTTGAGCACGTCTTTGATGTTGACGCGACCTTCGGGGGCTTTACTGAAGTATTCGCGGGAGATTTCTTTGAGGGGCAGAAAGCCGTGGCGCTCGGAGCCGAAGTCGACGAAGGCGGCTTCGAGGCTGGGTTCGACGCGGGTGATGCGGCCCTTGTAGATGTTGGCCTTCTTCTGCTGGCGGGCGCCCGATTCGATGTCCAGATCGTACAGGCGTTGGCCGTCGACGAGGGCAACACGCAACTCTTCGGGTTGAGTCGCGTTAATCAGCATTCTTTTCATGTAGTACCGTCGGTTTCCGGTGCTGACGGAAACGGCGTTCGGCACACACGACTCTCAGGGTCGGTGTCAGGCGCGTCAGAAACGGTCGTAAATCGTTTCATTGTCAAGCGGCAGTCAGCCAGTTGTGCTGGGCCGCGACGGACGTCTCCTGCTTGCTGTTGTGACAGAAAGCACTTGCTCAGGAGGAGGAATCAGCTGCCGGTAGCGGACGAGATGAAGCGTCTTGGTAAAGCTATGTGCTACGCAGGCCGACAGTTGTACATCTCCACCCTACACGTATCGCTGAAAATCGGGTGCCGCGCGCAGAATCTGCAGCGGGTTGGCATTTACCGCAACCGTCCAAAGGGGAAGGTCGCGCATCTATTGCTAAGGCTTTATTTCCGAGGTCTTCGAGGGCCTTCGCGGCCATTCAGTCTCTGAAGAACCCGTCGGACGGCCTTGCGTCCTGAATGGGTTGCGTTGGTGTGGGGATGGCAGTTTGGCGAACATCCGCAGACCAGACCGCTTTTGGCGGCGTTCGCGACTATAGCAGCAATGATTAAGTGCTTCAAATCCATAAAAAATTGTTATGATTGCGCGATGACTACTCCTGCCTCTCCAACCTCCGGCGTCCAACTGCTCGAGGTTGCACCGGAACTCGCCGGCCAACGTATCGACAACTTCCTGCGTACCCAGCTCAAGGGGGTGCCCAAGACCTTGATCTACCGCATCTTGCGCAAGGGCGAGGTGCGGGTGAACAAGGGGCGGATCAAGCCCGAGTACAAGCTGCAGGCCGGCGATGTGGTGCGTGTGCCGCCCCTGCGCCTGGCCGAACGCGACGAGCCGGCGCCGCTGGCCCAGGGGCTGCTCGAACGGCTGGAGGCGGCGATCGTCTACGAGGACAAGGGCTTGATCGTGCTGAACAAGCCAGCCGGCCTCGCCGTGCATGGTGGCAGCGGCCTGAGCTTCGGGGTGATCGAGGCGTTTCGCCAGTTACGCCCGGATGCCAAGGATCTGGAGCTGGTCCATCGCCTCGATCGCGACACCTCCGGCCTCCTGATGATCGCCAAGAAGCGCAGCATGTTGCGCCACCTCCATGAGGCGCTGCGCGGCGACGGCGTGGACAAGCGCTACATGGCCTTGGTGCGCGGTCATTGGGCGACGGCGAAGAAGCAGGTCAATGCGCCGCTGCAGAAGAGCAATCTGCGCTCGGGTGAGCGCATGGTCGAGGTCAGCTCCGAGGGTAAGGAGGCGCTGACCCTGTTTCGCGTGCTGCGTCGGTTCGGCGAGTTCGCCACCCTGGTCGAGGCCAAGCCGGTGACGGGGCGTACTCATCAGATTCGCGTACATGCCCAGCATGCCGGTCACTGCATCGCCGGTGACAGCAAGTATGGCGACGAGCAGTTCACTCGCGAGATTCGCGAGCTGGGCGGCAAGCGCCTGTTCCTGCATGCCTATGAGCTGGTGGTGCCGCTGCCCGATGGCGGCGAGCTGCGTCTCGAGGCGCCGGTCGATGAGGTATGGGCGCTCACCCTGGAGCGCCTGGGTGCCTGACTACCAGCTGCTGATCTTCGATTGGGATGGCACCCTGGTCGACTCCATAGGGCGTATCGTCGAGGCGATGCATCGCGCGGCAGACGCCTGCGGCCTGGAGCGCCGAAGTGATCTGCGGGTCAAGGGTATCATCGGTCTCGGTTTGCCCGAGGCGATCAGTTCCTTGTATCCGCAGCTGGATGAGCCGTGTCTCGTCGAACGCTTTCGTCGCTGCTATAGCGAACAGTATCTGCGGTTGGAGTCGGAGCCGTCGGCCTTGTTTCCCGGGGTGGCCGAGGCGCTGGAGGCTTTTCGGGCGGCGGGCTATGGCCTGGCCGTGGCGACGGGCAAGGGGCGGCATGGCTTGCACCGGGTGCTGGAGCAGCGTGGCTGGCTGAATTATTTCGATACGACGCGCTGCGCGGACGAGTCGGCGAGCAAGCCGGATCCCCTTATGCTGGAGCAGATCCTCGCCCATTGCGGGGTGTGCGCCTCTCGGGCATTGATGGTGGGGGATTCGGCGTTCGACCTGCTGATGGCGCAGCGTGCCGGCATGGACGCGGTTGCGGTAGGTTATGGGGCGCAGCCCTTGTCGGCGTTACGCCGTTATGCGCCGAAGCTGGCGATCGAGGAATTTACGGCGTTGCGCGCCTGGCTCGAGGGTCGCGCAACCGGGCAGAAGGATGAGGTGAGTCATTATGTCGGATGAATGGAAGGCGGCGGCCGTGGGTGAGGACGACGCCAAAAGTTGGCAATTGCTGGAAAAGGCGCTGCTGGCCAGCGTGCAGGAGCAGCGCAGGGCCAGGCGGTGGGGGATATTCTTCAAGCTGCTGATCTTCGTCTACCTGTTCGTCGGCCTGGCGTTGATTGCCCCGCTGTTCGACTCGCAGAAGGGGGTGGGGAAGGGGGGATCACACCGCGTTGATCGAGGTGCGGGGATGATTGCCGACAAGGAGGCGGCCAGTGCCGACAATATCGTCGGCAGCCTGCGCGCGGCCTTCGAGGATGCCGGTACCAGGGGTGTGGTTCTGCGGATCAACAGCCCGGGTGGCAGTCCGGTGCAGTCCGGTTACATCTATGACGAGATTCGCCGCCTGCGTGCCAAGTATCCGCAGATCAAACTGTACGCGGTGATCAGCGATCTGGGGGCTTCGGGTGCCTATTACATCGCCAGTGCTGCGGATCAGATCTATGCCGACAAGGCCAGCCTGGTGGGGTCCATCGGCGTCACTGCCGCGGGGTTCGGTTTCGTCGGGGTGATGGAGAAGCTGGGTGTCGACCGTCGGGTGTATGCGTCGGGCGAGCACAAGACCTTTCTCGATCCGTTCCAGCCACCCAAGGAGGATGAGGAGCGTTTCTGGCAGGGGGTCCTGGAGACTACCCATCGGCAGTTTATCGACAGCGTCAAGCAGGGGCGTGGCGAGCGCTTGAAGGTGGATGCCCATCCCGAGCTGTTCTCGGGGCTGGTCTGGTCCGGCGAGCAGGCGCTGGAGTTGGGGTTGATCGACGCCCTGGGTAACTCCAGCTACGTGGCGCGGGAAGTGGTCGGGGTTGAGAGGTTGGTCGATTTCACCGTGCAGGAGACGCCGTTCGATCGCTTCGCCAAGCGTCTCGGCGCCAGTGTTGCCGAGCATCTGGCCTTGTGGATGGGCTTCCAGGGGCCGGCGCTGCGCTAGGTTCTGCCTGTTGCGCAGAAGCCCGGTCTTGACCGGGCTTCTTTGTTTGAGTTCAGGGGATGTCGATGCCGGCCTGGTGCAGCATGTCCACCAGGCGGATCAGTGGCAAACCGATCAGGCTGTTGACGTCGCTGCCCTCGGTGCTGCGGAACAGGCTGATGCCCAGGCCTTCTGCCTTGAAGCTGCCGGCGCAGTCGTAGGGCTGTTCGGCTTCCAGGTAGCGCCTGATCTGAGGCTCGCCGAGTTGGCGAAAGTGCACGGTGAAGGGGATGCAGTCGACCTGGCAGTGGCCGGTGTCGCTGTTGAGCAGGGCCAGGCCGGTAAGGAAGGTCACGCTACGGCCGCTGGCGGCGAGCAGCTGTTCGCGAGCCCGTTCGAAGCCATGGGGTTTGCCGAGGATCTCCTGGTCGAGGGTGGCGACCTGGTCGGAGCCGATGATCAGATGCTGGGGGTGGCTGGTGCTGATTGCGCGGGCTTTCTCCTCGGCCAGGCGGCGAACCAGGCCGCTCGCGTCCTCGTTCGGCAGGCGGCTCTCGTCGATCGCCGGCGCGCTCCAGGTGAAGGGTTGGCGCAGGCGGGCGAGGAGTTCGCGGCGATAGGGGGAGCTGGAGGCGAGCACCAGGGGCAGCATGTTGTACTCCTTATAAAGGGAGGGTGATTCTAGCGGTCGCCCTGGATGCTGGACAGGCCGAATTTCCTTTGACAGGGGGTGGGCGCATCCCTAGAATGCGGCGCCTATGTCGAATGGTCCGATTCCACCTCACGTTGATCCGCGCAAACTGGCCGATCGTGGCACTGCTCTCGAGGGAGTGGTGGCGCTGGCCGATTTGCACAGGCTCTGCGATTCGCTTGCCGATAATGCCGGCAGGGTGAGCGCGAAGTTTGTCTTCGAGCGCGATGAGCGCAATGCAGTGGTTATGCATAGCGAGCTCGAGGTCGAGGTCAAGATGGTTTGCCAGCGTTGTCTGGAGTTGGTCGCTCTGCCGATCCAAAGCGCGTGTGATTACGCTGTGGTGAAAGAAGGTGCGAATACCCAGTCTGTGCCGAAAGGCTATGACGTGCTGGAGTTGGGTGAAGAGCCATTGGATCTGCTGGCGCTGGTCGAGGATGAGCTGCTGCTCGCCTTGCCCATAGTGCCGGCCCATGATCCTGAAGATTGCCAGCAGCCGGCCGGCCTCGAAGAGCCCGCGCCGAGCGAGGACGAGGTAACGCGGTCCAACCCGTTCAGTGTATTGGCACAGTTAAAGCGTGACCCAAACGTTTAGGAGTTAATTAGTTATGGCTGTTCAGCAGAACAAAAAATCCCGCTCCGCTCGCGACATGCGTCGCTCGCACGATGCCCTCGAGAGCAATGCGCTGTCCGTCGAGAAGAGCACCGGTGAAGTACACCTGCGCCACCATGTTTCGCCGGAAGGTGTTTACCGTGGTCGCAAAGTGATCGACAAGGGCGCCGACGAGTAATCCTTGTCCGCTCCGATCATCGCGATTGATGCAATGGGTGGGGACTTCGGTCCCCACTGCATTGTTCCAGCCAGTATCGCCTGTCTGGCCGAATACCCCTCGCTGCACCTGGTCCTTGTCGGCCAAGCCCCCCTTATTGAAGAACTGCTCGCCCGAAGTCCCGGGGTCGATCGCGCACGCCTGCGCGTCGAGCATGCCGGCGAAGTGATCGGCATGGACGAGCGTCCGGCGCAGGCCCTGCGCAACAAGCCGGACGCCTCGATGCGTGTCGCCTTGGAGTTGGTGCGCAGCGGTCGGGCCCAGGCTTGCGTCAGTGCCGGCAATACCGGGGCCCTGATGGCGCTGTCGCGCTATGTGTTGAAAACGCTGCCCGGCATCGATCGGCCCGCCATGATGGCGGCCGTGCCGACCCGCAAGGGGCATTGCCAGTTGCTCGATCTGGGGGCGAACGTCGATTGCAGTGCCGAACACCTCTATCAGTTCGCCGTGATGGGCTCCGTGGCTGCCGAGGCGATGGGGGTGGTGCGGCCTCGGGTGGCGCTGCTCAATGTCGGCACCGAGGACATCAAGGGCAATCAGCAGGTCAAGCTGGCGGCGAGCCTGTTGCAGCAGGCCGTCGGCCTGAACTACAGCGGTTTTATCGAGGGTGACGGCCTGTATCGCGGCGAGGCTGATGTGGTGGTGTGCGACGGTTTCGTCGGCAATATCCTGCTCAAGTCCAGCGAGGGGCTGGCGCAGATGATCTCTGCGCGCATCGGGACGCTGTTCAGCGAGGGCGCTGGCGCACGCCTGGTCGGGGCGCTGGCGTTGCCGCTGCTGCGGCGTTTGCGCGCCGAGCTGACCCCTGCACGGCATAATGGCGCGAGCTTTCTCGGCTTGCAGGGTATCGTGGTGAAGAGTCACGGGGCGGCGGGGCAGGAAGGCTTCCGGAGTGCGATTCGCCGGGCCTTGCTGGAGGTGGAGGAGAATCTGCCGCAGCGCCTGCATGGCCGCCTCGAGGATCTGTTGCTCTAGGATGTGACCGAGGCCGGTGGCCTGTCATCCAACTGTCAGTTTGTTGCGTTTGGCTATGCCTTGTCGCAACTCCCCGATGCTAAGACCACTAGGGAATCGTTTACATGTCTGCATCCCTCGCTTTTGTCTTTCCCGGCCAGGGCTCCCAGTCTCTGGCGATGCTGGCCGAGCATGGCGCTCAGCAGCAGTCGATCGTCGATACCTTCGCCGAAGCTTCCGATGCCCTCGGTTACGACCTGTGGGCCCTGACCCAGCAGGGGCCGGAAGAACAGCTGAACCAGACCGACAGGACGCAGCCGGCGATCCTCGCGGCTTCCATCGCCTTGTGGCGCCTGTGGCTGGCCGAAGGCGGCCAGCGCCCGGCGTTCGTCGCCGGCCACAGCCTGGGTGAATACTCGGCCCTGGTGGCCGCCGGCAGCCTGGACTTCGCCGCGGCGGTGAAGCTGGTCGAGCACCGTGGCCAGTTGATGCAGCAGGCAGTTCCGGCCGGCCAGGGGGGCATGGCGGCCATCCTGGGCCTGGAAGACGCCGACGTGTTGGCTGCCTGTGCCGAGGCGGCGCAGGGCGAGGTGGTCAGTGCGGTCAATTTCAATGCGCCGGGCCAGGTGGTGATCGCGGGCGCCGCGGCCGCGGTGGCGCGTGCGGTCGAGGCCTGCAAGGCGCGTGGCGCCAAGCGAGCCATGCCCCTGCCGGTGAGCGTGCCGTCGCACTGCGCCCTGATGCGCCCGGCGGCCGAGCGTTTCGCCGAGGCGGTGGCGGCAATCGCCTGGCAGGCGCCGCAGATTCCCCTGGTGCAGAATGTCAGTGCGGCCGCGGTGGCCGACCTGGAGGCGCTCAAGCGCGATTTGCTGGCTCAGCTCTACAGCCCGGTACGCTGGGTCGAGTCGATGGTCTGCCTGGCCGGGCAGGGCGTGACCGATCTGCTCGAGTGTGGTCCGGGCAAGGTGTTGTCGGGGCTGAACAAGCGCTGCGTCAAAGGCATCAATACCCATAATTTGGATACCCCAGACGCCTTCGCCGCCAGTCGTGCGGCCTTGGCCTGATTGAGGAGAGGTTTTTATGAGCCTGCAAGGTAAAGTTGCCCTGGTCACCGGTGCGAGCCGCGGTATCGGCCAGGCCATCGCCCTGGAGCTGGGGCGCCAAGGCGCCGTGGTCATCGGCACGGCGACGTCCGCCGCCGGTGCCGAGCGCATCGCCGAAACCCTGAAGGCCAATGGCGTCGAGGGCGCCGGCCTGGTCCTGGATGTCGGTAACGACGAATCGGTGGCCAGCACGCTGGAGCATATTCAGCAGCACTTGGGTCAGCCATTGATCCTGGTCAACAACGCCGGCATCACCCGCGATAACCTGATGCTGCGGATGAAGGACGACGAGTGGTTCGACGTCATCAATACCAACCTGAACAGTCTGTATCGTCTGTCCAAGGCCGTGCTGCGCGGCATGACCAAGGCGCGCTTCGGCCGCATCATCAATATCGGATCGGTGGTCGGCGCCATGGGCAACGCCGGACAGGTAAACTACGCCGCGGCCAAGGCCGGGCTGGAAGGCTTTGGTCGTGCGCTGGCTCGGGAAGTCGGCTCGCGGGCGATCACCGTGAACGCGGTGGCGCCTGGGTTCATCGACACCGACATGACCCGTGAACTGCCGGAAGCTCAGCGCGAAGCGCTGCTGACGCAGATTCCGCTGGGCCGTCTGGGGCAGGCCGAAGAGATCGCAAAAGTGGTCGCTTTCCTCGCTTCTGATGGCGCAGCCTACGTCACAGGGGCTACTATCCCTGTGAACGGCGGTATGTACATGAGCTGAATGTGACGGATGCCTTCGGAAAACTGTCATAGACGCTGTCTAAAATCCGATATATAGCTGCAACAGGTTTATAGGCAGGTCGTCGACGTGTTCCTGGGGGGCACCCCGGCATTCAGCTTGAAATGCTAAAAACCCTTTCTATACACTTGGCCGCAGACCAGTGGCCTGGATTTGTCCCATTAGGAGTGAGAACAAGGTATGAGCACCATCGAAGAACGCGTCAAGAAGATCGTTGCCGAGCAGCTTGGCGTCAAAGAAGAGGAAGTAACCAACAGCGCTTCCTTCGTCGAAGACCTGGGTGCCGACTCTCTTGATACCGTTGAGCTGGTGATGGCCCTCGAAGAGGAATTCGAGACCGAGATCCCGGACGAGCAAGCTGAGAAGATCACCACCGTTCAGGAAGCGATCGATTACGTGACTGCGCACGCGCAATAAGCGAATCGTCGAATCCCGACCAGGAAAAGCCGCACGCCTTCATCGGGCGTGCGGCTTTTCTTTAAGCGCATTCCAAGCGTTGTAAATCGAAACAAGAGGAGATTGCTGTGTCGCGTAGACGCGTCGTGGTTACCGGTATGGGCATGGTGTCGCCGCTGGGTAACGATGTGCCGAGCAGCTGGCAGGGCATTTTGGCCGGGCGCAGCGGCATCGGCCTGATCGAGCACATGGACCTGTCCGCCTACTCCACCCGCTTCGGCGGTTCGGTGAAGGGCTTTGACGTCGAGCAGTACCTGTCGGCCAAGGAGGCGCGCAAGCTCGATCTGTTCATCCAGTACGGACTGGCGGCCAGTTTCCAGGCCGTGCGTGACTCCGGCCTGGAAGTGACCGATGCCAATCGCGAGCGCATCGGTGTGGCGCTGGGCTCCGGCATCGGCGGCCTGACCAACATCGAGAACAGCTGCAAGTCGCTGCACGAGCAGGGGCCGAGACGCATCTCGCCGTTCTTCGTGCCGGGCTCGATCATCAACATGATTTCCGGCTTCCTGTCGATCCACTTGGGACTGCAGGGGCCCAACTACGCCATCGCCACGGCCTGCACCACCGGCACCCACTGCATCGGCATGGCGGCCCGCAATATCGCCTATGGCGAGGCGGACGTCATGGTCGCCGGAGGCGCCGAAATGGCCGCCTGCGGCCTGGGCATCGGCGGCTTCGCCGCGGCGCGGGCGCTGTCGACCCGCAACGACGAGCCGACCAAGGCCAGTCGTCCGTGGGACAAGGACCGCGACGGCTTCGTGCTGTCCGACGGCGCCGGCACCCTGGTGCTGGAGGAATTGGAGCACGCCAAGGCGCGCGGCGCGACCATCTACGCCGAGCTGATCGGTTTCGGCATGAGCGGCGACGCCTTCCACATGACCTCGCCACCGGAGGACGGAGCGGGAGCGGCCCGCTGCATGGCCAACGCCCTGCGCGACGCCGGGGTCGATGCCAGCCAGGTGCAGTACATCAATGCCCATGGCACCTCGACGTCCGCCGGGGACAAGGCCGAAGTGGCGGCGATCAAGTCGGTGTTCGGCGAACATGCCTATCGCCTCGCGGTCAGCTCGACCAAATCGATGACCGGGCACCTGCTCGGCGCGGCGGGGGCGGTGGAGGCGATCTTCAGCGTGCTGGCGCTGCGTGAGCAGGTGGCCCCGCCGACCATCAACCTGGACGAGCCGGACGCGGCCTGCGACCTCGACTTCGTGCCGCACCAGGCCAAGGCGCTGGATATCGACGTGGTGCTGTCCAACTCCTTCGGCTTCGGCGGCACCAACGGCTCGCTGGTGTTCCGCCGGTTCGCCGGTTGATGCTGAGCTGGATCGACGGCCGTCCGGCCGAGCTGCTGTCCGTCAGGGACCGCGGCCTGGCCTACGGCGACGGTCTGTTCGAGACCATCGCCGTCAGTGGCGGCCGGCCCGCGTTGCTGGAGCGGCACCTGGCGCGTTTGGCCGAGGGTTGCGTGCGCCTGCAACTGCCCCTCGAGGCGACCTCGCTGCGCAACGAACTGCTCGCCTTCAGCCAGCAGTTGGGCGAGGGCGTGGCCAAGCTGATCCTCACCCGTGGCGACGGCCTGCGTGGCTATGCGCCACCGCAGCCGGCGATGACGCGGCGGCTCTTGCTGGGCGGCCCGAAGCCGGCCTACCCGTCGCAGCATGCCGAGCAGGGTGTGCATCTGTTTCCCTGTGCGACGCGCCTGGCGGAGCAGCCGCTGCTGGCCGGGCTGAAGCATCTCAACCGGCTGGAGCAGGTGCTGGCTCGCGGTGAGTGGCAGGATGACGAACACGCCGAGGGCTTGATGCTGGATGCGGCGGGGCGGGTGATCGAGGGGGTCTTCAGCAACCTGTTCCTGTTCAAGGATGGCACGCTGCTGACCGCGGATCTGTCCCGTTGCGGCGTGGCCGGGGTGATGCGTGCGGAGCTGCTGGCACAAGCCGCCACCCTCGGCATGGCCTGCGAGGTGCGCGACCTGGATCTGGCCGAGCTGCTGGGCGCCGACGAGGTCTTCATGTGCAATAGCCTCTATGGGGTGTGGCCGGTTCGGCGACTGCGGGATCGCGACTGGCCGGTGGGCCCGCTCACCCGTAAACTGCAGGCCATAGCCCGCGATCTACTGGACTGCTGATCTGTGATACGCAAGATTTTGCTGCTGTTGGAGGCCGGCGTTTTGTTGGCCGGCTTGCTGCTGGTTTTCGCCGCCTGGCAGCAGCACGAGGCGCTGCACCAGCCTCTGCGGCTGGGCGATGAGCGCCTGCTCGAGGTGCCGGCCGGTGCGACACCGGGCGGCGTGCTCAATCGCCTGCAAGCCGAGGGGGTCCTGCAGGACGCATTCTGGCTGCGCCTCTACTGGCGCTTCAATCTGCGCGGCCAGCCTCTGCACAGCGGCGAATACCGCCTGACGCCCGGCCAGACGGTGAACGATATGCTGGTGCAGTGGCGCCGCGGCGACGTGGTGCAGTACAGCCTGACCCTGGTGGAGGGCTGGAACTTTCGCCAGGTGCGTGCCGCGTTGGAGCGTGAGGCCAAGCTCGAGTCGAGCCTGGCCGGGCTGAGCGATGCGCAGTTGATGGAGCGCCTCGGCCTGCCCGGGGTCAACCCGGAGGGGCGCTTCTTCCCCGATACCTATCGCTACGTGCGCGGCACCAGCGATCTGGACCTGCTCAGGCAGGCCTATGCCCGCCTGGAGCGGGTACTGGCCGAGGAGTGGGCCGGGCGTGCCGAAGGCCTGCCCTACGGGGAACCGTACGAGGCTCTGATCATGGCCTCGATGATCGAAAAGGAGACCGGGGTGCCGGAGGAGCGGGGCGCAATCGCCGGGGTGTTCGTGCGCCGGCTGCGCAGCGGCATGCGCCTGCAGACCGATCCGACGGTCATCTACGGCCTGGGCGAGCGCTACAACGGCAAGCTGTCCCGCGCCCATCTGCGTGAGCCCACGCCCTACAACACCTATGTGATCGACGGCATGCCGCCGACCCCGATTGCCCTGGTCGGGCGCGAGGCGATCCATGCGGCCTTGCATCCGGTGGCGGGCAAGAGCCTGTATTTCGTGGCCCGGGGCGACGGCAGCCACGTCTTCTCCGAGACCCTGGAGGCGCACAATCGGGCGGTGCGCGCCTATCAGCTCAATCGCCGTGCGGACTACCGCTCCAGTCCCGCACCTACACAGTCAAGCCATCAGAAGGACGCCCCGTGAGCGGTCTGTTTATCACCCTGGAGGGCCCGGAAGGGGCCGGCAAGAGCACCAATCGCGACTACCTGGCGGCGCGCCTGCGCGAGTGCGGCATCGACGTGCTGCTCAGCCGTGAGCCCGGTGGCACGCCGCTGGCGGAGCGTGTGCGCGAGTTGCTGCTGGCGCCGAGCGACGAGCCGATGGCGGCCGATACCGAGTTGCTGCTGGTGTTCGCGGCGCGGGCCCAGCACCTCGAGCGGGTGATCCGGCCAGCCCTGGCGCGCGGCTGCGTGGTGCTCTGCGATCGATTCACCGATGCCACCTATGCCTACCAGGGGGGCGGTCGCGGGTTGCCGGAGGCGCGCATCGCGGTGCTCGAGGACTATGTGCAGGGCGACCTGCGGCCGGACCTGACCCTGGTCTTCGACCTGCCGGTCGAGGTCGGCCTGGCGCGGGCGGCGGCCCGGGGGCGCCTGGATCGCTTCGAGCAGGAGGGGCGGGCCTTCTTCGAGGCGGTACGCCAAACCTACCTGCGCCGCGCCGAGTCGCAGCCCCAGCGTTATCGAATACTGGACGCCGCGCAGCCCCTGAACCAGGTGCAGCAGGCCCTGGACGCTCTGCTGCCGCAGATCCTGGAGCTGTGCCGTGGCTGAAGCCTATCCCTGGCAGGATGCGCTGTGGCGGCAGCTCGCCGGGCGCACCCAGTATGCCCATGCCTACCTGCTGCTGGGGCCTGCCGGAATCGGCAAGCGTGCCCTCGCCGAGCGCCTGCTGGCACGCCTGCTGTGCCAGCAGCCGGCGGGCCTGGAGGCGTGCGGGCAGTGCAAGGGCTGCCACCTGCTGGCGGTGGGCAGTCATCCGGACCGCTTCGAGCTCAAGCCGAGCGGGGACAAGAAAAGCGTCGGCGTCGACGATGTTCGCGAGTTGATCGGTTTCGTCAACAAGACCGCGCAGCTGAGCGGACGCAAAGTGGTACTGATCGCCGAGCCGCCGGCGGAGGACATGACCCTGGCCGCCTCTAATGCCCTGCTCAAGAGCCTGGAAGAGCCCTCCGGGGACACGGTGCTGCTGCTGCTCAGCCACCAGCCGAGTCGGCTGCTGCCGACCATCAAGAGTCGCTGCGTGCAGCAGGCCTGCCCGCTTCCGGATGCGGCGACCAGCCTGGCCTGGCTGGCCCAGGCCCTGCCGGAGTGCGGGGAAGAGGAGTGCCGCGAGTTGCTGAGCCTGGCCGGTGGCTCGCCACTGACCGCGCGCGCCTTGCAGCAACAGGGGGTGCGCGAGCAGCGGGCCCTGGTGGTGGAGGGGGTGAAGAAGCTGCTCAAGCAGCAGGCTGCCGCCAGCCAGCTGGCCGAGGCCTGGAAAAATCTGCCGCTGCCGATGCTGTTCGACTGGTTCTGCGACTGGGCGCAGTCGATGCTGCGCTACCAGTTGACCCGGGACGAGCAGGGGCTGGGGCTCGAGGACATGCGCAAAGTGGTGCAGTACCTGGCCGACAAGACGCCGCAGGCCCGGGTGCTGGAGATCCAGGACTGGCTGTTGCAGCAGCGGCAGAAAGTGCTGGGCAAGGCCAACCTGAACAGTGTGTTGCTTCTCGAAGCACTGCTGGTGCGGTGGGCAAGCCTGCCCGGACCGGGCTAGAATCGGCCATTGAGTAATGACACCGGGAATGCCGCATGAGCTTGCCACCTAACTTGGGTCCGCGTAATGGAATCTTGTCCCTGACCATCAAGGACAAGTCCGTGCTCTATGCCGCCTACATGCCCTTCATCAAGAACGGTGGGCTGTTCATTCCGACCAACAAGAGCTACAAGCTCGGCGATGAGGTGTTCATGCTGCTCAACCTGATGGATGAGCCGGAGAAGATTCCGGTCGCCGGCAAGGTGGTGTGGATCACCCCCAAGGGCGCCCAGGGCAACCGCGCCGCGGGCGTGGGCGTGCAGTTCAACGAGGGCGACAACACCGCGCGCAACAAGATCGAAACCTACCTGGCGGGGGCCCTGAAGTCGGACCGTCCGACCCACACCATGTAGGCCGTTCCCTTTCACCTGGGCGTCCGCGCCCGCGATGCCGTCGTCTGCATCGATTCTCAAGTGATTGCTATCCATGTTGGTTGATTCCCACTGTCACCTCGACCGCCTCGATCTGGCCGCCCACAACGGATCGCTCGATGCGGCGCTGGAGGCTGCCCGGGCGCGCGGCGTCGGGCATTTTCTCTGTATTGGCGTGAGTGCCGACAATGCCGCGGCGGTCAGGGGGCTGGCCGAGCGCTACGCCGACGTCGACTGCTCGGTGGGTGTGCACCCGCTGGATCTGCAGCCTGGCGCGGCGCCCGCCCTGGACTGGCTGCTGGCCGAGCTCAATCATCCCCATGTGGTGGCCATCGGCGAGACCGGGCTGGACTATCACTACGAGCCGCAGGCCGCACAGGCCCAGCAGCAGGCGTTCCGCCTGCACCTGCAAGCCGCCCGGCTCAGCGGCAAGCCGGTGATCGTGCACACCCGCGAGGCGCGTGCCGACACCCTGGCGCTGCTGCGCGAGGCCGCGTTGCCGCAAGCCGGCGTGCTGCACTGCTTCACCGAGGATTGGGCGATGGCCAAGGCGGCGCTGGATCTGGGTTTCTATATCTCCCTGTCCGGCATCGTCACCTTCCGCAATGCCGAGGCGTTGCGTGAAGTCGCCCGCCAGGTGCCGGCCGACCGCCTGCTGGTGGAGACCGACTCGCCCTACCTGGCCCCGGTGCCGTATCGTGGCAAGCCCAACCTGCCTGAATACGTGCGCGAGGTGGCCGAGTACCTGGCCGTTCTGCGTGGCGTGAGTTTCGAGGCCCTGGCCGAGCAGACCACCGCCAACTTCAAGCGTCTGTTCCCGCTGGCGCGGGTCGCTTAGTCGGAGAGCGGGAGGCGGCTAGCTGCCCGGGGCCCGGGCAAAAAAAACCCGGGTTCTGGGGGATGAATCCGGGTTAAGACCATTAGGAGTAAATCAAGGTACGCGGTCCACGGTACCTTGCCTGGCGGGGCACTTGGGGGGAGATGCCACGCACCAGTACCTCTTAGTATTGGCGAAGATTCCCGATCGTCCACCGCGGTTCGGCGCCTTTTTAAACAGATTTGGAATACCGGGGCATCTGTTGAGTTCTCAAGCCGCCGCCAGGCGGTGCAACAGCAGCAGGGTTTCCTCGATTATCCGGCCTTCGCTGTAGAAGTGTGGCGACAGGCGGATGCCGCCGCCGCGCTGGGCGCAGATGACCTGTTCACGCCTCAGTCGGTCGTACAGCGCCTGATTGTTCCAGCCGGCCAGGCTGAAGGTGACGATGCCGGCGCGCCGCGCCGGGTTGCGCGGACTGTGCAGGCTGAGGCCGGGAAGCCCGGCCAGACCCTCGAGCAGCCATTGGGTGCGCTCCTGAACGGCCCGCCCCACGTCCTCCATGCCGACCTCCTCGAGCAGCGACAGGCTGGCTTCCAGGGCCATGGCGCCGAGCATGTTGGGGCTGCCGCACTCGAAGCGGCGGGCGCTTCTGGCTACCTGCCAGTCCTTGCGCTGGTAGTCGCCGGGGTGCTCGAGCATGTGCCAGCCGTATTCATGCAGCCTCAGCTGTTCGCGCAGTTCGCTGCGGCAATAGAAGACGCCCAGGCCTTCCGGGCCGAGCAACCATTTGTGCCCGTCGGCCATGGCGAAGTCGCACTGGCCGCTCTGCACGTCGAAGGGCAGGGCGCCGAGCTGCTGGATCGCATCGACGCAGAACAGCACGCCGCGCTGGCGGCAACCGTGGCCGAGGCGTTCGAGGTCGAGGCGCAGGCCGCTGGCGTACTGCACCGCGCTGATCGCCAGCAGGCGCGTGCGCGGACCGCAGGCCGCGAGCAGCCTGGCCTCGGGGTCTTTGCCGTGCAGGCCGATCTGCAGCACTTCCACGCCCTGCGGCCTAAGCGCCTCCCAGGCCACGCGGTTGGAGGGGAATTCCTCGTCACTGATCACCACCTGGTCGCCCGGTTTCCAGTCCAGGCCGAAGGCCACGAAGGACAGTGCCTCAGAGGTGTTCTTGACCAGGGCGATGTCGGCGCTGCTCGGTGCGTTGAGCAGGCGCGCCAGGCGCTCGCGCAGGCTGTTCTCCACCTGCAGCCAGAGCGGGTAGTCGCGGGCGCCGTGGCGGGCGTTCTGCTCGGCGAAGCGGCCCACGGCGGCTACCGCGCGACGCGGCCAGGGGGCGACTGCGGCATGGTTCAGGTAGCGCAAGCCGGCGACCTGGGGAAACTCATCACGAATGGCATACATGGTCGGATGATCCGTGCAATTTGACGCTAGATAGGCATAATAGCTCGCTTCGATTTTTGATCTCTTAGTCCTTGTATGCAGAAAGAACCCCGTAAGGTCCGTGAGTTTCGTCGTCGCGAGCAGGAAATTCTCGATACCGCGCTGAAATTGTTCCTGGAGCAGGGCGAAGACAGCGTGACCGTCGAGATGATTGCCGACGCGGTCGGCATCGGCAAAGGCACCATCTACAAGCACTTCAAGTCCAAGGCGGAGATCTACCTGCGCCTGATGCTCGACTACGAGCGCGACCTGAACGAGCTGTTGCACTCGGCCGACGTGGATCGCGACAAGGAGGCGTTGTCGCGCGCCTACTTCGAGTTCCGCATGCGCGATCCGCAGCGTTACCGGTTGTTCGACCGCCTGGAGGAGAAGGTGGTCAAGGGCAACCAGGTTCCGGAGATGGTCGAGCAGCTGCACAAGATCCGCGCGTCCAACTTCGAGCGCCTGACCCAGTTGATCAAGGGGCGGATCGCCGAAGGCAAGTTGGAGGACGTCCCGCCGTACTTCCACTACTGCGCCGCCTGGGCCCTGGTGCACGGTGCGGTGGCGCTCTACCACTCGCCGTTCTGGAGCAACGTGCTGGAGGATCAGGAGGGTTTCTTCCAGTTCCTCATGGATATCGGCGTGCGCATGGGCAACAAGCGCAAGCGCGACGGTGAAACGCCCGCCGGGTGACGTTATTCGGCCGGTCAATAGCGCGTGCGGCATATGTGTCGTCCCCCTGTGCGGCGATATACTCGGGGCATCAATCGCCGGAGCCTTCCATGATCGTTGATCGCCAAGGCAGACGCTTTCGCAACCTGCGGGTCAGCCTGACCGCGGCCTGCAATTACGCCTGTACCTATTGTGTGCCTGATGGCAAGCGCCTGGTGGCGGCCCAGGATGAGTTGTCCGCCGACGCCCTGGTACGCGGGGTGGCCTATCTGATCGAGGCCGCCGGCATCGAGCGGCTGCGTATCACCGGCGGCGAGCCGCTGGTCAGCCCCAAGCTGGAGACCTTCCTGCGGGGCGTTGGGCGGCTCGGCCTGGCCGATATCAGCCTGACCAGCAACGGTCAGCTGCTCTCGCGCAAGCTGCCGCTGCTGCTGGAGTGCGGCATCCGCCGTCTCAACCTGTCCCTGGATACCCTCGATGCCGGCGCGTTCCGCGCCATCGCCCGGGGCGGCGACCTGGCCAGCGTGCTGGCGGGTATGGACGAGGCGCGGGCGGCCGGGCTGAAGATCAAGGTCAACATGGTGCCGCTGCGCGGGCAGAACCTCGACCAGGTCCTGCCGCTGCTGGAGTACTGCCTGGAGCGCGGCTTCGAGCTGCGCTTCATCGAGTTGATGCGCATGGGGCACCTGGCCCGTGACGGCAACGGCTTCCTCCAGCAGTTCGTCGGCATGCCCGAGTTGCTGGCGCTGATCGGCGAGCGTCACGGCTTCGTCCAGGCCGACGCACCGGTGGATGCCACCGCGCTGCGTTACGAGATCCCCGGTCGGGGGTTCTTCGGGGTGATCGCCAACGAGAGTGTGCCGTTCTGTCGGACCTGCTCGCGCCTGCGCCTGTCCTCCACCGGCTGGCTGCACGGCTGCCTGTCCTCGAGCAACCGCCACTACGTCGGCGATCTGCTGGACAAGCCACGCCACCAGGCGCTGCCGGCGCTGCAGCGGCTGCTGGTCAAGGCGCTCGGCGACAAGCAGGAGGTGGCCTTCTCCGGTGGCGCGACGATCATGAAGATCATCGGCGGCTAGGTGCCGGTCGTCGATTACCGGCGGTGTTGTGGCGCAGAACCTGCATCGCAGTGCCATCTGCCGGTTTATCGTCGCCGGCCACGGGAGGAAGGTGATGCGAAGTCTGATGCTGTTGCCGATGCTGCTGGCCCTGGGCGGCTGCATGAAGGTCAGCGACCTGGCCGACGGGGCCGAATACCATCTGCGCGATGCCGGCGTACTCGACCACGGCCGCACCGAGCGCATGGCCTCGCGCCGCCTGCAGCAGGACTCCTTCATCTACATCGCCCAGGGCCACTTCGTGCCGCCGGGCCACGGCTACCCAAGACCGAATGTGGTGGCCGAGGAGGCCTTCAAGGGTTTCGTCGAGTACTTTCCCATGGTCCGTCGGGCCCGGGCGCCCGCCGGCCTGGAAGAGGCCATGGGCCAGGCGCGGGAGGCCGGGGCGCATTATCTGCTGTACAGTCGCTTCGCCTATAGCGACGATCGCATCGGCACGACCGACGAGTGGGCCGATCAGGAGGCGCTGGACCGGCTCGGTACGGACCGCAGCGTGATTCAGCTGATGCTGATCGAGACCAATACCCGTTACCTGGTCGATACCGCGCGCATCCGCAGTCGCGGCGGTTTTCTGACCTTCTACGATGCCCAACCGCAAGACCTGATCGGCCCGCCGCTGCATGACTACGCCCGCAGCCTGCTCGGGGTCGGTCGCTGAGGAGCGTTTATGAGTGATCCAGGCAAGGCCGGCGACCTGCTGGCGCAGATTCCCCAGGGCAAGGCCAAGGGCTTGCCACCGGTGCACCTGTGGAATCCGGACTTTTGCGGTGACATCGACATGCGCATCGCCCGGGACGGCAGCTGGTTCTACATGGGCACGCCGATCGGGCGCAAGCCGATGGTCAAGCTGTTCTCGAGCATCATCCGCCGCGATGGCGACGACTACTTCCTGGTGACCCCGGTGGAGAAGGTCGGTATCCGGGTCGACGATGCGCCTTTCGTCGCGGTCGGTCTGCGGGTGGCCGGAGAGGGCGAGGCGCAGGTGCTGCACTTCACCACCAGCGTCGAGGACGAGGTGACGGCGGATGCGGAGCATCCGCTGCGGGTCGAGCTGGATGCCCAGACCCAGGAGCCTGCGCCCTACGTGCATGTGCGCGCCAACCTGGAGGCCTTGATCCACCGCAATGTGTTTTATCAGCTGGTCGAACTGGCCGTGCCGCGCGAGATGGATGGCCGGACCTGGCTGGGGGTGTGGAGCGCGGGCGTGTTCTTTCCTATAGCCCCGCAACCGGAGTAGCCTCGGGCCAAGCTGGCGCGCCGTGGGTCAACATGAAAAAGGCTCCCGAAGGAGCCTTTTTAGTCGTTACATGTTGGGGTAGTTCGGTCCGCCGGTGCCTTCCGGCGCGACCCAGGTGATGTTCTGTGCCGGGTCCTTGATGTCGCAGGTCTTGCAGTGCACGCAGTTCTGCGCGTTGATCTGGAAGCGCTTCTCGCCATCCTCCTGGGTCACCACCTCGTACACGCCGGCCGGGCAATAGCGTTGCGCCGGTTCATCGTAGAGCGGCAGGTTCTGGGCGATCGGGATGCTCGGGTCGCTGAGCTTCAGGTGGCAGGGCTGTTCCTCTTCGTGGTTGGTGTTGGAGAGGAATACCGAGCTGAGCTTGTCGAAGCTGAGCTTGCCGTCCGGTTTCGGGTAGGCGATCTTCTGCGCTTCGCTGGCCTTCTTCAGGCAGGCATGGTCCGGCTTGGTGTCGTGCAGGGTGAAGGGGATCTTGCCGCCGAACAGGTTCTGGTCGATGTAGTTGAAGGCGCCGCCGCCCAGCACGCCGAACTTGTGGATCGCCGCGCCGAAGTTGCGGCTGCGGAACAGTTCGTCATACAGCCAACTGGTCTTGAACGCCTCGACGTAGCCGGTCAGCTGGTCGCCACCTTCGCTGCCGGCGAACAGCGCATCGGCCACCGCTTCGGCGGCCAGCATGCCGGACTTCATGGCGGTGTGGCTGCCCTTGATCTTGGCGAAGTTGAGGGTGCCGAGGTCGCAGCCGATCAGCGCGCCGCCGGCGAAGACCATCTTCGGCAGCGAGTTCAGGCCGCCCTTGCAGATGGCGCGAGCGCCATAGGCCACGCGCTTGCCGCCTTCCAGGTATTGGGCAATAACCGGGTGGTGCTTGTAGCGCTGGAACTCGTCGAATGGCGACAGGTGCGGGTTGCTGTAGGACAGGTCGACGATCAGGCCGACCACCACCTGGTTGTTTTCCAGGTGATAGAGGAAGGAACCGCCGGTGTTCTCGCTGTCCACCAGCGACAGCGGCCAGCCGGCGGTGTGCACCACCAGGCCCTGTTCGTGCTTGGCGGGGTCGACGTCCCAGATTTCCTTGATGCCGATGCCGTAGTGCTGGGCGTCGGCCTCGCTGTCCAGGTTGTACTTCTGGATCAGCTGCTTGCCGATGTGGCCGCGGCAGCCCTCGGCGAACAGGGTGTATTTGGCGCGCAATTCCATGCCGGGGGTGTAGTAGCCCTCTTTCGGGTTGCCTTCGCGGTCGACCCCCAGGTCGCCGGTGACGATGCCGCGCACCACGCCGTTCTCGTCGATCAGCGCTTCCTGGGCGGCGAAGCCCGGGTAGATCTCCACGCCGAGGTTCTCGGCCTGCTGGGCCAGCCAGCGGCACAGGTTGCCCAGGGAGATGATGTAGTTGCCCTGGTTGTGCATGGTCTTGGGCACGAACAGGTCGGGAATGCGGCTGGCCTTCTCGGCGTTCTTCAGCAGGTAGATATCGTCGCGCGTGACCGGGGTGTTCAGCGGTGCGCCGAGCGCCTTCCAGTCGGGGAACAGCTCGTTCAGGGCGCGGGGTTCGAATACCGCGCCGGAGAGGATGTGGGCGCCGACCTCGGAGCCTTTCTCGACCACGCAGACGCTGATTTCCTTACCCGCTTCGGCGGCTTTCTGCTTCAGTCGGCAGGCGGCGGACAATCCGGCAGGACCGGCGCCGACGATGACGACGTCGAATTCCATAAACTCGCGTTCCACAGGCTATCTCCTACTCAAGGCTCTCTAGTTTTATTTGACGATCAGGCTCGTTCCCTGGGCGATGCGCGGGCATTATATCTACACCCTCCTGTCGGTCCAATACAAACGTTTGTTTGAATTTTCTGTAGGGCTGGTAGAATCTTACTACACGGCAGGGGCCAGGCCGGTCCGTTGTATTGACCCGCCTAGGTCCTGCGGTCAAGATACGGGCGGTTTTGCGCTCGCCGTCTGGGCTAGAGATCGGTTCCGGCCGACTGGCATCACCCGCCATGTTCGCTTTGGCGACATTCCTATTCACCGGAGAGTAACGAGGAATCCATGAAGGTTCTTGTAGCTGTCAAACGAGTGGTCGACTACAACGTCAAGGTTCGCGTCAAGGCGGACAACAGCGGCGTTGATCTTGCCAACGTCAAGATGTCGATGAACCCCTTCTGCGAAATCGCCGTGGAAGAAGCCGTACGCCTGAAAGAGAAGGGCGTGGCGAGCGAAATCGTCGTCGTGTCGATCGGCCCGACCGCAGCTCAAGAGCAGCTGCGCACCGCCCTGGCCCTGGGTGCCGATCGCGCCATCCTGGTCGAGTCCGGCGACGAGCTGAACTCCCTGGCCGTGGCCAAGTTGCTCAAGGCCGTGGTCGACAAGGAGCAGCCGCAGCTGGTGATCATGGGCAAGCAGGCCATCGACAGCGACAACAATCAGACCGGGCAGATGCTCGGTGCCCTGACCGGCTATGCCCAGGGCACCTTCGCCTCCAAGGTGGAAGTGGCTGGCGATAAGGTCAACGTCACCCGCGAAATCGACGGCGGCCTGCAGACCGTCGCGCTGAACCTGCCGGCGATCGTCACCACCGACCTGCGCCTGAACGAGCCGCGCTACGCGTCGCTGCCGAACATCATGAAGGCCAAGAAGAAGCCCCTGGAAGTGGTCACCCCGGACGCCCTGGGCGTTTCCACCGCCTCCACCGTCAAGACCCTGAAAGTCGAAGCGCCGGCTGCCCGCAGCGCCGGCATCAAGGTCAAGTCCGTGGCTGAACTGGTCGAGAAACTGAAGAACGAGGCGAAGGTAATCTAAATGACTATCCTGGTTATCGCTGAACACACCAATGCCGCTCTGGCGCCTGCCACCCTGAACACCGTCGCTGCTGCGCAGAAGATCGGTGGCGACATCCACATCCTGGTTGCCGGCGCTGGCTGCGGCGCCGCTGCCGAAGCCGCGGCCAAGATCGCCGGTGTGGCCAAGGTCCTGGTCGCCGACAACGCCGCCTACGAGCACCAGCTGCCGGAGAACGTCGCACCGCTGGTAGCCGAACTGGGCAAGGGCTGCAGCCACATCCTGGCCGCCGCCACCAGCAACGGCAAGAACATCCTGCCGCGCGTCGCTGCCCAGCTGGACGTCGACCAGATCTCCGAGATCATCGCCGTCGAGAGCGCCGATACCTTCAAGCGGCCGATCTACGCCGGCAACGCCATCGCCACCGTGCAGTCCTCTGCATCGGTGAAAGTGATCACCGTACGGGCCACCGGTTTCGATGCCGCTGCCGCCGAAGGCGGCTCCGCTGCCGTCGAGGCTGTGAGCGGTTCGGCCGATGCCGGCACATCCGCCTTCGTCGGCGAGGAGCTGGCCAAGTCCGATCGTCCGGAGCTGACAGCCGCCAAGATCGTCATTTCCGGCGGTCGCGGCATGCAGAACGGCGACAACTTCAAGCACCTGTACGCCCTGGCCGACAAGCTCGGCGCCGCGGTCGGCGCCTCGCGCGCCGCGGTCGACGCCGGCTTCGTGCCGAACGACATGCAGGTCGGTCAGACCGGCAAGATCGTCGCGCCGCAGCTGTACATCGCCGTCGGCATCTCCGGCGCGATCCAGCACCTGGCGGGTATGAAGGACTCCAAGGTGATCGTCGCGATCAACAAGGACGAGGAGGCGCCGATCTTCCAGGTGGCCGACTACGGTCTGGTCGCCGACCTGTTCGAGGCCATCCCGGAGCTGGAAAAGCTGGTGTAAGCCACTTTCCGCGCTCACAAAAAACCCGCTCATCGAGCGGGTTTTTTGTTGTCCGGCGGGCGCCGCGCCTCAGTCCTCCGCATCCGCGATGCCATCCAGAAAGCTCAGGTAGTGGCCGGCCGTTTCCTGGGGGCGCTCGATCATCGGGGCGTGGCCGAGGTCTTCCATGATGACCACGCTGGACCGTCGCAGCAGCGGTCGCATCACCTCGATGCTGGAGACGTCCAGCACGCGGTCGCGTGCGCCCCAGAGCAGCAGGGTCGGCGCCTTGATCTTCGGCAGCTCCGGTTCCAGCGGGATGTAGCGCTCGATCAGCTGGGTGAACACCTGCTGGTGATGCGTGCTGTTGTCGACGGCGCGCTCGGCCAGGTAGCGCTTGAGGGGGGCGGGCAGTGGCGGCGGCTCGACGAACACGAAGTCGAGCAGGCGCTCGAAGTCCGCGGGCTTCTGCACCAGCAGCGGATTGGTCGCGCCGCTTTCCAGGCGTGCGATCAGCTCGCTCTTCACCGGGGCGTCGATGCCGGCGTTGGCGAACAGGGCCAGGGAACTCACCCGCTGTGGGTAGCGGGCGGCGTAGAGGGCGGCAATATGGCCGCCCATGGAGTTGCCGAGCAGATGCAGGCGGTCGATGTCCAGCGCCTGAACGAAGCTGGCGACGCGTTCGGCCTGGGTGCCGACGTCGTAGCTGGCGTTCGGCTTGCTGCTGTCGCCGAAGCCCGGCAGGTCCAGGGCGATCACCTGGAAGCGCTCGGTCAGGGGGCGGGCGAAGCGCAGCCAGTTGTCCTTGTCGGCACCGAAGCCGTGAATCATCAGGATGGTCTGGCCGTCGCGCGGGCCGCCCCGGTAGTAATGGATGCTAAGATCGGCGACTTCCACGCGCTCATGGGACAGGCCGGCGGCCCGCTGCTCCAGCCACTGCATGCTGGCCAGCAGGGTGGCGGGAAAGCCGTAGAGCACCCCGGCGCCCGTGGCGAGCAGCAGCACCAGAGCGAGAAAGAGTTTTTTCATGCCATGTCCTTATCGCGAAATATTATTGCGCTGCCGCTAAGCTAGCATGGAAGCCCGGCCCGGGCCCGTCGCCGCGATGGGCCGCTCCATCGAACGTGAACCGAGACCCATCGAATGCTCGAACGTCCTTTCCTGAAGTCCTGCCTGCTGCTCGTCAGCCTGTTGGCGATGCCAGCCCTGGCGTCGGCCGCCGGCAAATGCGAGCGCCTGGTCGCCAGCGGTCATCCCGATTACCCGCCCTTCATGTGGCGCGACCCGCAGAAACCGCAGCAGCTGATCGGCGCCCAGGCGGATTTGCTCGCCCGGCTGGGCGAGGAGCTGGGCGTGCGCATCGATGTACTGCACAGCAGCTCCTGGGACAAGGCCAAGGATGAGGTACGCAGCGGTCGCATCGACCTGTTGGCCGGGGCTGCGCTGAGCCTGGGCGATCTGGAGGCTTTGGACTACGTGCATCCCGCGCCCTTCAGTCGGGCCGATGTGGTCTGGGTGCGCAATATCGCCAGTTTTCCCTATATCGAATGGGCCGACCTGCGCGAGCGCCGCGGGGCGGCGGTCGGCAAGGATTTCGGGGTGTCCTTCAATCGCTATGCCAAGGCCAACCTGAACCTGGAGCAGGGGGGCACGCTGACCCAGCTGCTGCAGAAGCTGATGCTCGGCGAAGTCGATTACGTGCTGCACGAGCGCGAGCCCGCCGATGCGCTGGCCCATACCCTGGGCCTGCAGGACGACCTGCTGGCCCTGCAGCCAGCGATCCGTAGCGAGGGGCTGTACCTTGCGCTGTCGCACAACTCGGCCTGCAACGATCCCTGGCTGCGCGGACAGCTGGCGAAAAAAATGACAGAATTGACCGCCGCCGGCGTGCCGGAAGCCCTTCTTCAGCGCAATGTGCAGCGCTGGAAGGCGCAGCAGTTGCAGCCTGCCAGTGCCACGAATCCGTAGGAACGAACAGTGACTCATCGACTTTTCAGCGCCGCTCTGGTGCTGCTGGCCTTGACCGCCTGCGTCAGCGATCCGCCCCCCCTCGAACAACTGCGCCTGAGCGAACAGGCGGTCTCCCAGGCCCGGGCCGTGGGGGCCGACGAGCAGGTGCCCGAACTGGCTCAGGCCGAGGACAAGCTGCGCCAGGCCCAGGCGGCCATGGCCGACGAGGCGTTCAAGCAGGCTAGGGTGCTGGCCGAACAGGCCGAGCTGGATGCGCGCCTGGCCGAAGCCCGGGTGCTGACTGCGAAGAGCCAGGAGCAGCTGGCCGAACTGAGCAAGCGCATCAATCGCCTGCGCCATCAGCTGGGGGATCTGCAATGAAGCGTCGAGCAACCCTGGCCGCCGCTGCCGCGCTGACCCTGGCCCTGGGCGGTTGCGCCGGCCTCCAGCCGCACGACGGCGAGGCGCTGGAGGCCGCGCGCCTGAGCTTCCAGACGGTGAAGGAGGATCCTGGCGTGCTGCGCAGCGCGGCCAAGGACGTGATTCGCGCCGGCGAATCCCTGGCGCGCGCCGATCGCCTGTCCAGCTACTGGGGCAGCGCCGACGACGTCGCCCATTACGCCTACCTGAGCCAGCGCTACAGCGATATCGCCGGACAAAAGAGCGCCCTCAGCCTCAATCAGGAGCGGGCCGCCAAGCTCGAGCTGGAGCGCCAGCGCCTGCAGCTGGCGCTGCGCGAGGCCAAGCTGCTGAGCATCCAGGGGCAGAGCCAGTGGCTGGAGGAGCAGATGGTCAGCCTGGCAACCACCGAGACCGAGCGCGGTTTGGTGATGACCCTGGGTGATGTGCTGTTCGATGCCGGCCACGCCGACCTCAATGTTTCGGCCAACCGTACGGTGCTCAAGCTGGTGCAGTTCCTCCAGCTCAACCCGCGGCGGGTGGTGCGCATCGAGGGTTATACCGACAGCAGCGGCGACCGCCAGGAGAACCTCGAGCTGTCGCGCGCACGGGCGCAGACGGTGGCCGACGTGCTGGTCGACCTGGGCATCGATGCCAAGCGCATCGAGGTGCAGGGCCACGGCGAAGGCTTCCCGGTGGCGGAGAACGCCTCGGCCAAGGGCCGGGCGCAGAATCGCCGGGTCGAGATCGTGTTTTCCGACGAGCAGGGTCGCCTGGGCGCCAACCGCTGATACGTCCGGATGGAAGCCGCCCCGGTCGCTGTCAGGCGCCGGGGCTTTTTTATGCGGACTGCCATCGCCGCAACAGTTTTCCCTGGGCTGGATGGGTCCAATACAGTTTCTGGCGTATCGGCGGTGTATCGGGCAGAATTCGTCTATCTGTACCGGTGCTTTTTCCGGGCTCTGGGTTACTGTTACGGTTCAGGCAGGCGGGAAGGCGATCATGACCAATCTGTTGCTCTATCAGCGTATTGCTCAGCAACTGGCCGAAGACATCCGTCGCGGCGTCTATCAACCTGGCGAGCGTGTGCCGTCGGTGCGCAAGATGAGCGCGCAGCTCAGCGTCAGCCATGCGACGGTGTTGCAGGCCTACGCCAACCTGGAGGACCAGGGGCTGATCCGCGCGCGTCCGCAGTCCGGCTTCTACGTGCACCAGACGCCTGCCCTGACCGCGCCGACCCCCGATATCGCCCGGGTCGAGCGGCCCAGCCTGGTCACCCGCAGCAGCATCATCAACCAGATACTCACCGAGTCGCGGCGCGAAGGGGTGTTCCCCTTCGGCGCGGCGGTGCCGCATGTCGACTACCTGCCGGTGCGTGCCCTGCACCAGCAGCTGGCCAAGGTCACCCGTTTTCAAAGCCCGCGGGCCTTCAGCTACATGTTCAGCCCCGGCTTCGAGCCGTTGCGGCGCCAGGTGGCGATCCGCATGCGCGATGCCGGCGTGGTGGTCGATCCTTCCGAGGTGGTGATCACCCATGGCTGCGTCGATGCCCTGCAGATGTCGCTGCGCGTGCTGACCCGGCCCGGCGACCTGATCGCCGCCGAGTCACCGACCTACTACGGCCTGCTGCAGCTGGCCGATCTGCTCGGCCTGAAGGTCATCGAGATTCCCAGCGACCCGACCACCGGCATCAGCCTGGAGGCGCTGCAGCTGGCCGCCAGCCAGTGGCCGATCAGGACCCTGGTATTGACCGCGCGGCTGAGCAACCCCCTGGGCGGCACCATTCCCGAGGAGCGCCAGAAGCAGTTGCTGCGCCTGGCCGGGGACTTCGATATCCAGATCGTCGAGGACGACATCTACGGCGAGCTGATGTTCGAGCAGGGGCCGACCAAGGCGCTCAAGTCCCAGGATCGCGAGGGTCGCGTGCTGTACTGCTCGAGCTTCTCCAAGACCCTGTCGCCGGGGGTGCGCATCGGCTGGATCGTCGCCGGCAAGTACCAGGACGAGATCCAGCGCCTGCAGACCTTCAGCACCCATTCGGCGTGCAGCGTGACGCAGATGGCGGTGGCGGCCTACCTGGAGAACGGCGGCTACGACCGCCACCTGCGCTATATCCGCCAGGAATACCGCAAGAACCTCAGCGCCTTCCAGCTGGCGGTGCAGCAGCACTTTCCCGAGGGCACGCAGATCACCCGGCCGGGCGGCGGCTTCATTCTCTGGGTCAGTCTGCCGGTGCGGGTCAACACCAAGGAGCTGCACGTGCGCGCCCTGCAGCAGGGCATCAGCATCGCGCCCGGGTTGATCTTCAGCAACACCGAGCAGTTCAACCACTGCGTACGTCTGAACTGCGGCATTCCCTGGACCCGCGAGGCCGAGCGGGCGCTGATGACCCTGGGCATGCTGGCCAGTCAGTTGTGCCAGGAAGCCGGCAGCCGATAAGGAATGCTGCCGCGGGCTAACCCGAAGCGGCGGTTCGCTGCGTCTACTCGGACGAAGAGTTCATTCGTCCCGAGGAGATGGACCATGTCCAGGCCATTCACAGCTGTCCCGCCCCCCCTGGTACAGGGCTTCGGTGCCGCCCTGCTGCTGTTGCTGGGGGCCTGCAATGCCACCCAGCCGGAGACGCCGCGCGTGGCGCCGGCGGATCGCCAAGCCACTAGCCTGGCGCAGGCCGCGCTGGCGCAACCCAGCGGCAGGAAGGTCGCGGGCCCAGCCTACGCGCCCCCGGCGGCAGAGCTCGCCAGGCTGCCCGCGGCGCCCCCGGGCGACGCACTGCCGCCGGCCTATCGCGAGGAGCACCGCGAGCGCTACCAGCGTCTCGCGGGCAATCCGGTGCAGGCGGTGGCCGAGGCGCCGGTGTCGACCTTCAGCATCGACGTGGACACCGGCGGCTACGCCAACGTCCGTCGCTTCCTCAATCAGGGCCAACTGCCACCGGCCGAGGCGGTGCGCCTGGAGGAACTGGTCAACTACTTCCCCTATGCCTATCCCGCGCCGCGAGGGGACGTCCCGTTCGGCGTGGACACCGAGCTGGCGACGACGCCCTGGAATCCCCACAGCCTGCTGTTGCGCATCGCGATCAAGGCTGCCGACCTGACGGTAGCGGCGTTGCCGCCGGCCAACCTGGTGTTTCTGGTGGACGTGTCCGGCTCGATGGACCGCCGCGAAGGCCTGCCCCTGGTGCAGAGCACCCTCAAGCTGCTGGTCGAGCAGCTGCGCGCCGAGGACAGGGTGGCACTGGTGGCCTATGCCGGTGAGTCGCGGCTGGTGCTGCCGTCCACGGCCGGCTCGGACAAGGCCGGTATCCGCGCCGCCATCGAACAGCTGCGGGCCGGCGGCTCGACGGCCGGCGAGTCGGGCATCCAGCTGGCCTACCAGCAGGCCCAGCAGGGCTTCGTTGGCGGCGGCATCAATCGCATCCTGCTGGCCACCGACGGCGACTTCAATGTCGGCATCAGCGACTTCGCCACGCTCAAGGCGCTGGCCGCCGACAAACGCAAGACCGGCATCTCCCTGACCACCCTGGGCTTCGGCACCGGCAACTACAACGAGCAGCTGATGGAGCAGCTGGCCGATGCCGGCGACGGCAACTACGCCTATATCGACAACCTGCGCGAGGCGCGCAAGGTGCTGGTCGAGCAGCTCAGCTCGACCCTGTCGGTGGTGGCCCGGGACGTGAAGCTTCAGCTCGAGTTCAACCCGGCCCAGGTCGCCGAGTACCGCCTGCTGGGCTACGAGAACCGCGCGCTGCGCCGCGAGGACTTCGCCAACGACAAGGTCGATGCCGGCGAAATCGGCGCCGGGCACAGCGTCACCGCGCTCTACGAGATAGTGCCGGTGGGCCAGCAGGGGTGGCTGGGGCCGCTGCGTTACCGGCAGCCCGGCGTCGAGGCCGCCGGCAAGTCGGGCGAGCTGGCCTGGTTGCGCATCCGCTACAAGGCGCCACAGGCGGCGCGCAGCCGCCTGCTGGAAGTGCCGGTCCGGGCCCGGCCCGGTGCGAGCCTCGCCGCGGCCAGCGAGGACCTGCGCTTCGCCGCGGCGGTGGCGGCCTTCGCCCAGCAGCTCAGCGGCGGCCGCTACACCGGCGACTTCGACCTGGCCGCCACGGCCGACCTGGCGCGCAGCGCCAGGGGCGAGGATCGCTTCGGCCTGCGCAGCGAATTCGTCCAGCTGGTGGAACTGGCCCGGAGCCTGCAAGCTCCAGCGCTCCCGTCCCCGCCACCCACTGCCAAGGTCGACTGAGTGTGACTGACAAGCCCACTGCCCCAGCCGATGACGACGCCGCCCTGCTGCGCCGTTACCGGCAGGGCGATGCCGAGGCCTTCGCGCTGCTGTACCAGCGCCATCGCCTCGGCCTGTTCCGTTTCCTCTGCGGCCTGTGCGGCGACCCGACGCTGGCCGAGGAAATCTTCCAGGACACCTGGCTGAGCCTGGTGCGCAGCGATTCGTTGCAGCGCGAGCGGGTGTTGTTCAAGACCTGGCTGTACCAGATCGCCCGCAACCGCCTGATCGACCACTGGCGCAAGCACGGCAAGCGTCAGGGGCTGCAGGAGACCTACGACGAACGGCTGCACGAGCGGCCCGGCGAGCAGGGCGACCCCGAGCAGCAGTTCGGCCTGAGTCGCGATCGCCAGCGCCTGCAGCGGGCGCTGGACGACCTGCCGGCCGAGCAGCGCGAGGTGTTCCTGTTGCGCGCCCAGGGCGAGCTGGAGCTGCAGGAGATCGCCGAGCTGACCCGCACCCCGGCGGAGACGGTGAAGAGCCGCCTGCGCTACGCCCTGCAGAAGTTGCGCCGGCTGTTGGCCGACCCCGCCGCGGCCGAAGAGGTATCCGCATGAAAGACCGGCAGACCGAGCCCTCAGCGGCCGACGAGCAGTTGTTGCAACACTACCGCAGGCATCAGGAGCAGGAGCCGCCGGCCGCCCTGGACGCCCGGATCCTCGCCGCCGCCCGGGAGCAGGCCGAGCGCCGGCGCAGTCCCGTGGGGCGCTTGGCGCGTCTGCAGAGGTGGCTGTTCGGTCATGCCACGGGACTGCGCTGGAGCCTGGCCCTGGGCAGTGTCGCGGCCCTGGGACTGGGCTTGAGCCTGAGCCTGAAGACCCTGGAGCGGGCGCCCGCGCAGTTCGCCAGCCCGATGCCGGCGGCCCCTGCCTTGCAGCGCCAGGCCGCGCCTGCCACGAAGCGGAGCATGGCCGAGTCCGCCCGCCTCGCGTCTCCCGCGGCCGAGGTGCAGGCCGACAGTGTCGCGCAGCCGGCGCCGAGCGGCGCTGCGCCGGCTGCGGGCAAGGGCGCGGCGCCCGCCCCGGATGCCCGTGCCCAGGCCGCCTTGCGCGAGGTCCTCGACCTGCGTGCGCGGGGTCAGCACGGCGCGGCGCGGAGCGGCTCGAGGCGCTGCGGCGGGAGCATCCGCGGCTGGATATCGAGGCGCTGCTCGAGCGGCTGCAAGAGGCGGACGAGAACGGCCGGTGAAGGAAAATCGCGCTTGTCAGGCGGCCTCGGGCAGGCCAGCATGGCGTCATTCACCAGCCCTGTCTTCGAGCGATCATGAGCGTCATGCGTTACCTGGCTCTGGCCCTGTTCATCCCCCTGTTGAGTGCCTGCGAGCCGGAAGTCAAACCGGCCAAGGTCGCACCGCCGAAAAGCCCCGTCCCCGCGGAAGTGCCCGTGCCGGGGCAGCAGTCGCCGGCCCCCGTCGCCGCCCCCAGGCCGCGCGGGAGCAGCCGGATGCCGTGCCGCCGGTGCGCGCCCCCGTCTCCACGGCGCCGGCGCCGTCCGTCTCCGCCAACGCCGCAGCGCCAGCCCGGACAGCCGAGCCGGAGCCGCCCGCGCACGCCAGTCTGGACCTCAGCGTGCCTCCCGAGTTGCTCGAGCAGGCCAATGCCGGAGGCGAGGGCGAGCATGGCCTCACGCCGCTGCTGCCGCCCCTGTTCGAGGCGAAGGCAGAGGCGGGTCCCGTTCAGCTCAGCGGCCGGCTGATCACCGAGGAGGCGGGCGACTGGAATTCGCTGGAAGGGGCCGAACTGCAGTTCGAACTCAGACGCTAGCCGCCCGCGCCGTCGCGTCGGTCACCCTCAGTCGAGGAACAGGTCGGGGATCAGCGCCCCGCCGTCCGGGTCGTAGCGGTAGTGGTCGAATTCGCCCTGGCCCTGTTCGCGCAGCAGCTGCTCGTCGACCAGCAGGCGCCCGCTGATGCTGCGCCCCTGGCTGCTGAGGATGGCGTGGGCGGCGTCGGCCATGATCGCCGGAGTGCGGGCGCGCTTGAACACCTCGCGACTGCCCACCTCGAACTCGATGGCGGCGGTGGCGATCATGGTCTGCGGCCACAGCGAGTTGACGCTGATGCCGTATTTCCTGAATTCCTCGTGCATGCCCAGGGTGAGCATGCTCATGCCGTACTTGGTCACCGTGTAGGGGCCGTGCTGGGCGAACCACTTGCTGTCCAGGCTGAGTGGCGGCGACAGGCTGAGGATATGGCCGTTGCCGCTGTGCTTGAGGTAGGGCAGGGCGGCCTGGCTGCAGACCATCACCGCGCGGGTGTTGATCTGGAACATCAGGTCGAAGCGCTTGGGCTCGAGCTGTTCCACCCCCAGCAGCTTGATCGCCCCGGCGTTGTTGACCAGCGCGTCGATGCCGCCGAAGTGCTCGGCGGCGCGGGCCATGGCGGCCTTGACTGCGACCTCGTCGCGCACGTCCAGCTGCAGCGCCAGGGCCTTGCCGCCGGCGGCCTCGACTTCGGCGGCGACGCTGTGGATGGTGCCGGGCAGTTTCGGATGGGCCTCGGCGCTTTTCGCCGCGATCACCAGGTTGGCGCCGTCGCGCGCCGCGCGCAGGGCGATTTCGCGGCCGATGCCGCGGCTGGCGCCGGTGATGAACAGGGTTTTGCCTTGCAGTGACATGGTGGGGTCTCCTTGTCGCGTCGTTATGGCCTGAGCCGTCTGGATCGCCTCGGCGTCATTCGGCCGGAGTAGCGGGTTCGATCTCGATCAACGGCTGCCGGCTCTTCACCTGGTCGCCGCGGCACACCTGCACGCGGCGGACCTTACCGTCGAGCCTGGCCTTCACCGGGTGTTCCATCTTCATCGCCTCCAGCACCAGCAGCAGCTGGCCCTTGGCGACCCGCTCGCCCTCGCTTATCAGTACTTCGACGATGGCGCCATCCATCGGCGCCTTCAGCGTGCCTGAAGCCGCGCCCTCGGCGGCGCCGGCGGGTTGCTGGCTGATGTCCAGCAGTTCCAGGTTGCCGCCCTGGCCGTAGAGCCACAGCCTGGCGCCATCCTGATGATAGGCCAGGCGCCGACGGATGCCGTCCAGCTCCAGGCTGGCCCAGCGGCCGTCGGCGGCGAGCAGGCGCAGCCGCAGTTCCTCGTCGCCGATGCGAGCGGCGAACCCTGGTCGGGTGCCGGACTCCAGTACGCTCAGTGCCACTGCGAAGCGGCGTTCGCCCTGTTGCAACAGCAGGCGCCAGGGCGCGTTGCCGGCATTGCGCCAGCCGGCCAGGCCGCCCTGGTGCGCGGCAGCCAGGGCCGAGGCCTGATAGAGCAGGGCGGCGGCGCTGGCCAGTTCGGCACTGCTCGGTGCTTGCGGGCTCAGGCTGGGATCGTCGGCGAAGTGCCGGTCGATAAAGGCGGTGCTGGCGTTGCCGGCGACGAACTCGGGATGTTTCAGCAGGTTGGCGAGAAAGCGCTGGTTGCCGCCGACACCCAGCAGCACGCAGTCCTCGACCGCGCGCAGCAGCTTGCGCCGGGCCTCTTCGCGGGTCGCGCCGTGAGCGATGAGCTTGGCCAGCATAGGGTCGTAGAAGGGCGAGACGGCCTGACCTTCGAGCAGGCCGTGGTCGATGCGGATGCCATCCAGCTGCGGCGTTTCCCAGCGCAGCACCTGGCCGGTCTGTGGCAGGAAGCCGGCGGCCGTGTCCTCGGCGTACAGGCGCACCTCCATGGCATGGCCGTTCAGGCGGATGTCCTGCTGCCGCAGCGGCAGCGCCTGGCCCTCGGCGACGCGCAGTTGCCAGGCCACCAGGTCCTGGCCGGTGACCAGTTCGGTCACCGGATGCTCGACCTGCAGGCGGGTGTTCATCTCCAGGAAGAAGAACTCGCCGCTCTGATCCAGCAGGAACTCCACGGTGCCGGCCCCGACGTAGTCGACCGAAGCCGCCGCCCGCACCGCGGCCTCGCCCATGGCTTGGCGCAACTCGGCGCCGAGCACCGGGCAGGGCGTCTCCTCGACCACCTTCTGGTGGCGGCGCTGCACCGAGCAGTCGCGCTCGAACAGGTGGACGATGTTGCCCTGGCTGTCGCCGAACACCTGCACCTCGACATGCCGCGGCTGACGCAGGGCGCGCTCCAGGATCAGCTCGCCCGAGCCGAAGGCGCCCTGCGCCTCGGAGCGGGCGCTGCGCAGCTGTGCGGCCAGTTCGCTCGGGGTTTCGACCAGGCGCATGCCGCGGCCGCCGCCGCCGGCGCTGGCCTTGATCATCAGCGGGTAGCCGATGCGCTCGGCCTCCCGGGCCAGGGTCGTGTCGTCCTGGGCTGCGCCCTGGTAGCCGGGGATGCAGGGCACGCCGGCCTCCAGCATGGCGAGTTTGGCCAGGCGCTTGCTGCCCATCAGGTGGATGGCTTCCACGCTCGGGCCGATGAAGACGATGCCAGCGGCCTTGCAGGCCCTGGCGAACTCGGCGTTCTCCGAGAGGAAGCCGTAGCCGGGGTGGATGGCGTCGGCGCCGGTCTTGCGCGCCGCGGCGATGATGCGCTCGATCTGCAGATAGGACTGCGCCGCCGGCGCCGGGCCTATGCACAGGGCCTCGTCGGCCAGCTGCACGTGACGGGCGTCGGCGTCGGCCTCGCTGTACACCGCCACCGTGCGGTAGCCCAGGTCGTGGGCGGTGCGCAGCACCCGGCAGGCGATTTCGCCGCGGTTGGCGATCAGGATCTTGGTGAAGGCGGGCATGCGTGGCGCTCCTCGAGGTGTCTATTGCGCCCAGGCGGGCTTGCGTTTCTGCATGAAGGCCAGGGTGCCCTCGACGCCTTCGGCGCCGGTCACCGCCTCGGCGAACTGTTCGGCGGCATCGTCCAGCAGCCGCCCCAGGGGCTCCTGCCCACTGGCCAGCAGCAGCGCCTTGGTCCGCGCGGTGGCGCCGGGCGCGCAGCGGCGGATCTGCGCCAGGGTCTCGTCCAGGCGCCGCTGCAGGGCTGCGCCGGCGGCCTCGCTGAAGTGCACCAGGCCCAGGCGCAGGGCCTCGCCGGCGTCGAAACGGGCGGCGGTCAGGGCCAGGCGGCGGGCCTGGGTCAGGCCGATGCGCGCCACCACGAAGGGGGCGATCTGTGCCGGCAGCACCCCCAGGCTGGTCTCCGGCAGGCCGAACTGGGCGTCCTGGGCGGCGATCGCCACGTCCGAGACGCAGGCCAGGCCGAGGCCGCCGCCGAGCACCGCGCCCTCGAGCACCACCAGCAGTACCTGGGGCAGGGCCTGGGCCTGCTCCAGCAGGCTGCCGAAGGCGCGGTTCAGCTCGCGGTAGGCCTCGCCGCCGCTGGCGCGCGCCGCGGCCATGTCCCTGATGTCGCCGCCGGCGCAGAAGTGGCCGCCGGCGCCGCGCAGTACCAGGGCGCGCACGCCATGGTCGTCGCGCACGGCGAGCAGCACCCGACGCAGCTCCGTGACCATGGCCAGGCTCATGGCGTTGCGGCAGTCCGGGCGGTTGAGGGTGATATGGAGCACGCCCTCGATCCGTTCCAGCAGCAGGGTGTCGCAGTTCGGTAGTTCCATGGTCTTGTCCCCGTGCAGGGTGGTCGTAGGATGGGGCCAGACGCTGCTCAGCCCTTGTTCTTGCCCGGCAGGGTGCCCATCAGTTTGCAGATGATGCCGAGCATGATCTCGTCGGCGCCGCCGCCGATGGACACCAGGCGGGTGTCGCGGTAGGCGCGCGCCACCGGGTTGTCCCACATGAAGCCCATGCCGCCCCAGTACTGCAGGCAGGCGTCGGTGACCTCGCGGCCCAGGCGGCCGGCCTTGAGCTTGGCCATGGAGGCCAGGCGGGTGACGTCCTTGCCGGCGACGTAGAGTTCGGTGGCCTGGTACACCAGGGCGCGCAGGGCCTCGATCTCGGTTTGCAGCTCGGCCAGGCGGAAGTGGACGACCTGGTTGTCGATCAGCGGGCTGCCGAAGGTCCGGCGCTCCTTGCAGTAGTCGATGGTGGCATCGACGCAGTGCTCCAGGCCCTTGAGCATGTTGGCGGCGCCGAACAGGCGCTCCTCCTGGAACTGCAGCATCTGCAGCATGAAGCCAGACCCTTCCGCCCCTATGCGGTAGCGCTGCGGTACCCGCACCCCGTCGAAGAACACCTGGGCGGTCTCCGAGCTGCGCATGCCGAGCTTGTCCAGGGGCTGGCCGAGGCTGATGCCGGGGCTGTCCATCGGCACCACGATCAGCGACTTGTTGGCGTGGGGCTTGCCGTCCGAGGTGTTGGCCAGCAGGCAGATGAAGTCGGCCGACGGCGCGTTGGTGATCCACATCTTGCTGCCGTCGATCAGGTAGTCGTCGCCGTCCTTGCGCGCGCGGGTCTTCAGGCCGGCCACGTCGGAGCCGGCGCCGACCTCGGAGACGCCGATGCAGCCGACCAGCTCGCCGGCGATGGCCGGACGCAGGAACTGCTCGCGCAATTCGTCCGAACCGAAGCGCGCCAAGGCCGGGGTGCACATGTCGGTCTGCACGCCGATGGACATGGGGATGCCGCCGCAGTGGATGGTGCCGAACTCCTCGGCGGCGACTATGGAGTAGCTGTAGTCCAGGCCCATGCCGCCGAACTGCTCCGGCTTGGAGATGCCCAGCAGGCCCAGTGCGCCGGCCTTCCTGAAGACCTCGTGGATGGGGAAGCGGCCGGCCTTCTCCCACTCGTCGACATGGGGGTTGATCTCCTTGTCGACGAAATGGCGCACCGTGCGGCGCAGTTCTTCGTGTTCCTGGGTGAAGAGCATTTTTATTGTTCTCCTGTAGTCATGGGCTGTGGTGCGCATGGCGCACCCCAGGGTCAGAATCGGGCCACGCCGAAGCTGCTGGGCTTGAGCGGGCGCAACGCGGCCTCGGCGCAGATGTCCAGCAGGTAGCCGAGCAGCTGGCGGGTGTCGCGCGGGTCGATCAGGCCGTCGTCCCACAGCTGGGCGGTGCCGTACAGGGCGGTGGACTGCCCCTCGAGCTTCTGCGCGGTGGCCTGCTCGAGCAGGTCGAGCATCTGTGGGTCGGCCGTCTTGCCTGCCTTGGCGTGCTTCTCCTCGGTGACGATGCGCAGCACCTTGCCGGCCTGGGCGCCGCCCATCACCGCGGTCCTGCTGTTGGGCCAGGCGAAGATGAAGCGCGGGTCCAGGCCGCGGCCGCACATGGCATAGTTGCCGGCGCCGTAGGAGCCGCCGACCACCAGGGTCAGCTTGGCCACCGTGGCGTTGGCCACGGCCTGGATCATCTTCGCGCCGTGCTTGATCACCCCGGCCTGCTCGGCCTCGGTGCCGACCATGAAGCCGGTGGTGTTGTGCAGGAACAGCAGCGGCGTGCCGCTCTGCTCGCACAGCTGGATGAACTGTGCCGCCTTGGCCGCCCCCTGCGGAGTGATCGGGCCGTTGTTGCCGATCACCCCGCAGGGCCGGCCCTCGATGCGAAGGTGGCCGCAGACGGTCTGGGCGTCGAACTCCTGCTTGAAGGCGAGGAATTCCGAGGCGTCGGCGATGCGCGCGATGATCTCGCGCACGTCGTAGGGCTTCTTGGCATCGGCCGGCACCACCCCCAGCAGCTCCTCGGCCGGGTACCGCGGCTCGCGCCAGGTCCGCTGCGAAGGTGTCGGCAGCTGCGCGTTCCACGGCAGCAGGGCGAGGATCTCGCGGGCGATGCGCACGGCATCGGCATCGTTCTCGGCCAGGTATTCGGCGGTGCCGGCCACCTGGGCGTGCATCTCGGCGCCGCCCAGCTCCTCGTCGGTCGCCACCTCGCCGGTGGCGGCCTTGAGCAGCGGCGGGCCGGCGAGGAACAGCTTGGCCTTGCCGCGCACCACCACCACGTAGTCGGACAGGCCCGGCTGGTAGGCGCCGCCGGCGGTGCTGGAGCCGTGCACCAGGGTGATCTGCGGGATGCCGGCGGCCGACAGGCGCGCCTGGTTGGCGAAGCCGCGCGCGCCCTCGACGAAGATCTCCGCCGCGTAGTTGAGGTTGGCGCCGCCGCTCTCGGTCAGGGCCAGCAGCGGCAGCTTGTTCTCCAGGGCGATCTGTTGCAGGCGCAGGGTCTTCTTCAGCCCGCTGGGGCTGATGGTGCCGCCCTTGATCGCGCTGTTGCTGGCGCTGATCAGGCAGCGCACCCCGCTGACGTAGCCGATGCCGGCGATGATGCCGCCGCCGGCCTGGGTGCCGTCCTTGTCGTCGTGCAGCCTGTGGCCGGCCAGCGAGGCCAGTTCGAGGAAGGGGCTGCCGGGGTCGAGCAGCAGGTTGAGGCGTTCGCGCGGCAGCAGCTGACCGCGGCGCTGGAACTTGGCCTTGGCCTCGGCGGCCTGGTCCAGGCACTGCCGCTCGACCTGCCGGAAGCCGGCGATGGCGGCGAGCATGGCCTCGCGGTTGCTGGCGAACTCCTCGCCATGCGGGTCGATTTCGGAGTGGATCACCGGCATCTTATCGCTCCTGTTCTTGCAGCACGTCGGGCAGATGGGCCCGGTGGAAACCGTTGTAGGCCTGGCCCTGTCCCGGCTTGGCCTGGCTCAGCGGGAAGGCCCGGCTGCCGAGGCTGGCGGCGCCGTCGATGCGCACCGTGGTGCCACTGATGAAGGCCGCGCCCGGCGACAGCAGGAAGACGATGGCGGCGGCCACCTCCGCCTCGCTGCCGATGCGTTGCAGCGGCACATGGTCCTTGAGCGAGCGGATCAGCGCCTGCATCGACTCGGGGTAGGTGTCCATGCCGCTGGAGGCGATCCAACCCGGCGCCACCGCGTTGACCCGTACCCCGGCATGGCCCCACTCGACGGCGGCGGTCTTGGTGAAGTTGTCCATGCCGGCCCGCGCCGCGCCGGAGTGGCCCATGCCGGGCATGCCGCCCCACATGTCGGCGAGCATGTTGACGATCGAGCCGCCGGTCCTGCTCATGCTCTGGTTGAACACCTCGCGGGCCACCAGGAAACCGCCGACCAGGTTGGTGCGCACAACCGTCTCGAAGCCCTTCTGGTCGATCGAGGCGAGCGGCGCGGGGTACTGGCCGCCGGCGTTGTTGACCAGGTGCTGGATGCTGCCGTGCTCGGCCAGCACCGTGGCGACCATGGCCTTGACCGCATCCTCGTCGCGGATGTCGCAGCCCCGGTAGCCGGCGCTGCCGCCGTCCCCGCGGATCTCGCCGGCGGTCTTCTCCAGTTTGTCCACCTGGCGCCCGACCAGCACCACATGGGCTCCGAGGGCGGCCAGCTCGTGGGCGGTGCAGCGGCCGATGCCGCTGCCGCCGCCGGTGACCAGGATGCACTGGCCGGCGAACAGGTTGGCCTTGAATACCGAGTCGTATGCCATTGTTCCTATCGTCCTCGTCATGGGCAGGGAAACGGCCACCGGCCTTTCCCGCCGTGAATCATGGGCAAATCGCTATGCGGGTTCTCCACCTGACAACTGCTCGGCCAGCGCCCTGGGCACCGGCACCGGGAATTCCAGCAGCTGCTGGGCCAGGGCCTTGCCCTGGGGGTCGATGCGCAGGCTGGCCACGCCGCCGCCGCCCAGGGCGTTCTCCAGCAGGAAGTTCAGGCTGTGGCTGCCCGGCAGGTACCAGCGCTGGATGCGGCCGTGCTGCGGGTCGAGCACATGGCCCATCCAGTCCACCACCGCGGCGCTGCCCAGGGCCTCGGCGATCCACGGCAGGTACTCGGGACGGCGCGCCATGACGCCGATGTTGCTGTGGTTGCCCTTGTCGCCGGAGCGCGCCACGGCCAGCTTGACCAGGGGCACGCTGGCATCGGCCAGGCCCTCGGGGCGGGGCGGCTCGAGGGCCGCGGCCAGCGCCTCGGGGGCGAAGCTTTTCGATGTGGGCAGGCTGACCGGACGACGCCGGCCGTCAAGCTCGACCTCCAGATGGCAGCTGGCCTTGTCGATCAGGAAGGAGAACAGGCGGATCACCGGGTAGACCGTCGGCCGGCCGCCGACTATGCCGGTCAGGCCCGGCGCCATGCCGGTGGCCGCCGGGGCGATCTCGCGGGCGAACAGCAGCAGGGCCTCCCTCTTCGGGTGGCGTACGCCCAGCTTGATCACCACCTCGCGGCTGTCCCGGCGGCGGCCGTGGGGGCCGTAGGTGGCCTCGCTGCCGAGCAGTTCGATATTCACCTCGCTGTAGGGTTCCCAGCCGCGCTCGGCGAACATCTCCTGGGTCCTGGCGATGATCGCCTGGCTGACCCGTTCGGCCTTGGCCACCGCGTCGATGCCGGCGATCAGGCAGCTGGCGGTGCAGCGGAAACCGTCCGGGTAGGTGGCGCTGACCTTGTACTGCGCGGTGGGCGGCAGGCCTCTGGCGCCTTGCAATTCGACACGATTCCGGCCGACCTGGCTGAGCTCGACCCGGGTGAAGTCGCAGACTACGTCCGGCAGCAGGTAGGCGCGTGGGTCGCCGATCTCGTAGAGCAACTGCTCACCGACGCTCAGGGGGCTGATCAGGCCGCCGGTGCCTTGCGGCTTGGTCACCACGAAGTGGCCATCCGCCTGCACCTCGACGATGGGAAAACCTAGGTGTTCGTAGTCCGCCACGTCCTGCCAATCGGTGAAGTTGCCGCCGCTGCACTGCGCGCCGCACTCGATGATATGGCCGGCCAGCGCGGCCTGGGCCAGCCTGTCGTAGTCGTCCCAGGCCCAGCCGAATTCGTGCACCAGGGCGGCGCTGACCACCGCGCTGTCGACCACCCGGCCGGTGATGACGATGTCCGCACCCTGCGCCAGCGCGGCGACTATCCCCGGGGCGCCCAGGTAGGCGTTGACCGACAGGCACTGCGGCGGCAGCGGTGCGTCGCCGAACATCTCGCGGATGCCGCCCCCGGCCAGTTCGGTACACCTGGGCTGCAGGTCGTCGCCGTGCAGCACGGCGATCTTCAGCTCGATCCCGGCCCGTTCGCAGGCCGTGGCGAGGGCGGCGGCGCAGGCGCCGGGGTTGACCCCGCCGGCATTGCTGATCACCCGGATGCCCTTGGCGGCGATTTCGCCGAGCAACGGCTGCAGCACCTCGACGAAGTCGCCGGCATAGCCTTGCCCCGGGTCTTTCAGTCGAGCGCCGGCCATGATCGACATGGTGATCTCGGCCAGGTAGTCGAACACCAGATAGTCCAGCTCGGCGCCGCGCACCAACTGGGCGGCGGCGGTGGCGGTGTCGCCCCAGAAGGCGGCGGCGCAGCCGATGCGTACGGTCTTGCTCATGGCGGGCTTCCGTTGCGCGGGAGAAGAGATTGCAGCGTACCAAGCAAGCGCTTGGTTTAAAAGCTGAAGGGCAGGGCGATCCGGCCAAAAAAGCGCCCAAGCGCTTGCTTGGGTGGCCTGCCCGGCATAAATTTCAGCAATAACGACAAGCACTTGGCGAATTGTGCCGAGGCCGCTGGGGTTTGCCGGAGCTGGTGCGGCTGGCCGCAGCCGAGACGAAGTATGGGGAGTGACCTGCGTGGACGATCAACAAGCTCAGGCGGTGATGCGGCAACTGGTGGCCCAGGGCCTGGTCACCGATCCGGACAGCGCCCGTGGCAAGCTGCTGCAAACGGCGGCCCACCTGTTCCGCAGCAAAGGCTACGAGCGCACCACGGTGCGCGATCTGGCCAGTGCGGTGGGCATCCAGTCGGGCAGCATCTTTCACCACTTCAAGAGCAAGGATGAAATCCTCCGCTCGGTGATGGAGGAAACCATCCGCTACAACACCGCCCTGATGCAGGCCGAGCTGGCGGAGGCGCACAGCCTGCGCGAGCGGGTGCTGGCGCTGATCCGCTGCGAACTGCAATCGATCATGGGCGGCACCGGCGAGGCCATGGCGGTGCTGGTCTACGAGTGGCGCTCGCTCTCGGAGCCCAGCCAGCGCTTCATCCTCGAGTTGCGCGACAGCTATGAGCGGATCTGGCTGGATGTGCTGGGCGAGGCCCGGGAGCAGGGCTATGTCCAGGGTGACCCCTTCATCCTGCGGCGCTTCCTCACCGGCGCGTTGAGCTGGACCACCACCTGGTTCCACCCCGAGGGCCCCATGACCCTGGAGCAGCTGGCCGAAGAGGCCTTGTCGCTGGTGCTCAAGGAAGTTTGAGCGGGATCGACTAGGCTTAGCCTGATATCGACTGCATCGCTGCGACCGAGGGAATGGTCGTGTGACACGGACAGGGAACGGATCAGGTCATGTGTGCACTATGGAGTGTTCCTTGCGCGCGGTGTTCAGAGTTCTGCTGGTCGCACTGAGCCTGCTGGTCGTCCTGCCGCTGGCGGCCGAGCAGCGGGTCGCCGTCGGCGCCTATCATTTTCCGCCCTACGTGATCAAACCCGAGAGCGCGAGCCCCGGCGGGCTGCTGCCGGAGTTGCTGGCGGCCCTGAACCAGCTGCAGGACCAATACCGCTTCGAGCTGGTGGCCACCTCGGTGACCCGCCGCTACCGCGACCTCGAGGGCGGGCGCTTCGACCTGATCCTGTTCGAGTCGCCGAACTGGGGTTGGCAGGACACCGAGCACGAGGCCCTGGACCTGCAGGTCGAGGATGCCGAAGTCTATGTCGCCCGCGCCGAACCCGGGCGCGACCAGAGCTATTTCGACCGACTCAAGGGCAAGCGCCTGGCCCTGTACAGCGGCTATCACTACGGCTTCGCCGACTTCAACGCCGACCAGCAGTTTCTCGCCGAGGAGTTCGGCGCGGTCCTCACCTATTCCCACGACAGTAATCTGATCATGTTATTACGGGGGCGTGCGGACATCGCGGTGATTACCCGCTCCTACCTGCAGCTGTACCAGGAACGCCATCCCGAGCGGCGTTCGGCGCTGCTGGTGTCGCAGAGGGTCGATCAGGTCTATCAGCATCACGCCCTGTTCCGTCGCCAAGCGCCTCTGGGGCCCGATGCCTTTGCGGTCTTGTTGCGGCGTTTGCAGGAGCAGGGGCAGCTAAGCTCCTTGCTGGGGCGTTACTACCTGGTGGTTTCCCCGGCGCAAGCACCGGACTGACGACGGAATGGCCGCATAGACCGGCCATGATCAAGCGGATGCCTATCCGCGCATAGGGATATTGGGGGAAACATGCTGCTATCGAGACGCAGGGTGCTGCATGTATGGGCATGGTTCGTCGCTTTGCTGGCGAGCGGGCCGCTGGCGGCCGCCCAGGAGGTGAATGTCGCCGGCGTGCATTTTCCGCCCTACGTGATCAAGCCCGAGCAGCCGAGTGCCTCGGGGCTGTTGCTGGAGCTGCTGGCGGCGCTGAACGCTGCGCAGGACGACTACCGCTTCGTCATGGTCCCGTCCTCGCTGCCGCGACGCTTCCGCGACTTCCAGCAGGGGCGGATCGACCTGGCGATCTTCGAGAATCCGGCGTGGGGCTGGCAGCGCATCCCCCACGAGGCCGTCGACATGGGCCTGGAGGATGCAGAGGTGTTCGTCGCGCGGCTCGAGGCCGGCCGCGACCAGAGCTACTTCGACGCCCTGGAGGGCAAGCGCCTGGCGCTCTATAACGGCTATCACTATGCCTTCGCCGACTTCAACTCGGATCCCGAGTTCCTGCAGACCCGGTTCAACGCCACCCTGACCTATTCCCACGACAGCAACCTGCTGATGGTCCTGCGTCGCCGGGCCGATATCGCCCTGGTGACGCGTTCCTATATCGGCGATTTCCTCGAGCGCAACCGCGGTTATGCCGGGCGCTTGCTGGTCTCCGACCGGATCGACCAGCGTTACAAGCACTATGTCCTGGTCCGCCCCCAGGCGCCCATCAGCGCCGAGCGATTCGCGGGCCTGCTCGAGCAGCTGCGCCACGTCGGCCAGTTGGCCGAGATCTTCGGGCCCAGCCGGGTCGCGGTGAGGCTCAGCGAGGCGGGAACTGCCGCGGTGGCCGACTGAGCGTTGCCCGTGGGCCGCTCAGTGGAAGTAGCGTTGCAGCAGGTGCGGATCGTCGAAGTGGGCGCGGCCGATAAAGGCCGTGGCGTGGCGCCCCCATTGGCGCATGGCGCCCGGCGAGGGAACGCCGGAGGGCCACAGCAGCCAACGTTCGAGGCGCTGGCTGCCGGGCACCATGCCGTCGCTGGCATAGAGGCTGCGCCGGCCGCCGGGGTGGGGCAGCCGGCGCAACTGATCGAGAGCGTCCTGCCGGTAGTGCAGTGCCGGGTAGGGTGAGCGGCGCTCATCGACCCAGACCAGATGGTGGGTGCCGGCGCTCAGCCAGAGTGTCGGCGCCTGGGTGCCATCCAGGCCCAGCCGGCGCGCCAGGCGGGACTCTTCGTTCGGCGGCTGGCGGAAGCGCAGGGGCGAGTGCCGGGGCAGATAGAAGCCGTGCCAGCAGCCGCAGGGGTGGATGCTGTCGTACAGCAGCGCGTTGCCACGGGCGTCGAGGGTGACGCGCCAGAGCAGGCCGTCCAGCTCGCCGCCGTACAGGTCCAGGGCATGGGGCTTGGGCCGCCGGTCGAACCAGAGCTGATAGACCAGTTGCAGGTGCCAGCGGCCGTTGATCCGGCTCCAGCCGCTATGCCGGTAGAGGCGCGGTTGCTGGGCGTTGAAGCGGCGTGCGCCGTCGACGGCGAAGTAGGGGCTGCCGATGCGGTCGCTGCGGCTGGCTTGCTCGATGCGCAGCCGCGGCGCGTGGCGGGCGAACAGGGCGTCGAGCCCGGCGCCATCGGCCTGGGGCAGGCCCAGGGCGTCGGGTTGCAACCGCACCGGTTGCGTCGGCGAGGCTTGCCGGAGCGGGGCATAGCTCAGCCATTGTGGCCCGTCCTCGGGCATCCGGGCACGGGCCGCGGCCCGCTGCCAGGCGGCGACGCCCCAGCCGAAGACCGGCTTGAACAGCGGGTTGAGGCCGAGCATGCGCGCCCAGTCATGGTAATCGTCGGGCACTCGGGCGGCTGCGGCGGCGTCGCTGAAGGCGTGGGGATCCTCGCTCAGGCGGCGCACCTGGGCGCTACGGCAGCTGTCCAGTGCCTGCTGGCGCTCGTCGCTGCGCCAGATATGCCGCTGCGCCGGCGCCAACTGGGCGATCTCCACCTGGCTCGCTTCTGCGTCGTGGGTGGCCAGGCGCTGCGCCCACAGGCGCCGCTGCTCGGCGGTGCGCGCATCGGCGCCGAGGCTGGCCCGGAGGCGGTCGCTGCGCAGGCCGGGCCAGTCGGCCAGGCGTTGGTACTGGGCGTCGCGGTGTTCCCGGGTGGCCTGCTGCAGTTGGGCGAACAGGGCGCTGCAGCCCGCCGCTCCGCCGCCGGGCGGCGCGAGGCCGGCGCAGCCGGCGAGCAGCGTGGCCAGCAGGCTAGCGCCGGCCAGCGTCCTTGGCGTCCCGGGCTTCCATCTCGATCTGGCGTTCACGGATCTTTCGCAGCTGTTCTTCGTTGAGCGGCAAGGGCTTGGCGGTGCGCAGGAGCACCAGCAGGCCGCCGACGATGGACCCCAGGATCAGGGTCATCAGCAGCCAGGCATACCAGGGCATGGTCGACTCCTCGACGGGTGGGCTTGAGCTCTCACCATATCGCGGGCCGAGCGGCTTGTCAGGTGGGCCGAGCCGGCGGATAGGCGCTGTCGGCCATCCGCCGCGGCGGCCCTGGCAGCTAGCGGCGCACCTGCTTGAGCGTCTCGGCGATCAGGAAGGCCAGCTCCAGCGACTGGTCGGCGTTCATCCGCGGGTCGCAGTGGGTGTGGTAGCGGTCCGACAGGCCGTCCTCGGTGATGGGCCGGGCGCCGCCGATGCATTCGGTGACGTTCTGTCCGGTCATCTCGATGTGGATGCCGCCGGCATAGCTGCCCTCGGCCTGGTGCACGGCGAAGAACTGCTTCACCTCGGCGAGGATCTGCGCGAAGTCGCGGGTCTTGTAGCCGCTGCTGGCCTTGATGGTGTTGCCGTGCATCGGGTCGGAGCTCCACAGCACCTGGCGCCCCTCGCGCTGCACGGTCTGGATCAGGCGCGGCAGGCCGGCCTCGACCTTGTCCGCGCCCATGCGCACGATCAGGTTGAGGCGGCCGGGGTCGTTGTCCGGGTTGAGGGTGTCGATCAGGCGGATCAGCTCCTCGCTGTTCATGCTCGGGCCGACCTTGACCCCGATCGGGTTGCCGACGCCGCGCAGGAACTCGACGTGGGCGCCGTCCAGCTGGCGGGTGCGATCGCCGATCCACAGCATGTGCGCCGAGCAGTCGTACCAGCCCCCGGTGAGGCTGTCCTTGCGCACGAAGGCTTCCTCGTAGTTGAGCAGCAGCGCCTCGTGGGCGGTGAAGAAACTGGTCTCGCGCACCTGGGCCGAGCTGTCCATGCCGCAGGCACGCATGAACGCCAGGGTCTCGTCGATGCGGTCGGCCAGGTGGCTGTATTTCTCCGCCAGCGCCGAGTTGGCGATGAAGTCGAGGTTCCACTGGTGCACCTGGTGCAGGTCGGCGAAGCCGCCCTGGGCGAAGGCGCGCAGCAGGTTCAGCGTCGCCGTGGCCTGGTGGTAGGCCTGCAGCAGGCGCTCCGGGTCGGGCTCGCGGCTCTGTGCATCGAAGCCGATGCCGTTGACGATGTCGCCGCGGTAGGCCGGCAGGGTGGTGTCGCCGATGGTTTCGTCATTGGCCGAGCGCGGCTTGGCGAACTGACCGGCCATGCGCCCGACCTTGACCACCGGGCAGCCGGCGGCGAAGGTCATGACGATGGCCATCTGCAGCAGTACCTTGAAGGTGTCACGGATCTTCGCCGCGCTGAACTCGGCGAAGCTCTCGGCGCAGTCGCCGCCCTGCAACAGGAAGGCGCGGCCCTGGGTCACCTCGGCGAACTGCCGGCGCAGCTCGCGGGCTTCGCCGGCGAACACCAGCGGCGGGTAGCCGGCCAGGGTCTGCTCGACTTTCGCCAGATGGGCGGCGTCGGGGTAGGTCGGCTGCTGCTGGATCGGCTTGCTTCTCCAGCTATCGGGGCTCCAGGGTTGCGACATCAGGCTTCTCGGTTCAGGCAATTGAGATGAACTGGCATGGTAACCGATCGGCCGACTGCTTCAAGCCGATCGCCGTGATAGAGCCGCTGCATGCAGCGCGCGCTGCGGCGAGCGCGGGAGGGCCAGGCGGTAATTAGTGCGTGACCCGAGCACGGCGCTTCCTCGACAATTCAGGCCTTGCCCCGGCGGTCACGAGTCCGGGAGTCATGCTGGAGAACGCTGGATGCCAGGTTTACCCCCGGTGGATGAAATGCAGGATGAGGTGCTGCTGGCCGAGGTGCAGGATGCCTACGGCCTGATTCGCGTGGTGGAGATCGGCGCCTACCGCTTCCTCGAGTTCGGCGAGGCGATCGAGCAGAGCTGCGTGTTCACCGCCGACCCCAGCTGGCTGGAGTACGACTACACCCGCGCCATGCTGCTCGGCGCGCTGTGCCATGCGGCGCCGGAGAGCGCGCTGTTTCTCGGCCTGGGGGCCGGCAACCTGACCCAGGCCTGCCTCAGGTTCCTGCCGCTGGACGATGTGGAGACCATCGAGCTGCGTCCCGATGTGCCGCGCCTGGCCATGGAATTCCTCGGCCTGGACGACGATCCGCGCCTGACCATCCGTATCGGCGACGCCCTCGAACTGTTGCCCAGCGCCGAGTCCGCCGACCTGCTCTTCGTCGACCTCTATACCGACCATGGTCCCGGTGTCGGCCACCTGGCCTGGCGCTTCCTCGAGGACTGCCAGAAGCGCCTCAACCCCGATGGCTGGCTGATCATCAACCAGTGGGCCGGCGACGACGGCAAGCCGCTGGGCGCCGCCCTGCTGCGCGGCCTGTTCCACCGCCACTACTGGGAGTGCCCGGTGAAGGAGGGCAACGTGATCCTGCTGGTGCCGGCCGACCTGGAGCAGCACCTCGACCTGGAGGGGCTGCGCGCGCGGGCCGAGGCCCTGGCGCCGCGCCTGGGCTACTCCCTGCAGCCCTTGATCGAGGTGTTGCGCCCGGCCAGCTGAGGCTCAGCGTCCCTTGAAGTCGCCGGGCCGGCGTTCGCGCATGGCGCGCAGGCCTTCGGCGGCGTCCTCGCTGGCCATCAGGCGGGTGACGGTCGGGTGCAGGCTGGCGGCCGCCGCGGTCTCGCCGTCGCGCAGGGCCTGGCGGGCCGAGGCCAGGGTGGCGCGGACGCCGAGCGGAGCCTGGGCGGCGATCCGTTCGGCCAGCCGCAGGGCCCGTGGCAGCAGGTCCTCGCTGGCCACCACCTCCTGCACCAGGCCCAGGCGATAGGCTTCATGGGCGTCGAACTCGTCGCCGGTCAGCAGCCAGCGCATGGCATTGCCCCAGCCGGCGCGCTGATGCAGGCGCAGGGTGGCGCCGCCGAACGGCAGGATGCCGCGCTGCACCTCCATCTGGGCGAAACGGGTATTGCTGGCGCAGAGGTTGATGTCCGCGGCCAGCATCAGCTCGATGCCGATGGTGTAGCAGTAGCCCTTGGCGGCGACTATCACCGGCTTGCCGACCCGCGGGCCGCCGAACACGCCCCAAGGGTCGCAGCCGCCCTCGGGGACCTGCCAGCCGGCGGCGAACCGGGCGGCGACATTGGCCAGGTCCAGGCCGGCGGTGAAGTGCTCGCCCTGGGCGTGCACCAGCGCCACCCGCGCCTCGTCGTCGCGCTCGAACTCGCCATAGGCCAGGCACAGGTCGTCGAGCATGGCCAGGTCGAAGGCGTTGCGTTTGGCCGCGCGGTCCAGGCCGAGCAGCAGGATGGGACCGCGCTTCTCGCGGCGGATGCGGCCGCCGGTGTGGTGGGTCATGGCAGAGATTCTCCCGTGGGTGCGGCTGTCAGGGGTATAGACCCGCCGCAGGGGCTTGTCCAAGCCCTCGAGAATGATCGCACCAGGCTACCGGCGCATGACCGCCGAGCGGTGGCCGGGCTTTATTCGGGAAAAACCAGCACATCCGTCAGGATTTCCGGTATAGTGCGCGCCGGTCAATTTTTGGCCACGTTCAGGTAGTGCAACTCGCCCGAAGGCTATCTTCGGCAGCCTGTCCGCCAACGCGGGCAATCCTTGACGATTCATTCATCACGACGTTTTCGCAAATCCCCGCCGACAGGGCTGCCAGGGTGACTTTCGGGTCTTACACGGCATGCGCAGCTTTGGAACATGGGTCTTTGCGGATGCACTTGAGGCAGACCCATGACCCAGGAAATCGGCGGCTTCGCCGCGCTCGGACTTCATCCCAATATTCTCTCCGCGCTGACCGCTGTCGGCTACGAAGAGCCGTCGCCCATCCAGGCCCAGGCCATTCCGGTGATCCTCGGCGGCCACGACATGATCGGCCAGGCCCAGACCGGCACCGGCAAGACCGCGGCCTTCGCCCTGCCGCTGCTGTCGAAGATCGACCCGAGCAAGCGTGAGCCCCAGGCGCTGATCCTGGCGCCGACCCGCGAGCTGGCCCTGCAGGTGGCCACCGCCTTCGAAACCTATTCCAAGCAGATGCCCGGCCTCAACGTGGTCGCGGTCTACGGCGGCGCCCCCATGGGCCCGCAGCTCAAGGCCATCCGCCAGGGCGCCCAGGTCATAGTCGCGACCCCGGGCCGTCTGGTCGACCACCTGCGCCGCGACGAGAAGGTGCTGTCGACCATCCAGTACCTGGTCCTCGACGAAGCCGACGAAATGCTCAAGCTGGGCTTCATGGACGATCTGGAAGTGATCTTCCAGGCCATGCCGGAAAGCCGCCAGAGCGTGCTGTTCTCCGCGACCCTGCCGCATTCGATCCGCGCCATCGCCGAGAAGCACCTGCGCAACCCGCAGCACGTCAAGATCGCCGCCAAGACCCAGACCGTGACCGCCATCGAGCAGGCCCACCTGATGGTGCATGCCGACCAGAAGCACGCCGCGGTCTTGCGTCTGCTGGAAGTCGAGGAATTCGACGCGCTGATCGGCTTCGTCCGCACCAAGCAGGCGACCCTGGACCTGGCCGCCGCCCTGGAAGCCAAGGGCTACAAGGCCGCCGCCTTGAACGGCGACATCGCCCAGAACCAGCGCGAGCGGGTGATCGACTCCCTGAAGGACGGCCGTCTGGACATTGTGATCGCCACCGACGTCGCCGCCCGCGGCCTCGACGTGCCGCGTATCACCCACGTGATGAACGTGGACATGCCCTACGATCCGGAGTCCTACGTGCACCGCATCGGCCGTACCGGCCGTGCCGGCCGCACCGGTCGCGCCCTGCTGCTGGTCACCCCGCGCGAGCGGCGCATGCTGCAGGTGATCGAACGCGTCACCGGGCAGAAGGTCGGTGAGGTCAAGCTGCCCAACGCCCAGCAGGTGCTGGACGCACGGATCAAGAAACTCACCGCCAGCCTGGCACCGCTGGTCGCCGAGGCCGAAGCCAGTCATGGCGACCTGCTCGACCGCCTGACCGCCGAAATCGACTGCAGCCCGCGCGCCCTGGCCGCGGCGCTGCTGCGCAAGGCCACCAACGGCCAGGCGCTGACCCTGGCCGAAGTCGAGCGCGAGCAGCCGCTGGTGCCGAACAGCGGCCCCCGTGAGCGCAGCGAGCGTTCCGAACGCGGCGAGCCGCGTGAGCGTCGTGCGCCGATGCCGCTGGGCGAGGGCCGTGCCCGCTGCCGCACCGCCCTGGGCGCGCGTGACGGCATCGCGGCGAAGAACCTGCTCGGTGCCATCCTCAACGAGGGCGGCCTGGCCCGCGAAGCCATCGGCCGCATCCAGGTGCGCGAGAGCTTCAGCCTGGTCGAGCTGCCGGAGGAGGGCCTGGAGCGCCTGCTGGGCAAGCTCAAGGACACCCGCGTCGGTGGCAAGCCGCTCAAGCTGCGCCGCTATCGCGAGGATTGATCTTCGTCCGATAAAAAAGCCCCGCACTGCGGGGCTTTTTTATGTCTGCACGGCGCTCAGGCGAAGCTGTAGATATCCATGCCCAGGGCGCCGTGGGTGAAGCCGCTGTGCTCGACGCGAAAGGCGCCGCCGGCGCCGCGGGCGAAGAACAGCGGCAGCAGGTGCTCGTCGGTCGGGTGGTTGCGCACCGCTTGCGGGGCCAAGCGCCGGTAGTCGTGCAGCGCCGCTTCGTCATTATCGGCCAGCCGTGCCACCATCCAGTCGCGGAAGACCTGGGCCCAGGGTTCGATCACCTCGGGGCCGGCCTGCCAGTCCAGTTCGCCCAGGTTGTGGGTGATGCTGCCGGAGCCGATCAGCAACACGTCCTGCTCGCGCAGGTCGGCCAGGGCGCGTCCGACCCGGCTCTGCAGGGCCGGGCCCTGGTGGCTGGGCAGGGACAGTTGCACGACCGGGATATCGGCCGCCGGGTACATCAGTGACAGCGGCACCCAGGCGCCATGGTCCAGCGGCCGCTCGTTGTCGATCTGCGCGGGCAGGCCGGCGGTGGCCAGGAGCTCGAGCACCTGCGCGGCCAGTTGCGGATGGCCGGGGGCCGGGTACTGCACGGCATACAGCGGCGCCGGGAAGCCGCGGAAGTCGTGCCAGGTCTCCGGGTGGGCGGCGCCGGTGACGAGCAGACCCTGGCTTTCCCAGTGGGCGGAGACCACCAGAATCGCGCGGGGCCTGGGCAGTTCGGCGGCCAGGCGGGCCAGGGCCGGGCCGCTGGCGCCGGGCTCCAGCGCCAGCATGGGCGAGCCGTGGGAGATGAATAGACTGGGCAGCATCTGGTGTGACTCCTGCAGTAGGATGTCGCCATGATCGCGGCTGGATATATCGAGTTCCAGTATAAAATTCCGTACTTTCTTATCGAATATTTGGAGGGGAACCGTGGAGGCGGCGTTCTGGCAGGCGCGTTGGGCGCAGGGGCAAATAGGTTTTCATCAGGATGAGGTCAATCCCTACCTGCGCCGCTACTGGCCCGAGCTGGCACTGCGCGGTGCGGGGCGGGTGCTGGTGCCCCTGTGCGGCAAGAGCCTGGATCTGCTGTGGCTGGCGGCGCAGGGGCATCGGGTACTGGGGGTCGAGCTGGCGCAGAAGGCGGTGGAGGACTTCTTCGCCGAGCAGCGGCTGCAGCCGCAGGTCAGCCAGCTGGGGCCGTTCCGGGTCTATGCTGCAGGCGCCGTCGAACTCTGGTGTGGCGATTTCTTCCACCTGCGCGCCGAGCATCTGCTCGAGTGCACGGCGGTCTATGATCGCGCCGCGCTGATCGCCCTGCCGCCGTCGATGCGTCAGCGCTACGCCGCGCACCTGGGTACCATCCTGGCCCCCGGCAGCCGGGGGCTGCTGGTCAGCCTGGACTATGCGCAGGAGCAGATGGACGGGCCGCCCTTCGCCGTGAGTGACGCCGAGGTGCAGGGGCTGTTCGCCGCGGGCTGGCGGCTGGAGCTGCTCGAGGCCGGTGACGTGCTGGCCGAGAACGACAGGTTTCGCCAGCGTGGCCTGCAATGGCTGGACGAGCGGGTCTACCGGCTGGTGCGGCGCTAGTTGCAGGCACAAAAAAGGGCGGCCCTCGGGTCGCCCTTGTTCGTTGGCTGAGGCCTCAGCCGCGTTGGCGCAGGGCCTCGATGCGGTCTTCCAGCGGCGGGTGGCTCATCAGCAGGCCGGCCAGGCCGTGCTTCAGGCCGCCGTTGATGCCGAAGGCGGTCAGGCTGTCGGGCATGTGTACCGGCACCCCCTGCTCGGCGCGCAGGCGCTGCAGGGCGGCGATCATGGCGCCGGTGCCGGCCAGGCGCGCGCCGGCCTCGTCGGCCTTGAACTCGCGTTTGCGCGAGAACCACATGACGATGATGCTGGCGAGGATGCCCAGCACCAGTTCGGCGAAGATGGTCGCCACGAAATAGCCGATGCCATGGCCGTCTTCGTTCTTGAGGATGGCCTTGTCGACGAAGTTGCCGAAGATCCGCGCGAAGAACATCACGAAGGTGTTCACCACGCCCTGGATCAGCGCCAGGGTGACCATGTCGCCGTTGGCCACGTGGCCGATCTCGTGGGCCAGCACGGCACGCACTTCGTCCGGGGAAAAGCGTTCCAGCAGGCCCTGGCTGACGGCGACCAGGGCGTCGTTCTTGTTCCAGCCGGTGGCGAAGGCGTTGGATTCATAGGCGGGGAAGATGCCCACTTCCGGCATCTTGATGCCGGCCTCGCGGGACAGTTCCTCGACGGTCTGCAGCAGCCACTGCTCGTGGCGGGTGCGCGGCTGGCTGATGATCTCGGTGCCGGTGCTCATCTTCGCCATCCACTTGGAGATGAACAGCGAGATCAGCGAGCCGGCGAAACCGAACACCGCGCAGAAGGCCAGCAGGCTGCCGTAGTTCTGGCCGGTGAAGCGGTCGACCCCCAGCAGCTTGAGGGTGATGCTGGCGATGATCAGGACCGCCAGGTTGGTGGCCAGGAACAGCAAGATGCGCATCATGGTGTGAAACTACTCCTCAGGAGAAAAGACGGTCCGGTTATGCCGGCTATATAAGGGTGGGGCCTCGGGCTATTCAACCGGGGGACTATTTCAAACTGTGTCGTTTGCCCCGGCTAGAGCGCCGGCGAAGACCAGGCGGGTGAGCCGGGCGAGGCGTTCACCGTGCTGCTGGGTCAGCGCCTCGCGCAGCTGGTGCGCCAGGCTGGCCTGGACCCGGCGCACGCTTGGCGGCAGGACTTCGCTGCCCGCCAGGGCATGGGGCACGCCGCGGCTCAGGCGCAGGAAGCCCTTCTCGCTGAGCACCGCCTGGTCCAGGGCGTCGTAGGCGATGGTCGATTCGAAGCGCAGGTAGCCTTCCTCGGCCAGCCACAGCAGGGCGCCCAGGCAGCTCTGGTGGCGTTTGCTCGGCAGGCCGAACTCGTCCGGCTCCTCGCGGCCGATCAGGTCCTCGACGTACAGCGCCATCTTGCGCGGGAACACCTGGTAGAGCAGCAGCAGGCCGCCGGCGGCGTCCTTGTAGAAGTCGTCGATCTGCAGGTCCATGGGCTTACTGGCGGTAGTTGCCGAGGAAGTTGCCGATGCGCCCGATGGCCTGTTCCAGGTCGTCGATCCGGGGCAGGGTGACCACGCGGAAGTGATCCGGCCAGGGCCAGTTGAAGGCGGTGCCCTGGACGACCAGCAGCTTCTCGGAGAGCAACAGGTCGAGGACGAACTTCTCGTCGTTGTGGATCGGGCAGACCTTGGGGTCGATCCTGGGGAAGGCGTAGAGCGCGCCCATGGGCTTGACGCAGCTGACCCCGGGGATGTCGTTGAGCAGCTCCCAGGCGCGGTTGCGCTGCTCCAGCAGGCGGCCGTTGGGCAGCACCAGATCGTTGATGCTCTGGTAGCCGCCCAGTGCCGTCTGGATCGCGTGCTGGCTCGGCACGTTGGCGCACAGGCGCATGTTGGCCAGGATGTCCAAGCCTTCGATGTAGCTCTGCGCCCGGTGCTTGGGGCCGGAGATCGCCACCCAGCCGGAGCGGAAGCCGGCCACCCGGTAGGATTTCGACAGGCCGTTGAAGGTCAGGCACAGCACGTCCGGCGCCAGCGAGGCGGTGCTGATGTGCACGGCCTCGTCGTAGAGGATCTTGTCGTAGATCTCGTCGGAGAAGATCACCAGGTTGTGCTGGCGGGCCAACTCGACGATGTCCAGCAGCACCTCGCGCGAGTACACCGCGCCGGTGGGGTTGTTCGGGTTGATCAGCACCAGGGCCTTGGTGTTCGGCGTGATCTTGGCGCGCATGTCGGCCACGTCGGGGAACCAGCCGGCCTGCTCGTCGCACAGGTAGTGCACCGGCTTGCCGCCGGACAGCGCCACCGCGGCGGTCCACAGCGGGTAGTCGGGTGCCGGGATCAGCACCTCGTCACCGTTGTTGAGCAGCGCCTGCATGGCCATGACGATCAGCTCGGAGACGCCGTTGCCCAGGTAGATGTCCTCGATGCCGACGCCTTCGACCTGCTTCTGCTGGTAGTACTGCATCACCGCCTTGCGCGCGCTGAACAGGCCCTTGGAGTCGCTGTAGCCCTGGGCGGTGGGCAGGTTGCGGATGACGTCCTGGAGGATCTCCTCGGGGGCCTCGAAGCCGAAGGGCGCCGGGTTGCCGATGTTCAGCTTGAGGATGCGCTGGCCTTCCTCTTCCAGGCGTTTAGCGTGCTTGAGCACCGGCCCGCGGATGTCGTAGCAGACGTTGGCGAGCTTGTTGGATTTGCTGACCTGCATGGGGTTGATCCTGAGCTGGAGAAGCACCGCGGAAATGCGCCGTAAATGACTCGATCGGACGAACCTTGGCAGCGTGTAACGCGGGTGACAGACTGGGGTCGAATCATACGTGGCAGCCCGATCCTGGCAAAGCGATTGGGCGGGCTTTTTTAAGCGGAGGACAACGGTCGTGGACAAGCTCGAGAAACCCCTGGAAGCCTGGCGCGAGGAACTGTCGCAGGAGCAGTACCATGTCTGTCGCCTGGGCGGCACTGAGCGCGCCTTCACCGGTCAGTACCATGACAGCAAGACGCCGGGCATCTACCACTGCGCCTGTTGCGGCGAGGCGCTGTTCGACTCCGACGCCAAGTACGATTCCGGCAGCGGCTGGCCCAGCTATTTCCAGCCGGTGAGCGCCGCGGCCATCGCCAGCCAGGACGACTTCAGCCATGGCATGCATCGCATCGAGGTCAAATGCGCCCGCTGCGACGCCCATCTGGGGCACGTGTTCCCCGACGGCCCCAAGCCGACCGGCCTGCGCTACTGCATCAACTCGGTGTCGCTCAAGCTGGTGCCGCGCGACTAGGTGGGGCGGGTGCGGCCGCAGTAGCGGCCATGGTGCGGCATCAGCGAGGTTTATTGTCGGAGAATAAATTGTACGCAATTCAATTGCCTGCTATTTGTATCGCCACTTCTCTCAACCAAGGACCGCCAGCATGAGCAACCAACTGTTCGACATCCCCTGCACCACCATCAAGGGCGAGCAGAAGACCCTCGCAGACTTCGGCGGCAAGGCCGTCCTGGTGGTCAACACCGCCAGCAAGTGCGGCTTCACCCCGCAGTATCAGGGGCTGGAGAGCCTGTGGCAGCAGTACAGGGACCGGGGCCTGGTGGTGCTGGGCTTTCCCTGCAACCAGTTCGGCAAGCAGGAGCCGGGCGACGAGGGGGCGATCTCGGAGTTCTGCGAGCTGAATTTCGGCGTGACCTTCCCGTTGTTCAAGAAGGTCGAGGTCAACGGTGCCGATGCCCACCCGCTGTACGTGCAGCTGAAGAAGCGCGCCCCGGGCCTGCTCGGCAGCCAGGGCATCAAGTGGAACTTCACCAAGTTCCTGCTCAGTGGCGACGGCCGGCTGGTCAAGCGCTTCGCCCCGGCCACCAAGCCGGAGGACCTGCGCGCGGAAATCGAAGCGCTGCTGCAATGACCGGGGCGACGTCGGTGGCGGAGGTCTCGCTGCAGCTCGACGATCAGCTGTGTTTCAAGCTGTATGCGGCCTCGCGGGCGGTGATCCGCGCCTACAAGCCGATGCTCGACCAGTTGCAGCTGACCTACCCGCAGTACCTGGCGATGCTGGTGCTGTGGGAGTGGCAGGCGAGCCCCCCGCCGCAGCCCACGGTCAAGGCCATGGGCGAGCGCCTGATGCTCGACTCCGGTACCCTGACGCCGCTGCTCAAGCGCCTCGAGCAGCTGGGCCTGGTGGCGCGGCGGCGTTCGGGCGCGGACGAGCGCGAGGTGCATCTGGTCCTGACCGAGGCGGGCTGCACCCTGCGCACGAAGGTCGTGCCGCTCAAGCAGCGCCTGTTGTGCGAGCGGGGCGTCGATCTGGACGAGCTGGCCGAGTTGCGCGAGCAGGTCGGGCACCTGCTCGATCGCGTCATTGGCTTACGCTGACCGGTAGCCACTGGTCGAGCAGGGCGGCCAGTTCCTCGCGCCGGAACGGCTTGGCCAGGTAGTCGTCCATGCCGGCCGCACGGCAGCGCTCGCGCTCGTCGGGCAGGGCGTTGGCGGTCAGGGCGATGATCGGCAGTGCCGTCGTGCTGCCGCCCTGGCGGATGCGCCGACTGGCCTCGTAGCCATCCATCACCGGCATGTTGCAGTCCATCAGCACCAGGTCGACGGCATGCTGTTGCAGTTGATCGAGGGCCTCTGCGCCGTGATTGGCCAGTATCACCTCGCAGCCGAGCTTGGTCAGCATGCCCTTGGCAACCAGCTGGTTGACCGGATTGTCCTCGACCAGCAGCACCCGGGCCTGGCGCTCGTTGCCCGGCGCGGTCGCAGTGGGGACGGCCTGGCTGCTGGGCGTCTGGCCGAGGCCGTGACTCACGGCCCGGAGCAGCGCCTGGCGCGACAGTGGCCGGGCCAGCTGTTCGATGGGCGCCAGGGCCAGGGCCTGGTCGCCGGGGAGGAAGCTGCCGTAGGCGGTGACCAGCAGGATCGGCGCGGCGCAGGCCGGGCGCCGGCCGAGCAGGCATGCGGGGCAATCGCTGATCAGCAGGTCGGCGGCGATGCCGGCCAGGCCGGCATCGGTATCCAGGCGCCGGTAGTCGAGCCCCCAGCCGGGCAGAAGCTTGCCAAGCTGTTCGCTCAGCCCGGAGTGGCTCGGGGTGAGGGCGATCACCCGTCCGCTCAGCCGCGGCCCGTCGGCCGCGGGGGCATGGCCCGGCAGCGGCAGCCTGGCGTAGAAGCAGCTGCCGAGGCCCTCCTTGGACTCCAGGCGCAGCTGGCCCTGCATGGCTTCGCAGAGGCGGCGGGCCAGGGCCAGGCCGAGCCCGGTGCCGCCGAACTGGCGGGTGATGCCGGCACCGGCCTGGGCGAAGGGCTGGAAGATGCGCGCCTGGGCGTCCTCGGCGATGCCGATGCCGGTGTCACGCACGCTGATCTGCACGCCATCGGCGGTGCTGTCGACGCGCACGTCCACGCGGCCCAGGCGGGTGAACTTCAGCGCGTTGGACAGCAGGTTGCTGACGACCTGGCGCACCCGGGTCGGATCGCCGAGCACCTGGGCCGGCAGCTGCGGGTCGATCAGGCAGGTCAGTTCGACGTTCGGCGCCGCGTTCTGCGACAGCAGGTTGGCGGTGTCTTCGACCAGGGTGCCGAGGTCGAAGGGGATGGCCTCCAGCTCCAGTTGGCCGGCCTCGAACTTCGACAGGTCGAGGATGTCGTTGAGCAACTCCACCAGCACCTTGCCGGAATCGTGGGCGATCGACAGCTGCTGGCGCTGTTCGTTGCTCAGCGGGCCGTCGAGGGACAGGCCGAGCATGCCGAGCAGGCCGTTGAGCGGCGTGCGGATCTCGTGGCTCATGTTGGCCAGGAAGGCCGAGCGGGCCTGGGCCATGTCCACCGCGGTGCGCTGCGCCTGTTCCAGCTCCCGGTTGGATTCGAGCAGCCGGGCGTTGGCGGCCTTGAGCTCCGCGGTGCGGGCCGAGACGATGTTCTCCAGTTCGGCCAGGTACTGGGTCAGGCGGTCTTCCGCCACGCGGCGCTGCTCGATTTCCGAGGCGATGCTGGAAAACTGCTGGTTGGTCACGGCGATCAGCGTGCCGATTTCGTCCTGCTCGTGGCCGGGCGGGCAGGGCAGCTTGTTGCGGTTGGGGGTGTTCGGGTCGCGTTCGCTGAGGGCGCGGATCACCCCCACCAGCGGCTTGGTCAGGGTGAAATAGAACAGCACCAGGAGAATCAGCGAGAGTAGCAGGCTGCGGGCGAAGCCGGTCAGCAGGGTGAGCATGGAGCGGCGCAGGAAGTGGCTGCCGAAGGCGTAGGTGTCGACTTCCAGATGCAGCGTGCCGAGGGCTTCGTCGGGGGCATGGCTGACGAACAGCGGTGTCTCGAACTGCCGCCGGGCGCCGAACAGGGAGTCGCTGAGCACCCGGTAGCGGCTCTTGCTGGCGGGCTGGCTGACGCTGGCCAGGGTCAGGCCGCTGTTGTCGATGATCCTCGCGCCGATCACCGCCGGCGAGCGCAGCAGGCCGAACACCAGCTCCTGGGCCAGTTCGGCGTCGATGTTGTAGGCGATGCGCGCGGCCGGATTGTGGCTGATCTCCATGAGCGCGCGAATCTCGCGGTTGATGGAGGCGTCTTCGCTGGCATAATCGACGCCCACCTGGACCAGGCTGAGGACCGTGCCCAGGATGAACGCCACCAATACGGTCAGGCCGGCCTGTTTGAACGACAGGCGTTGGGTGAGCGGTATGTCCATGGGGCCGGGCAGTCTCGTATCCATTCGCCCGCCAAGCATAGCCCATCTGCCTGCCTCGCCGGCAGGGGCGTTTGGCGGCTTTCATCGTCTACAAGGAGTACGTCGTGGATTCCCGTTTACTGGCCTTTCTCCAGCGGGCCGAGACCGTGCTCGCCCGCCTCGAGCCCTACCTGCCGCCCCAGCGCGGGGCCGTCGACTGGCAGCAGAGCCTGGCCGCACGCTGGCGTCGCGAGGGGCGCGGCGGTTATCTGCAACCCCTGCAGATCAGCCTCGACCTCGAGTTGGGCGACCTGATCGGCGTGGATGCCCAGCGCGAACAGCTGGCGCGCAATACCCGCCAGTTCGTCCAGGGGCTACCGGCCAATCATGCCTTGCTCTGGGGCGCGCGTGGCACCGGCAAGTCGTCCCTGGTGCGTGCGCTGTTGGCCGCGCATGCCGCAGCCGGCCTGCGCCTGATCGAGATCGAGCGTGACCATCTGGCGGACCTGCCGCGGGTGGTCGAGCAGCTGGCCAGCTTGCCGCAACGCTTCGTGCTGTTCTGCGACGACCTGTCGTTCGAGGCGGGCGAGGGCGACTACCGGGTGCTGAAGAGTGTGCTGGACGGCTCGCTGGAGCGCGCGCCGGACAACGTGCTGCTGTATGCCACCTCCAATCGCCGTCATCTGTTGCCGGAGCAGCAGAGCGACAACGAGCACTGGCAGCGGGTCGACGGCGAGCTGCATCCGAGCGAGGCGGTGGAAGACAAGATCGCCCTGTCGGACCGTTTCGGCCTGTGGCTGTCCTTCTACCCCTTCACCCAGGACCACTTCCTGGCGGTGGTGCGTCACTGGATCGAGGTTCAGGCCGGCGCGGTGGGGCTGCGCTGGCAGTGGAGCGAGGAACTGGAAAAGGCGGCGATCCGTTGGGCGCTGGGACGCGGCAACCGCAACGGTCGCTGTGCCTACCAGTTCGCCAGGCACTGGGTGGGGCTCAGGCTCCTGGGGGAGTCGGCATGATCGACCTGCAGAATACCGGCGCCGGGCTCGAGGGCTACCCGCTGCTGGAGGCGCAGCTGGCGGCGCTGCTCGCCGGGGAACGGGACTTCATCGCCAACGCCGCGCAATTCTCCGCCTTTCTGTTTCACGAACTGGCCGACCTCAACTGGGCCGGCTTCTACCTGGCCCGTGGCGAGCAGCTGCTGCTCGGGCCCTTTCAGGGCAAGGTGGCCTGCGTGCGGATACCCTTCGGGCGCGGCGTCTGCGGTGTGGCGGCGGCCAGCCGGCAGAGCCAGCGAGTCGAGGACGTGCACGTTTTCGCCGGGCACATCGCCTGCGACAGCGCCTCGGCGAGCGAACTGGTGGTGCCGCTGTTGAAGGCGGGGCGGCTGATCGGCGTGCTGGATCTGGACAGCCCGCGGCGTGGCCGTTTCGGCGCGGAGGATCAGGCCGGCATCGAGCGCCTGGTCGAGGTGTTTCTGGAGTCGAGCGACTGCTGAAAATCTGGCGCCGGCCGCCCGCTCGGGGCTGCCGGCGCCGGGACGCTCAGGCCTTGCCACTCATCCTGGCGAGCATCTTCTGTTCGCCCGGCAGTACCGCCTGTACCGAGGGCCGTGCCCTGATGCGGGCATAGAGTCCGGCCAGGCCGGGCCAGCGCCGGGGATCGAGCCGTTCGCCGCCATGCTCCATGTTGATCAACTGGCAGCAGAGCGCCAGGTCGGCCAGGGTCGGGCTGGCGCCGACCAGGAAGTCGGCGCTGCCCAGCAGCTTCTCCAGGTAGTCGAAATGCCGCGGCAGCTTGTCCTCCAGCGCCGAGCGCACTGCGGCCTCGTCGCAGGGCTGGCCCATGCTCGGTTTGAGCGCCCGGTTGCGGAAGACGGCGAAGGTGCACAGCGGCGCCAGCTCGTAGTCGGCGTATTTCTCCAGCCAGCGCACCTGTGCCCGCTGCTCGGCGCCGCTGCCGAGCAGGTTGGCGCCCGCGGCGTACTTGTCGTGCAGGTATTGGCAGATGACGCTGGAGTCGGCGAGGCTGAAATCGCCGTCCTTGAGTGCCGGGATGCGTCCCAGCGGGTTGAGGTCGTAGTACCAGTCCGGCTGGCCGAAGGGCAGGACGATTTCCAGTTGGTAGTCCAGGCCACTCTCCAGCAGATACAGTCGCACCTTGCGTACGAATGGCGAGAGTGGGGCGCCGTATAGGGTCAGGCTCATGGGGTGTCCTTGTCTGGCTAGTCGTAGATCTGCTTCTTCTTCCAGTCGTCGTCGCTTTCCAGCTCCTGCAGGCCCTGGGTCAGTTCGCTGCTGTCTTCGCTGGCCGGCTTGGCCGTTTCCAAGACCATGGCGTTGGCGCGGGCGAGATGCTTTTCCAGTACCTGCAGCTGGGCCTGGTAGCGGCTCGGGTCCGGCTGCTTGCGCAGGTATTGCACGCCCCGCTCGAACGCCAGGCGTGCCTGGCCGGGGTGGTTCTGCTGCAGCGCTTGCTGGCCGAGGTTGCCGAAGAACTCGATATGCAGCTGCACGAGCATATGGCGGATTTCGTTCAGCCAGTGCTTGCCCTCGTTGCCTTGCAGGACGCCGTCCTTGGCGCAGCGGTTGATCTGGCCGTGCAGGTTCTCCAGCTGAAAGCGTACTTCCTTGGCCTTGGCCTCGGTCAGCACGGGCTGGGGCGGGTTGCGTACGGCGATCGATTCGCCTTGGGCGATCAACTGCCGCAGTTCGCCGATGCGGGTCTTGCTGGCAGCGCTCTTGTCCAGCGGCAGCAGGCGCTCGGCGAAATGCAGCTGCAGGCGGCTGAGCAGAAGCTTGAGCTGGGGCGTCATCAGCTGCCCGGGCAGGCTTTCCGAGAGGTCGGCACAGCGCTTCAGGCGGTCGTTGAGGTCGGCCTTGAGGCGCGCCTTCTCCAGCTTGCTGTTCTCGACCATGTGATTGATGTAGGCGATGGCAATCAGGATCAGAATGCCGCCGACAATCAGCAAGGTAATCACCAAGGGGGACATCGCTACAACCTCTCGTACGGCGGGTTTTCCGCCCGAGTGTAGTGCCTTAGCTTTGAGGCTGATAGATCTTGATCACGTTCTGCCCTGAAGTCTTTGATTTTAAAAAAAAATTATAGAGAGGTTGACGACTCCTCAAAGGCTCCCTAGAATGCGCGCCACTTCAAGCGCAATGCCGGTTGGCGAGGCGCGGGAAGCCGGAAAGACTGTTGAAGTTCCGGGCTGCGTCCCCTTCGTCTAGTGGCCTAGGACACCGCCCTTTCACGGCGGTAACAGGGGTTCGAGTCCCCTAGGGGACGCCACTTTCCATCGGGAAAGTACGCAGAAGCAATGCGGGAATAGCTCAGTTGGTAGAGCACGACCTTGCCAAGGTCGGGGTCGCGAGTTCGAGTCTCGTTTCCCGCTCCAGATTTTCAGGCAGCGCTCGGTGAGCGATGCATGAGGCCGATACGCTGGCGGCGTTGCGGCAATAAAGTTCCAGGTCCCCTTCGTCTAGTGGCCTAGGACACCGCCCTTTCACGGCGGTAACAGGGGTTCGAGTCCCCTAGGGGACGCCAATTTGTTGTAGCAAATGCGGGAATAGCTCAGTTGGTAGAGCACGACCTTGCCAAGGTCGGGGTCGCGAGTTCGAGTCTCGTTTCCCGCTCCAAATACAGGAAAACGCCGCTCATCGAGCGGCGTTTTCGTTTGTGCCTCGAGCAGGCACCCAGAAAAGCCCGCCGGCGTTGCCGAGCGGGCTTTTTTGCGCCGGGTGGCTCCGCTTAGTGCTTGCTGCCCTGCGGCGGCAGGGCCAGCAGCGCCTTTTCCTGGTTCCAGTCGAAGGGCTCGCCGTTCTGCTCGGCCTCGAAGCGGCGCTCGTCGAGCCGCTGGAACAGCTCGATCTCCTCGTCCGGCATGAAGTGCAGGCAGTCGCCGCCGAAGAACCAGAGCAGGTCGCGCGGCACCAGGTGGGCGATCTGCGGGTAGCGGTGGAAAATCTGGCTGATCAGGTCCTGGCCCAGGTAGAGGCTGGCCTCCGGGTCTTGCGGCAGATCCTTGACCAGTTCATCGAAGCGCTCGAGGAACAGCGCGTGGCTGTCGTCGAGGATCTGTTCGGCCTCGCCCAGGGCAACCAGAATGCCGCGCAGGTGGGCGAGCAGGGCGAGGTGGTGATCGAGGTGGGCGCTGGCCATGAGCAGGGTCCTGTAAGTGAAACGGGCGCGGGAGTATAGAGCTCCCGGCGCCCGCTGTCCCCTCAGCGTACCTTGCCGCGGCCCAGCTTCAGCTCGTCCTTGGCGAAGTCGTCGACATCGATCACCGCCCGGTGTGCGGCGTGTGCCGACTGCAGCTGCTGGGTCTCCTCGGGGTCGAGCACCCCCGCCTCCTGAGCCGCCGCCAGCAGGTCCTGGCCGGGAGCTTCGCGCAGCCTTCCGGATTCTAGGGCCCTCTCCAGTTTCTCCCGGGCCGGGCGACTGCCGTCCAGCAGGTCCCTGGCCCGTTGCAGTGCGGCCACCGGGTCGTCCTCGGCCTGCGGCCGATAGCAGCCTTCGAGCAGCTCCTCCAGTGCCGGGTCGCCGCCGTTGCGGCCGATGACCGCGGCGACCTGGGCGTCCAGCGCGTCACTCGGGCCCTTGTGGCGGCGGCCGAAGGGGAATACCAGAGCGCGCAGGGCATAGCCGAGCAGGCGATTGGGGAAGTTGTCGAGCAGACCCTCCAGCGCCCGTTCGGCCTGGGCCAGGCTGTCTTCCAGGGCCCAGCGCAGCAGGGCCTGGGTATGCTCCGGGTAGTCCAGGTCGTGGTAGCGCTTGAGCGCCGCCGAGGCCAGGTAGAGGTGGCTGAGCACGTCGCCGAGGCGGGCGGACAGGCGTTCGCGACGCTTCAGTTCGCCGCCCAGGAGCAGCATGCTGAGGTCGGCGAGCAGGGCTAAGGCCGCTGCCAGGCGGTTCAGGGCGCGGAAGTAGGGCTGGCTGAGGTTGTCGCCGGGCACCTGGCCGAAACCGCCGAGACTCAGGCTGAGGATCAGACTGCTGGCGGCATTGCCGACGGCGAAGCCGAGGTGCTGGAGCAGCAGGCCGTCGAATTCGGCGAGGGCCGCCCGGCGGTCGTCGCGACTGGCCAGGGCCATCTCCTTGAGCACATAGGGATGGCAGCGGATGGCGCCCTGGCCGAAGATCATCAGGTTGCGCGAGAGGATATTGGCGCCTTCGACGGTGATGAAGATCGGCGCGCCCTGCCAGGAGCGCGCCAGGTAGTTGTTCGGCCCCATGATGATGCCCTTGCCGCCGTGGATGTCCATGGCGTGCTGGATGCATTCGCGGCCGCGTTCGGTCAGGTGGTACTTGAGCACGGCGGAGAGCACCGAGGGTTTCTCGCCCAGGTCCACCGCATGGGCGGTGAGGATGCGTGCGCTGTCCATCAGCCAGGCGTTGCCGGCGATCCGCGCCAGGGCCTCCTGGATGCCCTCGAAGGCTGCCAGCGGTACGCCGAACTGCTCGCGTACCTGGCTGTACTGGCCGCTGGTGAGGCTGGTGAACTTGGCGGCGCCGGTGCCGACCGCCGGCAGGGAGATCGAACGCCCGACCGACAGGCAGTTCATCAGCATCATCCAGCCCTTGCCCAAATACTCGGGGCCGCCGATCAGGTAGTCGAGCGGGATGAACACGTCCTTGCCCGCGTTCGGCCCGTTCATGAAGGCCGCGCCAAGCGGCAGGTGGCGGCGGCCGATGTCCACGCCGGGGGTGTCGGTGGGCACCAGGGCCAGGCTGATGCCCAGGTCTTCCTCGTCGCCGAGCAGGTGCTCGGGGTCGTAGGCCTTGAACGCCAGGCCGAGCAGGGTGGCCACCGGGCCCAGGGTGATGTAGCGCTTCTCCCAGTTGAGGCGCAGGCCGATGACCTCCTCACCATTCCATTGCCCCTTGCAGACGATGCCGCTGTCCGGCATGGCGCCGGCGTCGGAGCCGGCCAGCGGGCCGGTCAGGGCGAAGCAGGGGATGTCCTCGCCGCGGGCCAGGCGCGGCAGGTAGTGCTGGCGCTGTTGGTCGGTGCCGTAGTGCAGCAGCAGCTCGGCCGGACCGAGGGAGTTGGGCACCATCACCGTGGAGGCCAGGTCGCCGCTGCGGGTCGCCAGCTTCATCGCCACCTGGGAGTGGGCGTAGGCGGAGAAGCCCTTGCCGCCGTACTCCTTGGGAATGATCAGGGCGAAGAAGCCATGCTGCTTGATGTGCTCCCAGGCCTTGGCCGGCAGGTCCATCTGCTGGCCGATCTGCCAGTCGCTGACCATGGCGCACAGCGCCTCGGTGGGGCCGTCGATAAAGGCCTGTTCCTCCTCGCTGAGGCGTGGCCTGGGGTAGTCGAGCAACTTGCGCCAGTCGGGCCGACCGCTGAACAGTTCGCCGTCCCACCACACGCTGCCGGCCTCGATGGCTTCCCGCTCGGTATCCGACATCGGCGGCAGCACCCGCTGGAACCAGGCGAACAGCGGTGCGCTCAGCCATTTGCGGCGCTGCTCCACCAGTACCAGCGGCAACGCGACGCCGAGCCACAGCAGCCAGAACAGCGTCAGCAGCCAGCTCGGCGTGCGGCTGAAAAGCGCCATGGCGAGCAGGTAACCGGCGACCATGGCCAGGGCGGGCAGGGCGGCGGTGCGGCGGTGGGCCAGATAGACCGTGCCGAACAGCAGGACGAGTAACCAGACGACGAGCATGCAGAATCCTCCGTGACCAGGAATGGAATCGATAGCACGAGCTTAGTCGGCATCGGCGCGAGCGGGGGGCGAGTCTGGCGAACTCGAACGGGTCCGTAGCGGCCCCGACCGAGGAGGGGCCACTCGCCGGGCACTAATCGAGCGGATCGATAGCTAACATCAGCACTCGCGTCTTTCTTATTGATTTCACGATGGTAGGGTGCATGCTGCAGACGCCCCGCCCGTTAGCAGTTCTGGATGACGATTGCGCTATCCGGAAACCGGCGCTTGCAATTGCCTGCGGCAACCTCCATCTAACCGTCCTTCTTACTGTGTGCGTGCGCCTTATGACTACCGCTCTGTCCATCCGACAGCTGACCAAGACCTACGGCAACGGCTTCCAGGCCCTGCATGGCATCGACCTGGATGTGGCCGAAGGCGACTTCTTCGCCTTGCTCGGCCCCAATGGCGCCGGCAAGTCCACCACCATCGGCATCCTCTCCACCCTGGTGAACAAGAGCGGCGGTACGGTGGAGGCGTTCGGTCACGATCTGGACAAGGCGCCGGCGGCGCTCAAGCGCTGCCTCGGCGTGGTGCCCCAGGAGTTCAACTTCAACCAGTTCGAGAAAGTGTTCGACATCGTCGTCACCCAGGCCGGTTACTACGGCATCCCGGCGCGCATCGCCAAGGAGCGCGCCGAGCAGTATCTCAGGCAGCTGGGGCTGTGGGAGAAGCGCAACGTGGCCTCGCGCGAGCTGTCCGGCGGCATGAAGCGCCGGCTGATGATCGCTCGCGCCCTGGTCCATCAGCCGCGCCTGCTGATCCTCGACGAACCGACCGCGGGGGTGGACATCGAGCTGCGCCGCTCGATGTGGAGCTTCCTCACCGAGCTGAATCAGCAGGGCATCACCATCATCCTCACCACCCACTACCTGGAGGAGGCCGAGCAGCTGTGCCGCAACATCGGCATCATCGACCACGGCCGCATCGTCGAGAACACCAGCATGAAGGCACTGCTCAAGAAGCTGCACGTGGAGACCTTCCTCCTCGACCTCAAGGAGTCGCAGCTGGTACCGCCGCAGCTGGACGGCTATCCGGCCAAGCTGCTCGATGCGCACACCCTGGAGGTGCAGGTGGAGAAGACCCAGGGCATGAGCGAGCTGTTCCGCCAGCTGGCCCGGCAGCACGTCGAGGTGCTCAGCCTGAGGAACAAGACCAATCGCCTGGAGGAGCTGTTCGTCTCCCTGGTCGAGAAGAACCTGGCCAAGGAGCCGGCGCTATGAACACCGCGTACCTCAACAGCGAATTCGCCGCCAACCTGGTGGCCCTGCGCACCATCGTCTACCGGGAGATCCGCCGCTTCACCCGCATCTGGCCGCAGACCCTGCTGCCGCCGGCGATCACCATGGTCCTGTACTTCGTCATCTTCGGTAACCTGATCGGCCGGCAGATCGGCGACATGGGCGGCTTCAGCTACATGGAGTACATAGTGCCGGGGCTGATCATGATGTCGGTGATCACCAACTCCTATGGCAACGTGGTGTCGAGCTTCTTCGGCAGCAAGTTCCAGCGCAACATCGAGGAACTGCTGGTGTCGCCGGTGTCGCCACACATCATCCTCATCGGCTTCGTCATCGGCGGCGTGCTGCGCGGCCTGCTGGTCGGTCTGATCGTCACCCTGTTGTCGCTGTTCTTCACCAAGCTGTCGGTGCACCACCTGGGGCTGACGGTGCTGGTGGTGTTGATGACGGCGACCATCTTCTCCATGGGCGGCTTCGTCAACGCGGTGTTCGCCCGCAGCTTCGACGACATCTCGATCATCCCGACCTTCGTGCTGACGCCGCTGACCTACCTGGGCGGGGTGTTCTACTCGATCGCCCTGCTGCCGCCGTTCTGGCAGACGGTGTCGCTGGCCAACCCCATCCTGCACATGGTCAACGCCTTCCGCTACGGCATCCTCGGCGTGTCGGACATCCGCATCGGCGTGGCCATCGGCTTCATGCTGCTGGCCACGGCGCTGCTGTATGGCGTCTGCATTCGCCTGCTGGTCGGCGGCCGGGGCATGCGTCAGTAGGGCCTTCAGCGGTGGTGCGCGGCCCGCCCCGGCGGGCCGCGACGGGAGGCTAGACTTAGCACTTCTGCCGTGAGGGAGCCGCCATGCCGGCCCGCACCTGTCGCTTCGTCGTCGTCATCGTCCTGCTGTTGGCGGGCGTCCCCGGCCTGGCCGAAACCGGCCAGGGGCCCCTGGTCGAGGTGGTGCGTCCCGAGCGTGGCCTGGTGCGCGATGAGCTGATCACCTTCGGTTCCCTGCGCTCCGCCGAGTCGGTGATGATCCGCCCGGAGATCGATGGGCGCCTGGCGCGCCTGCATTTTCGCGAGGGGCAGGCGGTCAGCGCCGGCGACCTGCTGGTCAGCCTGGACGATGCCATCGCCCGTGCCGAGCTGGCCCTGGCGCGGGCCAACCTGGACCTGGCGGAAAGCAACCTGCGCCGCAGCCAGCTGCTGTTCCAGCGCGGCGCCAGCAATGCCCAGGCGCTGGACGAGGCCCGCGCCGAGGCTCAGGCCCGGCGCGCCAGCCTGGCGCTGGCTCGGGCGCGCCTGGACAAGACGCAGATTCGCGCCCCTTACGACGGCCTGCTCGGCCTGCGCCAGGTCAGCCCCGGCGACTACCTGGAGGCCGGCCAGGACATCGTCAACCTGGAGGTGCTCGACCCGCTCAAACTGGATTTTCGCGTGCCGCAGAAGGCGGTCGGCCAGGTCCACCCGGGGCAGGCGGTGGAGGTCCGCCTGGATGCCTTCGCCGATGAGGTGTTCCGCGGCAGCATCAGCGCCGTCAATCCACAGCTGGACGTGGCCGGGCGCAGCCAGGCGATTCGCGCCCAGCTGGGCAACCCCGAGCGGCGGCTCAAACCCGGGCAGTTCGTCCGGGTCACGGTGATTCTCGCCGAGCGCCCGCAAGCGCTGCTGATTCCCGAGGAGGCGGTGATGCCGCTGGGCGAGCGGCTGCTGGTCAACCTGGTGGTGGACGGCAGGGTCGAGCAACGCGAGATCCGGCTCGGCCGCCGCCTGGGCGGGCGCGCCGAGGTGCGCGAGGGCCTGGACGGCGATGAGACACTGATCAGCGCCGGCTGGCACAAGGTCCGCCCGGGCATGGCGGTGCGCACGCGGCCCGCCGGGGAGGGGGCATGATCCTCGCGGATGTCTGCATCCGCCGCCCGGTGTTCGCCAGCGTGCTGTCGCTGGTGCTGCTATTGCTCGGCCTGATGGCCTACCAGCGCCTGACGGTGCGCGAGTACCCGAACATCGACGTGCCCATCGTCACGGTCAACGTCGGCTATCCCGGCGCCAGCCCGGAGATCATGGAGTCCCAGGTCGCCCAGCCGATCGAGGACGTGCTGTCCGGCATCGAGGGGCTGGACTTCGTCAGCTCCATCAGCCGCACGGAAAGCACCCAGATCACCGCGCAGTTCCGCCTCGGCAGCGATGCCGACGAGGCCGCCAACGACGTGCGCGACCGCCTCGGCCGGGTGCGTGGCCTGCTGCCCGAGGAGATCGACGAGCCGGTGGTGCAGAAGGTCGAGGCCGACGCCCAGCCGGTGATGTTCCTGGCCTTCTACAGCGAGCGTCACTCGGCGATGGCCATCACCGACCTGCTCGAACGGCTGGTCAAGGACCGCCTGCAGGTCATCCCCGGGGTGGCCGAGGTGCAGATCCGCGGCGCGCGCAGCCCGGCCATGCGCATCTGGCTGGACCCCGAGCGCCTGGCCGGCCACGGCCTGACGGTGCAGGACGTGGAGGAGGCCCTGCGCCGGCAGAACGTGGAGATCCCGGCCGGGCGCATCGAGTCGCGCCAGCGCGAGTTCAACCTGCTGTCGGAGACCGATCTGCGCACGGCCGAGGAGTTCGAGCAGCTGATCCTCGACGACTCCCAGGGCTATCTGCTGCGCCTGGCCGACGTCGGTCGCGCCGAGATCGGCCCGGCCAGCGAGCGCAGCCTGGTGCGCTTCAACGGCCAGCAGGCGGTGGTGATCGGCATGGTCAAGCAGGCCACGGCCAATCCCCTGGACATCTCCGACGGGGTCGAGGCGGCGCTGCCGGACGTGCGCGCGCTGCTGCCGGAGGGCATGCAGATGGCGGTGGCCCACGACAGCTCGCTGTTCGTCCGCGAGTCGATCGACAACGTCTACACCACCATCTGGGAGGCGGTGGCGCTGGTCATCCTGATCATCTTCCTGTTCCTGCGCTCGCTGCGCGCCACCCTGATCCCCCTGGTGACCATCCCGGTATCGCTGATCGGCGCCTTCGCCCTGATGGCGCTGCTGGGCTTCTCCCTCAACACCCTGACCCTGCTGGCCATGGTGCTGGCCATCGGCCTGGTGGTGGACGATGCCATCGTCATGCTGGAGAATATCCACCGCCACCTGGAGAGCGGCCTGGCGCCGCAGCAGGCGGCGCTGGTCGGCAGCCGCGAGATCGCCTTCGCGGTCATCGCCATGACCCTGACCCTGGCCGCGGTCTACGCGCCGATCGGCTTCATGCCCGGCACCACCGGCAAGCTGTTCACCGAGTTCGCCTGGACCCTGGCCGGAGCGGTGCTGGTCTCCGGCTTCGTCGCCCTGACCCTGTCGCCGATGATGTGCGCCAAGCTGCTCAGGCCCCACAGGGCCGCCGCGCGCCATGGCCGCGCCTACCGTCTGATCGAAGATTTCCTGCACCGCCTGACAGGGCGCTACCAGGCGCTGCTGGCCGGGGCGCTGGACCGCTGGTGGCTGATCCTGGCACTGCTGGCGGCGCTGCTGCTGGCCTGCCTCTGGCTGTTCGCCGGGCTCAAGTCCGAGCTGGCGCCGACCGAGGACACCGGCACCATCATCGGCGTGTACAGCGCCCCCGACGGCGCCACCCTCGACTACACCAGCCGCTATGCCCGGCAGATCGAGGCGGTCTATGCCGGCATCGCCGAGACCAATCGCTATGTGGTGATCACCGGCTTCCCCACCGTGACCCAGGGCATCTCCTTCATGAAGCTGGAGGACTGGGACAGGCGCGAGCGCAGCCAGTTCGCGATTCGCCAGGAGCTGTTGCCCAGGCTGCAGGACATTCCCGGCATCCGCGCCTTCCCGGTCAACCGCCCGCCCCTGGGGCAGAGCGTGCGCAGCCAGCCGGTCAACCTGGTGATCCGCTCGTCCCTGGAGTACGCCGAGCTGGAGCGCTATGTCGAGGCGCTGCTGGTGCGCCTGGACGGCTACCCGGGGCTGGAGAGCCTGGACAGCGACCTCAAGCTCAATACCCCGCAGCTCAAGGTGGTGGTCAACCGCGAGCAGGCGGTGGCGGTGGGCAGCGACGTGGCGACCATCGGCCGCAGCCTGGAGAGCCTGTTCGGCAGCCGCCAGGTGACCCGCTTCAAGCGCCTGGGCGAGCAGTACGAGGTGCTGGTGCAGCTGGCCGACGTCGACCGCAGCGATCCCGCCGACCTCGATCGGGTCTATGTGCGCGGCCGTGACGGCGGCATGGTGCAGTTGTCCAACCTGATCGAGGTGCGCGAGAGCGTGGCGCCGCGCGAACTCAACCACTTCAACCAGCTGCGCGCCGTCACCCTCAGCGCCAACGTCGGCAGCGGCCATACCCTCGGCGAGGCCCTCGAGCATCTGGAGCGCGAGGCCCGCGCGCTGTTCCCGGAGGGCACCCTGTTCGACTACGCCGGCACCTCGCGGGAATTCAAGGAGTCCAGCGCCGGCATCGCCCTGACCTTCGCCCTGGCCCTGGCCTTCATCTACCTGGTGCTGGCCGCGCAGTTCGAGAGCTTCATCGACCCGCTGATCATCCTGGTCAGCGTGCCGCTGTCGATGGCCGGCGCGCTGCTGGCCCTGACGCTGTTCGGCGGCACCCTGAACATCTACTCCCAGGTCGGCCTGGTGACCCTGATCGGCCTGATCACCAAGCACGGCATCCTCATCGTCGAGTTCGCCAACCAGCTGCTGCGCCGTGGCCTGGCGCTGCGTCAGGCAGTGCTGCAGGCCGCGGAGCAGCGCCTGCGGCCGATCCTGATGACCACCGGGGCGATGGTTCTCGGCTCGTTGCCCCTGGCCCTGGCCAGCGGCGCCGGCGCCGAGAGCCGCCAGCAGATCGGCCTGGTGATAGTCGGCGGGTTGCTGGTCGGCACCTTCTTCACCCTGCTGGTGATCCCCACCCTGTACCTGCTGCTGCGCCGCTGGCGGCCGCTGCCGGCCAGCGAGACGGAGCCGGCCGAGGCTTAATCCATGACCTGGATGGGCGGGCAACCGCTGCCCTGATAGTGCTGCCACGTCGCCCGCTACTCTGACTAGACTCAGGCCCTGACTTCCAGCCCTTGCGAGGACACACAGATGAGCTTGAGTTTTTCCGGCCGGGTGGCCCTGGTCACCGGCGGCGGCGCCGGCATCGGCCGGGCGACGGCCCTGGCGTTCGCCCACGAGGGCCTCAAGGTGGTGGTTTCCGATGTCGATGCGGCAGGCGGCGAAGGCACCGTCGAGCTGATTCGCACGGCCGGCGGCGAGGCGATCTTCGTGGGCTGCGACGTGACCCGCGATGCCGAGGTCAAGGCGCTGCTGGACGCCACCCTGGCCGCCTACGGGCGCCTGGGCTACTGCTTCAACAACGCCGGCATCGAGATCGAGAAGGGCAAGCTGGCCGAGGGCAGCGAAGCCGAGTTCGACGCCATCATGGGGGTCAACGTCAAGGGCGTGTGGCTGTGCATGAAGCACCAGATCCCCCAGCTGCTGGCCCAGGGTGGCGGCGCCATCGTCAACACCGCCTCGGTCGCCGGTCTCGGCGCCGCACCGAAGATGAGCATCTACGCCGCCTCCAAGCACGCGGTGATCGGCCTGACCAAGTCGGCGGCGATCGAATACGCGAAGAAGAAGATCCGCGTCAATGCGGTGTGCCCGGCGGTGATCGATACCGCCATGTTCCGCCGCGCCTACGAGGCCGATCCGAAGAAGGGCGAGTTCGCCGCCGCCATGCACCCGGTCGGGCGCATCGGCACCGTCGAGGAAATCGCCACGGCGGTGCTCTACCTGTGCAGCGACGGCGCGGCCTTCACCACCGGCCATGCCCTGGCGGTGGATGGCGGCGCCACGGCGATCTGATTCCAGGTCGAGGAGTCGAAGCCGGGATCTTTTGCCGCGGTGCGATAGCGGGGCGCCGCTTTGGCCGATAAAGTCACTGCGCAACGCGGCGCTGTCTGGCCAGAATCGCACCAACGAGTTTTCACTCCAGGAAGAGTAACCATGACTGCTGACCCTCTATTGACGCTATTTTTGCCCGTGGCACTGGGCATCATCATGCTGGGCCTGGGCCTGTCGCTGGGCCTCGCGGATTTCGCCCGGGTGGTGAAGTTTCCCAGGCCGGTGCTGATCGGCCTGGGCTGCCAGCTGCTGCTGTTGCCGCTGCTGTGTTTCGGCCTGACCAAGGTCTTCGGCCTGGCTCCGGCCCTGGCGGTCGGCCTGATGCTGCTGGCCGCCTCGCCGGGCGGCACCACGGCCAACCTCTACAGCCACCTGGCCCATGGCGACGTGGCGCTGAACATCACCCTGACCGCGGTCAACTCGGTGATTGCCATCCTGACCATGCCGCTGATCGTCAACCTCGCGCTGATGCACTTCATGACGGCGGAACAGGCCATTCCGCTGCAGTTCGGCAAGGTGCTGCAGGTGTTCGTCATCGTCCTCGGCCCGGTGGCCATCGGCATGTGGCTGCGCAGCCGCTTCCCCGGCTTCGCCGAGCGCATGCAGAAGCCGGTGAAGCTGGTTTCGGCCCTGTTCCTGCTGCTGATCATCCTCCTGGCGGTGGTCAAGGACTGGCAGACCTTCGTCGACTATGCTCCGCTGGTCGGCGGCGCCGCGCTGGCCTTCAACCTGCTCAGCCTGGCGGTGGGCTACTACGTGCCGCGCCTGCTCAAGCTGAGCCTGCGCCAGGCCATCGCCATCGGCATGGAGATCGGCATCCACAACGGCACCCTGGCCATCGCCCTGGCCCTGAGCCCGGTATTGCTGAACAACGCGACCATGGCCATTCCGGCGGCGATCTACAGCATCATCATGTTCTTCACCGCGGCGCTGTTCGGCTGGTGGGTCAACCGGACCCATGGCCGGGAACTGGCCGCCGAGGCCGCCTGAGCAGACCAGCACGAAAAAAAGGCACCGTCAGGCGCCTTTTTTCGCTCAGGCTGACGGCCGCCGCTCAGTCCTTGCGCCAGTTGAGGATGAACAGGCACAGCAGGCCGGCGACTATGCCCCAGAACGCCGAGCCGATGGACAGCAGGGTCATGCCCGAGGCGGTGATCAGGAAGGTGATCAGCGCCGCCTCGCGCTCCCTGGGTTCGCTCATGGCCTGGGTCAGGCCGCCGATGATCGAGGCGAACAACGCCAGGGCGGCGACCGACAGGATCAGCGCCTTGGGCAGGGCGCCGAACAGGGCGGCGAGGGTGGCGCCGAAGATCCCGGCGATGACGTAGAACACCCCGCACCAGGCCGCGGCGGTGTAGCGCTTGCTGGGGTCCTCATGGGCCTCGGGGCCGGCGCAGATCGCCGCGCTGAGGGCCGCCAGGTGGATGCCGTGGGAGCCGAACGGCGCCAGCAGGATCGAGCCCAGGCCGGTGACGTTCAGCAGCGCCGAGGCCGGCACCCGGTGGTAGCCGTTGGCACGCAGCACGGCCATGCCCGGCAGGTTCTGCGAGGCCATGGCGACGACGAACAACGGGATGCCGATGCTGATCGCCGCCGCCCAGGAGAAGGCGGGCGTGGTCCACTCGGGCGTGGCCAGCTGCAGCTCGAAGCCGGAAAAATCCAGCAGGCCGAACGGCCCGGCCAGGCCGCAGCCGACCAGCAGCGCGGCGAGCACCGCATAGCGCGGCAGCAGGCGCTTGCCCAGCAGGTAGGCCAGCAGCATGGCGATCACCAGGGTCGGTTGCTGCTCGGCGGCGCCGCAGATCTCCAGGCCGATCTTGAACAGCACCCCGGCCAGCAGGGCGGCGGCGATGGAGGCGGGTATGCGGCGCATGATGCGGTCGAAGCTGCCGGTCAGGCCGCACAGCACGATCAGCGCCGAGCAGAGGATATAGGCGCCGATCGCCTCGGCGTAGGGCACCCCCGGCAGGCTGCTGATCAGCAGGGCGGCGCCGGGGGTCGACCAGGCGATCATCACCGGTGCGCGGTAGCGCAGCGACAGGCCGATGCAGCACAGACCCATGCCCACCGACAGGGCCCAGATCCACGAGGAGATCTGCCCGCCGGACAGCCCCGCGGCCTGGCCGGCCTGGAACATCAGCACCAGGGAACTGGTATAGCCGGTGAGCATGGCGATGAAGCCGGCGACCACAGTCGAGACCGAGGAGTCGGCTAGCGGGCGCAGGCGCGCCTGGGTGGCCTCCTGCATCAGCGGGCGCCCCCGAAGTCGACCAGGATCGGGTAGAGCGAGGCGACCAGCAGCAGGGCCATGCCGATATTGAAGCGGCGCAGCACCCGCGGGCTGCTCAGCCAGGTGCGCAGCAGGCTGCCGGCAACCGTCCAGACACTCATGGTCGGGCAGTTGACCAGGGCGAACAGGCCGGCGATCAACAGCACGTTGAGCAGGAAATTCTCCTGCGGCGTGTAGGTGGTGATGGCGCCGATGGCCATGATCCAGGCCTTGGGGTTGACCCACTGGAAGGCCGCGGCCTGGAGGAAGCTGAAGGGCTTGCCACGCCGTCCCCCCGCGCTGTCCGGCGCGCCGGCCTGGGCGATCTTCCAGGCCAGGTACAGCAGGTAGGCGGCGCCGACATAACGCAGGGTGCCGTACAGCGCGGGCAGTTGTTCGAACAGCTGGCCCAGGCCCAGGCCGACCGCCAGTACCAGCAGCATCAGACCCAGGCTGATGCCGAGCATGTGCGGCAGGGTGCGGCGCAGGCCGAAGTTCGCCCCGGAGGCGAGCAGCATGGTGTTGTTCGGTCCCGGCGTCACCGAGGTGACGAAGGCGAAGGCGATGAAGGCGATCAGCAGTTCGGGGGTCATGGCGGGCTCTCGTGGGCAATGGCTGCAAGCCTATGCCCAGCCTCCCCGGGCGTCGCGGTACAGCGAGCGGCGCGTTGACCGATACAGTTGCAGGCTGCTCCGCTCTTAGCCGGAACTGACCTGGCGGTTGCCGCCCAAGGCCAGGTTGACGCCCAGCCAGCCCCGCACCGCCTCCTCGCCGGCCTCGGCGAAGGCCCGCTGCAGCAGCTTGGCCTGCTCGCGGCGCAGGGCCTGCTCCAGCCTGGCGCCCTCGGCCGTGATGCCGAGCAGGCGCTTGCGCTTGTCGTCCTCGGCGGCGACGCTGCTGACCAGGTGCATCTCCTGCAACTGGCGCAGCGGCGTGCTCAGGGCCTGCTTGCTCACGCCCAGGTAGCCGAGCAGTTCCTTCACGCTCAGGCCCGGGTACTTGGCGATGAAGAACAGGATGCGCTGGTGCACCCGGGACAGGCCGCGGCGCGCCAGCATCTCGTCGGCCTTGGCGGTGAACGCCTGGTAGCCGAAGAAGAAGGCCTCCATGGCGGCCTGCTGAGTGGTCGGGCTTTTAAGGTCAAGCATATTGACGTATCTACTCGGGGCGTCGTAGTTTCGGTCAAGCAGTTTGACCCAATATTCTCGACTTAGCACCCCGGTGATCCCATGGCCTTCTCCGAACGCGTTGCCCGCCTGAAAAGCTCCCTGATCCGTGAAATCCTCGCCGCGGCGCAGCGTCCGGAAGTCATGTCGTTCGCCGGCGGCCTGCCGGCCGAGCCCATGCTGCCCAGGGTCGAGTGGCGCGAGATGCCGGCCAGCATGGGGCAGTACGGCATGAGCGAGGGCGAGCCGGCGCTGCGCGAGGTCATCGCCGCCGAAGCCCGTGCCCTGGGCGTGCCTTGCGAGGCCAGCCAGGTGTTGATCGTCAGCGGTTCGCAGCAGACCCTGGACCTGGCCAGCAAGCTGTTCATCGACCCGGGTACGGAAGTTCTTTTGGAGGCGCCGACCTACCTGGCCGCGCTGCAGGCCTTCCAGCTGTTCGGCGCCGAGTGCATCGGCGTGCCCCAGCAGGCCGATGGCCCCGAGCTAAGCGCCCTGCGCCAGCGTCTGGAGCGGCACAAGCCGGCCTTCGCCTACCTGATTCCGACCTTCCAGAATCCGTCTGGCACCCGCTACAGCGAGGCCAAGCGCGATGCCGTGGCGGCGCTGCTGGACGAGTTCGGCGTGACCCTGATCGAGGACGAGCCCTACCGCGAGCTGGTGTTCGACGAGGCTCCGGCCACCCCCATCGTCAGCCGCCTGAAGCAGGCCAGCTGGATCTACACCGGCACCGTGTCCAAGACCCTGCTGCCGGGGTTGCGCGTCGGCTACCTGATCGCCACGCCGGACCTATTCCCCTACCTGCTGCGCCTGAAGCAGTCGGCGGACCTGCACACCAACCGCATCGGTCAGTGGCAGGCCCTGCAGTGGCTGGGCAGCGAGCAGTATCGCGGTCACCTGGCCGAGCTGCGCGACTTCTACCGCCTGCGCCGCGATGCCATGCAGGCGGCGTTGCTGGAGCATTTCGCCGACCTGGCCGAGTGGCAGCTGCCCCAGGGCGGGCTGTTCTTCTGGCTGACCCTCAGGCAGCCGCTGGATACCCGCACCCTGTTGGCGCCGGCGCTGGAGCGGCATGTCGCCTTCATGCCCGGTGAGCCGTTCTTTATCGAGCCGGATCGCCATCCGGGCCACCTGCGCCTGAACTTCAGCCACGTGGCGCCGGAACGCCTGGGCGAGGGGCTCAAACGCCTGGCCGAGGTGATCCGCCAGGCCCAGGCCGGGAAGGCCGGCTGAGCGCGACGGGTTGTTCGCGACCACAGAGATGATGTACGAGCAAGGAGGAAAGAGGATGGTCAAGGTTTACGGTGATGCCCGCTCGGGCAATTGCTACAAGGTCAAGCTGATGCTGCACCTGCTGGATCAGCCCTACGAGTGGGTGGCGGTGGACATCCTCAGGGGCGAGACGCAGAGCGAGGCCTTCCTGGCGAAGAACCCCAACGGCAAGATTCCGGTGCTGGAACTGGACGACGGCACCTGCCTGTGGGAGTCCAACGCCATCCTCCACTTCCTTGCCGAGGGCAGCGAGTTCCTGCCGAGCGAGCCGCGCCTGCGTACCCAGGTGTTGCAGTGGCAGTTCTTCGAGCAGTACAGCCACGAACCCTATGTCGCGGTGGCGCGTTTCATTCGGCTGTATCAGGGGCTGCCCGAGGCGCGGCGCGAGGAGTACCTGGCCTGCCATGCCCGGGGCTACAAGGCGCTGAAGGTGATGGAGCAGCAGCTGCAGCGCACCCCCTACCTGGTCGGCGAGTGCTATTCGATCGCCGATATCGCCCTGTACGCCTATACCCATGTCGCCGATGAGGGCGGCTTCGACCTCGCCGACTACCCGGCCATCGGCGCCTGGCTGAAGCGGGTGGCCAGTCATCCGCGGCATGTCGCCATGTGCGATTGACGACAATGGTTCCGGTTCCGGCCCCTGCCTCAACGGAAATAGCGGCCGGAGCGGTCCGTCCAGCGGTCAGAACCAATCGGCGCAGCTATGGGTCAACCTAACAGAGTGCTGTGCTTTCGGGCAGCCGGACCGGGGAGGGTGCTATCCATCGCCGAGTTTCGGCGTGACATGGCCTTCGGCCATGTACACGTCCGCCCGTCCGGATGCGCAAAAACGGCGTAACAAAAGCCTGGGTTGCTCATCCAACTGTAGGGGATCGGGGGAAGACGAGGATGGCACCATGAAATCTACAATCAGTACCCTGGCAGTTGGCGGGACCATGTTGGTGCTCGCGGCCGCCATATCCGGGCAAGCAGTCAGCGCACCCCTGCCGCAAGTCGAAAGCCAATCGGCCCTGTTGCTGGCCGAAGGTGGTAGTGGCCGTCTGCTGCAGTACCAAAGCCAACGACTCGACGGCTTGCAAGGCATGGGCGACGAAAGCGAACGCTTCGTGCAGATGCTCGAGCGCAGGCCGACCGCCGCAGGCCCCGAGTTCGAACGCGAAGACAGCCAACCGATTCAGCAACCGCAGAAGCAGTACCTGTCGCCGATACACCAGGAACGCGCTGAGCACGGCTGGCATTGACCACAGAGGTGTGCCGTTCCGGGCGCTCAGGGGTTGTCCCGAGTACCCGGAAGCCGGCACGGAGGCGTTGTCTGGCTGGAGCGTTACCCATGATGCCGAGCATGGAGAGGTCAAGTGCGTGGCATCGATCGACCAACATCCTTGATTGAAACTCTCTTGAAACGTTAGTCTGAACGAACGAGTGCTGCGGCCTCGTTCGCGATGAATGGCGCGCGGAGGCGCCGGGCGATAGGCGCAGGGCGCGGTGGCTGTTGACCGCTACCGGCCCTGAGTCGTCTAGGCGTCGCGGTGGGTTTCCACCGCTTCATCCAGTCCCTCAACGGAATGATCTGCTCGCATGAACACGGCTGCGGCCCTGTTCACGGAGATCTAACGTGCTCAGACAGTTTCTGCGATCCACATGCGCCACCGCGGTTTGCCGGGCGATGGCCGTCACTACGCTCAGCACGGGTGTGCTGTTCGGCGCGGCCGAGGCCAAGGCCAGCTGGAGCTTCGACCAGATCATGCGCAAGGCGGAGAAGCGCTACGGTCGCCAGGGACCGGCGAAAGATCGCCTGCTGTCCTGGAATCAACTGATCGAGAACAGTCGCTATCTGCCCGAGCGGGAAAAGCTGGCGGCGGTGAACCAGTTCTTCAACCGCCAGTTGCGCTTTCTTAGCGACACGGTGCTGTGGAAGCAGAGCGACTACTGGGCGACGCCGATCGAGACCCTGGTGCAGGGCGCCGGGGACTGCGAGGACTTCTCCCTGGCCAAGTACTTCACCCTGCGCAAGCTGGGGGTGCCGGAGGCGCGGCTGCGCATCACCTATGCCCGCGAGCTGACGCGCGGCGAGGCGCACATGGTCCTCGGCTACTATGCCGCGCCGGGCGCCGAGCCGTTGATCCTGGACAACCTGACCAATGACATGCTGCCGCTGTCGCAGCGACCAGACCTGCTCCTGCTGTATGCCTTCGATGCCCACGGCCTCTATCAGGTCAAGGACGGCGGCCTGCAGCGCACCGGCGATACCGAGCGCCTGCCGGGCTGGCAGGGGCTGATGGCGAGGATGCGCCAGGAGGGGTTTTCGCTGGAGCAGGGCTAGGGGCTGCGCGGCCCCTCGGATCGGCCAGGCGCTCAGGCGTCGGCGAAGCGCTGCTGCAGGTAGGCGATGATCGCCTTGGACTCGTACAGCCAGGTGCTCTGGCCGTTTTCCTCGATGCGCAGGCACGGCACCTTGATCTTGCCCCCTTGCTCCAGCAGCGCCTGACGGTGCTGCGCGTCGTGCTTGGCGTCGCGCAGGCTGACCGGCACGTTCAGCTTGTGCAGGGTGCGGCGGGTCTTCACGCAGAACGGGCAGGCGTGGAACTGGTACAGCGCCAGGCCGGCGGCGGCCTGCTCGACCGCGGCTTGTGCCGCCGGTGCGCGCTTGAGCTTGCGCGGGCGGCTGATGAGGTCGAGGAAGACGATCAACTGGCCGAGGCCGATGCGAAGTGCCTTGATTACCATCGTGGAGAAACCCTGGATCGGAAATAGCGGGCGCGCAGCTTACCCGAGATTGCCGTTGCCGGCCCAGGTCCGCGCCGAACGGCGCTGCCGCTGGCGGCAGGATGCCGCGCTTGCGGGCATAATCCGGCCTTTGTCGCAATCCGCTCGGCCGCCGCCGAGCCTGTGCACGGTGAGCCTGGAATGAAGCCCGAAGACCTGCTACTGCTGGTGACCCGCGAGATGCCGTTCGGCAAGTACCAGGGGCGACTGATCGCCGACCTGCCGGGGCACTATCTCAACTGGTTCGCCCGCGAGGGCTTCCCGGCCGGGGAGATAGGCCGGCTGCTGGCGTTGATGCAGGAAATCGACCACAACGGCCTGTCGGCGTTGCTGGAGCCCCTGCGGCAGCGACCTCGCGCACCACGAAAAAACCGGCGCTAGGCCGGTTCTTGTGCGGCGCGGCTCGTTCAGTCGCGGATCAGGCTGAGGAACTCGCTGCGGGTGGCGGCGTTCTTGCGGAACTCACCGAGCATCACCGAGGTGACCATGGAGGAGTTCTGCTTCTCCACGCCGCGCATCATCATGCACATGTGCTGGGCCTCGATCACCACCGCCACACCCAGGGCGCCGGTGACTTCCTGCACGGCCTCGGCGATCTGCTGGCCGAGGTTTTCCTGGATCTGCAGGCGGCGGGCGAACATGTCGACGATGCGTGCCACCTTGGACAGGCCGAGGACCTTGCCGTTGGGGATGTAGGCGACATGAGCCTTGCCGATGAACGGCAGCAGGTGGTGTTCGCACAGCGAGTACAGCTCGACGTTCTTCACCAGCACCATTTCGCTGTTGTCGGAGCTGAACAGGGCGCCGTTGGTGACTTCTTCAAGGGTCTGCTGATAGCCGCGACAGAGGTACTGCATGGCTTTGGCGGCGCGCTTGGGGGTGTCGAGCAGGCCTTCGCGGGAGGCGTCCTCGCCGAGTTGGCCGAGAATCGCGGTGTAATGCTGTTCCAGGGACATGGATCTACCTGTGGACCTTACTAAGGGGCAGACGCGCAGGGTAGGGCGCGGCCGCCGTGCTGGCAAGAGTGCGGGAGGCGCCGTTATTCGTCGCGGCCGTCGAGCATGGTGCGCTTGAGCATCACATAGACCGCGCCGGTGCCGCCGTGCTTGGCCAGGCAGGAGGTGAAGCCGAGGACCTGCGGATGCTGGCGCAGCCAGGTATTGACGTGGCTCTTGATCATCGGTTTGCGGCCGTCCATGCGCACCGCCTTGCCGTGGGTGACACGCACGCAGCGCACCTCGAGCCTGGCCGCTTCGGCGAGGAACTCCCACAGGGTGTCGCGGGCCTTCTCCACGTTCATGCCATGCAGGTCGAGGCTGCCGTCGAAGGCGATCTGGCCGAGCTTGAGCTTGCGCATCTGCCCCTCCTGGACGCCGTTGGCGGCCCAGTACAGGGGGTCTTCGGCGCCGACGTCGATGACGAACTGGTCGGACAGGCCGTCGACCTTGACCGACTCGACACGCACCGAGGCCGCCTGGCGCAGGGTGGCCAGGCGTGCACGGTCGGGCTTGGCCTTGCCGGTGTCGGCACGGTCATGCTTGAGCGGCTTGACGCCGCGCAGTTGGGCATGGAACAGGGAAAAATCGTCGTCTTGCATCTGGGCCTCCGCGAAGGCCGCTAGTGTAACCAAGGTGGCGGCCTGCTTGCTGCGCCGATCAGTTGCGCTTCTTCAACAGGTGCGGCGCCAGGCTCAGGTCGCTGGGGCGACGCAGGCGGCGCCGGCACATGCGCCAGATTGCGATGCCCAGCCACAGCAGCGTCAGGCCCACTGCCAGCAGCACCAGGGCGGCGCCCGGCGAGTCGTTCAAGGTGCCCAGTGCCGGAGGGCGTCCCAGCAGGGTGGCGGCCCCGGCCATGGCCAGGAGCACGCCGAAGGCGGCCAGCAACGCCGCCAGCATGGCGGCCAGGCGCAGGCGCCAGTTGCGGTAGCTGCGTGGGCGCAGGCGGCGGGCATCGAAATCATCGGATAGCTTCATTCGCCTTCCTCGGTGGCTATCGGCGGTAAGACCGGGAGGTTACGCCGCGGTTCCGCCGATTGCCGTGCGCCGGTCGGCGTCCTGGCCGGCCCGTGGCGTTCCCGCCCACGCCCGCTCGGCGGCAGCCGCGCGTCGACCGGGCCGGCTCAGATCAGGGCGCTGGCCTGCGGCACCAGGGCCGCGAAGTTGTCGGCCAGGGCGATCATCTCGATGCGGTGCACCTCGGCGGCGGCGATCACCTGGCCGTTCGGGGTCGGCAGGTCGCGGGTGGCGCAGGCGGCATCGACCAGGGTGCAACGGTAGCCGTAGTCCTTGGCGGCGCGCACCGTGGTGCTGATGCTCGAGTGGGTCATGAAGCCGCAGACGATCAGGTCCAGGTGGCCCAGCGCCTGCAGGCGCTCGTGCAGCTCGGTGCCGGCGAAGGCATTGGGCAGGCGTTTCTCCACCACGGTCTCGCCGGGCCGCGGCGCGACTTCCGGCAGGGGCCGGCCGCGCGGTCCGCTCGGGTCGAGCAGGCCACCGGGGATGCCGAGGTGCTTGATATGGACGATACCGGCGCCGGTATCGCGGGCCGCCGCCAGCAGCTTGGCGATCTCCGCGAGCGCCTCATCCAGGCCGGGCAGCTGCAGCACGCCGCTGCGGTACTCCTCCTGCGCGTCGATGATCACCAGGGTCGCATTGCCCAGGCTGGCGGGCGCGTGGGTGCGGCCGGTGAGTTGGAACAGGGTTTGCGGGTGTGACATGGGGGAGCTTCCTCGCAGGCGCGGACCACAGGTTTCATTGTCCTCTTGTGCACGGTCGCTGTGAACCACCTCGTGTGCGGTTGAGGTCGTCTTTACGGGGGGCTTTCTCGGTGGCGGGGGTAGGCGCCCGTCCCGGCAGCTCGGCGGCCGGAACGGGGAGTGGCAGGCGGCCGGGAGCCCCGGCGCCGGGTCAGTAGAGGCCAAACACTTGGAACTGCAGGTACCAGACCCCGAGGGAACCGAAGAAGTTGACCAGGATGGCCGGCAGGAACTTCAGGTGCACGCCGAAGCTGTAGCTCTTGTCCAGGGACATGGCCATCACCCCGGCGGCCGAGCCGACCACCGTCAGCGAGCCGCCGATGCCGACCATCAGCGCATTCAGCGCCCACTGGTCCAGACCCAGCTGCGGGTTGGACATCAGCGCCGCGGCCTCCACCGGCACGTTGTCCATCACCCCGGAGGCGACGCCGAGGATCATGTTGACGGCCGTCGGGCTCATCAGCTCGAACAGTTGCGAGATGTAGGTCAGCCAGCCGACGTGATTCAGCGCCGAGACCGAGGTGATGATGCCGATGAAGAACAGCAGGGCGTTCCATTCGACCTTCTGCAGCTGATCCTGCCAGGGCAGCTCGATGCCGCGGTGCATCAGCAGCCAGGCGTAGAGCGCCACCATGCCCAGGGCGATGCCGATGGCGAACTCGATGCTGACCTTGAGCAGGATGTTGCACAGCACGGCGCCGACTACGGACACTAGGCCGACCACCGCCAGGCCGGCGCCGCCGGGTTTCAAGGCGGTCTCCGCCTGGTCCGCCATGTGGACCAGGCGCTCGCCATCGAGCTTGCGCAGGTAGAACAGGTGCAGGGTGGCGGCGAACAGCAGCCAGCCGATCAGCGCCGAGGGGATCAGCAGCAGCAGGCCGGCGATGCTGATCTTGCCGGCCAGCACCACCATCAGGCTGGTGGAAGTGCCGAGGAACCACACGCCGGAGTTGGACGCCACGACTATGTTGCACAGCGCCACATGGGTGTAGCGCTGGTGCACGGAGATATTCTTCACCGTCTTGCCGAAGATCATCGCCGTGGTGATGTTGTTGAGGAAGGGCGAGAGCAGCGCCGACAGCGCCCCGGTGGCCCAGAACATGCCCCGGGCGCCCAGGCCCTTGCGCATCAGGTAGCCGTTCAGCGCGGTGAACACGTTCCGCTCGTTGAGCAGCTCCACCACCATCCACATGAAGGCCATGAAGGCGATCAGGCCGAACAGTTCCTCCTTGGTCTCGCTCTGGGCGTGGAGGAAGTACTGGAAGCCGTTGGGGTCGCTGAGGGCGTAGTGGGCGCCGATTACGATCAAGCCGGACATCATGAACATGGCCGGCTTGAATTTATCCATCTCTAATTGCGCTTCAAAAATGATGAGCGTCATTCCAATCAGGAATATCGCAAGCACGAGCAAGCCCGTGAGCGAGAAGGGTTCTATGACCATTTGCAGGTAGTCTCGAGGAAGGGGAAGGGAAGGGTTAAGAAATCGTTTCAAATTATATCTGGGCGCCCTGCGCCTGGGCAGCGGCACTTTCGTGCCTGTGCGGCGTTTTCGTGCGGCGATGCGTCGTGCGCGCAGGCTTCGGCTAAACTTGCCGCTCTTTTTTCCGGAGACCGCCTGTGACCGACCCGATAACCGCCCGCCAGACCCGCCTGCGCACCCTGCGCGATTACATTCGTTGGGCGGTCAGCCGCTTCCAGGGCGAGGGGCTGTTCTTCGGGCACGGCACCGACAATGCGTGGGACGAGGCGCGTCAGCTGGTGCTGGGCGCCCTGCACCTGCCCTGGGAAATGGCCGACAGCTACCTCGACTGCCGCCTGGAGGACGACGAGCATGAGCGGCTCCAGGCCCTGCTCGAACGGCGCATCGGTGAGCGGGTGCCGACCGCCTACCTGCTCGGCGAGGCCTGGTTCTGCGGCCTGCCCTTCGTGGTCGATGAGCGGGTACTGGTCCCGCGCTCGCCGATCGCCGAGCTGATCGAGCAGCACTTCCAGCCCTGGCTACCGGCGGAACCGGCGCGCATCCTCGACCTGTGCACCGGCTCCGGCTGCATCGGCATCGCCTGCGCCTACGAGTTTCCCGAAGCCGAGGTGGTGCTGGGCGACCTGTCGTTCGAGGCCTTGGAGGTGGCCAACCAGAATATCGAGCGGCATGGCCTGGAAGAGCGCGTCTACACGGTGCAGGGTGACGGTTTCGCCGGTCTGCCGGGGCAGCGTTTCGATCTGATCGTTTCCAACCCGCCCTATGTCGATGCCGAGGACTTCGCCGACATGCCGGCCGAATACCAGCACGAGCCGGCGCTGGGCCTGGCCTGCGGCGACGATGGCCTGGACCTGGTGCGGCGCATGCTGGCCGAGGCCGCCGACCACCTGAGCGAGAAGGGCCTGCTGATCGTCGAGGTCGGCAACAGCCAGGTGCATGTCGAGGCGCTGTATCCGGAGGTGGACTTCACCTGGCTGGAGTTCGCGCGCGGCGGCCATGGCGTGTTCCTCCTGGCGGCCCAGCAGTGCCGCGCGCATCAGGCATTGTTCCGTTCGCGGCTGGGCGGGTAGGTGCGCGGGCGCAACAGGGTTGCCTGACCGGGGCGGCAGGCGCGATGGCGCAGTGCCTGGCGTGCTCTGCGCCCTGGGAAGGGGGGGCTGATGCCTGGTGCCTGTCCGGCGCTCGCGGGCGGACGCAGGCGTTGGCCTAACGCGTGGCGATCCAGATCAGCAAGCCGGCCTGGAACAGGCTGAAGGCCACCAGGCAGGCGATGGTGAAGCGCAGGGTGCCGTCCTCGCGCCTGAGGCCGTCGATGCGCTCCTCCTGCTTGCGGAGCTTCACCGCCTGCTCGTGCAGGGTCTGATCCGCCTGCTGCAGCATGGTCGCCGTGTCCAGCGTAGCGATGGTCTGCACCTTCTCGGCATGCCAGTCCTCGTGCAGCGCGGCCACCCGCGGCGCGCCATAGCGGGCCTTGAGTTGCAGCGGGTCGAGGTAGTCGAGGGTGAAGCCCTGGGCCTGCAGGCAGCGATCGCGGCGCGCCCGGGCTCCCTCGTCGAGGGCGTCCCTGGCCGGCAGGGCGCCACCCTCCACCTGGTAGTGGGCGCCGTGCTGCTTGGCCCAGGCGACCCCCTGGGCCAGCAGGAAGCGCCCCAGGCCGCGGTTGCCGGGCTCGGTGCTGAGGCCCTTGTCGGGACCGAAGCGCACTTCCTTGGCGCGGTGGTCGACCCATACCTCCAGCAGGTTCTGCTCCGGGCGCAGGCGTTGGCCGGGCAGGCGCACGCTCAGGCGCAACAGGCTCCGGGTCTTGTCGTGGCGCTCCAGCCGGCCGAGTTCGGCGAAGCGCAGCGGCCGCGCGCCGGTGTGGCGGTCGGCCGGCAGCGGCGCCAGGCGCAGCAGGCTGAACTGCTCGGGCCCCAGCCCGGCCCAGGGGTGGGCCGTTTCGCTGGCCGCCGCTGCGGCGGGTGCGGTCTCAGGGGTGGGCTCCAGGGGACGGGTTTCGCTCATGATCGGCAGTCCTGTGCGCATGGTCGGTGCTGACTACCGGCATATCGGCCGTTTTTCCCGGGGCTGGAGGCGGGCAGGCGAGTGCTCCTGTCACGCCAGTCCCAGGCAGGGGCCGCAGCGACGCGCTGGCATAAGTGTCGAGGGTGAACTGGGGGCGCTGCGCGGGTATACTCGCCGGCCTGATTGAGTGGGGCCTGGCACGCAGTGGCGCCAGGTCCGGAGTCGATTCTCGCGGAGCCTTTTGCACATGTCCGGCAATACCTACGGCAAGCTGTTCACCGTCACCACCGCCGGCGAAAGCCATGGCCCGGCCCTGGTCGCCATCGTCGATGGCTGCCCGCCGGGGCTGGAGCTGTCGCTCGAGGACATGCAGCGCGACCTCGACCGGCGCAAGCCGGGCACCAGCCGCCACACCACTCAGCGTCAGGAAGACGACGTGGTGGAGATTCTCTCCGGGGTGTTCGAGGGCAGGACCACCGGTTGCGCCATCGGCCTGCTGATCCGCAATACTGACCAGAAGTCCAAGGACTATTCGGCGATCAAGGACCTGTTCCGCCCGACCCACGCCGACTACAGCTACCACCACAAGTACGGCATCCGCGACTACCGCGGCGGCGGTCGCAGTTCGGCCCGCGAGACCGCCATGCGCGTGGCCGCCGGCGCCATCGCCAAGAAGTACCTGGCGACCCAGGGCATCGTCGTTCGCGGCTATATGAGCCAGCTCGGCCCCATCGAGATCCCCTTCAAGAGCTGGGACAGCGTCGAGCAGAACACCTTCTTCAGCCCCGACCCGGACAAGGTGCCCGAGCTGGAGACCTACATGGACCAGCTGCGCCGCGACCAGGATTCGGTCGGGGCGAAGATCACGGTGGTCGCCGAGGGGGTGATGCCGGGCCTCGGCGAGCCGATCTTCGACCGCCTCGACGCCGAGCTGGCCCATGCCCTGATGAGCATCAACGCGGTCAAGGGCGTGGAGATCGGCGCCGGTTTCGCCAGCGTCGCCCAGCGCGGCACCGAGCACCGCGACGAACTGACTCCCGAGGGCTTCCTGTCGAACAATGCCGGCGGCATCCTCGGCGGCATCTCCAGCGGCCAGCCGATCGTCGCCCACCTGGCGCTCAAGCCGACCTCCAGCATCACCACCCCGGGGCGCTCGATCGATGTCGACGGCAAGCCGGTGGAGATGATCACCAAGGGCCGCCACGACCCTTGCGTGGGCATCCGCGCCACGCCGATCGCCGAGGCGATGATGGCCATCGTGCTGATGGACCACCTGCTGCGCCACCGCGGGCAGAACGCCGACGTCAGCGTGGCCACGCCGGTGCTGCCGCAGCTGTGAACGGCCGTGTAGGTTGGGTTGAGCGCAGCGAAACCCAACAATTGCCGCCCTGGGTATCGCTACGCTCGCCCCAGGCTACGCCATGACGCATGCCTTGCCCTACTGGCGCCTGTCCGGTTTCTACTTCTGCTACTTCTCCCTGCTCGGCGCCACGGCGCCGTTTCTGGCGCTGTACTTCGATCACCTGGGGTTTTCCGCGGCGCGCATCGGCGAGCTGGTGGCCATCCCCATGCTGATGCGCTGCCTGGCGCCGAACCTGTGGGGCTGGCTGGGCGACCACAGCGGTCGGCGCCTGGCCATCGTGCGCTTCGGCGCGGTCTGCACCCTGCTGTGCTTCGCCGGCATCTTCGTCAGCCAGAGCTACGCCTGGCTGGCGCTGATCATGGCCAGCCACGCCTTCTTCTGGCATGCGGTGCTGCCGCAGTTCGAGGTCATCACCCTGGCCCACCTGCGCGAGCGGGCCACGCGCTACAGCGAGATCCGCCTGTGGGGCAGCATCGGCTTCATCGTCGCGGTGGTGGGCCTGGGCGAGCTGTTCGAGCGCATCAGCCTGGACGCCTTCCCCTGGGCCCTGGTGCTGGTCATGGCGGCCATCATCATCAGCAGCTGCTGGGTGCCCAACGCCGCGCCGCAGCAACGGCCGAGCGACCCCCGGCTCGGCGGCTTCCTCCGGCAGCTGCGGCGTCCCGGCATTCTCGCCTTCTACCTCAGCGTCGGTCTGATGCAGCTGAGCAACGGCCCCTACTACACCTTCCTCACCCTGCACCTGGAGGCGCTGGGCTATGCCCGCGGCCTGATCGGCCAGCTCTGGGCCCTGGGGGTGGTAGCGGAGATCGTCCTGTTCCTGTTCATGGCCCGGTTGCTGGCGCGCTACTCGCTGCGCGGCGTGCTGCTGGCCAGTTTCCTGATCACCGCCGTGCGCTGGCTGCTGCTCGGCAACCTGGCCGATCATCTATGGGTGTTGCTGCTGGCCCAGTGCATGCACGCGGCGACCTTCGGCAGCTTCCACGCCGCCGCCATCCACTTCGTCCAGCGCAGCTTCGCCGACCGCCAGCAGGGCCAGGGCCAGGCCCTCTACGCCACCCTGGCCGGGATAGGCGGCGCCCTCGGCGCGCTGTACTCCGGTTACAGTTGGAGCAGCCTGGGCCCGGCCTGGACCTTCAGCATCGCCAGCCTGGTCGCCCTGGCGGCGGCCGCCATCACCGTCACCCGCCTGCCCGAGGAGAGGCCATGAACCCGACCCGCGAACAACTCGCCCAGCAGATCATCGAGGCCGGCCGCTTCCTCTACGGCCGCGGCTGGTCGCCGGCCACCAGCAGCAACTATTCCACACGCCTGTCGGCCAGCGAGGCGCTGCTGACCGTGTCCGGCAAGCACAAGGGCGAGCTTGGCCCGGACGACGTGCTGGCCACCGACATGCAGGGGCGCAGCCTGGAGCCGGGCAAGAAGCCCTCGGCCGAGACCCTGCTGCACACCCAACTGTACAGCTGGAAGCCGCAGATCGGCGCGGTGCTGCACACCCACTCGGTCAACGCCACGGTGTTGTCGCGCCTGTGCCTGAGCGATTCGCTGGTATTCGCCGACTACGAGCTGCAGAAGGCCTTTTCCGGCGTCAGCACCCACGAGTCCCAGGTCGAGGTGCCGATCTTCGACAACGACCAGGACATCGCCCGCCTGGCGGCCAAGGTGCAGCCCTGGCTGGAGGCCCACCCGGACTGCGTCGGCTACCTGATCCGCGGCCATGGCCTCTACACCTGGGGCGCGCGCATGAGCGACGCGCTGCGCCAGATCGAAGCCTTCGAGTTTCTCTTCGAATGCGAGCTGAAGGTGCGGGCCCTGCACAAGGCCTGATCCCGACCATTCCCAATCACAGCGAGAGCCCGAGCATGAGCAGCCTGAGCGTCTACCACGAATCCTCCCCCGAACAACCGAACAAGGTGCTGACCCACCTCGAGGACATCGCCAGCACCCTGGCCGCGGTCGGCGTGCGCTTCGAGCGCTGGCAGGCGGTGGCGCCCATCGCCCCCGGCGCCAGCCAGGACGAGGTGATCGCCGCCTACCGTCCGCAGATCGACCGGCTGATGAGCGAGCGCGGCTACGTCACCGTCGACGTGGTCAGCCTGAGCGACGACCACCCGCAGAAGGCCGAGCTGCGCGCCAAGTTCCTCGACGAGCACCGCCATGCCGAGGACGAGGTGCGCTTCTTCGTCGCCGGGCGCGGCTTGTTCACCCTGCACATCGATGATTACGTGTATGCCGTGCTGTGCGAGAAGAACGACCTGATCTCGGTGCCGGCCGGCACCCGCCACTGGTTCGACATGGGCGAGCACCCGCATTTCGTCGCCATTCGCCTGTTCAACAACCCGGAAGGCTGGGTCGCCCAGTTCACCGGCGCAGACATCGCCAGCCGCTTCCCGCGCCTGGAAGACTGACCCCGCAGCGTTCTGGAGCTTCAGATGCCGATCAAAGCCATCCTCACCGATATCGAGGGCACCACCAGCGCGGTGAGTTTCGTCTTCGACGTGCTGTTCCCCTATGCCGCCCAGCACCTGCCGGAGTTCGTCCTGAGCCACGCCGAGGCGCCGCAGGTGGCCGAGCAACTGGCCGCGGTACGCGCCGAAAGCGGCGAGCCCGAGGCCGACGTCCAGCGGGTGGTCGAGATTCTCCTCGGCTGGATCGCCGCCGATCGCAAGGCCACGCCGCTCAAGGCCCTGCAGGGCATGGTCTGGGCCGAGGGCTACCAGGCCGGCCAGCTCAAGGGCCACGTCTACCCGGATGCGGTGGAGGCGCTCAAGCGCTGGAAGGCGCGGGGCTACGACCTCTACGTCTACTCCTCCGGCTCGATCCAGGCGCAGCGCCTGATCTTCGGCTGCTCCGAGGCCGGCGACCTGACGCCGTTGTTCTCCGGCTACTTCGACACCACCAGCGGGCCCAAGCGCGAGGTCGCCTCCTACCGCAACATCGCCCAGGCCATCGGCTGTGCGTCCGAGCAGATCCTGTTCCTCTCGGACATAGTCGAGGAGCTGGACGCCGCCCGGCAGGCCGGCCTGCAGACCGTCGGCCTGGCCCGCTCGGGCGGCGAGCTGGCCGGCCACGAGACGGTCGCCAGCTTCGCGGCGATCGACCCGGCTCGGCTGTAGGGCGCTACGCCGGGCAGGCGCGCGGGGACGACTATCCTAGGTGGGCAACCCTTCACACAGGAGTGTCCCCATGGGTTCCACCTTGAACGGCCTGCTCGGCCTGATCATCCTGGCGCTGGATATCTGGGCCATCATCAACGTGATCAAGAGCGGCACCGACACCGGCAAGAAGGTGCTCTGGGTGCTGCTGATCATCTTCCTGCCGGTGATCGGCCTGGTCGTCTGGGCGCTGGCCGGGCCCCGGGGCAATGTGAGGCTCTGAGCCCATGCTGCGCGCGGTCGCGCTGCTGCTGTTGGCCTGTATGGGCGTTCCGGGCCCGGTCCAGGCCGGCACGGCCGCCGCCTGGGACGCCCTGCGCGAGGGGCGGGCGGTGCTCCTGCTGCGCCATGCCACGGCACCGGGCATGGGCGACCCGGCGAACTTCGCCCTGGGCGACTGCTCGACCCAGCGCAACCTCGACCGCCGCGGCCGCGAGCAGGCACGGCGCTGGGGGCACCTGTTGCGCAGCCAGGGCATCGCCCGCCCGCGCCTGCTGAGCAGCCGCTGGTGCCGCGCCCGCGACACCGCGCAGGAGCTGGGCCTGGGCGCGGTCGAACCCTTGCCGGCGCTGGACTCCTTCTTCGCCGATCGCACGCGGGCCGCCGCCCAGACCGCCCAGCTGGTGGAGGCCGTGAACGCCCTGATGTCCGGCACGGTCATGGTGCTGGTGTCCCATCAGGTCAATATCACCGCGCTGACCGGTGTCTATCCGGCGTCGGGGGAGGGGCTGATCCTGGCGCGGCCGCTGCGGGTGCCGGCGCGGGTGCTGGCGCGCATCGCGCCGCCCTGAAATGGGACCAGGGCTGCCTCGTGGCCCTAGAGCGCCAGCGCCGCCTGATCCGGCAACTGGACGCCTTCCAGTTTCAGCAGCAGCGCCTTGCGTGCCAGGCCGCCGGCGTAGCCGGTGAGGCTGCCGTCGCGGCCGATCACCCGGTGGCAGGGGATGACGATGGCGATGGGGTTGGCGCCGTTGGCCGCGCCCACGGCGCGCACCGCCTTGGGCCGGGCGATCTGCGCGGCCAGGGCGCTGTAGCAGCTGGTCCGGCCGTAGGGGATGCGCTGCAGCGCTTGCCACACCGCCCGCTGGAAGTCCGTGCCGCGGGGCGCCAGGGGCAGCTCGAAGCGCCGGCGCAGGCCGGCGAAATATTCGTCCAATTGCCGGCAAACTTCGTCCAATTCGCCCCCGGCCGCTCGCCAGTCTGCGCCGATCCGCCAGGGCTTGCCGTCGATCTCCATGGCCAGTTGGCACAGGCCGCTGGCATCGCCGGCCAGCAGCAGGCGGCCGAGGGGACTGTCGTGATAACGGTAATGCATGGCCTCAGCCTCCTGCATAGTTGTGCCACAGGTGCGCGGCGGCATAGGCGCGCCAGGGGCGCCAGGCTTCGGCGCGGGCCTTGAGCTGCCTGGCGCTGATGCCGCCGGGGCCCCACAGTGGCGCCTTGAGCAGGCCCAGGTCGCTGGCGGGAAAGGCGTCGGCCTCGCCGAAGGCGCGCAGGGCGATGTATTCGGCGGTCCAGGGGCCGATGCCGGGCAGGGCGCAGAGGCGCTCGATCAGCGCGGCGCAGCCGTCCTGCAGGTCGAGCCGCAGTGCGCCGCTGGCGACCTGGGCGGCGAAGTGCTGCAGGGTCTGCACGCGCTTGCCGGGCATGCCGATGCCGTCCAGATTGGCCTCGGCCAGCACCGCTGCCGTGGGGAACAGGCGTTCGACGCCGCTGCAGGAAGGCTCGCCCAAGGGGGCGCCGAGGCGCGCTACCAGGCGCCCGGCGATGGTCACCGCGGCCTTCACCGTGACCTGCTGGCCGACGATGGCCCGCACGCCCTGCTCGAAGGGGTCGAAGGCAGTCGGCAGGCGCAGGCCCGGGTCGCGGGCTACCAGCGGGCCGAGCTGCGGGTCCGCGGCGAAATGGGCGGCGATGCGCAGCGGCTCGGCATCCAGGTCGAACATGCGGCGCACCCGGGCAACCAGCGCCGGCAGGCAGGCCTCGGCCGAACGGCTGTGGCGCAGCAGCAGGGCCTGGTCGGCCGCCAGCGGCTGCACGGCGAACCAGCCGCAGACGCCATCCAGGCGGAAGCTGCGGCAGTAGCCGGCGGCGTCCACGCGCTCGACGCCGGGCAGGGCGCGCAGGGCATGGTGCTCGTGGAACTGGCGCCAGTGCCAGGGCGGCTGGAAGGGCAGGCGGATGGGCGGAGCAGCGGCGTCGGTCATGCATGGACAATAACGGCCCGGGGCACGCCTGTCAGCGCGCAGCTGACTTTCAAACCGGCGAGGTTCGACCTGTCATGCGCCGCGACGTAGAATGCGCGCCTTTCTTCTAGACGAAGGGTGCCGGCAGCGGCGTCCTGGCGTACTCAACCGCATTGACGAGGGATACCCCCATGAGCGATTACCAAGAGACCCTCTACGACGGCTACGGTCAGCGTTTTCGCATGGACCGGCTGCTGCACGAGGTGCGCACCGAGCACCAGCACCTGGTGATCTTCGAGAACGCCCGCATGGGCCGGGTCATGGCCCTGGACGGGGTGATCCAGACCACCGAGGCCGACGAGTTCATCTACCACGAGATGCTCACCCACGTGCCGATCCTCGCCCACGGCCTGGCCAAGCGCGTGCTGATCATCGGCGGCGGCGACGGCGGCATGCTGCGCGAGGTGTGCAGGCACGACAGCGTCGAGCACATCACCATGGTCGAGATCGACGGCACCGTGGTGGACATGTGCAAGGAGTTCCTGCCCAACCACTCCAGCGGCGCCTTCGAGGACCCGCGGCTGAACCTGGTGATCGACGACGGCATGCGCTTCGTCGCCACCTGCCAGGACAAGTTCGACGTGATTATCTCCGACTCCACCGACCCGATCGGCCCGGGCGAGGTGCTGTTCTCCGAGAACTTCTACCAGGCCTGCCGCCGCTGCCTGAACGACGGCGGCATCCTGGTCACCCAGAACGGCACGCCGTTCATGCAGCTGGCCGAGGTGCAGACCACCGCCGGGCGCATGCGCGGGCTGTTCGCCGACTGGCACTTCTACATGGCGGCGGTGCCGACCTACATCGGCGGCAGCATGACCTTCGCCTGGGGCAGCACCGACGCCGCCTACCGCAAGCTGTCGCTGGAGGTCCTGCGCCAGCGCTTCGCCGGCAGCGGCATCGTCACCCGCTACTACAACCCGGAGATCCACCTCGGCGCCTTCGCCCTGCCGCAGTACGTATTGCACGCGATCAACAAGCCGAGCAACGACTGAGCCGTCAGGCGCATGAGAAAAGGACCTTCGGGTCCTTTTTTCTGCCCGCGGGCCGTCGCCGGGCGACCGAGTGCGCTGGCCCTGGGGCTGTGCAGTGCCTATAACTAAGCCATGGCCGATCCGTTGTCCCCGGCGCCGCACGGACCCAGGATCGCGCGGACAGGCCCGGGGCGCGGCGCAATGGCCGCTCTGCAGAGGGACGCGCCCATGCCCACCAGCCCCATACTCGAGATGATCGGCAACACGCCGATCCTGCCGCTCAGCCACCTGGACACCGGCCCTTGCGAGCTGTTCGTCAAGCTGGAGAACCAGAACCCCGGCGGTTCGATCAAGGACCGCATCGCCCTGACCATGATCGAGGCCGCCGAACGCAGCGGCGAGCTCAGGCCCGGCGGCACCATCATCGAGGCCACCGCCGGCAACACCGGCCTGGGCCTGGCCCTGGTCGCCGCGCAGAAGGGCTACCGCATGCTGCTGGTGGTGCCGGACAAGATGAGCCGCGAGAAGGTCTTCCACCTCAAGGCCCTCGGTGCCGAGGTGCGCCTGACCCGTTCGGATGTCGGCAAGGGCCATCCCGAGTACTACCAGGACCTGGCGCGCAGCATCGCCCAGGGCATGCCCGACGCCTTCTATATCGACCAGTTCAACAACCCGGCCAATGCCTGGGCCCACGAGAGCTGCACCGGCCCGGAACTCTGGCGGCAGCTGGAGCAGCGGGTCGATGCGGTGGTGGTGGGCGTCGGCTCCGGCGGCACCCTGGGCGGCCTGACCCGCTTCTTCCAGCGGGTGGCGCCGCAGGTCGAGATGGTCCTGGCCGATCCCGAGGGCTCGGTGCTGGCGGATTTCGTCGAGACCGGCTGCACCGGCGAGGCGGGCAGCTGGCTGGTGGAGGGCATCGGCGAGGACTTCATACCGGCCCTGGCCGATTTCGAACTGGTCAGGCGCGCCTACCGCATTCCCGATGCCGAGAGCCTGCACACCGCGCGCCTGCTGCTCAGGGAGGAGGGCGTGCTGGCCGGCTCCTCGTCCGGCACCCTGCTGGCCGCCGCCCTGCGCTACTGCCGCGAACAGCGCACGGCCAAGCGGGTGCTGACCTTCGTCTGCGACAGTGGCAACAAGTACCTGTCGAAGATGTTCAACGACTACTGGATGCTCGACCAGGGCCTGATCGAGCGACCCAGGGAGGGCAATTTGCGCGACCTGATCGCCCGCCGCTACGACGAGGGGGCGACCGTTACCTGCAAGCCTAACGAGTCGCTGGAGGTGGTGTACGGGCGCATGCGCTTCCATGACATCGACCAGGTGCCGGTGATGGACGGCGACCGGGTGGTGGGGCTGATCGACGAATGGGACCTGCTGCGGGCGGTGAAGGATGCCCCCGAGCATTTCCAGTCGCCGGTGCGCGAGGCGATGGTGACCAGGCTGCAGACCCTCGCCCCGGACGTGCCGCTGCAGCGCCTGCTGCAGACCTTCGATGAGGGGCATGTGGCGCTGATCGTTGAGAACGGCCGCTTTCTCGGGCTGATCACCAAGAGCGATGTGCTCAACCTCTGGCGTCGCACCCTGCGTTAGGCGGCTCGATGCGCCGCGCGCCCAGACCCGCCATCGACCCCAGGAGGCAGCATGAGCGAGTTCGAAACCCTGACCGTGCACGCCGGCTACGAGCCGGACTGGACCGGTGCGGTGATGCCGCCGATCTACGCCACCTCGACCTTCCGCCAGCAGTCGCCCGGCGTGCACGCCGGCTACGAGTACGGGCGCAGCCAGAACCCCACGCGCCAGGCCTTGGAACAGGCCATCGCCGAACTGGAGGGCGGCGCCCACGGCTATGCCTTCGCCTCCGGCCTGGCGGCCTGCGCCACGCTGCTGGAGCTGCTGCCGGCGAATAGCCACATGGTCGCGGTGGACGACCTCTACGGCGGCACCTACCGCCTGTTCGAACGGGTGCGCAAACCCGGCGCCGGCCTGCGGGTCAGCTATGTACCGGCGGACGCCGACGCCGCCACCCTGGCCGCGGCGCTCGAACCGGACACGCGGATGATCTGGGTCGAGACGCCGACCAACCCGACCCTCAAGCTCTGCGACCTGGCCCAGGTCGGCCGCCTGGGGCGTGAGCGCGGCATCCTCACCGTGGCCGACAACACCTTCGCCTCGCCCTACCTGCAGCGGCCGCTGCAGCACGGTTTCGACATCGTGGTGCATTCGGCGACCAAGTACCTCAATGGCCACTCGGATGTGATCGCCGGGCTGGTGGCGCTGGCCGACCGGCCGGAACTGGCCGAACAGCTGGCCTTCCTGCAGAACTCGGTAGGCGCCATCCTCGACCCCTTCTCCAGCTTCCTCTGTCTGCGCGGCATGCGCACCCTGGCCCTGCGCCTGCAGCGCCACGTCGACAACGCCAGTGAGCTGGCCGCCTGGCTGGAGCGCCAGCCGCAGGTGGCCTCGGTGCTCTACCCCGGTCTTGCCAGCCATCCGCAGCACGACCTGGCCAGGCGCCAGATGCGCGGCTGTGGCGGGCTGGTGACCCTGTATCTGGCCGCCGACGGCGAAGGCACCCGGCGCTTTCTCGAGGCCACCCGGCTGTTCACCCTGGCCGAGAGCCTGGGCGGGGTGGAGAGCCTGATCAGCCAGCCGGCCAGGATGACCCACGCCTCCATCCCGCCCGAGCGTCGTGCGCAGATCGGCATCAGCGACAACCTGGTGCGGCTGTCGGTGGGGATCGAGCATGTCGAGGACCTGCGCCAGGACCTGCGGCGGGCGCTGGCGGCGATAGCGGCATAGGGCCGGGAGCTGGGAGCAAGGGCAGGCCCTCGAGCCAAGCGTGCCTCTCGATCCGGCATCCCGACACATCCAGACGCAGGCGAGCCCGGCGCGAATATAGAGGTCGATGACGGCCTGCGCCGTATCCGGGCGGGACATGGGCTGGATGCCGAACTGGATCGGCGACTGTTCCGCGTTGAGCATCACCTGAGGGGGCTGGGCGCAGAAGAGGATCAAGGTCACGAGCGCGGGTGTGGCGTTCTTTATGTGTCCTTCCCTGGTTTGGCAATGCTTGTCCCCATCGGGCGGCGAGACACTAGTGTCCAGTTCGCGGCAGCGGCCGGAGCCCGTGGGCATCGCCGCCATCGCCGCTGATCGTCTGCGGTGGCAGATATCACGGCAGGACACGGCAAACTCGCCGGTATCGGGCTACCCTGCAATAGACGGCTCTGAATCATTCGATCTGAATGACGCTACGTCGACCAGCCCTGGAGTCAGGTCTGGCTTATGACACATCAAGCAGCACCTGCTTGATTCTCGGGCGGCACCGCAATTGGTGTCGCGACACCGCCGCAGTAAAGACGGTTGCAATGGGAAAGCGGTTAATCCATCCATCGCCTGAGGAGATCATTTCATGAGCACAGCCTTGCACGATGATGTCAGCAGCGGAGTATTACGGCGGATGAAGGAGGGCGGTTTCGATTTCGCCAGCTTCCATCCCATCGAGTTCTACGCCATTTTTCCCGATGAGGAGCGGGCTCGCCTGGCGACCAGAAACTTTCGTGGCGAATCCTTGCATGCCCTGGTGACCGAGCGGGACGACGGCGCCTGGCACCTGCAAGTCAGCAAGGTGATGTACGCGACCCACGCCGGCATCGGCGACTTCGAGCACGATCTGGCCTCGGTGGTGCTGCCGCTCGGCGGCACCCTGGATGGCTGGGGCGTGACGCAGGAGGTCAGGGGCGCGCAGCCCTAGGCCCCGTCCGCTAGCAGGCCTCACCGGCAGACGCTCGGCGAGGCCTGTCGCCCGGTCGGTCGGCAGCTTCCGCTCGACCCCGGTCTGCGCTTTGCCGCAGACTGGGCGGCGGAGGCCGCTATGACCGATATCCTGATTCTGACCCACATCGACTACTGCCCGCCGGGCTACCTGGCCCAGGTGCTGGACGAGGCGCGCCGCGATTTCCGCGTGCTGCGCGTCGACCTCGGCGAGCTGGCGAACATCGACCTGGACCGGCCGCGTGCCGTGGCGATCATGGGCGGGCCGATGAGCGTCAACGACGAGCTGCCCTGGCTGGCCACGGAAATCGCCGCCCTGCAGCATTTCATCCGCCGCGACATCCCCATGATCGGCCATTGCCTGGGGGCTCAGCTGCTGGCCAGGGCCCTGGGTGCCGAGGTACGGCGCATGCCCTACACCGAGAGCGGCTGGCAGCCGATGAGGCGTGCCGCCGAGGCCTCGAGTAGTCCCTGGCTGGCCCATCTGCCGGCCGAGTTTCCGATCTTCCAGTGGCACGGCGACAGCTTCGCCTTGCCACCCGGCGCGCGGCCCCTGCTCAGTAGCCCCTGGTGCGAGAACCAGGGCTTTGCCTGGGGCGACAGGACGCTCGCGGTGCAAGGCCACCCGGAGATGACCGAGGAGTTGGTGCGTCTATGGCTCAAGGACTGGGCGCATCTGCTCGACGCCCGTCAGCCCAGCCAGCAGAGCGTGGCGCAGATGCTCGACCAGTTGCCGGCCAGGGTGGCGGCCCTGAACCAGGTGGCGCAAGGCTTCTACCGGCACTGGTTGAGCCTGGCCTTTCCCTGACCGCGCCACGGGCGGCACCGCTGCGGTGACGCGCGGGGGGGCGAGTGGGCGATCAGCTGACCAAGCGGGTCAGGTTGGGGAGGATCAGGATAACCGTGGTGGCGAAAACGATCAGGCCTGCTTGGCGAAACTTGGGTTGTCTGAACATGGCCATCTGCCTTTTATTCTTGTTGGGGTGGCGTCGACTGCCCGCATCGAGGCTTTCGGGCTGCGGCGTCACACCAGGCGTGGACTGACACACCGTCCCGGCAGTACCCGGCGACGGACCCTGGCATGGAGTGTTCATTGCCTTCCAACCTTGGTAACTCTAGGGGGCGCATCCGGGACTCTTTAGATGACTTGGTTTCAAAAGAGTGATTGCTTGGAACTATGAGTAATTGCATGGGCCGCAAGTTCCCCAAGCAGGCCCGGAGCCAGACGCCTTCACATGCGGCGTGAGCTCATTTCGCCAGCAATGGACCGTTCGTCTGAGCGCCGGGGTCAATGGCCCTGAGCGCTTCGGTCATTGAGCCTGCCGGGTCCAGGGGTATGGTGGAGGGACCGAGAGCCGGCGCCTCTGGCCACAGTGGCGCCGCCCCAGCCAACCCCAGGGAGGTCCGAGGACGCCATGACCGAAGCATTCATTTTCGATGCGCTACGCACGCCCCGCGGCAAGGGCAAGAAGGACGGCGCCCTGTACAGCGTCAAACCGGTGAGCCTGGTCGTCGGCCTGCTGAAGGCGCTGGAGGCGCGTACCGGCCTGGACACCGGCCAGGTCGACGACATCGTCCTCGGCTGCGTCACCCCGGTGGGCGAGCAGGGCGCCGATATCGCCAAGACCGCGGCACTGCTGGCGGACTGGGACGTCAGCGTCAGCGGCGTACAGCTCAACCGTTTCTGTGCCTCGGGGCTGGAGGCGGTGAACATCGGCGCGATGAAGGTGCGTTCCGGCTTCGAGGACCTGGTGGTGGTCGGCGGCGTGGAGTCCATGTCGCGGGTGCCCATGGGCTCCGATGGCGGCGCCTGGGTGATGGACCCGGAAACCAATCTGCACAGCCACTTCACTCCCCAGGGCATAGGTGCCGACCTGATCGCCACCCTGGAGGGATTCAGCCGCGCCGATGTCGACGCCTTCGCCCTGCGCTCGCAGCGGAAGGCCGCGCGCGCCAGCGCCGCCGGCGCGTTCGTCAAGTCCCTGGTGCCGGTCCGCGACCAGAACGGCATCGTCCTGCTCGACCATGACGAATTCATCCGCGGCGACAGTACCCTCGAGGGCCTCGGCAAGCTCAAACCGAGCTTCGAGGCGATCGGCCAGATGGGCTTCGACAGCACCGCGCTGAGCGTCTACAGCCATGTCGAGCGCATCGACCATGTCCACACCCCCGGCAACAGCTCGGGCATCGTCGACGGCGCCGCGCTGATGCTGATCGGCTCCGCCGCCAAGGGCCAGGAACTGGGCCTGAAACCGCGGGCGCGGATCGTCGCCAGCGCGGTGACCGGCAGCGACCCGACCATCATGCTCACCGGCCCGGCGCCGGCCACCCGCAAGGCGCTGGCCAAGGCCGGCCTGAGCGTGGCGGACATCGACCTGTTCGAGGTCAACGAGGCCTTCGCCTCGGTGGTGCTGAAGTTCATGAAGGACATGGGCGTGGCGGAGGACAGGGTCAACGTCAACGGCGGCGCCATCGCCATGGGGCACCCCCTGGGCGCCACCGGCTGCGCCATCCTCGGCACCCTGCTCGACGAACTGGAGGCACGCGAGCTGCGCTACGGCCTGGCCACGCTCTGTGTCGGCGGCGGCATGGGTATCGCGACGATCATCGAAAGGCTTTGAGGCGGGGACAGGAAAATGACTGAGGCCATCCGTTACGAAAAGGGTCAGGACAACATCGTCGTGCTGACCATGGACATGCCCGGCCAGAGTGCCAACACCATGAACGCGGCGTACCGCGAAGCCATGGGCAAGACCGTTGCGCGCCTGGAGGCCGAGAAGGACGCCATCGCCGGGGTGATAGTGACGTCCGCGAAGAACACCTTCTTCGCCGGCGGCGACCTCAACGAGCTGATCGAGGTCGGCAAGGCCGACGCCCAGCCGTTCTACGCGATGGTTCTCGGCATCAAGGGGCAGCTGCGCCGCCTGGAGACCCTCGGCAAGCCCGTGGTGGCGGCGATCAACGGTGCCGCCCTGGGCGGCGGCTGGGAAATCTGCCTGGCCTGCCACCAGCGCATCGCCCTGGACGGTGGCAGGGTGCAGATCGGCCTGCCGGAGGTGACCCTGGGCCTGCTGCCGGGTGGCGGCGGCGTGGTGCGCATGGTGCGCCTGCTCGGTCTGGAGAAGGCCTTGCCGTACCTGCTCGAAGGCAAGCAGCTGCGCGCCGAGGCCGCCCTCAAGGCCGGGCTGGTCGACCAGCTGGCCGCAGACCGGGACGAGCTGCTGGCCAAGGCCCGCGCCTGGATCCTGGCCAACCCCGAGGCCGTGCAGCCCTGGGACGAGAAGGGCTACCGGATGCCCGGCGGCACGCCGGCCAGCCCGAACCTGGCGCAGATGCTGGCCATCGCGCCGTCGGTGCTGCGGGACAAGACCAGGGGCTGCTTCCCGGCGCCGGAGAAGATCCTCTGCGCCGCGGTCGAGGGTGCCCAGGTCGACTTCGACACGGCGCAGCTGATCGAGGCGCGCTACTTCACCGAGCTGACCACGGGGCAGGTGGCGAAGAACATGATCGGTACCTTCTGGTTCCAGCTCAACCAGATCAACGCCGGCGCCTCCCGTCCCCAGGGCTGCGCTCCCCGTGCGACGCAGAGGGTCGGGGTGCTCGGCGCCGGCATGATGGGCGCCGGCATTGCCTACGTGTCCGCCGTGGCGGGGATCGAGGTGGTGCTCAAGGACCTGTCGCTGGAGGTCGCGGAAAGGGGCAAGGACTATTCGGCCAAGCTGCTGGAGAAGAAGGTCGGCCGCGGACAGATGAGCATCGACAAGCGCGATGCCATCCTCGCCCGGATCAAGGCCAGCGATCGGGATGCCGACTTCGCCGGCTGCGACCTGATCATCGAGGCGGTCTACGAGGACCGCGACCTCAAGGCCAACGTTACCGCGGCGGCCGAGCGCGCCGCACTGCCGGACGCGATGATCGCCTCGAACACCTCGACCCTGCCGATCACCGGCCTGGCCACCGCGGTGGACAAGCAGGACAGGTTCATCGGCCTGCACTTCTTCAGCCCGGTAGACAGGATGCCGCTGGTGGAGATCGTCCGCGGTCAGCGCACCAGTGACGAGACCCTGGCCCAGGCCTTCGACTACGTCCTGCAGATCGGCAAGACCCCGATCGTGGTCAACGACAGCCGCGGCTTCTTCACCTCGCGGGTGTTCGGCACCTTCACCAACGAGGGGCTGGCCATGCTCGGCGAGGGCGTATCGGCGGCGCTGATCGAGAACGAGGCGCGCAAGGCCGGCATGCCGGTGGGGCCGCTGGCGATCAGCGACGAGGTGTCCCTGAGCCTGATGCAGCGCATCCGCCAGCAGACGCTGCAGGACCTGAGTGCCGAGGGCAAGCCGGTGCCCGAGCACCCGGCCTTCGCCGTGATCGACCGCATGCTGGGGGAGTTCCAGCGCCCGGGCAAGGCGGCCGGCGGCGGCTTCTACGACTATCCGCCAGGCGCCAGGAAGCAGCTGTGGCTGGAGCTCAAGCGGCGTTTCGAGAAGCCCGACCGGCAGATCCCCGCGGCGGACGTGCGCGATCGCATCCTGTTCATCCAGGCGCTCGAAACCGTGCGATGCGTGGAGGAGGGCGTGCTGCGCTCGACCGCCGACGCCAACATCGGCTCGATCTTCGGCATCGGCTTCGCCGCCTGGACCGGTGGCGCGCTGCAGTTCATCAACCAGTACGGCATCCGCGACTTCGTCGCCCGTGCCCAGTACCTGGCCGAACAGTACGGCGAACGCTTCCTGCCACCGGCGCTGTTGCTGGAGAAGGCCGCAGGCGACCAGGCCTTCTGACTGGCGCAGGGCGGTCAGCGGGGAGCAATTGCTGCTGCCTTCACACTTTGCACGCCGAGTGGCTTGCCCAGGGCCTGCTTCTGCGCCATTGACGCTAGACTCACAGCAGTTGCCCCGCCTGATCACGGGCGGGGCGCGGCCGTATCCTGGAGAGCTGTCATGCCGAGAATCAAAACCCTGATGACGTTGTCGTTCTGCGCCCTGATGCTGTCTTCCGTGGCCGTGCCGCAGATGAACCTGCTGGTCGACTCGGCCTACGCTAAAGGCGGTGGCGGTGGCGGTGGCGGTGGCGGTGGCGGTGGCGGCGGCAATGGCGGTGGGAACGGCGGTGGCAATGGCGGCGCCGGTGCGGGCGGGGGCATGGTCACGGTGGCGGAGTCGGTGGTGGTCGTGCCGGCCACGCCGAAGGGGGAGCGCACGGCAAGGGCAAGGGCGTCAGTGCCGGACATGGCGCCGCGACCTCGGAGGCGGCGAAGTCCAAGGAGACCACTGGCCTGGCCAAGGCGATGTCGGTGGTGGCCAGTACCCCGGCGGCCCTGGCCGCGGCGCTTGGCTTGCAGAATGCCCTGGCCAACAGCAGCAAGCATGACGGTGAAACCGAGGGCCCTGATGAGGGGGCAGGGTTGGCCGATGGCGACAGCGCGGGCTCTGGCGAGGGGCTCGATAGCACGCCAGCCGACTGACCCCCTGCGTCTCCCCGGTTGACCCGAGCCCGGCCTGTCGCGCCGGGCTTTTCCATTCTGGCGATGCCGGCCACTTGCCTTGCGCTGGGTCCGCAGGCAGGCTTGCACCTTGTAAACGTCACCTCCGCGCCTCAGGTACCCGCCCCATGCCGCTGCAGATCTGCATCCTGGAAACCGACATCCTTCGTCCCGAACTCATCGATCAGTACCAAGGCTACGGCCGAATGTTCGAACGGCTCTTCGCGCAACAGCCGATCGCCGCCGAGTTCCGCGTGTACAACGTGATGGAAGGCCACTACCCGCCGGACAGCGAACACTACGATGCCTACCTGGTCACCGGCAGCAAGGCCGACTCCTTCGGCAGCGACCCCTGGATCGAGACCCTCAAGACCTACCTGCTGGATCGCTATGCCAAGGGCGACAAGCTGCTCGGCATCTGCTTCGGCCACCAGCTGCTGGCGCTGCTGCTAGGCGGCAAGGCCGAGCGCGCCGAGCAGGGCTGGGGCGTCGGCATCCATCGCTACCGCCTGGCCCACCAGCCGGCGTGGATGACGCCGGTGCTGGAGGAGCTGACCCTGCTGATCAGCCATCAGGACCAGGTCACCAAGCTGCCGGAGAACGCGACCCTGCTGGCCTGCAGCGACTTCTGCCCGATTGCCGCCTATTGCATCGACGATCAGGTGCTGTGCTTCCAGGGCCATCCCGAGTTCGTCCACGACTACTCCAAGGAGCTGCTGGAGATTCGCCAGCAGCACATCGGCGAGCAGGCCTATCGCCGAGGGATCGACAGCCTGCAGCACGACCACCAGGGCCATACGGTGGCCGAGTGGATGATGCGTTTCATCGCCCACGGGCGCTCGGGACTGGACCTCTAAACCAGATCACGCCGTGGCCGGGCCGCCCGCCGCATCGGGTTCAGGCGGCGGCCAGCTCGGCGTCCAGGGCGGCGATGCAGCGCTGCATCCGGCTTCGGCAGTCGGCGATCAGCATGGGCAGGTCGGCCTGGGTCAGGCCGGCGGTGGGAATGGCCGGCAGCGAACGGATCAGGATCTTGCCGCCGTCCCAGCGGTTCAGGCGAAGGTGCCGGGCGTAGTTGCTGACGCACACCGGGACGATCGGCACCCCGGCGGCGACGGCCATCTGGAAGGCGCCCTTCTTGAACGGCAACAGCTCTTCGCCCGCATTGCGCGTGCCCTCGGGGAATACCCAGATCGAGGTGTCCTGGTGTCTGAGCACCTCGGTGGTGGTGAGCATCGCCTGCTTGGCGCGTCTCGCGTTACCGCGGTCGATCAGCACGTTGCCGGCCAGCCAGTAGAGCTGGCCGAACAGGGGAATCCATTTCAGGCTCTTCTTGCCGATGCTCACGGTGCGTGGCGGTACCACGCGGCCGATCACATAGAGGTCGTAGTTGGACTGGTGGTTGGCGACTATCACGCAGGCCTGGCGCTGCGCCAGCATCGAGCCGACCTCCGCGCGCAGCGTGAGGTGCAGGATGCACAGTGCGGGCAACGCGTAGAGGCGCGCGCAGAGTCGACTGTTGTCGGGGTTGAAGGGGCGACAGATGCCGAGCAGCAGGCCGAGGATGCCGGCCAGAACGAAGTGCACGGCCATCATCAGCATGCGCAGAAGGAAAAGCATTGGGGACGCCCATCAGGAGAAAGGCGCGCAGTTTAGGGGCCGGCCGTGCACCGGGCAAATGCTCTTGATCGGCGGGTGCGGCAGGCTCGGGCGAGGCGCCAGCGGCGCGCTCGCTCGGCCTGCGGCAGGTCACTCAGACCTTGAAGCGTCCCAGCATTCGGTCCTGCTGGCCGACCTGGTCGACCATTACCGCGCACTGGCGCACCTGCTGCTCGGCGCCCCCGGCCACCTCATGGCTGATATCGCGGATGTTGGTGGTGTTGCGGTTGATCTCTTCGGTGGTCGCGCTCTGCTCTTCCGCCGCGGTGGCGATCTGCAGGTTCATGTCGTTGATACGGGTGATGGCCTCGCGGATGCGCCCCAGCATGGCGTTGGCGGCGCTGGCGTCTTCTGCGGTCTGGCTGGCGGTGTCGCGACTCTGCTGCATGCGGGCCTCGGCCTGTTTCACCCCGGACTGCAGCTGATCGATCATCTGGCGGATTTCCTGGGTGGACTGCTGGGTGCGTGAGGCGAGCGAGCGCACCTCATCGGCCACCACGGCGAAGCCTCGTCCCGACTCGCCGGCCCGCGCCGCCTCGATGGCGGCGTTGAGGGCAAGCAGGTTGGTCTGGTCGGCGATGCTGGTGATCACCGACAGGATCGACTCGATGTTGTGGCTGAGCTTGGCCAGTTCGTTGATCGAGTGGCTGGTGTCGTTCATCTCGTCGGCCAGGCGCTTGATCGCATCGGTGGATTGCGAAACGACGGTCACGCCGTTCTCGGTCTCCTCGTTGGCGGCGATGGCCGCCTGGGCCGCGGCCTGGGCGTTGCGTGCCACCTCTTCGGCGGTGGAGGCCATTTCCTGCATGGCAGTGGCCAGCTGATCCAGTTCCTGCAACTGCTCCTGCAGGCGGCTGGCCGCCTGGTTGGCCTCGCTGGAGGTGAGCGAGGTGCTTTCGCGAACCTGGCGGGAGCTGCCCATCACGTCGCCGATCAGGCCCTGCAGGTTTTCCAGGAAGCCGTTGAACTCGCGCTCGACCGAGGCGATCTCGTCGTCGCCCTGGGCCGGCAGGCGACGCGTGAGGTCGCCTTCGCCGCTGTTGATGTCGCGCAGCGAGCCCTGCAGTTGGCTCAGCGGGCGCAGCAGTCGCGCCACCAGTGCGCCCAGCAGCAGCAGGCTCAGGGCGACGCCGAGCAGGGTGCCGGTGGCTGCGCGCCAGCTGAGGGCGTTGGCTTCGGCCATCACCTTGGACTCGTCGAGTACCACGCCGATATACCAGTCCATGCCCTTGAGGCCGCTCAGCGGGGTGAAGGACACCAGCAGCTCCTTGCCGGCGCCGGCAATGGCGCTCAGCTCCTGCCTGAGGGCCGGGACCTTGCCGTCGAACAGTTCGCCGAGCGGCTTGCCGTTCAGCTCGGTGTTCGGGTGGGAGATGATGTTGCCCTCGCGGGTCAGCAGAAAGGCGTATCCGGCACCGTTGAAGTCCAGGGTGTTGATGGTGTCGGAGATGGTCTTGAGGCTGATATCGCCGCCGAAGGCCCCCTTGAATTGCCCGCGATCACTGAGCTTGGCGACGGCGGAAATGAGGATCTCGCCAGTGGCGGCATCGGGATAGGGCTCGGTCAGCAGGGCACTGTTTGCCGACTTGGCGACCGGGTACCAGGGCCTCTGCCGTGCGTCCCAGCCGGTAGGGTTCCAGCTCGCGTCATTGGTGATGCGCTGGCCGTCGGTCTCGAGTCCGCCGAAGATCAGCAGGAACTGCTGCTTGAGGATGGGCTGATCGAATACGCGTTGAATCTGCGCCTCGCTGAACTGGCCGTCGATGCTCTGCGCCATCATGTCGATGAGCTGCAACTTGCCGTTCAACCAGTTCTCGATCTGTCGCGCCAGGGCGCCACTGGAGTCCTTGATGCTGGATTCGGTCTGTTCGTTCAGGCTGGCGCGGACCTGACTGATTTGCACCAATGAAAGTAGGCTGGAGGTGAGAAACAATACCGTTGCCGCAGCGAGGCCGACTTTATGGGCAATTTTCATATGCGCTGGTTCCTATTCTTTTCTTGAGCCTCCCAACTGCTGGAGACTCGGTGTCAGCGAATCGGCACGGGACGGATTTTCTTGATGACCGATAGTCGGCGGATTGGCCCGAGGGCAGTGGTCGCCTCGTCGACGAGGCCCTGGATGAGGGCGATGGATTGCGGCGCGGCTCCAGCAAGTGAGGGGGCGTGGGGGCAGTACCTGCCGCAGGCGACCGACGATGCGCAAAGCCCGGCATTCGAGCCGGGCTTGTTCGGTCGCGGCTGTCTATTACAGCAGCTGCTGGCGGTCCAGTTCGATGGCCTGGTCGAGGGTCTCCAGCAGCGCCTTGCGCACCTTCAGCTTGGTGTTGCGATGCGCCGTCATGTTGATCTTCTTCAGTTGCTGGGCGGCCGCCAGGGCGGTGGTCATCAGTTGCTCGGCCGGCACCACCTTGTCGAGGAAGCCGGCATCTACCGCGCCCTGCGGGTCGAACATCTCGCCGTTGATCACCGAGCGGTGGAATGCCGACTTGAGCAGGCGGTCGCGAGCCAGTTCGATACCCACGTGGTGCATGGTCATGCCGATCTGCACTTCGTTCAGGCCGATGCTGAACGGCCCCTCGACGCCGATGCGGTAGTCGGCCGAGAGCAGGATGAAGGCGCCCTTGGCCACCGCGTGGCCGGGGCAGGCGACGATGATCGGGAGGGGGTGGGCGAGCATGCGCCGGGCCAGCGTTGAACCGGCGGCGACCAGGGCGATGGCGTTCTGCGGGCCGGAGGTCATCACCTTGAGGTCGTAACCGCCGGAGAGTATTCCCGGCTGACCGGTGATGACCACTATCGCCTTGTCCTGCTCGGCGCGATCCAGTGCCTCGTTGAAGGCGGCGATCACGTCCGGGGAAATGGCGTTCACCTTGCCATTGCTCAGGGTCAGGGTGGCGATACCCTCTTCGAGTTGGTAGCTGATCAGGTCGCTCATGGCGGGGTTCCTTGTGCTGAAGTGGGGCAGACGTTACTCACCCCTTTCGTTCAGGTAAAGCACGGCGACTGACTGGCCGGTCAGCCTGGGCGGGCCGATTGCCGGCGCCCGGCCGCACCCGGCGCGCTCGAGTCCAGTCGCGCGCGATGCCCGGCGCCGGGCATAAGCGCATGAATCTTTTGAAAAAAACTTTTGCCTTTGGCGGTACGTTCGGCTAGATTAGCGCGCCTCGACAGACGGCAGCGTCCGTCGAGATCCGGTGAAGTGTCCGAGTGGTTGAAGGAGCACGCCTGGAAAGTGTGTATACGGGAAACCGTATCAAGGGTTCGAATCCCTTCTTCACCGCCACTTTCGCAATACTAAAGCCCCTGAGAGAGCAGTCTTTCAGGGGCTTTTTGCGTTCTACGCGAGACGCTAGGGTGCCGGGGCGGCGTCCCGGCGCCCCTTGCCGGCACAGGCATCCCCGGCAAGGGGGTAAACTGACCGACATCATCCGGAAGCTCGAACGTGACGTGGGACATATTCTGCAAGGTCGTGGATAACTACGGCGACATCGGGGTGACCTGGCGTCTGGCGCGGCAGTTGGCCGCCGAGCATGGCCAGAGCGTGCGCCTGTGGGTCGACGAAGTGGCCGCGTTCGCGCGCATCTGTCCCGGGGCGGATGCCCGGGCCGAGCGCCAGGTGCGGCAGGGTGTGGAGCTGTGCCGCTGGGGCGCGCAGTGGCAGCCGGTCGAGCCGGCGGACGTGGTGATCGAGGCCTTCGCCTGCGAGTTGCCGGCGGCCTATGTGGCGGCGATGGCGGCGCGCCCCGGCAAGGTGCTGTGGCTCAACCTGGAATACCTGAGCGCCGAGGACTGGGTCGAGGGCTGTCATGGCCTGCCATCCCTGCAGCCGAAGGGGTTGCAGAAGTTCTTCTTCTTTCCCGGATTCACCGCCGGCAGTGGCGGCTTGTTGCGCGAGCGTGAGCTGCTTAAGCAGTGCCGGGCCTTTCAGGCCGATGCGCAGGCGCAAACCGGGTTTCTCGCCGCACTCGGGGTGCATCGACAGCCGGGTGCGCGGTTGATCTCGCTGTTCGCCTACGAGAATCCCGGGCTGGCAGGCTGGCTGGATGCCCTGGCCGCCGACGCCGTGCCCAGCCAGTTGCTGGTGCCGGAGGGGCGCATCCTCGATGACTTGCAGGCCTGGTTGGGCGGAGCACGGTTGGCGGCCGGGGCTGAGCGGCGGCGCGGGCAGTTGCAGATCCGCGTCCTGCCGTTCGTCGAGCAGGACCAGTACGATCGACTGCTCTGGTGCTGTGACTTCAATGCGGTGCGCGGCGAGGACTCCTTCCTGCGCGCGCAATGGGCCGGGCGCCCGCTGCTCTGGCACATCTACCAGCAGGCCGAAGGCGCGCACTGGGACAAGCTCGAAGCGTTTCTGGCGCTCTATACGCAGGGGCTGTCGCCCGAAGCGGCGCAGGCATTGGGCCGTTTATGGCGAGGCTGGAATGCCGGAGAGGGGGTGGGCGAAGGTTGGCTGGCGTTGCTGCCGCACTGGCCGGAACTGGCCACGCATGCGCAGAACTGGAGCCGGGCGCAGGGCGCGCGGACCGATCTGGCCACGGCGCTGGTACAGTTTTACCGAAATTGGCTATGATACGCGGCCTAGAATTCTGTACCTACCGCATACATCGGATATTCGTATGAAAACCGCACAAGAAATGAAGCCCAACAGCGTGGCCCTGATCGACGGCCAGCCGTGGCTGATCCAGAAGGCCGAATTCACCAAGTCCGGCCGTAACAGCGCCATCGTCAAGATGAAGCTGAAGAACCTGCTGAACGGCTCCAAGACCGAGACCGTTTACAAGGCCGACGACAAGATGGAGCCGGTGATCCTGGAGCGTAAGGAAGTGAACCTTTCCTACGTCAGTGGCGAGGACTACGTGTTCATGGATCCGGAGTACAACTCCTACGAGCTGCGAGCCGAAGACCTGGAAAGCGTGCTGCCGTTCATCGAGGAAGGCATGACCGACATCTGCGAAGCCGTGTTCTTCGAAGGCAAGGTGATCTCCGTCGACCTGCCGACCACCATCGTGCGCCAGGTCGTCTACACCGAGAACGCCGCCCGTGGCGACACGTCCGGCAAGGTGATGAAGCCTGCCAAGCTGCGCAACGGCACCGAGATCAAGGTCGCCGAGTTCGTTGAAATCGACGACTGGATCGAGATCGATACCCGTGACGGCTCCTACAAGGGCCGTACCCAGGCGCCGCAAGCCTGAGTGCCGGCTTGAAGCCGCGAAAAACCCGACCCTGGCGTCGGGTTTTTTTTTGTTTCTTCGCTTTACAGCCTTAGCGGCAGGTGAGCCTGCAGGGCCTGGTCCCAGGGGGGCGGAAAACCGAAGCGCTGTTTGAGGAAGTTCAGCAGCAGGTGGGTGCGTGAGCTCGCCTCGCGCTCCAGGCGTAGGGCGTAGATGCTGCTCGGCTCGGCGGGCGGCAGGCCGTGCTCGCAGAGCAGCGCCAGCAATTCGCCGCGCAGCAGGTATTCGCCGACCAGCCAGGTCGGCAAGTGGGCGACGCCGAGGCCGGCGCGGACGCTGGACAGCAGGGCCTCGGCATTGTTGGCGGTCAGGCGCCGGCGTGCGGGGCGACAGAGCTGCAGCTTGCCGTCCTGCTCGAAGCGCCAGGCAAAGGGCGGCGCCAGTCCTTCCCAGTCGAGACCGTCATGCTCCAGCAGCTCCTGGGGCGTACGCGGTACGCCGCGCCGCGCCAGGTAGTCGGGGCTGGCGCAGACCACGCGAACCAAGGGGGAGAGCGGCGTGGCGACCAGCCGGGTATCGGCCAGCGGGCCGATGCGCAGGACCAGGTCGACCTCGCCGAGGTGCTCGCCCTGCAGGTCGATGAAGCTGTCGATCAGGCGCAGCTGTACGTCCAGCCCCGGATAGGTGGCGAGGAACTCGGCGAGTGCCGGTGCCAGATGGCGGCGGCCGAAGGGCGCCGGGGCGTCGATGCGGATCAGGCCTTCCGGCGCGCTGCTCAGGGAGACGGCCTCGGCACGCGCCAGGTGCAGTTCACCGAGGATGCGCCTGGCCCGCTCGGCGAAGGCCAGGCCGGATGGCGTGGCGCGCACCGCATGGGTGCTGCGGCTGAACAGCTTGCTGCCCAGCGAGCGCTCCAGGGCGTCGATGCGCCGGGCGACGGCGGAGGGGGTGAGGGGCTGGCGGCGGGCGGCGGCGGAGAAGCTGCCGGTTTCCAGTACGTCGAGAAACAAGCTGAGTTGATCGGTGAGGCTGTCCGGATTCATGGGCGTTCGCTTTTGCATATTTCGCATAGCCATTGTGCTTGGCTGTGCGTTTCCAGGCTAGCTGTCGCCGATTAACATGGCGCATGCCGCCGGAGCCCACCCATGAATCTGCTCGACTTCTTCCTCAATCTCGTTCTCGGAATGCTGCTGGGGGCACTGGGCGGGCTGTTCGGGATCGGCGGGGGCTGCTGGCGATTCCGGCCCTGGGGGTCCTGTTCGACCTGGATCAGCAACTGGCCCAGGGCACCGCCCTGGCCATGGTGGTACCCAACGTGCTGCTGGCCCTGTGGCGCTACCACCAGCGCAACCGCATCGACCGGCGCCACGCCCTGACGCTCGCCGCCAGCGCGCTGCTCTGGGCCCTGCTCGGCGCCACCTGGGCCGTGACCCTGGATGCCGGGCGCATGCGCCTGGCGTTTATCGGCTTCCTGGTGGTGCTGGCCCTGTACAACTTCTCGCGGGTGTACTGGCGCACGCCGGCCGGCGCGTCGGCATTGCGCCATCCTTGGCCCTGGCTGGCGCTGTTGGGGAGCGGCGCAGGTCTGCTCGGCGGCTTGTTCGGGGTCGGCGGCGCGGTGCTGGCCACGCCGCTGCTCACGGCGTTGTTCGGCACTACCCAGCTGATGGCTCAGGGGCTGTCCCTGGCCCTGGCGGCACCGAGCACCGCGGTGACCCTCGCCACCTACGCCTGGCATGGCCAGGTGAACTGGACGCTGGCCGTGCCCTTGGCGCTGGGCGGATTGCTCAGCATCAGCTGGGGGGTGAGGGTGGCCCATGGGTTGCCCGAGCGGCGGCTGCGTGCGCTGTTCGCCGGCTTCCTGCTGTTCTGCGCGTTGTTGCTCGGCGTTAAAGCCTGAAGCCTTCGACGATGTGCTCGGCCAGGGTCTCGGTCACCGGCGACTGGGTCTGGCTGTTGCGTAGCAGCACGATGCTCGCCGACGGCATGGCCGGCAGGCCCTCGGCCTCGCCGATGATGCGCAGGTCCGGGGGAATCAGGCTCTGCAGCTGTGCGGTGATCGCCAGGCCGGCGCTGACCACTGCCATGATGGCCGAGAGGCTCGGGCTGGTGTAGGCGATGCGGTATTCGCGCTCCATCGCCTCCAGGGCGTTGCAGGCCCAGGAGCGGCAGAAGCACTGGGCGTTGAACATCGCCAGCGGCAGCGGTTCCTGTTCGTGGGGGCTGAAGCCCTGGGCCTCGGCCCAGACGATGCGCTCCTGGCGCAGCAGTTGGCCGATTTCCTTGCCCGGTTCGCGGGTGACGATGGTCAGGTCGAGGTCCTGGCGCTGCAGCAGGCCGGACGAGGGCTCGCAATGCAGTTCCACCTGGACCAGGGGGTAGGCCTGGGCGAAGCGCGAGAGGATGCCCGGCATGAAGCGCATCACGTAGTCGTCCGGGGTGCCGATGCGCACGGCGCCGACCATGTGCGGTTCGCGCAGGGTGGTCATCACCTCGCCGTGCAGCTTGAGGATGCGTCGCGCGTAGCCCAACAGCACCTGGCCTTCGGCGGTCAGGCTGACCTGGCGGCCGTCGCGTTGGAACAGCGGGCGCTGTAGCACGTCCTCTTCCAGGCGCTTCATCTGCATGCTCACCGCCGACTGGGTGCGGTTGACCATCTCGGCGGCCCGGGTGAAACCGCCGTGGTCGGCGATGGCGACGAAGGTCCGCAGCAATTCGCTGTCGATGCTCGGGTAGTTGGCCATTCATCAACCTCCAAGATGTACGGCATAAGAAACATTCGTTGGATTGATCATAAGCCGAGCGCGAGACTGTCGCCAACCCCACAGGAGGGCGACGAGATGAAAGGTCAGAAAGGTTACGCAATCGTACAGTTGGAGCTTGGGCGTGGATTGCCTCTGGGGGCCTTGGCCGCCGCGGCCTGGCAGCAGCTCGGGCGTTGGCGGCAGTTGGCCCGGCAGCGCCGGCAATTGGCTACCCTTAATGAGGAGGCGCTCAAGGATCTGGGCCTCAGTCGGGCGGACGTCCTGCAGGAGAGCGAGCGCCCCTTCTGGGACGATCCCCTGGCGAGATAGCCATGCCACTGGGCAAGGGGGCGCGATATGCAAGTCAGGGTGCGGATCGTCAGCGCCTTCGTCGATGACGGCCAGGGCGGCAACCCCGCCGGAGTGGTGCTCCAGGCCGATGGCCTGAGCAGCGCACAGAAGCAGGCGGTTGCCGTTCAGGTCGGGCTGTCGGAGACCGCCTTCGTGTCCCGCTCGCAGCGCGCGGCCTGCAAGTTGGACTTCTTCACCCCGACGCGGCAGATCGCCCACTGTGGTCACGCGACGGTGGCCGCATTCGCCCTGCTGCGCCAGCTGGGGCAGGTGCAGCAAGGCTGGACCAGCAAGGAGACGGTCGATGGCGACCGCGACATCCTGATCGAGGGCGACATGGCCTTCATGGCACAGCGCCAGCCCGACTATGTGCACCTGGATGACGACCCGCCGCTGCTCGAGGCGGTGATGGCGGCCATGGGCATCGACCCGGGGCAGCTGCTGCCCGGGCTGTGGCCGACGCGGGTGAGTACCGGCGGCGCCTTCGTCATAGTGCCGCTGGCCGACGAGGCGCGGGTGGCGGCGTTGCAACCCGAGCCGCAGGCTCTGTCGCGACTCAGCGAACGCCTCGACCTGGTGGGTTTCTACGCCTTCTCCCCGGATACCCGTCGGCCGCAGCGGGCGGCGGGCGCGCGCATGTTTGCGCCGTACTACGGCATCGCCGAGGAAGCCGCGACCGGTATGGCGGCCGGTCCCCTGGCGTGCTTTCTGCACGATCTGATGGGGGTGTCGGGCGAGCGCTTGCTGATCGAGCAGGGGCACCTGATGCATCCGCCGTCGCCCAGCGTGATCAGCGTCGAACTGCGGCTCGAGGAGGGGCGCATCGTGGGCCTGCTGGCCGGCGGTCGGGCGCGAGTGATGCATGAGCTGAGTCTGACTCTATGAGCGAGACGAGCGAGGCGGGCTGGCGCGGTGGCGACCAGGCGCTAGCATGAATGCCGATGAACCCGTCCCTGTCTCTTCGCGCGGCACGTCGCCTGGCCCTGAGGGCTCAGGGTTTTGGCCGCGCGCCGTTGGCCGCGGTCGATCGGCGCCGCCTGCTTGAGTCGATCGAGCGACTCGGCGTCCTGCAGATCGACTCGGTGAACGCCCTGATCCGTTCCCACTACCTGCCGCTGTTCTCCCGCTTGGGCCCCTATGAGCGCGCCTTGCTGGAGCGGGCAGCCTGGGGCGCGGGGCGTCAGCGCCGCCTGTTCGAATACTGGGGGCACGAGGCCTCCCTGCTGCCCCTGTCCTGCTATCCGCTGCTGCACTGGCGGATGCAGCGGGCGCGCAACGGCGAGGGCATCTACAAGGGGCTCGCGCAGTTCGGCCGTGACCAGCAACCGCTGATTCGCCGCGTGCTGCAGGCCGTGCGGGAGCGCGGCGCCCTGGGCGCCGGCAGCCTGGCATCCGGGCCGGGGAGTGGTGGCGCCTGGTGGGGCTGGAGCGCGGAGAAACATGCGCTGGAGTGGTTGTTCGCCGCCGGCGAGCTGACAGTCGCGGCGCGGCGCGGTTTCGAACGACTCTATGACGTGCCGGAGCGCGTGTTGCCGGCCGACGTCCTGGCTCGGCCGGCCATGACAATGGCCGATGCCCAGCGCCAGTTGCTGCTGCGTGCGGCCCGGGCGCTGGGTATCGCCACGGAGAGCGACCTGCGGGACTACTATCGCCTGGACCTGGCCGACACGCGCGCGCGCCTGGCGGAACTGCTCGAGGCCGGCGAACTGCAGCGACTGCAGGTGCAGGGCTGGACGCAGCCGGGTTATTGCCTGGGACCGCCGAGGATTCCGCGCCGGGTGGCGGCCAGCGCCTTGCTGTCGCCGTTCGACTCGTTGATCTGGGCCCGCGCACGCACCGAGCGGCTGTTCGACTTCCGCTACCGCCTGGAGCTCTATACGCCACCGCACAAGCGGGTCTACGGCTACTACGTGCTGCCGTTCCTGCATGACGAGCGGCTGGCGGCGCGGCTGGACCTGCGGGCCGAGCGCAAGACGCTACAGCTGGCGGTATACGCCGTGCACGAGGAGCCGCCCGGGTTGGATGAGCGGGGCGTGATCGCCTTGGCCGAGAACCTGCGCACGCTGGCACTCTGGTTGGGGCTGGCCCGGGTGCGACTGAACTGCACAAGCGCCTGCGCCGCGCGCGTGCGCGCCCTGCTCGAGTGAGCGTCACGGCGGCTCGGGCGGTGGCCGGATCGCCGGGGCGGCAGGCAGGCCTGGCTTCCGTTACAATGCGCGCCGATTTCCCTTGCCAGAGAGCCCGCCCATGTCCGCTTGCCAGACTCCGATCATCGTTGCCCTGGATTTTCCGACCCGCGCCGCCGCCTTGGCGTTGGCCGACCGGCTCGATCCCCGGCAGTGCCGGGTCAAGGTCGGCAAGGAGCTGTTCACCCGCTGCGGGCCGGAAATCGTCGGCGCCCTGGCCGACAAGGGTTTCGAGGTCTTCCTCGACCTGAAATTCCACGACATTCCCAATACCACGGCGATGGCGGTCAAGGCCGCCGCCGAGCTGGGTGTCTGGATGGTCAATGTGCACTGCTCGGGTGGCCTGCGGATGATGGCGGCCTGCCGCGAGACCCTGGACCAGCAGGGCGGGCGGGTCCCGCTGCTGATCGGCGTCACCGTGCTGACCAGCATGGAGCGCGAGGACCTGGCGGGCGTGGGGCTGGATGTCGAGCCGCAGGAGCAGGTGCTGCGCCTCGCCGGGCTGGCCGAACAGGCCGGGCTGGACGGCCTGGTATGTTCCGCCCAGGAGGCGCGGGCGCTGAAGTCGGCCCACCCGGCGCTGCAGCTGGTGACCCCGGGCATTCGCCCGGCCGGCAGCGCCGAGGACGATCAGCGGCGCATCCTCACCCCGCGCCAGGCGCTGGAGGCCGGCTCGGATTACCTGGTGATCGGTCGCCCGGTCAGTCAGGCCGCCGATCCGGCCCAGGCCCTGGCCGCACTGGTGGGCGAGCTGGCCTGAGGGCGAACGCCGGCTGCAGGCCCCCTGGGCGCAGCCGGCGCTGAAGCTGTCGGCTTTTTTGTATACAATCGCTTCGTTCCGCTTATTCAGGTCCTCGCCATGCACCCTGCCGCCGAAGATTCGCCCCTGGGCAAAGCCAGCGAATACATCGCCACCTACACGCCGTCCTTGCTGTTTCCCATACCGCGCGCGCCGAAGTGGGCCGAGCTGGGCCTGACGGCCGCGACCCTGCCCTATCAGGGGGTGGACTTCTGGAACTGCTTCGAACTGTCCTGGCTGCTGCCCTCGGGCAAGCCGGTGGTGGCGATCGGCGAATTCGCCATCCCGGCGGACTCGCCCAATATCATCGAGTCGAAGTCCTTCAAGCTCTATCTCAACTCGCTCAATCAGACGGTATTCGCCGATACGGCCGCACTGCAGGCCGTGCTGCAGGCGGACCTGTCGGCCGCCGCCGGCAAGGCGGTCGGCGTGCGCGTGCGCAGTCTCGCCGAAGTGGCCGCCGAGGGTGTGGCGACACTGCCGGGGCAGTGCATCGATGAGCTGGACGTGGCCATCAGCAACTACGCCCAGCCACAGCCGCAGCTACTGCGCTGCGTGCCGGGGCGGACAGTCGAGGAAAGCCTGCATAGCCATCTGCTGAAATCCAACTGCCCGGTCACCGGGCAACCGGACTGGGGCAGCGTGGTGGTGCAGTACCGTGGCCCGGCGCTGGAGCCGGCCAGCCTGCTGGCCTACCTGGTGAGCTTCCGCCAGCATGCGGACTTTCACGAGCAATGCGTCGAGCGCATCTATCTCGATCTTCTGCGTCTGCTCAAGCCCGAGTGGCTGACGGTGTACGCGCGCTATGTGCGGCGCGGGGGGCTGGATATCAATCCCTACCGCAGCAGCGCGGCGATCCAGCCGGACAATCGGCGCCTGGTGCGCCAGTGACGAAAAACCCCAGCCGCGGCTGGGGTTTTTCATGGGCGGCCGCTCGGCTGGGGCATCAGATCCCCATGTTGGCGAGGCTCTGCAGGATATTGCGCAGGGTGCCGGCCAGGGTCGGGTGGCTGGCCTCGAAGCGTTCCACGGCCAGGTTGACTCCGTCGACCAGCGTGGCATCCGGCGCGGCTGCGGCCTGGCGGGCCAGCTGCAACTCGATTTCCTGGGTCAGCAGGAATAGCGAGGCGCGCTCTTCTTCGCTGAGCGGCGGGCCTTCGGCCAGTTGCTTGCGCAGTTCTTCCAGTTGCTGCTGCAGACGATTTGCAGGCATAGGGCTCTCCCTTTTCGGATAAGGCAAAAGCATTGACTCTGCGCGACGGCGAAAGGTCGGTGCTTGTCTTCAAGGGTAATCCAAGCGGCGTCGCTTTGCTTGCTCTGGATCAAGGCTCGAGCAGGCGCTCGAGGCGCGGGTAATAGTGCTCCAGCGGCGGTGTCTGCGAGGTCGGGTCCTTGCCCAGGTCGTCCAGGCGACGCAGTTCCAGGGCCTGCCGGGCAAAGGGCGTGTGCAGGAAGGCGCTGGCTGATGGCTTCGCCGTAGGGCTCATGCCCATGTCTGCCGAAGAGCTCGTCGAGCTGGTCGATGAAGTGCGCGGCGACGAAGGTCATGGTTTCTCGCCTTTCTGCCGGCGGGCACTGAGGTCCGCCAGGCAGGGACCCAGTTCGGTGAGCTGGTCGATCACCGAATGCACGCCCAGGCGATACAGCGTCAGGGTCGCCTGGGTGCGCAACCTGTCGCGCTCGACCGGGTCGAGCGCGCGCCAGTCCGCCGGGGCCTGGCCGCAGAGGGGGCCGCAGGCAGCCAGGCCGATGGTCCAGAGCCCGGCATTCAGGCCGGCCTGCAGCAGGCGCGGCTCGCCGCTGATCAGCACGCAGCCGTCCAGTTGCGTCACCTGCAGGCGCATCAAGGCGTGCCAGCAGGCATCCGGCGCGGGCCAGGGGCGAATCACCTCATTCCTCGGGATGCCCGGCAGCCAGCCGGGCAGGGGCTCGGCCAGGCGGATGCTGGCCTCGTGTGGCAGTTCGTCGAGCCAGGCGCATGGCAGGTTCCGTCGGTACAGGTCGTCGAGCAGCGCACTCGCCCCGGGCGTGGGCTCGGCATGTTCGCCGGCCGCTTCGCCGAGCGCCTGCTCAAGGGCTCGGCGCTCAGGGGGCTGCGGCGTGCGGCGGAGCACTTGTTCGAGATTCGTCTGGCCGTCGCCGCCCTCTGGATACAGGCGTTGCAGGCTCAGGGGCAGGGTGCGCGCACCGAAGTCGACCAGGCAGCCGGACAGGCCGAACAACAGGGCGGAGAAGGCGGGAGGGGTGGCGGATGTAGGCATGGCTGTCATCCATGATGATGGTCTAGTCCAGGTTAGCGGCCGAAGATGACGAGGCGATGACCGGTTTGCGACGTGCCATTCGGCGCCGAGTGGGCGAGCGCGTGAGCCGGACGTCTCGTGCCGCTGTGGTGGGCGGTACTGGATTTCGCCTGGCCGCGGTCCGCTATGCTGCCTATAGGGTGGTGTAGGCCTTATACTGCGCGGCCTCGATGGCCGCCTGCGGGCTGCCCACTGTTTTGTACTCAAGGAGCGACTGCGATGTGTGTATTCGGAGTGAACTGGATTGAGCGTCTGGGCCGCCTGATGCTGTGTGCCGGCCTGGTGCTGCTTCCGCTGGCGGCGCAAGCGGCCGAGGAGGATCCCTGGGAAGGGTTCAACCGGGCCATCTTCCGCTTCAACGACACTGTCGACACCTACGCGCTCAAGCCCTTGGCCCAGGGTTACCAGGCGGTGACCCCGGACTTTCTCGAGGACGGTGTGCATAACGTCTTCGGCAACCTCGGCGATATCGGCAACCTGGCCAACGACCTGTTGCAGGGCAAGTTCCACGATGCCGGTGTGGACACCGGCCGGGTGATCTTCAACACCACCTTCGGCCTGCTCGGCTTCTTCGACGTCGCCAGCCAGATGGGGCTGCAGAGAAACGACGAGGACTTCGGCCAGACCCTCGGCGCCTGGGGGCTGGGTAGCGGACCCTATGTAGTGCTGCCGCTGCTCGGCCCGAGCACCATCCGCGACGCGGCCGGCAAGGTGCCGGACGCCTTCCTGGAGCCCTATCCCTACATGGGGCATGTGCCGACGCGCAACCTCACCCGTGGCGTGGACGTCATCGACACCCGCGCCAGCCTGCTGTCCGCCGAGAGACTGATCAGCGGCGACAAGTACCTGTTCGTGCGCAACGCCTACCTGCAGAATCGCGAGTTCCGGGTGCAGGACGGCCAGGTCGAGGACGACTTCTGAGTAGCTTGCTGGTACGGATGCATTGAAAAAGGCGGCCCTGGGCCGCCTTTTGCTTGCTCGCCAAAGACTCTTCTTCAGTTCATCGAGATGATCGCCAGGCCGAGGGCTTGGCGGCCGTTGTCCAGCTCGCTGACCCTGACGACCTCGGCCTGGGCATCCAGCCCCTTGAGTGCGTTGTGCTCGGAGGCGATGTGTACCCGGACCTGATCGCCCATCTTCAGCGCCGACGCGGCCTCGAGTTGCATGCCTGTGCTCGACAGGTCGAGACACAGCGCCGGGATCTCCCCGTCGGGGCCATGCAGGGTGACCGGCGCCTCCAGGCGCATGCGGATGTAGTCGCGTTTTTCGCTGTAGTCACGATCACTTTGGCTCATGGGCCCGTCCTCTTATTGTGGCGCTCTCCTGCCGCCCTTATAACCTCGGCCGATTTCGGGTGTAAAGTCGCGGGGCGATGATCGGAGCGCGCTTGAATCGGGCAGAGGATGGGAGTACCGTCAGCGCCTTAACGCGAACCGAGTATGCGCGGGCAGGTTTCGACCTGACGTTTACCTCCATCCCCGGCGCAGTTTGCCTGGATATCCCATGCACAAAACCAGTGCCACACTGCTGATCATCGATGACGACGAAGTAGTGCGCGCGAGCCTCGCGGCCTATTTGGAAGACAGTGGTTTCAACGTCCTGCAGGCCGCCAATGGCCTTCAGGGCCTCGAAGTGTTTCAGCGCGAGCAGCCGGATGTGGTGGTCTGCGACCTGCGCATGCCCCAGGTCGATGGTCTGGAGTTGATCCGCCGCATCAATGCGCTGGGCGTGGAGACGCCGGTCATCGTGGTCTCCGGCGCGGGGGTCATGACCGATGCGGTCGAGGCCCTGCGCCTGGGCGCCGCCGACTACCTGATCAAGCCCCTGGAAGACCTCGCGGTGCTGGAACATTCGGTGCGCCGCGCCCTGGATCGTGCGCACCTGCGTCAGGAGAACCAGCGCTACCGCGAGAAGCTGGAGGCCGCCAACCGCGAGCTGGAAGCCAGCCTGCACCTGCTGCAGGAGGACCAGAACGCCGGGCGCCAGGTGCAGATCAACATGCTGCCGGTCACCCCATGGCAGGTCGATGGCCTGCAGTTCGCCCACCAGATCATCCCGTCGCTCTATCTGTCCGGTGATTTCGTCGACTACTTCCGGGTCGATGAGCGACGCGTGGCCTTCTATCTCGCCGATGTTTCCGGTCACGGAGCATCCTCGGCCTTCGTCACCGTGCTGCTGAAGTTCATGACCACGCGGCTGCTCTACGAGTCGCGGCGCGGTGGGCGCTTGCGCCAGTTCAAGCCGTCCGAGGTACTTGGTCATATCAACCGCGGCTTGATCAACTGCAAGCTGGGCAAGCATGTGACCATGCTCGGCGGGGTGATCGACGAGCAGAGCGGCCAGCTGCATTACAGCATCGGCGGCCATCTGCCGCTGCCGGTGCTGTTCAGCGAGGGCAAGGCGCAGTACCTGAACGGCCGCGGCCTGCCGGTAGGCCTGTTCGAGGAGGCCGACTACAGCGACCATGTGCTCGAGCTGCCCGAGTCGTTCAGCCTGACGCTGCTGTCGGACGGAATTCTCGATCTGTTGCCGGGCGATACCCTGAAGGAAAAGGAAACCGCTCTGCCGGAACTGGTCGCCTCGGCGGGGGGCACCCTGGACGGGTTGCGCCAAGTGCTCGGGCTGGCCAATCTGGAGGATATGCCGGATGATATCGCCTTGCTGGTGTTAAGCAGGAACCTTGCATGAATCCTGGGATGAGCCCCGGTAGAATCCAATTCGCCGAACAGGACGGCACCTTCGTCCTGAAGTTTGTCGGCGAGGTGCGTTTGACCCTCTGCTCGGCGCTGGACGCCACCATCGAGAAGATCTTCAGCGCGCTGAATTTCTCCGCCATCGTCATCGACCTGACGGAAACCCGCAGCATCGACAGTACGACCCTGGGCCTGCTGGCGAAGCTGTCGATCCTCTCGCGGCAGAAGATCGGCCTGCTGCCGACCGTGGTCACCACCCACGCGGACATCACCCGCCTGCTGCAGTCGATGGGCTTCGATCAGGTGTTCAATATCGTCAACAAGCCGATCCCCTGTCCGGAATGCCTGGCCGACCTGCCGTCGCAGGATCAGTCGGAGGAGGTCGTGCGGGCCAAGGTGCTGGAGGCGCACCGCATCCTCATGGGGCTGAACGAGTCCAATCGCGAAGCCTTCCACGACTTGGTCAGCGCCCTCGAACATCGCTGAGCGCGAGCCCTCTGCACACTGTGGCGGGGCGTCCGATGCGAGTCGGCGCCCCGCAGTACGTTCAGGCCAGGCCGGCCAGCAGGCTTTCCAGTTTCTCCTGGTCGCGGGCGAACAGACGAATGCCCTCGGCGAGTTTTTCCGTGGCCATGGCGTCCTCGTTGAGTGCCCAGCGGAACCGGGCCTCGTCCATTGAATCGCGGGGCTCGGCGGCGCTGTCGCTGCCCAGCATGCGCTGCAGCGGGGCCTGGTCGTCGGCCAGTTGCTGCAGCAGTTCCGGGCTGATGGTCAGGCGATCGCAGCCGGCCAGCTGCTCGATCTGGCCGAGGTTGCGGAAGCTGGCGCCCATTACCACGGTCGAGTAGCCGTTGGCCTTGTAGTAGTCGTAGATGCGCGTGACCGACTGTACGCCGGGATCTTCCGCGCCGACGAAGTCGCGGCCCTCGGCCTTCTTGTACCAGTCGTAGATGCGCCCCACAAAGGGCGAGATCAGGAATACTCCGGCTTCGGCGCAGGCCTGGGCCTGGGCGAAGGCGAACAGCAGGGTCAGGTTGCACTGGATGCCGGCCTTCTCCAGCTGCTCGGCGGCGCGGATGCCCTCCCAGGTCGCTGCGATCTTGATCAGCACCCGCTCGCGGCCGATGCCGGCCTGTTCGTACAGTTCGATCAGGCGTTCGGCGCGGCGCAGGGTGGCCTGGGTGTCGAACGACAGGCGCGCATCCACCTCGGTGGAGATGCGCCCGGGAATCACCTTGAGAATCTCCTGGCCGACCGCCACGGCGAAGCGGTCGCAGGCCAGGTCGAGGTCGCCATCGCTGGCGGAGACGGCGCTGCGCAGCAGCTCGGCGTAGCGCGGCATGCCCGCGGCCTTGAGCAGCAGGGAAGGGTTGGTGGTGGCGTCGACCGGCTTCAGTCGGGCGATGGCATCGAGGTCGCCGGTGTCGGCGACTACGGTAGTGAACTGCTTGAGTTGATCCAGCTTGGAGGTCATGACGCGGCCTTGTCGTTGCAGATGCCATGACCTTACCCGAGCCGCTTGAGCGGCTCAACGGCGACTAGTGGCCTTGCAGCAAGAGCGCGGCCTGATCGAACAGCGCCAGGGGCTCGGCGGTCTTGTGGATGTCCACCGATAGCAGCTGGCGGAAGCGCCGTGCGCCCTTGAAGCCCTGGGCCAGGCCGAGCATGTGGCGGGTGATGTGGTGCATGCTGCCGCCTTCGGCCAGGTGCGCGGCGATATAGTCGCGCATCGATTGCATGGCCTCGAAGCGGCTCAGTGCCGGCGCCTCTGAGCCGAACAGCTGTCGATCCACCTGCGCCAGCAGGTAGGGGTTGTGGTAGGCCTCGCGGCCGAGCATCACACCGTCGAAGGTCTGCAGGTGGCTCCGGCACTCATCCAGCGTCTTGATGCCGCCGTTGAGGATGATCTCCAGATCCGGGAAGTCGCGTTTGATTTGCGCCGCCACCTCGTAGCGCAGCGGTGGCACCTCGCGGTTCTCCTTCGGCGACAGGCCGGAGAGGATGGCGATGCGCGCGTGCACGGTGAAGCTCTCGCAGCCGGCTTCGCATACTTGGCCGACGAAGTCGCATAGCTCGGCATAACTGTCGCGCCCGTCGATGCCGATACGGTGCTTGACCGTGACCGGAATGCTCACCGCATCGCGCATGGCCTTGACGCACTCGGCGACCAGCGCCGGGTGGGCCATCAGGCAGGCACCGATCATGTTGTTCTGCACCCGGTCACTGGGGCAGCCGACGTTCAGGTTGACCTCGTCGTAGCCGGCGGCCTCGGCCAGCCTGGCGCAGGCCGCCAGTTCCGCCGGCACGCTGCCGCCCAGCTGCAGGGCCAGGGGATATTCCGCCTCGTCGTGGCGCAGGAAGCGCGCACTGTCGCCGTGCAGCAAGGCGCCGGTGGTGACCATCTCGGTATAGAGCAGGGTGTGCGTGGACAGTTGCCGCAGGAAGAACCGGCAGTGCCGGTCGGTCCAATCCATCATCGGCGCCACGGAGAAGCGGCGAGACAGGGAAGGGCGCGTGGTTGCTGGTGTTGAGGCTGATTCTAGAGGCATTGGGCTGGTCGCGTTTCCGCCGGGTTTTCGGGGCTTTCAGAGCGTTTTTCTTGAGGTGGTGGTAAAATGTACCACCGCAAAGTTCGTTTGTACCACCGGCCAGGAGGGCGTACCACTGTGGCAACCATTCGAGCCCGAAAGAGCGCGGACGGCTCGCTCCGCTATACCGCGCAGATCCGTATCAAGAAAAACGGCATGCAAGTCTACCAAGAGAGCCAGACTTTCGCCCGCAAGCAGGCCGCGCAAGCCTGGGCCAAGCGTCGCGAGACCGAATTGGATGAGCCAGGTGCTATCGAGCGGGCGAATTTCTCGGGCACCACTGTGGCCTCTATGATCGAGAGATATCTTGAGGAATACGGCAAAGCCAGGCCTATCGGCAAGACCAAGAAGGCGACTCTCGAGGCCATCGCCAAGACCTATCTGGGTGAGTGCGAGGATCGCCGGGTGAGCGCTCAGGTGCTGGTGGACTACGCCCTATGGCGCATGAGTGACGAGGGTGGTGGCGTCCGGCCGCAGACCGCGGGCAATGACCTTGCCCATCTCGGCGCCGTGCTATCCGTAGCCCGTCCTGCTTGGGGGTGCGAGATCGACCCGCATGCGATGGCGGATGCGCGGAAAGTGCTGACCAAGTTGGGCTACAAGCTGAAGAGTCGCGAACGCGATCGCCGACCGACGCTGAATGAGCTGAATTTGATATTTGCAGAGTTTGAGAGGGTTCTCGAGGCTCGACCAACGTCTATCAATATGTTGAAGGTGTCATGCTTCGCCATATTTTCCACTAGGCGACAGGAGGAAATCTGTCGTATCCGCTGGGATGATCTCGATGGGTCTCGGCAGTCGGTGATGGTGCGGGACATGAAGAACCCGGGCGACAAGATCGGCAACAACGTCTGGTGTCATCTGCCTGACGAAGCCTGGTCAATCGTGCAGAGCATGCCGCGTTTATGCGACGAAATTTTCCCTTACAACAGTGAGTCGGTGTCCACCGCCTGGAGTCGAGCTTGCGAGTGTGCTGGAATTAAGGACTTGCACTTTCACGACCTTCGCCACGACGGCGTCAGTCGGCTATTCCAAATGGGGTGGGATATCCCTCGTGTGGCAAGTGTTTCTGGTCATAGGGACTGGAATTCGTTGCGACGCTATACCCACCTGAATGGGCGCGGCGATCCCTATAACGGATGGAAATGGTTGCCGAAGGTACTGGCATCAAGCGTAAAGTTTGGTGATCGTACGCTCAACGGGCTCTCCCGGCGCGGCGGCCGCCGCTGAGTTGATCCCGCTCCCTGATCGCCTCTAGTCGCTGGGCGTCGAGATAAGCGGCTAGATCCTCAAGGTGCACGCCCTTGGCAGACTTTTGGCTTGGTTCCATGCGCACGATAGGGATGGGCAGTGCGCCTTGCAAAGCCTTGCGCTGGAACATCTCGGGGCTGAGGTGTGAAAAATAGTCCTGACAAACTCGATCGAGTGGGACTATTGCCTGCCCTTCGTACTGCGCCATCAGCAAAAACAGTGTTTTCATCGCTCCGTGCCACCGCACAACTCCAGTGGGTCCAGCCTAGGGGCAACGTTTCTAGAGGCAAACCAGCTGTGTCGCAGGCAGGCGAGGGAAAGGGCGTCTCTGAGGCGGGGCATTGGCGCCGTAGGAAATACGGCGCCTTTGGGCGTGTTGGTGCTACTGCAGCCAGCCCTCAACCACGTCGGCGCCGAACTCTTCTTTCCAGGCTTTCAGGATTTTGTGGTTGCCACCCTTGGTTTCCACAACCTCACCTGTCTTGGGATTCTTGTAGCGCTTTACTTGGCGAGGTCGGCGCGGCCCGGCATCCTGCTTCGCGGGTTTGGTAACTTTGGTTTGCGGGTCAAGGATGGCGATGATATCGCGCAGGCTCTTGTCGTATTTCGACATCAAGGCGCGAAGCTTTTCCTCAAACTCCATTTCCTTTTTCAGGCCATCGTCTTTCTTGAGTGCTTCCAGTTCTGCCAGTTGAGCGGCCAGCTGCTGTTCAAGGGCACGAAATTCGGCAAGTTTTGACATGTGGCATCTTTCCTTTCGTATGTGGGTAGTATCCTATTAATATAGCTCTTAAAAACCACGTATAGATAGTGCTGGATGGCTTCCGCAGAGCCGACTGTTATTTTTCCGTCTACTTTTTGTTCCGCTCAGCTACGGCTTAGTAGATACGATCATGGGCGTTCTTCTTGAGCTGCACGTTGCTCGCAAAGTACTTGTTGGGCAATCTGTTCGATGTAGTCGAAGGCTTCAGTGGGGACCGTGTACTGGTATTGCTTACGGCGGTGTTTTGAAACAAAGCCATCATTGGTCAGGCACATCATCACCAGATTAGCCAAGTCGCTGCCGCGGATGTCGAACCGCTCATCCACAGTCCTGTAGACCTTGTCGTAGCACTCTAGGAAAGCGGCTTCTTCCCGGAGTTCGACCTCTAGGGCGTGCTGAGCCATTTCCATGGTGAAGATGACGCAGGCAGTTGCGTCCCAATAGCGGTAAATCGCCGCATCGCCTCGGAAGTCGAAAGTTAACTTGCCAAAGTCGATCCATTGCACATCCCAAAAATCCCGGGCTGGGCGGGAGAATCCCTGCAAGGCCTCCAGATACAGGCGCTCCTCACGTTTCATAGCCACTGACACTGGAAGTAGAAGGCCGTTCTCCAAGGCACCTGCCCGGCAAAGTGCCTGGTGGATCAAGAATCGGGAAAGGCGTCCGTTTCCATCCATGAAGGGGTGGAGGAATACGAAACCGAAGGAGATGATTCCAGCTGCTACCAGCGGGTCGATCTGGCTGGGTGCCTCATTCGCAAACTGCATGAGGCTTTCCATCAATTCGCGGCACAGCTCTGGTGATGGGGGAACGTAAGTTACCCCCGCAGCCCCCTGAAGCGCTCCTGCGAGGTGGTTTTGTTCGTGCCTGAATGCCGCAGCTAGATCATAAGGGTTCGATACTGTGGCGTTCTGCAACGCCACCAGATACTCCTCGGTCAGAGGCTGTCGCTCATGTGCCTGGCGTAGCAGTTGAATAAATCGCCGCGACTTGTCCTCGCTCGGCGCTTCGCGTTCGATAGCGAACGAGTCCTTGGTCTCATGTAAATAGGCCCAGTTGATCGCCCGATCCATCATGATCGGTGGCAGGGACTCCATGAAGGCTTTTGCCCGGCCAAGAATGTCGTGTTCCTGAAGCTCGTTCAGCCTGGTGGTTCTTTCCACGGTGGCGCAGTAGTGCATGTTGCCGAGGCCGTTGAACTCAACCCTCCATCGCGAGTTTCTCGCTCCCGGGCGGGTCACGTAGTGCCTGGGATCGAAGAGCGGTACGAAGGCGCCTCGAACCGGCGCATGCTGAGGAACCTCCTCGCCAGTAAACGCTTCCCTCAGATAGCACGCCTTGCGAATGTAGATACCGTTGGGCGCCTCTTGCAGGGCATTCTCCAGGGTTGTGACTGGTATCTTGGGGAGAGCCTGGGCCAGAATGGCAAGATTGATCCCCTCGTGCTTCAGGGCAAATAGAATGTGGCCGAGCAAATCATCGGCTCCCGGCGCGGTGGCAGGTGGTACAGCCAAGGTCTGGCCTATCTTCTTCAAGCGAGTGACAGGTTGCACAATGGCTGGCAGGCGCAAGGGGAATGCAGACAACTGCATGGCTTCGCGTAGCCAGGCGTAACCGACTAGGTGCATGTCAAAAATCCTTTCGCTTGACTCGGATCACCAGATTTTCTTGATTGAGACAAGAAAATCCTCACTTATGCCGATTCTACCGATTTTTTCTTAATTTATTCGGGTCAAATTCGTCCGAGTGGCTTTTCTGGCGAAGGCCCTGCTCATCGTTGTGATCAGCCTCTCTGGAAGAAAGTCGTGACAGGCGGCCTGCCTGGGGAAAACACTCGGTCTTCAGGTCGCGGTACCACGTCTTCTGAATACCCGATCCCTCGCCATGAACGCCTCCAGCATGTGCGGAATGAGCGTCAGGGCATCGACCTCTTCGCCATAGGCTTGCGAGTGCAGCGAGGCGTAGCGCTCGAGGTCGGCCTTCAGGCTGGCGGGGCAGGTGAAGGTCAGCTTCAGGCTCTCGGTTTTCGGCAGCGGGCCGAGGCGCAGCTTGGGCGTGCTCATTGCGGGTTCCTCTGTTGAGTGGAGAAGGACTGGTAGGGGCGCAGCACCAGGTCGCGGTTGACGATCACGCGCAGGGGCAAGCCGGGGCGCTGGGTCAGCGTGGGTTGGATATCGAGGTTGCGGCGGGTGACCTCCTGGCCGACCTGGTTCACCGTGTCCTGCAGGCTGTCGCGTCCGGCGATAATGATGCGGTCGCCGTCGGTGCGACTTTCAGGCGCCGCTAACTCGGCACCGATGCCCAGCAGGCTGGTCATGGCTGCGCCGGCGACGATCCGGTCCCAGTGCCAGTCGACGCCATCCTCCAGGCCGGCATAGCCGGCGGCGTCGCTGCCGACCAGGTTGTCGAGTTGGAAGGACGAGGTGTCCGGCAGGATCACCCGCTGCCACACCACCTGCACGCGACTCTGCCCGTAGCTCACCTGGCTGTTGTAGCGGCCGAGCAGGCGCGAGCCCTGGGGGATCAGCACATGCTGGCCGGTGGCGCTGTCGTAGACCGGCTCGGTCACGGTGGCGATCACATCACCGGGCAGGTCCGACTTGATCCCGGTGACCAGGGCCGCCGCGATGACGGTGCCGGCCATCACCTGGTAGGGCGAGTCGGGCATCTGCAGCAATCCGGAATTACGGATTTGTGCATTTACGGATTTACTGAGGAACGCCTCGTTCTGCTCCTGCTGGGCTGGTGTTCCAGATACTCCGGCTACCATGGCTGACGGCACTGCACCCAGGATCTCGGGATCGAGTTGGGCGCCCCCAGTGGATGCAGCGTTCGATTTCCTCGCGCTGCCAGTCTGGAAAAACACCGAGGACAGCGCCGCTTCCTCGGCTTCCTTGAGCCTGGCCAGGCGTTCGGCCTCGGCCGGGTCGGGACCGGCTTGGCCGTAGCCATAGCCCTGCGCCTGCTGCTCGGCCCTGAGAATGGCACCACCCAGGTCACCGGGCAGGGGCGGACCCAGCTGCGGCACCTCGGGTGCGGCGGGGGGAGGCAGTTGCGAGTAGTCGGCGGGCAGCTGCTCCAGGCCCTCGGAGCGGGCGATGCGCTCGACGTTGTACAGCTCGGTCTGCTCCGCGCCCTGGCGTCGCGGCTGGGGCTGCAGCGACCACAGCATGGCGCCCAGCACCGCGCTGGCCAGTCCTCCGACCAGTACCGCCAGCATGCGCGGATTGAGGCGGGTGACCGGGCGCGGTTGCGCCCGCAGCTCCAGCGACTCCGGTGCCTCCTTGGGCAGCGGCGAAGGCGCCGCGGTTTGACTGTCGTCCTTGGCATTCATGCTCAGGGCCTCCGTGCCACGCCATCGGTGCGCTCGATCCGCACCACATCGCCCTCGTCGGCGCCCAGGCGCAACTCGGCCGCGCCGAACAGGCGGTCGACTATGTAGTAGGGCGAGCGGAAGCGGTAGTTCACCAGTTGCCCGTCACCTTCCGGGCCGATCACGAACAGCGGCGGCAACTCGCCCTGGGCAATGCCGGCGGGGAACTGGATATACACCTTGCGCCCGTCGTCGAAGGCGCGCAGTGGCTTCCACGGCGGGTTGCCGCCGCTGATGGCATAGCGAAAGCGCAGCTGCTCCAGCGCCAGGCCGGCGCCCACAGGTGCCGCCACTTGCGCGGCACTGGCACGACGCTGCAGTGCGAGCATGCGGTCCTTGGGGTAGTCCCAGGACACCGAGGCCATCCAGGCGTGCTCGGTGGAGCTCAGCTCGATCAGGTAGGTGCGCCGCGTGGTGGTGATCACCAGATTGGTCTTGAGGTCGGTTCGGGTCGGCTTGATCAGCACGCTGACCCGCAGTTCTTCGCCGCTGCCGCTGGAGGTGTCGCCGACGATCCAGCGCACGGTATCGCCCGCTGCCACGGTGACCAGCTCTTCGCCGGCCTGCAGGTTGATCGCCGTGACCCGACCGGGGCTGGTGTAGACCTGGTACAGCGCACCAGACGGCTACCACACCATGACCTACCGGATCCGTCACCGAGACGGTCACTACCTGTGGTTCGAGACTGCCAGCCGGGGCATACGTGAAACCTACACCGGCTCGGTTGTCGAGGTGGTCAGCGTGTCGAGGGACATCACCGCGCGGGTCCATGCCGAGGAAAACAGACGGCGGCTTGCCGAGGTGGTCGAGGCCAATACCGATCTGGTGTTGTTCATCGACTCGCAGAAGCGTGTCACCTTCCTTAATCCGGCTGCGCGCCGCGCGCTGCAGTTGGAGCAGCAGCAGCCGGTACCTGCGCTGGACGAGTTTCTGCCCCGCGATGACTGGGCGCGCTTGGCGTGTGAGGGCTGGAGCACTGCCGAGCAGTGCGGGGTGTGGAATATCGATTCACGTCTACAGCCACCGGGCGGCGGTGCTGCATTGCCCGTGTCGCTGGTACTGCTGGCACATCGTGCTGCCGGTGGCGAGCGTTACTACTCGCTAGTCGCGCGGGACATGAGTGAACGTGAACTGCGCGAGACTCAGCAGCGTCGGCACCAGGACGAACTGGCACATACTGCGCGGTTGGTGACCCTTGGCGAACTGGCGTCCGGCATTGCTCATGAAATCAATCAGCCGCTGGCGGCGGTGGTCAATTATGCCTGCGCCAGCCAGCGCTATCTGCAGAGCCTGGGCGACAACCCCCAGGCCGGCGAACGGATAGGCCAGGGGCTGGCCCGTATCACCGAGCACGCGAATCACGCGGCCGAGGTAATCAAGCGTTTGCGCGCTTTTCTGCGCAAGGGCCAGCGTCGCATGCAGGCTCTCGACTTGAGTGAGGTGGCGCGTGGCGCGGTGCGGCTCTGCGCATGGGAGGCAAATAGCTGTCAGGTGGCGATCGAGGAGCAATTCCCGGACAATCTGCCGCCGGCCTATGTTGACCGGGTGTTGCTCGAGCAGGTCCTGCTTAACCTGTTGCGCAATGCCATCGAGGCCAACCGCGAGGCCCATCCTGATCACCCCTCACGGATTGAGCTGTCTGGGGCGGAGGTGGCGGGCGAACTCTGCATTCGGGTACAGGATCAGGGAAGTGGGGTGGCCGAGGCCGAGCTCGAGCACATCTTCGCCCCGTTCTACACCAGTAAGGCCGAAGGGCTGGGGCTGGGGCTGTCGATGAGTCGCAGCATCATCGAGGGTTTCGGCGGATCTCTTGAGGCTTTAGCCGGAGAGGGTGGCGGTCTATGCCTCGAGTGTCGTTTGCCATTGGCCCGAACAGAACAACATCCGGAGTGATAGATGCCGCAACAACAAGAACAGCTGGTCTACGTGGTCGACGACGATCAGGGCATGCTTGACTCCACCGTCTGGCTACTGGAGTCCGTCGGTCTCAAGGCATTGCCCTTTACCAGTGGCCGCGCCTTTCTCGACGCCTGCGAGCCTGATCGCAATGCCTGTGTATTGCTCGACGTGCGTATGCCAGGCATGGGTGGGCTGAACGTACAGGAAGAACTGCGCCAACGCGGCATCGAGTTGCCGTTGATCTTCGTCAGCGGGCACGCCGACGTACCCATCGTGGTGCGGGCATTCAGAGCGGGGGCGGTGGACTTCATCGAGAAGCCCTACAACGAGCAGCTGCTGCTGGACAGCGTGCAGCAGGCGTTGAGCAGAAGTGCGCAGCCCGTCCGCCATGATGCCCGCCTGGCTGAGGTGCAGGCTCGCCTGGACAGTCTTACCCCACGCGAACGTGATGTCCTGGTGCCGCTGGTGCGTGGATACACCAATCGAGAGGTGGCCGAGCAGTTGGATATCAGCGTCAAGACGGTCGACCTGTATCGCTCGCGAGTGATGAAACGCATGCAGGCTGAAACCCTGCCGGAATTGGTCGGAATGGCCATCGCCGCTGGTTTGGTGGATCCCTTGGCAATGCGCTGACGGCTTCTCGACCTGGGGGGCGGGCCCGCGACCAGGCGCTAGGGGAGCCTGGTTTACTGTCGCCAAAACGGCCGGTGCCTTCCTGTTCCCAGAGGGTGGTAGCCATGTCACGCGTAGCCCATTTAGCGTTTCCCCTGCATCGTGACGAATCCTCTTGCATTAATGACTTGCCTGTTCCGACAGTCTCGCCTCTCACCACAACCACTCGAAAACCTGCATGCCCTCCTGATTACCCCCGCCGTCAGGCGGGCCTTGCGCTGTGCCAGTCGCCGCTGAAGCGTCGTTCGTGGCACCACACCGCCCAGCATATGCGGACCAGTTTGTTGGCCAGGGCCTCCGCCGCCTTGTTGTGGCCGATGCGCTCGGCCGTCGCCAACGCCCAAGATGGCGTGCTTGTCCTTGAAATGCCAATAGACCGCACCGCGTGTCACGCCCGCCATCTTGACCACCGTTGCCAGCGCGGCATTATCTGAATCGCCCCCCTCATCCCAGAACACTTCATTGGCAGCCATCAGAATCTTGCGTCGGGTCAGTTCCGCCTCAGCAGCGGTTCGTCTAGCCATGCGTTCGCCTCAGGATGTATGCGAAGCGCGTCGGCCGATGGCCCGCTCGACGCTCTGTTTGCAGCTGTGCAGCGCCTGCTGAAATGGCTCACGACGAGTCACCAAGCGCGCGGTCGGTCCGACGACTGCAATTGAGTAACGACCCAGATAGGTTTCTAGCGTGATCGCAAACGAACTGAGACCTTCGATCAACTCGCCGTGCTCTTCGGCAACGGTGCCCTCAGCGATTTGGCCAAGCTGTTCTAGCAGCGTAATCCGGTCAGGCGTGCAGGGGGTCACGATCGGCAGCGGGTCGGGCAGCAGCGGTTGCATCCATTCATCGGACAGCGCCGCCAGCAACGCTTTGCCACTCGCGGTCGCATAGGCCGGCGCCTTGATACCAATGGGAAACACCACCCGCAGCTCTCGCTCGGCCACGACGCGGTCGACCACGTAGGCCTTGTTCCCGACCAGCGTGCTGACACAAACCGACTCGTCCAACTGCTCGGAGAGTTCGAGCATGTAGGGCTTGAGCAACGTGATGATGTCCGTCTGGGTCTGGCTGATCAGTTGCCCGAGTGCTGGCCCCAGGCGGAAGCCGCCAACGGGGCCGAGGGTCTCGACTAGGTACTCGGCCTCCAGCGCGGTGATGATGCGCTGCACCGTGGAGCGGGGCAGGTCGACGATCTGCGCGATGGCGGCCAGGCTCAGTCCCTGGGGGTTGTCGCCCAGAGCCCGCATGATCGCTCCTGCGCGGGCGATTACCTGAATACCGCCGTGCCGGCCGGCTTCACCGGCCTGGTCTGTCTGTGTCATGGCGTCCTCTCAATGTGCTGCGCCCACTTGGGCAGCGGGCATTTTCCAGCAGCTTCGCCAGAGTGAACAGGCATTGTTCAAGGTCGCCGACCTGAGTTGCCGGCCGTTTCGTTCAGACCTGTTACATATTCCGAGTTGTTTGTCATGAATCGCATAGTGATACACTGGACCGCAATACGGTACAACCTTTCGTGCATCAGGGGAGACAACAGGTGATTCACCGAAAAGCTAAATCGCGCGCATGGCACTCCGTTCCGCTGGCGGCACTGCTGCTGGCCGGATGTGCGGAGTCGGACAAGGCGCAAACCGCGGCGCCGGCGCCGGAAGTGGGGGTCTATCGGGTCGAGGCGCAGCCGTTGATGCTGACTACCGATCTGCCGGGGCGCACCAGCGCCTACCGCATCGCCGAGGTCAGGCCACAGGTCACGGGCATCCTGCAGCGGCGGCTATTCGCCGAAGGCACGGAAGTGAAGAAGGGGCAGCAGCTGTACCAGATCGATCCGCGCACCTACGAGGCGCGACTGGCGCGCGCCGAGGCCAACCTGACCACTGCCGAGAACCTGGCCCAGCGCTATGAACGGTTGCTCAAGACCAGCGCGGTCAGCCGCCAGCAATACGATGACGCCATGGCGGCGTGGAAGCAGGCTCAGGCCGAGGTGCAGGTCGCGCGCATTGACGTGCAGTACACCAAGGTGCTGGCGCCGATCTCCGGGCGCATCGGCCGTTCGGTCGTCACCGAGGGCGCGCTGGTCACCAATGGCCAGGCGCAGGAGCTGGCGACCGTTACCCAGCTCGATCCGATCTACGTCGACGTCAACCAGCCAATCACCAAGCTGCTCGACCTGCGTCGCGCCTTGGAATCAGGTCGTCTGCAACGTTCTGGAGATAACCAGGCCGAGGTCAGTCTGACGCTGGACGATGGCAGCGCCTACCCGCTGCCGGGGACCCTGAAATTCTCCGAGGTCAGTGTCGATCCGACCACCGGCTCGGTGACCCTGCGGGCCGAGTTCCCCAATCCGGACCGCAAGCTGCTGCCGGGCATGTTCGTACATGCGCTGCTCAAGGAAGGCACCCAGCAGGACGCACTGCTGGTGCCCCAGCAGGCGTTGAGCCGCGATTCGCGCGGTGTGCCCAGCGTCTGGGTGGTCAAGGTGGACAATAGTGTTGAGCTGCGCGAAGTCGAGACCCTGCGCACTGTCGGCAATGCCTGGCTGATCGGCAAGGGCATCCAGAGTGGCGAACAGGTGGTGACCGAGGGGATCCATCGGGTGCGCAGCGGCGTCACGGTGAAGCCGGTCGCGGCGGAAAACGTCGATCTGGTCGCCGAGTTCGCTCCCAAGTCCGATGCAGTGCTCAACTGAGGAGCTGAACGTTCATGTCCCGTTTTTTCATTGACCGGCCGATCTTCGCCTGGGTGCTGGCCATCGTCGCCATGCTCGCCGGCGCGCTGTCGTTGGTAAAGATGCCGATCAGCCAGTACCCCAACATCGCCGCCCCGGCGGTTGCCATCGCGGTTTCCTATCCCGGCGCCTCCGCGCAGACCGTGCAGGACACCGTCGTGCAGGTCATCGAGCAGCAGCTCAGCGGCCTCGACGGCTTCCGCTACATGTCTGCCGAAAGCAGCTCGGACGGCAGCATGACCATCATAGTGACCTTCGAGCAGGGTACCGACCCGGACATCGCCCAGGTCCAGGTGCAGAACAAGCTGCAACTGGCCACACCCAGGCTTCCCGAGGAAGTGCAGCGCCAGGGCCTGCGAGTCGTGAAGTACCAGAAGAACTTCTTCCTGATCATTGGCTTGGTGGACACCACGGGCAAGATGAGCAACTTTGACCTTGGCAACCTGATCGCCGCGCAGCTGCAGGATCCCATTTCGCGCATCAATGGCGTAGGCGACTACCTGCTGTTCGGCTCGCCCAACGCCATGCGCATCTGGCTCGATCCGGCCAAGCTCAACAGCTACCAGTTGACTCCAGGCGACGTGGCGGCCGCCATACGCGAACAGAACGTGCAGGTTTCCTCCGGGCAGCTCGGCGGCCTACCGACACGCAGCGGCGTGCAGCTCAACGCCACCGTGCTGGGTAAAACCCGCATGACCTCGCCGGCCGAGTTCGAGGAAATCCTCGTCAAGGTCAAGGCTGACGGCGCGCAGATCCGGGTGAAGGACGTGGCCAGAGTGGAGCTGGGCGCAGACAACTTCTCGATCTCCAGCCAGCACAACGGCCGGCCCTCGGCCGGGCTGGCCTTGCGGCTGGCCAGTGGTGGCAACCTCCTGGAAACCGTGGAAGCGGTGAAGGCGGTCATGGAGAAGCAGAAGGCTTATTTGCCGGACGGCATTGAAGTGCTCTATCCCTACGACACCACGCCGGTGGTGGAAGCCTCGATCAGCTCGGTGATCAGCACCATCGTCGAGGCCGTCGTGCTGGTGTTCCTGGTGATGTTCCTGTTCCTGCAGAGCTTTCGCGCCACCCTCATTCCCACCCTTGCGGTGCCTGTCGTGTTGCTCGGTGCCTTTGCGCTGCTGCCGTACTTCGGCCTCAGCATCAACGTACTGACGATGTACGCCATGGTGCTGGCCATCGGTCTGCTGGTGGATGACGCCATTGTCGTGGTGGAAAACGTCGAGCGCCTGATGCATGAAGAAGGCCTCTCGCCACTTGAGGCCACGCGCAAGTCCATGGGGCAGATCTCAGGCGCGCTGATCGGCATTGGCATGGTGCTGTCGGCGGTGTTCCTACCAATGGCCTTCTTTGGGGGCTCGGCCGGGATTATCTACAAGCAGTTCGCCGTGACGATCGTGGTCTGCATGGGTCTGTCTGTGCTGGTTGCATTGATCTTCACGCCGGCCTTGTGCACCACGGTCCTCAAGGCGCCCACAGGGGATGGTCACCACGAGAAGAAAGGCTTCTTCGGCTGGTTCAACCGAAGCTTCGATCGTGGCGCCAACCGCTTCGAGCGCGGTGTCGGCGGCATGCTCAGGCACCGCGGGCGCTACCTGTTGGCGTTCGCGCTGATCACTGCCGGCACTGGCTACCTGTTCACGCAGATTCCCAAGGCGTTCCTACCCAACGAAGACCAGGGCTTGATGATGGTCGAGGTGCGCATGCCTGTGAACTCTTCGGCCGAGCGCACCGAAGCGGTACTGGAACAGGTGCGTGACTACCTGCTGAAAGAAGAAGGCGAACTGGTCAACTCGGCGCTGACCGTCAACGGTTTCAACTTCGCTGGCCGCGGGCAGAACTCCGGCCTGGGCCTGGTCATGCTCAAGGACTGGGACCAGCGCGCGGAGGAAGGCCAGGACGTATTCAGTATTGCCGAGCGCGCCAACGTCCACTTCGCCGGGATCAAAGACGCCACCGTAATGGCCTTCGTACCGCCGGCGATCCTGGAAATGGGTAACGCCATGGGCTTCAACCTGTATCTGCAGGACAACGCCGGGGGCGGTCACGGGGCACTAATGGAGGCGCGCAACCAGTTCCTGCAACTGGCCAACCAGCATCCGAAGCTGCGCGCGGTGCGCCCCAACGGCAAGGACGACGAGCCGCAGTTCCAGGTCAACATCAATGATGAGAAGGCCCGTGCGCTACAGGTCAGCATCGCCTCGATCAACGAGACCATGTCAGCGGCCTGGGGCTCCATGTACGTCAACGACTTCATCGACCGTGGCCGGGTCAAGCGCGTCTACATCCAGGGCGAAGACACCGCGCGCATCTCGCCGGAAGACTTCGACAAGTGGTACGTGCGCAACGCTCTCGGCGAGATGGTGCCGTTCTCGGCCTTCGCCACCGGCGAGTGGGTGTTCGGCTCGCCGAAGCTGGAGCGTTACGGCGGTATTTCCTCGGTGGAGATTCTCGGCGAACCGGCGCCCGGCTACAGCACCGGAGACGCGATGCTCGCCATTTCCGAGATTATGCGTGAGCTGCCGCCGGGCATCGGTTTGAACTACACCGGTCTTTCCTATGAGGAAATCCAGACCGGTGACCAGGCGCCCATGCTTTACGCGCTCACCGTGCTGATCGTCTTTCTCTGCCTGGCAGCCCTCTACGAGAGCTGGTCGGTACCGGTGTCGGTGATGCTGGTGGTGCCGCTGGGCATCCTCGGTGCGGTGCTCGCGACCCTGTGGCGCGACCTGACCGCCGACGTGTATTTCCAGATCGGCCTAATGACCACCGTCGGCCTGTCGGCGAAAAACGCGATCCTCATCGTCGAGTTCGCCAAGGAGCTGTACGAGAAGGAAGGACTGCCGCTGGTGCAGGCCGCGATCGAGGCCGCGAAGCTGCGCCTGCGGCCGATCATCATGACCTCCCTGGCGTTCACTTTCGGCGTGCTGCCCATGGCGCTGGCCGCCGGCGCCGGCGCCGGCAGCCAGCACTCGGTCGCCACCGGCGTGGTCGGCGGGATGCTCACCGCCACGGTGCTCGCGGTGTTCTTCGTGCCGCTGTTCTACGTGGTGGTGGTCAAGCTGTTCGAAGGCCGCAAGACGTCGCCAGTCGTTGTCGAAGGAGAAACCGCATGAATCTCAAGGCTCTGACCGTGGTGGTCGCCCTGGCGCTGGGCGGCTGCACCCTGATTCCGGACTACGAGCGCCCGCCGGCGCCGGTTCCGGCCGACTGGCCGCAGGGCGCGGCCTACAACCCGGCCCAGGAGGGCGGCGTGAGCGCCGCCCTCCTGGGCTGGCAGCAGTTCTTCCTTGACCCGGCGTTGCGCCAGCTGGTCGGCGTGGCGCTGGACAACAACCGCGACCTGCGCCATGCAGCCCTCAACGTCGAGGCCTACCGGGCGCTGTATCGCATCCAGCGCTCCGAGCTGTTCCCCACCATCGACGCTGGCGCCGCCGGCGTCCGCCAGCGCCTGCCGGACGACCTGTCGCGGACCGGCGAGTCGGGCATCCAGAGCCAGTACGACGTGTCGCTCGGCGTCGCCTACGAGCTGGACGTCTTCGGCCGCATCCGTAGCCTCAGCCGCGCGGCGTTGGAGCAATACATGGCCACCACCGAGGCGCAGCGCAGCGTGCAAATCGCCCTCGTCGGCGATGTGGCGACCGCCTATTTCACTTGGCGCACCGACCAGGCCCTGCTGAAGCTGACCGAGGCCACCCTGGACAGTTACCGGCAGAGTCTGGAACTGATTAGAGCCAGCGCCGAAGCGGGCACCGCCTCGGAGCTCGACGTGCGCCAGGCGCGCACCTTAGTCGATCAGGCCCGCACGCAGAAGGCATTGTATACCCGGCGCATCGCCGAAGACGCCAACGCCCTGCAGCTGCTGCTCGGCACCGGCATTCCTGCGGACCTGCCAGAGGCCGACAAGCCGAACATCGAGCTGCTCGCCGACTTCCCCGCCGGCTTGCCGGCGGACCTGCTGCTGCGCCGGCCGGACATTCGCGCCGCCGAACACCGCCTGCTCGCCGCCAACGCCAATATCGGCGCGGCCCGGGCTGCGTTCTTCCCGAGCATAGGCCTGACCGGCGCGGCCGGTACTGCCAGCCGCGAGCTGAGCGGCCTGTTCGACGCAGGCTCGGGGACCTGGAGCCTGATGCCGCAGATCAACATTCCGATCTTCACTGCCGGACGACTCAAGGCCAATCTGGACTACACAGAGGTGCAGAAGAACATCAACGTCGCCGACTACGAGAAGAGCATCCAGACCGCTTTTCGCGAAGTCGCCGACGGCCTCGCCGCGCGTGACAATCTTGGGGGGCAGGTTAAGGCCCAGCGCGACCTAGTGGAGAACAACCAGGCCTACTATCAGCTCGCGCGCCAGCGATACGACGAGGGCGTGGACGCGTACTTGACCGTACTCGATGCTCAGCGCGAACTCTTTGCCTCTCAACGGCAACTACTGAGTGATCAGCTATTGCAGCTGAACAGGGAAGTCCTGCTGTACAAGTCTCTAGGTGGTGGCTGGCGCCAAGGCGACCCTGTTGCTTTCGCGAACTGAAAAGAGTGGCTGCTCCGTGCGGCCATATTCGTGACTGGAAAAGAAGGAGTCCGATTTGAAACGAAGCAACATCATCCTGTCCGGCGTAATCGCATTGGGACTTGCCGGGCCCACTGTTCAGGCAGCCGAATTCTCGGGCGCCATCGGCGCAACCGGCCAAGGCGAGATGACCTTTCGAGCTGCCTTGGCGCAAGCCTGGGACAAGCGCTGGTGGCAGAGCGAAACCGGGCAGCTGGGCGGCTATTGGGATGCCGCCTATACCTATTGGGAGGGTGGAGACGAAGCTTCGGGCGCGCACTCACTGTCGTTCAGCCCGGTACTAACCTACGAATTCAGCGGTTTGCGCTACACGCCTTACATCGAAGCGGGGATCGGCGTTGCGTTCTTCTCCAAGACGGACGTCGGCGAGCAGCAGCTAGGTTCTTCATTCAACTTCGAGGACCGGCTGGGGGTTGGGATGAAGCTGCCGGGCGAGCGCAAGGTCGGCTTGCGCGCGATCCACTATTCCAACGCAGGCATTAGCCAGCCGAACGAAGGCATCGAATCCTATTCACTGTTCTACAGCCAGGCGTTCTGAGGTCCTGGGCGTAGTCGGCCAACGACGTGTAGCAGCCGCAGTAGTCTTCCTCGGCCGCTTTGCGCGCCTGCTCCAGGTCGTTGAAGTGGACGAACAGGGCGCCGCCGAACTCGGGGTATTCCTCGATAAGGCAAGCGATCTCGTGGGCGCTCTCCAGGCCTGCGTATTCACCGAGGCGATAGCCCTCGAAGTCGTGAATGGCGTATTCATCCTCGCAATAAAGCGCACCTAGTTTCCAACATTCCAATGAGCGGCCGCTTTGCTCCAGCCTGACAAGGTTTCATTGAGCTTTCGAGGGCACTCGCCTGAAGAGTGGGCGACAGGAGGGGCGTTGAGCCTCTATCGCTACGCTTACCGATTTGCGGCGTGAGGACGATGAGCGAAGCCTCCGGGAGGCTGGGAGGCTGGGAGGCTGGGAGGCTGGGAGGCCGCTGCCGTTTGCGGGCAAAAGCCGCCGGCGGTACGTCGAGCCGGGCAACAGGTCAAATGTTCAGTCAATTGTTGTATGGCAGGTAATAGTCATTCTCTCGAGCCGCTATTTTTCCACTGGCAGCCCCTAACTACTATGGCCTCAAGTTTTAGCAGCTCCCCACTTGAGGATCACGACATGCATAGAAACTCGATTATTGGCTTGGTTTTTTCTGCGTTCCCGCTGCTTTTTACCCAAGTCAGCCTGGCCGAGGAATCCCATTCGTTCGTCGAACGCAACATGGCGCTGCAACAGCAGCGTGAGGCCCTCGTGCAGGAGCGGGCCGTCGCCGAGCAGCCAGTTACGCCATCGCTGCAGCAGGCTGCCGAGCACAGCAAGCAGGCACATCGGGATAGCTGATAGACGCAACTCCCCCTCCTCTTGACGTTGATGGATGATTGCTCCTTTATCGACGTTTTTTTAGCCGCTCACTCGTGAGCGGTTTTTTTTGGGTGCGCCAGGCATGGCGCGTTGCGCGCAAGCGCAACCAGTTTGGCTGTGGTGGCTAACTTGGTGACTTGAAGGTGCAAGTCCTCTACACACCCGGCAAGGGAAAGTGTTAGCTGAAGGCAAGGGTGTCGCAGGTGACTGCGAATCTGAAGCAAGCCCGAGGCAAAATGCTGGCCTGACGAACAGGGCACTGGGGCATAGCCTTTCACCGCGCTAGCTGTGTAAACCCAGTACGTTGTTCAGTGGAAGCGGAACGCGACTGATTGGTGGCTGGTAGCCGAGGCTGGCGTGTGGCCGGTGCCAATTGTAGTGATGTAGCCAGGGTGTCAGGTGCTGTGCTCGCTGTGCCGAACTTTCATAGCTACGGGCATAAGCCCACTCGCGCAGACTGGTCTGGATGAAGCGCTCGGCCTTGCCGTTGGTGCGTGGCGTGTAAGGCTTGGTGCGCAGATGGCGCAGCCCCAATCGTCTGAGCAGGCGCCGAAACTTGTGAGAGCGATAGCAGCTGCCGTTGTCGGTCATGATGCGGGTGCAGCGGATGCCCAGGCTGCGGTAGTAGCGCAGCGCCTGGAGCAGGGCTTGGCAAGCACTGCGACCACGCTCGTCAGGATGCAGGCTGCTGAAGGCGATGCGGCTGGCATCGTCGATGGCCACATGGACGAATTCCCAGCCCGCGCCGTCGGAGTTCTGTTGCCGGTCGCCGGTGACCCGATGGCCAGGTCGCCAGAAACGGCCCAGCTTTTTGATATCCAGATGCAGCAGATCTCCGGGTGTCGGGTACTCGTAGCGAACCACCGGTGGCGCCGGCTCCAGCTCAGCCAGTCGATGAAAGCCGGCCCGCCGCAGGCGGCGCGCAACAGTGCTGACGGCCAAGCCCAATTCTCCCGCGATTTGCCGGTAGGTCTTGCGGCTGCGTCGATGCTCGATCAGGCACTCGACCACGGTGCCGGGTGTGGCATGCGGGCAGTGTTGCGGACGTGATGAACGATCCATCAACCCGGCCTCGCCTTCCTCGCGAAAGCGCCGCAACCATTTGTAGGCGGTTCGCACGCTCACACCGGCCGCCTGGGCGGCTTCTTCGACCCGCAAGCCGTGCTGGATGCGCCGAACCAAAAGGGCTCGACCGCGAGGGGTAAGACGGGCATGTTTATGCAGGTTCATCCGGGGCTCCTGGAAGGCTAGGTTGGTCGCACTTCCAGAATTCCGGGAATGCCCCAGATGAACAACCTACTGAGAGATCACAGCTAGCCAAGGTTACAGTGCCGTGGACCAATACATCGACGAGCTGCGGGTGATCATCGACTACCCGATTGCAGTGTTCTAAGCCGGCTGCTCGGCCGCCTGCCCGTTCCGGCAGAACAGCGCCTTGCACACCGCGCCAGCACCCGCCAAGCGAGGCTTGCGACTGATGGCGCGCAGCCGTTGAGCTGGCCGCAACAGCCTCGGCACACACTGCACCTGGGCAGGATCAATGGCTGTGATGGCGGGTGGCCGGGAAGCGGTTGAGAAAACGGTGCACCAGAAATACCGCGAGCAGGGTCAGGAGCACCGAGACCGTGACCGAGCTCAGGCGGTACATGATGGCGAAGATGATGTCCTGGCTGGGCGTCAGCGACTGGCCGAAGAGGATCGCCAGGGTGGTCAGGGCGCCGAAACCGACGCCGGGCATGCCGTTCTCCAGCATGTGCCAGCGGGCGCAGACCATCGCCGCGAGCCACAACAGCAGGGTCACCGGCGGTAACAGGTCATGGTGGTTGTACAGCAGCAGCATGATCAACAGGGCGATCACGCACCCGAGCAAGGTGCCGACCGCGCGAATACGCCCGGCGAAATGCGAGCCTTTCCAGTGCATGGGGAATAGCAGCAGGATGCTGGCGACCTGGGCCGACAGCGAGTCGTGCAGGTCCAGGGTTTGGAACAGGATGAACGACAGAGTCGCCACGCTAGCGCCCAGCAGCGTCTCGTGGCGGCGGCTGGCGGCATCCTTCTGCCGCGGCGTGCGCGACGGGCGCGGCTGGACATCCGGAAACAGGTAGAACATCAGCGCGGCGATCGCCGCGGACTGGACAATCGCCCAGCTGTTGTAGCCGAGCAGTTCGATCACGTCGGTATGGGGGTAGCTGGCGAAGTTCAGCAGGGTCGACAGGAACACCGAGCCCAGCGCGCCAAACAGGAACACTTCGCCCTGCACCATCAGTGCGAAACGGTAGAGAAACAGCAGAAACACGATAGGGATCATCAGGCTCGGCCGGCCGCCGAACAGGCCGTAGAGCAGGGCCACTTCCAGGCTCACCACCAGGCCCTGGGCCAGGAACTGGCGCACCAGGCTGGCATTCAGGTTCGGCACCAGGCCCAGTAGCAGCATCGGATAGACGCAGAAGAAGGCGCCGTATTCCTGGTCGAACAGCTTGCACAGGAAGAAGGCCAGCGTGCCACCACTGGCGATACGCAGGCACTGGCGCAGGTCGTTTTCGTTCAACCGGCGCTTGTGCGCAGCGCTGGCCGGCACATTGGCCGGCCCGGTGGCGCCCTCAGTAGACATAGTGCAGCAGGCTCAGTAGGCGAATCTGTGCCATGGCCAACAGGCGCACGGGTAGATTGTCGAACGGCCGCAGCTGCACGGTCGCCTTGGCACCCGTCGGCAACATGGCTGGCAGCGGCCGATCCAGCGCCAGATGGACCCGCTGGCGTTGCGCATCACGCACCCAGCGCTCCGATTGCACCGGTGCCGCCAGTTCGCCGTTGGCTTCGATCTGCCCTTCACTCACCCCGGCATCGAAGTGGCTGACCCGGGCGCTGAACAGTTCGCCAGGGCGGCCATCGAACACCACCTCGGCCAGGGTGCCGACCTCGACGAAACGCAGGGCCTTTTCTCGGAAGTCGGCAATGATGTCCACCTCGTCCGTCACCAACGCCGCCACCGGCGCGCCGGCCGCCAGGTAGGCGCCCGGACTGAGCTGCAGGTTGCTGACGACGCCCGCGCGCGCTGCGTACTTCGCTGTAGGCGAGGCGCAGACGGGCCTGCTGCAAGGCATTGCGCGCCTGGCGCAGGCGCAGGTTGTCACTCGCCGGAGCGCCGCGCCGCGCCTGGAGTTCATGCACTGTGGCCTGTGCCTCAGCCAGCTGTGCCTGGGCCATCAGGCGCTCGGCGTCGGCGGCGTCATAGGCCTGGCGCGACACGTACTGCCTGCCGAGCAGCGCGCGCAGGCGCTCGGCGTGCGCGTTGGACTCCCGTGCCCTGGCGCGTGCCGCCCTGACACTGGCCTGCGCCGCGCCGAGTTGAGCATCCAGTTCGGCGTTGTCTTGACTGGCCTGCTCGACCGCCAGTTCGGCCTGCTGCACGGCCAGCTCGAACGGTTGCGGGTCAAGGCGAAACAGCAGCCGACCGACCTGCACCCGCTGGTTGTTGCTGACTGCCAGCGCGTGGACTTGACCGGCAACCCGCGGCGCAATCTTCAATACCGGCCTTAGCAGTTGCGCCTGGGGTGTCAACGGCATGCTCAGGTCGGCCGTGAGGTAATAGATGAAAAAACAGGCCAAGGCCGCGCTAGCGATTTTAACCCAGCGGGCAAATCGTTGATCGGCTGTCATGAAAACCTCGAGCGTCCACGGAGCGGAAGTGTACTGGGTGGTGCGTGCAGAGCGAGGCTGCCGCCTCAGCGTCGGTAGAGTATATTTGTTTGAAATGGATGTAAGAATATGCTGGTTGCGCAAATAACAGTTACTTAAAGAGTAATAATGAAATGGATATGTTTCAGGCGATGCGGGTGTTCACACGCGTGGTCGATGCCGGCAGTTTCACCGCTGCCGCTCAGGCATTGGATCTGTCCACTGCGCAGGTCTCACGGCTGGTCTCGGAACTGGAAAATCATCTACAGGCACGTTTGTTACAGCGCACCACGCGACGATTGAGTCTAACCGGGGTCGGCAGTCGTTACGTGGAGCGTTGCCGGCAGCTGCTGCACGAACTGGACGCTGCCAGCGCCGAAGCCAGCGGCGCCCGCCTCAAGCCCAAGGGGTGCTTGCGTGTGCACTCGATCACCGGTCTAGGTACCCAACTGCTGGCGCCCCTGGCGTCCCGGTTTAGCGAACTTTATCCCGAGGTCAATTTGGACCTCAGCCTTTCCCAGCGCCACCCCGACCTGCTCGAAGAAGGGCACGATGTGGTGATCACCCTGGCTCGCGTGCTACCCGACTCCGAGCTGGTCGGCCAGCACTTGGGCAGCACCTACAGCGTGGTCTGCGCCGCCCCGGCCTACCTCGAGCAGCATGGAATACCGCAGCACCTCAACGACCTCAGCGGGCACCGTTGCCTGCGCCTGGTCGATCCGGTATTTGGCGACAGCTGGACCTTCAGCGACAAGGGCATCGAGCGTCAGGTACGCCCGAGCGAGACCTTTCAGGTCAACGTGGCGGAGGCCATGGCCCAGGCCGCAGGTGCCGGTATGGGCGTGTGCCTGCTGCCTGACCTGATTGCAGCCAAGGCGTTCCAGCAGGGCAAGCTGGTACGCGTACTGCCCCAGCACCGCCTGCATGAGCGAGGTATATATGCCCTATACCCTTCGCGTCGATTCCTCGATGCCAAGGTCAGGACCTGGGTCGAGTTTCTCAAGGAGGAAATCCCCAAGGCCTTCAGCGGTTACCAGACCATCCTGGAAACCCCGTCCTACTGGGCCTGAAATCACTCCCTGAGGCATCACCTGGCCGCGCTCGGCCAATGCCCGCGTGGGTATTGTTACATTGAATACAACAGTACCTTGCCAATGTTGCAGTTTATCCAAGCCGGACGCCTGCCTATGATCGCTGCATGAACCATTGGCTAGAGGTGCAAAATGAAGAACAAGGCTTGGCTGTTGAGTTGGGTGTTGCTATCGCCATTGGTGATGGCCGATGAGCCACAGACCTACCACTACGGTATGCCGCTGGATGTCGCCGAGGTGCTGTCGACAAGCGTTCCGCAGGGCTGCCAGGTCGTGGAAACCAGCATGATCTACAAGGACTCGAAGGGCGAAACCCATACCCTGACCTACCTGCGTCATGGTGAAGATTGTCCCTACTGACCCCTGTGCAATAGTGACTGCATGTACGCAAGCCGCTGCCGCATCCAGTTGATCCGGACTCCCCCACAGGTCTAGACAATCCGCGCAGTCCTGCAGCCTCCCGCGACGCGACTCTAGATATTCCGCAGGCTCGTACGCTGCCCTTATCCTTTTCTCCGCGTGACTCGCAAACCAGCCTCACGACTGACGCCAGAGAAAAATCAGAAACTCGGTAAATCAAGGCGTTGCGGTGGCTCAACAGTTACCAGGTACATAGCCATTTTATAATCCTGCCTGCGCCACCACCTGTGCGGCCCGCTCCGCGCTCCCACGCCGAAGTGCTGCAGGCAGATACGTGTGCGACGTATCAGTGCCCATACATATGCTCGATCAGTGCACGCTGTCGGCTGGCTTGGCTGCTGACCTGGTCGGCGATCTCGAGGGTGTCGCGCTGCAGTTGCAGGCTGTGGCTGGCCAGTCCTTGCAGGGCGTGGATCTTCTGGTTGATCTCCTCGGCGGCTTGGCTCTGCTGGTGGCCGGCGGCGGCGATCTGGCTGCTGCTGTCGGCGATCTCACCGATGCGCAGGGTGATGTGCGCCAGGGCCTGGGCGGTGGCGTCGACCTGTTCGACGCTGGCCCGCGATTGTTGCAGGCCCTGCTGCATGGCCCCGACCACCTGCGCCGTACCTTGGCGCAGGGCTGCGATCATGCCCTGGATCTCGTCGGTGGAAGCCTGGGTGCGCTGGGCCAGGGAACGCACCTCGTCGGCCACCACGGCAAAGCCGCGGCCATTCTCACCGGCCCGCGCCGCTTCGATGGCCGCATTCAGGGCCAGCAGGTTGGTCTGTTCGGCGATGCTGCGGATCACTTCGAGAATGCCGCCAATGGTCTGGCTGTGCCGGCTCAGGGCGGTGACCGCCGCGGCCGATTGCTCGAGGGTGGCGGCCAGGGCGGCCATGCTCTGGTGCGCATTGCCCACCTGGCGCTGGCCGTCGTTGCTCAAGGCTTGCGCCTGGTGGGTCTGTTCGGCGGCATTGCGCGTGTTGCCCGCCACCTCCTGAATGGTCGCGCTGAGTTGTTCAACCGCGGCGCTGATGCCATCCAGGGCCTGTTGCTGCTGCTCGGCCGCCTGATTGCTGGTGCTGAGCAGTTGCCTGGTGTGGTCGGAATGGGCGCTGACCCGGCGGCTGCTATCGCCGATGCGCGCCACCATGGACGCCAAACGCGCCTCCTGTAGACGGTTGCTCAGCTGCAACTGGCCGATTTCGTCGATCCGTCCGGTGTAGATCAGCTGTTTGATCGGGTGCTCAACGATGTGCCGACTGTGCGCCACCAGCACGGCAAAGGGCTTGGCATGCAGGCTCAATAGCAGCCAGCAGAGACTGACGCACGCGAACAGTACGGCGCCGCCAAGCTGCGGGCTCTGGCTCAGCGCGAGCAGGCCGAGCGGGCTGAAGGCCACTAATGCCAGCAGAGTCTGGGCGCGGTTGCGGGTCAGCCATTGCCAGCGCAATGCCGACGGCTGTCTGCCCTGGCTGCGTGTCCGGTAGATGGCGGCGGCGCGCTGGATCGCCTGGTCTTGGGCTTGGCGATAGATGGCCTGGTATTCGCGTATCTTGCCGTCTTCCAGGACCGGGCTGATGAAGGCGTCGACCCAGAACGGCTGTCCATCGGCCCGGCGGTTTTTCAGCATGCCCATCCAGGACTGGCCGCGGCCGAGGGTTGCCCAGAGATCCTTGATCGGTCCCAGTGGCATGTCCGGGTGACGCAGGCAGGAGGCGGGGCGGCCGATCAGGGCGCTTTCGCTGAAACCAGCCTGACGGCACAAGGCCGGGCTGGCATAGAGGATGTTGGCCTGGCTGTCGGTCAGCAGCAGGAGCTGATCCGCTGCGATGGAAGGCGTGGCGCGCGTCATCGATGCACTTCCTTATGGGGGCGGCTGCATACGGTCTGCCGCCATCGACGAAAGGCCATCGAGAGGAGCAGACGTTGAAAGGATGATTGAGCAAAAGACCAGCCCGAGGGCTGGCCGTAGCGGAGGGACTTCAGTTACCGGTAGCGCGCATGTGCTGCACGCTGAACATTTCCGGCTTGCTCATTTCCGGATCGACCTGACCCTTGAACTGGCCGGTGGTGCAGTGCATTGCCTGCACGTCGATCATGCTGAAGCTGTCGTCGATCGACACGCCGCTGCCCTTGTTCTTCGCCAAGTGATGGTCTGGGTGAGCCTGACCGATGGTGAAGGTCTTCCACAGCGAGCCCTTGCGGTCATAGGAGATGGTGCGCGGAACGGTGAAGGTCTGGGCGTCGATGTAGTGCACGCGCTTGGTCAGCGGGTGGCTGGCGTCCACCGGCGCGGCTTCGACCTCGTAGACCTTGCGCAGCTGCCAGGTGATCTCCGGGAAACATCCGCCCTTGCCTCCGAAGGCGACCACCCGGTATCCGTCGCTGTCCTGGTGGGTTTCGCTGTCTAGCGCCAGATCGTTGTGGTTGTAGAAGGGCATCAGCATGAACCGGGTGCCCTTGTAGCTCCAGTTCATGTCGGAGATACGTCCGTTGTAGCCTTCGAAGTCCTCGATCATCAGGTCTGAGCCGAGGAAGGCGTCGGTCACCTGGCCGGTGGCCAGGCGCCGCACGCGGCGCTGGAAGCCCAGGTAGAGCCAGGAGTTGTCGCGCTTGAGGTCGTCCTCGGCGCGGTGGATCAGCAACTGGGTGTTACGCACGTCATAGGGCTCGAGCACCTTGACGTAGATGCCGCGAAACAGCTGCGAGGGGTTAGGGGTGATTGCCGGCAGCGGCTGCTGGTTGACCCGGCCGGTGAAGTTGAGGAAGTGAAAGTCGAACTTGATGGTGCGTTCGACCTTGGCCGAGTTCATGTCGCGGTACTTCCAGTAGAACGGCGAGATGGCGGCGCTGTCGCCCCAGTTGTAGCCGTACTTGTAGTTCCAGGCCAGTTTTTCGCCGGCGCGCGGATCATTGGCATCCGGCTCCTGGGGGAAGGGCCGACCGGCGACCCAGCCGTCGATCTCGCCAGGTTTTGCGCCTAGCTTGACCTTGTCATGGCCTTGACGGGTGGCCTCGACATAGCTGGGGTGCAGGTCGAAGGAGGTGGTCTCGCCGACCTGCATGTCCAGCCAGCCATTCTCGATAAAGCCGTAGAAGGCCGGATCGATGATGTCCTTGAACTGGGCGACGTTGGCCTTGTTAATGGTCAGGCCGGCACCGAGTCCGGCAAAGGCTGGTTTCTCGGCCTGGTAGGGATAGAAGGAACGATCAATCATGGCCGGGTCGGCCTGGGCGACACCTGCACTCATGGCCAGGGCGAGGGCGGCGAAACGGAAAGGCTTGTTCATGGGTCTTCCTCGTGGTGATCAGAAGCTGTAGCGCAGGGTTAGTTGCAGTTCGTCTTCCTTTTGCGCCATACCTATAGGGCCGGCGCGGAAGCGACCTAGGGGTTCATAGCCGGACAGGCCGAGGCTCATGCCCGCGGGGTGGTCGGGGCCGGCGGCGGTGAAGGGGTCCCAGGGGTTGCAGCTACGGCAGTCGTCGTACTCGCGGGCGCCGCGCCCGACCTTGATGTTGGCGCCGGCGGTGATCTTCAGGTTGTCGCTGAACAGGTACTCGACACTCGGTGCGATGGCCGTGGCCTGGGCCTTGAAGTCATGCGCGGCGAGCAGCTGCGGACTGAGGCGATCGTTCATCCACCAGCCCTTGACCAGCAGGGTGGCGATCCAGTTCTGCTGCCAGTCCGGCATGCCGACCTTGCCCAATGCGCGTTTCTCCTCCTGATGTTCGTGGATGTGCTGGCCGAACAGCTGGCCGGAGAACAAGAAGGCACGGCCCGGGTTGAGTAGAGGAATGAAGATGTTCTTGTCCGCGCCGATCACGTAGCGGGTCACGTTGGACTCGGAGAACAGCCGCGACTGCAGGGTGTTGGCGAACTCCTCACCTTCGGTATGCGCTACCTCGACGCGGAACACCGTGTCGATCGCCTGCGAGTAGTAGTCCATCGAGCCACCGAGCAGGTTGACCCGCGGGAAGTGGATATCGAAGGCGATCAGGCTCGGCCAGGGGGCGACCTCGCCGGTGAAACCGTTCTGCCCCGGCACGCCGCCGCGCAGCGAAGGTAGCTGGGAGCGGTAGGTCAGGGCGTTGAGGCTGAAGCCGAAGTCGCCATAGACGCCTTCCAGCTTGATCCCGAACTGGCTGTTGGACAGGCTCCAGGACGGCATGTGCGCCTTGCGGATACCGATCTGGCCGGGGCCGAAGTCGGTGGCGGTGTCGCCGAAGGCGAAGTTGGAAACGGTGCCGCCGTTTTCCCACAGGTTGTTCATGCCGCGGAAGAAGCAGGCTGCATCGAGGATCGAGTTGGGGCCGCCGCATTGACCGAGGTTGTGCGGGCGAAACTTGTCGACGTTCCACACGAACGACAGGTTGAGATCGTCGAACAGCTCGCCGGCGCCCATGCGCCAGTCGGCCTTGGCTATCCACATCGGGATGCGGATGTCTTCCAGTTCGTCATAGATGTTATTGCGCGAATAATCGACCGGGTTGATCACGTCGAGTACCCGGAACAGGTCGGTACGCCCCCAGATCACCTGCTGCTTGCCCAGGCGCCAGCTAAGGATGTCGCCGTTGGGCAGTTCGTTGTCGAAGTCGACATACAGCTCGCGAATGAAGTCCAGGCGCTCGTTGAACTCGGGGAAGCGCAGGTCGTTGCTGCTGGCGTCCAGGTAATCGTCGATGCAGCCGCGGCTGTCCTTGTCACAGGGCCGCACCGGCACGCCGAAGGCCACTCCGCCGCGGGTCTTGTGCAGGTTCTCGCCGAGCACGATCATGCCTTCGTTGGGATTGTTGGCCACGCTGAAGGTGTGCGGCAGCTTCAAACCGCCGCCATGCGGCACCGAACCGGCGGGGTTGATCGAGCCCGTGTCCTCCAGCTGGATGGCCCCGCCGGCGCCGCTGCCGTATTCGCTGCTGTTGAGGTCGTAGACGCCGTCATAGGTGCCGCGGAAGGTGGCGTGGAACGCGGTGTTCTTGAAATTCAGCTGACCCAGGTCGCCGAACTTGCGATCGGCGTTGACCTGCAGCGTGTTGCGGAATTTCGACAAGCCGACGCTATCGCGGGCGAAGGTGGCGTTCTCGACATAACCGGTGACCTGCATCTCTTCCTCGGCCATGGCGCTGGCCAGCGGGGTCAGGCCGCAGCCCGCGCCCGCCAGCGTGGCCAGGGTCCAGTGTCTCAGGCTTTTTCTTATTCTTCTCTGCATGGCAGAACCTCTTGTGGTGGTGGATGGCGCTCTTCGGCTCAGGCCGGTTGGCGCGTCTGGGACAGCAGTCCGCTGCCTGGCTCCCGAAGGGCGTCAGGCAGTGGGGCGGTGGCAATGGGCGTAGACGGGTCGGCGTTGTGGTCGGCGTGGATCACGCCGTCTTCGTCGACATAGGCGTCGGTGATGAATCGCGGCTTGAACACCAGCACCCAGGCCGGGGCCAGCAACATGGCGGCGATGCCATTGATCACGATCATCACGCACAGCAGCTTGGCGGCGTCGGCCTGGAAGCGCAGATCGGAGAGCAGTACCCACATGACGATGCCGGCCATCAGGGTCAGCGCGGTGAAGCTGATCGCCATCCCGGTGGTGGCGATGGCACGGTGCACCGCTACGGACAGCTTGCCGCTCTTGACCATCTCTTCGCGGATGCGGTCCATCATGTAGATCGAGTAGTCGATGCCCACGCCGATGCCCACGGCGATCACCGGCACCGTATTGATGTCGATGCTCATCCCGGCCAGGCCCATGTACGCGTAGGTCAGCACGGTGGCGAACAGCATCGCCATCAGCATCATCAGGCCGGCATGCCAGCTGGTGTAGAAGACCATGACGAAGGCGAAGATCAGCAGGAACACCAGCGGCAGCACCAGCAGGTTGGTCTCGAACGCCGACTCGTTCATCGCCGCGGCGACGCCGAGGGTGCCGCCGGCCAGGCGGATGCTTAGGCCCGGTACGTCCTCGCCATGTTCGGCGATCCATTGCTTGGCCATGTGCATGGCGCGGCGGATGGTCTCGCCCTGGCGGTCCTTGTAATAGAACACCAGGTTGGCGATGCGGTCGTCGGTGTCGTTGAACTCGTCCAGCGCCCCTGGAATCGGGCTGGAGGCCATGTAGGTGAACATCAGCCCGCCGACGTAATCGGCGTCGTGGGGGATCTGGAACCAGCGCGGGTCGTCGTTGTGCATCAGCCGGTTGACCTGCTTGACCAGGTCCGGCAGGCCCTTGCTGCCACCGACCGACGGGTCGCCGAGCATGTGTGCCTGCAGCGACTGCAGGGCGCGCAGTACTTCCGGGCGCTTGATCCCGCCGTTTTCGGCGTGTTCGGCGATGATGTACAGCTCCTCTGAGCCGGGGAAGCGGTCGTTGATCTCCTTGGACGACAGGTTGTAGTCGTGCTCGGGATAGAGGATCGGCGAGCCGGGTTCGGAATCACCGATGCGCACCTGCGACGAAGCCCACAGGCCGGCGCCAATCGCCAGGGCGGCCATTGCCAGCAGCTTTCCGGCGGCGCCGGGACGTGACACTGTTGCGGCGCAGCTGGCGCCGATGTGGCGCAGGAAGGTTTCCTTGATTTCGGGGTTTTTCGGCTGCGGCAGGATCGACAGCAGCAGTGGTACGCCGATCAGAACTGTGAAGATCACCGTGGTCGCCCACAGCGAGGCATAGATGCCCAGCTTGGTGTTCAGCGCAATCGATCCGATAGCGATCAGTGACAGGCCGATGGCATCCGAGGCGATACCCAGGGTGCCGGGGCGGAACAGGCTGTCGAAGGTGACACGCGCGGCCAGCCGACCGTCGCCGCGCTCGCGCACCTCGGCGTAGTAGCGTTCTACCAGTTGCACGCCGTGGCTCATGGCCCGTGCGGCGATCAAGAAGGGGATCACCAGGCCCAGCGGATCGAGGTTGTAGCCCAGCAGGCTGATGATGCCCAGGCCCCAGACGGTCGAGATCAGTACTCCGCCGAGCGGGATCAGCACGCCGTAGGCCTTGCGGAAATGGAACACCAGCAAAGCCAGCATGGCCAACACGGTGAACACGAAGATCTGCAGGATCTGCTCCATGTAGGTGTAGGCCCAGCCGACCAGCACTGGCTGGCCGGTGGCGTAGAGGCGCACGCCGTCACGCACCTCAGCCTGGCGCAGGGCCTGAAGTTGGGTGAAGGTCTGCTCGTAGTCGAGTTGGCCTTCGATCAGCTGCGCCTTGACCAGCGCCACCTTGAGGTCCGGCGACACCAGCGGTCCGTAGACCCGCGGGTTGGCTACCACGTCGGCCTTCATCGCCGCCAGCTGAGCGGCATCGAGCTTGCCGAACTCGGGCTGGTAGTAGGGCTCGGAGTTGATGCTGCCGACCTCGGTCAGCCAGATCTTGCGCGAATTGCGGTGGGTCAGGCTGCTGACCAGGTTGTGGTTGACTCCCGGGAGGCTGTCCACCGCCTGGGTGACCCGGTCGAGGGTGGCCAGGTTGGCATTACTGAACAGATCGCCTTCGGTGAACTCGACGCCGATCACCAACACGTTGGCGCCGCCGAAGGTGTCCTTGATGCTGTTGTGCAACTGGATGTAGGGGTGTTGCTGCGGCAGCAGGTCGGCGAAGTCGGTATAGACCTTGAGCGCCGGGATCTGTAGGGCGAAGAACAGGGTCAGTGCGACGATCAGTGCCAGCACCCGGCGTGGGTGGTCGAACAGCCAGAGCTTGCTCAGGTAAAAGAAGTGGGTGAAAGGATGCATGGACATGGGCAAAGCCTCACTGAGCCTGGACGGCCAGGGCCGGACGGGTGTCGAGGTTGAGCAGCAGGCCGCGGCCGCCGGCCACGGTCAGGCGATGGTCGTCGCTGCTGCTGGCGGCACGCAGGTAAACCGGCGCACTCGGCGTGGGCAGTGCCTGCCAGCGCTCGCCGGATAAACGCAGCACGCTGCTGTGATCGCCGATGGCGAACAGACCGTCGCGGTTGGCGCTGAGGTTGAAGATCGGCGCGGCGGATGGGGTGGCCTGGCGTTTCCAGTTTTGCCCGCCGTCGACGGTGTGGTAGATAAAACCATTGAGGCCGCCGACCCAGCCCTCGTTGAGACTGACGAAGTGACTGGCGTGAGGGTAGAACTCGTCCGGCAGGTTGCCGCCGGCTTGCCAGCTCTGCCCGCCGTCGCGGCTGCTGAAGACCAGGCCGAACTCGCCGGTGACCACGGCCTGCTCGGCGTCGAGGAACTGCAGGGTGGTCAGCATGGCGTCTTCGTCCAGGCTGGTTTCATCCCAGTTGGTGCCCTGGTCCCGGCTTTCGAGCAAGGTGGTGAAGCCGCCAGCCGCCCACCAGGCACCGTCGGGCGCGCATGTCGCGGTGAGCATCTGCTCCTGGGTTGGCAGCGCCCTGGCATTCCAGCTCAATCCCTGATCGGCGCTGTGCCAAAGCTGATTGTCGAAGCTGAGGGCGATGAAGCTGCCATCCGGGCAGGCATCCACATCGATCAGGGCTGGCTGCCCGGGCAATTGTCGGCGCTGCCAGGTGGAGCCCTGATCCTGGCTGATCAGGATCACGCCATCGTTGCCAACCAACACGCTTGCTGTCGAGTTGCTGGCCAGCGCCTGGTAGTGGTCGGTGCGCAGGTTGGCGTGGCGGGTGGCCTCGCCGACCCCCGCGAGATTCAGTTCGGCCTCGCAGCCGGCCAACAGCACGGGTAGCAGAAACAGTGCGAGGGTGGAGCGTGCTGGACATGGAATGGCAATAGCGCGGGTAAGGCCGTTACGCGGCTTGGGAGTGAAGCTCATTGCGGGTCACCACTTGGATTGTTGTTGTCTTGCAGCGGTTGATGACCCTAGAGCAACGCCTGTGCCAACTCCGGATGCGCGAATATTTTCTAGGTTAAGTTATTGATTAATATTTATTTTTATAAAAATCCGTCAGCGCGACGTGGCCGTGTAACAGCCTCGTGCTGTATGAGCTGCGATTGAGCAAATAGTAAAACTGCCAGGCGGCTTGTCCATTTGGTGAAGTGTCAGTCGATGGGGCCGCAGGGCGTACGCCGCTTGCGCATCACCTGGCCTTATTGATGGGCCGCGGCAGCCCCGTGGCATTGGCTTGGCGCGGTTGTTGGGCACATATTCGCCTGGCTGCTGGGGGCGCATCCTTGCGGTCATTTGGGGGCGGTTGTTGGTTAACTGCGCACATGGCGCTTTATTAAATTCGCAATTTTTTAACAGGTCTGGGCGACATGCTTTTCTTGCTCTAGTGCTTTGGCTTTACCACTGAGCGTTTGCTTGATGACTGAAAAAGTCAGCACCTCCTTGGCGCCCTATGAATCCGCTTTGAGATAAAACCAAGGCTCTAGGTTTGTCGTGCAAGCGGATTCATGATTTCCGTAAATTCATCCGAGAAAATTAATCATTTTAAGCACTGCGGACACATCAGGGCGCGTGAAGCTGTTGTTTGTTTTTTTGTAATTGGTTGACTTGTATAGGTTTTTTTTGTTTTTGGGTCTTGGCATGAAGCTTGTTATAGCCAAGTCGATCCGCCAGAAGATGCCTTTGGCCGCTCAGCCTCAGAGCTTGCCGATGGTATCTGCAAGCGCCTGAGTAATGGTGGAAAACCAGATAGCTAATAGGCGAGTGATATCGCGTATCAAGCAGCAAGCAAACAAACGGCTAACAACAATAAGAGGTAGTGAGCATGTCCTTAAATACACAAGTAAATACTGACACCGGATCGCTTAACCAAGTCGACGCCATCGTTGTTGGCGCCGGCTTCGCCGGGCTCTACATGTTGCATCGCCTGCGTGACCAGCTCGGCCTTAAAGCAGAGGTTTTCGAATCTGCGGACGGCGTGGGGGGTACCTGGTATTGGAATCGCTATCCTGGCGCGCGCTGCGATATTCCCAGCCACCATTATTCCTATTCGTTTTCCGAGGAGCTGCAGCAGGAGTGGACCTGGTCTGAGAAGTACGCAGCCCAGCCGGAAATCCTCAGCTACCTCAATTACGTGGCCAACAAGTTCGATCTGCTGCGCGACATCCAGTTCAAGACCCGAGTGACTGCTGCGGTGTATGACGAAGCCAGCCAGTGCTGGGATGTCGAAACCGATACCGGCCGGCGGGTACGGGCCAAGTACTTGGTGCTGGCGGTGGGGACCCTGTCCTCGGCGAATATCCCGCAGTTCAAGGGCCACGGCAGCTTCAAGGGCAAGACGTACTTCACCGGCCACTGGCCCAAGGACGGGGTCGACTTCACTGGTAAGCGCGTCGGCATCATCGGCACTGGCGCCACCGCCATGCAGGCCATACCGCTGATCGCCGAGGAAGCGGCCCATCTCACGGTCTTCCAGCGCACCCCGAACTATGCCGCGCCCCTGGTCAATGAGCCCATGAATGCCGACATCGATCGTCAGGTCAAGGCCAACTATCGTGAGGTCAGGGACGCGGCCTGGGAATCATTTGCCGGTGTTCCCTTCGACAAGTTGAAGCCCTCGGCGCTCGACGACAGCCAGGCGCAACGTGAGGCGCACTACGCTACCTGTTGGAACGATGGCGGTTTCAGTCTGTGGATCGGCAGTTACGGGGACATCCTGTTCAATCGGGAGGCCAACGAAACGGCTGCCGAATTCGTCCGCGCCAAGATCCGTGAGAAAGTGCGCGATCCTGCTGTGGCCGAGTTGCTGTGCCCACCGGTCGGGCAGGCCTATGGCACCAAACGTCAGCCTTGCGAGACGGGTTATTACGAGACCTTTAATCGCGACAACGTCACCTTGGCGGATATCAAGCGGGCGCCTATCGAGGAGATCACCGCGACCGGCCTGCGTACTGCCAGCGCTGAATACGAGCTCGACTGCCTGGTCTATGCCACTGGCTTCGATGCCTTTACCGGCTCGATGTTCAAGATGGATATTCGCGGGCGCAATGGTCAGTCGCTGCAGGATCGCTGGTCTGCCGGACCGCGTACCTATCTGGGGCTGGCGACCCACGGATTCCCCAACATGTTCATGATTACCGGCCCGCAAAGTCCCTCGGTGCTGTTCAACATGCCGCTGGGCATCGAACAGCATTGCGAATGGATTTCCGACTGCATCGAGCACATGAACCGCAACGGTTTGCAGACTATCGAGGCCAACACCGAGTACGAGGATCAGTGGATTGCCCACGTCAAGGAGATTGCCGATTCGACCCTGTTGCCCAAGGCCGACTCCTGGTACCTCGGGGCAAATATTCCGGGGAAACCGCGGGTCTTTCTGGTCTATCTGGGGGGAGGAAAACAGTACAAGCAGATCTGCAATGAGGTAGTGGCCAAGGGTTACCAGGGTTTCACCCTGACGGCGGGGCATGCGCACAACAGCGCCCGGCAGAAGTCGGACGCCGCGTTAGTCGATTAACAACGCGTCACCAGGGCACCACCCAAACCCGTTGCCGGTTAACCGGCAACGGGTTTTTTGTCTTCGCTCGCTGGAGCCAGTCACTGCCACTCAAGCCGCGCTTGATGATTTTCGCCAACGCCGCAGGGCGCTTTCATCATTTGCCTAACGCTGCCCCGCGACCGTGCCGTCGCCCATGCGCCAACCCCGCATAAACAGGCCATTGGCGCATCTGGCGCGGTTGATGCACGGACTTTGGCAACACAGGCCACATTCTTGCTCAACCGCACAGGCAAGGAGGTGGCAAGTTGGAGGCGGTCATGAACAGCACTCACCCACAACCACAGAAAAATGCACCGCAGGCTGTGCTGCATGCACGTTGGGATTGCAATGGTGGTGCGGAGCCGCCGCTGGGTGCCCATTTGATAACCTCGCGTACGGGCTATTTTCACCACGGTATCTACGTGGGGAATCGCCGGGTGGTGCATTACGCCGGGCTCAGTGGGTCGCTGCATGCGGGGCCGGTCGAGGAAGTGTCGCTCACACAGTTCGCCGCGGACAATCCGGTCTGGATTCGCTATCGCGCGGCTCCCCGCTTCGACGGCAAAGAAGCAGTTGGCAGGGCTCGGTCGCGGATTGGCGAATGCCGTTATCGGCTGCTGACCAATAACTGCGAGCATTTCTGCAACTGGTGCCGGTATGGCGAGCACCGTAGCGACCAGGTGCGCAGCTATCTTGTGCATCCATTGGCGGCACTGAACATGGGCCTGCGTTTGCTGTCGAGGCTGCTGGCGCGTGGTGACTCGGGACGGCTGGTTGCCTGAAGCGTTGCAGCAAATGGGCGTTGGCCTATGGACGAGCGCTCGGGGAGGGCGCTTGAGGATCGGCTAACGGATGCTCGAGCGAGAGGATGACCTGTGTCTCGACGACGGTCACCTGACTGCACTGGCTGCGGCAGTGGCTTATTCGCAGGGCTGGCGCGAAGGCTGTGCCGTCGGCAGGCAGTTGGGGGAGCGGCGCAGGCCGTGTGTCGGCCAACGGCGCGTTTGCCGAGCGCGGCGTAACCCAAAGCAGCGTGCGCAAGCGCACGACCAGTGAGGGGTTACGCCGCGGCCAGGCTGCAGCACTCCGCACCATGCCGCCTGGCGCTAGCGACCCGGCAGACGTCAGAGGGGGATGGCGAACTGAAACCACAGTGAATGGCCCTTGGGCCCGTTCTTCACCGAGGTCTCATGCAACCACTTGAAGGCAACACCAGTCGCCTGGTCGAATGAGTAGAACACTTGCGGGCCGATGGCGAACTTGCTCAGGCGGTTGCCTCCCGGTATGTCGTGCCCGTCCAGTTGGTCGTCACTGAACTGCTTGGTGTAGTGGCCTGCGAGCCCTACTTGCCATTGCGGTGCTGCAGGGAAGCGGTAGCCGATGTTGTAATCGACATTGAACAGGTTGCCAGATTGGTAATCGGTGTCGCTGTTCTCGGCATTGAAGCTCAGCGTGGGTGACACCGAGAACTCCCATTGCGGGGTCGGAAACCAGGTGAGGCCAAACTCCTGAACGTAGGAGGCATAGTTGCTGGTGGTATTGATCGGGTCATTGCGATCGTAGTCACCCAGCGGAATGAAGGCACTGAACCCCGTCAACAGGTGCAACTCGGGGGTCGGTGACCACGTCAGGTACAACGGGGTGAGATACAGCTGGTTGAAGCCGGTCTTGTGCTCGTCGATACCGAAGTCGGCTATTTTCAGTGAGTTTCGGCCGCCTGAGAGGATGGCGCCGCTGCTGAATTTCACCCCGGCGTCGGTCTGTATGTCCCAGGTATGCACCACGCGAAAAGCCTGGGCAAACACCTCCAGATCGAAATCGATGGGCACGGATTCGCCATCGTTGCCCTTGAGGGTGTCTGCCGAATAGTAAACGGTATAGCCATACAGTTCGGTGGCGCCTGGTGGCGGCAGCAGCCCCGGAATTACCGTATTGACCCCCAGCGGCCAGTTGGTTGCGCCGTTTTCGCTGGCCAACGCCAGCAAGGGGGCGAAGCTGCAGAGCACGGCAAGGCTGAGGCGGTGCAAGGTAACGGTGAGTGAGCTCATTTTTATTGTCCTTGTAGTGGGCCTGGGTTCAGTTGCTGCGGTCTGCGGCGCGAGACGATTGAGCGCCGTGTTCGGCGCTTGCGGAGGGTGGCTGCGCCATCAGCGGTGCGGATGTCGAGTCATTCGCTTGCAGTTGACGGATAATCTGCTCGACGACGAAAGCACGCCCGGACAGGCTGGCCGGCAAGATATTGAGCAGGGTGAAGAAGCCATGTATTTGCCCGGCAAAGCGTTTCCAGCTGACGGCTACACCAGCCTCCGACAGCTTCAGGGCATAGGCTTCGCCTTCATCGCGCAAGACGTCGTGCTCGGCAGTGATCAGTACAGTCGGCGGCAGTCGGCGCAGATCGCCCGTCAGCAGGGGGGAGGCATCCGTCTCCTGGCGGCGGCTGCGATCCGGCAGGTAGTGATCCCAGAACCATTGCATGTCTTTCTGGCTGAGCAGGCCTTGGTTGCCAGGGTCGAGATAACCCGGGGCGTGCAGATCGGGCTGGGTGACCGGGTAGATCAGCACCTGCTGTGCCAGTTGCGGTTCTCCGCTGCGTGCTGCGCGCTGGGCGACCACCGCGGCAAGGTTACCGCCGGCACTGTCGCCGGCCACGATCAGTGGGGCATCGGCAGCACCCGTCAGCGCCTGGCGCTGGGCTGCGGCCCAGTTCAGCGCCAGCCAGGCATCCTCGACGGCGGCGGGATAGCGATGCTCGGGGGCCAGCCGGTAATCCACCAACACCACGCTGCAGCCGGTTTCCGCGGCGATGCAGCGACCCAAGGTGTCGTGGTCGTCTATCGACATCAACACCCAACCGCCGCCGTGGTAGTAGACGATCACGCCCCTCGGGCTGGCATCGGGGATGAGTACGCGGACACGAAAACGCTGGGCTCCTTGCCCGAGGATGGTTTCCTCGATCCTGTGCATGTCCGGTCCGCTGCCGATCACCTCGCGCAGCCCGGCCATGAACTGGCGCGCCTCGTCTGGCTCCATCTTATGAAAGGGCTTGGTGTTCTGCTCGGCCAGTTGGCCGAGGAAAGCTGTGCTGGCGGCATCGATAGCCATGGTTTCACCTCTGGGTTTTTTATTGTTGTTGGCAGGGCAAGAGCAACGCCTATGCCAGCCTTTACAAGGCGCTGGAGATTGACTTCAAATCATTGATAACTAATGTGAAATAAATGAAGAGAGGAGGGTTCTAGGAGATCTGGAAGGGACTTCAAAGCGAGCCGATTTCATGATTTTCGTAAGTCACTAGCGCAAATGAGCAAGTCGCCGACGGGTACCAGTCGCGCTATTGGCACTGCCGAAAGGACTGCGGCATGATGGGGTACACGATATTGAGTACAGCTGCAGTTCCTTTGTTCGGCCACGATAAGAAAGGATAAAAATGGCCCGTAATGCTGACCCCCATTTCCCGACCAACCGGGACCTGATCGACCAGATCAGCTTCGATACCGAGCACGGTAAGATCTGGCTGCATGAGCAGCGCATGTTGTTGACGCACAGCAGCCTGTTCGCCAACTTGCGCAGGGAGCTGATCAAGACGCTGGGTAGCAACCGTGCGCGTAGCCTGTTGACGCGCCTCGGCTACCTCTCAGGATGGCGGGACGCCGAGTTGGCCCGCAAGTTGCGCCCCGAACTGTCCACCGCCGATGCCTTCTTTGCTGGCCCGCAACTGGCGCTGATCAAGGGGATGGTCAACGTCAAACCCTTGCAGCTGGACTTCGACGTCGGCAGCGGCGCGTTTTACGCCGAGTTCGAGTGGTTCGATGCCTATGAGGCGGAACTCCATCTGCAGGAGTTCGGCCCGGTCAGTGAGCCCGTGTGCTGGTTGTTGACCGGCTATGCCAGTGGCTTCACCACCTACTACATGGGCCACAAGATCTTCTACAAGGAGGTCGAGTGCCTGGGCTGCGGCGCCCAGCGCTGTCGCATCGTCGGCAAACCTGCCGAGCAATGGGACGATCGCGAAGAGCTCGAGCGGGTTTTGCTGCCGGACGCCATGGCCGACGAGTTGCTGTCGCTGCAGAGTCAGTTTAGCCAGCTACAGGACAGCGTGCGGCAGACCGCTGAGCATGACGATCTGGTTGCCAATTCGGTGGGGCGCTCGACCAGTTTCCGGCATGCCTGCCAGTTGCTTCAGCGTGCGGCCCAAGGCCCGGTTACCGTGCTGCTGCAGGGCGAAACCGGGGTGGGCAAGGAGATCTTCGCCAAGGGGCTGCACCTGAGTTCGGCGCGGGCGCGGCAGCCGTTTATCGCGGTGAATTGCGCCTGTATTCCAGCCGATTTGATCGAGGCGGAACTGTTCGGGGTGGAGAAGGGCGCCTTTACCGGTGCGCATGCCAGCCGCGAGGGCAAGTTCGAGCGGGCCCACGGCGGCACCTTGTTTCTTGATGAGGTGGTGGAGCTGACGCCGCGTGCCCAGGCCAGTCTGTTGCGGGTGCTACAGGAGGGCGAGCTGGAGCGCGTCGGCGGCAGTGAAGTGCGGCGCGTGGATGTCCGGGTGGTCGCTGCCAGCAACGAGAACCTCGGCGAGGCGGTCAAGACGGGCAAGTTCCGCGCCGATTTGTTCTACCGCCTGAATATCTATCCGGTGCATATCCCGGCGTTGCGTGAGCGCAAGGACGATATCCCGCTGTTGATCGAGCATTTTCTCGGCAAATACCAAGCGCTCTACAACAAGCGTATCCCGGGGACGTCGGACAAGGCCATGCGCGCGCTGATGGAATACAACTGGCCGGGTAATATCCGCGAGCTGGAGAACATGGTCGAGCGCGGCGTCATCCTCACCGACAACAACCAGTTGATCGATCTACCGGCGCTGTTCCCGTCGCTGGCAGAGGCCGGCCAGCCGCTGGAGCGGATCGACCCGACGGGTCACTTGAAACCAGTCTCGACGAGCCCGGAGAACGACTCGGATGCTTTATGCGAAGCGCTACTCAGTGAGGATTTCGATCTCGAACAATTTGAGATCAGGTTGCTGCGTACGGCGATAAGCAAAACCTCGGGTAACGTCTCGAAAGCTGCGCGGCTCCTTGGCCTGAGCCGCGCTCAGTTGGCCTATCGTCTGGAAAAGCTGAAGGATTGAGGCGTCGAGGCGCCTGGCGGTAGCCGTGATTGGCGCGGTTGCCGCGAGTCTTTCCCCGCGTCTCAGGCCTCGATGCCGATCTTCTTCAATCGGTAAGCCAGGGCAGGGCGGGTCAGTCCGAGTGTGCGCGCCGCGCCGGAAACATTGTTGCCCGAACGCTGCATGGCTTCGCGCATCAACTGCTCTTCAATGGCGTCCAGGCTCAGGCCCGAACCCAACACCTGCTCGATCCAGCTCTGTTCGGCCGCCGGTTGCAGCAAGGTGCCGTCGCTCGCAAGTCGGCTCTCCATCAATTCTTCCAGCTGCAACTGCGGAAACAGTGCCTCGAGGCCGATGCTCTCGTTGCTTTCGGTGAGGATGATGCCGCGCTCTATGACGTTCTCCAGTTCGCGGATATTTCCCGGCCAGGGGTAGTGCATGCAGGCCTCCATGGCTTTATCGGAAAGTCCCAGGGTCTTCTTGCTGTATTCGCTGTGGAAGCGCTTGAGGAAATGCTCCACCAGCAGCGGGATATCCTCCAGGCGTTCGCGCAGGGGCGGGATACTCACCGGGAACACATTGAGCCGGTAGTACAGGTCGGCGCGGAACTTGCCCGCCTTGACCGCTTCGCTGAGGCTTTCGTTGGTGGCGGCGATTACCCGTACGTCGACCTTGCGCGTGCGGTTGTCGCCGACCCGCTCCAGCTCGCCCTCCTGCAGCACGCGCAGCAGGGTGGCCTGGGCCCGCGCACTCAGCTCGATCACTTCGTCGAGGAAGATGGTGCCCTGGTTGGCCCGTTCGAAACGGCCCATGCGCGACTGCAGTGCACCGGTAAAGGCGCCTTTCTCGACGCCGAACAGCTCGGCCTCGATCAGGTCCGGTGCAATGGCGGCACAGTTGACTGCGACGAACGGCTGCTCGGCGCGGGCGCTGCGCAGGTGCACGCTGCGCGCAATCACCTCCTTGCCGACACCGCTTTCGCCGAGTAACAGCACCGAGACCTTGCCTTGGGCGGCCTTGTCGATCATCTGGCAGACCTTGGTGTAGGCCAGGGACTGGCCGATGCCGTAGTACTGGCCTTCCTGGCGCTGCAGGCTGGTGCGCAGCGAGGCCAGTTGCGACTGCAGCTCGTAGAGTTCCTCGATGATCGGATCGCTCTTGAAATACTGCTTGAACGTCTCGGCGTCGTCCCAATCTTCGGCCAGCTTACCGACGATCCGGCACTTGTCGTGGCCACAACCACGGCAGGTGATCTCCTTGAAGATCACCTCGCGCCCCATGAACGAGGACGAGTAGCTGCAGGCATAGCCGAGCAGGGTCCAGCACACCGGACCGTCCATAGTTCCCAGTTCGTTCTGGCAAATTTCCACCTCGAAGGAGTCGACCCACTCCACCTCGACGTGGAAGCGTCCGGCCTCGATATCGACATCCACCTCGGTGGGGACCGCCTTGACCATGCCCTTGAGCGAATGCAGCTGTGGGCCAGCGAGAAAGATATCCAGCTCGCTGCAATGCGGTCGCAGCTTGCGCGCCAGCTCGGCATCGCGCAGGCCAGACTGGTAACCCAGGCGCAGGAAGAAACCCTTGGCCCGCTCGACGCCGAGGATGCTTACCAGCTCGCGGCGAAAGCCGGCCATGGCCGAGACCTGTAGCAGCAACATGCGCTGCTCGCCGAGCCAGATCTTGCCTTCCATGCTTTGAAAGCGGATCTGTTTGCTCAGGTCCTGAAAGTCCGATTGTTGCAGTTGTGGCTTGTAGCTGATTGCCATGGCCAAAGGCCCCTGATTGTTTTTGTATGGGGAGAACCACGTCGAAGCGGTGACCAGGTTTCCATCCAATTTCTGACGGGGTTGAGGTTGCCGGTTAGCAAGCTGCGTACCCCTGCATCCTTCTGCGATGCAAAGGCCTGGATGGTTGGCGGGCGGGCTCTAGGCCAGCGCCTCGTGGCTCGACTCGACAGTCACCATAGCCAGATCCTGGCGCTGGTGGAAGTCACCAATTGATGAAATGGGCCTCGCCTGGCCCGCTCCCCATTGTCTCCTGTCGGGTGCCTGAGCATTTGCTCAAGCCGGCCCGTGGCGTTTGATCAAATCATCAATAGATCCCTCGTCGGCTTGGCCATCACCCTCTCTGGCGTGCGCCTTTCATTGCCTGTATTTAAGAATAAAGTCTTATAAAACAATAGCTTGTAATTTTTATGGAGGACTTGGCACAGCCGTTGCGATAGGCCTGTCACCCGCCACCAAGGGAGATGGCCCGAACATGAACACGCTTGAACCCCGCTTTGAAGACATGACGCGTTACATCCGGGTGCGCAGCGAGCCAGGTGCGCGCTTCGTCGAGTTCGACTTCGCCATCGGTTGCCCAGATCTGTTCGTCGAGCTGGTTCTGCCGCAAGCGGCGTTCACCCAGTTCTGCCAGCACAACCGCGTGGTGGTGATGGACCAGGCGATGGCCCAAGCGGTCGATGACGACATGGTCAAGTGGCGTTTCGGTGAGGCAGGCGGCCGCATGCCGAGTCGACAGGACTAAGGCATTGCCCACGGCAGCCACACACAACAACAACAGGTACGGTCGAAATGAGCATAGAAATCAAAACGAACACGGTGGCACCGATCCGCCAGACGTTCAGCCATATCCGCAGACGCTTCGGTGACAAGCCGGCCAGCCGCTATCAGGAGGCCAGCTACGACATTGCCGCCACCAGCAACTTCCATTACCGCCCGCAGTGGCAGCCGGACAAGCAGCTCAATGATGTCAGCCGCACCTGCCTGGTGATGCGCGACTGGTATGCGGTCAGCGATCCGCGCCAGTACTACTACGGCAGTTACGTGCAGACCCGCGCACGCATGCAGGAAACCACCGAGCACGAATATGCATTCTGCGAGAAGCGCGAGCTGCTGGCGCGCCTAAGCGACGAACAGCGGGCGCGCATCCTGCGGGTGCTGGTGCCGCTGCGCCATGCCGAGCTGGGCGCCAACATGAATAACAGCGGCATCGCCGCCGACGGCTGCGCGACCACCGTGGTGCAGATGCATATCTACACCGCCATGGACCGCCTGGGCATCGCCCAGTACCTGTCGCGCATCGGTCTGTTACTCGATGGCGGCGGCACTGCGGCGCTGGAACAGGGCAAACAGCTATGGCTCGACGATCCCGTCTGGCAGGGCCTGCGCCGCTATGTCGAGGACAGTTTCGTGATCAAAGACTGGTTCGAGCTGAGCCTGGCCCAGAACCTGGTCAGCGATGGCCTGCTGTTTCCGCTGATTTACCAGAAGTTCGACGAGACCCTGAGCGCCGAAGGCGCCGGCGATGTCGGCATGCTCACCGAGTTCATGCGCCAGTGGCACGCCGAGAGCAGCCGCTGGGTCGATGCCATGGTCAAGACCGTGGCCGCCGAGAGCGAGAACAATCGTCTGCAGATCGAGGCCTGGATCGGCCACTGGCTGGCCCGTGCCCTCGAGGCGCAGGCACCGCTGGCCGAGATCAGCGCCGGCGGCGAGGCACTTGCCAGCGTGCATCAGGACTTCCTCGCCCGGCTGAGCAAGCTCGGCCTGAACATTCAATAAGGATCCAGACCATGTCGCTCGTTTACCTCGTCCTGCAGGACAACGACAACGCCCACTACCTGGTGGATGGCATCACCCATGACAACCCCCATGCGGTGGTCGAGCACCAGCCGGCGATGATCCGCATCGAGGCAGAAGGCCGTCTGCAGATCCGCCGCGAGACCATGGAAGAGCGGCTCGGCCGCGCCTGGGACGTGCAGGAGATGCTGCTGGACGTGATCACCATCGGCGGCAACGTCGACGAGGACGATGACGCCTTCGTTCTCGAGTGGAAAAACTAGGAGCCAAGCCATGACCGCGAACAAGAAAAAACTCGGCCTCAAAGAAAAGTACCGCTACCTCACCCGCGACCTCGACTGGGAGCCTAGCTACCAGGACAAGAAGGACATCTTCCCCCACGAGGATTTCGAGGGCATCAAGATCACCGACTGGGACAAGTGGGAGGACCCCTTCCGCCTGACCATGGATGCCTACTGGAAGTACCAGGCCGAGAAGGAGAAGAAGCTCTACGCCATTCTCGACGCCTTCGCCCAGAACAACGGCCAGCAGACCATCTCCGATGCCCGCTACGTCAATGCGCTGAAACTCTTCCTCGGTGGCATCAGCCCCTGCGAATACCAGGCGTTCCAGGGCTTCGCTCGGGTTGGTCGGGATTTCAGCGGCGCCGGAGCGCGGGTCGCCTGCCAGATGCAGGCGATCGACGAGCTGCGTCACGTGCAGACGCAAGTGCATGCGATGAGTCACTACAACAAGCACTTCAACGGCATGCATGACTTTGCCCACATGCACGATCGCGTGTGGTTCAACTCGGTGCCCAAGTCGTTCTTCGACGATGCGCGCACGGCCGGACCGTTCGAGTTCCTAACCGCCATCTCGTTCTCCTTCGAGTACGTGCTGACCAACCTGCTGTTCGTGCCTTTCATGTCCGGCGCGGCCTACAACGGCGACATGGCCACCGTCACCTTCGGCTTCTCGGCGCAGTCCGACGAGGCCCGGCACATGACCCTGGGCCTGGAAGTGATCAAGTTCATGCTCGAGCAGCACGAGGACAACGTGCCGATCATTCAGGGCTGGATCGACAAGTGGTTCTGGCGTGGCAACCGCCTGCTGTCGCTGGTCGGGATGATGATGGACTACATGCTGCCGAACAAGGTGATGTCCTGGGCCGAAGCCTGGGAGGTCTACTTCGAGGAGGCGGGCGGCGCGCTGTTCAAGGACCTGGAGCGCTACGGCATCCGCGCGCCGAAGTACGTCGAGCAGACGACCATCGGCAAGGAGCACGTCTCCCACCAGACCTGGGCGACCTTCTACCAGTACAGCCAGGCCACCAATTTCCACACCTGGATGCCCAGCGACGAGGAGATGGACTGGCTGTCGGCCAAGTACCCGAACACCTTCGACCGGTACTACCGCGAGCGTTTCACCTTCTGGCGCGAGCAGCAGGAAAAGGGCGAGCGCTTCTACAACAACACCCTGCCGCAGCTGTGTCAGGTGTGCCAGATCCCGGCCATCTTCACCGAGCCGGATGACGCCACCAAGCTCAGCCATCGCAGCCATGTGCACGAGGGCGAGCGCTACCACTTCTGCTCGGATGGCTGCTGCGACATCTTCAAGAACCAGCCGCAGAAGTATGTCCAGGCCTGGCTGCCGGTGCACCAGATCTACCAGGGCAACTGCGGCGGTAGCGACGTCGAGTCGGTGGTACGCGACTACTACAACATCAACATCGGCGAGGACAACTTCGAGTACCTCGGCTCGCCTGAGCACCAGCGCTGGCTGCAGTGGAAGGGTCTGAGTCCGGCCGTCTCCCCCCTGCCCAAGGCGAGCTGAGCCGGCGCGGGACGGCCGCACCGTCCCGCGCTTTCCCATACCAAGAACAAGAGGAACCTGACATGACTGTGAATGCCATCGGGGCTTATGAATTTGCCCCGCTCGACCGCGAAGCCAACTTCCACGGCAACCGCCTGCTGTACCTGGGCTGGGATCGCCACCTGATGTTCTGTTCGCCGCTCGCCATGGCGGTGAACCCGGCCATGGGCTTCGCCGAGTTCTGCGAGCAAGTGCTGCGGCCAGCCTTGGCCGCTCACCCGGATACCGCCCGGGTCGATTTCACGGCCAGCGTCTGGTTGCTCAACGATGAGCCCTGGGTGCCGGATTTCACCGCGAGCCTGGACGCCAACGGCCTGCGCCACAAGGACATGCTGCGACTGCAAACACCCGGCCTGAATGGCTTGGGCAACTCCGCGAGTTGAGGTGAGCACCATGACTTACAACGTCACCATCGAGCCGACCGGCGAAGTGATCGAAGTGGAGGAGGGCCAGACCATTCTTCAGGCTGCCCTGCGTCAGGGCGTGTGGCTGCCCTTCGCCTGCGGCCATGGCACCTGTGCCACCTGCAAGGTGCAGGTACTGGACGGCGACGTCGAGGTTGGCGCCGCGTCGCCCTTCGCCCTGATGGACATCGAGCGCGAGGAGGGCAAGGTGTTGGCCTGCTGCGCCACCGTGCAAAGCGACGTGACCATCGAGGCCGACATCGATGTCGACCCCGACTTCCTTGGCCATCCGGTGGCGGATTTCCACGCCACCGTCACTGCCATCGTCGAGCTGTCGCCGACCATCAAAGGCGTGCATTTGCGCCTGGATCGGCCCATGGCCTTCCAGTCCGGACAATACGTCAACCTCGAGCTGCCGGGCATCGACGGCAGCCGGGCTTTCTCCCTGGCCAACCCGCCGGGCCGAGCCGACGAAGTTGAACTGCATGTGCGCCTGGTCGAGGGCGGAGCCGCCACCGGCTATATCCATCAGCAGCTCAAGGTCGGCGAGCGGCTGAAGCTGTCCGGCCCCTATGGGCAGTTCTTCGTGCGCGGCTCGCAGCCGGGCGACCTGATTTTCATCGCCGGCGGCTCGGGCTTGTCCAGCCCGCAGTCGATGATCCTCGACTTGCTCGAACGAGGCGACAGCCGCCAGATCACCCTGTTCCAGGGCGCGCGCAACGTCGCCGAACTGTACAACCGCGAACTGTTCGAGGGCCTGGCCCGCGAGCACGCCAATTTCACCTATGTGCCGGCGCTCAGCCAGGCCAACGACGAGCCCAGCTGGCGCGGCTTCAAGGGCTTCGTGCATGACGCCGCCAAGGCTCATTTCGATGGCCGTTTCGGCGGGCACAAGGCCTACCTGTGCGGGCCGCCGCCGATGATCGACGCGGCCATCAGCACCTTGATGCAGGGCCGCCTGTTCGAGCGCGACATTTTCATGGAGCGCTTTCTCACTGCGGCCGACGGCGCCGCGGATAGCCAGCGCTCGGCGCTGTTCAAGCGCATCTGAGGTGAGCGATGAACAGCGCCAGCTACGAGGTGCAAGAAGTGTTCAGCGGCCAGCGCTTCCACTGTGCCGAAGGCCAATCGGTGCTGCAGGCCATGGAGCAGCAAGGCAAGCGCTGTGTGCCGGTGGGGTGCCGTGGCGGCGGTTGCGGTCTGTGCAAGGTGCGCGTGCTCAGCGGTAGCTACCAGCGCGGCCAGATGAGCTGCAAACACGTGCCGGATGAAGCGGCGAGCCAGGGGGTGGCCTTGGCCTGCCAGGTGTTTCCGCGGTCCGACTTGAACATCGAGTGCCTGCGCCAAACTGGCGCCGGCGACCACAACAACAAGAACCAGCAAGAGGTGTCGTCATGAACAAAGGCGTACTACGCCCCGGTCACGTGCAACTGCGGGTGCTCAACCTGGAGAGTGCATTGGCCCACTACCGCGATCTGCTCGGCCTGATCGAGATGGATCGCGACGAGCAGGGCCGCATCTACCTGAAGGCCTGGACCGAGGTCGACAAGTTCTCGGTGGTGCTGCGCGAGGCCGCCGAGCCGGGTATGGATTTCATGGGTTTCAAGGTGGTCGACGAGGACAGCCTGAATCGCCTCACCGAGGACCTGCTCAACTTTGGCTGTCTAGTCGAGAACATCGCCGCTGGCGAACTCAAAGGCTGTGGTCGGCGGGTGCGCTTCCAGGCACCGTCCGGACATTTCTTCGAGCTCTATGCCGAGAAGGAGTACACCGGCAAGTGGGGCATCGAGGAGGTCAATCCCGAGGCTTGGCCACGTAACCTCAAGGGCATGCGCGCGGTGCGCTTCGACCACTGCCTGATGTACGGCGACGAGCTGGAGGCGACCTACAAACTGTTCACCGAGGTGCTGGGTTTCTACCTGGCCGAGCAGGTGCTCGACGACGACGGCACACGGATCGCTCAGTTTCTCAGCCTGTCGACCAAGGCCCACGACGTGGCCTTCATCCAGCATGCCGAGAAGGGCAAGTTCCACCATGCCTCGTTCTTCCTCGAGACCTGGGAGGATGTGCTGCGTGCCGCCGACCTGATCTCCATGACCGACACCTCGATTGATATCGGGCCGACCCGTCACGGCCTGACCCACGGCAAGACCATCTACTTCTTCGACCCGTCCGGTAACCGGAACGAGGTGTTCTGCGGTGGTGATTACAACTACTCCGATCACAAGCCGGTGACCTGGTTGGCCAAGGACCTGGGCAAGGCCATTTTCTACCACGACCGAGCACTCAACGAACGTTTCCTGACCGTGCTGACCTGAAGGCCCGGCCCGACTTATTGCAGAGATTGCGCATATGAAAGAGATCAAGCATTTCATTAACGGTGCCTTCGTCGGTTCGGCCAGCGGCCGCACCTTCGAGGACGTCAACCCAGCCGACGGCCAGCTGATCGGGCATGTCCACGAGGCCGGGCGTGCCGAGGTCGACGCCGCGGTCAAGGCTGCCCGCGCCGCGCTCAAGGGTCCTTGGGGCAAGATGAACGTGGCCGAGCGCGCGGAGATCCTGCACCGTGTGGCCGATGGCATCACGGCGCGCTTCGACGAATTTCTCCAGGCCGAATGCCTGGACACCGGCAAGCCCAAATCCCTGGCCAGCCACATCGACATTCCGCGCGGTGCGGCCAACTTCAAGGTGTTCGCCGACCTGCTGAAGAATGTCGCCAACGAAGCTTTCGAGATGGCCACTCCGGACGGTGCTGGGGCGCTCAACTACGCGGTGCGCCGTCCCAAGGGGGTGATCGGCGTGATCAGCCCGTGGAATCTGCCTCTGCTGCTGATGACCTGGAAGGTCGGCCCGGCCCTGGCCTGCGGCAATACCGTGGTGGTCAAGCCGTCCGAGGAAACCCCGCTGACCGCCACCCTGCTCGGCGAGGTGATGCAGGCCGCTGGCGTGCCGGCGGGCGTGTACAACGTGGTGCATGGCTTCGGTGGTGACTCGGCCGGCGCCTTCCTCACCGAGCATCCGGATGTCGACGCCTACACCTTCACCGGTGAGACCGGCACGGGTGAGGTGATCATGCGCGCCGCGGCCAAGGGCGTGCGTCAGGTGTCGCTGGAGCTGGGCGGCAAGAACGCGGGCATCGTCTTTGCCGACTGCGATCTGGACAAGGCCATCGAGGGTACCCTGCGCTCGGCCTTCGCCAACTGCGGCCAGGTCTGCCTGGGCACCGAGCGGGTGTTTGTCGAGCGGCCGATCTTCGACGCGTTCGTCGCCCGACTCAAGGCCGGCGCCGAGAGCCTGGTGATCGGCCCGCCGGACGATGCGAGCAGCAACTTCGGTCCGCTGGTGAGCCTCAAGCACCGCGAAAAAGTCCTCAGCTATTACCAGCAGGCAGTCGATGACGGCGCCACTGTCGTCACCGGCGGCGGTGTGCCGGACATGCCGGCGCACCTGGCCGGCGGCGCCTGGGTGCAGCCGACCATCTGGACCGGACTGGCCGACGATTCGCCGGTAGTCACCGAGGAGATCTTCGGGCCCTGCTGCCATATCCGCCCGTTCGACACGGAAGAGGAGGCCATCGAACTGGCCAACAGCCTGCCCTACGGCCTGGCATCGGCGATCTGGACCGAGAACGGCTCGCGCGCCCACCGCGTCGCCGGGCAGATCGAGGCCGGCATCGTCTGGGTCAACAGCTGGTTCCTGCGCGACCTGCGCACCGCCTTCGGCGGCAGCAAGCAGTCGGGCATCGGCCGTGAAGGGGGTGTGCACTCGCTGGAGTTCTACACCGAGCTGAAAAACGTCTGCGTGAAACTCTGAGGTGGCCATGACTGCATCCCTGAAGCCCCCCCCGCAGGCGCCGGAACCTAGCCCCGAGCTGGGCCGCGAGATCCTCGCCGCCGGCTGGCGCACCAACCTGCTGGAGCAGGGCAGTGGCTTTCCGCTGCTGCTGATCCACGGCTCCGGCCCCGGCGTCACCGCCTGGGCCAACTGGCGCCTGGTCATGCCCGAGCTGGCCAAGACGCGGCGGGTGCTAGCGCCGGACATGCTCGGCTTCGGCTACAGCGAGCGCCCGGCGGATGCGCACTACAACCTCGACACCTGGGTGCTGCATGCCCTCGGTGTGCTGGATGCCCTGGGCATCGCCCAGGCCGATCTGGTCGGCAACTCCTTCGGCGGCGCCATTGCCCTGGCCCTGGCCGTGCGGCACCCAGAGCGGGTACGCCGGCTGGTGCTGATGGGCAGCGTCGGCGTGCCCTTCGAGCTGACTCCGGGCCTGGACGCGGCCTGGGGTTACACGCCGACGCTGGCCAACATGCGTGCGCTGCTCGACCTGTTTGCCTGTGACCGTGGCCTGGTCAACGACGACCTCGCCGAGCTGCGCTACCAGGCGAGCATCCGCCCGGGGTTCCAGGAGTCCTTCGCCGCCATGTTCCCGGCCCCGCGCCAGCGCTGGATCGAGGCGCTGTGTAGCGACGAGCAGGCGATCCGTGCATTGTCCCAGCAGACCCTGGTGGTGCATGGCCGCGAAGACCGGATCATCCCGCTGGAGACTTCGCTGACCCTGGCCCACTGGATTCCCAACGCCCAATTGCACATCTACGGCCACTGCGGCCACTGGACCCAGATCGAACACGCCGGCCGCTTCGCCCGCCTGGTTGAGGATTTCCTCGCCGAGGCGCCCACCCTTTCCTGAGAGAGAGACACGCATGGACCAGATATTGATCAACGAGCTCGGCGACGAGCTGTACCAGGCGATGCTCAACCGCGAGGCGGTCGCGCCACTGACCGAACGCGGTTTCGCCATCGGCATCGACGACGCCTACCACATCTCCCTGCGCATGCTCGAACGCCGGCTGGCCGCTGGCGAGAAGATCATCGGCAAGAAGATCGGCGTCACCAGCAAGGCGGTGCAGAACATGCTGGGCGTGCACCAGCCGGACTTCGGTTACTTGACCGACGCCATGGTGTTCAACAGCGGCGAAGCCATGCCGATCAGCCAGCGGCTGATGCAGCCCAAGGCCGAGGGCGAGATAGCCTTCATCCTCAAGAAGGACCTGATCGGCCCCGGGGTGACCAACGCCGACGTGCTGGCCGCCACCGAGTGCGTGATGCCCTGCTTCGAGATAGTCGATTCGCGCATCCGCGACTGGAAAATCAAGATCGAGGACACCGTGGCGGACAACGCCTCCTGCGGCCTGTTCGTGCTCGGTGACACGGCGGTGTCGCCACGCCAGGTCGACCTGGTCACCTGCGGCATGCTGGTGGAGAAGAACGGCCAGCTGCTCAGCACCGGCGCCGGCGCCGCGGCCCTGGGGTCGCCGGTCAACTGCGTGGCCTGGCTGGCCAACACCCTGGGTCGTTTCGGCATCCCGCTGAAGGCCGGCGAAGTGATCCTCTCCGGTTCGCTGGTACCCCTGGAGCCGGTCAAGGCCGGCGATTTCATGCGCGTCGAGATCGGCGGCATCGGCAGCGCCTCGGTGCGCTTCATCTGATCGAGCAGAGGACGAACCCATGAGCAAGAAACTCAAGGCGGCCATTATCGGCCCCGGCAATATCGGTACCGATCTGGTGATGAAGATGCTGCGCTCGGAGTGGATCGAGCCGGTGTGGATGGTCGGCATCGATCCTGCCTCCGACGGCCTTAAGCGCGCCCGCGAATTCGGCATGAAAACCACAGCCGAAGGCGTCGACGGCCTGCTGCCCCACGTGCTGGACGACGACATCCGCATCGCCTTCGACGCCACCTCGGCCTATGTGCATGCCGAAAACAGCCGCAAGCTCAACGAGCTGGGCGTGTTGATGGTCGACCTGACCCCGGCGGCTATCGGCCCCTACTGCGTGCCACCGGTCAATCTCAAGCAGCACGTTGGTCAGTTGGAGATGAACGTCAACATGGTCACCTGCGGCGGCCAGGCCACCATACCCATGGTGGCCGCGGTATCCCGCGTGCAGCCGGTGGCCTACGCCGAGATCGTCGCCACCGTCTCCTCGCGCTCGGTTGGCCCGGGTACCCGCAAGAACATCGACGAGTTCACCCGCACCACCGCCGGAGCCATCGAGCAGGTTGGCGGGGCCAAGGAGGGCAAGGCGATCATCGTCATCAACCCGGCGGAGCCGCCGCTGATGATGCGCGACACCATTCACTGCCTGACCGAGGGCGAGCCGGACCGTGACGCGATTACTGCCTCGGTCCAGGCGATGATCGCCGAGGTGCAGAAGTACGTGCCCGGCTACCGTCTGAAGAACGGTCCGGTATTCGACGGCAACCGCGTGTCGATCTTCATGGAAGTCGAAGGCCTGGGCGACTACCTGCCCAAGTACGCCGGCAACCTCGACATCATGACTGCCGCCGCGCTGCGCACCGGCGAGATGTTCGCCGAGGAAATCGCCGCCGGCACCATTCAACTGCCCCGTCGCGACCTAGCGCTGGCCTGAGGAGTAGCACCATGAACCTGCACGGCAAGAACGTCATCCTGCACGACATGAGCCTGCGCGACGGCATGCACGCCAAGCGCCACCAGATCAGCCTGGACCAGATGGTCGCGGTCGCCACCGGCCTCGATCGAGCCGGCATGCCGCTGATCGAAATCACCCACGGCGACGGACTCGGTGGTCGTTCGATCAACTACGGCTTCCCGGCGCACAGCGACGAGGAGTACCTGCGCGCGGTGATCCCGCAGCTCAAGCAGGCCAAGGTCTCGGCTCTGCTGCTGCCTGGCATCGGTACCGTCGACCACCTGAAGATGGCCCTGGACTGCGGCGTCTCGACCATCCGCGTCGCCACCCACTGCACAGAGGCCGACGTATCCGAACAACACATCGGCATGGCGCGCAAGCTGGGGGTCGATACCGTCGGCTTCCTGATGATGGCGCACATGCTCAGCGCCGAGAAAATTCTCGAACAGGCCAAGCTGATGGAAAGCTATGGGGCCAACTGCATTTACTGCACCGACTCGGCCGGTTACATGCTGCCCGATGAAGTCGGCGAGAAGATCGGTCTGCTGCGCGCCGAACTGAACCCGGCCACCGAGGTTGGCTTCCACGGCCACCACAACATGGGCATGGCCATCGCCAACTCGCTGGCCGCCATCGAGGCCGGTGCCGTGCGCATCGACGGCTCGGTCGCTGGCCTCGGCGCCGGCGCCGGCAACACGCCGCTGGAGGTGTTCGTCGCGGTGTGCAAACGCATGGGCGTGGAGACCGGCATCGACCTGTACCAGATCATGGACGTCGCCGAGGACCTGGTGGTGCCGATGATGGATCAGCCGATTCGCGTCGACCGCGATGCCCTGACCCTGGGCTATGCCGGGGTCTACAGCTCGTTCCTGCTGTTCGCCCAGCGCGCCGAGAAGCAATACGGTGTGTCGGCCCGCGACATCCTGGTCGAACTGGGACGGCGCGGCACCGTCGGTGGCCAGGAAGACATGATCGAAGACCTCGCCCTGGATATGGCCCGGGCCCGTCAGCAACAGAAGGTGAGCGCATGAACCGTACCCTGACCCACGAACAGGTGCTGGCCCTGGCCGAGCACATCGAAAGTGCCGAGCTGCAGGCCTACGACATCGGCAAGGTGACCAACGACTACCCGGAGATGACCTTCGCCGACGCCTACGACGTGCAGTGGGAAATCCGTAGGCGCAAGGAGGCTCGCGGTAACAAGATCGTCGGCCTGAAGATGGGCCTGACCTCTTGGGCGAAGATGGCGCAGATGGGGGTGGAAACGCCGATCTATGGCTTCCTCGCCGACTACTTCAGCGTGCCGGACGGCGGCGTGGTGGATTGCTCAAAGCTGATCCACCCGAAGATCGAGGCAGAAATATCGGTAGTGACCAAGGCGCCGCTGCACGGCCCGGGCTGCCATCTTGGCGACGTGATTGCGGCGATCGACTACGTGATTCCCACTGTCGAGGTGATCGACTCACGCTACGAGAACTTCAAGTTTGACCTGATCAGCGTGGTCGCCGACAACGCCTCCTCGACCCGCTTCATCAGCGGCGGGCGCATGGCCAGCCTGGAGGAGGTCGACCTGCGCACCCTCGGGGTGGTCATGGAGAAGAACGGCGAAGTGGTGGAGCTCGGCGCCGGCGCGGCGGTGCTCGGCCATCCCCTGTCCAGCGTGGCGATGCTGGCCAACCTGCTGGCCGAGCGCGGCGAACACATCCCGGCCGGCACCTTCATCATGACCGGCGGCATCACCGCTGCCGTGCCGGTGGCGCCGGGCGACAACATCACCGTGCGCTACCAGGGCCTCGGCTCGGTGTCTGCGCGCTTCATCTAAGCCTTATACGGCCGGCCCCTGGGCCGGCCGTTCATCGTAGGAGTTAGTCCATGCCTATCGCCCAGCTGTATATCCTCGAAGGTCGCAGCGACGAGCAGAAGGAAACCCTGATCCGCGAAGTCAGTGAAGCCATGTCACGTTCGCTGGACGCGCCGATCGAACGGGTGCGGGTAATCATCACCGAGATGCCGAAGAACCATTTCGGTATCGGCGGTGAGCCGGCGAGCAAGATGCGGCGCTAATTTCCTGTCCCCCAGTCACTCTCGAATGTTGGCGGCGTCTTTTGCCGCCCCTCGCCATTGTCGAGTCGTCGCTCATTTCAATATTTAGGCTGGTAAACTTGGCTGCTGCCGCCGATGACCGCAGCCCGCAGCCGAGCCTCGACTAGTGCAGGGTACGGATCAACCTATCAATAAGAGGCGGCCGATGCTGAACGCCCTTTCCATTCCCGCCGTCGGCGGACTGACTGCTTTGCCAATGAGTGCCAAATTGGGCATCCGGCTGCCGTTTTCCGCGTCTCCACTGTTACGCTCCCACGATCTGGATGAGGCCGAAGGGCTGCTCAATAGCCATATCGAGGAGCGCCGCTTGCAGCCTTGTGGGCGCGGCCAGACGGACATCCATTTCACCCTGCAATCCCTGCCGCAGCTGAAGTTATTCGGCGCCGGCTTCGGTCGCGCGGTGCGTGTCAGTTCATCGCCGCTCGCCTGCTGGCACGGCATACTGCCGCTGCGCGGGGCTGTGAGCAGTCACCCGGACGGACAACGGGCCTGTGCAGGAGAGCTACTTATGTTCACGCCGGGGCATGAAGTGGACGTTGTGTGGCATGAGGGGACTCAGGCGATCGTGCTCGCGCTGGATGCCTCGCTGCTAGTCGATCATGTCATGCAACACCATCAGACCGAGGTGACGCGCTTGCCGGCCCAGGCCCAGCTCATGGGTCGCCAGCACCCTGCTGTGGTGAGTCTCGGCAACCTTCTGCGCCTGGTGGACAGCGACACGGGAAACCCGTCGGGATTGCTCACCAGCCCTGTCGGTCAAGTGCATATGCAGTATCTGTTTTGCGAGAACCTGGTGCACCTCATCCCGTCTCTCAGCGCTTTGCCGCAGCGCAGCCTGCTGCCGGGTACGGTTAAACGGGTGGTGGACTTCATCCAGGCCCACCTCGATCAGCCGCTGAGTATCAGCCAGTTGGTGAGTGTGAGTGGCGCCAGCAGACGCAGTCTGGAGCAGGCGTTCCGGCGTTACCTGGGCATCAGCCCGCAACGCTATATCCAGAATTGTCGGCTGCGCGCCATACGCGAACTGTTGCAGCATCACCGTCAGGGCGAGGTGCAGCTGTCCGAGCTGGCTTTCCGGTGGGGTTTCGCCCAGCCCAGCCATTTCACTACGGCCTATAAGAAGGCCTTCGGCGAACTGCCGTCCCATACTTTGTCACGGCAGTCCTAAACGGCCAGACATATCGCGACCTCATTGCGGATTCGTGGATCTATGACTTGGCTTTTCGGCGTGGGAGGACGAACTAAGTGATACAAAGAAGCCCCAGAGTTTCCTCCGGGGCTATTGGTTGTTGGTGCTACTCGAAGCAGTGCTCGTACAGGCAGGTTTCGAAGCCATATTTGATCTTCACGGGACCCAGTAGCACATTGTTTCGCTTTACATAGTCATCCCATTCTTGGGTGAGCTCTGCAAGTTTGGCTGGTTCCTGTTCGGCCAGGTCGTTCGCTTCCACCGGGTCCTGCGCCAGGTTGTACAGTTTCCATGCTGCACTCCCGTAGGGCGCGGTCATCCAGGTCATCTTCCAGTCACCCTTGCGCACGGCGCGGCGGCCAAAGAGCTCCCAGCCGACAGCCCGCTCGGGCATGGCCTCGCCGAGCAGCCCGGGTAGCATGGAGCGCCCTTGCATGGGTTGAACGCTGCGTCCTTTGAAGCGGTTGCCCGGGTGCTTGATCCCGGCCAGTTCAAGAATGGTCGGCATAACGTCCATTACATGGAAGAAACCGCCGTTGATCTGGCCGGCCTGCTTCTCCAGGCTCGGATACTTGACGATGACCGGAACCGTGGTGCCGCCCTGACTGGTGAAGCCCTTGAAGAACGGATAAGGGGTAGCGCCTACCTGTGCCCACTGGGCGCCGTAGTCGATGTAGGAGCCTTTGCGGCCCATGTTTTCCAGGCTGTTGTCAAAGTCTGAGGCCATCCATTCACGGTTGCCCGGTAGGTCGATCGGGCTGTTGCCGTCGGCGCCGTTGTCCGACATGAACAACACGAAGGTATTGTCCAGCTGGCCGCTCTGGCGCAGATAATCGAGCATGCGGCCGATATGGTGATCCATGTTGTCGACCATGGCGGCGTACACCTCCATGCTGCGTGCCTCGCGCTGGCGTTGCTCCTCGGTGAGCTGTTCCCAGGTCGGCAGCCCGCTTTCCATCGGGGTATTGGCACTGATTCCAGCAGGCACAATACCCTGCTCCTGCATACGCTTCAGTCGCTGCTGGCGCAGTGCCTCGTAGCCTTCGGCGTAGCGGCCCTTGTACTTGTCGATCCATTGATCCGGAGCATGCAGGGGCCAGTGCGGCGCGGTGTAGGAGAGTACGCCGAGGAATGGTTTGCCCTTGGCTTTGTCGGCCTCGATGTACTGGATCATACGATCGGTATAGAACTCGCTGGAGAAGAAGCCCTCGGGGACCTCCACCTGCTTGCCGTCTTCGCGGTAGATGGCTTTGGGGTCGACGCTGATGATCGCCTTCTGGTCGTCGAAGTGGCTGGCGCCGCCCTGTACCAGGATGTACGAGCGGTCAAAGCCGCGCGCCTTGGGACTCAGTTCCTCTGTCCGGCCCAGATGCCACTTGCCGGTTGTATAGGTGCTGTAGCCGGCCTCTTGCATGACTTCCGCCAAGTTGGCAACGCGCTGGTTGAGGTAGCCTTCGTAACCCGGTTTGCCTTTCTGGTCCTCTTGTAGCAATTCCCCCATGTTGCCGAGGCCTGCCTGGTGGCTGTCTGTTCCACTGAGCAGCATCGAGCGGGTCGGCGAACAGGTCGGTGCGGCCTGGAAGTTGGTCAGGCGCACGCCTTCGCGTGCCAAGGAGTCAAGGTTGGGTGTTTGAATTTCGCCACCGAAGCTGCCCAAGTCGCTATAGCCCAGGTCGTCGGCGATTATGATCAGGAAGTTTGGTTTCTCGACGGCCTGACAGGAAAGGCTGACAAGGCTGGTAATGCAGAACGCCAGGCTCAGTTGCCTCAGGTTCATGGTGAAGTCCCTCTTGTTGTTATTGATGGCCATTGCGGCCTGGTCATAGTCCGGATTCCTGCGGAATTCCGGGTGTCTATCGGATGTGTCCGGTTGCCTATCGTGGTCCGCCCTACCAGAGCTTCCAGGTGTAGGTGGTGATCAGCCGGTTCTCGTTGAAGTCACTGCCGTGCTGGACCTTGGCATCGATATTGAGCCAGCCGAAGCCGAGCCCCTTCAGCGGGCCGCTCTGCACGACATAACTCAGGTACAGGTCGCGCTCGCTCTCGCTTGAGTCGCTCAGGTTCCCGGCACGCTTGATGCCGCTGCCGCGCAGGTAACGGGTCATGAGCCGCAAGCCCGGCAAGCCCTGCGCCGCAAAGTCGTAGTCGTAGCGCAGCTGCCAGGAGCTTTCGTTCGGCCTGATGAAGGCCAGGGCCGACCAGTTGACCAAATGGGGTTGTGGGGTGAAGCCATTGAGGGTTGGGAAGCCGCTATCGCCGAGCATGCGTTGATAGCCCAGGCTGAAGGTGTGTGCGCCCTTCTTGAGCGAGCTGAGGAGTCCATAGGTGTGATTGTCGATTTCGCCGTACAGCGCATCGCCATCGGTGCTGTTGTCGTAGTAACGCAGGTCAGTCTTCAGGCTGTAGCCGTTAGCCAGCGAGGCGTTGTGGGTCAGGCCCAGGTAGTGCTGCTGATAGATATCTTCCAGTTGGCCGTAGAAATAGGTGGCCGACAGCTTCGGACTGAAGGTGTAGGTCCCCCCGGCGAAATTCAGCCCATCGCTGGGATGACGCGGCCCGAAGGGGCGCGTGAACAGATAGGGCTTCTCGTGATCGGCAGATTCGCGCGTGGCAATCTCGTTGAAGCGCCCGGCCGTCAGGCTCAGGCTGTCGATCTCCTTGGAGGTGATCTGGATGCCGTGGAAGGTACTGGCCAACTGACGGCTGTCGTCGAAGAAGGCGACTGGCAGCATCGGTCGATGCTCTCCGACCGTGAGTTCGGTTTTCGAATGGCGGACCTTGGCGGTCAGCGCGGCGCGACCGTAATCCCGGACCTGTTCACCTTCGCTGCGATCGTAGGGCAGGACGGTGTCCGGGCCGCGCCCACCGCCGCCGTCGAGACGATAGGCATACTGCGCCGAGGCATCCAGGCCGAACTGCAGCGGCCCCTCGGTATAGCCGGAGGTAAAGCGCAGGTCGAAGCCCTGGCTCCAGCTGCCCGCGCGGGAGATCGGTGCGGCGTCGCCGCGAAAGTCGCGATCCAGATAGAAGTTGCGCAGACCCAGGTTGAGCTGGCTGTCGCCTATGAGATCGGCGTGTGCGGCCAGAGGGGCGAGTAAGACGAATAGGCTGGCGGCCTGGATGCAGGGCGCCAGGGCCCCCGGGCGCTGCGCCCGGCGAAGCCCGGCCGGGGGGGCGGCACGCGAGGCGTCGACAGGTGCAGTGGCGACTGATGTCGTGACAGTAACTGCCATGGAAATCTCCTTAGGGGGTGTTTGTTGTTGTTTCCCCAGGGCCAGTATTTCCAAGCCGTTACGCACGGCGTTATCCGCTGCGCGCAATGCGTATCGTGACAGCGCAGCTATTGATCGTGAGGTCTGTTCGCTGCTTCGGCGTGGCGGCAGCATAGCGGCGTCATTTGCCTCGACAGGCCCGCCTGGATGATTGCCATGCCGAATGCGCCACGCCCGTCACACGCCTCTCTACAGTTGTTGGGCCTGCTCCTGCTGGCTGCCGTCCTGGCGCTGAGTAGAGGGCTGGCCGCTGGGCCCCGTTCTGCCATGGCCGACGATCCGCCAGCCGACACGCCCGGCTTCGTCGGCAGCCAGGCTTGCGCTGGCTGCCATCGGGAGCAGTTCCAGGCCTGGCAGGGCTCGCAGCATGCGCGCGCCATGCAGCACGCCACGACCGAGACGGTGCTCGGGGATTTCACCGGCGCGACCTTCAGCTATGCCGGAGTCGAGTCGCGCTTCTACCGCCGAGACGGGAAATTCTTCGTGCACACCGACGGTCCTGACGGTCGGCTGGACGAGTTCGAGATCCGGTACACCTTCGGTGTAGAGCCGCTGCAGCAGTATCTGGTGGAGTTCCCCGACGGTCGTCTGCAGGCGCTGTCCATCGCCTGGGACGGCCGGCCGGCCAGCGCGGGCGGGCAACGCTGGTTTCACCTCTATCCGGATGAGCAGGTCGGCTATCGGGACGAGCTGCACTGGACCCGGCCGGCGCAGAACTGGAATTTCATGTGCGCCGACTGCCATTCGACCAACCTGCGGAAGGGCTACGAGGCCGAGGCGGACCGCTTCGCCAGCAGCTGGTCGGAGATCAGTGTCGGCTGCGAGGCCTGCCATGGTCCTGGGTCGAATCACCTGCAATGGGCGCGCGGGGAGGGTGAAACTACGCACAAAGGTCTGGCGCTGCTGCTCGACGAACGCCGAGGCGTCGGTTGGCGCAGAACCATCGAGCAGCTCACCGCCAGCCGCGACACGCCTCTACGGGAGAGCAAGGAGCAGCAGGTCTGCGCGCAATGCCACTCGCGGCGAAGCCAGCTCGCCGAGGGCTATCATGCCGGCAAACAGCTGCTCGATCACTACAGCCCAGCGCTTTTGGAGTCAGGCCTTTATCATGTCGACGGCCAGCAGCGCGAAGAGGTGTTCATCTCTGCTTCCTTCGAACAGAGCCGGATGCACGCGGCTGGGGTGACCTGCTCCGACTGCCACGAGCCCCATGGGCAAAAACTGCGCGTGCAGGGTAACGCCTTATGCGGGCAGTGCCATTCGCCTGACTATTTCGACAGCGCTGCTCACCACTTCCATCCGGCCGGCTCGGCCGGCGTGCAGTGTGTCGACTGCCACATGCCGCAGACTACCTACATGGTCATCGACCCGCGGCGCGACCACAGCCTGCGTATCCCACGCCCTGACCTGAGCGTCAGCTTGGGGACGCCCAATGCCTGCAACGACTGCCACAAGGAACGCTCGGCCGAGTGGGCCGCGCAGGCAATACGCAGGCACCATCCACAGCCGGCCGAAGGCAACCAGCGCTTCGCAGTCGCCTGGTCGGCGGCCGAGAAAAACGTGCCGGGGGCCGCTGCCGCACTGGCAAGGCTTCTGACCGATCCGGCGCAACCTGCCTTGGTGCGCGCCAGCTCAGCCGCGCGCCTGGGCGCTCAGGCCCGCCATGTAGACAGGCTAGCTCTGCGCGAGAGTCTTGGCGATTCAAGCCCGTTGGTTCGCCGGGCGGTCATTAGCTCCCTCGAATGGTTGCCGGCCGGCGAGCGTGGCGAGTGGCTGGCGCCGTTACTTAGCGACCCGGTGCGCAGCGTGCGCAGCGAGGCGGCGCGCCTGCTCGCGGACGTGCCTCTGCCGCAAGCTCAAAAGAAGACCTTTGAGCGCGCACTGGGCGAATACGAAGCACAGCTGCGGTTGAACGCCGATCGTGCAGAGGCACGCAGCGAACTTGCCCGCTTGCGTCGTCGGCAGGGTCGTGAGGAGGAGGCCGTCGAACAGCTCGAGGCAGCCATTCGCCTCGACGCCCTGTATCAGCCTGCATACCTAGAGATTGCCGATCTGCACCGTAGCGCAGGGCGCGAATCGCAGGCCGAGGCCGTGCTCCGCCAGGGACTTGCGATGCGTCCGCAGGGGGCGCTGCTGCATTACTCGCTGGGCCTTGGTCTGGTGCGGCAGCAGCGCAGCAAAGAAGCGCTCAAACACTTACGGCACGCGAATATTTTGGCGCCCGACGACCCACGCTATGCTTTTGCCCTAGCCTTGGCCCTCCAGTCACGCTTTCCAGAGCGAGCACTCTCGACTGTCGAGGAGGCTTTGGGCAAAAACCCGCAAGACCTCGACCTTCTATGGTTGGCAGGCGTCTATAGCCTGGCGCAAGGTCGTCCTGACGCGGCAGCCGGCTACGCTGACCGGATTTTGGCGGTAAGCCCAGGTTTACCCAAAGCACTGGCCCTGCTGAGGAACGCCAATAACAGACGTACTGGCACAGGAATACCGCGCCGCTGATGACGCTGTTCGCACTATCGAATCTGTGGACGGCGCGTCGGTACTTGCTGGCGTCTGCAGGAGAGCTGCGTCTGTAGTGCGGGAAATGGCCGCCGCGGGGTGCTCGAGACAGTCAAAGCTATAGAAACGAGCGGGTGGCTTGGCATGGCTCTGGATTCTAGTGAGAGGCGACGACTTCGAACAATTTCGGGTCGAGGCTAGACAGTTTTGCTTCCCTGCCACAGTCAACAATCTTCCGCACTACACGCACCTGAGGGTGTGCAAGCGGCAGAGGATTCGGCTTTGGCCATTAGTGTGTTCGACCTGTTCAAGATCGGTATCGGGCCGTCCAGCTCCCATACCGTTGGCCCCATGCGCGCCGCCGCCCTGTTCGTCGGTGCCCTGCGCGAGCGCCGCCTGCTCGAGCGGGTCGCGCGTGTCGAGGTACGGCTGTACGGCTCGCTGTCGGCCACCGGCGTCGGCCATTGCAGCGACACCGCGGTGATCATGGGGCTGATGGGCGAATGGCCGGACAGCATCGACCCGAGCCAGATCGCCCCGCGCATCGAGGCGCTGCGCGCCAGCGGTCAGCTGCAGCTGGACGGCCGCCTGGCCGTGGCGTTCGACTGGCAGCGCGACATGCTGCTGCTGGAGGAGAACCTGCCCTATCACCCCAACGCCATGACCCTGACCGCGTTCTGCGGCGAAGGCCGCGAACTGCACGGCGACACCTACTACTCGATCGGTGGCGGCTTCGTGGTCGACGCCGAGCAGGCCGCCGCCGGCCAGCTGGACCAGGACGGCACGCGCCTGCCCTATGACTTCTCCAGCGCCGCCGAGCTGCTGCGCCTGTGCAAGCAGCACGGCCTGCGCGTGTCCCAGCTGATGATGGAGAACGAGAAGGCCTGGCGCAGCGAGGCGGAGATCCGCGCCGGCCTGATGCGCCTGTGGCAGGCCATGCGCGACTGCGTGGACAACGGCCTCAAGCACGAAGGCATCCTGCCCGGCGGCCTCAACGTCAAGCGCCGCGCCGCCAAGCTGCACCGCAGCCTGCAGGAGATGAGCAAGCCCAACGTGATCGGCTCGACCCTGAGCGGCATGGAGTGGGTCAACCTGTTCGCCCTGGCGGTGAACGAGGAGAACGCCGCCGGCGGGCGCATGGTGACGGCGCCGACCAACGGCGCGGCCGGCATCATCCCGGCGGTGCTGCACTACTACGTGCGCTTCAGCCCGGCGGTGAGCGAGGCCGACGTGGTCGACTACCTGCTGGCGGCCGCCGCCGTGGGCATCCTGTGCAAGAAGAACGCCTCGATCTCCGGTGCCGAAGTGGGCTGCCAGGGCGAGGTCGGGTCGGCCTGTGCGATGGCTGCCGCGGGCCTGGCCGAGATCCTCGGCGCCACCCCGGAGCAGCTGGAAAACGCCGCCGAGATCGGCCTGGAGCACAACCTCGGACTGACCTGCGACCCGGTCGGCGGCCTGGTCCAGGTGCCGTGCATCGAGCGCAACGCGATCGCCGCGGTGAAGGCGATCAACGCGGCGCAGATGGCCCTGCGCGGCGATGGCGAGCACTTTATCTCCCTCGACCGGGTGATCCGCACCATGCGCGATACCGGTGCCGACATGCACGACAAGTACAAGGAAACCTCGCGCGGTGGCCTGGCGGTCAGCGCGGTCGAGTGCTGAGCCCCGCTATTCATTCGTTAGTGAGCCGATTGACGCTCCATTGCCAGGCCGTTGCCGAGGAGATTTCCCCATGTCCGCTTACCAGGCGCTGAAGCAGCCGGCAGAGGTTGCGATCCAGTCGATCGGCTTCTTGCTCACCGACAATTTCAGCCTCATCACGCTGGCCGCGGTGCTGGAACCGTTGCGCCGGGCCAATCAGTTTTCCGGCAGCGACCTGTATCGCTGGCGAACCCTGACGATGGATGGCCGACCGGTGCGCGCCAACAGCGGCATGCTGGTATCGCCGGATGGCGCCGCCACGTCCGAGGACGATCTGGATGCGTTGATCATCTGTGGCGCGGAGAACATCCAGCGCTGCTGCGATCCAGAACAGATTCGCCTGCTGCAGCGGCACGCCGATCAAGGCACCCACCTGGGTAGCCTGGGGTCTGGCAGTTGGCTTCTGGCCAACGCCGGTCTGCTGGATGGCTATGAATGCTGCACCAGCTGGGAGTACCGGGTCGATATGCAGGAAGCCTTTCCCGGCATCGTACTCAGTACCCGGCATTTCGTACTGGATCGTGACCGCTACACCGCGGGGAACGGCAGCGACGGGGCAGACATGATGCTGCAGCTGATCATGCGCAGTCATGGTCCTGTCTTGGCCGAGGCGATCAGCGATACGCTGGTGCTGGAGCGCATTCGCAGTGAGCAAGTGCCACAAAGACTGACGCTGCGGCAGACCATGGGCAGCTCCCAACCGAAGTTGCAGGAGGCGATCGGGCTGATGGAAGCGAATCTCGAGGAGCCCATCGAGCTGGTAAAGCTGGCCAGCTTTGTCGGCCTGTCCAGGCGACAGCTCGAGCGCATCTTCTGCCAGCACGTGCAGTGTTCGCCGTCTCGTTACTACCTGAAGTTGCGACTGCTGCAGGCACGCCAGCTGCTGAAGCAGACGACCCTTTCGATCCTGGACATCGCCTCCAGTTGTGGCTTCGTTTCGGCGCAGCATTTTTCCAAGTGCTATCGCGAGCACTTCGGGTCAGCTCCCAGCATTGAGCGCCAAGGTCGTGCGCAACGCTTGCGCGCGGTCGTGCACTGAGCTACTCGACAACCGATCCTTTTTGCCCGTCCTGTCCCAGCTCAGGACGGGTTTTTTTTGCGCGTGTGGAAATCGGGAAGGGGAGTGGAAACCTGTGGCCCTTGGCTTTCCTGCTGGCGCCTAAACAGAGCCCGGAAGTGGCGTGGACGAGCTGAGAAGCTCGCCAGCGCCCTGATCGCCAAGGCCGGGCTTGGGAGCGCCTTGCACAAATAAACCGAGCCAGGCAGGCGCAGCGGATCTGACCAATTTCGGGTCGGAAACGTACAAAAATGGCAGAAGTGCATCTGGTGCAATGCTTTCCAACGGCTCGCCAAACCGGCGAATCGAGTCACTGGAAAACAAAAAGGATTCACGCCATGCAGATGCCCAAGACGATCCGGATTCAGAACGGCGACAAGGTCAACTCCACCTTCTCCGCCCAGGAGTATGCCAACCGCCAGGCCAAACTGCGCGCCCACATGGCCGCCCAGGACATCGACGCCGCGGTCTTCACCTCGTACCACAACATCAACTACTACAGCGACTTCCTGTTCTGCTCCTTCGGTCGTCCCTACGCCCTGGTGGTGACCCAGGACGCGGTGGTCAGCATCAGCGCCAACATCGACGGTGGCCAGCCGTGGCGCCGCACCGCCGGCACCGACAACATCGTCTACACCGACTGGCAGCGCGACAACTACTTCGTCGCCATCCAGCAGGCGCTGCCGAAGGCGCGCCGCATCGGCATCGAATACGACCACATCAACCTGCAGAACCGCGTCAAGCTGGCCGACCGCTACCCGGATGCCGAGCTGGTCGACATCGCCGCCCCGTGCATGGGCATGCGCATGATCAAGTCCGCCGAAGAGCACGAGATGATCCGTCACGGTGCGCGTATCGCCGACATCGGCGGCGCCGCGGTGGTCGAGGCGCTGCGTGACCAGGTGCCGGAGTACGAAGTGGCCCTGCATGCCACCCAGGCCATGGTGCGCGAGATCGCCCGCACCTTCCCGGACGTCGAGCTGATGGACACCTGGACCTGGTTCCAGTCCGGCATCAACACCGACGGCGCGCACAACCCGGTCACCACCCGCAAGGTGAACAAGGGCGACATCCTCAGCCTGAACTGCTTCCCGATGATCGCCGGCTACTACACCGCGCTGGAGCGCACCCTGTTCCTCGACCACTGCTCCGACGACCACCTGCGTCTGTGGCTGGCCAACGTCGAAGTGCACGAGGCGGGTCTCAAGCTGATCAAGCCGGGCATGCGCTGCAGCGATATCGCCCGTGAGCTGAACGAGATCTTCCTCAAGCACGACCTGCTGCAGTACCGCACCTTCGGCTACGGCCACTCCTTCGGCACCCTCAGCCACTACTACGGCCGCGAAGCCGGGCTGGAGCTGCGCGAGGACATCGACACGGTGCTCGAGCCGGGCATGGTGGTGTCCATGGAGCCGATGATCATGCTGCCGGAAGGTCTGCCGGGTGCCGGTGGCTACCGCGAGCACGACATCCTGATCGTCAACGAGCAGGGCGCGGAGAACATCACCAAATTCCCGTACGGGCCGGAGAAAAACATCATTCGCAAGTAACGTTCGTCACAGGCGGTGCAACGCTGCCTGATTACGATGTTCCTGGCTCACAAGGTGCGGAGGAGCCAAGACCTCCGTGCCTTCTTGCCCGTTTCAGGTGTTGTGCGCGCAAGGGGCGCATGATTCATTTTGGGCGTCACCCCGGAAAAAATACTGTCTGATGCAGGGCGCTGCGAATCCTATTATCGGTTCATGAAGAGGTTCGCTCTCAATCTACCCAATTACTCCGCGATGAAGTCGTGGCGGCGTAAGACTCATCAGTATCCCGAGTTAGGTTGCAGTGAGTCTGGGGCAAACCGGGCAGCGGGAGCCTGATCCTGATCCCGCATCTTGGCCGCCTACGTCAGTACTGCCAACTCAATGGTTGGCGGTTCTACCCCCATCGCCGCCACTCGGTTGTTCGCACAGGCAGCTAAAGCACGGGCATTAGCTGGAGGTGCTGGCCGCCGCTGCCGCGCCGTGGAGGGCGGGCGGATGATCAACGAGGCGGCACATAGGCGCGCGCTGACCCGCATCCTGGCGAGTGTGACCAACTTAGGGTCGGATATGTACAAAAACGGCACTGCTGCTTCTGCTGCAATGCCAGGCAGTGAGAGGCCATCTGTGCCTGCACTCTCAGGAGATGAATCGATGACTAGAAGCGTTTTTGTAGGCGAACTGACCTGGAAGGAATACGAATCCAGGGTCAGTCGAGGCGATTGCGTGCTGATGTTGCCGGTAGGTGCATTGGAGCAGCACGGTCACCATATGTGCATGAACGTCGATGTGCTGCTGCCTACTGCCGTATGCCAGCGGGTCGCCGAGCGTATTGGTGCGTTGGTCCTGCCGGGGCTGCAGTACGGATACAAGTCACAACAGAAGTCCGGAGGCGGAAATCACTTTCCAGGCACTACCAGCCTGGATGGCGCCACCCTCACCGGCACGGTGCAGGACATCATCCGTGAGCTCGCACGCCATGGTGCGCGCAGGCTGGTGCTGATGAACGGGCACTATGAGAACTCGATGTTCGTGGTTGAGGGTATCGACCTAGCCCTGCGCGAACTGCGTTACGCGGGCATCGACGATTTCAAAGTGGTACTGCTCTCCTACTGGGACTTCGTGAACGATCCGCAGGTTATCGCCCAGCTCTACCCTGAGGGCTTCCTCGGCTGGGACATCGAGCATGGCGGTGTATTCGAGACCTCGCTGATGTTGGCGTTGTACCCCGAGCTCGTCGACATGACCCGTGTCGTCGATCATCCCCCTGCAAGTTTCCCCCCCTATGACGTCTTCCCCATTGTGCCGCAGCGAACGCCTGCGTCCGGCACCCTGTCCTCCGCGCGCGGCGCCAGCCGGGAAAAGGGGGAACTGATCCTTGAGGTCTGCGTCGCGGGAATCGCCGCCGCGCTGCAGGAGGCATTCGAACCGATTCCCTGATTCGGCCGCCGCATACGTTTGACCAGCACCCACAACAACAATCAGAGGGCTGAAAGATGAAACCAGAAGAATGCGCGGTCGAGGCCGCGCCCAGGCTGTTGAGTCACGACTTCAAGAGTGACTTGCACGAGGCCAGTGTAGCGATCTCGCAGAGTCCCTGGCTCAAGGGCCTGAACCCAGTCGTCACCCTTGGCTCACTGGCGATTATCGTCGGCGTGATTTTCGCGGTACTGGGCTTTCAGGAGGAGGCCGCGGCGTTCTTCGACCGGGTGCGCAGCGGCATCACCTACTACTTCACCTGGTACTACGTGCTGATCGCCGCCTTGTTCCTGTTCTTTAATGGGTGGCTGGCGTTCAGCCGCTTCGGCAGCATCCGCCTCGGGGGCGTCGACGAGAGACCGCAATATGGCTATTTCTCCTGGTTCGCCATGGTGTTTTCCGCCGGCCAGGGCATCGGGCTGATCTTCTGGAGCATCGCCGAGCCCATCTTTCACTTGCAGAGCAACCCGTTTGCGGCCGAGGGCATGAGCGCAGAGGCGGCGGAAAGTGCCATGCGTATCACCTTTTTCCACTGGGGGCTGCATGCCTGGTCGATCTACTGCATCGTGGCGTTGGCCCTGGCCTATGCCGCATACAGAAAGGGATTGCCGCTGACCATCCGCTCCACGCTGCGGCCACTGTTCGGCAAACGCATGGATGGTGCCCTCGGCCATACCGTGGACATCATGGCCATTCTTGCCACCATCTTCGGCGTCGCAACTTCTCTGGGCCTTGGTGCGCAGCAGATCAACGCGGGTCTGAGCCGCCTGGTCGGGCTGGACAGTTCGGTAGTGGTGCAACTGGCGATAATCGCCGTGATCACCCTGGTGGCGATGGTCTCCGCGGTGTCTGGCGTGGATCGAGGAGTCAAACGCCTCAGCGAGCTGAACATCTGGCTGACCGTGGCGCTCGTGTTGTTCTTCTTCATCTGGGGACCGTCGCGTTACCTGATCATGTCGCTGGTCGATGCCACTGGCGATTATCTGGCAAGCTTCATCGAAATGAGTTTCTGGACCGACGCCAGCCATCAGGACCCGGCCAAGTGGGAAGGCTGGAAATCGAGCTGGCAGGGTTGGTGGACGGTGTTCTATTGGGGCTGGTGGTTGTCCTGGGCGCCTTTTGTTGGCGTGTTCATCGCCCGCGTTTCCCGTGGCCGCACCATCCGCGAGTTCATTCTCGGCGTAATAGGCGTGTCCTCTCTGTTGACCTTCGTCTGGGTCGTCGCCTTTGGTGGCACCGCGGTGAGCAATGAACTTTTCGCCGACGGGGGCATCAGTGCCGCGGTTTCCAAGGATGTGGCCAATGCCTTCTTCGCCACTGTCGACTCCATGTCGCTGGGCGGCCTGGGCACCATGGCACTCTGGTTGGGCGCGGTACTGGTTGCCACCTACTTCATCACCTCTTCGGACTCGGCAACCCTGGTGATGACCACCATCATGTCCCATGGTGCTGTGCATACCGCCACCCGCCATCGTGTGTTCTGGGGCGTGCAGCAGGGCGTGGTAGCGGGCGTGCTGCTGGTGGCGGGAGGCGCGGCTTCGTTGGCGACCCTGCAGACTGCCGCCATCGCCAGTGCGCTGCCGTTCTCTGTGATCATGCTGCTGATGTGCCTGAGTTTGGTGCGGGCATTGCGGCAAGAGAGCATCGCCAAGGACTGAGTCAGAAAAGGACGGTGCCCATACTGGCACCCACTCGGGTACCGAAAGTGAAACGCCCATAAGAACAAAGCCACGGACCTGGAGAAGTCCGTGGCTTTGTGCTGTCTGTGCTTCTTGTTGTGGCAACAGAGACCGTGTGGGCTGATGGCAGGGCGTCAGGACAGGCGCGACAGGCCAAGGAACGCTCAGGCCTGGAAATGCCCAGAGAAGGGAAGCGGATCTGACCAATTTCGGGTCGGGAATGTACAAAAAAGGCATGGGGGCATCTGGTGCAATGCTTTCCAACGGCTCGCCAAACCGGCGGGTCGAGTCACTGGAAAACAAAAAGGATTCACGCCATGCAGATGCCCCAGACGATCCGGATTCAGAACGGCGAAAAGGTCAAATCCACTTTCTCCGCCCAGGAGTATGTCAACCGCCAGGCCAAGCTGCGCGCCCATATGGCCGCCCAGGACATCGACGCCGCAGTCTTCACCTCGTACCACAACATCAACTACTACAGCGACTTCCTGTTCTGCTCGTTCGGTCGTCCCTATGCCCTGGTGGTGACCCAGGACGACGTGGTCAGCATCAGCGCCAACATCGACGGTGGCCAGCCGTGGCGTCGCACCGCCGGTACCGACAACATCGTCTACACCGACTGGCAGCGCGACAACTACTTCGTTGCCATCCAGCAGGCGCTGCCGAAGGCGCGCCGCATCGGCATCGAGTACGACCATATCAACCTGCAGAACCGCGCCAAGCTGGCCGCCCGCTACCCGGACGCCGAGCTGGTCGACATCGCCGCGCCGTGCATGGGCATGCGCATGATCAAGTCCGCCGAAGAGCACGAGATGATCCGCCATGGCGCGCGCATCGCCGACATCGGTGGCGCCGCGGTGGTCGAGGCGCTGCGTGACCAGGTGCCGGAATACGAAGTGGCCCTGCACGCCACCCAGGCCATGGTGCGCGAGATTGCCCGCACCTTCCCGGACGTCGAGCTGATGGACACCTGGACCTGGTTCCAGTCCGGCATCAACACCGACGGCGCGCACAACCCGGTCACCACGCGCAAGGTGAACAAGGGCGACATCCTCAGCCTGAACTGCTTTCCGATGATCGCCGGCTACTACACCGCGCTGGAGCGCACCCTGTTCCTCGACCACTGCTCCGACGACCATCTGCGCCTGTGGCTGGCCAACGTCGAGGTGCACGAGGCCGGGCTCAAGCTGATCAAGCCGGGCATGCGTTGCAGCGATATCGCCCGCGAGCTGAACGAGATCTTCCTCAAGCACGACCTGCTGCAGTACCGCACCTTCGGCTACGGCCACTCCTTCGGCACCCTCAGCCACTACTACGGCCGCGAGGCCGGGCTGGAACTGCGCGAGGACATCGACACGGTGCTGGAGCCGGGCATGGTGGTGTCCATGGAGCCGATGATCATGCTGCCGGAAGGCCGTCCGGGTGCCGGTGGCTACCGCGAGCACGACATCCTGATCGTCAACGAGCAAGGCGCGGAGAACATCACCAAATTCCCGTACGGGCCGGAGAAAAACATCATTCGCAAGTGATGCTCGGTCGCAGCCGTGCCCTCCACGCGGGGCACGGCTGCGCCACGGCTGAGTTGACTCAACCAGCGCCTCGATACGGCGCCGATCAGCAGTCTTAAGGACGAATTCGAAGGGAAGGCTTTATCGCGTCCATCCGGACGGCGCTCAGTGTGTGAAGTTGTGATGAAACGCATTGGCCGAGTTAAGTGCGCTGCGTTGTTTCGTTGCTGCTTCAGCAGTTATTACAAATACAATAATGAGGCATTTGTTATGAATTCCTGGGTAATTACGCTCTTCGTAGCGCTCAACATTCTCATGTTCCTGATTGCGGCCGGAACCTATCTGTGCCGCTCTGCCAAAAAACAAGCCAGGCAGCGAGGGTGAGCGCGATGGACTTCTATGAACTGTTCAACTGGGGCCTGCTGATCCTCACCTTCGCGGTGATGATCGGGATCGGCTTCCTCTCCTCGCGCAAGGTCAAGGACAGCGACGAGGGTGGCTTCCTGCTTGCGGGCAGGAGTCTCGGCGCTTTTGTCGGTGCGAGCACCATAGTGGCCACCGGCTTCAGCGGCTGGGGTTTCATGGGGTCGCCGGCGGTGGCTTACGAGTTCGGTGCCATCGAGTTGCTGGGCAACTTCTTCTTCGCCCCTGCGATCATGATCGCGGTGCTGTTCTTCGCCAATCACATGCAGAATCGCGCCATCCACATGGGCAGCAATACCATCCCCGAGTACATCGGCCAGATTCACGGCGGCGGTGCCGGTGGGCGCCTGCTGCAGGGCGTGGCGGCGTTCATGACCATCATCCTGCTGATGGTGTTTCTGGTCAGCCAGATCAAGGCGGTCGGCATGCTCGGCGCGTCCTGGTTGAATATCGAGATGACCAGCAGCGCCTGGTTGATGATCTCGGTGATCATCCTTTACACCATGCTCGGCGGCCTGGCCGCCGTGGCCTGGACCGATACCGTGATGGTCTGCGGCATGGCGTTGGCGGCGATCGTGATCATGGTCCAGATGTTCACCAGCGTCGACCTGGGCCAGTGGCAGGCCAACCTCAACACCATCAATCCCAACCTGCTCAATCCGGAGACTGCGGCGCCCTATGGGACCAGCAAGGGTTCGGTATTCCTGGTTCTGCCCTATGCCTTCCTGTTTGCCGCGGTGCTGCCGTACATGGCGATCCGTTTCCTCGCCTTCAAGCCGAACGTGAAGATGCACAAGGTCGGCATCTACGTGGCGATTCTCGGCGCGCTGCTCAGCCTGATCCCGCTGGTTGGCCTGTACATGCGCGCCTTCGGTCCGCAACTGGCCGACCCGGACAGCGCCATGCCGATGTACCTGCAGACGTTCATGCATCCGGCTCTGCAGGGGATCATCACCCTGTTCATCATCTTCGCCATGAAGTCCACCGCCAACTCGATGCTACACACCGTGGCGTCGGCAACCTCCCATGACCTGCGCCTGGCGCTGAACAAGCACGCCGAGGTGGACTCGCCCCATGCCCTGACCGTCAACCGTGTGGCCGTCGTGGCGCTCGGGCTGCTGGGGCTGCTGATGATGATGTATGCGCCGCCGTTCATGCTGTCCTGGCTGGGTATTCTCGGCTCCGGCACCCTGCTGGCGGCGATGATCGGCCCGGTGTTCATCTCCACCTTTTGGCAGGGCAACGTGGCCGGCGCCCTGGTGGCGATGCTGGTGGGCTTCTTCACCAGCGGTGGCCTGCTGCTGAGCACCGATATCGGTTGGGTCGAGGGGCCGCTGATCGGCTGCCTGGCCTCATCCATCATCTATGTCGCCGTCTCCATGTTGACCCGGACTCGGGTGTCGCTACCGCAACGGGCGCGATAAACCATCAGTTCCAGGAGTGGCCACTGACTCGGCGCAGTCAGTGGCCCTTTTGCGTTTTGCGGTCTCTGCGCAAGGGCGCCGGCCATGAAGGCGAGGTTGGGGCGAGGAATTAGGTTTGGTGAGCGAGATATGACTCGGCGCTATCCGCTGCCTCAAGAGCTATCCCAGTGCGCTCTGTTTGCGTTCGTCACGCGGAGAATGGCCAAACAGGCGGCTGTAGCACTTGGAGAAGTGCGCCGGTGAAGCGAAGCCACAGGACAGGGAGATGTCGCGCACCTGAGCGTCAGTGCGCAGCAGCAGATCACGGGCGCGGTTCAGGCGTAGCTCCAGGTAGTACTGGCTGGGCTTGCGCTCCAGGTACTTGTGGAACAGTCGCTCCAGTTGGCGCACCGACACCTCGTTGAGCTGGGCGAGCTCTTCCAGCTCCAGAGGCTCTTCCAGGTTGGCCTCCATGATCGCGACTATCTGACTGAGCTTGGGCTGGGCGTGTCCGAGTTTTTGCCGCAGCGGCACCCGCTGCTGCTCGCGGGAGCCACGCATGCGATCGCACAGCAGCAGCTCCGCAGCATGCTCGGCAATCTCCGCGCCACCGGGTTCGCGGGCGATCAGCTGCAGGGTCATGTCCATGGAGGCGGTGCCGCCGGAGCAGGTGTAGCGGTTGCGGTCCAACTCGAACAGCTGGTTGGAGATGATGATCCCGGGAAACTTCTCCTTGAGCTGCTCGATGTCTTCCCAGTGAATGGTGCAGCGGTGGCCCTTCAGCAGGTCGGCGCTGGCCAGCAGGTGACTGCCGGTGCAGATGCCGCCCAGCGGCACGTCCTGGTGGGCCAGCTTGCGCAGCCAGTTGAGCAGGTTGCGGTCGTGCTTGCTCGGAATCGGGTTGGAGCCCACCACGAACAGTGCGTCCAATTCCGGCGCATCGGCGATCGAGTGATCGGGTACCACGCACATGCCGTTGCTGGCGCGCACCAGTTCGTGGTCAGTGGCGATCAGCAGCGATCGGTAGAGGGTGCGTCGGGCGGCCAGGTTGGCCATGCGCAGGGTCTCTATCGCACAGGCGAAGCCGATGGTGGTGAAGTTGGGGGTAAGCAGGAAGCCAAAGGTTTTCACTCGAGGTTCCGGCGCCCCCCTGAGCGGGCTTTCGACCGGCTTCAATGTATTTGACGTTTGCGCCACTTGAAAAACCTCCACTGCAGTAGCTGTCGCCCTTTCGCGCAATGCACGCAGGCGCAAGGGAGTCTACTGAGGCTCTTGTTGTTCTTGGGCTGCCTGAAACGGCCAGCCAGCGGTCGATTTTACACTCATTCCAGCGCCTATCGATCATTCCCAAGGCGCTACTTTGAGCCGTCTGCAGCGGCTGTTTCGGCAATCGGTGGTGCACGCATCGGCCGGGCAAGCCGAACATTTTCGCGTCGGAAATGAACAAACGGCGCCCCGGGCCATTTCGCACAATCCATCGCAGCAAGTCCTAGCCATCCAGCTCCCCGCCTAGCCGCGCCCTATAAGGCACCTTGGGCGTCGGGGCAGGGGACGGGAGTTAATCCGTGCGGGCGCAGGGCGGCCCTATACCAACAAGAGCGACTTCACTCTGTCGCAGGAGATCAGCGATGTTCAGCAAACAAGATCAAATCCAAGGCTACGACGACGAACTGCTGGCGGCGATGAACGCCGAAGAAGCGCGTCAGGAGCACCACATCGAGCTGATCGCCTCGGAAAACTACACCAGCAAGCGCGTCATGCAGGCCCAGGGCAGCGGCCTGACCAACAAGTACGCCGAAGGCTACCCGGGCAAGCGCTACTACGGCGGCTGCGAGCACGTCGACGTGGTCGAGCAGCTGGCCATCGACCGCGCCAAGCAGCTGTTCGGCGCCGATTTCGCCAACGTCCAGCCGCACTCCGGCTCCTCGGCCAACAGCGCCGTGTACCTGGCCCTGCTCAATGCGGGCGACAGCATTCTGGGCATGAGCCTGGCCCACGGCGGCCACCTGACCCACGGTTCCAAGGTCAGCTCCTCCGGCAAGCTGTACAACGCCGTGCAGTACGGCCTGGACACCGCCACCGGGCTGATCGACTACGACGAAGTCGAGCGCCTGGCCGTGGAGCACCAGCCGAAGATGATCGTCGCCGGCTTCAGCGCCTACTCCAAGACCCTGGACTTCCCGCGCTTCCGCGAGATCGCCGACAAGGTCGGCGCGCTGCTGTTCGTCGACATGGCCCACGTCGCCGGCCTGGTCGCCGCCGGCCTGTACCCGAACCCGCTGCCCTACGCCGACGTGGTCACCACCACCACCCACAAGACCCTGCGCGGCCCCCGTGGCGGCCTGATCCTGGCCAAGAGCAACCCGGAGATCGAGAAGAAGCTCAACGCCGCGGTGTTCCCCGGCGCCCAGGGCGGCCCGCTGATGCACGTGATCGCCGCCAAGGCGGTGTGCTTCAAGGAGGCCCTGGAGCCCGAGTTCAAGGAGTACCAGGCCCAGGTGATCAAGAACGCCCAGGCCATGGCCAAGGTGTTCATCGAGCGCGGCTTCGACGTGGTCTCCGGCGGCACCGACAACCACCTGTTCCTGCTCAGCCTGATCAAGCAGGGCCTGACCGGCAAGGACGCCGACGCCGCCCTGGGCCGCGTCGGCATCACGGTGAACAAGAACTCGGTGCCGAACGACCCGCAGTCGCCGTTCGTCACCTCGGGCCTGCGCATCGGCACCCCGGCGGTGACCACCCGCGGCTTCAAGGAGGCCCAGTGCGTCGCCCTGGCCGGCTGGATCTGCGACGTCCTCGACCACCTCGGCGACGCCGACGTCGAGGCCCAGGTCGCCAAGCTGGCCGCTGGCCTGTGCGCGGACTACCCGGTCTATCGTTGAGTTTTCCCTTTCCCGGCGGGCGCCGAGTCCGCCGGGCGGATGAGGGAGGCGGCGGGCAGCAGCCACGCCAAGGCCCGCAAGCGTTCCCTCAACCCTAGCCCTCCTCGCGGAGGGCCCGGGGAACAGATTTCAGGAGCATCCCTATGCAACGTTATTCCGGCTTCGGCCTGCTCAAGCATTCCTTCAGCCACCACGAGAACTGGCAGCGCATGTGGCGCAACCCGACGCCCAAGCCGGTCTACGACGTGATCATCGTCGGCGGTGGCGGCCACGGCCTGGCCACCGCCTACTACCTGGCCAAAGAGTTCGGCGTGAAGAACGTCGCGGTCATCGAGAAGGGCTGGCTGGGCGGCGGCAACACCGCGCGCAACACCACCATCGTGCGCTCCAACTACCTGTGGGACGAGTCGGCGCAGCTGTACGAGCATGCCATGAAGCTGTGGGAAGGCCTGTCCCAGGACCTCAACTACAACGTCATGTTCTCCCAGCGCGGCGTCTTCAACCTCGGCCACACCCTGCAGGACATGCGCGACATCGAGCGCCGGGTCAGCGCCAACCGCCTCAACGGCATCGACGGCGAGGTGCTCAACGCCAAGCAGGTCGAGGAACTGATTCCCTTCATGGACTGCAGCAAGAACACCCGTTACCCGGTGATGGGCGCCTCGCTGCAGCGTCGCGGCGGCGTCGCCCGTCACGATGCGGTGGCCTGGGGCTATGCCCGCGCCGCCGACGCCCTGGGCGTGGACCTGATCCAGCAGACCGAAGTGATCGGCTTCCGCAAGGAAAACGGTGTGTGCATCGGCGTCGAGACCAGCCGCGGCTTCATCGGCGGCAAGCGCGTCGGCGTGGTCACCGCCGGTAACTCCGGGCACATGGCCAAGCTGGCCGGCTTCCGCCTGCCGCTCGAATCCCACCCGCTGCAGGCGCTGGTGTCCGAGCCGATCAAGCCGATCATCGACAGCGTGATCATGTCCAACGCCGTGCACGGCTACATCAGCCAGTCGGACAAGGGCGACCTGGTCATCGGCGCCGGCATCGACGGCTACAACGGCTACGGCCAGCGCGGTTCCTACCCGACCATCGAGCACACCCTGCAGGCCATCGTCGAGCTGTTCCCGATCCTCTCGCGGGTGCGCATGAACCGCCAGTGGGGCGGCATCGTCGACACCACGCCGGACGCCTGCCCGATCATCGCCAAGACCCCGGTGCCGAACCTGTTCTTCAACTGCGGTTGGGGCACCGGCGGCTTCAAGGCGACGCCGGGCTCGGGCCACGTGTTCGCCGCGAGCCTGGCCAAGGGCGAGATGCACCCGCTGGCCAAGCCGTTCGCCATCGAGCGCTTCCACAATGGCGCGCTGATCGACGAACACGGCGCGGCCGGGGTGGCGCACTGATATTGGCCCCCTCTCCCGGTGGGAGAGGGAGGAATGTTTTCTGGAGGTACCGACCATGCTGCATATCTTCTGCCCCCACTGTGGCGAGCTGCGTTCCGAAGAGGAATATCACGCCGGCGGCCAGGCGCACATCGCGCGCCCGTTGGACCCCAATGCCTGCACCGACGAGGAGTGGGGCGAGTACCTGTTCTTCCGCGACAACCCGCGCGGCATCCACCACGAGCTGTGGGTGCACGCCGCCGGCTGCCGCAAGTACTTCAACGTCACTCGCCACACGGTGAGCTACGAAATCCTCGAGACCTACAAGATCGGCGAGCGCCCCAGCGTGACTGAGGCCAGCGTCGCCGCGAAGAAGACTGCCGGCCAAGGAGCAACCGTATGAGCCAGGTCAATCGTCTCTCCCAGGGCGGGCGCGTCGATCGCAGCCAGCCTTTGACCTTCACGTTCAACGGCCAGAGCTACCAGGGCTTCGCCGGCGACACCCTGGCCGCCGCGCTGCTGGCCAACGGCGTCGACATCGTCGGCCGCAGCTTCAAGTACTCGCGTCCGCGCGGCATCGTCGCCGCCGGCGCCGAAGAGCCCAACGCCGTGCTGCAGATCGGCTCCACCGAGGCGGCGCAGATCCCCAACGTGCGCGCCACCCAGCAGGCGCTGTACAGCGGCCTGGTGGCGACCAGCACCAACGGCTGGCCGAACGTCAACAACGACCTGATGGGGATTCTCGGCAAGGTCGGCGGCAAGATGATGCCGCCGGGGTTCTACTACAAGACCTTCATGTACCCGCAGAACCTCTGGCTGACCTACGAGAAGTACATCCGCAAGGCCGCCGGCCTGGGCCGTGCGCCGCGGGAGAACGACCCGGACAGCTACGACTACATGAACCAGCACTGCGACGTGCTGGTGGTCGGCTCCGGCCCCGCCGGCCTGGCCGCGGCCCTGGCCGCCGGGCGCAGCGGCGCCCGGGTGATCCTCGCCGACGAGCAGGAAGAGTTCGGCGGCAGCCTGCTGGCCACCCGCGAGACCCTCGACGGCAAGCCGGCCGCCGACTGGGCCGCCGCGGCCATCGCCGAGCTGCAGGGCATGAGCGAAGTCACCCTGCTGCCGCGGGCCACGGTCAACGGTTACCACGACCACAACTTCCTCACCATCCACCAGCGCCTCACCGACCACCTCGGCGAGATCGCCCCCATGGGCCAGGTGCGTCAGCGCATGCACCGCGTGCGGGCCAAGCGCGTGGTGCTGGCTACCGGCGCCCACGAGCGCCCGCTGGTGTACGCCAACAACGACGTGCCGGGCAACATGCTGGCCGACGCGGTGTCCACCTACGTGCGCCGTTACGGCGTGGCGCCGGGCCGCCAGCTGGTGCTGTCGACCAACAACGACTACGCCTACCGCGTGGTGCTCGACTGGCTGGACGCCGGCCAGCAGGTGGTCGCCGTCGCCGATGCGCGGCCCAACCCGCGCGGTGCCTGGGTCGAGGAAGCGCGCAAGCGTGGCGTGCGTATCCTCACCGGCAGTGCCGTGGTCGAGGCCCGCGGCAGCAAGCGGGTGACCGGTGCGCGCATCTGCGCCATCGACCTGAACAAGCACAAGGTCACCAGCCCCGGTGAGGTGCTGGACTGCGACCTGATCGTCAGCTCCGGCGGCTACAGCCCGGTGGTGCACCTGGCCTCGCACCTGGGCGGCAAGCCGACCTGGCGCGAAGACATCCTCGCCTTCGTCCCGGGTGAAGGTTTCCAGAAGCGCCTGTGCGCCGGCGCCGTCAACGGCGTATTCGCCCTCGGCGACGCCCTGGCCGACGGCTTCGAGGCCGGCGCCTCGGCCGCCGCCGAAGCGGGCTTCAAGGCCGTCAGCGGCAGCCTGCCGAAGACCGAGAAGCGCACCGAGGAGCCGGCCGTCGCGCTGTTCCAGGTGCCCCACGACAAGTCCACCGCGCGGGCGCCGAAGCAGTTCGTCGACCTGCAGAACGACGTCACCGCGGCCGGCATCGAACTGGCCACCCGCGAGGGCTTCGAGTCGGTCGAGCACGTCAAGCGCTACACCGCGCTGGGCTTCGGCACCGACCAGGGCAAGCTGGGCAACATCAACGGTCTGGCCATCGCCGCCCGTTCCATGGGCATCAGCATCCCGCAGATGGGCACCACCATGTTCCGCCCGAACTACACCCCGGTGACCTTCGGTGCCGTGGCCGGGCGCAACTGCGGCGAGCTGTTCGACGCCAAGCGCTACACCGCGCTGCATGCCTGGCACCTGAAGCACGGCGCCGAGTTCGAGGACGTCGGCCAGTGGAAGCGTCCCTGGTACTTCCCGAAGAACGGCGAGGACCTGCACGCCGCCGTGGCCCGCGAGTGCAAGGCCGTGCGCGACAGCGTCGGCATCCTCGATGCCTCGACCCTGGGCAAGATCGACATCCAGGGCCCGGATGCGCGCGAGTTCCTCAACCGTGTGTACAGCAACGCCTGGACCAAGCTGGATGTTGGCAAGGCGCGCTACGGCCTGATGTGCAAGGAAGACGGCATGGTCTTCGACGACGGTGTGACCGCCTGCCTGGCCGACAACCATTTCGTCATGACCACCACCACCGGTGGCGCCGGTCGGGTGATGGAATGGCTGGAGATCTACCACCAGACCGAATGGCCGGAGCTGAAGGTGTACTTCACCTCGGTCACCGACCACTGGGCGACCCTGACCCTGTCCGGCCCCAACAGCCGCAAGCTGCTGGCCGAGGTCACCGACATCGACCTGGACAAGGACGCCTTCCCGTTCATGACCTGGAAGGAAGGCAAGGTCGGCGGCGTGCCGGCCCGGGTGTTCCGCATCTCCTTCACCGGCGAGCTGAGCTACGAGGTCAACGTCCAGGCCGACTACGCCATGGGCGTGCTGGAGCAGATCGCCGAGGCGGGCAAGAAGTACAACCTGACCCCCTACGGCACCGAGACCATGCACGTGCTGCGCGCCGAGAAGGGCTTCATCATCGTCGGCCAGGACACCGACGGTTCGGTGACCCCGGACGATCTGGGCATGGGCTGGTGCGTCGGTCGCACCAAGCCGTTCTCCTGGATCGGCTGGCGCGGCATGAACCGCGAGGACTGCCTGCGCGAAGACCGCAAGCAGCTGGTCGGCCTCAAGCCGGTCGATCCGAACAAGGTGCTGCCGGAAGGCGCGCAGCTGGTGTTCGATCCGAAGCAGGCGATCCCCATGACCATGGTCGGTCACGTGACCTCCAGCTACATGAGCGCGGCGATGGGCTACTCCTTCGCCATGGCCCTGGTCAAGGGCGGTCTCAAGCGCATGGGCGAGAAGGTCTACGCACCGCTGGTCGATGGCAGCGTGATCGAGGCGGAGATCTGCAGCCCGGTGTTCTACGACCCGAAAGGCGATCGTCAGAACATCTGAGCCTTCGGCACCCAACCCGAGGAGCCGGGCAACCGGCTCCTCCAGGTCAACAGACATTAGCGACAGGTTAACAACATGACCGCGATCAACGTCTACAAGCAGCGCCCCGATGCCGGCAAGGCCGAGTCCCCGCTGTTCCACGCCGGTCTCGACGAGCTGGCACGCAAGGGCAAGAGCAGCGCCGGGGTGATCCTGCGCGAGAAGAAACTGCTCGGCCACCTGATCCTGCGTGGCGACGGCCACGATTCCACGTTCTCCGCTGCCGTGCACAAGGCCCTGGGCCTGGAGCTGCCGAGCGCGCTGACCCTGGTGGCCGACGGCGAGACCTCGCTGCAATGGCTGGGCCCGGACGAGTGGCTGCTGATCGTGCCCGGCGGCTCCGAGTTCGAAGTGGAGAGCAAGCTGCGTGCTGGCCTGGCAGGGCACCATCACCAGGTGGTCAACGTCAGTGGCGGCCAGACCATTGTCGAGCTGAGCGGCCCCAAGGCTCGCGAAGTGCTGATGAAGTCCAGCTCCTACGACGTGCACCCGCGCAACTTCCCGGTGGGCAAGGCCGTCGGTACTGTCTTTGCCAAGTCCCAGCTGGTGATCCGCCGAACCGGCGAGGACACCTGGGAGCTCTTGGTGCGCCGCAGCTTCGCCGATTACATCTGGTTGTGGCTGCAGGATGCGTGCGCCGAGTTCGGACTGGCGATTAAGGCCTGACATGTCGCTAACTCGTCCCTCGCTCGGCCTCGGGGGGCGGGTTAGCACATCTATAGGCAGTGTAACTGTAGTGATACTTCGCTGGAGCCAATAGCGGTAAAGGGCGGGAATCTCAGCTCGGTGGTACAAGGGTGGTACGAGGCCGGCAGAGGATAAGCCTGCAGCCCAGTATTTCCAGCCCTTAGAGGCTTTGATCCTTCCAGTCCATCATCGGCGCTACGGAGAAGCGGCGAGACAGGGAAGGGCGCGTGGTTTCTGGTGTTGAGGCTGATTCTAGAGGCATTGGGCTGGTCGCGTTTCCGCCGTGTTTTCGGGGGGGGGCATAACGTTTTTCTCGAGCCGGCGATACCACCGCTAGGATCGCTTGTGCCACCGGCCAGGAGGGCGTACCACTGTGGCAACCATTCGAGCCCGAAAGAGCGCGGACTTTCGCCCGCAAGCAGGCCGCGCAAGCCTGGGCCAGGCGTCGCGCGACCGAGACGCGCCAGGTGCTATCGAGCGGGCGAATCGCTCGGGCACCACTGTGGCCTCTATGATCGTGAGGCAAAGCCAGGCCTATCGGCAAGACCAAGAAGGCGACTCTCGAGGCTATCGCCAAGACCTATCTGGGCGAGTGCGAGGATCGCCGGGTGAGCGCTCAGGTGCTGGTGGACTATGCCCTATGGCGTATGAGTGACGAGGGTGGTGGCGTCCGGCCTCGGACTGCAGGCAACGACCTGGCTCATCTTGGCGCTGTGCTATCCGTAACCCGTCCTGCTTGGGGGGCGAGATCGACCCGCATGCGATGGCGGATGCACGGAAAGTGCTGACCAAGTTGGGTTACAGGCTGAAGAGTCGCGAACGCGAACGCGAACGCCGACCGGCACTGAATGAGCTGAATCTGGTATTTGCAGCGTTTGAGAGGGCCCCAGAGGCTCGACTACTACAGCGCCACCCTAAAAGTGTTACCTGTCCAGGCGGGTAACACTTTTTTGTTACCTGTAGAAATTTAAACCGCCTTTCTTATGCGCTTTCTCACTTTAGATAGCGCAGGGGGCCTTGACTCTGCCCGCAAGGGCGGGTGCATGGCGCCTGTCTATCGCAAGAAGGAGTGACAGATGCTGTCGGATCGTAGGACAGGATCGCGCGTTTCTCGATGAGACTCATTGTCATCGATCAGTGGCTGACCAGTCACAAAGTGGCTCGCGCGGATCGTGTGCGGGGTGCTTCCTGATCTTTATACGACCGTTTGATTTGGCACCATGGTTGCAATAACCGCCGAGGTTTTGCCCCCGTATTGGTGCATGTCGTGCGCTGGGCAGCGCGTGAGCGCGCGGGGGAGTTTCCTGCCAACCGACCGAGGCCGTCGTCAGTACGGCCGTGCCGTGCCCCGCTGAAGGGGTGCGAAAAGAACAACGATCTGCCCACGGAGTGAAGTCTCGATGGAAATCAATGCCCGCAAGCCCCTGTTGCGTTTTGCGCCGGCCAAGGCCGGCTTCGCCTTTGCCGGCATCCTGCCGCTGCTGGTCGCCGCCCAGGCCCAGGCGGTGGAGTTCAGCTTCGCCGACAACGAGATCGCCGGCTCCATCGATACCACCGTCTCCTATGGCCAGCTCTGGCGCGTGCAAGGGCAGGACAAGAGCAACAACGACATCAACACCAACGACGGCAATCGCAACTTCGACACCGGCCTGGTCTCCGAGGTGTTCAAGATCACCTCGGACCTGGAAGTGACCTACCAGAACTACGGGGCCTTCATCCGCGGCAGCGCGTTCTATGACACCCAGATCATGGACAAGCGCAACGACTATCTCGGCGCCAACGATCCGGTGCAGCCGAGCCAGAGCTTCCCGCACGACGATCACTTCACCTCCGCGACCCGTCACAAGGCCGGTCGCGACGCGCAGATCCTCGACGCCTACGTGTACGGCAACTGGGATATCGGCGAGATGCCGTTGACCGCGCGCCTGGGCCGTCAGGTGTTCAACTGGGGCGAAGGCATCTTCTACCGCGGCGGCATCAACACCACCAACCCGGTGGACGCCGCCAAGTTCCGCCTGCCGGGCTCGGAACTGAAGGAAGTGCTGGTGCCGGTGGAGGCGCTGAACTTCAACATCGGCCTGACCGACAACCTGTCGATGGAGACCTTCTACCAGTTCAACTGGAAGGAATCGGCCATCGATCCGGTGGGCACCTACTTCTCCGAGACCGACCTGTTCGCCGATGGCGGCAATACCGCCTACACCGAGCAGCCCGCGCTGGCTTCGCTGCAGCCGCTGTACCAGGGGCTGGTAGCGGGCAACGTCGGCGGTCTGGGCGGCACGGAGTTCTTCGACAGCAACGGCACCTTTAAGGTGGCCAGCATCGGCGGCGACATCAACGCGCGCAACGACGGCCAGTTCGGCGTGGCCTTCCGCTATATCGCCGAGGAGCTGAACTCCACCGAGTTCGGGTTCTATTTCGTCAACTACCACGCCAAGGAGCCGACCATCTTCGCCGAGGTGGACGACAGCTTCGCCGGCCTGAATCCGGCGGCGATCGGTGCCGCGGTGACACCGGCGCTGACGCCGCAGGTCCAGCAGGCGGTCGCCGCCCAGGCCGGCGTGCCGCTGGCCACCCTGCAGGCGGTGATCGCCAACCCCGCACTCAACCCCGCGCTGGCCGCCGCCTATGCCGGCGCCCTGAGCGGCGCGGTGAACAGCGCGGTGGGCGGCGCTGCCGCGGTCGATCTGGCCAACAACGTCATCGGCCGTCGGGAATACGCCGAAGACATCCGCATGTATGGCATGAGCTTCAACACCACGGTCGGCGAGGCCTCGGTGTTCGGCGAGCTGTCCTACCGGCCGAACCTGCCGGTGGGCATCGCCACCACCAACGACCTGCTCGGCGACCTGCTGAGCCAGGCGGCCTTCATGGCGGCCGGGCAGACGGTGAACATCGGCGGGCAGAGCGTGGTGCTGACTGACACCATCAGCAACGCCGAGCGCGTCGAGGCCTTCAACGCCTCCCTGGGCAGCATCTACAACTTCGGCCCGACCCTGGGCTTCGACTCGCTGTTCGGCGTCGCCGAGCTGGCCTCCGAGCACCTGCGCGGCAGCGACCTGCAGTACAACTCGCGCAACGGCACCCGCTACTACTCCGGCCGCCCCAACAGCGCCTATGTCTCGGGCTTCGACCGCGACGACCAGGTCAACAAGAACGCCTATGGCTACACCCTGATGCTGTCGGGCACCTGGAACGACGTCTACGCCGGGGTCAACCTGTCGCCATTCGCCGTGTACAAGCACGACTTCGAGGGCAACTCGCACCAGACCGGCAACTTCATCGAGGGGCGCAAGGCCTACACCCTCGGCCTGCGCGCCAGCTACCTCAACAGCCTGGAGGCCGAGCTGCAGTACACCGAGTTCTATGGCGCCGGGCAGAACAACTCGACGCGCGACCGCGACAACATCGGCGTCAACGTCAAGTACTCCTTCTAGGCCTAACGAGAAATTTTACGGGTGCCGCCAGGTGCCCGGCGCAATCTGATTACGGAGAAATACGATGCTGAACAAGCACACCTTGATGGGCGCCGCCGTTGTCCTGGCGCTGTCCGCCGGCAGCGCGCTGGCGGCAGTGGCGCCGCAGGAGGCGGCCAAGCTGGGCGCCAGCCTGACGCCTTTCGGCGCCGAGAAGGCGGGCAATGCCGCCGGCACCATTCCCGAGTGGACCGGCGGGATCACCCAGGCCCCGGCCGGCTACAGCAAGCCGGGCCAGCACCATGTCGACCCCTTCGCCGGCGACAAGCCGCTGTTCACCATCAGCAAGTCCAACCTGGAACAGTACAAGGACAACCTGACCCCGGGTCAGATCGCCCTGTTCAACGCCTACCCGAGCAGCTACCAGATGCCGGTGTACCAGAGCCGTCGCTCCGGCTCCGCGCCGCAGTGGGTGTACGACAACAGCATCAAGAACGCCGCCAGCGCCAAGCTGCTGGACGGCGGCAACGGTTTCTCCGATGCCTACGGCGGCATCCCCTTCCCGATTCCGCAGAATGGCGTCGAGGCGCTGTGGAACCATATCGCCCGCTACCGTGGCAGCTACATCGTGCGTCGTGCCTCGGAAGTGGCGGTGCAGCGCAACGGCAGCTACTCCCTGGTGACCTCGCAGCAGGAGGCCATGTTCAAGTTCTACGCCCCCCAGGGTTCGTACGCCGACCTGAACAACATCATGTTCTACTACCTGTCCTTCACCAAGAGCCCGGCGCGCCTGGCCGGTGGCGCGGTGCTGGTGCACGAGACCCTGGACCAGGTCAAGGAGCCGCGCCAGGCCTGGGGCTACAACGCCGGTCAGCGCCGCGTGCGCCGTGCCCCGAACCTGGCCTATGACACGCCGATCGCCGCCGCCGATGGCCTGCGCACCGCCGACGACACCGACATGTTCAACGGTGCGCCGGACCGCTACGACTGGAAGCTGGTGGGCAAGAAGGAAATCTACATCCCCTACAACAACTACACCGTCACCAGCCCGGACGTGAAGTACGCCGACCTGCTGCAGGTGGGCCACCTCAATCCGGCGCTGACCCGCAACGAACTGCACCGCGTCTGGGTGGTCGAGGGTACGCTCAAGTCCGGCGCGCGGCACATCTACTCCAAGCGCACCCTGTACCTCGACGAGGACAGCTGGCAGGCCGCCGTGGTCGACCAGTACGACGGTCGCGGCGAGCTGTGGCGCGTATCGCTGGCCTACCTGAAGAACTACTACGACCTGCCGACCACCTGGTCCGCGCTGGATGTGTTCCATGACCTGCAGGCGCGTCGTTACCACGTGCAGAACCTGGACAACGAGGAGTCGAGCACCATCGACTTCAGCCAGCCGATTCCGGACGACGGCTACTTCAAGCCGGCCGCCCTGCGTCGGCGCGGTACCCGCTAATCTCCCGTAGTGTCAGGCGAAGGCCGCTACAAAAGTAGCGGCCTTTTTGCATCAGCGGGTCGAGTGGGCCGTCAATCACGGGGGTTTCCCTTAACAAAACATAACGACGCGCCGATTGTCAGGCCTTTCCAAAGCTCAGTAGCATAGGCGCCTGCCAACAGGCAGGACCACCTATAACAACAAGGGGGAAGGTTTATGAGTGAGCCCGTCATGCGGCGCACCCACACCGGACATGTTGCGCGGCTGTCGTCTATGTCGGCGCTGCGCGTCCACTCGCCGCTGGCCAGAGTGCTCTCGCTGTGCAGTGTGCTGTCCATTCTGACGCTTTCCACCTTGCCTGCGCCGGCGCAGGCCGCCGAACCCGCTACCCGCTACGCCATCGAGTCGGCGAAGGCCGCGCAGCGCCTGCTGCTGGATGTGGTCCGGGCCGGCAAGCGCCTGGTCGCGGTGGGTGACCGCGGCCACATCCTCTATTCCGATGACAATGCGAGCAGCTGGGTCCAGGCCAAGGTGCCGACGCGGCAGATGCTCACCGCGGTGTTCTTCGTCGATGAGCAGAACGGCTGGGCCGTCGGCCACGACGCCCTGATCCTCGCCAGCCGCGATGGCGGTGCGACCTGGGTCAAGCAGTTCGAGGACCGCGAGCGCGAGGCGCCGCTGCTCGACCTCTGGTTCAAGGACCGCAACCAGGGGCTGGCCATCGGCGCCTACGGCGCGCTGCTGGAAACCCGCGATGGCGGAGCGAGCTGGGAGGACGTCAGCGAGCGCATGGACAACGAGGACGGCTATCACCTCAACGCCATCGTCGAGGTCAAGGATTCCGGCCTGTTCATCGTCGGCGAGCTGGGCGCGATGTTCCGCTCGCGCGACGGGGGGCAGAGCTGGGAGACCCTGCAGGGGCCGTACGAGGGTTCGCTGTTCGGCGCCCTGGACACCGGCGAGGCGGGCGGCCTGCTGGTCTACGGCCTGCGCGGTCACCTGTTCCGCTCCGTCGACTTCGGCGACAGCTGGCAGCAGATCGAAATCGACACTCCGAACAACGGTCCGCTGGAATTCGGCCTGGCCGACGGCGGCCGCCTGGCCGACGGCTCGATCGTGGTGGTCGGGCATGGCGGCACCGTGCTCAAGAGCAGCGACAGCGGCCGCAGTTTCAGCCTGACCAACCGCCCCGACCGCTTGTCCCTGGCCGGGGTCACCGCACTGGACAACGGCAATCTGGTGCTGGTGGGGCAGGGCGGCGTGCATGCCGCCACGCCGACCGGTGCCGAACTGGGTCCACAACAATAAGCCGGGAGCCTCCGCATGAGTAAGCATCAACACCAACCTGCGTCGCTCCTCGAACGCCTGATCTTCAACAACCGCCCGGCGGTGATTCTGCTGTGCCTGTTGATCAGCCTGTTCCTGTTCTACCAGGCGGCGCAGGTGCGTCCGCAGACCAGCTTCGAGAAGATGATCCCGCTGGGCCATCCCTACATCCAGAAGATGCTCGAGCACCGCAACGACCTGGCCAACCTGGGCAACACCGTGCGCATCTCGGTGGAAGCGGTCGAGGGCGACATCTTCAGCAAGGAGTACATGGAGACCCTGCGGCAGATCCATGACGAGGTCTTCTACATCCCCGGGGTCGACCGCTCCGGCCTGAAGTCGCTGTGGAGCCCCAGCGTGCGCTGGACCGAGGTCACCGAGGAAGGTTTCGCCGGCGGCGAGGTGATTCCGCAGACCTACGATGGCTCCGGCGAGAGCCTGGAGGAGCTGCGCAGCAACATCCTCAAGTCCGGGCAGATCGGCCGCCTGGTGGCGAACAACTTCAAGTCGAGCATCGTCGACGTGCCGCTGCTCGAGTCCTATCCGGACCCCGAAGACCAGAGCCGTCTGGTGCGCCTGGACTACCAGCAGTTCTCCCATGAACTGGAGGAAAAGATCCGCGAGAAGTTCCAGGCGCAGAACCCCGACGTCAAGGTGCACATCATCGGCTTCGCCAAGAAGGTCGGCGACCTGATCGATGGCCTGATCGGCGTGGCGCTGTTCTTCGCCGTGGCCATCGGCATCACCTTCGTCCTGCTGCTGTGGTTCACCCACTGCGTGAAGAGCACCCTGGCGGTGGTGGTGACCACCCTGGTCGCGGTGATCTGGCAGCTCGGCCTGCTGCACACCCTGGGCTTCGGCCTGGACCCCTATTCGATGCTGGTGCCCTTCCTGGTGTTCGCCATCGGCATCTCCCACGGGGTGCAGAAGATCAACGGCATCGCCATGGCCTCGGGCGAGGCGACCGATGCCCTGTCGGCGGCGCGCATGGCCTTCCGCCAACTGTTCATTCCCGGGCTGGTGGCGCTGCTGTCCGACGCCGTGGGCTTCGTCACCCTGCTGCTGATCGACATCGGCGTGATCCGCGAGCTGGCCATCGGCGCGTCCATGGGCGTGGCGGTGATCATCCTGACCAACCTGATCCTGCTGCCGGTGCTGATCTCCTATGTCGGCATCGGCCAGCGCGCGGTGAAGAAGAGTCGCGAGGAGGCCGCCAAGGATCACCCTCTGTGGCGCCTGATCTCCAACTTCGCCCACCCGATGGTCGCGCCGATCTCCGTGGTCATCGCCCTCGGCGCCTTCGGCGGCGGCATCTGGTACGGCCAGAACCTGAAGATCGGCGACCTCGACCAGGGCGCCCCGGAGTTGCACCCGGACTCGCGCTACAACCTGGACAACGACTTCGTCATCCGCAACTACTCGACCAGCTCCGACGTGCTGGTGGTGATGGCCAAGACCGCCACGGAGCGCTGCTCGACCTACCCGGCCATGGCCGCCATGGACGAGTTGATGTGGCAGATGGAGAACACCGAGGGCGTGCAGTCGGCGATTTCCATGGTCACGGTGTCGCGCCAGGTGATCAAGGGCATGAACGAGGGCAACCTGAAATGGGAAACCCTGTCGCGCAACCAGGACGTGCTGAACAACTCCATCGCCCGGGCCGAAGGCCTGTACAACGCCGACTGCTCGGTGGCGCCGGTACTGGTGTTCCTCAACGACCACAAGGCCGAAACCCTGGAGCGGGTGGTCAAGGTGGCCGAGGCGTTCGCCAAGGAGAACAGCTCGGATAACCTGCAGTTCGTGCTCGCCGCCGGCAACGCCGGCATCGAGGCGGCCACCAACGAGGTGATCGCCGCCTCCGAGACCACCATGCTGGTCGCGGTGTACGCGGCGGTGAGTTTCATGTGCCTGCTGACCTTCCGCTCCATCGCCGCCACCCTCTGCGTGATCCTGCCGCTGGTGCTGACCTCGGTGCTGGGCAACGCGCTGATGGCCTACATGGACATCGGCGTGAAGGTCGCCACGCTGCCGGTGATCGCCCTCGGCGTGGGTATCGGGGTCGACTACGGCATCTACATCTACAGCCGCCTGGAGGCCTACCTGCGCCAGGGCATGTCGCTGCAGGAAGCCTACTACGAGACCCTCAAGTCGACCGGCAAGGCGGTGCTGTTCACCGGCGTGTGCCTGGCGATCGGCGTGGCCACCTGGATCTTCTCGGCGATCAAGTTCCAGGCCGACATGGGCCTGATGCTGACCTTCATGTTCCTCTGGAACATGCTCGGTGCGGTCTGGCTGCTGCCGGCCCTGGCACGCTTCCTGATCAACCCGGAGAAGCTGCGGGCCAAGGCACTGGCAGTGGCCCCGGCCTGATCCCGGCAAGCAGAGCGAGACGCGGCCCACGGGCCGCGTTTTTTTTGCCTGGTAAGTGTCGGTCCGCTGGCGTGTTTCGGAGCCAGGCTGCCGTTGCTGCCGCTGGAGGGGCCACGTGCACTGGCGGTTGCTGGGCGGTGGGCGACTGCGTGGCGTGCGTGGGCGTTCGCCCAGACGCCCTCGTTCGGCTAGCGCGGGTACAGCGGCGGCAGGGGACCGGCTTCCGCCGCCGCCGGGCCGCCATTGCCCGGCGGCGTGGGCAGGCTGCCGATGGCCTGCCAGAGCCCCTCGCCCTGCCAATGCTCGCCGGCTTCGCTGTACAGCGCGCTGTTCAGGCCGTCCAGGGCATCGGACAGCGGCACGAAGCGGGCGGTCATCTCGGCCAGGGTCTCGGGTTGCTGGCGCGCCCAGGCGTCGAGGGCATGGCGGCTGGCGTGGGGGTCGTTGGCCAGGCAGGCACGCTTGAGGTCGTCGAGCAGGGTGCGGGGGCTGGGGCCGGCCTGGCTGCCGCGCAGCACCGCGGGCTGGCGCCGGGCGTGCCACCACAGCGCGAAGCCGAGCAGGGTGGTCAGGCCGAGCAGCGCGCTGCTCAGCTGCCAGGGCCAGAGCGCGGCGCCGTCTTCCAGGGGCTGGGCCGCTACCTCGGAGGGCAGCGGTTCGACCTCCAGGCCGGGGTCCTTGGCGATCTCCAGGGTACGGGGCGGCAGGCTGCTGCGTTCCAGGCGGTCCTCCTGGGTGTTCCACCAGACCACCTCCACCGCGGGCAGGGCGAACTGCCCGCTGCGACTGGGGACCAATGCTTCGCGCTCTTCGCGGCTGCCGAGCAGGCCGCGTTCGCTGGCCTTATTGTCCAGCTGGGGTTGATCCGGGTAGCGCCGCAGGCCCTCGACACTGGTGGCCGGCAGGGGCGGCAGCTGGGCGCTGGACAGGCCATCGACCTTGAGCGTCAGGCTGCGGGTCAGCGAGTCGCCGCTCTTGGCGCCTTGCGGCTCGGGGCTCCATGCCTCGCGAAGGCTCAGCGCCCGGGCGGGCAGCCAGGGCGCATCGCTCGGATAGCCGGCCGGTTTGGCCTTGACCTGCAGGGGGATCTGCGGCGACCGCACCCGCGTCACCTTGCCCGGGCGCGGGCCGAACGGCTGGTAGTCGCCGCTGCGCGAGCGGTCGACCAGGGTGGCGGTGAACACCTGCGAGGGAATGCTGAGCTCGCCGCTACGCTGCGGGAAGATCGCGTAGCGCAATTCGATCACGCCATGGCGGATGCCGTTGATGTCCTTCTCGTAGGTCTGCGGCTTGCCCAGGGCTTCGACCCGGGCCTCGGCCATTTCCAGCGGGGTCAGGCTGCTGTCGTCGTACAGCGACACGGAATGGTAGATGCGCAGGGTCAGCACGCTCTGGGCCTGCACATAGACGCTTTCCTGGTCCAGGCTGGCGTCGATGAACACCGGCGCCATCTGGCTGCCGCCCGTGTCGGCAGCGGGTTCCTGCACGTGCAGGGTGATCGGCTGGCTGCGCATCTCGCCCAGGCGCAGAGGCGGCACCACCACGTAACCGCTGCGCTTGGGCTGCAGGGTGATGACCCAGCGGGTGGTCGCCCGCGACTCGCCGTCCAGGGTGCTCAAGCGGTTGAACTGGCGGGTGCCGAGGACCTCGAAGAGCTCCTCGAGCGGCGCCAGCTCGGGCTTGCCGAACTGGGTCACGTCGCTCGATTCCAGGGTCAGCTCGACGCTCTCGCCGGCACTCAGGCGGGTGCGGTCGACGCTGGCGCTCAGGCCCTCGGCGCGGGCCTGGAGGGCGAGCAGGGCGAGGAGCAGGGTGCAGAGCAGGCGGGTCATCGGATCTGTTCCTGACGCTGTTGCTGTTGATACCAGAATTTACGCTTGAGCAGTTCCGCCGGGTCGTCGGGAATCTGCCGCAGCCATTGTTCCAGGGCCTGGCGGCGCTCGCCGTCGAGGGCCTGCTCGGCGGCGATCAGCTGCTCGTCGGCGCCCGGCGCGGCGGGTGGCTCCGGGGGCGGCGCGCCGTCGTCTCCGGGGCCGGGCCGTTCCTCGCCCGCGGGCTCCTGGGGAGCGCCGGGGGTGCTTGTCCGGGGGACGGGTTGCCGGGGCGCTCCTCGGGCGGGGTGGCCCCGGAGGGCGCGGTCGCGTCCTGCTCGTCCTGGGGCGCGGAGTTGTCCGGCTCTTCGGCGCGCGCCGGCTCTTGTCCCTGGGACAGCAGTTGCTCGACCAGCGCCTTGTTCTTCTGCGCCTGGGGCAGTTCCGGCTGTAGCTCCAGGGCCCGCTCGTAGGCGTCCAGCGCGGCTTCCAGTTCGTTGCTGCGGGCCAGGGCGTTGCCGCGATTGTAATGGGCGGCGGCGCTATCGCCCTGGGCGAAGCGCTCGGCGGCGGCGGCGTAGTCGCCGGCCTGGTACAGGGCCAGGCCCTGCCACTGCGGGTCGTCGAAACGCTGGGCGGCCTCGGCCGGGCGCTGGGCCTCGAGCAGGCGCCGGCCCTGCTGGTCGGGACGCAGCCAGAGGTCGTCCAGGGGCGCCGCCAGGCCGCTCTGGGGCACTGCCAGCAGCAACAGCGGCAAGCAGAACAGCCAGCCGCGCCGTCCGGCGCAGGCGGCCAGCAGCAGCAGCGGCAGCAGCAGCCAGTGTCCCTGGTCGGCCCAGGCCTGCAGCGGTACCGAATCGCCATCGTCGCGCAACTGCCGGGGGGCGTCGAGCAGGCCGAGGCTGCGCAGGTCGCCGTCGTCCAGGCGGAGCCTGCGGTAGGCGCCGCCGACCTCCCGGGCCAGGCGGCTGAAGGCGGCGCTGTCCAGGCGCGGGATGAGGATGGCGCCCTGGGCATCCTTGAGGAAGCTGCCGTCTTGCTGAACGATGGGGGCACCCTGGGGTGTGCCGACCCCGAGTATGTGCAAGCGCTCGCGGCGGTCCTCGAGTGCCTCGCCGATGCCCTGGCGCTCCCGCTCATCCAGGGCGCTGCCGATCAGCAGCAGGCGGCCCTGACCCTGGCCGCCTTGCTCGAGCAGCGTCAGGGCCTTCGCCACGGCCAGGTCGGCCCGCCGGCCCGGTTCGGGCATGATCGAGGGCTTGAGCGCTTCCAGCAGGTTGCGACTGGTGGCCAGGTCGTCGGACAGGGGCACCAGGGTGTGGGCGCTGCCGGCGTAGACCACGAGCGCGGTCTGCGCATCCTGGCGGGCTTCGAGCAGGTCGAGAATCTTGCGCCTGGCTTGTTCCAGGCGAGTGGGCGAGGCGTCGCCGGCGAGCATCGCCGGCGTCAGCTCCAGCAGCACCACCAGCGGGTCGGCCGGCTTCAGCGTGTCCTGCTCCAGGCGCTGCCAGCTCGGCCCGAGCAGCGCCAGCACGGCCAGCAGCCAGGCCAGGCCGAGGGCCACCCAGGGTAGGCGGCTGGCGCGGCTCTGGCCGCCACTGAGCAGGGCGGCGTGGAAGGCCGCCGGCAGCAGCAGCTGCCAGCGGCCGGCGCGTTTCTCGCGGTGCCAGAGCCGCCAGAGCAGCCAGGCCAGCAGGGGTACCAGCAGCAACCAGAAGGGCCGCAGCCAGTGCGGCCACAGGGCGGTGGGCGACAGTTCGATCATGGTTGTTTCCGCCAGCGGCGTGGCGTCAGTGATTGCAGCCGCCGGCCCAGGGCGGCGCCCTGTTCGCCGATGACCAACGCCAGACTGAACAGCAGGGCAGCGCCCAGCGGCCAGGGGTACAGGGCCAGTGCCGGACGGGCCAGGGTCGGTTGCTGGCTGACCGGTTCGAGGCGGTCGAGGCTGGCTTCGATGCGGCGCAGGTCGTCGGCGCTGCGCGCGCGGAAATATTCACCGCCGCTGACCTCGGCTATGGCGTGCAGGGTCGGCTCGTCCAGGTCCAGGCCCGGATTGAAGCCGAACAGGCCGAGCACGCCGCCTTGCTGCGGGTCGGCACCGATGCCGATGGGGTAGATCCGCACCCCTTCCTCGGCGGCCAGGCGTGCGGCGGTCATCGGCTCGATCTCGCCGCCGGTATTGGCGCCGTCGGTGATCAGCACCAGCACGCGGCTGTCGGCCGGGCGCTGGCGCAGGCGCTTGACGGCCAGGCCGATGGCATCGCCGATGGCGGTGTTCTTGCCGGCGATGCCGATCACCGCCTCCTCCAGCCAGATGCGCACGGTGCGGCGGTCGAAGGTCAGCGGGGCGTGCAGGTAGGCCTGGCTGCCGAACAGGATCAGGCCGACCCGGTCGCCGCGGCGGCCTTCGATGAAATCGCCGAGCAACTGCTTGACCAGGGTCAGGCGACTGACCTCCTGGTCTTCCCAGCGCATGTCGGCGTAGTCCATCGACCCCGACACATCCACCGCCAGCAGCAGGTCGCGACCGCTGGCCGGCAATGGCAGCGGCTCGCCGACCCATTCCGGGCGGGCCGCGGCGCCGAGCAGGAGCAGCCACAGCAGGGCGAACGGCGCCTGCTGGCGCCAGGCCGGCAGGCGTGCGCGGGCGCGGCGCCCGGCGAGGGCCTCGAGTTCGTCGAGAAAGCCGACCTTGAGCGCCGCCTCACCGCTGTCGGCCGCCGGCAGCACCAGGCGCAGCAGCCAGGGCAGCGGCGCAAGCAGGAACAGCCAGGGCCAGGCGAATTCAAACATGCTTGCGAATCCAGGTGGCGACGGCCTGGTTGAGGCCGTCGATGGCCTTGTCGTCGAGGCGGCAGTGGGGGCGGTAGGCGCCTTCGACCAGGATCATCCAGCGGGTCAGCCCGGCCGCCGGGCAACGGTTGTCGAGAAACGCCAGCCAGGCGCGGCTGCTCAGGGTATGGCTGTGGCTGTCCGGGTAGCGCTGGCGGCACAGGCGTTTGAGCAGGGCGTTGAGCTGCTGCAGCCAGGGGCCGGCCTCGGCGCCGTAGTAGGGCTTGGCTAACCCTTCCAGCTCGGCCAGGGCGGCCTGGCGCAGCGGGTCGAGCTGCTCCGTGCGCGGCGCGCCGCCGTTGCGTGCAAGGCGTTTGAGCAGGCGCGCCAGGCCCCAGAGCAACAGCGGCAGGAGCAGGGCGAGCAGCCACCAGCCGGGGGCCGGCGGCCACCAGCCGACCGGGGCCGGGGCGATCAGCGGCTCGAGCTGGTCCAGCGGGTTCAAGGCTGCTTCCTCGGCTGGTGCACATTGAGCAGGTGGCGCAGCTGTTCGATCAGCTCGCTCTGGGTGCTGAGCGGCAACAGGGGCACGCCGAGCTTCTGCGCCAGGCGCTGCCAGCGCGCCTGGCGGGCTTCGCCCAGGGCGCGATAGCTCTGGCGCAGCTCGGCGTCGTGGGTGTCGAGTTCCAGTTGCGCATCCTGCGCGGCGAAACGCAGCAGACCGGCGGCCGGCAGGGCGTGGTCGAGGGGGTCGGACAGCGGCAGCAGCAGCAGGTCGGTGTGCCGGGCCAGCAGCTGCAGCTGTTGCTCGCCGCTGTCGTTCAGGCTGCGCTCGTCGCACAGCAGCGCCACCAGGCTGCCGGGGCGCAGCACCTCACGGGCACGGCGCAGGGCCAGGGCGAGGTCATCGCGGCGCGGCAGCTGATCGCCGTGCAGCGCCTGGTTGGCCCGCGCCAGGCGGTTGAGCAGTTGCAGCAGGCTCTGCTTGCTGCGCCGCGGCTTGATTTCGTGCTGTTCGTGATTGCCGAACACCAGGCCGCCGATGCGGTCGTTGTTGGCCAGCGCGGCCCAGCCGATCAGGCTGGCGGCCTGGGCGGCGAGCACCGACTTGAACACCAGCGCGGAGCCGAAGAACAGCCGCGGGCTCTGTTCCACCAGAATATAGATGGGGCGTTCGCGCTCCTCGTGGAACAGCTTGGTGTGCGGCTCCTGGGTGCGCGCGGTGACCCGCCAGTCGATGCTGCGCACGTCGTCGCCGGACTGGTAGACACGCACCTGGTCGAAGTCCACGCCGCGGCCGCGCAGCTTCGAGTGGTGCAGGCCGATCAGCGGGCTGCGCCGCGCCGGGGTGGAGAACAGCTGGACCTCGCGCACGCGGTGGCGCATCTCGATCAGCTCGGCGAGATTGACCCGCACCCCGGGTTGCGTCGGCAGGACCTGCATGGGACTCAAGCGACGGCGACCACATCGAGAATACGCTGTACCACGCGATCCTGGTCGACGCCCGCGGCCTCCGCCTCGAACGACAGGATGATGCGGTGGCGCAGCACGTCGAACAATACCGCCTGGATGTCTTCCGGGCTGACGAAGTCGCGCCCGGCCAGCCAGGCGTGGGCCCGCGCGCAGCGGTCCAGGGCGATGGTGCCGCGCGGGCTGGCGCCGTAGGCGATCCACTCGGCCAGCTCCAGGTCGTACTTGGCCGGGGTGCGCGAGGCCATCACCAGCTGTACCAGGTATTCCTCCACGGCGTCGGCCATGTACAGCCCGAGGATCTCGCGGCGGGCGACGAAGATCGCCTGCTGGCTGACCCGCTGTTCCGGCTTGGTCTCGCCGTGCAGGGCCTCGCCGCGCGCCTGCAGGAGGATCTTGCGCTCCACCGCGGCGTCCGGGAAACCGATGCGCACATGCATCAGGAAGCGGTCGAGCTGGGCTTCGGGCAGCGGGTAGGTGCCTTCCTGCTCGATCGGATTCTGCGTGGCCATGACCAGGAACAGCGGCGACAGCTCGTAGGTGCTGCGGCCGACGCTGACCTGGCGCTCGGCCATGGCCTCGAGCAGCGCCGACTGCACCTTGGCCGGGGCACGGTTGATCTCGTCGGCCAGCACCAGGTTGTGGAAGATCGGTCCCTGCTGGAAGGCGAAGCTGCCGGTTTCCGGGCGGTAGATCTCGGTGCCGGTGATGTCCGCGGGCAGCAGGTCGGGGGTGAACTGGATGCGGTGGAACTCGGCCTCTATGCCTTCGGCCAGCTCCTTGATCGCCTTGGTCTTGGCCAGGCCCGGGGCGCCCTCGACCAACAGGTGGCCGTCGGCGAGCAGGGCGATAAGCAGGCGTTCGATGAGTTTTTCCTGGCCGAGGATCTGGCTCGCAAGAAAGTGTCGCAGGGCGACGAGCGCTTCACGGTGTTCCATCGTCGGGCTCTTTGCTGGAGGGGGCGCGTCGTGCCGGGCGCAGCGACGGCCTAGACTTTAATGCATTTGCCGAGGCGCCGGCTATGCGCCCCGCCACCCGCCCGCCATGGGCGGGGATTCAGGCAGCACCGCCGCCGTCGCCAGCGTGCGAGCGCGTCCGCGGCGAATGCGCTCAGCCGACCTGGAACTGTTGGGCGCTACGACTCAGCGTGTCGACCTGGGTGGACAGGCCCTGGGTGTGCTGCGCCAGTGTCAGGCGCAGGCCCTTGGTCTGACCGGTGTGGACGTTGATCTCCTCCATCTTGTCGGCGATGTCCTCGGTGGTGGCGGAAACCTCCTCGATGGCCACCACCACCTGGTTCATCTCGCCGGTCAGCCGCTCCATCGACTGGGTGATCTTCTCGATGGCCCCGGCCACCTGACCGGCATGCCCCTCGCTCTCCGCGGCCAGGGACAGCCCGCGGGTCATCAGCTCGTCCATGCTCTGGGTCTGCTGCTTGAATTCGTCGACGATGCGCGCGATATCGGTGGTCGCCGCCACGGTCTTCTGCGCCAGCGAGCGTACCTCGTCAGCCACCACCGAGAAGCCGCGGCCGGCGTCGCCGGCGCGGGCGGCCTCGATGGCGGCGTTCAGGGCGAGCAGGTTGGTTTGGTCGGCCAGGCTGTTGATCACGTCGATGATGCTGGTCACCTTGCCGCTGGACTGGGTGAGCTGGACGACCTGGGCGTGGGTCGCCTGGATCAGCTGCGACAACCGACCCATGCTGGCGACGCTGGCGCCGATGATTTGGCTGCCCTGGCGCGCCGATTCGTAGGCAGCCTGGGTGGCACCGCCGACGTCCGAGCTGCGCTGCGCCATCTCGTTGACGGTCGCCGAGATTTGCTGGGAGGCCGAGGCGGCCTGCTCGGTCTGTGCTTCCACCTGGCTGCTGTTCTCGCCCAGGTGGCGCATGGCCTCGCTGAGGTAGCTGTGCAGTTGCGCCAGTTCGCGATTGGCCTCGATCACCTGGCGGACGATCTGACCGATGCCCTGGATCATCCGGTTGCAGGCCTCGCCCAGCTGGTTGAACTCATCCTTGGGGTTGCGCCCGACCGGCAGGGCGCCGGTGAGGTTGCCGGAAGCGACCTGGCTGAGCAGGCGGGTGACGCCGTTCAGCTGCGCCATCAGGGCGCGCGAGGCCTGGCTCAGGGTCAGCAGCAGGAACAGCGCGACGCCGGCGAAGCTCAGGCCCATGATCCAGTGTGAGGAGCGGCGCACCTGCTGCGCCTTGAGGGACGTGCTGGCGAGCAGGCCATCCTGCAGCTCGAGGTTCTGCTCCTCGACCTGCTGTTCGATCTGCCAGCCCAGGCTGGTCAGTTGCGTGCCTATATCGCTGATCTCCTGGATCAGCGCATGCGCCTGGGCGAAGGCCTCAGCGAAGCTGGCGACGGACTGGCCGATCTGGTTATCGCGCCAGTCCAGCTCGTCAATCTCGGCCTGCAGCTCGTCGATGGCCGTCTCGGTCTTGGCTGCGTAGCTGTTGTCGAAGGTGGCCAGGTAGTCGCGCTGGTTGTTGAGCGCGGTGGCAATGAAAGGGCGGATCAGACTGATGTTGATCGACTCGAGCTTCTCCGCGGCGCTCGCCAGGGCGAGGCGCTTGCCTTCGAGCGGGCTCAGTCCGAGTTGTTCGCTCAGCGCCAGCCATTGCCGCTGCAACTCAGTGTCGCTGCGCAGCAACTGCTCGATTTGCAGGGCGCGCTCGGCGATCTCGCCGTGTCCCAGCGCCTGCGCCTGGGCGACGAACTGTCCGGTGCGTTGGTCGAGGGCGCTCAGGCGCTGGGGGAAGATATCCTTGGTTTCGGGAGTGAGTGCCTGGCGCTGCGGGGTCAGCTTCAGCCAATCGTTCATCAGCGCGAAGGAGGCGCCGGCGTAGGCGGTGGCATTCTCGCGGGCCTGCAGTGCGTTGCTCAGGCGCTGGCTCGCCCAGAATGATGAGGCTGCCATCAGCGCCAGGCTGAGCAGCATAATCACGATAAGCAAGCGAAACTTCTGTTTCCAGGACAGGAAGAACTGCATGGTACTCCTCACCTCCTTCGGGCATCTGCTGCTGACATCGGCCGGTCATCTGACAACTTGAGTGCTGTCTGCGCCGCCCGCGCCTGAATCCGGCGCGGCGCGGAAATCGCGCACGGATAGTAATCTGGCTGGCGCGTCGAGGCGAGGTATACCAAACGAGTGGGCGAGTCGGGGTCAGCCCCGACGCCACTGGTCGAGCAGGCGCAGGTGCGCCTCCTGCGCCGACTCCTGCGGCACGGGCGCCAGGCGCAGCTCCTCCCCGGGCAGGCACTGCGCCAGGCGTGCCACCGCTTGAGGGCTGAGGGCGCCGAGCCGCGGGTAGCCGCCGATGGTCTGGCGATCGTTGAGCAGGGCGATCGGCTGGCCATCCGGCGGCACCTGCACGGCGCCCAGTGGAATCCCTTCGGAAACCATGCTGGTGCGTCGGCATTGCAGCCTGGGGCCGAGCAGGCGCATGCCCATGCGATCGGAGCGCGAGTCGATCTTCCAACTGGTGTTGAATGCATCGAACAGGCTCTGTCCGCTGAAATCGCCGATCTGCGCGCCCATGACCAGTTGCAGGCGCGGCGCAGGACTGAATTCAGGAATCAGGCGTTCATCCATCGTGCGCTGCCGAGGCTCGGCCGAGGACCAGGTCAACCGCTCACCGGCCGAAAGCGGCTTACCGTTGCCCTGCAGGCCGCCCAGCTGCTCGCGGGCGATGCAGGCGCAGCTGCCGAGCACGTGCGGGGCGGCGAAGCCGCCGGGAGCGGCCAGGTAGGCGCGGGCGCCATGACGGGGCTGGGCGAACCTGAGCTGCTGACCCCGGCGCACCCTGAAGCTGCGCCAGGGCGCCAGGGGCTGACCATCGAGGCTGGCGCCGAGGTCGGCGCCGGCCAGGGCCAGGCAGCCGTCCTGGTCGCAGAGCAGCTCGAGGTTGCCCAGGGTGATCTCCAGCACCGCGGCACCGAGCGCGTTGCCCAGCAGCCAGTTGGCCCAGTACATGGATATCCAGTCCAGGGCGCCGCTCTGGGTCACACCCAGGTGGCGCACACCGTAGCGGCCGGCATCCTGCAGCTGGACAAAGGGCGTGCTGCGTTCGACGCGCAGTCCGCCACTCGTGGTGGAAGGGCTCATGGGGTCGTCTCCAGTGGGCTGTCGTCGCCGCCGAGACGGATGAACTCGGCCCGGTCGATGGGTTCGAAACGTACCCGGTCGCCCGGTTGCAGCAGGCTGTAGCCGTCGATGGCCTGGCCGAAGAGCACGGCTGGACTGCGTCCGAGCAGGTTCCAGCCGCCCGGCGAGACCACCGGATAGACTGCGGTCTGGCGTTCGGCAATGCCGACGCTGCCGGGTGCGATGCGTTTGCGCGGAGTGCTCAGGCGGGGCGTGGCCAGGGCTTCCTCGACCAGTCCCATGAAGGCGAATCCGGGGGCGAAGCCGAGGGCGAAGACCTTGTACTCGTGGCTGCTGTGGCGGCGGATGACCTCGGTTTCGCTGAGGCCACTGCGACGCGCCAGCAACGCCAGCTCCGGCCCGACGCTACGGTCGTACCAGGTCGGCAAGACGTGGCAGCGGCCACCAGTGGTATCGGCCGGTTGCAGGTCGGCGAATGCCTGAGTGATCAGCTCGCGGGCCTGGGACGCGCAGACGCGTTCCAGGTCGTAGTGCAGCAGCAGAGTGGTGTAGGACGGCACCAGGTCGATCAGGGCGGCGCCGAAAACGTCGCGCAGGCGCTGGCTGGCGGCGAGCAGCCAGGGCATGTTGCTTTCTTCGATGCGGTCGAACAGGCGCAGGATCAGGCTGTCGATGCCGGCCACTTCGAGCCGCAGCACGGGCGCGCGGGCTGTCATGCCTGGACCAGCCCGTCGAAGGCCTGGCGGATGCGCCGCACCGCGGCGATCGAGCCGGCGTTGTCGCCATGCACGCAGAGGGTGTGCGCCGTCAGCGTCAGGGCGCTGCCATCGCTGGCGACCAGCGCAGCGCCTTTGGCCAGTGTGGTGGCCTGGTTGACTATGACGTCGCTGTCGTGGTGCACCGCGCCGGGCTGGCTGCGCGCGACCAGAAAGCCGGCCGCGTCATAGGCCCGGTCGGCGAAGGCCTCGAACCACAGGGTGATGCCGAATTCGTCGCCGATGGCTTGCGCCTGGCGATTGTCGCGGGTGCTCATCAGCATCACCGGCAGGCTCTTGTCGTAGCTGGCCACGGCGCGCATGACCGCGCGCAGGATGTCCGGCTTGCGCATCATGTCCTGGTACAGCGCGCCGTGCGGTTTGACGTAGCTGACGCGGGTGCCCTGGCTGCGGCAGAGGGCTTCGAGGGCACCGATCTGGTAGAGCAGCAGGTCCTCGACCTCCTGCGTCGAGCAGTCCATCGAGCGACGGCCGAAGCCGACCAGGTCTTGATAGCCCGGGTGGGCGCCGATGCGCACGCCATGGCTGACGGCCAGGGCCACGGTCTTGCGCATGGTGCTGGGGTCCGAGGCGTGGAAGCCGCAGGCGATGTTGGCACAGTCGATATAGGGCATGACCTCGGCGTCCATGCCCATTTTCCAGGGGCCAAAGCTTTCGCCGATATCGCAGTTGAGAAGCAGGCTATTCACGGAAGTGTTCCTCTGGGCGGAGCGTCATGCTCTGGTCTGTCAGACGCAGGCTACGACGGCTGTTGAGTGGCCACTGCACGGGCTTGTTCATGGAAAATGGGCCGTGCAGCATTCTTGAACGGCGTACTGGGCACGTCCAACTAATAAAAACGTGCACCGGAGATAGGAAAAGTCGATGGGGGCATGGCCCGTCGACTGCCCCGTAGGCTCGCGCACGCGGTGTTGCGGTAACGATTGAGTGGCCAATGGGTACAGGCCGCACCTTTTAGCTTGTGGCTTGCAGGTGGTTGCGGGTAACGGCTGAAAAGGGCAGGGCCAAGGGCCGACGGTGCCTGACCGGCGGCCGTGCAGCGCGTTACCAGAGCGCCAGGCTGTAGCTGAGAATCAGGCGGTTCTCGTTCAGGTCGTTACCGAAGTTCGAGCGCACGGTCGCATTACGCCATTTCACCCCGAGATTTTTCAGAGCGCCTCGTTGCACGACGTAGGCGATGTCGGTGTTGCGCTCCCACTCCTTGCCGGCGTTGCTGGCGCCAAGCTGTACGTTGTCGCCGGAGACGTAGCGGCTCATGAAGGTCAGGCCGGGTATGCCGATGGCGGCGAAGTTGTAGTCGTAGCGGGCCTGCCAGGAGCGTTCGTCGATGTTGGCGAAGTCGTTGATCTGGACGAAGTTGACCAGGTAGGGGTCGCTGCTGGCGATGTACGGGAATGGATCGTCGCCGCTCATGCGCTGGTAGCCGGCGCCGAAGGCGTGGCCGCCCAGGGTGTAGGTGAACATGGCGCCGAAGGCCTGGTTGTCGATGTCGCGGAAGTTGCCGTCTTCCTGGCTCTTGGCGAAGCGCAGGTCGGCTTTCAGCGACTGGCCTGCGCCCAGGGGCTTGAGGTAGGCCAGGGTGCCGTAGTGCTGCCGGTAGATGTCCTGCAAACGGCCGTAGTGCAGGCCCAGGCTCAGCTCTGGCGTTAGTTTGTAATCGCCGCCAGCGAAGGTGAACGAATCGCTGTTGCCGCCGATACGGTTGGCGCTCAGCTCGGTGTAGTCACTGGAGTTGTTGGCCTTGATGCGATCGATCTTGCCGCCTTGCAGGCTGAGCCGGTCGATTTCCTGCACATTCAGCAGTGCGCCGCGGAACGATGCGGGCAGCAGGCGCGAGTCGTTCGACGAGACGATCGGGCTGCGAAAGGCCAGGGAGCCAATCCGCAGGGTGCTCCGGGAGACTCTGAATTTCGCGGTCGGGTCGAGCTTGGAGTACTCCTCCTGCGAGCCGCCGGAACGGTCGGCCGGCAACAGGCCGCTGCCCGCGGTGCCGCCGCCCGAGTCGAGTTTCAGGCCCATCAGGCCGGTGGCGTCGAGGCCCACACCCACAGTGCCGTCGGTATAGCCCGACTCCAGGCGCAGGAGAAAACCCTGGGCCCATTCTTCCGCCTTGTCGCGTGCGTCGGGTTGGCGAAAGTCACGGTTGAAGTAAAAGTTGCGCAGCTCGAGGCTGCCTGTGCTGTCGCCGACGAACTCGGCGTTGGCCAGCGCGGGGAGGCTGCCGGCTAGCAGCAGGACGGCGATACGAGTGTTCGGGCTCATCCGGAGTATCTCCTGGACGCCATGCACGCAGCTGGGCGGCGGTTGCTGGGCAGGGCGCAGTTCTATGCTTGTTTTTATTGGGGCTTGCGATACCGCCGGGGCATTCTTGGGAGGCGAAGGCACATGCGTCCAACGAGAAAAAGCAGGGGGCGGGCGATAAGAAAATTCGATACGCCATTTTGGGAATGGCGCGAAACTGGCATGTGGCACTGCACCAAGTGCATGATTGCGTTTGGCTTTATCCGTAGATGAACTTCATTGCAAAGAGGGTCCTGTCGGCCATGAACCTGAGATTTCTCGAGACCTTCGTATGGGTGGCGCGACTGAAGAGCTTTCGTCTCACTGCGGAAAAGTTGTTCAGCACCCAGGCCTCTGTCTCGAGTCGAATTGCCGCGCTGGAGGACGAGTTGGGGTGCGCCTGTTTCTGCGCGACTCGAAGGGGGTTTCGCTGACGCCGGAAGGGCAGAAGGTGCTCGAGTACGCCGAACGCATGATCGACACCATGCAGGCGCTGAAGCAATCCATCGGCGATAGCGGAAAGGTCCAGGGGCGTATCCGGGTGGGGGCGATGGACACGGTGATCCACACCTGGCTGAGTCCCTTCGTCACCAGGATCATGGAGCGCTACCCGGCGGTGGAAATCGAGTTGACCGCCGATACCGCGCGTAATCTCTGCGATCAGTTGCACAAGGGCTATCTGGATATCATCTTGCAGACCGAGATGGTCCACGGCGACAGCGTGCGCAATCTGGAACTGGCGAACTTCCCGGTGCAATGGATAGTGCCGACCGGCTCGCTGTACCACCGCGGCTATGCATCCATGGACGAGTTGGCCAAGGAGCGCATCATCACCTTCTCGAAGAATTCCCGTCCGCATCAGGACATCCTCAACCTGCTGCACGCCGGCAATGTCAGTGCGCCACGGATCAGTTGCGTGAACTCCGTGGCGGCGATGACGCGTCTGGTTCGCGACGGTTTCGGCATAGGCGCCCTCCCGGCGGCCTTGGTTAGCGAAGAGTTGAAACAGGGGGTGCTGACCATCCTCGATGATGTGCCGCAGCCTACCCCTCTGGGCATGGTTGCCACGTGGCGCACCGGCGCCGGCCTTGAGCTCAGCGAAGACATAGTCTCACTCGCCTGCGAGGTGCTCTGCGAGTACGCCGGACAGATGGGGGAGGCCATGGTGACGCTGATGATCCCCGTTGTGGAGCAGGACGCCGACTGAGTCGACGAGGCCGGCGTCGTCAATTGCGAAGCGCCGTTGCGCGGATATCCGCGCGTTGTCTCGGGCAGTGCGGTTGCACGCTGCTGTGTGGTTCATCCAGATCGATGGTGCGTCCGGCTTTCGCAGTGTTTCGCCCCATAACAATTTCCGATCATGCGCTCCCGGTTTTTCTAGTTGGACAGGCTTTGCCCGTTAAACAAGACTCGGGGTGTTTTCCCTCTAGCGCCGGCACAGACCATAGCGCCTACAACAACAATCCGGAGAAGCTCATGAAGAACACTTCCATTCGCGTCGCCCTGTCGGCTATGACCTGTGTCTTGGGCATCAGTGCGTTTTCCGTGCAGGCCGCCGAGCGCTGGAACATGACGGTCGAACAGCCCGACGGCAACTTCATCACCACGGTGGCCCACGAGTTCTCCAGGGACGTCGAAGCGGCCACCGCCGGTGAGTTGCAGATCCGCATCCATGCCAATTCGGTGCTGTTCAAGCGCCCCGAGGTCAAGCGCGCGGTGCAGACCGGCCAGGTTCAGGTCGGCGACGTGCTGATGTCGGTATTGGGCAACGAAGACCCGATCTACGAAGTGGACAGCGTGCCCTTTCTGGTGCGCAATTACGCGCAGGCACAGAAGCTCTGGGAAGTCAGCCGCGCGGCGGTGGAGGCGCGCCTGGCCAAGCAGGGCATCAAGCTGCTGTACGCCATGCCGTGGTCGCCGCAAAGCATCTACAGCAAGACGCCGATCGCCAGCATGGACGACTTCAAGGGCATGAAGTTTCGTGCCTACAACCCGGCGACCTCGCGCATGGTCGAGCTGATGGGGGCCATTCCGACGGTGATCCAGACCGGTGAAATCCCCCAGGCCTTCAGTACCAGCATGATCAGCGGCATGCTGACTTCGCCGACCACTGGGGTGGACTCCCAGGCCTGGGACTTCGCCTCTTACTACTACGACGTCAAGGCGTTCATCCCGAAGAACTTCGTGATCGTCAACGCACGCGCCTTCAAGCGCCTGCCCGAGGCCTCGCAGAAGGCGCTGCTGGACGCCGCTGTTCGGGCCGAGACCCGCGGCTGGGCGATCGCCCAGGAGGAGACCAGCGCCCTGGTACAGACCCTCGCCGATAACGGCATGCAGGTCGCCGACAGCGCCCCCGAGGCGGTCGAGGCCGGTTTCGAGACGATCGGGCAAGCCATGGTCGACGAGTGGCTGGAGAAGTCCGGCGCCGATGGCCGGGCGATCATCGACGCCTACAGAAACTGACGTCTTCCTCTCATGTCGTCGGGGGTGACGCGCAGCTGTGCGCCAGTGTGCGTCGTTCCCGGTATTCACTCGCGATCAGGGGAGTCCGTCGACCATGACGCCGCTGCATAAGCTCTACACCTTATCCGGATGGCTGTCCGGCGTATTTCTCGTCCTGATCTGCCTGCTGGTGGTGGCGCAGATCGTCTCGCGCCAGCTGGGCACCATGGTGCCCTCGGCGGATGAATTCGCCGCTTACGCCATGGCCTCCTCGGGGTTCCTGGCGCTGCCCTATGCCCTGCAGCGGGGGGCACATGTGCGTGTCGAACTGCTGTGGCGGCTGTTGCCGGCGCGCGGACGTCGGTTCGCCGATGGGCTGAGCACCTTGGTCGGCCTGCTGATCGCCGCCTACCTGGCCTGGTACTGCGCGCTGTTCGTGATCGAGTCTTACGAGTTCCAGGAGGTGTCCTCCGGTCTGCTGCCCATTCCGATGTGGTTGCCGCAGCTGCCGATGCTGCTCGGCACCCTGATCCTGGTCGTGGCGATGCTCGAGCGACTGGTGCTGGTCTGTCTGGGCCGCCGCTTCGAGGTCGCCGAGGTCAGCACCGCGCTGAGTGAGTGACCGGCGTCCGGGCCCCCCTTCTTTCCTGCGGTCCTGCCGCTGCGCATCAGTGAGACAGTCATGGAACACACGATAATTACAATCACCCTGCTGCTGGCGCTGTTCGCGCTGCTCGGTGGGGGCGTCTGGGTCGCACTGTCGCTGATCGGCGTCGGTATCATCGGCATGGAGCTGTTCGGCGGCGCCCCCGCAGGCTCGATTCTCGCCTCCACCAGCTGGGCATCCAGCGCCAGCTGGACGTTGACGGCATTGCCGCTGTTCATCTGGATGGGCGAGATCCTCTATCGCACGCGGCTTTCCGAGGATATGTTCAAGGGCCTGTCGCCGTGGATGCGTGGCCTGCCGGGGCGGCTACTGCACGTCAATGTGTTCGGTTGCGGCATCTTTGCCGCGGTCAGCGGCTCCTCGGCCGCCACGGCGGCGACCATCGGCCGGATCTCCCTGCCGGAACTGAAGTCACGCGGCTATCCGGACAAGATCGCCATGGGCTCGCTGGCGGGCGCCGGAACGCTCGGGTTGTTGATCCCGCCGTCGATCATGATGATCGTCTATGGCGTGGCCGCGCAGGTGTCCATCTCCCGGTTGTTCATCGCCGGCATTCTGCCGGGCCTGCTGCTGCTGGCCATCTTCAGCGGCTTTCTGATGCTCTGGGCCATGTTCAATCGCGACAAGCTGCCGGAAGAAACGCAGGCCCTGCCGTTCCTGGAAAAGCTGCGTGGTTCCAAGCTGCTGATTCCGGTGGTGCTGTTGATCGTCGCGGTGATAGGTTCGATCTACGCCGGCTTCGCCACGGCCACCGAAGCTGCGGCGGTCGGGGTGGTCGGGGCGCTGCTGATCGCCCTGTGCTCGGGCTCGCTGTCGCGCGAGACCTTCATGGCCAGCCTGATGGGGGCGGTATGCACCTCATGCATGATCTTCTTCATTCTGCTGGGCGCCGCTTACCTGACCTCGGCCATGAGCTTCACCGGGCTGCCTTCGGCGCTGGCCGACTGGATCATCGCCAAGCAACTGTCGCCCTATCTGCTGCTGCTGGCTCTGACCCTGCTGTTTATCGTGCTGGGCTGCTTTCTCGACGGCATTTCGATCATCCTGCTGACCACCGCGGTGGTGCTGCCGGCCGTGCAGGCCGCGGGCATCGACCTGCTGTGGTTCGGCATCTTCGTCATCCTGGTGGTCGAGATGGCGCAGATCACCCCGCCGGTGGGCTTCAATCTGTTCGTCATTCAGAACCTGACCGGGTACGACATGTGGAAAGTGGCCAAGGCCAGCTTCCCGTTCTTCCTGTTGCTGGTGCTGGCGGCGATTCTGATCACCGCATTCCCGCAGATCGTGCTGCTGCTTCCCCAGGCCATGCGCGGTATCTGAGCCTGGCGAGGCGGGGCGAGCCCTGGGCCTCGACGCGCACTCGGCGCCCGCCTGCGCCGCCAGGGCCGGAATGGCCCTGGTCGGGGGCAGCCGTGAAAGAAAATGTCGCAGCGCCAGAAGCGCTGCACGGGCCTGCCTCGTTAAGCTCGTCGGGCAAATGTGACCAGTAAGTCTTGGGTCTGGCCAGTGTTCCGAAGTCGCCCGGTTGGGGTCGTGGGCGCTTCATGAACTAACGTTGAACTACAGCGTTGCGGCGTCAGTCACGGCCCACGGCTGCCCTAGTCGAATCACAAGCCAAATGGAGCACAACCATGGCGTTCTTCACGGCTGCCAGCAAAGCCGACTTCCAGCAACAACTGCAAGCGGCCTTGGCGCAGCACGTCAGCGAGCAAGCCCTGCCTCAGATCAGCCTGTTCGCCGAAAGATTCTTCGGCATCATCTCTCTCGAGGAACTCACCGAGCGACGCCTCTCCGACCTGGTCGGTTGCACGCTGTCTGCCTGGCGCCTGCTGGAGCGCTTCGAACCCGCGCAGACCGAAGTGCGGGTGTTCAACCCCGACTACGAGCGCCACGGCTGGCAGTCGACTCACTCCGCCGTCGAGGTCCTGCACCGCGACCAGCCGTTCCTGGTCGACTCGGTGCGCATGGAACTCAATCGCCGCGGTTACAGCATCCACACCCTGCAGAACAGCGTGCTCAACGTGCGCCGCAATGCCGCCGGCGAATTGCTGGAACTGCTGCCCAAGGGCGCCCAGGCCGACGACATGGGCCTGGAAGCGCTGATGTATCTGGAGATCGATCGCTGCGCCAGCCAGGCCGAGCTGCATACCCTGGAGGCCGCCCTGCAGGAGGTGCTCGGCGACGTGCGCCTGGCGGTGGCCGACTTCGAGCCGATGAAGGCCAAGGCCCACGAGCTGCTGGCCTGGCTGGACAAGGCCAAGCTCAAGGTGGACGCCGGCGAGGTGGAGGAGGTCAAGGTATTCCTGAGCTGGCTGTTGGACAACAACTTCACCTTCCTCGGCTACGAGGAGTTCACCGTCGTCGACCAGGCCGGTGGCGGCGCCCTGGTGTATGACGAGAAGTCCCTGCTGGGCCTGTCCAAGACCCTGCGCAGCGGGCTCAAGAGCGACGAGCTGCATATCGAGCAGGAGGCGGTCAGCTACCTGCGCGAGCCCTTGCTGCTGTCCTTCGCCAAGGCCTCGCAGCCGAGCCGCGTGCATCGCCCGGCCTATCCGGACTTCGTCTCCATCCGCGCCCTGAACAACAAGGGGCAGGTGGTCAAGGAGTGCCGCTTCATGGGCCTGTACACCTCCTCGGTGTACGCCGCCAGCGTCAATCGCATCCCCTATATCCGCCACAAGGTTGCCGAGATCATTCAGCGCTCGGGCTTCGACAAGAAGGGGCACCAGGGCAAGGAACTCGAGCAGGTGCTGGAAGTGCTGCCGCGCGACGACCTGTTCCAGACCCCGGTGGACGACCTGTTCAACACCACCATGAGCATCGTGCAGATCCAGGAGCGCAACAAGCTGCGGGTGTTCGTGCGCAAGGACCCCTACGGCCGCTTCTGCTACTGCCTGGCCTATGTGCCGCGCGACGTCTATTCCACCGAGATCCGCCAGAAGATCCAGCAGGTGCTGATGGAGCGCCTGCAGGCCAGCGACTGCGAGTTCTGGACCTTCTTCTCCGAGTCGGTGCTGGCGCGGGTGCAGTTCATCCTGCGGGTCGACCCCAAGAGCAAGGTGCAGATCGATCCGCAGCGCCTCGAGCAGGAGGTGGTGCAGGCGTGCCGTTCCTGGAAGGACGACTATGCCAGCCTGATCGTCGAGAACTTCGGCGAGGCCCAGGGCACCAACGTCCTGGCCGCCTTCCCCAGCGGCTTCCCGGCCGGCTACCGCGAGCGTTTCGCCCCGCATTCGGCGGTGGTGGACATGGAGCATCTGCTCAACCTCAGCGCGCAGCGGCCCCTGGTGATGAGCTTCTACCAGCCCCTGGCCCAGGGGCACCGGCAGCTGCACTGTAAGCTCTACCATGCCGATACGCCGCTGCCGCTGTCGGATGTGCTGCCGATCCTGGAGAACCTCGGCCTGCGCGTGCTGGGCGAGTTTCCCTTCCATATGCGCAACCGGGACGGCCGCGAGTACTGGATTCACGATTTCTCCTTCACCCATGCCGAGGACCTGGACGTCAATATCCAGGAGCTCAACGACAACCTGCAGGACGCCTTCGTCAGCATCAGCCAGGGCGCGGCGGAGAACGACGCCTTCAACCGCCTGGTGCTGACCGCCGGCCTGGCCTGGCGCGACGTGGCGCTGCTGCGGGCCTATGCCCGCTACCTCAAGCAGATCCGCCTGGGCTTCGACCTCGGCTACATCGCCAGCACCCTGGTCAACCACGTGGACATCGCCCGCGAGCTGGTGCGCCTGTTCAAGACCCGCTTCTACCTGGCGCGCAAGCTCAGCGCCGAGGACCTGGAAGACAAGCAGCAGAAGCTCGAGCAGGCCATCCTCACCGCTCTGGACGGTGTCGCGGTGCTCAACGAAGACCGCATCCTGCGGCGCTATCTGGACCTGATCAAGGCGACCCTGCGCACCAACTACTACCAGCCGGGCGCCAAGGGCAAGGCCAAGGACTACTTCAGCTTCAAGCTCAACCCGCGGGCCATCCCGGAGATGCCCAAGCCGGTGCCCAAGTACGAGATATTCGTCTACTCGCCGCGGGTCGAGGGCGTGCACCTGCGTGGCGGCAAGGTGGCGCGTGGCGGCCTGCGCTGGTCGGATCGCGAGGAGGACTACCGCACCGAGGTGCTCGGCCTGGTCAAGGCGCAGCAGGTGAAGAACGCGGTGATCGTGCCGGTCGGCGCCAAGGGCGGCTTCATTCCGCGGCGCCTGCCCCTGGGCGGCAGCCGCGACGAGGTCCAGGCCGAGGCCATCGCCTGCTACCGCATCTTCATCAGCGGCCTGCTGGATGTCACCGACAACCTCAAGGAGGGTGCCCTGGTGCCGCCGGCCCACGTGGTACGCCACGACGAGGACGACCCCTACCTGGTGGTCGCCGCGGACAAGGGCACCGCGACCTTCTCCGACATCGCCAACGGTATCGCCGCCGACTACGGCTTCTGGCTCGGCGACGCCTTCGCCTCCGGCGGCTCCGCCGGTTACGACCACAAGGGCATGGGCATCACCGCCAAGGGCGCCTGGGTCTCGGTGCAGCGACATTTCCGCGAGCGCGGCATCAACGTGCAGAAGGACAACATCACGGTCATCGGCATCGGCGACATGGCCGGCGACGTGTTCGGCAACGGCATGCTGCTGTCCGAACAGCTGCAGGTGGTGGCGGCCTTCAACCACCAGCACATCTTCATCGACCCCAATCCGGATGCCGCCAGCAGCTTCGTCGAACGCCAGCGCCTGTTCAACCTGCCGCGCTCGTCCTGGGCCGATTACGACACCGGCCTGATCTCCGCCGGCGGCGGCATCTTCCTGCGCAGCGCCAAGAGCATCGCCATCAGCCCGCAGATGAAGGAGCGCTTCGCCATCCAGGCCGACAAGCTGACCCCGACCGAGCTGCTCAATGCCCTGCTCAAGGCACCGGTCGACCTGATCTGGAACGGCGGCATCGGCACCTACGTCAAGGCCAGCAGCGAGAGCCACGCCGATGTCGGCGACAAGGCCAACGACGCCCTGCGGGTCAACGGCAACGAACTGCGCGCCAAGGTGGTGGGCGAGGGCGGCAACCTCGGCATGAGCCAGCTCGGCCGCGTCGAGTTCGGCCTCAGTGGCGGCGCCAGCAACACCGACTTCATCGACAACGCCGGTGGGGTGGACTGCTCCGACCACGAGGTCAACATCAAGATCCTGGTCAACGAGGTGGTCACCGCCGGCGACATGACCGGCAAGCAGCGCAACAAGCTGCTGGCCGAGATGACCGATGCGGTCGGCAACCTGGTGCTGGGCAACAACTATAAGCAGACCCAGGCGCTGTCCCTGGCCCAGCGCCGGGCGCGCGAGCGGATCGGCGAGTACCGCCGGCTGATCGGCGCGCTGGAGATGGCCGGCAAGCTGGACCGCGCCCTGGAGTACCTGCCCAGCGACGAGCAGCTGGCCGAACGCGCGGCCAGCGGCAACGGCCTGACCCGAGCCGAGCTGTCGGTGCTGATCTCCTACAGCAAGATCGACCTCAAGGAGGCCCTGCTCAAGTCCTCGGTGCCGGACGACGACTACCTGGCCCGCGAGGTGGAGACCGCCTTCCCGCCGCAACTGGCGGACAAGTTCGGCGAGGCCATGCGCAGCCACCGGCTGAAGCGCGAGATCGTCAGCACCCAGATCGCCAACGATCTGGTCAACCACATGGGCATCACCTTCGTGCAGCGCCTGAAGGAAAGCACCGGCATGACCGCGGCCAACGTGGCCGGGGCCTACGTGATAGTGCGCGACGTATTCCGCCTGCCGCACTGGTGGCAGCAGATCGAGGCGCTGGACTACCAGGTGCCGGCCGAGCTGCAGCTGCAGATGATGGACGAGTTGATGCGTCTGGGCCGTCGCGCCACCCGCTGGTTCCTGCGCAGCCGGCGCAACGAGCTGGATGCGGCGCGCGACGTGGCGCACTTCGCGCCGCGGGTCGAGGCCCTGGCCCTGAGCCTGGACGAGCTGCTCGAAGGGCCGGCCCGCGAGCAGTGGCTGGCACGCTTCCAGGCCTATGTCGAGGCGGGCGTACCCGAGGCCCTGGCGCGGGTGGTCGCCGGCACCAGCCACCTGTACACGCTGCTGCCGATCATCGAGGCGTCGGACGTCACCGGCAAGGAGCCGGCCGAGGTCGCCGCGGCCTACTTCGCCGTGGGCGGCGGGGCCCTGGAGCTCTCCTGGTACCTGCAGCAGATCAGTAGCCTGGCGGTGGAGAACAACTGGCAGGCGCTGGCGCGCGAAGCCTTCCGCGACGACCTGGACTGGCAGCAGCGGGCGATCACCGTTTCCGTGCTGCAGATGGCCGAAGGGCCCGAGGAGATCGAGGAACGCGTGGCCTACTGGATGGACCAGCACCGCCCGCTGGTCAATCGCTGGAAGTCCATGCTGGGCGAGCTGCGCGCGGCGACGGGGACCGACTACGCCATGTATGCGGTCGCCAACCGTGAACTGCTGGACCTGGCACAGAGCGCCCAGCACGGGGTCTGCATGCCCTGAGGAACGGCCGAGGTGCAATCGAGCCCCGCCCAGTGCGGGGCTTTTTTATTCCGGATCGGCCTGGCTGGTCGTGGCGGAGCCGGCCAGGGCCTTCAGGTAGGCGACCACATCCGGCGCGCCGGCCAGGCGCAGGCCTTCGCCCAGGGCCCGGGCCTCGGCCGAGTGCTTGGGCAGCAGGAGGAATTCGGCGGCCCCGGGGCTGCACAGCAGGGACAGGCGGGCATAGGGCAGGCCCTTGTCCAGCAGCAGGCCCATGAAGGTTGGGTCGCTCCAGGCGGCGCCGGGCATCGCTTGTACATGGTAGTGACGCTGCAACTGGGCCAGGCCCTCGTGACTCAGGCGGTAGCGGCTCAGGTCGGCCGGCAGGGTGATCTCCAGCCCGCGGCGGCGGGCATAGGCGATCGCGCAGGCAAACGCCTCGCCGTGCTGCTCGCCGGCCCAGAACAGGCGCTGGCCGCGCCAGGCGGCCTGGCGCAGGCTGATGCGCTCACCGGCGAGAAAGCGCGGTAGAGCCAGGCTGATGGTCTTGATGAAGTCCTTGTAGCTGATGATGCGCACCGGGCGACAGGGGGCGCTGGCGGCATACTGCTCGAAGCTGGCGAGCGAGGCGTGCTGGGGGTCGCAGACGCAGAGTCCGTCGATTTGGCGCAGGTCCAAGGACTCCAGGGCGTGTTTCTCCAGTTCCACCACGCCCATCAGTGTGGCGCGGGCCTGCGCCTTGTCCTCCTGCACCGGGCCGGACAGGGCATCGCGCGGCAGGTCGACCAGGCGCTGCAGTTGCGCGCCCTCCAGCCAGCAGATGCTGTCGTGGGGGGGCGGCAGGGCGGCGAAGGGCAGGCGCAACTGGCTGGCGCGCTCCAGTATCTGCCGCTGGCCACGGCCGATCAGGCCCAGGCGCTGGGCCAGGGCAGTCAGGCGGGAACTCAGGCTGGCGGGCTGCTGGGACAGGCTCATGACCGACTACGCACTCCAGGGGCACCGCTGTCAGTGTGGCAGAGGCGAGCCGGCGCTGCACAGGCATGGCCGGGCCTTTTCGCGCGGCCGAACGGGGCCTGGTGCGGTGCTTGTGGCAAGATTGCCGGATTCATCTGTCGAGGTGCCTCCATGCCCTGTCTGTTGCTGGATATCGCGCTCTCTGCCGAGCGTATGCGCGCAGTCTACCAAGGACGGGCCAGTCGTATCCTGGTGGAAAGCCGTGACGGCCGGCGGGTCAGTCTGCCGGCCCATCATATCCGCCCGTTCCTGACCCATGAAGGGGTCTACGGCGCCTTCGCGCTGGAGTTCAGCCCCGAGGGCGAGCTGCTCAGCCTGCGGCGCCTGGACTGAAGCCGGCCGTGCGCCTCGCTGCCAGGCGGCACGGCCTGTATAATCGCCGCCTTTGCGACTTCGCCACTATCGAGCTGAGCATGTATAACCTGGCCCGCGAGCTGCTGTTCAAACTCTCCCCGGAAACCTCCCACGAGCTGTCCATCGACCTGATCGGCGCCGGTGGCCGCCTGGGCCTCAACGGCCTGCTGAGCAAGGCGCCGGCGAGTCTGCCGGTCAAGGTCATGGGGCTGGAATTCGCCAACCCGGTCGGCCTGGCGGCCGGCCTGGACAAGAATGGCGACGCCATCGACGGCTTTGCCCAGCTGGGTTTCGGCTTCGTCGAGATCGGCACCGTGACGCCGCGCCCGCAGCCGGGCAACCCCAAGCCGCGGCTGTTCCGCCTGCCCGAGGCCGAGGCGATCATCAACCGCATGGGCTTCAACAACCAGGGTGTCGACCACCTGCTGGCCCGGGTCAAGGCGGCCAAGTACAAGGGCGTGCTGGGCATCAATATCGGCAAGAACTTCGATACCCCGGTCGAGCGCGCGGTGGACGATTACCTGCTGTGCCTGGACAAGGTCTATGCCCACGCCAGCTATGTGACGGTCAACGTCAGCTCGCCGAACACCCCGGGGCTGCGCAGCCTGCAGTTCGGCGACTCGCTCAAGCAGCTGCTCGAGGCCCTGCGCCAGCGCCAGGAAGAACTGGCCGGGCGGCATGGCAGGCGGGTGCCGCTGGCGATCAAGATCGCCCCGGACATGAGCGATGAGGAGACCGCCCAGGTGGCGGCGGCGCTGGTCGAGACCGGCATGGATGCGGTGATCGCCACCAACACCACCCTGGCCCGGGACGGCGTCAAGGGGCTGGAGTTCGCCGACGAGGCGGGTGGCTTGTCCGGTGCGCCGGTACGGGACAAGAGTACCCATACGGTCGAGGTGCTGGCCGGCGAGCTGGGCGGACGACTGCCGATCATCGCCGTGGGCGGCATCACCGAGGGGCGCCATGCGGCCGAGAAGATCGCCGCCGGCGCCAGTCTGGTGCAGGTCTATTCGGGCTTCATCTACAAGGGGCCGGCGCTGATCCGTGAGTCGGTCGATGCCATAGTGGCCGCGCGGCGCTGAGCGGGGTTGATCGCGGGGGAAATAAAGAGGGCTCCCTGAGGGAGCCCTTGGGCTTGCGCCCGCCGCCCGAACTGGGGCGTGCTTGGTGAAGTCGGAAAGTTCCTTTCGTTAATCAGCCGACAGCGTGAAGTTCGTTGAGTCGATGAATACCGGCGGTGCCGGTCAGCCCGTCCCAGTTGTCACCGCGGCCTTCGCGCCAGCCGTTAATCCAGGCTTGACGGACAGAAGGGAGGGTGAAGGGGCACAGTTCGCGGGATTTTCCATTGATGCCGTATTGATAGCCGCGCAAAAAAGCTCTTTCTAACGGATCACGCTTAAGTCTTCTCATAGGGTGTTGCCCTCACTGTTGACTGTTATGTCCCGTGGACCTCGTGGCGAGGTCAGGCAGACAATAGCCTGCCGGCGGAGCCCGCTGCCGGCGTCGCGGGTCTCCTGCGCCCTCGCCATTGCGGCGACGGCCTAGGTAGATTTCTATCTAATGCCCGAAGGCCTGTGAATGATCGTTTTGTCATAAGGGAGTAATGCTTCCGAGGGTGAGGCCATAAGGCTGGCCGGCCGGTTCACCGTGTTCTTGCAAGAGCCCCGGCGGGGCGGGCGTTTGCGCCGCCCGTGCTGGTGTTGTGCCATCGCGATTGGCATTCGATTGCGAGGCTTTTTTATTCCGACGAAGGGTCGCATTGCGACTTTTTGTCACTTATTTTGGCCGTGTCGACTCGCGCGCACGCCGCTCACACTGCCCTAGGCACTGGATATTCTCATGTCGGATCGCTACGAACTCTTTCTCACCTGCCCCAAGGGGCTGGAAGGCCTGCTGCTCGAGGAGGCGAGCCAGTTGGGGCTCGAAGAGGCGCGGGAGCAGACCTCGGCCATTCGGGGCGAGGGCGGGCTGGAGGACGCCTACCGCCTGTGCCTCTGGTCGCGCCTGGCCAACCGCGTGCTGCTGGTGCTGGGCCGTTTCCCCGTGCGGGACGCCGAGAGCCTGTACCAGGGCGTGCTGGCGGTGGACTGGTTCGAGCACCTGGAGCCGAGCGGCAGCCTGGCGGTGGAGTTCAGTGGCCACGGCTCGGGGATCGACAACACCCATTTCGGCGCACTCAAGGTCAAGGACGCCATTGTCGACAAGCTGCGCCAGGCCGACGGCACGCGGCCGTCGATCGACAAGCTCAATCCCGACCTGCGCGTGCACCTGCGCCTGGAGCGCGGCGAGGCGATCCTCTCCCTCGACCTGTCCGGCCACAGCCTGCATCAGCGCGGCTATCGCCTGCAGCAGGGCGCCGCGCCGCTCAAGGAGAACCTCGCCGCCGCCGTGCTGATCCGCGCCGGTTGGCCGCGCATCGCCGCCGAGGGCGGGGCGCTGGCCGACCCCATGTGCGGGGTCGGCACCTTCCTGGTTGAGGCGGCCATGATGGCCGCGGACATCGCGCCGAATCTCAAGCGCGAACGCTGGGGGTTCGACCAGTGGCTGGGGCATGTGCCGGCGCTGTGGAAGAAACTGCATGCCGAGGCCCAGGAGCGCGCCAGTGCCGGCCTGGCCAGGCCACCGCTGTGGATCCGCGGCTACGAGGCCGATCCGCGCCTGATCCAGCCAGGGCGCAACAACATCGAGCGGGCCGGCTTGAGCGACTGGATCAAGGTCTACCAGGGCGAGCTGGCCACCTTCGAACCGCGCCCGGACCAGCACCAGAAGGGCCTGGTGATCAGCAATCCGCCCTACGGCGAGCGCCTCGGCGACGAGGCCAGCCTGCTGTATCTCTACCAGAATCTCGGCGAGCGCCTGCGCCAGGCCTGCCTCGGCTGGGAGGCGGCGGTGTTCACCGGGGCGCCGGAGCTGGGCAAGCGCATGGGCATCCGCAGCCACAAGCAGTACGCCTTCTGGAACGGCGCGCTGCCGTGCAAGCTGCTGTTGATCAAGGTGCAGCCGGAGCAGTTCGTCACCGGCGAGCGACGCACCCCGGAGCAGCGCGAGCGTGAACGCGAGCAGGCCGAAGTCGCCAAGGCGCAGGCCGAGCCCCAGGCGCCTCAGTACAACAGGAACGGCAATCCGCTCAAGCCGGCGCCGGCCCCCGTCGTCGAGCAGGCCCGCCTGAGCGAGGGCGGGCAGATGTTCGCCAACCGCCTGCAGAAGAATCTCAAGCAGCTGGGCAAGTGGGCGCGCCGGGAAGGGGTGGAGTGCTATCGCCTGTATGACGCCGACATGCCGGAGTACGCCCTGGCGGTGGACCTCTACGGCGACTGGGTGCACGTGCAGGAGTACGCCGCGCCCCGCTCGATCGACCCGGAGAAGGCCCAGGCGCGCCTGTTCGATGCCCTGGCGGCGATTCCCCAGGCGCTGAATGTCGACAAGAGCAAGGTGATCATCAAGCGCCGCGAGCGCCAGGCAGGCACCAGGCAGTACCAGCGCCAGGGCGCCCAGGGTCAGTTCATGGAGGTCAGCGAGGGCGGCGCCAAGTTGCTGGTCAACCTCACCGACTACCTCGACACCGGGCTGTTTCTCGACCACCGCCCGTTGCGCCTGCGCATCCAGCGCGAGGCCGCCGGCAAGCGCTTCCTCAACCTGTTCTGCTACACCGCCACGGCCACCGTGCATGCGGCCAAGGGCGGTGCACGCAGCACCACCAGCGTGGACCTGTCGAAGACCTATCTGGACTGGGCGCGGCGCAACCTGTCGCTCAACGGCTATTCCGACAAGCAGCGCCTGGAGCAGGGCGACGTGATGGCCTGGCTGGCGGAGGACCGCGGCGAATACGAGCTGATCTTCATCGACCCGCCGACCTTCTCCAACTCCAAGCGCATGGAGGGGGTGTTCGACGTGCAGCGCGATCACGTGCAGCTGCTCGACCTGGCCATGGCCCGTCTGGCGCCCGGCGGGGTGCTGTACTTCTCCAACAACTTCCGCAAGTTCCAGCTCGATGATGGCCTGGCGGCGCGCTACGGCGTGGAGGAGATCAGCGCCGATACCCTGGACCCGGACTTCGCCCGCAACCCGAAGATCCATCGCGCCTGGCGTCTGACCGCCCGCGGTTGATCGATGCCGGCGGGCAGCCCCGCTTGCTCAGGGCTGCCCGTCTCCGGCCTTACTTGGGTTGGCGGTAGAGGTCCACCAGGACCTGGTCGAGAATCGACGAGGCGCCCCAGGGCCTGGGGTCGTTGAGGATCGCCACCACCGCCCAGGTATGGCCATTGCTGTCGCGGCTGTAGCCGGCGATGGCGCGCACGTTGTTCAGCGTGCCGGTCTTGATATGGGCCTGGCCCTCCAGGGCGCTGCGCTTGAGGCGCTTGCGCATGGTCCCGTCCATCCCCACCAGCGGCATCGAACTGATGAACTCGGCGGCATAGGGGCTCTTCCAGGCGGCCTGGAGGATGGTGGCGAGCTCGCGGGCGCTGACCCGCTCGGCCCGCGACAGGCCCGAGCCGTTCTCGATCACCAGGTGCGGGGCGGTGATGCCCTTGCGCGCCAGCCAGGCGCGGATCACCCGCTGCGCCGCCTTGGCGTCGTCGCCGTCGGCGGTGTTGCGGAACTTCGCGCCGAGGCTGAGGAACAGCTGACGGGCCATGGTGTTGTTACTGTACTTGTTGATGTCGCGGATGATCTCCACCAGGTCGGGGGAGTGGGCGCGGGCCAGCAGGCGGGCGCTTTTCGGCACTTCGGCGATGCGATCCTGGCCGAGGATGCTGCCGCCCAGTTCCTGCCAGATGGCCCGCACGGCGCCCGCCGCATAGCTGGGGTGGTCGAGCAGCGACAGGTAGGTCTGGGCGCTGCAGCCCTCGGCGAGCTGGCCGCTGACGATCACCGTGGTGCCGTCGTACTGCTTGACCGGGTTGTAGCGCACGTCCGGCCAGCCGGGGCACTTCCCGGGCTTGAGCAGCTTGACGCGGTTGTCGATGCGGATATCGGCGATCGGCGGCTCGACCGCGATGCGCACCTTGCCGTTCTCGGCGCGGGCGATGAAGCGCAGGGCCTTGAGGTTGACCAGCAGGGCGTCGGGGGTCACCAGATAGGGCTTGTTGGCGTCGCCGCCGTCATCGTTGAACACCGGCAGCTCGGGTTGCACGAAGTGGCTGCGATCGAGCACCAGGTCACCGCTGACCTGGCGCACGCCGTTGGCGCGCAGGTCGCGCAGCAGCAGCCAGAGCTTCTCCATGTTCAGCTTGGGGTCGCCGCCGCCCTTGAGGTAGAGGTTGCCCTGCAGCACGCCCTCCTCGAGGGCGCCGTCGGTGTGGAACTCGGTGACCCACTGGTGGGTCGGGCCCAGCAGTTCCAGGGCGGCGTAGGTGGTCACCAGCTTCATGGTCGAGGCCGGGTTGACCGAGATGTCGGCATTGACCACCGTGCGGGTGCCGGGGCCGGTGAGCGGCACGGTCATCACCGAGAGGGCGCGGGGGGCGATCTTGTTGGCTTTCAGGGCCTGTTGCACCTTGCTCGGCAGGCGGTCGCTGTCGGCCGCCGGCAGGGGCAGGGCGAGTGGCAGCAGCAGGCCGGCGATCAGCAGCCGGCGCAGGGTTCTGGTCATGTGCGGAGGGACTCGGAGCTAGGGCGGAGGGTAGCGGACGACATGTGCGGAAGACTCCACAACGGTTCGTCAAACAGCCCCGCATTATGCCCGAAGGCCGTTGCGCCGGGGCCCTCCCGCGACCGGCGTGCAGGACTTTTTTGCACCGCCCGGAGGGGGAACGGGCACTGGGGCGGGCATGTTCGGCGGCAAACTGCTAGAGTGCCGCGCGTTATCAACCTTGAGGATCCTTCCATGGCTACCAACCGTTCCCGTCGTCTGCGCAAGAAACTCTGCGTGGATGAATTCCAGGAGCTGGGTTTCGAGCTGAACCTGAATTTCAAAGAGGACCTGACCGACGAGGCCGTCGACGACTTCCTCGACCAGTTCCTGCGCGACGCCATGGAAGCCAACGGCCTGGGCTACGTGGGTGGCGACGACTACGGCCTGGTCTGCCTGGCCAAGCGTGGTTCGGTGAGCGAGGCGCAGCGTGCCCAGGTCGAGGCCTGGCTGAAGGGCCGCAGCGAGCTGATCGACTTCAGCGCCAGCCCGCTGATGGACGTCTGGTACCCGGAAAACCCGATCAATCCGGCCTGATGTCCCCGCCGGGCATGCCTTCGGCTTGCCCGGCCGCCTCTCCCTCCTGCATCACCCCCCCGCTCGGCCCGCCAGGCCGGCCTTGGCCAGCACCGCCGCCTCGTCCACCGCATCGATCTGCTGCTGCTGCATGAAGCGCTCGGCGTACTCGCGGTAGACCCCGGCCCGCACGAACAGGCCGAACAGCTCCGGGTCGATGTGCGCCGAACGGCACATCTCGGCCATCAGCTCCAGCGACTCCGACAGCAGCTTGCCCTTCTTGTAGGGGCGGTCGACCGCGGTCAACGCCTCGAAGATATCGGCGATCGCCATCATCCGCGCCGGCAGGCTCATCTGCTCGCGGCGCAGGCGTTTCGGGTAGCCGCTGCCATCCATCTTCTCGTGGTGGCCGCCGGCGATCTCGCTGACGTTGTGCAGGTGCGAGGGGAAGGGCAGGCGATCGAGCATGAGGATGGTCTGCACGATGTGGTGATTGATGATGTAGCGCTCCTCGTCGGTCAGGGTGCCGCGACCTATGCCCAGGTTGTGCAGTTCGCCACGGTTGTACTTGTACTGCGGCACCTCCAGGCGAAAGCCCCAGGGGTTGTCCGCGGGGATCAGCTCGTCGGCCGGACGTTCGACCAGGTGCTCGGGCTTGTCGGCCAGCAGCGGTTCGGCCACCGGCAGGTCTGCCGCCGGGCGCCGCTGCTGGCGCCGGGCTTCCTCCCAGGACACGCCGAGGCGGTCGTCGAGGGTGCGCATCCAGGTGCGCGCGGCGATCCGCTTGAGCCGCTCCAGGTCGGCCTCGGCCATGCTTTCGCCGCCCAGGTTGCAGGCGGCGACGAAGGCGAAGTCCTCGTCCAGGCTGGCCAGCGCCTGGTCGCGCAGGCGGGCCAGGCGCGTCGCCTCGCCGCCTTCGGCGCAGCCCTGCCAGTAGGCGATCCAGGCGTCGCGCTTGAGTACCTCGAAGCGCATGCGCACCTCGTGGATGCGGTCGTACAGGGTCTCCAGTTTGGTCGCCTTGTCCACCACGTACTCGGGGGTGGTCACCTTGCCGCAATCGTGCAGCCAGGCGGCGATATGCAGGGCCTCCCATTCCTCGGCATTGGGCCGGTAATCGCGAAAGGCGGGATCGTCGCTGTGCGCCGCGGCGCGGGCGAGCATCAGGGCGATCTCCGGCACGCGCTGGCAGTGGCCGCCGGTGTAGGGGCTCTTGGCGTCGATGGCGCCGGCGACCAGCTGGATGATGGCATCGAGCAGCTTCTTCTGCCGCAACAGCAGACGCTGGCTCTCGATGCACAGCGCGGCGACCCCGGAGACCGCCTCGACGAAGGCGACCCGTTCGCGCCGGAGCATGACCAGGTCGTCGGCCTCGCCACGGTCGCAGTGCAGCAGCACCAGCACGCCGACGGTGTCGCCCTGGCGGTTGTGCAGGCCGGTGGCGACCAGGTGCGCCCGCGGGCTGTCGAGGGTGCGCAGCAGGCTGCGGTAGTCGCCGGCCTGATCGAAGCCGAGCGAGAGCACCGTGCTGGGGCCGCCGCCGGCCGGGCCGCGCAGCCACTGCGGCAATGTCCCGCCCGCCACCTCGTAGCCGGGGATGTCGTGCCGGCCGAGGTCGTGCCGCTCGCCGTCGAGGAACAGCCCGCGGGGCTCGAGGCGGCCCTTGTCGGCGTCGACCAGGTAGATCAGGCCGCCCTGGGCCTGGCTGATGCCGACGGTCTCCTCCAGCACCCGTTCGAGCAGGGTGTCGAAGCGGGTCACGGCGGACAGGCTGGCGGCGATCTCCAGGAAACTGGCGATGGTTTCCTTCATCTGCTTCATGGACACCGCCAGCTGATCGACCTCCAGCACCGGCGAGTGGCCGCTGGCGGGGTGCTTGAAGTCGAAACGGCGGATCGCCTCGGCCTCGGCGACCAGGGCCTTGAGCGGCTTGGCGACGATGCGCGAGGTCAGCCAGCCCAGCGGCAGGCACAGCAGCAGGGTGGTCAGGGTGATCAGCGCGCCTTGCCAGCGCATGCGGTAGGCGTCCTCCAGGAGCTCGTCCTCCGGCACCAGCAGGGCCAGGAACAGGCCCTGCGGCCCGCCCTCCAGCAGGCGGCTGCGCGATACCACCCAGCGGCGCTTGTCCAGCTCGAGCACGCCCTGACGCAGGTCGCTGGCGCCATTTTCGAGCAGGGCGGCGATCTGCGGGCTGAGTTCGCGGGCCGGGGTCAGTATGGCTTCGCCATCCATCATCATCGTCAGGCGGGCACTGTCGGGGTAGGCCACGGCGTTGCCGGCGGGGTCGTAGAGCACGACCTGGCTGCTGGCGGTGATCTGCTGGTCGGTCAGGGTGGCGGACAGCTCGGCCAGGGTCAGGTCCGCCGCCAGCACGGTGGTCAGGCCGCTGCGCCGGGCCAGGGTAGTGCCGACTTCGGCCGTGGAGAAAAACACATAGGGCTCGGTGGTGATCTGTCCGCCGTCCACCCGGGCGCGACGGTACCAGGGGCGGGTGCGCGGGTCGAAGTCCTCCTCCGGGCGCGCACGCTGGCTGAGCAGGTTCAGCGAGCCGTCGTAGAACAGGTAGGCGGCCTCGACGCCGCCGGCGCTGCGGTCGATCGACCAGACCTGGAAGGCGGCGTGGTCCGGTGCCGAGAAGCGCAGCTTCATGGCCTCGTCGCGCAGTGGGCGGACCATGAAGAAGTCGCCGTCGTCGTAACCCAGGTACAGCGAGGCCATCTTCGGATTGTCGCGCAGGGCCTGGGCGAAGGGCTTGAGCAGCGCCAGGCGACCGGGCAGGCTGCCGGCCTGGCTGGCTTCGTTCAGGGCCAGCAGGCTGAGCAGCTGGCGGATCGGCTGGTAGGTGTGCTCGAGGTCGAGCTGGACGTTCTGCTGGATCTGTTCGAACAGCTTGGCGCTGCTGGCGAAGATGATCTCGGTGGTCTGCCGGTGGTTGAACAGGCCGAGCAGCGTGCCGGTCAGGAGTAGCAGCAGGGTGAAGAGCAGGCTGATGTGCACATGCAGGGGAAACCGGCGGTCGCGAGGCCAGAATCTGCTGGGCATAGCGCGTCACTCCATCGGTTGCGCCGTTGAGCCTTTAAGCATAGTGGAGGGGCGTGGGGACGTCGGCCGCCCGGCTGCCGCGGCGTGCGTCCGGCTCAGGGCGTGCGATGGGCGGCGGCGCTGCGCTGCGCGCGTTTCTCCAGCAACTGGCGCAGGCCGTACATCAGCAGCGCGACGAACAGCGCCAGGACTACCCCGAACAGCACGTTGAGCAGGCGCAGCTGGGCCAGTTGCCAGTCCCGGGACAGGCTCTCGGCGAGCAGGACGAAGCCGATGGCGCTCTGCATCACGAACAGGGCGTAGTGACTGGCCTGCAGCGCACGGCTGAGGAAGATCAAGGGAATCAGGCTGAGGACCATCAGCGTCGGGTCCTGCAGGCTGTGGCCGAGCAGAATCAACAGACCGGCCGCGGCCATGCTGGTCAGGCTCGACTGCAGGGCGCGCACCAGGCTGCCCTGGAACTCCAGCTGCAGGGTGGTGAGCACCGTGAGGGTCAGCCAGTAGCCGTGATGCAGCCCGGCGAGGCTGACCAGGGTCCCGGCCAAGGCCATGGCCAGGGTGCACCCCAGGGCGTGCAGGCGCCACTGCCGACGCGGCAGGCGCCTGGCGTGGCGCCTGAGCACCTTGAGGATGCCGATGAAGCGCGGCATGTACGGCCACATGCGCATGCCATGCAGGCCGCGCAGGCCGAAGGCCAGGAGCATGACCCAGAGACCGCCGAGGATGAACAGGGTGGCGATGGCATGGGGGTTGTTGAGGTTGCCGATACCATGCTGGCCCTGGCCCAGGCACAGGCAGACGACCAGGCCCAGGCCCATCTTGCCGGCCTCGCTGCCGAAGCGTTGCAGCCAGGCCAGCAGCAGGCCGAAGCCGCCGAACAGGCCCAGGCTGACCAGCGGGTCGACGGCGGACCAGAAGCCGAGGGCGGCGCTGCAGGCGCCGAGGCCGGTGAGCAGCAGCATCCTGAGCATGCCGAAGCGATGCAAGGGACTGGCCTGGGCGGCCTGGAACGCTCCCACCGAGGCCCAGAGGAAGCCGGTATGGCCACTGAACAGACCCAGCAGCAGGGGCAGCGCGCAACCGAGCCCGGCCACCATCGCCGGACCCCAGGCCGGCGGGCCGGCGTGCCAACTGGAGCTGTTTCGCCAGAGCTGTTTCATCTATTACACCGGGCTCGAGCGTCCCGTCATCTCGCGGGCCATTTCAGTAGCGTAGCTGTCGGTCATGCCGGCGATGAAGTCGATCATGCGCAGGAAGGACCTGTGCAATGGCCAGTCCGGGTCCGGCGCGTTGTGTCCGAGCAGGTCGAGGATGCGCCGGTGCTTGAACGAGGGCGAGCGGCCACCCTGCTGTTCCAGCGCCGCGCCGCAGAAGGCGTTGAGGAGGATCTCCAGGGTGGTGTAGGCGCCGATCTCGTGCAGGGTCTTGCGCTTGTCCTGGAAGATCTTCTGCCGTGCCATGGCCTTGGCGCTCTGCACGCAGCGCTTGGCCGGGCCGTGCATGTGCTCGACCAGGTCGCCCTGCAGGGTACCGGCGAGCAAGGCCGGCTGCTGGGCGACGAAGGCCTGGGCGGCGGCGTTGGTCAGGTGCTCGATGGCCTTGCCGCGCAGGATCGCCAGCTTGCGCCGTCGGGAGTCCTGGGGGCCGAGCTGGCGATAGGTCTGCGGCAGGTCGTCACCGACCAGGTCGAGGAGCAGGGCCTCGACCTCGCTGTAGTCGAGCAGCTCCATTTCCAGACCGTCCTCCAGGTCGATCAGGCCGTAGCAGATGTCGTCGGCCGCCTCCATCAGGTACACCAGCGGGTGGCGCCCCCAACGCTGCTCCTCGAGTTGCGGCAGGCCGAGCTTGTGGGCGATCTGCTCGAGCAGCGGCAGCTCGCTCTGGTAGCAGCCGAACTTGTGCTTCTTGTAGCCGAGCGCCTCGGCGTGGCGCGCCGTCCAGGGGTACTTGAGGTAGGTGCCGAGGGTCGCGTAGGTCAGCCGGGTGCCGCCGTCGAACTGGTGGTACTCCAGCTGGGTGAGCACGCGAAAGCCCTGGGCATTGCCCTCGAAGTTGAGGAAGTCGGCGCGCTCGGCCTCGCTCATCGCGTCCAGCCAGCCGCGCCCGGCGGCCTGCTGGAACCAGTGGCGGATGGCGTCCTCGCCGGAGTGGCCGAACGGCGGATTGCCGATGTCGTGGGCCAGGCAGGCCGACTGCACGACCATGCCCAGGTCGCTCGGCTCGCACCAGTCGGGCAGTGCCTCGCGGATCATCTCGCCGACGCGCATGCCCAGCGAGCGACCGACGCAGCTGACCTCCAGCGAATGGGTCAGGCGCGTGTGGATATGGTCGTTGCTCGACACCGGGTGCACCTGGGTCTTGCGCCCCAGGCGGCGAAAGGCGCCGGAGAAGATGATGCGGTCGTGGTCTTTGTGAAAGGGGCTGCGGCCCAGTTCGTCGACGCTGTGCGCCGGTTTGCCGAGTCGCTCGCGGGTGAGCAGGGTTTGCCAGTCCAAGGCCGGTCCTCGCCAGTCAGTGGCCGATGGCCTAGCTTCCGGGTTCGCGAGGGCGGCCGCAAGCCTGGCGTGCGGGTGCGCCGTGGCATCCGTCGCGGTTCGCTATAAGCGGGTCGTGCCTGGCGAGCGGGGAGTGGCGCTGCTAGGGTCAATTCTGGGTGCCCATGGAAGCATTCGGCCAGCTTTGCCGCCGTATCGGCCCGGGCTTCGAGTGCTTCCGTGCCCCTGGTGGACACGGCTCCGCTGAGTCGGGGCGTGCCGTTACAGGTGCTGGATGACGCGGTTTCCGCTCTTAGAGGTGGGTATATGAACAATGCAATCGTCTTGCTCGCTCGGCTGCTGCTCGCACATATCTTTGTCTTGGCCGGCATCAACAAGATCGGCGGCTTCGCCGGTACCCAGGGCTACATGGAGAGCATGGGCGTGCCGGGCGTGCTGCTGCCGCTGGTGATACTGCTGGAAGTCGGCGGTGGCCTGGCGTTGATCTTCGGCTTCCTCACCCGTTGGGCGGCCCTGGCGCTGGCGGCGTTCTCGGTGGCGGCGGCGCTGATCTTTCACACGAACTTCGCCGAGCAGATGCAGATGATCCTGTTCATGAAGAACTTCTCCATGGCCGGTGGCCTGCTTCTGCTCTACGTGCACGGGGCGGGTGCCTTCAGCATCGATGCCATGCGCGGCAGGTGAGGGCGGCCGACGGCGTTTCACGCTCGCCTGCCCAGGCCGGGCGTGACCGGCGGAATGGGCCGTGCGGGCCCATGCCTCGGCTGTGCTCAGGGGTTAGGTAGGGGGCAAGCGCGATCGACAATGCCCGCGGTTCAGCGCTCGCGCAACGCTTCGGCGCGGGCCTTGAGCACGGGCTTGAGCAGGTAGTCCAGCACGCTCTTCTCGCCGGTGATGATGTCCACCGTGGCGATCATGCCGGGAATGATCAGCAGCGGTTGTTCGTCGCTGCCCAGGTGGCTCCTGTCGGTACGCACCTGGATCAGGTAGAAGCTGTTGCCTTCCTCGTCGGTGATGGTGTCCGCGCTGATCAGTTCCAGGCTGGCCTTCAGGCCGCCGTAGATGGTGAAGTCGTAGGCGCTGAACTTGACCATGGCCTTCTGCCCGGGGTGCAGGAATGCCACATCCTGGGGCCTGACCTTGGCCTCGATCAGCAGGCTGTCTTCCAGAGGCACTATCTCCAGGATGTCGCTGCCCGGCTGGACCACGCCGCCGATGGTGTTGATCTTCAGCTGCTTGATGATGCCCTTGACCGGGGAGACCACCGTGGTGCGGCTGACCCGGTCCTCGATGGCGGAACTGGTGGCGGTGATCTTCTTCAGCTCGGTACGCGCCTCGTTGAGTTCGCGGAAGGCGTCGGAACGAAAGGCCAGCTCGGATTCCTCGATCTTGCTGTTGATCTCGCCGATCGCCGCCTCCGCCCGCGGAATGGCCAGGTTGGTGGCATTCAGGGAGCCGCGCGCCTCCACCGCGCTGCGGCGCAGGCGGAGAATCTCCACCTGGGAGATCGCGCCACTGGCGACCAGCGGCTGCGACATGTTCAGCTCCTGCTGCAACAGGCCGAGGCTGGAGCTGTATTGCTGAGCCTTCGAGCGGAACTCCGCCAGTTCCTGTTCCTTCTGCCGCAGCTGCTTGCCGAGCGTGCGCTGCTCGCTTTGCAGGCGCTCCTGCCGCGAGCGGTACAACGCCAGTTCGTCCTCGGCCAGCTGCGGTGCGACGGCGGTGACGGTCTCTGGCAGGGCGATGGGGCGGCCCTCGGCTTCCGCGCTGAGCCTTTCGATGCGGGCGATCAGCGCCAGGCGGTCGGCTTCGGTTTCGCCACGGTTGGAGAGGAAACGGGTGTCGTCCAGGCGCAGCAGCACATCGCCCTTGTCGACCACCTGGCCTTCGCGCACGAAGATTTCGCTGACGATGCCCCCTTCGAGATTCTGAATGACCTGAATCTTGCTCGAGGGAATCGCCTTGCCCTCGCCGGTGGTGACCTCCTCCAGCACTGCGAAGTGCGCCCAGCTCAGGGCGGCAAGCAGGCAGGCGGCGACCAGCCACAGGGTAATCCGGGTGAACCAGGGTGGCGCCTCGAGCACGGTGCCCTCGACCTCCGGCATGAACTCGGTGTCCTGCCGCTGGCGGCGCAGGCTGGAGAAGTAGTCGCTTGTCGTTTGCTCGGCGTGCATGGGCATGTCCTAGACCGCGGCGGGGCCGACGCGGCCCTTGCGCAGGGCCTCGATCACCGCCTCTTTCGGGCCGTCGGCGACTATATGGCCGTTGTCCAGTACCACCAGGCGATCGACCAGGCTGAGCATCGAGGCGCGGTGAGTGATCAGCAGCAGGGTCTTGCCCTGGGTCCAGGGATGCAGGCGGTTGCGCAGGATCTCCTCGCTGCTGTTGTCCATCGCACTGGTCGGTTCGTCGAGCAGGAGGATGGGCGGGTCCAGGAGGATGGCACGGGCCAGCAGTACGGCTTGGCGCTGGCCGCCGGAGAGCAGTTGGCCGCGTTCGCCGAGGGGGCGGTCGAAGCCCTGCGGATGCTGCCTGGCCAGGTCGCTGACGCCGGTCAGCTCGGCTACCTCGAGCATGCGTGCGTCGCTGACGTAACGGGCGCCGAGGGTCAGGTTGTCGCGCAGGCTGCCGGCCAGCAGCGGCAGGTCGTGGGCGACATAGCCGATCTGGTGGCGCAGGTCGGCGACATCCAGTTGGCGCAGGTCGAGACTGTCGAGCAGGATCTGGCCTTCCTCCGGGGTATAGAAGGCCATCAGCAGGCGGGCCAGGGTGCTCTTGCCCGAGCCGCTGCGGCCGATGATGCCGATGCGCTCGCCGGCGGCCAGGCGCAGGCTGACATTGGCCAGCGCCGGTGCGCTCTGGTCGGGGTAGCGGAAGGTCACCTGACGGATATCCAGCTCGCCCTTGAGCTGCGTGCGCTCCAGGGGCCGCTGCTTGGTCTGGCGCTCCTGGGGCAGGGCCATCAGCGCGTCGGTGCTGGTCATGGTCAGGCGGGCCTGTTGGTAGCGGGTGATCAGCCCGGCGATCTGCCCCAGCGGCGCCAGCACGCGGCTGCCGAGCATGTAGCAGGCGACCAGCGCGCCGACGCTGAGGTCGCCGGCGATGATGCTGTAGACCCCGGCGACTATGGTGGCCATGCCGGCGACTTGCTGCAGGAACAGGGTGCCGTTGGTCGCCAGCGCCGACAGGAAGCGGGCATGGCTGTCCAGGCGGGTGACCGCGCCGTGGATCTTCTCCCACTGATGCTGGCGCTCGCTCTCGGCACCAAAGGCCTTGAGGGTCTCCAGGCCGCCTAGGGTCTCGATCAGCAGGGCCTGACGTTGCGAGGCGAGGGCCAGGCTCTTCTGCACCGTGTCGCGCAGGCGCGACTGGATGATCAGGGCGAACAGCGCGGTGAGGGGGAAGGCCAGCAAGGGAATGGCCACCAGCCAGCCGCCGATCAGCCAGATCACCGCGATCATCAGCGCGGCGAAGGGCAGGTCGATCAGGCTGGTCAGGGTCACGGCGGTGAGGAACTCGCGCAGGCCCTGGAAGTCGTGGATGCTCTGGGCGAAGCCGCCGACCGTGGCCGGCCGGGCTTTCATCGCCATGCCGTTGATGCGTTCGAACAGCGTGGCCGACAGCACCACGTCGGTCTTCTTGCCGGCGCTGTCCAGCAGGTGCGCGCGCAGCACGCGCAGCAGCAGCTCGAAGCCGGTGCCGATGAACAGGCCGATGGCCAGCACCCACAGGGTCGCAGTGGCCTGGTTGGGCACCACGCGGTCATAGGTCTGCATGACGAACAGCGGCACCATCAGGCCCAGTGCGTTGATCAGCAGGCTGGCGAGCATGGCGTCGGAGTAGAGCCAGCGCGACAGCTTCAGGGTGTCGCGGAACCAGGCGTCGATACGGGGAACCAGCGGCTTGCGTGCCTCCTCGAGCTCATGTCGGGGGCGGGCGAACAGGGCCTGGCCGCTGTATTCGCCGGCCAGCAGTTCGCGGCTGATCCACTGCTCGCCGCCTTCCGCCTCGCAGGGCAGGATCAGTGCACGGCCCTTGGCGTCCCACTTGCGCAATACGGCACTGCGCCCGCCCTTGAGCAGCAGCAGGACCGGCAGGTTCAGGGCCGAGATGGCGTCGAGCTCGCGGTACAACAGGCGTCCTTGCAGGCCGGCGCGGGCGGCGGCGCGGGGGAGCAGTTCGGCGCTCAGGCGTTGCTCGGGCATCGGCAAGCCGGCGCTCAGGCTGCCACGGCTGGCCGTGCAGCCGTGCAGCTGGCAGAGAATCAGCAGGCCATCGAGCAACGGATCGTCGTGGCTCAAGCGCGGATCAGTCGCGGATCCGGTCCGCTCCATGGTCGTCACGTGATACTGCTCCTCGGGCCGGTACTACTTCATTTCCGGCAGGCGTGCCTCGCTCTTCACCTCGGAAAGGGCGACCGCTTCGGCCGGTACCACGACCTGCTGCTGGCGCAGCAGATCACCCATGGCCGCGATCACGCGGTACATGGCGAACTCCTCGGTGTAGCGCACTTCGCTGTAGCGGCGGTTGGCGGTGAAGAGTTCGTTTTCGCTGTCGAGCAGATCGAGCAGGGTGCGTTGCCCCAGGCGGAACTGCTGCTGGTAGGCCTCACGCACCCTTGCAGTGTAGTCCGCGTAGTCGCGGGCCTTGGGGGTTTGCAGACGGGCGTTCTCCATGGCGTTCCAGGCCAGGGCGAGGTTCTCGTTGAGCACGCGCAAGGCGTTGTTGCGGATGTCCATGGATTCGTTGATCTGGTGAGCGGTGGACTGCAGGCGGGCCTTGTCGCGCATGCCATTGAACAGGTTGTAGTTCATCACCACCGCGGCGCGCCAACCATTGGAATGCCCCTCGTCGCCTTGCAGGTTGTCGTCGGCATTGGTCGCCAGCTCCACGTCGAAGCGCGGGTAGAACGGCGACTTGGCCACCTCGTACTGCTTCTCGGCGGCGTGGACATCGGCCTGGGCCGACTTCAGGAAGGGGTTGTTGTCCATCACCACCTGGCGGGCGGCGGCCAGATCCGCCGGCAGGTTGCCGCGCACCGTCGCCGGGGAGACCAGTTCATCGGGCATCCGCCCGACGGCGCTGAAGAAGTTCGCCTCGGCGTCGGCCAGGTTGACCTGCTCGGTGTACAGGTTGTTCTCGGCCAGGGCCAGGCGGGCCTGGGACTGGTCGAGGTCGGCGGCGCTGCCGACGCCCTGGCGGCTGCGCAGGTCGATCTGGTCGTTGATGCGTTGGTGGGCCAGCAGGTTGTTCTTCGCCAGGCTGACCAGTTCGCGGCGCTTCAAGATATCGAGGTAAACCTCCACGGTGCGCAGCGCCAGGCTTTCCGAGGTGCCGAGCACGCGGTAGGCGCGCGAATTGACCACCGCCTCGGTGCGGGCCACCTCGTTGGGGGTGTTGAAACCGTCGAACAGCATCTGCCGCAGGCGCAGCTCGGCATTCTGGTAGTTGAGGGTTTCCGTGTTGTGCGAGCCCGGTACCCGCGCACGGGTGGTCGGGCTGTCGGTGTGTTCCCGGCCGTAACCGACCAGCAGGTCGACAGTCGGCAAGTAGCCGCCCTTGGCGATTCTGACGTCTTCATCCGACGAGAGACGGCTGTTGATGCCGGCATGAATCTCGGGATGGTTGTCCAGGGTGCTCTGGATCGCCTCCGACAGGGTCATTGCTTGGCTCTGGGTGCAAACCATTGCAAGCAGCATGCTGGCCCAGAGGGGGTTGATAGCGCGCATAGGTTGAATCTCCTTATGGGTGTTCTATTCCTGTCGTCAGAAAAGTGACATTTATTCTCGGAGTTTCGCTTGGATCTATTAACACTACAGCTAAGAACATCTTTTAAAGGTGTTCAGAAAAAAATCGCACAAGGGTTATGAGGAAAAAGTCTTATGCATTTCGAGGAAAGCATCCCAGTGTTTTCATTCAAGAGGCATGTAAACGGCGCTCAAGAGGCCTATGCATGCCGCAAGATGGCGGGCGAACACAGTTGTAGTTGCATAGGGCGGAGATGATTCTGATGGAGTAGCGGGACGCTGGCTGCGTGATATTTCGTGTTGTATCGGTTTGTTTGTAGGCCATGTACGCCTCTCATTTCACTATCAGTTTTACACGCGCTCCATGTTCGAGAAGGTGTTCCGACCCTTTTTGAAACGTGTCGGCGGTGGTCGACAGCTGTAGTGAGGAAGGAATCATGGCTACTTTGATTGGTGTCGTCAGTCAGGTTGTCGGCGAGGTCTTTGCAGTAGCGGGCGATGGATCACGTCGACCACTTTTCGAGGGCGACCGGGTCTATGCCGGCGAACAGCTGGTAACCGGGTCCGGCGGCGCCGTCGCAGTAACCTTGAGCAACGGTCAGCAACTGACCCTCGGGCGTGACAGCAGCCTCAACCTCAATGAGCAATTGCTGGCGTATTCGGCCGATCAGCCGGCGTCTGGGCAGCAGCCGGCGTCCGCCGCGCCCAGTACTCAAGACCTGAGCGATGTCGAGCAGTTGCAAGCCGCGATCGAGGCCGGGGTGGACCCGACAGTGGCCGGTGAGGCAACTGCGGCCGGTCCCGGTGCGGGAGGCGCCGCCGGCGCTGGCGGTGGCGGCGGGCACAGTTTCGTCCTGCTGGACGAGACCGCCCAGGTGCTCGAGCCGGTTATCGGCTTCCCGACGGCCGGCATCGCGTCGGGTCCGGAGTTCCCCGATCCGGATCCCGAGCCACTCGAGCTTGCGGACGAGCCGCCGCTCACCCCCGATGCCACTCCGGAAGTCGAGGTCGAACACCAGGACTTCAGCGGCTCGGTGATTAGCGGCCCGGCGCTGGTCGATGAACAAGCCTTGAGCAATGGCAGCAACCCGGGCAGCCCGGCCGAGCAGGCCAGTGGACGACTGATCGTCACGTCACCGGACGGCGTTTCCGCATTGCAGGTACTCGATGTCAACGGCAACTGGATCGACGTCACCAATGGCGGCGTGGTGCAAGGCCAATACGGCATTCTGACGGTGGACGCTGCCGGCAACTGGACCTACACGCTGACCGGTAACACCCTCGACCATAGCAACCCCAATGCCACCGGTGCGGGTGATCAGGTGGGGGAGAGTTTTGCGGTGCGGGTGTTCGACAACGACGGGGATGTGTCGCCGACGGCGTTTCTTAGTGTCGTCGTGAATGATGATGGGCCCGCCGCAGTAAACGACAGCAACAGCATCGCCGAAGACACGCTGGCGCCGATTACCGGCAACGTGCTGAGCAACGACCTGCACGCCAACGGTCAGCCGGGTGCCGACACCCCGACCAGCTTCGTGTCCTGGAGCAGCACGGCGGCTAGTTTCGGCACGTTCACCGATACCGGTAATGGCACCTACAGCTACACCCTGAACAACGCGCATTCGGCGGTTCAGGCATTGGACAGTGGCGAGACGTTGACCGAGACCTTCACCTACAGCATGCGCGATGCCGACGGCGACACCGCCACGGCGACGCTGACCATCACCATCACGGGTGCCAACGATGTGCCGAGGGTGACGGTCGACCCGGGGAACGGCGGGGCCAACGATCAGGTCTTCGAGGCGGGCCTGCCGAGCGGTTCGGACGCGGCCAGCGACAGCGAGTTTGCCAGTGGCATCTTCACCCTCAGCGATGCCGATGGGCTGGATGACCTGCAGAGCGTCACCATCAACGGCGTTACGGTGGCGCTAGGCAGCCTGGCCGGTTCGGTGTTTGCCGGCAGCCACGGTACGCTGACGGTCACCGCCTACGACAGCACGACGGGAGTGGCCAGCTACACCTACCAGCTGACGAGCGCGACCACCGACGGTCCCGGCATCGAAAGCGATGTGTTCAGCCTGACGGTGTCGGATGGCACGGCCAGTTCGGCGCCGGCGAGCATCGTCATCGAGATCGTCGACGACCTGCCCAATGCAGTGGATGACAGCAACAGCATCGCCGAAGACACGCTGGCGCCGATTACCGGCAACGTGCTGAGCAACGACCTGCACGCCAACGGTCAGCCGGGTGCCGACACCCCGACCAGCTTCGTGTCCTGGAGCAGCACGGCGGCTAGTTTCGGCACGTTCACCGATACCGGTAATGGCACCTACAGCTACACCCTGAACAACGCGCATTCGGCGGTTCAGGCATTGGACAGTGGCGAGACGTTGACCGAGACCTTCACCTACAGCATGCGCGATGCCGACGGCGACACCGCCACGGCGACGCTGACCATCACCATCACGGGTGCCAACGATGTGCCGAGGGTGACGGTCGACCCGGGGAACGGCGGGGCCAACGATCAGGTCTTCGAGGCGGGCCTGCCGAGCGGTTCGGACGCGGCCAGCGACAGCGAGTTTGCCAGTGGCATCTTCACCCTCAGCGATGCCGATGGGCTGGATGACCTGCAGAGCGTCACCATCAACGGCGTTACGGTGGCGCTAGGCAGCCTGGCCGGTTCGGTGTTTGCCGGCAGCCACGGTACGCTGACGGTCACCGCCTACGACAGCACGACGGGAGTGGCCAGCTACACCTACCAGCTGACGAGCGCGACCACCGACGGTCCCGGCATCGAAAGCGATGTGTTCAGCCTGACGGTGTCGGATGGCACAGCCAGTTCGGCGCCGGCGAGCATCGTCATCGACATCGTCGACGACGTGCCGACGGCGCATGTCGACAGCAACACGGTGAACGAGGGCGCCCTGCTGACGGTGAATGCCGCCGCCGGCGTGCTGAGCAACGACGTGGCCGGTGCCGACGGCTATGCCGCCGGTGGCGGCGTGGTAGGGGTGCGGGCCGCCGGTGGCGATAGCACCAGCGCGGTGCTGACGGGCGTGGGCCTGGCCATCGTCGGCGCGCACGGCACCCTGACCCTGCAGGCGGACGGCTCGTACAGCTACCAGTCGAACGCGAACGCGATCGACAGCGCTGCCAGCGACGTGTTCGTGTACACCATCAAGGACGGCGACGGCGACCTGTCGACCACCACGCTGACGATCAACCTGAACGACAGCGGGCTGATGGCGCCGGACGACAATGACGCGCTGGTCTACGAGAACGCCCTGGACCTGAACCAGGATGGCCAGGACCTGGCGCCCGGCACGGTGACCGGCAGCCTGCCGGGCAGCACCGGCGAGACGGACGCGGTCAACCAGCTCAACGGCACGGGCGGCTTCGGCCCGCTCAGCTACAGCCTGCTGAGCCCTGCGGTGGGGACCTACGGCACGATCCAGATCAACCCGGACGGCAGCTACATCTACACCCTGACCAAGCCGTACGACACCTTCCCGGATGCCAACGACGGCGCGAACACCGAGGACAACCGCGACAGCTTCACCTACCAGGTGACGGACGCCAACGGCAACACCGCGACCGGCACCATCACGGTCGACATCGTCGACGACGTGCCGACGGCGCATGTCGACAGCAACACGGTGAACGAGGGCGCCCTGCTGACGGTGAATGCCGCCGCCGGCGTGCTGAGCAACGACGTGGCCGGTGCCGACGGCTATGCCGCCGGTGGCGGCGTGGTAGGGGTGCGGGCCGCCGGTGGCGATAGCACCAGCGCGGTGCTGACGGGCGTGGGCCTGGCCATCGTCGGTGCGCACGGCACCCTGACCCTGCAGGCGGACGGCTCGTACAGCTACCAGTCGAACGCGAACGCGATCGACAGCGCTGCCAGCGACGTGTTCGTGTACACCATCAAGGACGGTGACGGCGACCTGTCGACCACCACGCTGACGATCAACCTGAACGACAGCGGGCTGATGGCGCCGGACGACAATGACGCGCTGGTCTACGAGAACGCCCTGGACCTGAACCAGGATGGCCAGGACCTGGCGCCCGGCACGGTGACCGGCAGCCTGCCGGGCAGCACCGGCGAGACGGACGCGGTCAACCAGCTCAACGGCACGGGCGGCTTCGGCCCGCTCAGCTACAGCCTGCTGAGCCCTGCGGTGGGGACCTACGGCACGATCCAGATCAACCCGGACGGCAGCTACATCTACACCCTGACCAAGCCGTACGACACCTTCCCGGATGCCAACGACGGCGCGAACACCGAGGACAACCGCGACAGCTTCACCTACCAGGTGACGGACGCCAACGGCAACACCGCGACCGGCACCATCACGGTCGACATCGTCGACGACGTGCCGACGGCGCATGTCGACAGCAACACGGTGAACGAGGGCGCCCTGCTGACGGTGAATGCCGCCGCCGGCGTGCTGAGCAACGACGTGGCCGGTGCCGACGGCTATGCCGCCGGTGGCGGCGTGGTAGGGGTGCGGGCCGCCGGTGGCGATAGCACCAGCGCGGTGCTGACGGGCGTGGGCCTGGCCATCGTCGGTGCGCACGGCACCCTGACCCTGCAGGCGGACGGCTCGTACAGCTACCAGTCGAACGCGAACGCGATCGACAGCGCTGCCAGCGACGTGTTCGTGTACACCATCAAGGACGGTGACGGCGACCTGTCGACCACCACGCTGACGATCAACCTGAACGACAGCGGGCTGATGGCGCCGGACGACAATGACGCGCTGGTCTACGAGAACGCCCTGGACCTGAACCAGGATGGCCAGGACCTGGCGCCCGGCACGGTGACCGGCAGCCTGCCGGGCAGCACCGGCGAGACGGACGCGGTCAACCAGCTCAACGGCACGGGCGGCTTCGGCCCGCTCAGCTACAGCCTGCTGAGCCCTGCGGTGGGGACCTACGGCACGATCCAGATCAACCCGGACGGCAGCTACATCTACACCCTGACCAAGCCGTACGACACCTTCCCGGATGCCAACGACGGCGCGAACACCGAGGACAACCGCGACAGCTTCACCTACCAGGTGACGGACGCCAACGGCAACACCGCGACCGGCACCATCACGGTCGACATCGTCGACGACGTGCCGACGGCGCATGTCGACAGCAACACGGTGAACGAGGGCGCCCTGCTGACGGTGAATGCCGCCGCCGGCGTGCTGAGCAACGACGTGGCCGGTGCCGACGGCTATGCCGCCGGTGGCGGCGTGGTAGGGGTGCGGGCCGCCGGTGGCGATAGCACCAGCGCGGTGCTGACGGGCGTGGGCCTGGCCATCGTCGGTGCGCACGGCACCCTGACCCTGCAGGCGGACGGCTCGTACAGCTACCAGTCGAACGCGAACGCGATCGACAGCGCTGCCAGCGACGTGTTCGTGTACACCATCAAGGACGGTGACGGCGACCTGTCGACCACCACGCTGACGATCAACCTGAACGACAGCGGGCTGATGGCGCCGGACGACAATGACGCGCTGGTCTACGAGAACGCCCTGGACCTGAACCAGGATGGCCAGGACCTGGCGCCCGGCACGGTGACCGGCAGCCTGCCGGGCAGCACCGGCGAGACGGACGCGGTCAACCAGCTCAACGGCACGGGCGGCTTCGGCCCGCTCAGCTACAGCCTGCTGAGCCCTGCGGTGGGGACCTACGGCACGATCCAGATCAACCCGGACGGCAGCTACATCTACACCCTGACCAAGCCGTACGACACCTTCCCGGATGCCAACGACGGCGCGAACACCGAGGACAACCGCGACAGCTTCACCTACCAGGTGACGGACGCCAACGGCAACACCGCGACCGGCACCATCACGGTCGACATCGTCGACGACGTGCCGACGGCGCATGTCGACAGCAACACGGTGAACGAGGGCGCCCTGCTGACGGTGAATGCCGCCGCCGGCGTGCTGAGCAACGACGTGGCCGGTGCCGACGGCTATGCCGCCGGTGGCGGCGTGGTAGGGGTGCGGGCCGCCGGTGGCGATAGCACCAGCGCGGTGCTGACGGGCGTGGGCCTGGCCATCGTCGGTGCGCACGGCACCCTGACCCTGCAGGCGGACGGCTCGTACAGCTACCAGTCGAACGCGAACGCGATCGACAGCGCTGCCAGCGACGTGTTCGTGTACACCATCAAGGACGGTGACGGCGACCTGTCGACCACCACGCTGACGATCAACCTGAACGACAGCGGGCTGATGGCGCCGGACGACAATGACGCGCTGGTCTACGAGAACGCCCTGGACCTGAACCAGGATGGCCAGGACCTGGCGCCCGGCACGGTGACCGGCAGCCTGCCGGGCAGCACCGGCGAGACGGACGCGGTCAACCAGCTCAACGGCACGGGCGGCTTCGGCCCGCTCAGCTACAGCCTGCTGAGCCCTGCGGTGGGGACCTACGGCACGATCCAGATCAACCCGGACGGCAGCTACATCTACACCCTGACCAAGCCGTACGACACCTTCCCGGATGCCAACGACGGCGCGAACACCGAGGACAACCGCGACAGCTTCACCTACCAGGTGACGGACGCCAACGGCAACACCGCGACCGGCACCATCACGGTCGACATCGTCGACGACGTGCCGACGGCGCATGTCGACAGCAACACGGTGAACGAGGGCGCCCTGCTGACGGTGAATGCCGCCGCCGGCGTGCTGAGCAACGACGTGGCCGGTGCCGACGGCTATGCCGCCGGTGGCGGCGTGGTAGGGGTGCGGGCCGCCGGTGGCGATAGCACCAGCGCGGTGCTGACGGGCGTGGGCCTGGCCATCGTCGGTGCGCACGGCACCCTGACCCTGCAGGCGGACGGCTCGTACAGCTACCAGTCGAACGCGAACGCGATCGACAGCGCTGCCAGCGACGTGTTCGTGTACACCATCAAGGACGGTGACGGCGACCTGTCGACCACCACGCTGACGATCAACCTGAACGACAGCGGGCTGATGGCGCCGGACGACAATGACGCGCTGGTCTACGAGAACGCCCTGGACCTGAACCAGGATGGCCAGGACCTGGCGCCCGGCACGGTGACCGGCAGCCTGCCGGGCAGCACCGGCGAGACGGACGCGGTCAACCAGCTCAACGGCACGGGCGGCTTCGGCCCGCTCAGCTACAGCCTGCTGAGCCCTGCGGTGGGGACCTACGGCACGATCCAGATCAACCCGGACGGCAGCTACATCTACACCCTGACCAAGCCGTACGACACCTTCCCGGATGCCAACGACGGCGCGAACACCGAGGACAACCGCGACAGCTTCACCTACCAGGTGACGGACGCCAACGGCAACACCGCGACCGGCACCATCACGGTCGACATCGTCGACGACGTGCCGAGCGCCATTACTCCCGACTATGCATTCCTAGTGAACAATGTCGGCGAGTCAGTATCCGGGATTAAGTTGGATGTCGACAAGGATATTCATGACAACATGGGGGCTGATAACCAGGGGGGCAGCCTGAAGTTTGCTGAGGTGAACGGCTCTGACAGTGGCTATACATCGGGTCTGCAGAAGATATACCTCTATATTTCGGCGGATGGCCAAACGCTCGTGGGTTCAACCACGATGCCTAATGCGGGGTTGGACGCATCGAGTGCCACGGTACTCGCCAATAAGGTGTTTGTTTCGGTGCTGAGTCCGGATGCCGGAGTGTCGCAGGCTAACGACACTTATTCGTTCGAGTTGTTCAAGCAGGTCGATGGCGGGGTCGGATCGTTCACGGTAAACGATGCCGGGTTCGTGTTCCATGGCGGGAATGATCCCTATGCCTACTTCGACGATACCATTACCACGGATGCCAACGGCGAGCAGGATGTTCTGCTGACTCCGATGGTGGGCGGTGTGTCCGGGAGTACCATGAACACCAGTTCTATTGCCGGTGGTGTGGGTTCTGGCAATAGCGTTGGAACGGGCGAAGGTGTGCGCGTCGATTACGTGAAGGGGCTGAGCGGCAATACGGCGAAAAACGTTGCTGATGCGGACTACGCAATTGCTGCTAACCAGGACCATGTGTTCAGCGGCCACAACACCGTCAATGGTGGTTTTGCGGTGATTACCAGTACGTCGGGTTCGACGGTTCTGGTTAAGGCCTTCGATGACAACAACGGGAACAATGTCGTCGGGGATGGTACGCCGGACAAGATCACGCGGGTTCAGATCAGTTATAACAATGCAACGGCCTTGGTGATTGTCGCAGGAGTAGTCAATGTCATTGTCGGTGGTCGCACTTTTACCGTGACTGAGAGTGGTAACGATGTATTGGTCAGCAATGTGCAAGGCGACAGCGGTAGTAATCCTGCCCTTTTCACGACCATTGCCGCCTTCACTGAGACTGGATATACCTCCTTGGAACTGTCCCATGCAGGCGGCGATACGTTCAAGCTGGGTGGCTTTGGTGCTTCCACATTTGAACCAGGGGCTGCGGTAGAACTGGAGTTCGATCTGGCATTGACCGATGGCGATGGGGACTCGGTTAGTATTCCAGCGGGCATCCGCGTCCAGCTAAGCCCAGACAATCACATCCTCCAGACGGGAACGGACGGCGGGGAAACCTTGCAGGTCGCGCCCGGCACTTCTGGAACGCTAGTCGGATTGGCTGGGGACGATACGCTGATCGGCCATGTTGGCCAGGACATCTTGATCGGCGGACTGGGTAACGACACGCTGACCGGTGGTGCCGGCTCCGACACCTTTAAATGGCTCGCAGGTGACGCCGGCACCGATACCATCACCGACTTCGTCAAGGGTTTCAACACGGGCGGCGACCGGCTTGATCTTGCCCAACTGCTGGAGGGTGAGAACGGAGGCCCTGGAGATATAGGCAATTTGTTGAGCTATATCGACATATCCACGGCCACTCTGGGCGGTACTGCGGCTCTGGATACCGTTATCAAGGTCGATGCTTCGGGCGGTGGGAGTTTTGGCAGCCCCGACCAGACCGTAGTGCTGCAGGACGTCAACTTGTTCGTTAGCTATTCGGTTGGATCAGAAGCCGATGTAATCCTCAACATGCTCACTGACGGTACGCTGAAGGTCGATACGGTCTGATTTGCTAGTGAGAGCCAGCCCGTTACGTCAAGCGTGACGGGCTTTCTTTTGAGGTATCGCCAGAGGCGCTTACGATCTTTACGCTGCGTGATCATGGCTTGTAGCTTACTTGATGCTGAGCAGCGCTGATCGAAGCCATGACCCAACACATCGCTTAGGCGCACAGTTGGCCGTAGCGATTCTCGATATTGTGCAAGACAAGAGCGAAGCCCCAACTGGCCACGGCACTACTCAGGCCGATAAGGAGCATCGCGAGGCCGGCCACGGGCCGTGAGGTACGGGCTCCATCCAGTCATGCGCTGCCGTCGCTGTATGTGGTGGGCATAGGGCAGGCTTCGTTCGGGTGCTGGGGGCTAGGCGTGGCCCGAGTGTCAGGGGTTGGGCAGGGTCTTCTGCTTGAGGATGTACAGGCTGACCAGTACCGCACTGGTCAGCATGAAGGCGCGCGCCCAGGGCAGTGGCACCAGGTAGCAGGACAGCGCGATGCTCAGCCACATCAGGGTCAGGGCGTAGGCCTTGGCCCGGCGTGGGATGCCTTGGCCCTCGAGGTAGTCGCGAATCCACGGGCCCAGGTGCGGGTGGCACACCAGCCAGTGATAGAAGCGTTTGGAACTGCGTACGAAACAGGCCGCAGCCAGGAGCAGGAAGGGGGTGGTCGGCAGCACCGGCAGGAAGATGCCGATCACCCCGAGCAGTACGCACAGCCAGCCCACCGCGAGCAGGGCATAGCGCACGCTGCGGTGGTTGCTTTCGCGGATATCGCCGTGCGCCATGGCGCCGCCGCTTAGTGGTGGCGGGGCTTGAGCAGTGCCGGCTTCTCTTCCGGGGCGTGGCACAGCAGGAACAGCGCGGTCAGCAGCTCGGGAATCTGCTCGACCATGCTGTCGACCAGATCGCGATCGCGGGCGATCTCGGCGAACTCCGGTTGTTCGTCGAACAGCCCCGAGCCGACCATGATCGGCAGCAGCAGCTCGCTGACTTCGTCTTCGGCGTCCTCGAACCAGGTCGCTTCGCGCAGGAATACCCCCTCCATGAAGCCGATGCACCAGCCGCGCAGGTCGGAGTCGTCCGGTTCGTCGCCCAGGTCGAGCTCGCAGGGCATTTCCGGGTCATCGTCGCTGGCCAACTGGCGGGCGATGTGCGCTTTGAGTTGCAGCAGGGTCGCCTCGATCTCGTCGCGTTCGGCGTCGCTGCGGTAATGCGGCGGTTCGGCGAACAGGGCGTCGATCCACTCGCGCTCCGGAATCGGCTCCGAACAGATCGACAGCGCCGTGAGGTAGCCATGGGCGGCCACGTAGTCCAGGGCCTCTTCGTGCAGCTCATCGGCATCTAGGAAGGCTTGCAGGCGGGACAGTTGCTCGGCGAAGGACATCGTGGGGGCTACCTTGAAGGAGTATACGAGGCTGAATTTTAGCCCGGATCACCCTGCGTAGGCGCTTGCCGGACAGATTTTTTTCGCCCCCCGGTGGCGCCGCAACGCGGCAGCCGGGGGCTGGCGGAGGCTGGGCGGCCGGCGTCGACGGCGTGGGTCTCGGAGTTGCCGATAGGCGTGGGGCCGTGTGGTCGGTGGCTGGCGTATAATGCGCGGCTTTGTCACGGCGCCATGGCGTCGCGCCCACGCCGGTGGGCGGATTCGGGGGCGGCCCTGGGATGGGCCCGACCCCGCCAACATGGAGTTTCTATGCTCGAACAGGCCCAGCGCATCCTCAAAGACGTCTTCGGCTACGATGCCTTCCGGGGAAACCAGGGGGCGATCATCGAACGGGTTGCGAGCGGTGGCGATGCCTTGGTGCTGATGCCCACCGGCGGCGGCAAGTCGCTGTGCTTCCAGGTGCCGGCGTTGCTGCGCGAGGGCCTGGCGGTGGTGGTGTCGCCGCTGATCGCCCTGATGGACGATCAGGTCGCCACCCTCGGCGAGCTGGGCGTGGCTGCGGTGGCGCTCAATTCCAGCCTGGACGCCGAGGCCCAGCGCGAGATCGCCGCGCGCATCCAGCGCGGCGAGATCAAGCTGCTCTACCTGGCCCCGGAGCGCCTGGTGCAACCGCGTATGCTGGCCTTTCTGCAGCGCCTGCAGATCGCCCTGTTCGCCATCGACGAGGCCCACTGCGTGTCGCAGTGGGGCCATGATTTCCGCCCGGAATACCTGCAGCTGGGCCAGCTCGCCGAGCTGTTCCCCAATGTGCCGCGCATCGCCCTGACCGCCACCGCGGACATGCGCACCCGCGAGGAGATCGTCAGTCGTCTGCACCTGCAGCAGGCCGAGCGCTTCCTCTCGAGTTTCGACCGGCCGAACATCTTCTACCGCATCGTGCCCAAGGAGCAGCCGCGCAAGCAGTTGCTGGCCTTCCTGGCCGCCCGCAAGGGCGATGCCGGCATCGTCTACTGCCTGTCGCGCAAGAAAGTCGAGGAAGTGGCCGCCTTCCTCTCCGAACAGGGCTTCCCGGCGCTGCCCTACCATGCCGGCCTTCCCAGCGAGCTGCGGGCTTACCACCAGCGGCGCTTCCTCAACGAGGAGGGGTTGATCATGGTGGCGACCATCGCCTTCGGCATGGGCATCGACAAGCCCAACGTGCGCTTCGTCGCCCACCTCGACCTGCCCAAGTCGCTGGAGGCCTATTACCAGGAGACCGGCCGCGCCGGCCGCGACGGCTTGCCGGCGGATGCCTGGATGGCCTATGGCCTGCAGGACGTGATCTTCCTCAAGCAGATGCTCAACAACTCCGAAGGCGACGAGCGGCACAAGCGGGTCGAGCAGCACAAGCTCGACGCCATGCTCGCCTTGTGCGAGGAGACCCGCTGCCGTCGCCAGGCGCTGCTGGCCTATTTCGACGAGGAGCTGGCGCAGCCCTGCGGACACTGCGACACCTGCAGCGACGATGTGCAGACCTGGGACGCCACCGAGCCGGCGCGCCAGGCCCTGTCGGCTATCTACCGCAGCGGCCAGCGCTATGGCGTCGGCCATCTGGTCGATCTGCTGCTCGGTCGCGACAACGACAAGGTGCGCAGCCTCGGACATCAGCACCTGAGCGTGTTCGGTGTCGGCAAGGCCCTGGCCGAGGGTGAGTGGCGCTCGCTGTTCCGTCAGCTGGTGGCCCGGGGGCTGGCCGACGTCGACCTGGAGGGCTACGGCGGCCTGCGCCTGTCCGACAGCTGTCGGCCGCTGCTGCGCGGCGAGGTGAGCCTGCAGTTGCGCCGCGACCTCAAGCCCCAGCACAGCGCCAAGGGTTCGAGCAGTGCCGCCAGCCAGCTGGTCCGAGGCGAGGAGCGCGAGCAGTGGGAGGCGCTGCGGACGCTGCGGCGCAAGCTGGCGGAGGAGCACGGGGTGCCGCCCTATGTGATCTTTCCCGACGCTACCTTGCTGGAAATGCTGCGCAGCCAGCCCGGCAGCCTGGTGGAGATGGCGCGGGTCAGCGGCGTCGGTGCGCGCAAGCTGGAGCGTTACGGCGAGGCCTTCCTCGAGGTGCTCGGCGGCGGCGCGGAAGCGCCACCGGCGGTGGTCGATCTGCACCACGAGCTGGTCAGCCTGGCCCGCGCCGGGATGACGCCGACGCAGATCGCCGGCCAGCTCAAGTGCAGCGAGAAGAACGTCTACAGCCTGCTGGCCGAGGCCGTCGCCAGCCAACAGCTGTCGCTGGAGCAGGCGCTGGATCTGCCCGAGGAGCTGCTCGGTGAGGTGCAGGACGCCTTCCTCGACGGCGAGGGCGAGCTGCCTCCGGTCGCGACGATTGCCCCGCTGTTCGCCGGGCGCCTGGACGAGGGCGTGCTGCACTGCGTGCGGGCCGCGCTGCAGGCCGAGTTTGCGCTCTGACGCCGCCACGGTTCGGCGCTGCGCGGCGCGCAGGCTGACCGATTTTGCCCCGGCGATGGCGCAGAGGGTCAGTGCCGGGGGCGGGGGGCGGTGCTAGCATCGCCGGGTTTTTCCCTGAGGCACCCTGCGATGGAACGACTGATTCAGGCCGATGGCCAACCCCATTACGGCATATTCGCCGCCGCCCCGGGGCTGATCAACTACCGCGACTTCGCCTTCCGCTCGCCCATGGGGCGGCGTCTGGGGGCTCTGGCCAAGTGGCGGCGCTTTCATCAGTTCCAGTACTTCGGCCTGATCAGCGACCAGCTGATCGGCGGCTGCGCCCTGGCCAACCTGAGCCTGCTCGGCATGGGCTTCGTCTACCTGTTCCATCCGCCCAGTGGGCGCATGATCGAGCGCCAGTTCAAGCTGCCGCTGAGCCTGGGCACGCGCTTTTCCCAACGCCCCGACGATGGCCTGTGCGAGTTGCGCAGCGGCCGCAACCTGTTGCGCCTGGAGAACCGGGCAGAGCCGAAGGAAAAGCGCCTGCTGGTCGAGCTGGACGACGGGATGCGTATCGACGCCTGCTTCTCCGAGACCGCGCCGGCCTTTCAGCCCATGTGCATCAATACCCCGACCGCGGTGAACGGCTGGGTCTATGCGCAGAAAGTGGCGGGTGTGCGTTGCAGTGGACAGGTGAAGAGCAGCCTGGGCGACTTCGACCTGGGCGCCATCGACGCCTTCGCCCACCACGACTGGTCGGCCGGCTACATGCGCCCGGAAACCCACTGGAACTGGGCCTGTCTGTCCGGTATGGCGGCAGGCCAGCGCGTCGGCCTCAACCTGTCGTGCGGGGTCAACGAGACCAGCTTCACCGAGAACTGCTACTGGCTCGATGGCGAACTGCTCAAGGTCGACACGGTGCGCTTCGCCTTCGACCGGGAGCAACCGCTGCAGCCCTGGCACATCAGCTCCCACGATGGCCAGGTAGCCCTGCGATTCGAGGCTCGAGGCCTGCATCAGGAGCGGCTGAACCTGGGCGTCCTGGCCAGCAACTTCAAGCAGGTATTCGGCCAGTTCAGCGGCGTCCTGCGGCCGCCGGGGCGTGCCGCGGTGGTGATCGAGCGGCAGTGGGGCTTCGTCGAGGACCAGTATGTGAAGTGGTGAAGCGCATGTGAGGGCTTGCTCTCGGGGTGGGGTTATGATTAGCTGGCTAATTATTAGTTTTTATGATTAAAAGAGCCGTTCCCCCATGTCCCACACAGATCAACACCGTTTCGCCATGCAGATCGCCCAGCTATCCCGCGCCTGGCGCGCCGAACTGGACCGGCGCCTGGTCGGGCTGGGGCTCTCCCAGGCCCGCTGGCTGGTACTCCTGCACCTGGCCCGTTTCGACGAATTGCCCACCCAGCGCGAGCTGGCGCAGAGCGTCGGTGTCGAGGGGCCTACGCTGGCGCGCCTGCTCGATAGCCTGGAGGCGCAAGGCCTGGTGAGCCGCCAGGCGGTCCCCGAAGACCGCCGGGCCAAGAAGGTCTGCCTGAGTCCGCGGGCCCAGCCGTTGATCGAACAGATCGAGGCCATTTCCACCCAGTTGCGCAAGGAATGTTTCGCCGGTATCGAGGAGGAGGAGCTGCGGCGCTGCCAGCAGGTGCATGCGCGGGTCCTGGCCAATCTGGAAAAGCGCTGATGAGTCAAGACCTGCATTCTTTGCAGGTGCGATTCGGTAGCCGTTATCCGCAGAGGCTGCTGGGTGTATTGATGCTCGGCAGCATGGCCATGGTGTTGGCCTCGACCACCATCAATGTGGCGTTGCCGGCGATCATGGCGGATTTCTCCATCGGCCGGCCTCTGGTGCAGTGGCTGTCGACCGGGTTCCTCGCGGCTATGACCGCCGGTTTGCTGTTGTCCGCCTGGGCGCAGGCACGCTGGGGCGCGCGCCGCACCGCGCAGATCGGCCTGGCGCTGTTCATCCTGACCTCATTGCTGGCCGTGGTCGCCCAGACGGCCTGGCAGCTGATCGCCCTGCGCGTCGTCCAGGGTTTGTGTGCGGGCATCGTCCAGCCACTGGCCATGGTCCTGATCTTCCGCGTGTTCGCCGTCTCCGGGCGCGGCATGGCCCTGGGGATCTACGGCCTCGGGGTGATGGTCGCGCCGACGCTGGGGCCGAGCATCGGCGGGTACCTGGTCGACCACTTCGGCTGGGCGGCGGTGTTCTGGCTGCCGCTGCCGCTGTGTTGCCTGGCGCTGCTGGGCGGCCAGTGGCTGTTGCCGAGTGAGCGGCAGCGAACCACGCCCATGCTGGATGTCGCCGCCTTCGTCTTGATGTGCGTGGCCTTGTTCGCCATCCTCGGCGCCTTGGCCGAGGCGCAGCGTTTCGCCTGGAGTGCGCCGCGGGTATGGTTGCCGGCGGTGATCGGTGCCGTGGCGCTCGCCGGCTTCTTCGCGCGCAGCCGGCGCAGCAGCACGCCGCTGCTGCCCCTGGGGCTGTGGCGCCATGCGGGATTTCGTAGTGCCAGCTGGGTCGCGCTGACCCTGGGCGTGGGCCTGTACGGCTCGACCTATCTGATCCCCCTCTACCTGCAGACCATCCAGGGCTACAGCGCCGGGCTGGCCGGTGCCTTGCTCCTGCCGACCGGGGTACTGATGGGCGTCGCTTCCTTCGCCGGCGGCTGGCTCAGCGACCGGGCCTCGGCGGCGTTGCTGCTGGCCTCTGGCCTGCTGATCTTCGCCCTGTCGGCGGCCGGGCTGGCCTGGCTCGAACCGGGTGCCTCGTTCGTCCTGCTGTGTTTCTGGGCCTGTGTCGGGCGGGTCGGGCTCGGCGTGCTGCTGCCGGCATTGAGTACCGGTTCGCTGGACATCCTCAGCCCCCAGGAGCTGGCCCAGGGCGCCGGCGCCATCACCTTCGTGCGCCAGCTGGGCGGTGCGTTCGGGGTCAATCTGCTGACCTTCTTCCTCGAGTGGCGCCACGCCGCCGAGGGCGGCCATCGGCTGGCCGAGGCCCAGGCTTTTCAGCAGAGCTTCTGGCTGATGGCGGCGGTATTCGTGCTGACGGCCCTGGCCGCCAGGGGCGTGCGCGCGAGCGGCGCTCAGGGGGCGGGCCTCGGCGCCGGATGACGCGAGGATAAATTTGCGTCTTTCTCCCCCGGCGCCATAGGCCGCGGCGCTGTTTACCCACTAAACTGCGCAGATTCAAATATTGTGACCATACTCACTGACAAGTTGAATGTGACACGGAGTGTCGCGTTCGACGCACTAATTGCTTAACCGTCTGTTCTCATCGTTCACAGGACGTGCATGGCCAAGCGCTAGATGGTGAGTTTTTTCAGGACGGAGTTTCCGGGGGAGGTCATATGGCTCGGGTTCGCCAACTATTACTTGGTCTGGCATCCAGCTCTGCATTCTATTCCAGCCTGGTGCCGGCCTTGGGGCTGGGTGAAATAACCCTGCACTCGGCGCTGAATCAACCACTCGAAGCCGATATCGAATTGCTCGAGGTCGCGGACCTGAGTGCCGATGACCTGAAGATCAGCCTCGCTCCGGCCGAGGTGTTCAGCCGCTCCGGTGTCGAGCGTTTCTACTTTCTCAATGACTTGCGCTTCACCCCCTTGCTGCGCGGCGGCGGCGGTATCATCCGGGTTCGTTCGAGCCGGCCGGTGCGTGAGCCATACCTGAACTTCATCGTCGAAGTGGCGCGTCCCAATGGCCGGCTGCTGCGAGAGTACACCCTGTTGCTGGACCCGCCAGGTTCTTCGGCCTACCGCGCGGTGACCACCGCGCCAGGCGCGATGGGGCGGATACAGCCGGCGGCGGCAGCTCCCGCCGTGCAGCCCGCCGAGACCCGGCCCAAGCCGCCCGCCCGGCTGGACACGCGTTACCGGGTGGTGCGCGGCGACAGCCTGTGGAAGATCGCCGCGCGCTTGCGTGCAGAGGGCAGCGAGGCCACGCAGCAGGCGCTGATGGCGGATATCCATGCCCTCAATCCCCGGGCCTTCGCCCGGGGCGATATCAACCAGTTGCTGGTCAGCGCCGAGCTGCTGCTGCCGGATAGCGCTGCGGCGGCTCGGCAGATCGACGACACCGGCACGCCAGCCGCACCGGCGCCCGATAGTCGCGCGCTTGCCGCCGGTGAGCCTGCCGCGCCACAGTCCGTCGATCCCCAGGTCGAATCGATCACCCAGGCGCAGCGGCGCGTGGAGCGGGAGCTGGCCGACCAGGCGGCGGAGAGTCTCCAGTTGCAGCAACAACTGGCCCAGATGCAGCTGCAGATCCAGCAACTGCAGGCACAGATGGACAGCAAGGACCAGCAACTGGCTGTGCTGCAGGCCCGACTGGCCGAGGCCCAGGTGCCGGCCGCGGCGCCTTCCGGGCAGCCGGCAGCGGCGTCCGGGTTGGCCGCGGCCGGCGGGCAGCAGGCGCGGGGCGAGCCGGCAGCCATTCAAGGGCGCAACTGGTTCGCCGTCGGTGCGGCGGCGCTGCTGCTGGTGGTGGCGAGCCTCGCGGCGCTGCTCTGGCGCTCCAGCCGGCGCCGCGTTCGACGCGAAGAGGAGCTGCAGCCCGAGCCGCCGGTCGTGGCCGTGGCCGATGAGGAACCGCTGGCGGCGCTCGTGCAGCCGTCGAGGGTGGCTGAGGTCGCTCCGTCGCCCGAGGCGCCGAGCGCCGCGATGTCGCCTCCGGCGCCTCTTGCGGACGCGCTGGAGGGCGCCAATATCTATATCGCCTATGGGCGCTTCGGCGCGGCGGCCGATGCCTTGCGCAAGGCGCTCGCGGCCCAGCCGGAACGTCAGGATATCCGCTTCCGCCTGCTGGAGGTGTTGGCCCAGCTCGGCGATGTGCAGGCCTTTGCCGAGCAAGAGGCGCTCTTTCGCGCAGGGGGCGCCGCGGCGTCGCGCGTCGACGAAATCAAGGCGCGCTACCCGCAGCTGAATGAGCAGGCATTCGAGGACCCGCTGGAAGACGCGGTGCTGGCGTTCGAGGACCTGCAGCCGCAGGCCTCTGGAGCCGAGCCGGCGGAGGATTTCCAGCTCAATCTCGACGACCTGTCGCTGGACGCGGACTGGGACCTGGTCACCCCCTTCGAGCAGCCGGCCAGCAAGCAGCCGGTGGTGCAGGACGAGCTGGGTAGCGCGGGCCCTGAGGCCGGCGCCATCGGCGATACGCGAAGCGCGCGCAGTCCTTTCGCCGAGACCATGCTGGTCGAGGAGGCCAACGCCGAGGACTGGCTGCAGGAGGAGTTGACCGAGGACTTCGCCGGGCAGCCGTTGGGCGGCAACAGTCCTTTGCTGGTCGAGCTCGATCAGCTGGAGGGCGACCGTGACAATCTCTCCAAGCTCAACCTGGCACTGGCCTATATCGAGCAGGGCAGTCTCGACAGCGCCTGCGGGATACTCAACCAGGTGATCAGCGAAGGCGACGAGGTGCAGAAGCAGCAGGCCCGCGAGCTGTTGGCCAAGATCGCCTAGGACGCCCCCGGGGCGCCCGGGCCGAGTGGTGAAAAACCCGTCCTGTGGACGGGTTTTTTCTGTCCGGCCGTTGCCTCGGCGGCGTTATCATGGCCACTCCCTCGACGGTTAGAGCAGGCCCATGCCCAGTCGCAAAGCGGAAGTGGTGATCACCTATTGCACCCAGTGCCAGTGGCTGCTGCGCGCCGCCTGGCTGGCCCAGGAGCTGCTGTCGACCTTCGCCGACGAGCTGGCCAGGGTCAGCCTGGAGCCCGGCAGTGGCGGGGTGTTCCGCATCACCTGCGACGGCGTGCAGATCTGGGAGCGCAAGGCCGATGGCGGCTTTCCCGAGGCCAAGGTACTCAAGCAGCGTGTACGCGACCAGATCGACCCCGGGCGTGACCTGGGCCATAGCGATCGCCCGCGCGAGGCCTAATCAGCGCGCCATGCGCGCCGAGGCGAAGATCGCCAGGATGATCAGCGCGCCGCCGGCGAACATGCTCGGGGTCGGCACCTCGTGGAACAGCCACCAGGCGAAGGCGATGCCATAGACCGGCTCCAGGGCGAAGATCACCGCGGCGCTGCGGGCCTTGATCACCCGCAGGCTGGCGACGAACAGGCTGTGCGCCAGGCCCGTGCAGAGCACCCCGAGCATCGCCAGCCAGAACCAGTCGAGCAGGCTCAGGCCCGGCAGCAGCGGCCAGGCGAAGGGCAGAAAACAGGCCAGTACGGTGAAGTTCTGGCACAGCGCGGCACGTACCGGGTCGACGCCCGGGGTGCTGGCCCGATTGAGCAGCGACAGCAGGGCGAACAACAGGCCGGACAGGATTGCCCAGAGCAACCCGGCGGTGCCCTGGCTGGCCAGGTCGAAGCTGGGGGTGACCAACACCAGGCCCAGACAGACCACGCCCACCATCAGAAACTCGCTGGGGCGGGTGCGCTCGCGGAACAGCAACCCCTCCAGTAGCACGGTAAAGGCTGGGAAACTGGCGAAGCCGAGGGTGGCGATGGCCACGCCGGAGACGTTGACCGCCTGGAAGAAGGTCAGCCAGTGGGCGCCGAGCAACAGCCCGCCGAGCCCCAGCAGGCCCAGCTGGGCGCCGCCCGGGCGCTTTCCGCCGGCTTGTCCGAACAGCTGGGCGAACAGCGCCAGGGCCAGTACGGCGAACAGCGCGCGGCCGACGACTATCGCCAGCGGCGCACTGTCGGCCAACTTGCCGAAGATTCCCGAGAGACCGAACATCAGGGCGCCCAGGTGAATCGCCAGCAACGCCTTGCGCTCGGTCATGCCAGCCGTGCCCCGTTGGGCAGCGTCTTGTCGAAACCGGCCAGCACCACCTTGTCGTCGGCGTCATGCACGCCGGTCACCAGAATCTCCGAGCGGACCCCGGCGATGCGCTTGGGGGCGAAGTTGCACACGCACAGCACCTGCCGGCCGATCAGCTCATCGCAGGCGTAGTGGGCGGTCACCTGGGCGCTGGAGGTCTTGATGCCGAGTTCGCCGAGGTCGACGCGCAGCACGTAAGCCGGCTTCAGTGCCTTCGCGTTCGGTTCGGCGGAGAGCACGGTGCCCACCCGCAGCTCGACTCGCTGGAAATCGTCCCATTCGATGTACTGCATAACGCCTCCACTGTATGTCCTGGCATGCAGTCTAGGGGGCGCTTCGGGTGGTGTCTGTCGCGCGAATCGCGGGTTTTGTCGCGCTACTCGCAGGCGCGGCGCAAGGCCCGCGGCGTCATGCCGAACTGGCGCGAGAGGGCAGCGGTGAAGGCGCTCTGCGAGCCGTAGCCGACCCGCGCGGCGATGTCGCCGACGCTCAGGTGGCTGTTCTCCAGCAGGTGCCGGGCCAGTTGCAGGCGCCGGCGGCGCACGTACTCCATCGGCGTCTGCCCGACTTCGTCGAGGAAGCGGGTATGGAAACGCGCGGTGGACAGGCCCGCCAGGCGCGCCAGGTCGCCGACCTGCAGGGGGTGGGCGGCGTGCCGGTCGATATGGGCGTCGAGGGCGGCCAATGGCAGGCGACGGCCTTCCCCGAGGCGTTGCGCTCCGGCCGCCAGGCTGGCCAGGAGCAGGGCGGCGCCCTGCTCGGCGATGACCGGGTCATTGATCGGGCTGGCGGCGAGCCAGCTGACCAGCTGGCTCTGCGGCGTGTCGAGGGCCAGCGACCCGGGCCGGTCGAGCAGGCGCAGGCTGGCGTCGGCGTGATCGCCCAGGCGCTGCTGCAGCCACTGCTGTGAGGGCACGTCGAGCACCAGGCACTGGCTACCCTCGCGGCTGCCGCAGGCATGGCGGGTCTCGGCCGGGACCACCGCCAGCGTCTGGCGGATCACCTGGCTGGAGCGGCCGGCCACTTCGAAGTCCAGCCGCCCGCTCAGGCCGAATACCAGCTGGGCATGGCCGTGGCTATGGCTGAGCAGGTCGTGGCTGTAGTGGCGCAGGGATAGCAGCGCAGACATGGGCGGTTCCTCGAGCAGGGCGGTCAGTCTAACCCCAATAGCGGGTAAATGGCCTCGTCACCCGATTGCAACCTGGCTGTCATACGCGCTTCACCCCCCTCGCCCATGCTCGTCGAAACCCTGCCGGAGGCCGCCCATGAGCAGCGCACAGCTGGTGAAACCCAGTCGTAAGCAACGTGTCCGCACCCTGTGGATCTCCGATGTCCACCTGGGCACCCGGGATTGTCAGGCCGAGCACCTGGCGGCCTTTCTCAAGCGTTACCAGGCGGACCGGGTCTATCTGGTCGGCGACATCATCGATGGCTGGAAGCTGCGTAGCGGCATCTACTGGCCCCAGGCGCACAGCAACGTGATCCGCCGCCTGTTGACGATGAGCAAGCGCGGCACCGAGGTGATCTATGTCACCGGCAACCATGACGAGTTCCTGCGCCGCTATTCCAGCCTGGTGCTGGGCAATATCCAGCTGGTCGACGAGGCCGAGCACCTCACCGCCGATGGCCGGCGCCTGCTGGTGATCCACGGCGACCAGTTCGATGTGATCACCCGCTATCACCGCTGGCTGGCGTTCCTCGGTGACTCGGCCTACGAATTCACCCTGACCCTGAACCGCTGGCTCAATCACTGGCGCCAGCGCTATGGCTACGGCTACTGGTCGCTGTCGGCCTACCTCAAGCACAAGGTCAAGAGTGCGGTGAACTTCATCAGCGACTTCGAGGAGGCCATCGCCCACGAGTGCGTCAAGCGCGGCTTCAATGGCGTGGTCTGCGGTCACATCCATCACGCCGAGATCCGCTCGGTGGGCGGTGTCGAATACATGAACTGCGGCGACTGGGTGGAGTCCTGCACGGCGCTGATCGAGCAGCTGGACGGCAGCATCGTGCTCTACCGGCTCGCCGAGGAGCAGGCGGCTCAGGAGCTTCATGAGGCAGAGCGGCCGGCCGTCGTCGAGCCGCTGGCATGAGGATACTGATCGTCTCCGATGCCTGGGCGCCGCAGGTCAACGGCGTGGTCACCAGCCTGCAGGCGCTGGTCGCCGAGCTGCGCGGCCTGGGCCATCAGGTCAAGCTGCTGTCGCCGCAGGACTTCCGCACGCGACCCTGCCCGACCTACCCGGAGATTCCGCTGGCGTGGGACCTCTGGCGTGTCGGGCCGGCGATCCGCGACTTCCGCCCGGACTGCGTTCACCTCGCCACCGAAGGCCCGCTCGGCTGGGCCGCGCGGCGCTGGTTGGGCAAGCGTCGGCTGGCGTTTTCCAGCGCCATCCACACGCGCTTTCCCGAGTACCTCAATACCCGCTGGCGCTGGCTGCCGCTGAGCTGGGGCTACGCCTACCTGCGCTGGTTTCATCGGCCGAGCCAGGCCGTGCTGGTGAGTACCGAGCGCCTGCGCGCCGAGCTGGCCGGATGGCGGCTGCAAGGCCTGGTGCTGTGGCGCAAGGGGGTCGACACCCGGCTGTTCCATCCGCCGGTGTCGGGACTGGGCAGTGTGCAGCCGGTGTTCCTCTGCGTCGGGCGCATCGCCCCGGAGAAAAACCTGGAGGCTTTCCTCGCCCTCGACCTGCCGGGGGAGAAGCAGGTGGTCGGCGATGGTCCGCAGCGCGAAGCGCTGCAGGCGCGCTACCCGCGGGTGAAGTTTCTCGGCTACCGGCATGGCGAGGCCCTGGCCGAGGCCTATCGCCAGGCCAGCGTGCTGGTGTTCCCCTCGCGTACCGACACCTACGGCCTGGTGATGCTCGAGGCCCTGGCCTGCGGTACGCCGGTGGCCGCGTTCCCGGTGCCGGGGCCGCTGGATGTCCTGGAACAGGGCGTCAACGGGGTGATGGCCGAGGACCTGCGCGAGGCCTGCCTGGGCGCGCTGGAGCTGGACCGGGCAGGTTGCGCCGAACTGGCGGCGCGCCAGTCCTGGCGGGCCTCGGCCCTGGAGTTCCTGGCGCAACAGCCGTTGCTCGACGGCGAGCCCTGCGCCGCCGGGTTGGCCCCGGCTCCCGAACGCTAGGCCAGGTTCGGCGCCGCGCAGCCGCCTACGCCGAAGCCGCCCGCGGGCGGCTTCGCTCGTTCACATGATGACCTTGTCGCGCAGCTTCTCGGCGGCCTGCTGCAGGGCCTGGATGACCCGCTGCTTGTCGAAGTTCTGGATGCCGTTGGTGTCCAGGTACATGGAGAAGCCGGGCAGTTCGTGCTCGACGTAGCTGGAGGTGGCGCCCAGGTCGCGGCGGAAATCCACCACCTGGTAGATCTGCACCGGGCGGGTGAAGCCCTTGACGCCGATCTGGCCCTTGTCGCGGCACATGATCAGGTCCTTGACCAGGGAGTAGGTCTCATGGGAGATGAGGATCTCGCCGGCTTCGGCGGCACTCTCCAGGCGGCTGGCGAGGTTCACGTCGCGGCCGATGATGGTGTAGTCCATGCGCGTGTCGGCGCCGAAGTTGCCCACCGTGCAGTAGCCGGTGTTCAGGCCCATGCGGATCTCCAGGGGTTTGGTGATGCCCTGGCTGCGCCATTGCTGGCGCAGCACCTTCATGTGCTTGCGCATGGCGATGGCCATGGACACCGCCGCCACCGCATCCTTCTTGGCGCCCTTGCTGGCCGGGTCGCCGAAGAACACCATGACGCTGTCGCCGATGAACTTGTCGATGGTGCCGCCATATTTCAGGCAGATCTTCGACATCTCGTTGAGGTAGCTGTTGAGCAGGTCGGTCAGGGCCTCGGCTTCCAGTTCCTCGGACAGCTCGGTGAAGCCCTTGATGTCGGAGAAGAACACCGTGAGCTTCTTGCGCTGGGTCTCCAGGCGCACGCTCTTTTTGCCGCTGAAGATCGACTCCCACACCTGGGGCGACAGGTATTTGGCCAGGTTGCGCGCCAGGCGCGCGGCTTTCTCCTGCTCGCGCTTGATCTCGCTGCGCACCTGGGCCAGGCGCAGGCCCTGCTGGTGTACGAAGTAGGCGGTGATGCAGATATACAGGGTGGTGAAGGCGATGCTGACCAGGGCGACCAGGGCCGGCGACTGGGGGGTGATCCGCAGGTCGATCAGCGCGCTGCTGAGCAGGGTGCCGCTGAGCGCGACCAGCAAGGCCAGGCCCAGGTGGCGCAAGCCGCCGATCACCAGGGAGCTGAAGGCCAGGGTCAGCAGGCACATCAGGCTGGGCACCACCGAAAACCCCAGCAGCGCGAGGGCGGCGCCGCAATGCAGGGCATCGATGAACAGCAGGGCCAGGGTCGTGCGCTGCGGGTGTTCGCGCTTGAAGCGCAGGCTCAGGTGGTGAGCCAGGTGCGGGTAGAGCAGGGCATAGGGCACCATCCACAGGATGCCGTAGGCGAAGTGCTGGGAATAGGTGCCGGCGGCAATGCTGGCGGCCACGGCAATGTAGGCCAGCACGCGGGAGTAGTACTCGCGCAGCGGCGGTGCCGGCAAGGCATGGGGCCGATTCGAGAGGGTGGCATTCATATGGTGGAGACGATCCCTGCTGATTTTCTGACGCCTCTGCTGGACGCCTGGGGTGTCTGCAAGCTCTGGGCCAAGCTGCAGACGAAGCCGGGATCATAACCAAGCGCCCGGGCGACAGCCAAGCATCGTGGCCCAGCGGCGGGCTGCGGGGGCTGGGCGGTCGCGACGGCGGCGTTCGCCAGCCGGGAGTGGCTTCGGCTGCGGGCTGCGATGCGCGCCCAGGGCCGACGGGCGATTGCCTAGAACTTGATGCGGCCGGTAAAGGCGTCCTTGAGCATGACCCAGTCGCCGGCAAAGCTGTACAGCGGGTACTGGAAGGTGGCCGGGCGATTCTTCTCGAACACGAAGTGACCGAGCCAGGCAAAACCATAGCCGGCGAAGGGCAGGGCGAGCAGCCATAGCCATTGCTGGGTGGCCAGGGCATAACCGAGAATGCCCAGGACCAGCAGGCTGCCGACATAGTGCAGGCGCCGACAGACAGGGTTGCTGTGCTCCTGCAGGTAGTAGGGGTAGAACTCGGCGAAGCTGTGGTAACGCGGCTGGGTCTGGCTGGTCATGGCGCGCCTCCTGGGGCGGGGTTGGCCGCGTCGGTCATTGAGGCGGACGGGGCTTTTCTGCAGTCTAAGCCGCCTGCCCGGCGGGGCCAGTGACATTGGGTGCCAGTTTAGTACCCTTGTGTCACCAGCCCGCCGGGGCGGCTTCATCAATAGCTAACAAGAAAAATCCCATGAGCGAACGTACCACGTCGTCGAGCTGGGCCCTGGGCATCGTCCAGGCGCTGGAAATGGGCGGTGTCGATTGCCGGACGATCTTCCCCGCGCTGGGGCTGGATTACGCCGCCCTGCACGACCCGGAGGCCCGCTTCGCGCAGGATGGCATGACCCGCCTGTGGCAGCGGGCGGTGGAGCTGTCGGGCAACCCGGCGATCGGCCTGAACATGGCCAGGGTGGTGCGTCCGGCGTCCTTTCATGTGGTCGGCTATGCGCTGATGTCCAGCCGCACACTGAAGGAGGGGTTGACCCGCCTGGTGCGCTACCAGCGGATCATCGCCGAGGGTGCCGACCTGAGCTTTCGGCCCACCCCCCAGGGTTACGAGCTGGTCCTGGCGATCCATGGCGATCGCCTGCCGCCGGCGCGCCAGAGTGCCGAGGCCTCGCTGGCCTATGCCCTGGCCTTCTGCCGCTGGATGACCGGCCAGTCGCTGCGTCCGCAGCAGATCCTGTTCCAGGGCGACCCGCCGGCCGACCTGCAGCCTTTCGAGCAGGTGTTCCAGGCGCCGCTGAAGTTCAATGCGGCGCATTACGCCCTGTTGTTCGAGCGGGCGGACCTGGAGATGCCCCTGCCGAGCGCCAACGAAGCCCTGGCGCAGCTGCATGACAGGTTCGCCGGCGAGTATCTGGCGCGCTTCTCGGAGAGCCGGGTGACCCATCTGGCCCGCCAGGTGCTGTGCCGTCTGTTGCCCCGGGGCGAGCCCAAGCGCGAGGCGGTGGCACAGGCGCTGCATCTGTCGCAGCGCACCCTGCAGCGACGCCTGCAGGAAGAAGGCACCAGCTTCCAGCAGTTGCTCGACGACACCCGCCGCGAACTGGCCGAGCAGTACCTCGGCCAGCCCAACCTGACCCTGCTGGAGGTCTCCTACCTGCTGGGCTTCGCCGACCCGAGCAATTTCTTCCGCGCCTTCCGCCGCTGGTTCGCCATCACCCCCGGGGAATACCGCGCGCGTCTCTAACGGGGGCGGTGGCGTGGCCGCCCTGGCGCCGTCAGTGGCGCCAGAAGGACGGCATCAGCAGCACCAGCACCGTGAGGATCTCCAGGCGACCGAGCAGCATGCCGGCGGTCAGCAGCCACTTGGCGATGTCCGGCAGCGGGGCATAGTTGCCGGCCGGACCGATGATCGGCCCCATGCCCGGGCCCACCCCGGAGACGGCGCTGGCGGCGCCGCTCAGCGCGGTGATCCAGTCCAGGCCGCAGAGGGTCAGGGCCAGGGCCAGGCCGGCGATGGTGATGGTGAAGAAGAAGGAGAAGGTCAGGATCGAGCGGACGATGTCCTCGTCCAGACGGTGCATGTTGTATTGCTGCTTGATCACCGCGCGGGGATGGACCAACTGCTTCAGGTTGGCCTTGAGCAACACGTAGGCGACCTGGAAGCGGAAGATCTTCAGGCCGCCGGCGGTGGAGCCCGAGCAGCCGCCGATGAAGCCCAGGTAGAAGAACAGCATGCCGGCGAAACCGCCCCACAGGGTGTAGTCACCCACGGCGAAGCCGCTGGTGGTCATGATCGAGGTGCTGTTGACCGCCACGTGGCGGATGGCCTCCAGCCAATGCAGTCCGGACGTCAGGCAGTACCAGGTGCCGAGCACCAGCCAGGTGCACAGCAGGATGCCGAGGAAGCCCTGCACCTGCTGGTCCCTGAGCAGCGCGCGGTAGTTGCCGCGCATGCTCGAGACGTACAGGGCGAAGGGCAGGCTGCCGAGGATCATCACCACCACCGCCACCCAGTGCACCGCGGGTTGGCTCCAGTTGCCCAGGGAGCGGTCCGAGGTGGAGAAGCCGCCGGTGGCGATGGCCGACATGGTGTGGTTGATCGCGTCGAACAGGCCCATGCCCGCCAGCCAGAAGGCCAGCACGCTGAGCAGGCTGAGGCCCACGTAGGCCGCGATCATGTACTTGGCGACCATGTGCGAGCGCGGCATGACCTTTTCCGAACGATCCGAGGACTCGGTCTGGAACAGGCGCATACCACCGATGCGCAGCATCGGCAGGATCGCCACGGCCATGCCGATGAAGCCGATGCCGCCGAGCCAGTGCAGCAGCGAGCGCCAGATCAGGATGCCCGGGGACATGCTGTCCAGGCCGCTGAGCACGGTGGCGCCGGTGGTGGTGATGCCGGACATGCTCTCGAAGAAGGCGTCGGTGTAGCTGATGTGCTGGGTGAACATGAAGGGCACGGCGGCGAACACGCACACCAGCAGCCAGCTCGAGACGGTCAGCATGTACATGTCGCGCGGGCGCAGCTGGGTATTCTTCGGGCGGCCCTGGGCCACCATGGCGAGACCGGCGACGAAGGTGATCAGGCTGGACCAGAGGAACGCGTTCAGTTCGTGCGCCCGTTCGAAGATCAGCAGGGTGAACATCGGGACGACCATGCTGATGGCCAGGGTGATCAGAAAGATGCCGTTGATAAACGCGATGATTCTTAGGGTCGGCAAAGCCATCTAGTCGGTTCCAAAAATAATGTCGTCAGTCCATGGCCGTCCGACCACCGCTGCGCGGCGGGTGGGGTGGCCGACCTTCAGTGCTTCCAGGGTGCCGGGGTCGCGCGCGCCGGCACGGCGAATATCTTCAGGTGGCCCAGCACGATGGCCTGGCTCAACAGTGCTTGGCGCTGCCGGCAGGCCGGCGAAGTTTCTCGTCGCGAGGCCGGGCCCAGGTTGCCCACGGCCGAGCGGGGCAGGGCCGAGGCGCCGATTGTAATGGTGAAAAAGCAAGAAAAGGTGATCGGCGAAGGCCAGGCATCGAACAGCGGGACGCGCCGCAGCAGAGGCAAAGCGAGGCAGCCGCGCACCTGCCGGTCCTCGAGCGGCCCCTTGCGCTTGCCCAGGAAGAGGGCGGCGGGCCGGCTGCCGAGGATGAAGGCGATGATGCGCAGCGTCGGCAAGGCCATGGGACGGGCTCGGCAGGAGGGCGGCAAGGGGCGTCATTCTACGCGGCTCTCCGGCGCCGTACAGCCGTCCGCATATCGTGCTTTACAAGTGCCCGGCGCTGCATAGAATAGCGCGCCAGGTGCCGGCCCTTGCCGGTTTCTGAGTCCGCTAAATCATGTCGAACGCTAATCCTTGCCTTACGTGCGGCGCCTGCTGCGCGCATTTTCGTGTGTCTTTCTTCTGGGGGGAGTGCCAGTCGGCCGGCGGTTTGGTGCCGGACGAGCAGGTGATCCAGATCACCCCGCACCGGGTTGCCATGCGCGGCACCGAGGCCAAGCCGGCGCGCTGCGTCGCCCTGCTCGGCGATGTCGGCCAGGGTGTGCGCTGCACCCTCTACGAGCAGCGCTCCAGCCCCTGCCGCGAGTTCGAAGCGTCCTGGGCCAACGGCGAGCACAACCCGCGCTGCGACGATGCTCGCCGGGCCCACGGCCTGCCGCCGTTGACCCCGCCCGTGCAGCCGAGCGTGTCGCCGGAGCGCGTGGCCTGAGCGGCTGGCGGCAGTTTTTCCCCAAGCAGCGGCGCCGAGCCTCTAGAATTGCCGCTTCTTTTCTTCTGGAGGTGGCCGATGGATGCGCTCGATGCCCTGCTCAACCGTGTTTCTGCCCCGCGTTTGCGTGCCCCTGGGCCGGACGCCGCTCAGCGTGAGCTGCTGTTTCGCGCCGCGTTGCGGGCGCCGGATCATGCCCAGCTGCGGCCCTGGCGCTTTCTGACCGTCGAGGGGGATGCGCGTGAGCAATTGGGTGAGCTGTTCGCCCAGGCATTGCTGGCGCGCAACGCCGATGCCAGCGAGGAGGCCCTGGCCAAGGCGCGGGCCATGCCCCTGCGTGCACCCGTGCTGGTGGTGGTGATCGCCCGGCTGCAGGCCCATCCCAAGGTGCCGGCGCAGGAGCAGGTGATCGCCGCCGGGTGTGCGGCCCACGCCATCCTGCTCGCCGCCCATGTCCAGGGTATCGGCGCGGTCTGGCGTACCGGCGAGATGGCCTACGACCCCAGGGTCGCCGAAGGCCTGGGGCTGAGTGCGGACGAGCAGATCGTCGCTTTCCTCTATCTGGGCACGCCGGAGCGCGAGCTGCGCACGCCGGCGCCGGTGCAGGTGGCCGACTTCGTCAGCGCCTGGCCCGCCTGATAGGCGCCGGCCGTCGGCCGCCGACTCAGTGACTGGCGGCGTCGGCATCCAGCGGTAGCAGCAGGCTGGCGCTGAAGCCACCGTCGGGGCGGTTCTCCAGCAGCAGGCGCCCGCCATGACGCTCGGCGGCGCGGCGGGCGATGGCCAGGCCCAGGCCATGCCCCGGCTCGCGCTGGCCGGGAGCGCGGAAGAAGGGCTCGCCCAGCTGCGCCAGGTGCTGCGCGGCGACGCCCGGGCCGTGGTCGCGCACGCTGATGCACAGCTCGCCCGCTTGCGGCGTCACGCGCAGTTCGATCGGCTGGCCGGCAGGGTTGAAGCGCAGGGCGTTGCGCAGCAGGTTGTCCAGGGCCCGTTCGAGCATGTCCGGCCAGCCCCGCAGCCGCGCCTCGCTCGGCACCTGGACGTCGATTTGCTGCTGCGGGGCGCTCAGCCGGGCGTCCTCCTGCAGCTTGCGCAGCAGGGCACCCAGGTCGATGGGGCGTGCGCCGCCGGGATCGGCGTCGAGGCGCGCGAGGGCGAGTATCTCGCCGATCAGGGCTTCCAGCCGATCGCACTCCAGGGCCAGGCGTGGCCAGAGCTTTTCCCGCTCCTGGGCGGGTGCACGCTCGGCCAGGGCCAGGGCGATGCGCAGGCGCGCCAGGGGCGAGCGCAGCTCGTGGGAGACGTCGCGCAGCAGTTGGCGCTGGCTGCCGATCAGGCCCTGCAGGCGCGCGCCCATGCGGTTGAAGTCGCGGGCCAATATGCCCAGTTCATCGTGGCGGCGGGCCAGGCGGGCCAGGCTGTCCTGCTGATAGGCGGTCTGCCCGAGGTCGTGCACGGCGCCGCGCAGGCGGTTCAAAGGGCGGGTGATCGACAGGGTCAGCAGCAGGCTGGTCAGGGTCAGCACCACCAGGGCGATGCCCAGCGCGCTGAGCGGCCAGAGCAGGCTGCCACGGTGCCAGGCGAGCAGTTCCGGGTGGGGGATGCGGTAGATGAACAGGTAGCTTGCGCCGCTCAGGGGGCTGCTGTACTCGGCGCTCAGGCGGCGCCAGGGCAGGCGTCGGTCATGTGCCTGGCGCGCCTCCAGGGCTGCCGCGCGGCGCGGGAAGGTGCCCCTGACCAGCGGCTGGCCGTTGTCGCCGAGCACCTGGACGTGAACGCGGAAGGCCTTGCGCCGTTGCTCCAGGAACGCCTGGGCGGCCTCGGCGCCCTGCTGTTCGTAGCGCTGCGTCCAGGTTTCGGCCAGGCCGTCCAGGGCCGGATGCTGGCTGAGGATCCAGGCGTCCTGATTCAGCGCCCGGCCCAGGAGCATGGACAGGCCGGCCACCAGGGCGGCGGCCAACCAGAAGCTGGCGAAGATCCGCCAGAACAATGAGCGCACGGTGACTCCTTGCTGGGTGCGGCCCCATCGCCAGGGGATGGGGTCGCGGGTGGTTTACTCGGCTTTCTGCGCCTGCTCGGCCTTCCAGGTCATGAAGGCTTCGCGCTCGGCACGTCGCTCCTGCATCTTCTTCAGGTGGGCGTCGAAGGCCTCCTGCTGCTCGGGTTCGAGCAGGGCGCGCATGGCGTCGTGCTGCTGCTCCCGGGCCGCCTTCAGCTCATCCTGCAGGGCCTTGCGCTCGGCGGCGGGCAGCTTGTCGAGGTAGCGCTGGGTGATGGCGTGCCGGTTCTTCATCTGCTCGCCCATCAGCTGGCGCATCTCGCGCTGTTGTGCCTTGCTCAGATCCAGTTCCTTGAACAGTCGCATGCCGTGTTCGCCGCCGTGGCGCGGGCCACCTTCGGGCATGGCCAGGGCCAGGGACGGCAGGGTCAGGGCGAGCAGCACGGCGGTGAGGGTCTTGCGCATGGGTATCTCCTTGTCTGGGAACCGGCCGGTGGCCGGATGAGCCCAGTCTAGGGCGGGCAAGGTCAGGGGCCGTCAGGCCAGGGTAAAGCCTGGGTAAAGATGCCGCTCGCCGGGGGCTGCCTCAGGCGTTGTAGTAATAGCCGCGGCCACGCAGGGCGAGGATGCGCGGGCGCCCATCCGGGTGCGGGCCGAGCTTCTTGCGCAGGTTGCTGACGTGCATGTCCAGGCTGCGGTCGTACAGGGTCAGCTTGCGGCCCAGGGCCAGTTGCGCCAGCTGTTGCTTGCCCAGCGGTTCGCCGGGCTGTTGCAGCAGGGCTTCGAGCAGACGGCTCTCGGAGAGGGTCAGCGGCACTTCGTGCTCACCGATGCTGGCCACCCCGCGGGCCTGGCTGAAGCGCAGGTCGCCCAGCTCCACTTGGCTGGGCGTGGCCGGCGCCGTGCTGCGGCGCAGCACGGCGCGCAGGCGGGCGGTGAGTTCGCGGGGGTCGCAGGGTTTGGCCAGGTAGTCGTCGGCGCCGAGCTCCAGGCCCAGGATCCGGTCCAGCGGTTCGCCGCGGGCCGACAGCATGAGGACCGGCAGCTCCGGATGCTCGCCGCGCAGTTGCTTGAGCAGCTCCAGGCCGCTGCCGTCGGGCAGCATCACGTCGAGCACCACCGCATCCGGGCAGCGGTCGGCCAGGGCCTGGCGGGCGCCGTTGCCGTCATGACAGGCGTCGACCCGAAAGCCTTCCTGGGTCAGCCAGCTGGACAGCAGCTCGCACAGCTCGATGTCATCGTCGATCAGTAACAGCTGATTCATGGGGCTCGGCTTCTAGTTGATCCATTCGCGACGGGTGCGGCGGTTGCCGCGCAGCAGTGCGCCGATGATCACCCCGAGCAGGCCGGCGCCGGCGCCGATGGCGAACCAGGTCTGCTGGTCGCTGAGCAGGCGTGCCGGCGACTCGGCCTGGGTTCTCTTGAGCTGCAGCTTGAGGCGCTGGTTCTCCTGACGCAGGCGCTGCACCTGCGCCGACTCGCGCTCGCCGCTGCCGGCCTGTAGCTCGGCGCTCAGCGCCGCGCGTTGCCGTTCGCTGGCCGCCAGGCGCTGCTCCAGTTCGCGCAGCTGCGTCTGCGCTGCGGAGGGTTCCGGCAGCGCCGGCGCGGTGTCTTCCGCGGCCTGCAGGTGCAATGGCAGCAGCCATAGGGCAAACAGCAACGGCTTGAAGGCTGGACGCATCGGAACTCCTATTTCCTACGAAGGGGGCGCCGAAGGGCCGGCGCCGCCGGCAGCTGACTCAGGGCAGGACCCGCTTGAAGGGCTTGACCAGCACCGAGGCGTACACGCCGGCGGCGCGGTAGGGGTCGGCGTCGGCCCAGCTCTGTGCGGCGTTGAGCGAGTCGAATTCGGCTACGATCAGGCTGCCGCTGAATCCGGCGGGACCCGGGTCGTTGCTGTCGACCGCCGGGTGCGGGCCGGCGAGGACCAGGCGGCCCTCGTGCTTGAGCTGCTCCAGGCGCGCGAGGTGGGCGGGGCGGGCGGCCAGGCGGTTGTCCAGGGAGTTTTCGACATCGGTGGCGATAATGGCGTAGAGCATCTCGGGTCCTTGTGGGCATCTGGCGAGCTGGCCGGCTGACGCCGCGTCGGAGCAGGCGGCGGCCGGGCAAGTCGAGGAAATGTCGTGTGGCGGCGGCACGAGCCGGCGGGCCACGGCATAATAACAAACATAAATATTCGGAAAACGCTCCTATGGAAGTTGATTTGCATTGCCACAGCACGGCCTCCGACGGCGCACTGGCGCCCGCCGTGGTGGTCGCCCGGGCGCATGAGCGCGGCGTCAGGCTGCTCGCGCTGACCGACCACGACACCCTCGAGGGGCTGGACGAGGCGCGGGTGGCGGCACAAGCCCTGGGCATGCAGTTGGTCAACGGCATCGAGCTGTCCTGCACCTGGGGCGGTGCGACCATCCATGTACTGGGCTATGCCTTCGCCTGCGATACGCCGGCGCTGGGTCAGGCGATTGCCGACCTGCACCAGGGCCGCTGGCTGCGCGCCGAGGAAATCGCCAGGCGTCTGGAGGGCAAGGGCATGCCGGGTGCCCTGCAGGGCGCGCGGGCGGTGCAGCAGGAGCTGGGCGACAGCGGCAACGCTCCGGCGCGGCCGCACTTCGCCGAGTTTCTGGTGCGTGCCGGCCACGTCAGGGATCGCGCCGAGGCGTTTCGCAAGTGGCTCGGCTCGGGCAAGCTGGGCGACGTCAAGCAGCATTGGCCGACCCTGGAGCAGGCCGTCGCGACCCTGCGCCAGGCCGGCGCCTGGATCAGCCTGGCACACCCGTGGCACTACGACTTTACTCGTAGTAAGCGGCGCAAGCTGATCGCCGATTTCGTCCAGGCCGGCGGCCATGCCCTGGAAGTGGTCAATGGCATGCAACCGGCCGAGCAGGTGGGCAGCCTGGCGATCCTGGCCCGTGAGTTCGGTCTGCTGGTCAGCGCCGGCAGCGATTTCCATGCACCTGGCGACTGGTCGGAGCTGGGCATGTACCGTCCCGTTCCGCAAGACCTTCCGCCCCTTTGGACGCGTTTTCGCCATGTCCGGCAGTCTGCTGCAATCTGAACAGGGAGTCAGCGTGAGTCAATTTTTCCAGGTTCACCCGGAAAATCCGCAGTTGCGCCTGATCAGGCAGGCGGTGGAGATCATCAGGGGCGGCGGCGTGGTGATCTATCCGACCGATTCCTGCTATGCCGTCGGCTGTCGTATCGGCGACAAGAACGCCCTTGAGCGGATTCGCCGCCTGCGCCAGCTGGACGACAAGCACAACTTCACCCTGCTGTGCCGCGACCTGTCGCAGCTCAGCCTGTTCGCCAAGGTCGATACCGGTGCCTTTCGCCTGCTGAAGAACCACACCCCAGGCCCCTACACCTTCATCCTCAATGCCACCCGCGAGGTGCCGCGCATGCTGCTGCACCCCAAGCGCCGCACCATCGGCCTGCGGGTGCCCGGCCATCCGATCGCCCTGGCACTGCTGGAGGAGTTCGGCGAGCCGCTGATGAGCATCAGCCTGGTACTGCCGGGGGATGCGCTGCCGCTGAGCGACCCGCACGAGATGCGCAAGGCACTCGAACACCAGGTCGACCTGATCATCGACGGCGGAGTCGGTGGGCTGGAGGCCTCGACCGTGATCAGCCTGGTCGACGACGAGGTGCAAGTGCTGCGCGTCGGCTGTGGCGATCCGCGACCGTTCGCCGAGGAGTAGCGTCGGTCGCGGGGCGCCCGCCGGGCCTCAGAGGATCAGCACCACCAGGATGGCCACCAGCAGGATGATGATCACGTCGTTGCCGCTGAGCGCGCCGCCGGCCGGCAGGCTGTCGATGCGTTGGGCGAGGGTGGCGGCCTCGGCCGGGGTCAGGGCGTCGACGCGGCTCCTGGCCGTGGCGGCGGGCACATCCATGGCCTGCAGTCTTTCCTCTACGTCGCTGCGCTCGAGAAACTGCTTAAGCGTGTCGCGGTCGGCCTGGCCGGTTTGCCCGGCGAGGACTTCGGCGGTGCCGATCATCTCGGCGTGGGCGGGCACCGCCAGGGCGGCGCTGAGGCCGACGATCAGCAGGACGAGGCCTAGGGTCTTGGCTGGCGTTTTCATTCGGGTCTCCCAGGGCGGGGGCGATGACGCCGCACAACCTGCTGCGGCTGTGCGGGCCGCTGCCGGTACTCCTCGCTGCACCCGCCGGCATCGTAGTTTGGACTGGCATGCCGGCCGACCGGTTCCCGCCGTCTCGGTTTCGTTGTGGCCTTCGGCCCCGCTATACTTCGCGCCCTTGTTGGAACCTTTAGGTAAACCGGTTTGAGCCTTGTTGACTCCGAGCGCCGCGTGCTGTCCGGCATGCGCCCCAGTGGCCGTTTACACCTCGGCCACTATCACGGTGTGCTGAAGAACTGGGTCAGGTTGCAGCACGCCTACGAGTGCTATTTCTGCATCGTCGACTGGCATGCGCTCACCACCGATTACGAGCAGGCCGGCCAGCTTTCCCAGCATGTCATGGACATGGCGGTGGACTGGCTCGCCGCGGGCATCAGCCCCAGCTCGGCGACCCTGTTCATCCAGTCCCAGGTGCCCGAGCATGCCGAGCTGCACCTGCTGCTGTCGATGATCTGCCCGCTCAGCTGGTTGGAGCGGGTGCCGTCCTACAAGGAGCAGCAGGAGCAGCCCCGGGGCAAGGACCTGGGCACCTACGGCTTCCTCGGCTACCCCCTGTTGCAGGCGGCGGACATCCTGCTGTACCGCGCCGGGGTGGTGCCGGTCGGCGCCGACCAGGTGGCGCACATCGAATTCGCCCGCGAGGTGGCACGGCGCTTCAATCACCTGTACGGCCGCGAGCCGGGCTTCGAAGACAAGGCCGAGGCGGCCATCGGCAAGCTCGGCAAGAAGACCGCGACCCTGTACAACAACCTGCGCAAGGCCTTTCAGCAGCAGGGCGACGTCGAGGCCCTGGAAACCGCCCGGGCGCTGCTCAAGGAGCAGCAGACCATCACCCTGGGCGACAAGGAGCGTCTGTTCGGCTACCTGGAAGGGGGTGGCAAGGTGCTGCTGCCCGAGCCCCAGGCCCTGCTCAGCGAGGCGCCGAAGCTGTCGGGGCTCGACGGCGGCAAGATGTCCAACAGCAATGGCAACGCGATTTTCCTGCGCGACAGCGCCATCGAGGTCGAGGAGAAGATCAGGCGCATGCCGACCGATCCGGCCCGGGTGCACCGCAGCGACCCGGGCAACCCGGCGCACTGCCCGGTGTGGCCCCTGCACCAGGTGTATTCCAGCGAGCAGACCTGCGCGTGGGTGCAGCAGGGCTGCCAGAGCGCGGGCATCGGCTGCCTGGAGTGCAAGGGGCCGTTGATCGAGGCGGTGCAGGAGGAACTCAAGCCGCTGCAGGTGCGCGCCGCCGACTATCAGAGCGACCCCGACCTGGTGCGCAGGATTCTCGCCGAAGGCGCCGAGCGCGCCCGCGACGAGGCCCGCGAAACCCTGGCCGAGGTGCGTCTGGCCATGGGCATGAACTACCGCTGAGCGGAGACCTGTATGTGCCCAGCGCCGCCCGAAGAACCCGCCGATAGCCAGGCCGGCGCCCAGCAGGAGCTGCCGTTCGCCCTGGTCTATGGCCAGGCCGTCACCGAGCTGCCGCTGGACCTGTATATCCCGCCGGACGCCCTGGAGGTGTTTCTCGAGGCCTTCGAGGGGCCCCTGGACCTGCTGCTGTACCTGATCCGCAAGCAGAACATCGACGTGCTGGACATCCCGGTGGCGGAGATCACCCGGCAGTACATGGGCTACGTCGAGCTGATGCAGTCGGTGCGCCTGGAGCTGGCCGCCGAGTACCTGGTGATGGCCGCCATGCTCGCCGAGATCAAGTCGCGCATGCTGCTGCCGCGCTCCAGCGAGGCGCCGGAGGACGAGGACGATCCCCGTGCCGAGCTGATTCGCCGGCTGCAGGAGTACGAGCGCTACAAGGCCGCCGCCGAGGGCATCGACCTGCTGCCGCGGGTCGGCCGCGATCACACGGTGCCGCAGCTGGAGGCGCCGCAGGCGCGGGCGCGCAAGCTGCTGCCGGAGGTCGGTCTGGAAGAGCTGCTGCTGTCGATGGCCGAGGTGCTGCGGCGGGCCGACATGTTCGAGAGTCACCAGGTGATCCGCGAGGCGCTGTCGACCCGCGAACGCATGAGCGAGGTGCTCGAGCGCCTCAAGGGCGGCGGTTTCGTGCCGTTCGTCGAGCTGTTCGCGGCGGAGGAAGGGCGCCTGGGGGTGGTGGTGACCTTCATGGCGGTGCTCGAATTGATCAAGGAATCCCTGGTCGAGCTGGTGCAGAATGAGGCCTTCGGGCCTATCCACGTGCGTGCGCGAGCTGAATGACGATGAACCTGAGCGATCCCCGCGAACTGGCCAGCCTGCTGGAAGCCTTCCTCCTGGCGTCCGGCAAGGCGCAATCCCTGGAGCGCCTGTACGAGCTGTTCGAGGAGCGCGAGCGGCCATCGTCCGCGCTGTTCAAGGAGGCTCTGGAGTGCCTGCGGCAGTCCTGCGAGGGGCGTGCCTTCGAGCTCAAGGAGGTGGCCTCGGGTTACCGCCTGCAGGTGCGCGAGCGTTTCGCGCCCTGGGTCGGCCGCCTGTGGGAGGAGCGGCCGCAGCGCTATTCCCGGGCCATGCTGGAGACCCTGGCGCTGATCGCCTACCGACAGCCGATCACCCGTGGCGAGATCGAGGACGTGCGCGGGGTGGCGGTCAACAGCCAGATCGTCAAGACCCTGCTGGAGCGCGAGTGGGTCCGTGTGGTCGGCCACCGCGACGTGCCGGGCAGGCCGGCGATGTTCGCCACCACCAAGGCCTTTCTCGACCATTTCAACCTCAAGAGCCTCGACGAGCTGCCGCCGTTGGCGGCGCTGCGCGAACTGGAACCGGAGCCGCTGGGCCTGGACGACGAGCCGGCGGTGCCGGCCGAGTTGCAGGCGCGCGCCGACCTGGCGAGCGAGGTGCCGGTCGAGATGGCGCGCGGGGAAACCAGCTTCGGCAGCCTGCTGGCCGAACTGGACGCCATGGAGCAGGGGCTCAAGAGCGATTTCGACGATTTGCCCGAGTCCGGGATGGACGCCGCGCCGGCCGTTCAGGAGCAGGCGGACGAGGCGGATATCGGCGAGCGTTGAGCGCGGCTCCGGCTGCGCTGGGAAACTGACGGACAGTCGCCCTGCGACTAGTCTCAACCCGTGCGCACGGCCGGCGATCGGCGTATGATGCGCGCCCTTTCGACGACATGCCGTCGTCCCTCACTAGAGAAACACCGGGAGGTGCCCAGATGAGTGAATCCGAACAACGTAGCCCCGCTGGCGAGAAGCTGCAGAAGGTCCTGGCCCGCATGGGCCTGGCCTCGCGCCGGGAAATCGAGGCCTGGATCGACCAGGGCCGGGTCAAGGTCAATGGCGCCACCGCCAGCCTCGGCGCGCGGGTCGACCTGCATGACGCCATCGCCGTCGATGGCCGGCTGATCAAGCGCGAAGAGGCCGCGGAAAGCGTGCGTCGCGTGCTGATCTACAACAAGCCGGATGGCGAGATCTGCACCCGCGACGATCCCGAGGGCCGGCCGACCGTGTTCGACCGCCTGCCGCGGCCGAAGGACGGACGCTGGATCAATATCGGCCGCCTCGACATCAACACCACCGGCCTGCTGATGTTCACCACCGATGGCGAGCTGGCCAATCGGCTGATGCACCCCTCCTACCAGATGGACCGCGAGTATGCCGTGCGCGTGCGCGGCGAGGTCGACGAGGAGATGATCGAGCGCCTCAAGGCCGGGGTGATGCTCGAGGACGGCCCGGCCAAGTTCACCGACATCAAGGAAGCGCCGGGCGGCGAGGGCTTCAACCACTGGTATCACTGCGTGGTCATGGAAGGGCGCAACCGCGAGGTGCGCCGCCTGTGGGAATCCCAGGGGCTGGTGGTCAGTCGCCTGAAGCGGGTGCGCTTCGGCCCGGTGTTCCTGACCTCCGACCTGACCATGGGACGCTGGCGGGAAATGAGCCAGCGCGAGGTGGACATTCTCAGCGAGGAAGTCGGCCTCAAGCCCCAGGCCCTGCCGCAGATGAAGGAGAAGGTGCGCGACAAGCTCGATCGCCTGCAGCGCAAGTCGGCCAAGCCGGTGGGGCGTGGCGAGCGCCCGCCGCGCACCCTGCGTCCGGCCCACGGTGGTCCGGCCGAGGGCGAGTCGAGCCGATCCGGGCGGGGCACGCCGGTGGCCGAGCGCCCCCAGGACACGCACAAGAAGCGTCCGGGCAAGCCTCGCCAGGAGCGTCCGGGCGTCGAACTGGCCGACCGTCCGGCGCGCAAGCCTGCGGGCGCGCCCGTCAAGCGGCGCGGCCCGTCGGCCGGTGAAGGCCAGCGTCCAGGCTCGGGTCGCGGTAGCCGCAAACCGCAGTAAGGGGCCGGTGCGGTACCAGGTGCAGAAAAAAGGGGCTCTTCGAGCCCCTTTTTTGCGTCCAGGCCTTGTCAGCCGGCCATGGTCAGGCGGTTGCGGCCCTTGCGCTTGGCCACATAGAGCGCACTGTCGGCGCGGCGCAGCAGGCTCTCCGCCGCCTCGCCCGGCAGCAGGGTGGCGCAGCCGAGACTGATCGACAGCTCGATGGGGTGGCCCTGGGCCAGGCACTGCAATTCCAGCACGGCATGGCGCAGGCGCTCGCCGATCATGCCGGCGGCCTCCCGAGGGGTGCCGGACAGCAGCACGAGAAATTCCTCGCCGCCGTAGCGGAACACCATGTCGACGTTGCGCAGCTGGTTCTTCAGGGTATTGGCGACGGCCTTGAGGACTTCGTCGCCGACGCTGTGGCCGTGCCTGTCGTTGACCTGCTTGAAGTGATCGAGGTCGAGCATCAGCACGGACAGCGGCAGCAGGTTGCGTCGCGCCAGTTCGACCTCGCGGGCCAGGGTCTGGTCCATGGCGACGCGGTTGCCGGCGCCGGTCAGCGGGTCGCGCAGGGCATCCTGGATGGCGGCGCGATAGAGCAGGGCGTTGCGCAGGGGAAACAGCAGGCTGGCCAGCAACGACTCGAGCTGGGCCAGCTCCTCCTCGCTGAAGCGCAGCCGGCGACGGAACACCAGTTCGCCGAGGTATTCGCCGTCATGGCTGAGGCGGTAGGCGGCGGAGTGGCTGGCGCGTTCGCCCAGTTCCAGGCGCAGGTCGCTGATCGGCTGCTGGTAGCTCAAGGCGTCCAGCGGCACCAGGCGCTGCACGGCGGCGAAGAACAGCGAGAGCACGCGTTCGGCGTCCAGGCTGGTCTGCAGCTGCAGGGCGAGCTGCTGGCGCAGCTGGACCAGGCTGGTGCGGCGCAGGGGGCGGGGATGCTGATTGGAGAAGCCCAGGCGCTTCAGCTTGGCCGCATCGAAATCTATGGTGTTGGTCTGGCTTGAGGGACCCATAAACGCAAAACCTCTGGCGCTTCAGTGCGTGGACAGAGGGGTAGCAGCGAATATCGTGCCAAGGCTTGAGAGTGGCCAAAAAACCCTTTTAAGTCAGTCGCTTACGCATTTAGCGCAAAGGCACTTTGCCGCTAGTGGCCGTTTGACATGACTGCATGCCGGCAATCCCTTGCCGGCATGCGGCGACGCGTCAATTTATTGCCGTCCGGCGCCAATGCCAGTTCCTACTGGGCGTCGAAGGCCTGGCCGTTGACGCCATTGCTGTCGGGGCCCATCAGGTACAGGTACACCGGCATGATCGCCTCGGGGGCCGGGTTGTTTGCCGGGTTCTCGCCCGGATAGGCCTGGGCGCGCATGTCGGTGCGGGTCGCGCCCGGGTTGACGCTGTTGGCGCGCACGCTGGCGACGCCGTCGAGTTCGTCGGCCAGCACCTGCATCAGGCCCTCGGTGGCGAACTTGGACACCGCGTAGGCGCCCCAGTAGGCGCGACCCTTGCGGCCGACGCTGCTGGAGGTGAACACCACCGAGGCGTCCGGGGCGAGCTTGAGCAGCGGCAGCAGGGTGCTGGTGAGCATGAAGGTGGCGTTGACGTTGACCTGCATCACGCGCATGAAGTTGTCGCCGGAGAGCTGTTCCAGCGGCGTGCGCGGGCCGATGATCGAGGCGTTGTGCAGCAGGCCGTCGAGCTTGCCGAACTCGCGCTCGATCATCGCCGCCAGTTCGTCGTACTGGTGCGGCAGGGCGGTTTCCAGGTTGAAGGGGATCACCGCCGGCTGCGGCTGGCCGGCCGCCTCTATGCGGTCGTAGACCCGGCTCAGGTGTTCTTCGGTCTTGCCCAGCAGCAGCACGGTGGCGCCATGGGCGGCGAAGGTCTGGGCGGCGGCGGCGCCGATCCCGCGACCGGCGCCGGTGACCAGAATCACGCGATCCTTGAGCAGGTCGGGACGGGCGGAGTAGTCGAACATGGGGAAGCGCCTCGTTTATGCGTGGGGTTGGCTGAGTTTAGTGGTTGGCCCGGGCTGCTGCCGCGCGTCGATGAGAGCGGTGGCGCCTCAGCAGGAGCACAGCGCCCGGTCGAGCACGGCGCGCAATTCCAGCGGGTGGTCGACCACCACGTCGGCGCCCCAGTTGCGCGGGTTGTCTTCGGGGTGGATGTAGCCGTAGGTCACCGCGGCGGTGCGGGTGCCGGCGGCGCGGCCCGACTCGATGTCGCGCAGGTCGTCGCCGACGAACAGCACGCTGGCCGGCTCCAGGCCCAGGCGGCTGCAGGCCAGGGTCATGGGTTCCGGGTCGGGCTTGCTGCGGCTCACATGGTCCGGGCAGATCAGCAGCGCCGAGCGTTCGGCCAGGCCCAGCTGCTGCATGATCGGCTCGGCATAGCGCAGCGGTTTGTTGGTGACCACGCCCCAGGTCAGCTTGGCCCGCTCGATGTCGGCGAGCAGCTGCTCGATGCCGTCGAACGGGCGGGTGAGCACGGCGCAGTGCTGCTGGTAGCGCTCGAGGAACTCCAGGCGCAAGGCCTCGAACTGCTCGGCCTCGGCGGGCAGGGCGAAGCTGGCGGCGACCATGGCGCGGGCGCCCCCGGAGATCTGGTCGCGAATCAGCTTGTCGGCGATGGGCGCCAGGCCGCGCTCGGCGCGCATCGCCTGGCAGATGGCGATAAAGTCCGGCGCGCTGTCGAGCAGGGTGCCGTCCATGTCGAAAAGAACCGCGCGCAGGCGCACTGGGCGTGTCATCGGCTATTTCCCTCGCTGCGCCGGAGTCTGTTTTGGCGCGAGGCAAGGCACGAGCCGTGAAGTTTGGTTGTTCCAAATGAGCGGCGAGAAACGCCGCATCGCGCCAAAACAGACCCGGCCCTATGGGTTGCGTCAGAAAATCGGCCATGCGTTGTTGCTGTCCTTGGCAATGGAACAACCATTGCCTGCGGCCAGCGCCTAGCCTGGCCGGTTTTCTGGCAGCAACGCAGCAGGGAAATAACCAATGGCACGCCCTAGCCCTCCTTCAGGGTCTGGATCATGTAGTTGACGTCGACGTCGGCTTCCAGCTTGTAGTGCTTGGTCAGCGGGTTGTAGGTCAGGCCGACGATGTCCTTGACCTCGAGGCCGGCGGCGCGGCTCCAGGCGCCCAGCTCGGAAGGGCGGATGAACTTCTTGAAGTCGTGGGTGCCGCGTGGCAGCAGGCGCAGCAGGTACTCGGCGCCGATCACCGCGAACAGGTAGGCCTTGGGGTTGCGGTTGATGGTGGAGAAGAACACCTGGCCGCCGGGCTTGACCAGGGCGTGGCAGGCGCGGATCACCGAGGCCGGGTCCGGCACGTGTTCGAGCATCTCCAGGCAGGTGACCACGTCGAACTGCTCGGGCATTTCTGCGGCGATGGCCTCGGCGGTGATCTGCCGGTAGTCCACCGATACGCCGGACTCCAGCTGGTGCAGTCGGGCCACGGCCAGCGGTGCCTCGCCCATGTCGATGCCGGTGACGCTCGCCCCGCGCTGGGCCATGGCCTCGCTGAGGATGCCGCCGCCGCAGCCGACGTCGAGCACGCGCTTGCCGGCCAGGCCGACGCGCTCGTCGATCCAGTTGACCCGCAGCGGGTTGATGTCGTGCAGCGGTTTGAACTCGCTCTCGCGATCCCACCAGCGGTGGGCGAGGGCTTCGAATTTGGCGATTTCGGCGTGATCGACGTTGCTCATGGGGTTCCCTGGGTGAAGCGGCAAGCCGGAGGCTCGGGCTCGGACGCTTATGGTGCCAGTTTCGTCGCGTGCGGTGCGTGCTCGCGGGTGGATCAATATATGTCAGTTTGTCGCAGTGCCTAGGCCTGGCCGGCTATTCGGGCGCCCCAGGCGCGGGCGTTGGCGGTGATCCGCTGTTCGTCCAGGCGGGTCAGGCGGCCGCTCTCGAGCAGCGGCTTGCCGGCCACCCAGAGGTGCTCGACGCAGCTGCGGCCGCTGGCGTAGATCAGTTGCGAGACCGGGTCGTAGACCGGCTGCTGGGCCAGGCCGGAGAGGTCGAAGGCCGTCAGGTCGGCGCTCTTGCCGATCTCCAGCGAGCCGATCTGCGCCTCCAGGCCGAGGGCGCGGGCGCCGTTGAGGGTGGCCATGCGCAGGGCACGGTGGGCATCCAGGGCCGTGGCCGAGCCGGCCACGGCCTTGGCCAGCAGGGCCGCGGTGCGGGTCTCGCCGAGCAGGTCCAGGTCGTTGTTGCTGGCCGCGCCGTCGGTGCCGATGGCGACGTTGATGCCGGCCTGCCAGAGCCGCTCCACCGGGCAGAAGCCGCTGGCCAGCTTGAGGTTGGACTCGGGGCAGTGGATCACGCTGCTGTTGCTGTCCGCCAGCAGGGCCAGGTCGTCGTCGTCGACCTGGGTCATGTGCACGGCCTGGAAACGCGGGCCGAGCAGGCCGAGGCGCGCCAGGCGCGCCAGGGGGCGTACGCCGTGCTGTTCGAGGCTCTGCTGCACCTCGAAGGCGGTTTCCTGTACGTGCATGTGGATGCCGGCATCCAGCTCCTCGGCGAGCATGCGGATGTTCTCCAGCTTGTCGTCGCTGACCGTGTAGGGGGCGTGGGGGCCGAAGGCCACCGTCAGGCGCGGGTGATGCTTGAGGTCGTCGAACAGCTCCAGGCCCTTGCGCAGGGCCTCGTCGGCATCGCGGGCGCCGGGGATGGGGAAGTCCAGCACCGGGACGGTGATCTGCGCGCGGATACCGCTCTTGTGTACCAGTTCGCTGGCGGCCGCGGGAAAGAAATACATGTCGGAGAAGCAGGTGATGCCGCCCTTGAGCTGTTCGGCGATGGCCAGTTCGGTGCCGTCGCGGATGAAGTCCTCGTCCACCCACTTGGCCTCGGCGGGCCAGATATGCTGCTGCAGCCAGGTCATCAGCGGCAGGTCGTCGGCCAGGCCGCGGAACAGGGTCATGGCGGCATGGCCGTGGGCGTTGACCAGGCCCGGCGTCAGCAGCCGGCCCGGCAGCTCGCGGACTTCCAGGGCGGGGTGCTTGAGCGCCTCGGCGCGGGGGGCGAGCAGGGCGATGCGGCCGTCGCGGATGCCCAGGCCGTGATCGTGCAGCACCACGCCGGCCGGTTCCACCGGCACCAGCCAGGTGGGGAGCAGGAGAAGGTCGAGGGGGGCAGCGGACATGGGCGGGCTTCCGGCGAACTGAAAGGGGGCGAGTTTATAGGGGAATGCCGCAGGCTTGAAGCCGAAACCCGGACGTCGCTGCGCTCCTAGGTGCTGGGACTGGGCTTGGGTGGGTCGTGACGCTCCGCGTCGACCCGGGCTTGGGGGCGTCGCGCATGTGCGTATAATGATCGGCTTTTTCGTTGGGACTGCGAGGTGGGTCATGCGCGAGCAATTGCTGGCGGCCGAGAAGGTCAAGGCTATCGAGTGGCGCGACGGCGCGCTGCATCTGCTCGATCAGCGTGTGCTGCCGCTCGAGGAGGTCTGGCACGCCTATACCACGGCTGCCGAGGTGGCCGAGGCGATTCGGGCGATGGTGGTGCGCGGCGCGCCGGCCATCGGCATCAGCGCCGCCTACGGCCTGGTGTTGGGCGCCCGGGCGCGGCTGGCGGCGGGGGGCGACTGGAAGGCAGCGCTGGAAGAGGATTTCCAGGTGCTGGCCGACTCGCGGCCGACCGCGGTCAATCTGTTCTGGGCGCTCAATCGCATGCGCGAGCGACTGGAGCGTCTGAAGGTGGAGGAGGATCCGCTGCTGGCGCTGGAGGCCGAGGCGCTCGGCATTCACCAGAGCGACCGCGAGGCCAACCTGACCATGGCCCAGCTCGGCGTCGAGCTGATTCGCAAGCATCAGGGCAATCTGCAGAACCTGTTGACCCACTGCAATACCGGGGCCCTGGCCACCGGTGGCTTCGGCACCGCCTTGGGGGTGATCCGCGCCGCCCATCTCGATGGCCTGGTCGAGCGGGTCTATGCCGACGAGACCCGGCCCTGGCTGCAGGGCTCGCGCCTGACCGCCTGGGAGCTGGCCAACGAGGGGGTGCCGGTGAGCCTGAACGCCGACTCGGCGGCCGCCCATCTGATGAAGACCAAGGGCATCACCTGGGTCATAGTCGGGGCCGACCGCATCACCGCCAACGGCGACGTGGCCAACAAGATCGGCACCTACCAGCTGGCGGTCAATGCCATGCACCACGGCGTGCGCTTCATGGTGGTGGCGCCCAGCTCGACCATCGACATGGCTCTGGAGAGCGGCGACGACATTCCCATCGAGGAGCGCGACGGTCGCGAGCTGCTGGAGGTGGGCGGGCGTCCGGTGGCGGCAGGTGTCGCCGCGGTCAATCCGGTATTCGACGTGACCCCGGCCGACCTGATCGACTTCATCGTCACCGAGAAGGGCGTGGTGGAGCGCCCGGACGCGGCAAAGATGGCTCAGCTGATGTGCCGCAAGCGCCTGCATTGAACGGTTTCGCGGGCGTCGCTCCAGGCCGTTTCGGCGGGTGCTCGGGGATAGGTGCGGGGCGGCGACTGTGGTACACTCCGGCGGTTTTCAGGGGCGTCCGTCGCGGCCGCCCGAACTGCGCAGATACATGGCATAACTCATTGATTTGTCGTGAGTCGTTGCTGGCCTAGGGCCACGGCGGCAAGCTTCGCCTGGTTCAGGATGAACGGGGCGGAGTTTCACCAGAAAAAGGAACCAGGCTACTCATGGGCGAACTGGCCAAAGAAATCCTCCCGGTCAATATCGAAGACGAACTGCAGCAGTCCTACCTCGATTACGCGATGAGCGTGATCGTCGGGCGGGCTCTGCCGGACGCGCGCGATGGCTTGAAGCCCGTGCACCGTCGCGTGCTCTTCGCAATGAGTGAGCTGGGCAACGACTGGAACAAGCCGTACAAGAAGTCGGCCCGTGTGGTCGGTGACGTGATCGGTAAGTACCACCCCCACGGCGATACGGCGGTGTACGACACCATCGTGCGCATGGCGCAGCCCTTCTCCCTGCGTTACCTGCTGGTCGACGGCCAGGGCAACTTCGGCTCGGTGGACGGCGACAACGCCGCGGCCATGCGTTACACCGAAGTGCGCATGACCAAGCTGGCCCACGAGCTGCTGGCCGACCTGCACAAGGAAACCGTGGACTGGGTGCCGAACTACGACGGCACCGAGCAGATTCCCGCGGTCATGCCGACCAAGATCCCCAACCTGCTGGTCAACGGTTCCAGCGGTATCGCCGTGGGCATGGCGACCAACATCCCGCCGCACAACCTGGGCGAGGTCATCGACGGCTGCCTGGCGCTGATCGACAACGGCGAGCTGACGGTCGATGAGCTGATGCAGTACATCCCCGGCCCGGACTTCCCGACCGCGGCGATCATCAATGGCCGTGCCGGCATCATAGAGGCCTACCGCACCGGTCGCGGGCGCATCTACATCCGCGCCCGCGCCGAGGTCGAGGATATCGACAAGGTGGGCGGCCGCCAGCAGATCGTCGTCACCGAGCTGCCCTACCAGCTGAACAAGGCGCGGCTGATCGAGAAGATCGCCGAGCTGGTCAAGGAGAAGAAGCTCGAGGGCATCACCGAGTTGCGCGACGAGTCGGACAAGGACGGCATGCGCATCGTCATCGAGTTGCGCCGTGGCGAGGTGCCGGAGGTGATCCTCAACAACCTCTATGCCCAGACCCAGATGCAGAGCGTGTTCGGCATCAACGTGGTGGCGCTGATCGACGGCCAGCCGAAGGTGCTCAACCTCAAGGACATGCTCGAGGCCTTCATCCTGCACCGCCGCGAGGTGGTGACCCGGCGCACCGTGTTCGAGCTGCGCAAGGCCCGCGAGCGCGGCCACATCCTCGAAGGCCAGGCGGTGGCGCTGTCCAACATCGACCCGGTGATCGCCCTGATCAAGGCCTCGCCGACTCCGGCCGAGGCCAAGGAGGCGCTGATCTCCACGGCCTGGGAGTCCGCCGCGGTGGAGGCCATGGTCGAGCGCGCCGGCGCCGATGCCTGCCGCCCCGAGGACCTGGACCCGCAGTACGGCCTGCGCGACGGCAAGTACTTCCTTTCGCCGGAGCAGGCCCAGGCCATTCTCGACCTGCGCCTGCATCGCCTGACCGGCCTGGAGCACGAGAAGCTGCTGGCCGAATACCAGGAGATCCTCACCCAGATCGGCGAGCTGATCCGCATCCTCACCGACGCGGTGCGCCTGATGGAGGTCATCCGCGAGGAGCTGCAGGCGGTCAAGGCCGAGTTCGGCGACGCCCGCCGCACCGAGATTCTCGACACCCGCCTGGACCTGACCCTGGCCGACCTGATCACCGAAGAAGAGCGGGTCGTCACCATCTCCCACGGTGGTTATGCCAAGTCGCAACCGCTGGCCGCCTACCAGGCCCAGCGCCGCGGCGGCAAGGGCAAGTCGGCGACCGGGATCAAGGACGAGGACTATATCGAGCACCTGCTGGTCGCCAACAGCCATGCCACCCTGTTGCTGTTCTCCAGCAAGGGCAAGGTGTACTGGCTGAAGACCTACGAGATTCCCGAGGCCTCCCGTGCCGCCCGTGGCCGGCCGCTGGTCAATCTGCTGCCGCTGGACGAGGGCGAGTGGATCACCGCGATGCTGCAGATCGACCTTGAAGCCCTGCAGCAGGGCGCCAGCGGCGAGGACGAGCTGGATGAGTCGCTGGAGGGCGAGGTGGTCGAGGCCGAAGCGCTCGAGGATGCCGACGCCGAAGCGGCCGATGACGAGCAGGACGAGCCGACCGGTGCCTACATCTTCATGGCCACCGCCAAGGGCACGGTGAAGAAGACCCCGCTGGTGCAGTTCAGCCGGCCGCGCAGCACCGGCCTGATCGCCCTCAAGCTGGACGAGGACGACACCCTGATCGCCGCCGCGGTGACCGACGGCGCCCGCGAGGTGATGATGTTCTCCGACGGCGGCAAGGTCATTCGCTTCAAGGAAAAACACGTGCGCACCATGGGTCGCACCGCCCGCGGCGTGCGCGGCATGCGCCTGGCGGAAGGCCAGCAGATCATCTCCATGCTGATTCCCGAGCCGGGCGCGCAGATTCTCACGGCCTCCGAGCGTGGCTACGGCAAGCGCACCGAGATGGTCGAGTTCCCGCGCCGCGGGCGTGGTGGTCAGGGCGTGATCGCCATGGTCAGCAACGAGCGCAACGGCAAGCTGGTCGGTGCGGTGCAGGTGCTCGACGGCGAAGAGATCATGCTGATTTCCGACCTGGGCACCCTGGTGCGCACCCGCGTCAGCGAGGTCTCCAGCCTGGGCCGTAACACCCAGGGCGTGACCCTGATCAAGCTGGCCAGGGACGAGAAGCTGGTGGGGCTGGAGCGCGTGCAGGAGCCGTCCGCGGAAGAGGACGAGGAGCTGGACGACGACGAGACCATGGCGGCGATGGCGGCCGAGGCAGTCGAAGCAGTCGAGGGTGGTGCCGACGAGCGTCCGCTCGGCGAGGAGTGAGGTGCCTGGGCGGGGCTGCCCCGCCCGTCACGGCTTAGGATTCGGCGGCTGGCCAACGCGGCCTGTGCGCCCAACATTTGAGCGAGAGTGGATGTGAGCAAGCGAGCCTTTAACTTTTGCGCCGGCCCGGCCGCGCTTCCCGAAGCTGTACTGCAACGCGCCCAGGCCGAGCTCCTCGACTGGCAGGGCAAGGGCCTGTCGGTGATGGAGATGAGCCATCGCAGCGACGAGTACATGGGCATAGCCGCCAAGGCCGAGCAGGACCTGCGCGACCTGCTCGCCATTCCCTCGAACTACAGGGTGTTGTTCCTCCAGGGCGGCGCCAGCCAGCAGTTCGCCGAGATCCCCCTGAACCTGCTGCCGGAAGACGGCGTGGCCGACTACATCGACACCGGCATCTGGTCGAAGAAGGCCATCGAGGAGGCGCGGCGCTTCGGCAACATCAAGGTCGCCGCCAGCGCCAAGGGCTACGACTACTTCGCTATCCCCGGGCAGAACGAGTGGCAGCTGTCGAAAGACGCCGCCTACCTGCACTACACACCGAACGAGACCATCGGCGGCCTGGAGTTCGACTGGATTCCCGAGGTCGGCGAGGTGCCGCTGGTGGCGGACATGTCCTCGGATATCCTCTCGCGTGAGATCGACGTGTCGAGGTTCGGCCTGATCTACGCCGGGGCGCAGAAGAACATCGGCCCCAGCGGCCTGGTGGTGGTGATAGTGCGCGAGGACCTGCTCGGCCGTGCCCGCAGCGCCTGTCCGACCATGCTCAACTACCAGGTCGCCGCCGACAACGGCTCGATGTACAACACCCCGGCGACCTTCTCCTGGTACCTGTCCGGCCTGGTCTTCGAGTGGCTCAAGGAGCAGGGCGGCGTCGAGGCCATGGAGCAGCGCAATCGTGCCAAGAAGGACCTGCTCTACGGCGCCATCGACGCCAGCGAGCTGTACAGCAACCCGATCGCCACGAACGCCCGTTCCTGGATGAACGTGCCGTTCCGCCTGGCCGACGAGCGCCTGGACCAGCCCTTCCTGGTGGGCGCCGAGGCCCGCGGCCTGCTCAATCTCAAGGGCCATCGCTCGGTCGGTGGCATGCGCGCCTCCATCTATAACGCCGTGGGGCTCGACGCGGTGCAGGCGCTGGTGGCCTATATGGCAGAGTTCGAGAAGGAGCGCGGCTGATGTCCGAGCAGGAACTGCAGGCCCTGCGCCTGCGCATCGACAGTCTCGACGAGAAGATCCTCGAGCTGATCAGCGATCGCGCGCGCTGCGCCGAAGAGGTGGCGCGGGTCAAGATGAAGGCCCTGCCCGAAGGCGAGAAGCCGGTGTTCTACCGCCCCGAGCGCGAGGCCCAGGTGCTCAAGCGCATCATGGAGCGCAACAAGGGCCCGCTGGACAACGAGGAGATGGCGCGGCTGTTCCGCGAGATCATGTCCTCCTGCCTGGCCCTGGAGAACCCGCTCAAGGTCGCCTACCTCGGCCCCGAGGGCACCTTCTCCCAGGCGGCGGCCATGAAGCACTTCGGCCACGCGGTGATCAGCGTGCCGATGGCGGCGATCGACGAGGTGTTCCGCGAGGTGGCCGCCGGCGCAGTCAACTTCGGCGTGGTGCCGGTGGAAAACTCCACCGAGGGGGCGATCAACCACACCCTGGACAGCTTCCTCGAGCACGACATGGTGATCTGCGGCGAGGTCGAGCTGCGCATCCATCACCACCTGCTGGTGGGCGAGACCACCAAGACCGACAAGATCACCCGCATCTACTCCCATGCCCAGTCCCTGGCCCAGTGCCGCAAGTGGCTGGATGCGCACTACCCGAACGTCGAGCGCGTCGCCGTGTCGAGCAATGCCGATGCGGCCAAGCGGGTGAAGAGCGAGTGGAACTCGGCGGCGATCGCCGGCGACATGGCGGCCAGCCTCTATGGCCTGACCAAGTTGGCGGAGAAGATCGAGGACCGTCCGGACAATTCCACGCGGTTCTTGATCATCGGCAGCCAGGAAGTGCCGCCGACCGGCGACGACAAGACCTCGGTCATCGTCTCCATGCGCAACAAGCCGGGCGCACTGCACGAGCTGCTGGTGCCGTTCCACAACAACGGCATCGACCTGACCCGCATCGAGACCCGGCCGTCGCGCAGCGGCAAGTGGACCTACGTGTTCTTCATCGACTTCGTCGGCCATCACCGCGACCCGCTGATCAAGGACGTGCTGGAGAAGATCAACCAGGAGGCCGTGGCGCTGAAGGTGCTCGGCTCCTACCCCAAGGCGGTGTTGTAGTCGCCGTCGCTCGACCCGGGTCCAGGCCCGGGCCGCTGGCGACTCCACCGTGGCGCGCAACCCGTGCGGGCGGACCGACAAGAGGCATGCAATGAGTTGTGATTTCCTCGCCCTGGCCCAGCCAGGCGTACAGAAGCTGTCGCCCTATGTGCCGGGCAAGCCGGTAGACGAACTGGCCCGCGAGCTGGATCTCGATCCGGCCGGCATCGTCAAGCTGGCCAGCAACGAGAACCCCCTGGGCCCCAGCCCCAAGGCGCTGGCGGCCATCCGTGGCGAGCTGGCCGAGCTGACCCGCTATCCCGACGGCAATGGCTTCGAGCTCAAGCGCCGGCTGGCCGCCCGCTACGGCGTGCAGGCCGCTCAGGTTACCCTGGGCAACGGCTCCAACGACGTGCTCGACCTGGTCGCCCGCGCCTACCTGGGACCGGGCCAGAATGCGGTGTTCAGCCAGTACGCCTTCGCCGTCTACCCGATCGCCACCCAGGCGGTGGGCGCCCAGGGCAGGGTGGTGCCGGCCAAGGACTTCGGTCACGATCTGCAGGCCATGCTCGCGGCCATCGACGGGGAGACCCGGGTGGTGTTCGTCGCCAACCCGAACAATCCCACCGGCACCTGGTTCGGCCCGCAGGCGTTGAGCGATTTTCTCGCGCGGGTGCCGGAAGACGTGCTGGTGGTGTTGGACGAGGCCTATATCGAGTACGCCCAGGGCGACGAGCTGCCCGACGGCCTCGACTACCTGGCCCGCTTCCCGAATCTGCTGGTCTCGCGCACCTTTTCCAAGGCCTATGGCCTGGCTGCGTTGCGGGTCGGCTATGCCATCAGCTCGGCGCAGGTCGCCGACGTGCTCAATCGCGTGCGCCAGCCGTTCAATGTCAACAGCCTGGCGCTGGCCGCGGCCTGCGCGGCCCTCGAGGATGACGAGTACCTGGCGCGCAGTCGCCGGGCCAACGATGCCGGCATGGTCCAGCTGGAAGAGGGCTTGCGCGGCCTGGGGTTGTCCTGGATCCCCTCGCGCGGCAATTTCATCGCGGTGGATTTTGCCCGCGATACCGCGGCGCTCAATCAGGCTCTGCTGCGTGAAGGGGTGATCGTTCGCCCTGTGGCGGGCTACGGCATGCCCCATCATCTGCGGGTGTCGATTGGCACTGCGGAGGAGAACGCCCGCTTCCTGGCGGCCCTGGCCAAGGTGCTCGACGCGTGAGCGAGGTCAAGGCTGGCGCCGTTATCCGGGCTCCTGCGGCGACCCCGGTGATCGGCCGCCTGGTGGTGGTCGGCCTCGGCCTGATCGGCGGCTCCTTCGCCAAGGGGCTGCGCGAGCGGGGCCTGTGCCGCGAGGTGGTGGGCGTCGATCTGGATCCGGAGTCGCGGCGCCTGGCCGTCGAGCTGGGCGTGGTCGACCGCTGCGAGGAGAGCCTGGCGGCCGCCTGCGCGGGGGCCGAGGTGATCCAGTTGGCGGTGCCCATTCTCGCCATGGAGAAACTGCTCGGCCAGCTGGCCGAACTCGACCTCGGCGACGCCGTGCTCACCGACGTCGGCAGCGCCAAGGGCAGCGTGGTGCGCGCCGCGCGACGGGTCTTCGAGGGACTGCCGGCGCGCTTCGTGCCGGGTCATCCGATCGCCGGCTCCGAGCAGAGCGGGGTCGAGGCGGCCAACGGCGAGCTGTTCCGCCGCCACAAGGTGATACTCACGCCGCTGGCCGAGACCGAGCCGCAGGCGCTGGGCCTGGTGGATCGCCTCTGGCGCGAGCTGGGCGCGGACGTCGAGCATATGCAGGTCGAGCACCATGACCAGGTCCTCGCCGCCACCAGTCACCTGCCGCACCTGCTGGCCTTCGGTCTGGTCGACTCCCTGGCCAAGCGCAGCGAGAATCTAGAAATCTTCCGTTATGCCGCCGGCGGCTTCCGCGATTTCACGCGGATCGCCGGCAGCGACCCGGTGATGTGGCACGACATCTTCCTCGCCAACCGCGAGGCCGTGCTGCGCACCCTCGACGTATTTCGCGACGACCTCGACGCCTTGCGCGACGCGGTCGACGCTGGGGACGGGCATCAACTGCTGGGCGTGTTCACCCGCGCCCGGGTGGCCCGCGAGCATTTCAGCAAAATTCTGGCCCGCAGGGCCTATGTGGACGCTATGCACTCGAACGATCTGATTTTCCTGGCTAACCCCGGTGGCAAACTGTCCGGACGGATTCGCGTTCCCGGCGACAAATCCATCTCCCACCGCTCGATCATGCTCGGCTCCCTGGCCGAAGGCACCACCGAGGTGGAGGGCTTTCTCGAGGGCGAAGATGCCCTGGCGACCCTGCAGGCCTTCCGTGACATGGGCGTGGTGATCGAAGGGCCGCATCACGGCCGCGTGACCATCCACGGTGTCGGCCTGCACGGCCTGCAGGCGCCGCCGGGGCCCATCTACCTGGGCAATTCCGGCACCTCCATGCGCCTGCTCGCCGGTCTGCTCGCCGCGCAGCCCTTCGACACCACCCTGACCGGCGACGCCTCGCTGTCCAAGCGGCCGATGAACCGCGTGGCCAAGCCGTTGCGCGAGATGGGCGCGGAGATCGAGACCGCCGCCGAGGGGCGCCCGCCCATGACCATCCGCGGCGGTCGCCGCCTGGGTGGCATGACCTACCAGATGCCCATGGCCAGCGCCCAGGTGAAGTCCTGCCTGCTGCTCGCCGGACTCTACGCGGCGAACTCCACCACGGTGATCGAGCCGGCGCCGACCCGCGATCACACCGAGCGCATGCTGCAGGGCTTCGGCTACCCGGTGACGGTCGAGGGCAGCAGCGCGACAGTCGAGTCCGGGCACAAGCTGGTGGCCACCCGCATCGAGGTGCCGGCGGATATCTCCTCGGCGGCCTTCTTCCTGGTGGCCGGCAGCATCGCCGAGGATTCCGAGCTGGTCCTGGAGCACGTCGGCATCAACCCGACCCGCACCGGGGTGATCGACATCCTCAAGCTGATGGGTGGCGATATCAGCCTGGAGAACCAGCGCGAGGTCGGCGGCGAGCCGGTGGCCGACATCCGCGTGCGTTCGGCCAGGCTCAAGGGCATCGACATCCCGGAAGACCTGGTGCCGCTGGCCATCGACGAGTTTCCCGTGCTGTTCGTCGCCGCGTCCTGCGCCGAGGGCCGCACCGTGCTGCGTGGCGCCGAGGAGCTGCGGGTCAAGGAGTCCGACCGTATCCAGGTGATGGCCGACGGCCTGCAGGCGCTGGGGGTCAAGGCGGAGCCGACGCCGGACGGCATCGTCATCGACGGCGGCGCGATCGGCGGGGGCGAGGTCTACAGCCACGGCGACCACCGCATCGCCATGTCCTTCAGCGTGGCCTCGCTGCGTGCCGGCGCGCCGATCCGCATCCATGACTGCGCCAATGTCGCGACCTCCTTCCCGAACTTCCTCGCGCTCGCCGCGCAGGTGGGTATCCGCGTCGCCGAGGAGGGCAAGTCATGAGCGCCGTGGCACCGGTAATCGCGATCGACGGGCCCAGCGGCTCGGGCAAGGGCACCGTCGCCGGCCTGCTGGCCCGGCAGCTGGGCTGGAGCCTGCTGGACTCCGGCGCCCTGTATCGCTTGCTGGCCTTCGCCGCGGGCAACCATGGCGTCGACCTGACCAATGAGGAGGCGATGAAGGTGCTCGCCGCCCATCTGGACGTGCAGTTCAATGCGGCCACCGACGATCAGGGGCAGCGCATCATTCTCGAGGGCGAGGACGTCACCGACCTGATCCGCAACGAGCAGATCGGTGCGGGGGCCTCGCAGGTGGCGTCGCTGCCGGCCGTGCGCGAGGCGCTGCTGCAGCGCCAGCGGGCGTTCCAGGAGCTGCCCGGGCTGGTGGCCGACGGTCGCGACATGGGTACGGTGGTGTTTCCTGACGCGCCGCTGAAGATATTCCTCACCGCCAGCGCCGAGGAGCGCGCGCGCCGCCGCTACTTGCAGTTGAAGGCCAAGGGCGATGATGTTAATCTCGCGAGTCTTCTCGACGAGATTCGTGCACGCGACGAGCGTGACACCCAACGGGCAGTGGCGCCGCTCAAGCCGGCCGCCGATGCCATCCAGTTGGATTCCACCGAACTCTCGATCGAGCAGGTGCTTGAACGCATTCTGCGCGAAGTCGCCGATCGCGACCTCGCCGGGTGAAAAGGGTCACGGCTTAGGCCGGAGGGCTCGACAAGGAGGCATGCGGGAGACCAGTCCTAGTCCCGCAGGCCTCTTTTTACATGAACGAACCCACATTGTCTGGAGTGTGGATTGGGCGGATTCCCTGCCCTGAATCAACAGGAATCAACATGAGCGAAAGCTTCGCAGAACTATTTGAAGAAAGCCTGAAATCCCTCGACATGCAGCCGGGTGCCATCATCACCGGCATCGTGGTCGACATCGACGGTGACTGGGTCACCGTGCATGCCGGCCTGAAGTCCGAGGGCGTCATCCCGCTCGAGCAGTTCTTCAACGAACAAGGCGAGCTGACCATCAAGGTCGGTGACGAAGTCCACGTTGCGCTGGACGCGGTTGAAGATGGCTTCGGTGAAACCAAGCTGTCCCGCGAAAAAGCCAAGCGCGCCGAGTGCTGGATCGTTCTGGAAGCAGCTTTCGCCGCCGAGGAAGTGGTCAAGGGCGTTATCAACGGTAAGGTTAAGGGCGGCTTCACTGTCGACGTTAACGGCATCCGTGCGTTCCTGCCAGGTTCCTTGGTCGATGTACGTCCGGTGCGTGATACCACCCACCTGGAAGGCAAAGAGCTCGAGTTCAAGGTCATCAAGCTGGACCAGAAGCGCAACAACGTTGTCGTTTCCCGCCGCAGCGTGCTGGAAGCCGAGAACAGCGCCGAGCGCGAGGCTCTGCTGGAGTCCCTGCAGGAAGGCCAGCAGGTCAAGGGTATCGTCAAGAACCTCACCGACTACGGCGCGTTCGTGGACCTGGGTGGCGTCGACGGCCTGCTGCACATCACCGACATGGCCTGGAAGCGCATCAAGCACCCGTCGGAGATCGTCAACGTTGGCGACGAGATCGACGTCAAGGTCCTGAAGTACGATCGCGAGCGTAACCGCGTATCCCTCGGCCTGAAGCAGCTGGGCGAAGACCCATGGGTTGCCATCAAGGCCCGTTACCCGGAGAGCACCCGCGTCATGGCGCGCGTGACCAACCTGACCGACTACGGCTGCTTCGCTGAGCTGGAAGAAGGCGTTGAAGGCCTGGTACACGTCTCCGAAATGGACTGGACCAACAAGAACATCCACCCGTCGAAAGTCGTTCAGGTTGGCGACGAAGTGGAAGTCATGGTTCTGGACATCGACGAAGAGCGTCGTCGTATCTCCCTGGGTATCAAGCAGTGCAAGACCAACCCGTGGGAAGACTTCTCCAGCCAGTTCAACAAGGGTGACAAGATCTCCGGCACCATCAAGTCGATCACCGATTTCGGTATCTTCATTGGTCTGGACGGCGGCATCGACGGCCTGGTTCACCTGTCCGACATCTCCTGGAACGAAGTGGGCGAAGAAGCCGTACGTCGTTTCAAGAAGGGCGACGAGCTGGAAACCGTCATCCTCTCCGTCGATCCGGAGCGCGAGCGCATCTCCCTGGGCATCAAGCAGCTGGAAGACGATCCGTTCTCCAACTACGTGTCGATCAACGACAAGGGCACCATCGTCCGTGGCACCGTGAAAGAAGTTGACGCCAAGGGCGCCATCATCGATCTGGGCAACGATATCGAAGCGACGCTGAAGGCCTCCGAAATCAGCCGTGACCGCGTTGAAGACGCGCGCAACGTGCTGAAGGAAGGCGAAGAAGTCGAAGCCAAGATCATCAGCGTTGACCGCAAGAGCCGCGTGATCAGCCTGTCCATCAAGTCCAAGGATGTCGAGGACGAGAAGGAAGCGATCAAGGAAATGCGTAGCAAGCAGGAAGTCGAGACTTCCGGTCCGACCACCATCGGTGATCTGATTCGTGCGCAGATGGAAAACCAGAACTAAGTTCGGGTAATCCAAAAAAAGGGCGACTTCGGTCGCCCTTTTTTGTGCCCGCGTTTTTATCCGGCTAGGGGCGGGGCAGTTCTTTCGAGGGGGCTGCGACCCGCTCGGCACGATCCGCGCTCACTCTCACCCGGGATGCACCAGGGGCTGCGCATCATTCGCAGCCCTTGGGCCGGGCGTGGGAAGCCTGGTTCGGCAGCTAACACCTTGTTTTTTGGGCTGTTCAAATGCTGACCAGCATGCTAAAACCATTCTATAGAGTGGTCTAGCCGCTTGAAAAAGAAGGGAAAACCATGACCAAGTCGGAGTTGATCGAAAGAATTGTCACCCACCAGGGGCAGTTGTCCTCCAAGGATGTCGAGCTGGCGATCAAGACTATGCTGGAGCAAATGTCCCAGGCACTGGCCACTGGCGACCGTATCGAGATCCGCGGCTTCGGCAGTTTCTCCTTGCATTACCGGGCGCCACGAGTCGGTCGTAACCCCAAGACCGGCCAGTCGGTGCGCCTGGATGGCAAGTTCGTCCCGCATTTCAAGCCCGGCAAAGAGCTGCGTGACCGGGTAAACGAGGACGAGTAGCACCCTTCTCGGAAGCGATTGCTTCCAACCCTTCTCTTGCCCCTTTTGCGCGACGGGTGTTCCCGGCGCGCCGAGGGGCGCGTCGCTGCCGTGCCTTGCGGCACACGACGATCCCCGCTCCGTGTTCCACCGCCATGCTCTCTGCGGCGCTCAGGGTCCACTGAGGCCAAGCCATGAGCATTTCCGCATCGATACCGACACCTTCGCTGCTCGTCTTAGGGGTCGCCTTGGCCGGTTGGCCCGCAAACCCGTTCTCTCTGCTGGACGTCCCGAACGTCGACCCTTGAGAGGTATAGATCAGATGCGCGGAGTCATGCTAACGCGACATGAATTCACTGACAGACGGTTATTGGTAGTCCGGATTTACTGAGTATTTCCAATAGTATCAATAAGATATTTTAGATATCCGTCCGTAAGTTATTGCTCGACGATATCTTGACAAGTCTTGGCGGCGAGACTTTAGTCAAATCGAGTGTGATTGCTGACGAGGCATTTCGTGCAGGAGAGGGCACGGAGGCTTATGTCAGCCGCCAACGATGAGAATCACGATGAGCAGAATCACAATGATGCTGTCTCCGCTAGGGCACTACTTCGATCCACTGCTACGTGGACCGCCTCATGCCTGAGGCTCAGCGCCTGACACTTGTCTAGGCGTCGACGGGACGATTCCAACTCTGGTCGGTACTGATTCGCCAAGGCAGTCGGTTGCGGCAGCGTTCGGCCTTATCCCCAGCATTCCAACCGTTAAGTACTGCAACGCTTAGCCACGCCTTTGCGACGGTCTTGCATGCACGTGGCTTCCTGTTTTTTGCGCGCTGAGCGCTAAACGTCAGCGCTCAGCCGCTCAGCGATGAGCATCGAGGAAACAGAAATGGCCAACTTCATCAAATCCGACCTGGAGTTCATTCTGCAGCAGATCCTGATCGCCGAAGCCAACGCGAACGGGGAAGACCTTCTGTCCTTGCTGCCCAATACCCTGGTGCCCTTCGGCCTGCGAACCGTCGATGGTTCCTTCAACAACCTGCTCACAGGGCAGACCGAGTTCGGTGCGGCCGACAATACGTTCCCACGACTGCTCGACCCGGTGTTCCGCCCGGCCGAGGGCGGAACCTCCTACACCCAAACCAGTGGCATGGTGATCGACTCGCAACCGCGCACGATCTCCAACCTGATCGTCGACCAGACCATTACCAATCCGGCTGCGGTGCAGGCGTTCGTCGACGCGGGCATGGGTGTCCTGGCCGACGGCAGCCAACAAGACGCGGGCGGCATAGCCTTCCCCGTCGGCACATTGCTGGATCTCGACGGCAATGCGATTCCCGCCGGTCAATCGCTGTTCATCCCCAATACCGCGCCGGATGAAGGCCTGTCCGCCCCCTTCAACAGCTGGTTCACCTTCTTCGGCCAGTTCTTCGACCACGGCCTCGACCTGGTGCAGAAGGGCGGCAGCGGGCTGGTGTTCATTCCACTGCAGCCGGACGATCCGCTGATCACCCATGGTCCGGATGGCATCGCCGGCACTGGCGACGAGCTGACCAACCCTGGCCAGCAGTTCATGGTGCTGACGCGGGCGACCAACCTACCCGGCCCGGATGGCATCCTCGGCACCGCCGACGACGTGCACGAGCACCTCAACCAGACCTCGCCGTTCGTCGACCAGAACCAGACCTACAGCTCCCACCCGTCGCATCAGGTGTTCCTGCGCGCCTATGAGTTGAATGCCGATGGCAAGCCGGTCTCGAGCGGCCGGCTGATCACCAATCGCGACCTGGTCGATGGTGTGTTCGGCAACGGCAACGACGTGGAGCTCGGCGGCATGGCCACCTGGGCCGTGGTCAAGGCCCAGGCCCGCGCGCTGCTGGGTATCGACCTCACCGACGACAACGTGACCAATATTCCGTTGCTGGCCACCGATGCCTACGGCAAGTTCATCCCGGGACCCAACGGCTTCCCGCAGGTCGTGATGTTAGGGCCGGACGGAATCCCGGGCACCGCCGATGACTTCCTCATGGAAGGTAATCCGGCCGCCCCGATCAGCCTGGCGGGCGCGGTGTTGACCGGCCAAGCCTTCCTGGTCGACATCGCCCATACCGCCAACCCGATCGATAGTCAGAGTGGCGCCATGCTTGCGGCCGATTCCGACGGCGCAGTCGGCCTGTCGGAGCCTGGCACCTACGACAATGAACTGCTCGATGCACACTTCATGGCCGGCGACGGCCGGGTCAACGAGAATATCGGCCTGACGGCCGTTCACCACGTGTTCCACTCCGAGCACAACCGCCTGGTCGAGCTCACCAAGCAGGTGGTCATCGATGCGGCGCTGGCCGGCGATGTGGCCTTCCTCAATCAGTGGCTGTTGACCCCGGTGGCCGTGGCGCCCACCACCCAGCCGGCGATCGACGCCCTGGTGTGGAACGGCGAGCGGCTGTTCCAGGCCGCCAAGTTCGGCACGGAGATGCAGTACCAGCACCTGGTGTTCGAGGAATTCGCCCGCAAGGTCCAGCCGCAGGTCGATGTGTTTCTGGCGCCGGATGGCTTCAACGTCACCCTCGATCCGAGCATAGTCGCCGAGTTCGCCCACACGGTTTACCGTTTCGGCCACTCGATGCTGACCGAGACCGTCAACCGCCTGGATTCTAGTTTTGTCTCCAGTGACATGGGCTTGATCGAGGCCTTCCTCAACCCCCTGGCGTTCAACCAGCTCGGTGGCGTCACCGTCACCGCCGAACAGGCCGCGGGGGCCCTGGCGCGCGGCTTGACCCGCCAGGCGGGCAACGAGATCGACGAGTTCGTCACCGGGGCGCTACGCAACAATCTGCTGGGCCTGCCGCTGGACCTGCCGGCCATCAACATCGCCCGTGGTCGCGATACCGGTGTGCCGTCTTTGAACGCGGCGCGCCGTTCCTTCTACGAGATGACCGCCGACAGCCAGCTCAAGCCCTATACCAGCTGGGTCGACCTGCTGGGCAACCTCAAGCATGAACTGTCGCTGATCAACTTCATCGCCGCCTACGGCACTCACTCTTCAATCGTCAATGCCACGACCCTGGCGGACAAGCGTGCGGCCGCCATGGAGTTGGTCTTCGGCGTCGACGAAAACGGCGATGGCGTGGTCGCGGGCGATCGCCTCGACTTCCTCAACAGCACCGGCGATTGGGCCAGCGGCCCGGATGGTGTGACCATCACCGGGGTCGATGCCATCGACTTCTGGATCGGTGGCCTGGCCGAGAAGCAGATGCCCTTCGGCGGTCTGCTCGGCTCGACCTTCAACTTCGTTTTCGAGACCCAGTTGGAGGCACTGCAGAGCGGCGACCGCTTCTATTACCTGGGGCGGCTGGCGGGCCTGAACTTCCTCACCGAGATGGAGGACAACTCCTTCGCCAAGCTGGTGATGCGCCACACCGATGTCATCCACCTGCCGGCGGATATCTTCTCCACCCCGGGCTTCATCCTCGAGGTCGACCCGAGCCGGCAGTTCACCGGTCTCGGGCTCGATGGGCGGGCCGATCCGGTCGGTGATAACCCGCTGATTCCCCTGGTGATGCGTGACGATCCCGGTACGGAAGGGCCTGACCTCAACTACTTGCGCTACACCGGTGGCGACCATGTGGTCCTGGGTGGCACCGATGGCGATGATGTGATCATCTCCAGCATCGGCGACGACACCCTGTGGGGCGACGCCGGCAACGACCGCCTGGAAGGCGGCGATGGCAATGACGTCATCGAGGGCGGCGACGGTGACGACATCATCACCGACATGGGCGGTGACGACGTGCTCAAGGGGAACGACGGCAACGACGTGATCCAGGGCGGCAACGGCGAGAACCTGATTCTCGGCGGTCATGGCAAGGACTTCATCATCACCGGCGAGGACGTCTCGGAGACCTTCGGGGGGCCCGGTGACGACTTCATCTATGGCGCACCGTTGAATGGACCGGCCTTCGGCAACGAAGGCGACGACTGGATCGAGCTGGGCACCTCCGATGGCGCCGGCGGCGACAACTTCGACCCGCTGGAGGCCAGCACCATTCTCGGCCATGACGTGTTCATCACCGGCGGCGGCTTCGACGAGGTCGACGGCGAGGGCGGCGACGACATCATGATCGGCTCCGAGGGCGAGGATCACTTCGGTGGCGGCGGCGGCTTCGACTGGGTCGGCTACAAGTTCTCGCGCTTCGGCGTGAGCGTCGACATGCTGGTCAATGACCTGATCGAGCCGCCGGTGGCGGCCTCCAACCAGGGCATCCTCGATCGCTTCGTCCAGGTCGAGGGCCTGTTCGGTTCCGATCACGGTGACATCCTGCGCGGCGACCACGCCGACGCGACCACCATCAATGTCGAGGGCCCGCAGAACAGCACCCTCACCGCCGACGGCATCGCCCGGATCAGCGGCCTGCAGGCCTTCCTCAACGAGATGCTCGGCGTGCCGACCACCTCCTTCGGTGCCGGCAACATCATCCTCGGCGGCGGCGGCAGCGACATCATCGAGGGCCGCGGCGGCGACGACCTGATCGACGGCGAGCGCACCTTCAACGTGCGCATCAGCGTACGCGAGAACCTCGACGGTACCGGGGCGGAGATCGCCAGTTTCGACAGCATGAAGCCGATGATCCCGCTGATGCTCAACGGCACCTACAACCCGGGCCAACTGGTGATCGTGCGCGAGATCCTGCTCAAGCCGGAGAGCTTCGATACGGCGGTGTTCACCGGCAACTTCTCCACTCTCGGCGTGCCGGACTACCTGATCAGCCGTGACACCAGAGGCACGGCCGACTTCGCCGACGACATCTTCACCGTGACGGATACCTTCATCGACGGCGATGGCGTCGACCGGTTGCGCGGCATCGAACGCCTGCAGTTCAACGATATCGCCCTGGTGCGCGACGACGCCACCGGCAACTTCGTCGAGCAGGTCGCCGGCACCCAGCAATTCGGCAACTTCTCGCCGCTGGGTAACATCCAGGTCAGCGGTACGGTGCAGGTCGGCCAGCTACTGACCGCATCGGTGGCCGGCATCACCGACCAGGACAATGCCGGCGGCACCCTCAATGGCCGGCCGATCAGCTACATCTGGCAGGTCGACACCTTCGGTGACGGCATCTTCGAGGACATCGTCGCCCTGGGCGGCGGCAACCCGGCGACCCAGCTTGGCAACACCTTCCGCGTGACGCCGGACCTGGAAGGCCTGGCGCTGCGGGTCAAGGCCGTCTATCAGGATGACAACGGCACCCTGGAGTTGGTCTTCTCTACAGGCACGGCCCCGGTGGCCGCGGGCGTCTTCCCGACGCCTGCCGTGTTGCCGGCCGAGTCGGCAACGGTCAGCCCCGGCGGCGGCTTGCACCTGATCCGCTCGGACCTGCAGTTCATGCTCGAGCAGATCTTCATCTCGGAGCGGCATGCCGCCGGTGAAGACCTGCTGTCGCTGCTGCCCAACTCGCGGGTGCCGTTCGGCATGCGCACGGTCGACGGCTCGCTCAACAACCTGGTGCAGGGCCAAAGCGGCTTCGGCGCCACCGACGAGAACTTCCCCTTCCTGCTGCCGCAGCAGTTCCGCAACGAGGGAGATGAAGGCGCTGGCTTCAATGGCGTGACCAACACCAACTATGCCTCGACCACCGATGTGGTCGACTCCGATCCGCGCATCATCAGCAACCTGATCGCCGACCAGACCATCACCAACCCCTCGGCGGTGCAGGCCTTCCTCGATGCCGGGCTGGGCACCCAGGCCGTTGATGAGTCGGGCATTCCGCAGTTCAATGCCGACGGCACGCCGATCATCCTCGACCTCGATGGCGTGGTGATCCCGCGCGGACAGACCCTGACCATCCCCAACACCGCCCCGGACGAGGGCCTGTCGGCACCCTTCAATGCCTGGTTCACCTTCTTCGGCCAGTTCTTCGACCACGGCCTGGATCTGGTGCAGAAGGGCGGCAATGGCAACGTGTTCGTGCCGCTGCAGCCGGACGATCCGTTGATCACCCATGGTCCGGATGGCATGGCCGGTACCGGCGACGAGCTGACCAACCCGGCCCAGCAGTTCATGCTGCTCACCCGCGCCACCAATACCTCGGTGCAGCCGGGGCCCGACAATGTGTTGGGCACGCCCGACGACATCCATACCCACAACAACCAGACCTCGCCCTTCGTCGACCAGAACCAGACCTACACCTCGCATCCGGCGCACCAGGTGTTCCTGCGCGCCTATGAGATGGTCGGCGGTCGGCCGGTGGCGACCGGGGAGTTGATCACCGGCGTGAACGGCGGCATGGCCACCTGGGGCGACGTCAAGGCCCAGGCCCGTGACCTGTTGGGCATCGACCTCAGCGACTACGATGCGCTCAATGTGCCGCTGGTAGCGGTCGATGCCTACGGCAAGTTCATTCCTGGCCAAAATGGTTTCGCCCAGCTGGTGACCGAACTGGGCCCGGACGGCATCGCCGGCACCGGCGATGAGCTGGTGGAAGGCGACCCGCTGTCGCCGGTCAGTCCCCTGGCGGTCGGTGCGCTGCGCACCGGGCATATGTTCCTGGTGGACATCGCCCACAGCGCCAACCCCTTCAGTGCCTTCGGTGTTGCGCTGGCCCCTGATGCCGACCTCGTTGCCGGGGTCGACGATGGTATCGGCACCACCTACGACAACGAGCTGCTCGAGGCGCACTTCATGGCCGGCGACGGCCGGGTCAACGAGAACGTCGCCCTGAGCGCAGTGCACCATGTGTTCCACGCCGAGCACAACCGCATGGTGCAGCACTCTAAGGATGTGGTGCTGGCGTCGAACGACGTGGACTTCATCAACAACTGGTTGCTGAACCCGATAGTGACGCTACCGACCACGCCGGGCGAGATCGCCGCCCTGGTGTGGAACGGCGACCGTCTGTTCCAGGTGGCGAAGTTCTCCACCGAGATGCAGTACCAGCACCTGGTCTTCGAGGAGTTCGCCCGCAAGATCCAGCCGCAGGTCGACGTGTTCCTCGGCGAGGGTCAGGGCTACGACGGCGATATCAACCCGGCGATCGTCGCCGAGTTCGCCCACGCCGTGTACCGCTTCGGCCACTCGATGCTGCTCGAGACCGTCGATCGCCTCGACCCCAACTACGTCTCCAGCGAGCTGGGGCTGATCGAGGCCTTCCTCAATCCGCTGGCGTTCAACCAGGGCGGTACGCTCAGCCCTGAAGAGGCGGCCGGCGCCATCGTGCGCGGGGTCACCCGCCAGGCCGGTAACGAGATCGACAACTTCGTCACCGAGGCGCTGCGCAACAACCTGCTGGGCCTGCCGCTGGACCTGCCGGCCATCAACATCGCTCGCTCCCGCGACACCGGCGTGCCCTCGCTCAACGCGGCGCGTCGCGACTTCTGGGAGAACACCGGCGACAGCCAGCTCAAGCCATATACGAGCTGGGTCGACTTCGCGATGAACATGCGCCACCAGTCCTCACTGGTGAACTTCATCGCCGCCTACGGCACCCATGCGAGCATAACCAGCGCCACTACGCTGGCCGACAAGCGCGCAGCGGCCATGGATATAGTATTCGGGGTAGTGGGCGAGTCGGCTGAGGCTACAGCCGATCGACTGGCGTTCCTCAACAGCACTGGCGCCTATGCCAACATCAATCTGCCTGGCCCGGATCAAATCCTGGGCACGGCTGATGACATCAGAAACGTAACTACCACCGGCGTCGACGACATCGACCTGTGGGTCGGCGGCCTGGCCGAGCGGCAGATGCCGTTCGGCGGCATGCTCGGCTCGACCTTCAACTTCGTGTTCGAGAACCAGCTGGAGAAGCTGCAGAACGGCGACCGCTTCTACTACCTGGAACGCACGGCGGGGCTGAACTTCCTCACCGAACTGGAGAACAACTCCTTCGCCCGCATGATCATGGCCAACACCAATGCCACGCACCTGCCGGGTGACGTGTTCTCGACCCCGGGCTTCATCCTCGAGGTGGATCAGAGCCTGCAGTTCACCGGCCTCGGTGCCGACGGCAGGGCCGATCCGGACAGCGGCGCGCTGCTGCGGCCAGACGTGATCCGCGACAACCCGGCGACCCCTGGGGGCGACAGCAACTACCTGCGCTACACCGGTGACGAGCACGTGGTGCTCGGCGGCACCAACGGCAACGACATCCTGATCGCCAGTATCGGCGACGATACCCTGCACGGTGACGAAGGCAACGACCGCCTCGAGGGCGGTGACGGCAACGACATCATCTTCGGCGGCGCCGGCGACGACATCATGACCGACCAGGGTGGCGAGGATAATATGCAGGGCGGTGATGGCCACGACGCCATCCATGGCGGCAACAGCATCGACCTGATCCTCGGCGGCTTCGGCAACGACTTCATCGTCACCGGCGAGGACGCCGACGAATCCTTCGGCGGCCCGGGCAACGACTTCATCCTGGGCGACATTGCCGACGAGTTCGTGTTCGGTAACGAAGGCGACGACTGGCTCGAGCTGGGCATGGCCGACGGCAGCTCCGGCGACAACTTCGATGTGCGCGGACTGGATGCGACCATCGGCAACGACGTGTTCATCGGTGGCGACAGCATCGACCGCATGGGCGGCGAGGGCGGCGACGACATCATGGTCGGCAACGGCGGGCCGACGGATCGCTACCTCGGCGGCTCCGGCTTCGACTGGGCGGTGTTCAAGGACAACCCGGCCGGTGCCTATGTCGACATGCGCCTGCGGGCCTTCAACGAGGCCATTCTGCCGCCGTCGACCGGCTCGGTGCTGGCGCGCTTCGAATCGATGGAGGGCCTGTCGGGCTCTGCCCACAGCGATATCCTGCTGGGCGACGACTTCGACGCGGGCATGATCGCCGCCTCCGGCTTCAGGGGCAGCGTGCTGACCAACATCGCCCTCATCGACGGCCTGCAAGCGTTCCTCGACCAAATGCTCGGGGCGACCGTGACCTCGTTCGGCGCCGGCAACATCATCCTCGGCGGCAACGGCAGCGACCTCATCCAGGGCAACGGCGGCGACGACCTGATCGACGGCGACCTGTGGCTGAACGTACGCATCAGCGTGCGTGACGCCGGCAACGTCGAAATCGCCAGCGCCGACAGCATGACCGGCGTTCTGCAGAACAAGTCCGGGGCCCTGGCCGGCACGCCGGCCGGCCTGACCCTGCTGGATGCGGTGTTCGCCGGCACCATCAACCCCGGCCAGCTGCAGATCGTCCGCGAGATCCTCCCGGGCGATGGCGCCTTCAACTTCGACACGGCCATGTACTCGGGACCGCTGGCCAACTACCTCATCACCGAGAACGACGATGGCACCGTCACGGTAGAGGACTTGGGCGAAGACCTGCTGATCGGCGGAATCATTGGCCCGGATGGCATCGACACGCTGCGCAACATCGAGCGGCTGCAGTTCAACGACGAGACCGTGGTGCTGGTGCCCGGCCTGAATGCCGAGCCGGTGGGCCTGGCGTCGATCAACGACAACAGCCCGGAAGTCGGCTCGCTGCTGGCGGCCGGGGTCGAAGGCGTGACCGACGCCGACAACCCGGGACTGGGCCGCGTCAGCGGGCCGGTCAGCTATCAATGGCAGGCTGACTTCACCGGCACCGGGGTATTCGAGGACATCATCGTTGCAGCAGGGCTTGGCGATATCCGCGCCACCGGGCAGACCTTCCGGGTCACCGCTGAGCTGGCCGGGCTGAGCCTGCGCGTCAAGGCGGTCTACCAGGACGCTCACGGCGTGCTCGAGACCGTGTTCTCGGCGGTGACCGACCCGGTAGCCGCGGTATCGGTCAACGATGCGCCGGTCGGCACCATGCTGATCAGCGATACCACGCCGAACGTAGGCCAGTTGCTGACCGCCACCCGCGCCTTCACCGATCCGGACGGCCCGGCCAACCCGGTGCTGGCGTATCAGTGGCAGGCGGGGACTGGCGGGGTGTTCAACAACATCGCCGGTGCCACCCAGGCGACCTTTACCCCGACCCTAGCGCAGCATGGGCAGCAACTGCGCGTTCAGGTCACCTATACCGATGACCTCGGCACCCTGGAGACCGTAACTTCGCTGGCGACGGCGGCGGTGCTAAGCGTGATCGTTGGCACGGCGGGGGACGATGTGCTGAATGGTACGGCGGTTGCCGATGAGATTCAGGGGCTGGGTGGGAATGACATCCTGAATGGGCTGGGTGGGGATGATGTGCTGGATGGAGGTGTGGGGGATGATGTGCTCAATGGCGGCCTCGGCAACGATACGATGGTCGGTGGTCTGGGCAACGATACCTATGAAGTCACCGAGCTTGGGGATGTCGTGACCGAGCTTGCTGGCGAAGGTACTGATTTGATTCGTACCACTCTTGCCAGTTTCACCTTGGGTGCCAACCTCGAGAATCTGACATACACCGGCAGCGGTCCTTTCACAGGTACCGGCAATGGTTTGGCAAACACCATTATCGGTGGCATAGGCAATGACATCCTCAACGGTTTGGCCGGAGACGACACCCTAATTGGTGGGGCAGGGAACGATATTCTTAACGGTAGCTCTGGTAGTGACACGATGGCTGGCGGTGCTGGTAACGACACTTATGGTGTTATCGGTCTGGATGTTTTGATCGAACTTGCTGGGGAGGGGATTGATTCGGTCTACACCACGAACTCGAGTTACACCCTAGGGGCCAATTTCGAGAATCTGGTGTTCTCGGGTGTTGGCGCGTTCAGCGGTACTGGCAATGAGTTGGCCAATACGATCACGGGTGGAGCCGGCAACGACACCCTGAACGGCGGAGCTGGAAATGACATTCTCAATGGCGGCAACGGTAGCGACACCCTGAGTGGTGGAGTTGGAAATGACATCCTCAATGGCGGCCTCGGCAACGATACGATGGTCGGTGGTCTGGGCAACGATACCTATGAAGTCACCGAGCTTGGGGATGTCGTGACCGAGCTTGCTGGCGAAGGTACTGATTTGATTCGTACCACTCTTGCCAGTTACACCTTGGGTGCCAACCTCGAGAATCTGACATACACCGGCAGCGGTCCTTTCACAGGTACCGGCAATGGTTTGGCAAACACCATTATCGGTGGCATAGGCAATGACATCCTCAACGGTTTGGCCGGAGACGACACCCTAATTGGTGGGGCAGGGAACGATATTCTTAACGGTAGCTCTGGTAGTGACACGATGGCTGGCGGTGCTGGTAACGACACTTATGGTGTTATCGGCCTGGATGTTTTGATCGAACTTGCTGGGGAGGGGATTGATTCGGTCTACACCACGAACTCGAGTTACACCCTAGGGGCCAATTTCGAGAATCTGGTGTTCTCGGGTGTTGGCGCGTTCAGCGGTACTGGCAATGAGTTGGCCAATACGATCACAGGTGGAGCCGGCAACGACACCCTGAACGGCGGAGCTGGAAATGACATTCTCAATGGCGGCAACGGTAGCGACACCCTGAATGGCGGAGCTGGAAATGACATCCTCAATGGCGGTCTCGGCAACGACACGATGGCCGGTGGGGCGGGTAACGACAACTATGGTGTCATCGGCCTGGATGTTGTGATCGAACTCGCTGGGGAGGGGATTGATTCGGTCTATACCACGAACTCGAGCTACACCCTGGGGGCCAATCTTGAGAATTTGGTGTTCTCCGGCGTCGGTGCCTTTACCGGCACAGGCAATGAGTTGGCCAATACGATCACCGGTGGCGCAGGTAATGACACCATTACCGGCGGAGCCGGCGACGATATTCTCACTGGCGGTCTCGGCAACGATACCTTCGTGTTCGGACCTGGCTTCGGAAACGACCGTATCCTGGACTTCGACGCCAACCCAGCCGACGGCCAGGACCTGCTCAATATCGCTGCACTTGGCGTGACCGCGGCGAACTTTGCCGCCAACGTGACCATCGCCGATGTTGGTGCGGACACGCTGGTGTCGGTCGGTGGCGGTTCCATCCGCCTGGTGGGCATCAACGATGCCACCACCATCACCCAAGCAGACTTCACCCTGGCGGTATAAGGAGGTCGCCAGCAAAGCGTAACGAGGTATCAACAACAGCGGTAGGGGTGACTTGTCGCCCCTACCGTTTTTTGTAGGGTGCGCCGCGCACACCGTACTGCGGACTGTTGGTATCCGTTGGTGTGCGAAGCACGTCCTCCACGTTCATGCCTGTGAGGCTCTATTTACAGAAGGAGTGCTGAGACAGCAGGTAGACTCGTGCAAGCGGATGGCTGCGTGGATCAACCCTGGCAAAATTAATACGGGATTCTCGGCCTGGCGATGAACAAATCTGCCGGGTGGCTGTCACACCCCGCTGGGTACGAGGGATGCGCCTGCTACTGCCCGCGCAAGAGGGGCGGGGCCGCTCAAGGATGGGCCTAAAATGTGATCGTATGCCATGCGATAGACCATTGTTTAGACGGATCCTAGCCGACCTATGCCTGAGCAACCGCAGCAAACCAGCTACAGCAACGATGAAATCGATCTGGTCGAGTTGCTTCGTTCGCTGTACCAGCAGAAATACCTGATTCTAGCGCTCGCCTGCCTGGCCACCCTGGGGGCGGCTGCCTATGCCTTCCTGGCCACGCCGCACTATCAGGTGCAGAGCGTGCTGCGCCCGGTGGATCGGGGTGATCTCGATGAGTTGAATGGCACCCGCGTCTATGAGTTGACCCCGGCCGATGCATTGAACCGTGTGGGGGCAGGGCTCTCTTCCTACGAGAGTCGCCTCAAATTCTTCCGTGACAATCAACAGCTGTTTACCGGGCTGGTCGAGCCCGGGCGCTCGCTGGAGCAGGTCTTCGAAGAGTTCAACCGCTCGGCGTTCACCATGCTGCAAGTCGACCCGAAGAAGCCCAATAGCCTGAGCGAATTCGTCGGCATATCGCTGAGCTACCCCAAGGGGGTCGATGGCGTCGCGGTGGTCAATGGGCTGGTTGCCGCCGTGCAGGAGACGGAGCGGGAGCGCATCGCCAACGACCTGAAGGTGTTGATAGCCAACCGCCTGTTTGCCCTCGAGCAAAAGATCGAGGCAGCACGGGCCAGCTATGACGCGAGCAAGCAAGCACGAATTGCCAACCTGCTCGAGCAGGATGCCTTGCGCAAGGCGCAGTTGCAGGATGAGTTGCGGGCCCTGCGCGGCGAACTGAAAACGCGCCGGGAGAACCGCATCAAGCGTCTCGACGAAGCCATGCAGATAGCCGAGTCGCTGGGTATCCGCAAACCCACCACCCCTTCGGCCATGGCCGACGCGCAGCGCCAGGGGCAGGTGGTGCGTACCGAGGTCAACAGCCGGGACATTCCGTTGTACTTCATGGGGGTGGATGCCTTGAAGGCCGAGCGGCAGGCCCTGAGCGAACGCAGCTCGGACGACTTCAGCGAACCGCGGGTCGCCGAGATCGAGAAGGAGCTCGCCCTGCTGAGCCACAACCGCCAGGTGGAAATCCTCGAGCAGCGCAAGAACGAAGACCTGTACCTCAAGGACCTGGCGGAATGGCGCCAGGAGGCGGCACAGCTCAAGGGGATCAAGTTCGATACCGGTGCCTTGCAGTTGGTGAGGGTGGACCAGCCGGCGCTCGAACCGCTCTCTGCGGTCAAGCCGAAGAAAGCGCTTGTGCTTGGCCTGGGCGGTGTCGCCGGCCTGATGCTCGGCGTTTTCGTAGCGTTGCTGCGCAACCTGCTGCGCCCCAGGCAAGCCAACAAACCGTAGGGCGTATGTGGGGAGGCGCGCCTGTAAGCGCATCGCCCTGAGTGGGGAGTCAATATGCGAGGCGCGGAGACTGTGAGGTGTATCGCAAAGTTCCCGTCCGTCTATCAGCGGCTGCCAAATGTTTGTCAAGACTTGTAATGTCATGCGCCGCAGGCACAATGCCGCCCAGTCTCTGCTGGTGGGATGGGTAAAAGCCCTTACTATCGGCTGCTCCGGAACCCGCGGTGTATGGCTGGAGTGGCTCGATAGGACAACAACAGTTGTCCTCGCCTGGCGCATCCGTGGCACACATTTGAAAGATGGATCTTGGCCGTGAACGCAATCTCCCCCGTTGTGCAACCACCCCTTAACGACGAAATCGACCTGGCCGCGTTATTTCATTCGCTCTGGGAACAGAAGCTGTTAATTGCCCTGGTGACTCTACTGGTCGGCCTGCTAGCAGCGGCCTATGCCTTCCTGGCCACCCCTGAATACCAGGTGCAGAGCATGTTGCGTCCTGCGGCGATCAAAGACCTGGATGCCTTGAATCGCACCGGTGTTTACGAGCTGACGCCTGAGCAAGCCATGCAGCGCGTTGGCGCCTCCCTGGAGTCCTATGACAGCCGCCTGGCATACTTCCGCGCCAACCCGGGGCTGTTCGAGGCCTTGCGTCAACCCAATCGCAGCCTCGAGCAAACCTTCGAAAGTTTCAACCGGGAGGCGTTCAAGATGCTCCAGCCCGACCCGAAAAAGACCGACAGCCTGAGCGCCTATGTCGGCATCCAGCTGACCTACCCGGCGGACGTCAACGGCGTCGCCCTGGCCAATGGCCTGGTCGAGCATGCCATCCAGGCGGAGCGCGGAAAGATCGCCGCCGATCTGCAAACGGTGATCCAGAACCGCCTGAATCAACTCGAATTGAAAATTGCCGCGGCCCGCGCCAATTATGAAGCGAGCAAGGACGCCAGGATCGCCGAGTTGCTCGAGGCCGACAGCCTCAAGCGGGCGCAGCTACAGGACGAACTCAAGGCCTTGCGCCAACAGCTCAAGGCACGTCGCGACAACCGCATCACCCAACTGGACGAGTCCATTCGCATCGCCAAGGCCCTGGGTATCGGCAAGCCCACCACTCCTTCCGCCCTTGGCGAGGGCGACCGCGTAGCGCAAGGCAGCGTGATTCGCACCGAGGTCAACAACCAGCAGATACCGCTCTACTTCATGGGCAGCGATGCCTTGGAGGCGGAGCGCAATGCATTGCTGCAACGTCGCTCCGACGACTTCACCGAGCCGCGCATCGCGCAGATCGCCAAGGAGCTGCAACTGCTGGCGCACAACCGGCAGGTTGAAGTGCTCAATCAGCGTGAAAACGAAGACCTGTTCCTCAAGGACCTGGCCATCTGGCGGGAGGAGGCCACCCGTTTGCGCAACCTTAGCGTCGACGTAGCCGAGCTCAAGCTGGTGTCTGTCGATCAGGTGGCCGTGGATCCACTGCGCCCCGTAAAGCCCAAGAAGGCGCTGGTCCTGGCATTGGGCGTGGTACTCGGCGGCATGCTGGGGCTGTTTATCGCCCTGCTGCGCAACGTCCTGCGTCGGGGTTCCTCGCGACATCATTCCGATAAGTCGAGCTTGTCATCCTGACAAGACGCTCAGTAGAGGGGGCCGCCCTCGAATCGATTAGCCGTGCCTCGTAGGGTGCGCCGTGCGCACCAAGGCCCCCAAATACACGCGTTGCGGGATGCAGAAACAAGCAGGTTATACCCGCTATTGAGACCAATACGCGGCCATATGCTAAGGAATAGCCCCGGCACCGTTCCTCCCGCCGGCATCGTTAACGGACTAACACGGATCGACACCATGGGTTACCCCGATATCCTCCATCATGGCGCCAAGGACGGCGTGACTGGCTCCTGTCACCAACTGTTGATGGACGCCGAGCACAGCCTGCTGATCGATTGCGGCCTGTTCCAAGGCGCGGAAACCTCGCCCGAAGGCAAATCAGGCGCCGATCGCCTGGCCATCGAGTTTCCCCTGGACACGATCAAGGCCCTGGTCGCCACCCACGTGCATATCGATCACGTGGGGCGCATCCCTTACTTGCTGGCCGCCGGTTTCAAGGGGCCGATCCTCTGCAGCGAACCCTCCGCCAAGCTGCTGCCCATCGTGCTGGAGGATGCCTTCAAGCTCGGCTTCAGCCGCGACCAGAAGCAGGTCGAGCGCTACATCAAGCTGATCGAACAGCGCATCATCGCCTTGCCCTACAAGACCTGGTTCACCCTGCACGACACGCAAAGCCTGGTCTGCCGCATCCGCCTGCAACGCGCCGGACATATCCTCGGCTCGGCCTATGTGGAGATCGACCTGCACTACCCCCAGTCCGGCGAGAAAAAGCGCATCGTCTTCTCCGGCGACCTGGGCGCGCCCCATGCACCCCTGCTGCCGGCACCCAAGCCGCCGTACCGCGCCGAGATTGTGGTGATCGAAAGCACCTACGGCGACCGCCTGCACGAAGACCGCCGCAGCCGCCGGCAGCGCCTGGAAAGCGTCATCGAACAAGCCCTGGCCGATAACGGCACAGTATTGATCCCCGCCTTCAGCATCGGCCGTACCCAGGAACTGCTCTACGAACTGGAAGGCATCATCCACCGCAAGAAGCTGGGCGCAGCGCGCAAACCCCCTCTCCCCTCCGGGGAGACGACTGCATGGATGCAGGAGGTAGGGCGAAGCAGGATGCCCGAGCCGAGGGCTGGGGTGAGGGGGGAAGCCAGTAGTCACGACACGACTGGCCCTGACTGGCCCAGATTACCTATCATCCTCGACTCACCCCTGGCCAGCCGCTTCACCCAGGTCTACCGCGACCTCAAGCCCTTCTGGGATAACGAAGCGCTGCAGCGCGTGAAACAGGGCCGCAACCCACTGGAATTCGCGCAGCTGCTCACCGTCGACAGCCACCAGGCGCACCTGGCGATGGTCCGTCACCTGACGGAAACCGCTCGTCCGGCCATCGTCATCGCAGGGAACGGAATGTGCAGCAGCGGTCGAATTGTCAATTACCTGAAATCCATGCTGCACGACCCGCGGCACAACGTCCTCTTCGTCGGCTACCAGGCCCAAGGCACCCCAGGCCGGGCCATCCAAGCCTACGGCCCGCGTGGCGGCGATGCAGATTTGGACGGGCAACGCTATGACATTCGCGCTCAAATCCATACCATAGGCGGTTATTCGGCCCATGCGGACCAGAAGGACCTGGTGAATTTTGTTACGCGGATGCGTGAGTGGCCGTCAGAAGTGCGGATTGTGCATGGCGAGACGGGCGCGAAAAGCATACTGGCTAAGCGCCTTCAAGGTACCTATGCGAATAAAGGGTTGCCTTTGAAGGTAACCATCCCAAGCTGAAGACTCGATAAATATCGAGACGAAAATCCAACCGGAGTTTTACCTGATGTCAGGCATGAAGCAGGCGAGCATCGCCAAATTCAAGAGTAAAGAAGCCATCATTGGCATTGTCGGCCTAGGCTATGTAGGCCTTCCTCTGATGCTGCGTTACAACGCCATTGGCTTCCGCGTGCTGGGCATCGATATCGATGAAGGCAAAGTCTCTAAGCTGAATGCCGGTCAGAGCTATATCGAGCACATTCCGAGTGAAAAAATTGCCAGTGCCCGTCAGAGTGGCTTTGAGGCGACCGCCGATTTTCAGCGCGCCTGCGAGTGCGATGCGCTCATCCTCTGTGTGCCGACGCCGCTGAATAAATATCGCGAGCCGGACATGAGCTTCGTGATCAATACCACTGATGCCATCAAGCCTTACCTGCGCGAAGGGCAAGTGGTCTCGCTGGAAAGCACTACCTACCCGGGCACTACTGAAGAAGAGCTTCTCCCCCGCGTACAAGAAGCTGACCTGCGTGTCGGTGAGAGCATCTTTCTGGTCTATTCCCCGGAGCGCGAAGACCCGGGCAACCCCGACTTTGAAACGCGTACCATCCCGAAAGTGATCGGTGGTCATACGCCGGCTTGCCTTGAGGTTGGTGTTGCGCTCTACGAGCATGCTATCGATAAGATCGTGCCGGTCAGTTCCACCAAGGCGGCGGAAATGACCAAGCTGCTGGAGAATATCCACCGTGCAGTGAACATCGGTCTGGTCAACGAAATGAAAGTTGTAGCCGACCGTATGGGCATCGATATCTTCGAGGTGGTGGATGCCGCTGCAACCAAACCGTTCGGTTTCACCCCCTACTATCCCGGCCCTGGTTTGGGCGGCCATTGCATCCCTATCGACCCCTTCTATCTGACCTGGAAAGCCCGTGAATATGGGCTGCACACGCGTTTTATCGAACTGTCCGGTGAAGTCAATCAGGCAATGCCCGAGTATGTCGTCAGCAAGTTGATGGATGGCCTCAATGATAATGGCAAAGCCTTGAAAGGCAGCAGGGTGCTGGTGCTCGGCATCGCCTACAAAAAAAATGTGGACGATATGCGCGAGTCGCCTTCTGTGGAGATCATGGAGTTACTTGAAGCAAAAGGCAGCGTGGTGGCTTACAGCGACCCTCACGTACCTGTCTTCCCGAAAATGCGTGAGCACCGCTTCAATCTGTCGAGCGAACCATTGACGGCGGAAAACTTGGCTGGTTTCGACGCCGTGGTACTGGCCACCGATCACGACAAGTTTGACTACGAATTGATCAAGCAGCACGCTCGTCTGGTTGTCGACAGCCGTGGTAAGTATCGTACTCCGCAGGCTCACATCATCAAAGCCTGATTACTCGCTGTTTACGAATACCTTGTAATTCCTGTCAAGGGATTCCGGGTTGTAGTGCTTCACAAAGGATATTTATGAAAAAGTTCGCTCTGATCGGCGCCGCCGGTTATATCGCTCCCCGCCATATGCGCGCCATCAAAGACACCGGTAACGAACTGGTGTCCGCCTACGACATTAATGATTCTGTCGGCATCATCGATAGCATCTCGCCGCAGAGCGAGTTTTTTACCGAATTCGAGCGCTTTATCGAGCATGCCTGGGTGTTGAAGCGCGACCCAGCTACTGCGCTGGACTATGTAGCTGTCTGCTCACCCAACTATCTGCACCATGCGCATATCGCAGCTGGTTTGCGTTTGGGATGTGATGTGATTTGTGAAAAACCGCTGGTGCCCACTCCGGAGATACTCGATGAGTTGGCTCTGGTCGAAAAGGAAACTGGCAAACGCGTTTACAACATCCTGCAACTGCGTCATCACCAGGCAATCCTCGATCTCAAGGATAAAGTGGCTCGTGAAGCCAGCGAGCACAAATACGATGTAGAGCTGACTTACATCACCTCGCGCGGCAAGTGGTACATGGAGAGCTGGAAAGGCGATCCACGTAAATCATTCGGCGTGGCTACCAATATCGGTGTGCATTTCTACGACATGCTCCATTTCATCTTTGGCAAGCTTCAACGCAACGTTGTGCACTTTACTAGCGAGTACAAAGCGGCGGGTTATCTCGAATACGAAAAAGCTCGCGTACGCTGGTTCCTGTCCATCGATGCCAACGACCTGCCTGAGTCGGTCAAAGGTAAAAAGCCGACCTACCGTTCGATTACGGTGAACGGCGAGGAGATGGAGTTTTCCGAAGGTTTCACCGATCTGCACACCACCAGCTACCAGGAAATTCTTGCTGGGCGCGGCTACGGCATCGAAGATGCTCGCCATTGTGTGGAAACGGTGAATACTATTCGTTCTGCCACTATTGTCACTGCGCAAAACGGCGAAGGTCACCCGTTCATCAAATAAAAATCGGTGCTTGGGTAATAGGCAAAGTACTGGGCCAGGGAAGGCCAGTGCAGTTGTTAGCTTTTAATTGTACCCGGATGGGGCGTTAAAAAATTGTAGGTCTCTCTCAAGTATGGAATTTAGACCAATGACCTTAACAGCTGAGCGGCCGGGCGTAGCTGGTTATGCTGAGAAAGGGCTTCGCCATGACATACAGGGACTGCGTGCTATCGCAGTCTTGGCGGTGATGCTTTTCCATATGAATAAGGAGTGGTTGCCCGGCGGTTTTGTTGGCGTGGATGTTTTCCTGGTTATTTCAGGGTTTTTAATCACCTCCATTATTCTCGACAGAAAGGAGTCGCGTAAGTTCGACTTGCTGGGCTTTTATTGGGGGCGGTTAAAACGCATCCTGCCAGCCTGCTACGTAATGCTTTCGGCTATTTCGACACTGGCGGCTTATTTGTTCATCTCAAAGGACTTTGAATTCTATACGGACAGCTTGGAGTCCTCTTTATATTTTACGAGTAACCAGTACTTTTCCGGGTTTGGAGACTATTTTTCACCAAGTGCACATGAACTTCCCTTGCTGCATACGTGGTCGCTAGCTGTCGAAATGCAGTTTTATCTTATCCTGCCATTTTTGCTTGCTTGGTTACCGCTACGCTGGGTCAAGGTAATGATACCTACGCTCATAGTTATTCTTACGGCTTATGTAGAGTGCGTATTGCGTGTTAAAGGCCAGCAACAAGAAATGTATTTTTCTTTATTGGCTCGCGCGCCTGAATTCTTGATTGGCTCAATGGTGGCTGCTCTTCGACTTGGAGAAGTGTGGTCATCACGGTTTTCCAGTTTCATGGGTTGGGCTGGATTTATCTTGTTGGCTTCTAGTCTGTTCTTCATAAAAGAGTCGTACGGATTTCCTGGGGTAATAGCCTTGATACCCTGTGTTGGGACTGCGCTGTTGATTGCCTCTAAAAATAACCTATTGAGTCGCTTTTTATCATTGACCATCTTGGTATGGATCGGCGGATTATCGTATTCGCTGTACCTGTGGCATTGGCCCGTACTCTCGATCATGCGCTATTACGTGGGGCACTATTCGCTTGAACTGCCATGGCTGATGGCGTTTGTTCTGATGACATTTGCTACTGCCTGGTTGTCATTTCGCTGGATTGAGACGCCATTTAGAAAGGTCAGAACCCTTGCGGCTGGCGGTAAAAAGGCTGCAATGCTTTCTTTAGGTGTATTTCCCCTGGTTTTTTTATCTGGGCATGTAAATTCTCACGTGGTCGACCCCGTGCCGACTGAACTGACACGCTATGCATCCCAAAGTGAAATCTGCCACGGAAAAATCATAGGAAATTGTGTGCGGGGAGGCGGTGGAGATAAACCTCCCGCATTGTTGCTGGGTGATAGTCACGGCGCACAGTTAAACCACTTCTTCGATGTCGTAGGTGCAGCTAATAAATTCAACGTGCGTATCATTACGGGAAGTAGTTGTGTGCCGATTGTGGGCTTTGATGTCGAGCGTTTACCTAAATGGGCGCAGTCCGCTTGTTTGGCCCAAATTGATGCCGCAAAAGCTTTTATTGACAGTTCTGATGCAATTATTCTTGCAGGAATGTGGCAGTATCAAACACAAAGTGCGGCTTTTATGGCTGCGTTTGATGAATTTCTGAGTAGTGCCAATGCCCAAGGGAAAAACGTGTTGGTTATGGCTCAGATCCCCATGTTTGCATCGAACCTGCTGCGGGTACAGCGCTTCGGTTCGCTGGGCTTGCCAGTGACCGTTGAAAGTAATAATGAGTGGCAACAAGCTAATGCTAAGATTGCCAAAATTACCGATAAGTATCCTTCGGTCAGTTTCGTAGACTTTTCTAGCAGTGCTTTTTTTCGAGCGCGCCATTTAGAAATGATATTTTGCTTTATCAGGATAATCACCACCTTAATGAGGTGGGCGCGCGCCATTATGGAAAGTTTGTTGTACCGTTTTTTAAAGAGTTTAAGCTTTGAGTGTTGGTGGTGATTAAGGCCGCTATTCGCATGCGTGCCTTCATTCTCGCGGCATGCAAGTATAAAGAGGAATGTTAATGAGCTACTATCAGCACACCAGCGCCATCGTCGACGACGGTGCACAAATAGGCGACGGCTCGCGCGTATGGCATTTTGTTCACGTCTGTGGCGGAGCTCGTATTGGCAAGGGTGTGTCCCTCGGTCAAAACGTTTTTGTCGGCAACAAAGTCGTAATCGGTGATAACTGCAAGGTGCAGAACAACGTCTCGGTATACGACAACGTCACTCTTGAAGAAGGCGTGTTCTGCGGCCCGAGCATGGTCTTCACCAACGTTTACAACCCTCGCTCACTGATTGAGAGAAAGGATCAGTATCGTGACACTCTGGTGAAAAAAGGTGCCACCCTTGGTGCCAATTGCACCATCGTCTGCGGCGTGACAATCGGTGAGTTCGCCTTCGTCGGAGCTGGTGCGGTAATCAACAAAGACGTGCCATCTTATGCCCTGATGGTCGGTGTACCGGCACGCCAGATCGGCTGGATGAGCGAGTTTGGTGAGCAGTTGGCATTGCCGGTGACGGGGGAGGGCGAGGTTGCCTGTCAGCACACCAATGCGCGTTATGTTTTGAACGGCAACACTCTGAGCAAAGTGGACGTGCAATAAATGATCGAATTCATCGACCTGAAAACCCAGCAGGCCCGTATCAAGGACAAGATCGACGCAGGCATCCAGCGTGTCCTGGCTCATGGCCAATATATCCTCGGCCCGGAAGTCGCCGAACTGGAAGAAAAGCTCGCCTCCTTTACCGGCGCCAAATACTGCATTACCTGCGCCAACGGTACCGATGCCTTGCAGATCGCGCAGATGGCGTTAGGGATCGGCCCCGGCGACGAAGTCATCACCCCGGGCTTCACTTACATCGCCACGGCTGAAACAGTGGCCCTGTTGGGGGCGCAGCCAGTGTATGTGGATATCGATCCGCGCACCTACAATCTCGACCCGAACCTGCTGGAAGCCGCCATCACTCCGCGTACCAAGGCGATTATCCCGGTGTCGCTGTATGGTCAGTGTGCCGACTTCGATGCCATTAACGCTATTGCCGCCAAATTCGGCATTCCGGTGATCGAGGATGCGGCGCAGAGCTTCGGGGCGACCTACAAGGGCAAGCGCTCCTGCAATCTGACTACTATTGCCTGCACCAGCTTCTTCCCGAGCAAACCGTTAGGTTGTTACGGCGACGGTGGTGCGATTTTCACCAATGACGACGAGCTGGCAACAATACTGCGTCAGATTGCTCGCCACGGTCAGGATCGGCGCTATCACCATATCCGCGTCGGCGTGAACAGCCGTTTGGACACGCTGCAAGCCGCCATTCTATTGCCTAAATTAGATATTTTTCCGGAAGAAATTGTGTTGCGTCAGCAAGTCGCTGATACGTATGGGCGGGTGTTGAATAAAGCGGGCGTCACTACTACTCCCTATATAGAGCCACATAACGCAAGTGTCTATGCCCAATATACCATCCGTGTAGTGGGGCGTGAGCACTTACAAGCCAGGCTTAAAGAGTCAGGCGTGCCTACGGCAGTGCATTACCCTATTCCACTCAATAAACAACCCGCCGTCGCAGACGCTTGCAGTGCTCTGCCTGTGGGCGATCGGGTCGCGGGCGAAGTGGTGAGTTTGCCGATGCATCCTTACCTGTCGGAGCAACAGCTTTCTGCCATCGCTACAGCATGTGGGTGTAAAGGCTAGTGTCATTTGCCAAGCTGAAAGCCAGTACATTTTTAAGATCCGTTATGCTTCTTGCGGGTGGTGCGGCAATTGCCCAAGGCATAACAGTAGGTGTTACACCTGTATTGACCAGGCTCTTCTCTCCGGCAGAGTTCGGGATGCTGGCTGCTTTTACCTCAGCGCTGACAATTCTATTGGCTGTAAGTTCTTTACGATATGAATTTGCTCTGCCACAGGTGCGGAATATAAAACAGGCTCGGACTTTGGTTTTTTTATGTCTCGGGCTGCTTTTTGTCACTAGTTTGCTGGTGTTTATATTTTTGGTGGTTGCATCAATCTCAGGATTTGCATTATGGGGGGAGTGGGATTATATCTGGCTGTTGCCAGTAGGCATAATGTTTGCCGGTGCATTTCAAGTTGCGAATTATTGGGCTGTCAGAGAGAAGGCTTTCAGGGAGCTGGCAAAAGCCAATGTGAATCGTAGTCTGTTTCAAGCTACAGCCCAAGTAGGGATGGGGCTTGCGGGAGTAGGCGGGCTTGCCCTGGTGCTCGGTTATGTGCTGAGCCAGGCGGTCGGTGCGCTCAAGATATTGTTGGGAGCTGTTGGAGATATACGACGCCCTTCCTGGAGGCGGCTAAGAGTTCTTGCTGTTAGGCATAAAAGATTTCCTTTGTTCTCGGTCCCTGCGGGGGTCTTGAATGTCAGTGCTCTGCATCTGACGCCGTTTATTCTGATCTATTTTTACGGTGCATCTTCTGCGGGCTTTTTCTCTTTGGCACAAAGAGCCATGGGTGCGCCCATGGCGTTTTTGGGCATGGCGATTGCCAACGTATATCTTGCTGAACTTCCGAGGCTCAAAGAGTCTGAGCCGGAGCGTTTGATGAGCTTTTACCTGCGCTCATGCAGGAACCTTATTGCCGTTGGGCTACCTGTAGTTGCCTTGGCTACCCTGATCCTTGGTGGGGTGTCGACCTGATTTTCGGTGCTGAATGGTCTAAGGCGGCAGAGTTTGTTGTGTATCTGGCCCCTTTTTTTCTTGGCCAGTTTGTAGTGGCGCCGCTTAGTCAAACGCTTAATGTTCTCGGCAGGCAGGATTTGCAACTAATATGGGATTTTTGCAGGCTGATATTGCCAAGTGCGGCTTTGATTTTTGGGGCTTCATGTGGTTGGGAGGTTGAACGCTCTTTAGGTTTTTATAGTGTGATAATGCTGTTTTTATATGTGATTAATGCTTTTTTATCTGTGTCGTGTATCCGGCACTATGATGTTATGCGTAAAAAATTAGGCTCTGGATTGCATTGATTTATAGTGCTGTCTGTTTTTATTTATTCAGGGGCAGGTTTGTATGGTCGGTAGTCGTCTGATGGTTTTTTTGATCTTGCCTTTAATGATGTTTCTATTTGTTATTCCGCAGTCATTTTATGTCGCTTTTAAGTACTCGGATTATGTTTCTCTGTTGGTTTTGTTTGTCTCCGTATTGTCGGTTGTGTTTTATTTTGCTGGCGGCTTCTTGGCTTTTAAAGTTTCTCGTGTGCGAGAGGTGTGTTTATCGGGTTGGGGTGGTGTGACTTTTAGATTTTTTGTTTTATTATATTTTGTTTCTTACTTGTCCCTTTATTACTCTTATGGTGGAGTTCCTATTCTTGAACTTGTTTTGCACGGCGGGAACCCCTCGGTCATGAGGGCGGAGTTTCATAAAATGCAGGAGGGAGGGTGGCAGGTTTTTGCTTATTTAAGGTCGATTTTAACAAGAGGTTTTATACCTTTTGCTATGGTTGTCTTGTTTTGTATAAAAGGGCGAGTGTTTTTTTACCTTTTTCTCATTGCTTTCACTTTTACTGCTGTTTCAGCCATGGAAAAAAGTCTATTGCTTTGGGGCTATTTGCCAGTTCTTTTCTATACTTGGGTTTCCGGCTATAAGAAGGATTTCTGGAGGGTTTTGCTATTTGCTATCGCTTTCCTGGCTTTTGTTTCAATTGTGTCCTTTGGTCGAGGAGGGGGGGTAGTCAGTTATGGTCTTGAAAGTGACCATTCCTATGCTGCCTATGCGCCAAATGAGGTGGGATATATTAAAACTTCCTGTCAGGAATGCAACAAGTTGCCAGTGTTAAGAAAAGTTTCTTTGAGAGAGCAGGCTGATTATCAATTTTTGTTTTATGATTTGAATGAGGGTGGGGTGCATTCTTATCTTTTTAATAGGTTCTTTTGGATACCCTTTGTGACTATCTACGATACTTTTTACTATTGGAGGGTTGTGTACGATGACTATTTATTTTTCTCAGTAAACAGATATCTCTCTATCTTGTTTGGGGTTGAGTTTGCTGATTTGGAGCGTAACGTTTTCAGGTTTCAGTTTGGGTCTGGCGAAGAGTCAAAGGGTAACTCTAATGCAGCATACATATCTGAGGCATATGTCGGATTTGGATTTCCTGGGGTGTTTCTGTTTTCTCTTGTTGTTGGGTGTTTGTTTGGGTGGGTTGTGAAAGGCGGGGTGGCTCCTTTTGTTTTCGCATTGCCAGTAATCGCTTTTGGCTTAATAAGTGTTTCTTTGTTGTCTATGTTTTTTAGTGGGGGTTTATTTTTGTGTGTTCTATCTGTTTTTTTGTTTACAAGAAAAATGACGAGGGAGGGCTGAGGTGATTAGTTTTTTGATGTCAGTAAAAAATGAAGCAAGGTATATCAAGGATGCACTTGATTCTATAGTTTGTATTGCTTCTTCTCCCATTGAGGTAATTGTTGTCGATGATGGATCTAATGACGGGACTCCTGAGGTTGTCGAGTCCCTCGGCTACTCATCTGTAAAGCTCTTTAGGACTGCTGGCATAGGTAAGGCTGCTGCCTTTAGTTTGGCTTTTGAAAAGGCCGCTGGTGATTACTTCATATTGATTGCTGGCGATGACTGTATTGTTCCTGATGTAGTTGAGGCTAGAGTTTCGCCACTTCGTCAGGTGGCAGTTTCTGAACCTGCACTCAGTTTATGTAAGTTGCAGTCTTTCTCTGAGAGCAAGAAATATGATGGCATGATTTTGCCGAAAAATAAAAGCTTGGGTCTTGAGTCAGGTGGGTGCATGGCCTTTAACAAGGCTTTTGGACGGTTGGCGTTTCCAATTCCTGCAATGCTTGCGAATGAGGATAGCTGGCTTGTTTTGCATGCAAGGTTTTCCCGTGTTGCTAAATTCCAAGTTCCGCTTATCGGCCTCTTCTATAGAATTCATTCAGAAAACAGCTACCGAAGAGGTGCCAGCTTTGATGTGGTGAACTCTCAGATGTGGGCAAGACAAAAGGCAGCTTTTTATTTTATTGAGGAACATGGCGAAAGTCTTTCTGGTGAACAGCGTCGTAAATTACTATTTGAGTTTTCTGTTCATGTGCTCAGGTATTTAGGTGCTTCGAGCCTTATCCTGCTGGTTCCTTGTGTTCCATTCATGAGTAAAATTAAAGCGCTATTTCATTCAAAAGCATCTCTTTATTTTTTTCGTGAAAAATTCTACAAATTTTTTTCCGGAAGATAGGTTGGGTGTGAGTCGTTGAATATTCTTCTAGTTAGTCAATATTTTTGGCCTGAGTCTTTCATTATCAATGATTTGGTCAGGGTCTTGATTTCTCAGGGCCACAGAGTGCACATTTTAACGGGCAAGCCAAATTACCCTGAAGGTGAAATTTTTCAAGGCTACTTAAAGCATGGATGTATTGATGAGATTTTTGAATCTGGTGCATTAGTGAGTCGTGTGCCTCTGCGTCCGCGAGGTAATGGAGGTGCAAAAAACTTATTGCTGAACTATCTTTCTTTCGTACTGAACGGGCTTGTATTTTTCCCGCGGGCGGTCCAAGGGCGTTCGTTTGATGTAGTTTTTGTTTTTGCTCCGTCGCCAGTCACCTCCGCAATTCCGGCTATTTATTTAAAATGGCGATTAGGGTCACATCTCGCCATCTGGATTCAGGACCTCTGGCCTGAAAGTTTGAGCGCAACTGGGTTCATTCGCAATCGTATGGCGTTGCGGTTGGTAGGCTGGTTGGTCCGCGGAATTTATGCGTGCACGGATACGTTGCTCGTGCAGTCAAGGGCATTTAGGGCCCCGGTCGCGCGCTATGCGCGAGAAGATAAAATCGTTTACTACCCCAATTCCCACCAGGATTCGCCCCTGCAGCCAGCGACCAGCACTCAGGTTCCTGCCGAGTTGTTGGCGCAGCTAGAGCAAAATTTTTGCCTGGTTTTCGCTGGTAACCTTGGCACTGCGCAGTCTGTCGAGACCTTGGTTCAGGCGGCGGAAAGATTAAGGCATCTACCTGACTGTAAGTTGGTTCTGGTGGGTAGCGGTAGTATGGTCGGGTGGGTTGAGGAGCAGAAGGCTCTGAGGGGCTTGGATAATTTGATCCTGGCGGGGCGCTTCCCTCCATCCGAAATGCCACAGTTTTTTAGTCGTGCAGCCGGCTTGCTGGTGACGCTCAAGCGGGAGGAAATTTTCGCTTATACAATTCCCAGCAAGGTTCAAGCCTATCTTGCCGCAGGCCGTCCTGTGATTGCAGCTCTCGATGGTGAAGGGGCGCGTGTCATTGAGGAGGCGGGAGCTGGTCTGTCATGCGCTGCGGAAGATTCTGTCGGACTGGCTCACTGTATCGAGCGACTATTCCACATGTCGCCGGAGGCACGCGAAAAGCTCGGGCAGTCGGGGCGAGAGTATTTTCTGGCGAATTTTGAGATGGCGCGACAGAGCCAGCGTCTAGTGGAAATCCTTGAAAATAGAATTAACGAAGGAAGAGGGATGTCGAAATGAATGTTCTGGTATTGGGCGTGACCGGTATGTTGGGGAGTGCTGTTTTTAGGCAGCTTTCCCACGACCAGAGCTACCAAGTATGGGGCACATTGCGCAATGCCGGAGGGCGGCGTCATTTTCCTGAGCAGCTTCATGCCCAGTTGATTAGCAATATCGATGTGCTTGACCAAGATGCACTAATTAGTGTGCTTGAGCGTATCCGCCCAGATGTCGTCATCAACTGCGTCGGTTTGATCAAGCAGTTGGCCGACGCCAAAGATCCGCTCTCGGCCTTGCCGATTAACGCCATGCTGCCACATCGATTGGCGAAGCTCTGTGGCTTGGCGGGCGCTCGGTTGATCCATGTGAGCACGGATTGCGTGTTCTCTGGCCGCAAGGGGATGTATACCGAGGCTGACCTCTCGGATGCGGAAGATCTCTATGGTAAGTCGAAGTTCATTGGCGAGCTTCATGAGGTGCCGCACGCGATTACGCTGCGTACTTCCATTATCGGGCATGAGCTAGGCACCCACTTCTCTTTGATTGACTGGTTTCTTTCGCAAAGTGGTCCGGTCAAGGGCTATGCAAAAGCTATATTTTCTGGCTTGCCCACTGTCGAACTGGCTAGGGTGATGAAGGACTATGTGGTCCCGGCTCCTGAATTGCACGGCCTCTATCATGTATCAGTCGAGCCGATCGACAAGTTGTCGCTGCTCAGGCTGGTGGCCGAGGTCTATGGGCACAAGATTCAGATCATTCCAGACGAGCAGGTCTGTATCGACCGCTCGTTGGACTCTTCTCGTTTCCGTCAGGCCACTGGTTACCTACCCCCGGCCTGGCCCGAGCTGGTCAAAATGATGCGTGACCAGCGTTAATTTTTATATTTTCGAGTGTGGTGACTGTTTATGTTTGATGACAAAGTCTTGATGATTACCGGCGGTACCGGTTCCTTCGGTAATACCGTGTTGAAGCGCTTCCTCGATACCCATGTCAAGGAAATCCGGGTGTTCAGCCGGGACGAGAAGAAGCAGGAGGATATGCGCATTGCCCTGGCCAATGACAAGGTCAAGTTCTATATCGGCGATGTGCGCGATTACGACAGCATTTCGCAAGCCATGGTTGGTGTTGACTATATCTTTCATGCTGCTGCGCTGAAGCAGGTGCCATCCTGCGAGTTCTACCCCATGGAAGCGGTACGTACCAATGTCATCGGCACGGAGAATGTGCTGAATGCGGCGATTGCCACCGGCGTCAAGCGTGTGGTGGTGCTCAGCACGGATAAGGCGGTCTACCCGATCAATGCCATGGGCATTTCCAAGGCCATGGCGGAAAAGCTCATGGTCGCCAAGTCTCGGATGATTCCAGAGTCCGGTCCGGTCATCTGTGCGACCCGCTACGGTAACGTGATGGCTTCGCGTGGCTCGGTGATCCCGCTGTTCATCAGCCAGCTCAAGAGCGGCGAGCCGCTGACTGTCACCGATCCGAACATGACCCGTTTCTTGATGTCGCTGGAAGATTCGGTGGATCTGGTCCTGCATGCCTTCGAGCATGCCGAGCAGGGCGACATCTTTGTGCAGAAGGCCCCTGCCTCGACGGTGGCGGACCTTGCCCTGGCGCTCAAAGAGCTGTTTTCCCGCGACAACCCGGTAAAGGTGATCGGCACTCGGCATGGCGAGAAGCTGTATGAGTCGCTGATTTCCCGCGAGGAAATGGCCAAGGCCGAGGACATGGACCGCTATTATCGAATTCCCGCGGATAACCGTGACCTGAACTACAAGAAGTTTTTCGTCGAGGGCGAGCAGCATATTTCCGAACTGGACGACTACACCTCGCACAATACCGAGCGCCTGAGCATCCAAGGCATCAAGGATGTGTTGCTCAAGCTGGACTACATTCAGGAGCAGCTCGATGCTTAAGGTGATGACGCTGGTTGGCACCCGCCCGGAGCTGATCAAGATGAGCCGCGTGATCGCGGAACTGGATAAGCAGGTTCAGCATGTGCTGGTGCATTCGGGGCAGAATTACGACTTCGAATTGAACCAGGTGTTTTTCGATGATCTGGATATTCGCAAGCCGGATCATTTCCTCGGAGCTGCCGGCGATACGGCGGCGAAGACCATCGCCGAAGTGATCGCCAAGGCCGACGAGGTGTTCGAACTGGAAAAGCCCGATGCGCTCTTACTGTACGGCGACACCAATACCTGCCTGGCGGTGATTGCCGCCAAGCGCCGGAAAATCCCTGTTTTCCACATGGAGGCGGGGAATCGTTGTTTCGACCAGCGGGTGCCGGAGGAGTTGAACCGCAAGGTTCTCGACCATCTGAGCGATATCAATATGGTGCTGACCGAACATGCGCGCCGTTACTTGATCGCCGAGGGCATTCGCCCGGAAACCATCATCAAGACCGGTTCGCACATGGAGGAAGTGCTGGATTACTACATGCCGCGTATCCAGGCCTCCGATGTGCTGCAGCGCGAAGGGCTGGAGGAGGGTAAGTTCTTCATCGTCAGTACCCATCGGGAAGAGAACGTCGATACACCCGAGAACTTGCGCGATCTGCTGGAGACCCTGCGGGCGCTGGCCGAGACGTACCAGTACCCGATCATCGTCTCCACGCACCCCCGTACCCGGAAACGCCTGGAGGCACTGGGCGAGTCGTTGGACCATCCGCTGATCCGTTTCGTCAAGCCGTTCGGTTTGCTGGATTACATCAAGCTGCAGATGTCGGCGTTCTGTGTGCTATCCGATAGCGGCACCATCACCGAAGAAGCTTCGTTGCTGAACCTGCCGGCGATCACCATCCGCAATGCCCATGAGCGGCCGGAGGGCATGGATGAGGGCACGCTGATCATGAGCGGCCTGAGAAAGGAGCCTGTGTTGGATGCGGTGCGTGTGGTGACCAGCCAGCATGACCGTGCCCGGCGCGTAATCCCGGTGGTGAAGGACTACCAGGCCGGCCCGGTATCCAAGCAGGTGGTCAGGGTGGTGCTCAGTTACACCGATTACATCAACCGTACTGTCTGGTCGAAAGCCTGAGTACTCCCGAGGCATATCAATGCGTGTTTTGTTGACTGGCGCTAGCGGTTTCGTTGGCCGGGGACTGCTGGAAAGGATGTCGGCTCTGGTTAGCCTGGAGTTGGTCGCTGCACTGCGTAGGCCGGTATCGGGGTTCCCAGAGGCTGTTACGAGCCTGCAGGTTCCAGGGGTCGAGCCCGACACCGACTGGCGAACAGCGCTGGAAGGGATAGATGCTGTTATTCACAGCGCCGCTCGCGTTCATGTCATGCATGACCAGTCGTCCGACCCGCTCGCCGAATTCCGCAAGGTCAATGTCGAGGGCACCTTGAACCTCGCTCGCCAGGCTGCGGCTGCGGGTGTGCGCCGTTTTATCTTTATCAGTTCGGTCAAGGTCAACGGCGAGGGCACGCCTGTAGGTGTGCCTTACCTTGCCGACGCCCAGGCCGCGCCGGCTGATCCGTACGGCATCTCCAAGATGGAAGCCGAGCAGGGGTTGCGTACCCTGGCGGCCGAAACCGGGATGGAGGTGGTGATTATCCGGCCGACGCTGGTCTATGGGCCGGGTGTCAAAGCCAACTTCCTCAACATGATGCGCTGGCTGCACAAGGGTGTGCCTCTGCCATTTGGCGCGATCCATAACCGGCGCAGCCTGGTGGCCCTGGACAATCTGGTCGACCTGATCGTGACTTGCATCGACCATCCCGCCGCGGCCAACCAGACATTCCTGGTCAGCGATGGCGAGGACCTTTCGACTACCGAGTTGTTGCGCAGGATGGCCACTGCCTTGGGCAAGCCGGCGCGCTTGTTGCCGGTGCCGAGTCGGCTGCTGGAGATGGGGGCGGCGGTGCTGGGTAGGCAGGCACTGTCCCAGCGGCTGTGCGGCTCGTTGCAGGTCGATATCGGCAAGACTCGTGAGTTATTGGACTGGACACCGCCGGTCAGCGTCGATGAGGCGCTGCGCAAGACGGCCAAGCATTTTCTGGAACAGCAGAGCAAATGACTATCTGGTGGTTGCTGCCGGCGGTGGCCGGCGTTTCGCTTGTTATGACCGGCGCGCTGCGGCGTTACGCCTTGGCCCGCAGCCTGATGGACATCCCCAACGCGCGCAGTTCGCACTCGGTGCCGACGCCGCGCGGCGGCGGTGGCCATCGTGTTGGCCTTCCTGGCGGCTTTGCCGGTCATGGCTTGGGCCAATCTGCTGCCTTGGGCCGTAATGTGGGCGCTGTTGGGGGCCGGGGCGGGAGTGGCCGTGATCGGCTTTCTCGATGACCATGGGCATATTCCCGCGCGCTGGCGGTTATTGGGGCACTTTGCCGGGGCCATCTGGGCCTTGTTCTGGTTGGGCGGGCTGCCGCCGCTGAACCTGTTCGGCATGAGCCTCGACCTGGGGTGGCTGGGGCATGCGCTGGCGGCGGTCTACCTGGTGTGGTTGCTGAACCTCTACAACTTCATGGATGGCATCGACGGCATCGCCTGTGTCGAGGCAATTTGTGTGTGCCTGGGCGGTGCGTTGTTGTTTGGGGTCTTGGGTTTCACGGGGGCGGGCCAGCCTGTCGCGGGCGGCGTTGGCGAGGCGTTGGGCTTCGCCAGCTCAGCCCAACCTACGGGAATGCTGGTGGTGCTGCTGTTGGCGGCCGCGGTGGCGGGCTTTTTGTTTTGGAACTTCCCGCCGGCGCGGATCTTCATGGGCGATGCGGGCAGTGGCTTTCTCGGTATCACCCTGGGCATCTTGTCCCTGCAGGCGGCCTGGGTGGCGCCGCAGTTGTTGTGGAGCTGGCTGATCCTGCTCGGGGTATTCATCGTCGATGCCACCTTTACCCTGCTGCGGCGCCTGCTGCGCGGCGACAAGGTCTATGAGGCCCATCGCAGTCACGCCTATCAATATGCATCCAGGCGCTTCGGCCGGCATCTGCCGGTGACTCTCGTCGTGGGGGGGCTCAATCTGTTCTGGTTGCTACCCATCGCGCTTTGGGTCGGAGTGGGCGGTCTGGAGGGTTTGACGGGCGTGCTGATCGCCTATGCGCCTCTGCTCTGGCTGGCGGTGAAGTTCAAGGCTGGGGAGCTTGAGTAATACAGGGCGCGACCCCTGGCTTTGCGCTTGCGGTAATCTGCGGGCTCAAGCTGGACAGAGGGCTTGCTATCGAGCCTGCTCCAACAGGTCAGTTTCTCCTGTGCTGCACCCGATGCAGTGATGGCGAAAGCAGTGTGAGGATTTTTTGTGTTACGACTTGCCGAAAAACTACGCGGCCGTCTGGTTTGTTTGCCACGACGCCATAAGCGACTGATTCAGGTCGCGGTGGATGTGCTGCTGGTCTGGGCCGCATTGTGGCTCGCCTTTGTCGTGCGCCTGGGGGACTCGAAGAATATCGAGCCCTTCGCCGGTCACGCCTGGCTGTTTACCGCGGCGCCGCTGATTGCCGTTCCCTTGTTCGTGCGCTTCGGCATGTACCGGGCGGTGATGCGTTACTTCGGCAATGACGCGCTACTGGCCATCGCCAAGGCGGTCACGCTGTCGGCGCTGCTCCTGGCTCTCGCAGTGTATTGGCACCAGGACGCGCCCAAGCTCATTCCCCGTTCCATGGTGTTCAACTACTGGTGGCTGAGCCTGGTGCTGATCGGTGGTTTGCGCCTGGTGATGCGCCAGTACTTCATGGGCGACTGGTATTCGCCCGATCAGCCCACCAGGCTCAAGGGGCGCGATACCGGTCTGCCGAAGGTTGCGGTGTATGGTGCCGGCGCGGCCGGCAACCAGCTGGTGGGGGCGCTGCGCATGGGCCGGGCCATGCGTCCGGTGGCGTTCATCGACGACGACTCCAACATCGCCAATCGGGTGATCGCCGGCTTGCGGGTTTATACCCCCAAGCATATCCAGCAGATGATCGATGAAACCGGTGCGGACGAGATCCTCTTGGCGATCCCCTCGGCCAGCCGCGGCCGGCGCCGCGAAATTCTCGAGCTGCTCGAGGACTTTCCCCTGCATGTGCGCAGCGTGCCCGGCTTCATGGACCTGGCCAGTGGCCGGGTCAAGGTCGAGGACGTGCAGGAGGTGGACATCGCCGACCTGCTCGGGCGCGATGCCGTGCCGCCGCAGCAGGTACTGTTCGAGCGTTGCATCCGCGGCCAGGTGGTGATGGTTACCGGCGCGGGCGGCTCGATCGGTTCGGAGCTGTGTCGGCAGATCGTGGCGAGCGGGCCTATCACCCTGATCCTGTTCGAGCACAGCGAGTTCAACCTGTACAACATCCATAGCGAGCTGGAGCAGCGCCTGCAGCGCGAGTCGCTGCCGGTGCGTCTGGTGCCCATCCTGGGTTCCATCCGTAATCCGGTCAGGCTGGTCGACGTGATGCGCACCTGGGGCGTCAACACCGTCTACCATGCCGCCGCCTACAAGCATGTGCCCATGGTCGAGCACAACATCGCCGAGGGCGTGCTGAACAACGTGCTCGGCTCGCTGCATACGGCGCAGGCGGCGGTGAAGGCGGGGGTCGAACATTTCGTGCTGATTTCCACGGACAAGGCGGTGCGCCCGACCAATGTGATGGGCAGTACCAAGCGCCTGGCCGAGATGGTGTTGCAGGCCCTGAGCGCCGAGTCGGCGCCGGTGCTGTTCGGCGATGAGGGGGCGGTGCACCGGGTCAACAAGACCCGCTTCACCATGGTGCGCTTCGGCAACGTGCTGGGTTCCTCCGGCTCGGTGATTCCGCGTTTCCATGAGCAGATCAGGCAGGGTGGTCCGGTCACCGTGACCCACCCGAATATCACCCGCTACTTCATGACCATTCCCGAGGCCGCCCAGCTGGTCATCCAGGCCGGTGCCATGGGCCAGGGCGGCGATGTGTTCGTGCTGGATATGGGCCAGCCGGTGAAGATCGTCGAGCTGGCGGAGAAGATGATCCACCTGAGCGGCCTCAGCGTGCGGTCTGAGAAGAGCCCCCATGGCGATATCGCCATCGAGTTCAGCGGCCTGCGTCCCGGCGAGAAGCTCTACGAGGAGCTGCTGATTGGCGACAACGTCAGCCCGACCGATCATCCGATGATCATGCGCGCCAACGAGGAGCACCTGCCCTGGGAGACCTTCAAGAAGGTGCTGGCCGAGCTGCAGGGGGCCGTGGAGCGGGACGACTATGATCGGGTGCGCCAGCTGCTGCGCGAAACCGTGAGCGGCTATGCGCCGGAAGGCGAGATCGTCGACTGGATTCACCTGAAGCGCCGCAGCAAGCCCCGCTAGGCAAGGTGCTGGCACCGTGGGGCTCAATCACGGGTGCCGGCATAGCCGGGCTATAGGTAGGGTGATAGCGGCTCTATGAAGGGGCAGTACCGCCGGAGGTTGCCAGCATGCTCGACCGCTTCGCCGCCGACGCCGTGCTCGTGCTGCATCTGCTGTTCATCCTGTTCGTGCTGCTCGGTGGCTTGCTGGTGCTGCGCTGGCCCGCTCTGGCCTGGCTGCACCTGCCGGCGGCCTTGTGGGGCGCGGTGGTCGAGCTATTCCGGTTGCAGTGCCCGTTGACCCCGCTGGAGAACGCCCTGCGCCGTGCGGCCGGTGAGCGCGGCTACAGCGGTGGCTTCGTCGAACACTACCTGCTGCCGATCGTCTATCCGGCCGGGCTCACGCCGGCTATCCAGTTGCTGCTGGGGGGGCTGGTGCTGGCGGTCAACGCAGCCATCTATGGCTACCTGCTGCTGCGGAGACGGGGCGGCCGATAGGCCGCGACGGCCTGTCGGGATAGCGGATCGCCGGCAGGCCTGCCGGGCGTTTGCCTGGCTCATTCAGCAGCCTGATGGTGAGTGGGGCAGGGGATGTCCTTCGCTACACTGCGGAGCATCTATCACAGCAGCGTAAGGCGGCCTCTGTATGCAAAATCGCATGATGATTACCGGCGCGGGTTCGGGTCTGGGGCGCGAGATCGCCCTGCGTTGGGCCCGAGAGGGCTGGCGCCTGGCCCTGGCCGACGTCAGGGAGGCCGGTCTGGCGGAGACCCTGCAGCTGGTGCGGGCGGCCGGGGGCGATGGCTTCACCCGCTTGTGCGATGTGCGCGACTACAGCCAGCTGACCGCCCTGGCCCAGGCCTGCGAGGAACAGTTCGGCGGCGTCGACGTGATCGTCAACAACGCCGGGGTGGCGTCCGGCGGCTTCTTCGGCGAGCTGTCGCTGGAGGACTGGGACTGGCAGATCGCGATCAACCTGATGGGCGTGGTCAAGGGGTGCAAGGCCTTCCTGCCGTTGCTCGAGCGCAGCAAGGGCAAGATCGTCAACATCGCCTCGATGGCGGCGCTGATGCAGGGGCCGGCCATGAGCAACTACAACGTCGCCAAGGCCGGCGTGGTGGCGCTGTCGGAGAGCCTGCTGGCGGAGCTGCGGGCGCAGGAGGTCGGGGTGCACGTGGTCTGTCCGTCGTTCTTCCAGACCAACCTGCTGGACTCCTTCCGCGGCCCCACCCCGGCGATGAAGGCCCAGGTCGGCAAGCTGCTGGAGAGCTCGCCGATCAGTGCGGCGGATATCGCCGACTACATCTACCGGCAGATCGCCGCGGGCGAGTTCATGATCCTGCCCCACGAGCAGGGGCGCATGGCCTGGGCGCTGAAGCGGCAGAACCCGCAGGCGCTCTACGACGAGATGGCCCTCATGGCCGAACGGATGCGCGCCAAGGCCGCGCAGGGCTGATCGAACGGTCAGCTTATGCCGGGCGCGGACTTGCCGTGGGGCGGGTCCGCGGTTAGGGTAACCGGCTTTGTCCGCTGCTCCGTCAGCGCCTAGGACGTCTCGTGAAAGCCCTATCTGGAACCGCCCTGTTGCTGGCGCTGCTGCTGGCGGCGGTCAATCTGCGGCCCGGCATCACCTCGCTGGCGCCGCTGATCGAGCGGATCGCCGCCGAGCTCGCCCTGAGCCGTGGCCTGATCAGCCTGACCACCGCATTGCCGGTGCTGTGCATGGGCCTGCTGGCGCCGCTCGCGCCGCGCTTGGCGGTGCTGCTGGGCCTGGAACGCACCATTACCCTGTGCATGGGCGCTATCGCCGCCGCCCTGCTGCTGCGCCTCGGCGGCGATGCCAGCGCGGTGCTGATCGCCAGCGCGGTGCTGCTCGGCGCCGGGATCGCCGTGGCCGGCCCGCTGCTTTCGGGCTTTATCAAGCGCTATTTCGTCGAGCAGATGGGCCGGGTGGTGGCCTGGTATTCCCTGGGCATGGCCGTGGGCGGCGCGGCGGGGGCGGTGCTGACGGCCTCGGCCACGCACTGGTTCGGCGAGCGCTGGACCCACGGCCTGGCGCTCTGGGCGCTGCCGGCGCTGCTGGCCATGGGGGCGTGGCTGTGCGTGCCCAATCGGGGCGAGCCGAGCGATCGCGAGGAGGCCAGGGCCTGCCTGCCTTGGGACCAGCCGCGCGCCTGGCTGATCAGCACGTTCTTCGCGATCCAGGCGGGCCTGTTCTACGCCCTGGCCACCTGGGTGGTGGCCCGCTACCACGAGGCCGGCCTGAGCCTGTTGCGCAGCAATGGCCTGTTCAGCCTGTCGATGCTGACGGGGCTGCCCAGCTCCTTCCTGTTTCCCTGGTTGGCCCAGCGCTTCGGCCATCGCTATGGCCTGCTGCAGGCCTGCGGACTGCTGGCCTGCCTCAGCCTGGCAATGATCACCTTCGCGCCGACGCTGCTGCCGGAACTCTGGGCGGTGGTCATCGGCCTGAGTCTGGGCGGGGCCTTCGCGCTGTCCCTGGTGCTGCCGCTGTACGAGGCGCATACGCCGCTGGCGGTCAGCCGCTGGACCTCGATGATGCTCTGCGCCGGTTATTGCATGGCCTCCCTGGCACCTGTCCTGACCGGTCTGGCCCGCGACCTGGCCGGCAGCTACCAGCCGGCCTTCGCCGTGCTGACCGGGCTGGCGTCGCTGATGTCGCTGCTGGCATGGCGCTTGGGCAAGGGCGTCCGGCGCGACTGAGCGGTCTGGGCCGTGGCGCCCGCAGCGGCGGAGTTCCGCCGCAGTTCCTTCCTTGCGCGCCGATGCTGTGATAGAAGGCAGCCTCGATTTCCTGGAGTACCGCTGTGGAGTCAGAATCCATCGTCTATGGCTGCATCCGCGACTGGCCGGCGGACAGTGCGGAGCAGAGCCGCCTGCGGCGCGAGCTCAATCGGCAGGCGCTGGGCGAACTGCCGAGCGCCGACGCCTGGTCGCTGCTCGGCCGCGAGATGTTCGCCTGCTGCGAGCCGCCGGGCGATGACCTGTACCAGACCCAGGTGATCCACTTCGGCGCCAGCTACCGGGCCGTGGAATACGAGTGGAGTCTCTGGGTCGAGCAGTTCGAGGCGCTGCTCAAGCGCCTGTACTGGGCCAGCGCAGTGGTGCATCTGGACACCGAGCTCAACGGCACCCACACCTTCCGCTGGGAGTCGGAGAGTGGCGGCCACAGCCCCCACGAAGGCGAGCTGCGGGTGCGTTGCGCCTGGGAGCGCGAGGGCGGCTTGCGCGGCTAGCCGGTGGCAGCGCCGCGGCGCGGTCTAGTCGTCGAGTGCCTGCAGCCACTCCTTGGGCACGTCGCGCTTGAGCGCCAGCTGGCACTGCTGGCTTTCCGGATCGAAGACGATCACCGCCTCGCCCTTGTCCAGGGCGCGGCGTACCCGCTGCACGCGGGTTTCCAGCGGGGTTTCGTCGCCGTTGTCGGTGCCCTCGCGGGTGACGAAGTCCTCGATCAGGTGGGTCAGGGTCTCGGCTTGCAGCAGGTGCGGGGGGATCAACACGGCTCGGCTCTCCAGGGGACGGCGGCGATGCTAACCGCTGGCCATGCCGGCTGTCAGCCCATTGCCGGCGCCCGGCGTCGTCCATGGCGCCGAGCGTGGGGTCCGCCTCAGCGCTGTCCGCCGCGGGGGCCGAGCAGGCTGTCGACCGCGGGCACCTGGGTATCGCTGGCCATCTGCGCGTCGTGTTCCAGTTGGTGGCTGAAGCGGTCCAGCGAGCCCTGCGCCGGCTGGGCATCGCTGGCGAACACCGGCGGGCTGAGCATATAGGCGCTGAGCAGCCGGCTGAGGGCGATCAGGCTGTCGATATGGGTGCGCTCGTAGCCGTGGGTGGCGTCGCAGCCGAAGGCCAGCAGGGCGGTGCGCACGTCGTGGCCGGCGCCGACCGCCGACTGCGCGTCGCTGTGGTAGTAGCGGAACAGGTCGCGGCGCACCGGGATCTCATGCTCGCGGGCCAGGCGCAGCAGCTGGCGCGACAGGTGATAGTCGTGGGGGCCGCCGGAGTCCTGCATGGCCACGCTGACCGTGTGTTCGCTGGAGGCCTGGCCCTGGGCGACCGGGGCGATGTCGACGCCGACGAACTCGCTGACGTCCCAGTGCAACGCCGCGGCTGCACCTGAGCCGACTTCCTCGGTCACGGTGAACAGCGGGTGGCAGTCGATCTCCAGCTCGGCGCCGCTCTCGACGATGCCCTTGAGCGAGGCGAGCAGGGCGGCGACACCGGCCTTGTCGTCGAGGTGACGGGCGCTGATGTGGCCGCTCTCGGTGAATTCCGGCAGCGGGTCGAAGGCGACGAAGTCGCCCACCGCGATGCCCAGGGACTCGCAGTCGGCGCGGGTCGCGCAGTAGGCGTCCAGGCGCAGCTCGACATGGTCCCAGCTGATCGGCAGCTGATCCACCTCGGTATTGAAGGCGTGGCCGGAGGCCAGCAGCGGCAGCACGCTGCCGCGGATCACGCTGGTCTCGGTGAACAGGCTGACCCGGCTGCCTTCGGCGAAGCGGCTGGACCAGGTGCCGACCGGGGCCAGGCCCAGGCGGCCATTGTCCTGCACGGTGCGGACGATGGCGCCGATGGTGTCGAGGTGGGTCGACACGGCGCGGTCCGGGCTGCTCTGCTTGCCCTTGAGGGTGGCGCGGATGGTGCCGCGGCGGGTCAGCTCGAAGGGGATGCCGATCTCCTCCAGGCGCTCGGCGACATAGCGCACGATGGTGTCGGTGAAGCCGGTCGGGCTGGGGATGGCGAGCATCTCCAGCAGGACCTTGCGCAGGTATTCGAGGTCGGGTTCGGGCAGTTGCTGCATTGCAGGCTCCTTCGCGAAATGGTCCTGGCCCGGCGTCCGTGGCGGACGCCGGGCGCGCGCGGGATGGGCTAGCCGGTCACCTGGCTGAGGGGGAACAGCAGGTCGACGAAGCGCTCCGCGGTCGGCTGCGGCTCATGGTTGGCCAGGCCGGCGCGCTCGTTGGCCTCGATGAACACGTGTTCGGGGCGGTCGGCCGCCGGTACCAGCAGGTCGAGGCCGACCACCGGGATGTCCAGGGCCCGGGCCGCCTTGACCGCCGCTTCGGCCAGGGCCGGATGGAGGATCTCGGTGACGTCCTCGAGGCTGCCTCCGGTGTGCAGGTTGGCGGTCTTGCGCACGGCCAGGCGCTTGCCGGCCGGCAGGATGCTGTCGTAGTCGACGCCTGCGGCGTGCAGGGTGCGCAGGGTTTCCGCGTCCTTGGGGATGCGGCTCTCGCCACCGGTGGCGGCCTGGCGTCGACGGCTCTGGGCGTCGATCAGGTCGCCGATGCTGTGGCGGCCGTCGCCGACGACCTCGGCCGGGCGGCGAATGGCCGCGGCGACCACCTCGTAGCCGATCACCAGGATGCGCAGGTCGAAGCCCTCGTGATAGCTCTCCAGCAGCACCCGGCCGTCGAAGACCCGGGCCCGTTCGATGGCTTCCTGGACTTCACCCGGGCTGCGCAGATCCACCGCCACACCCTGGCCCTGCTCGCCGTCCACCGGCTTGACCACCAGGCTGCCGTGTTCGGCGAGGAAGGCCGCGTTCTCCTCGGCGCTGCCGGCCAGGCGCTGGGCCGGCAGGCGCAGGCCGGCACGTTCGAGGGCGCGGTGGGTCAGGCGCTTGTCCTGGCACAGGGTCATGCTCACGGCGCTGGTCAGGTCGGTCAGCGACTCGCGGCAGCGGATGCGCCGGCCACCGTGGCTGAGGGTGAACAGGCCGGCCTCGGCGTCATCGACCTGCACCTCGATGCCGCGGCGCAACGCCTCGTCGACGATGATCCGGGCATAGGGGTTGAGTTCGGCCTCGGGACCGGGGCCGAGGAACAGCGGCTGGTTGATGCTGTTCTTGCGCTTGATGCTGAAGGTCTGCAGCTCGCGAAAGCCCAGCTTGGCGTACAGGCCCTTGGCCTGGCGGTTGTCGTGCAATACGGAAAGATCAAGATAACTGAGCCCGCGGCTCATAAAGTGCTCGATCAGGTGGCGCACCAGCACCTCGCCGACCCCGGGGCGGCTGCAGCGCGGGTCGACCGCCAGGCACCAGAGGCTGCTGCCGTTCTCCGGGTCCTTGAACGCCTTGTGGTGGTTGAGGCCCATGACGCTGCCGATCACCGCGCCGCTGTCCTCGTCCTCCGCCAGCCAGTACACCGGCCCGCCCTGGTGGCGCGGGGTCAGCTTGGCCGGGTCGAGCGGCAGCATGCCGCGCATCTGGTACAGGCAGTTGATCGCCTGCCAGTCCGCGGCGTTCTGCGCCCGGCGTATGCGGTAGCCGCGGAAGCCGCGGCGCGCCGGGCGGTAGTCGCTGAACCACAGGCGCAGGGTGTCCGAGGGGTCGAGGAACAGCTGCTGCGGTGCCTGGGCCAGCACCTGCTGCGGCGCGGCGACATACAGGGCGATGTCGCGTTCGCCGGGACGTTCGCTCAGCAGCTCGTCGGCCAATACGGCCGGGTCGGGGTAGGTGTGGCCGATCAGCAGGCGGCCCCAGCCGCAGTGCACGGCCAGTGACTCGCTGGGTTTGACCCCGCGTTCTTCGGCGAAGCGCGCCTGCAGGCGCTCGTAGGAGGGCGCCTGGCCGCGCAGGAGGCGTTGGTTGTAGGCAGTGGCTCGCATGGGGGGAATTCCTTAGCTGTCCGCATCACCCGGTTGGGCCGGGCGCTGAGTTCAGTCGTGACTGCTCCGGATTACTTCCGGCTACGGCGTGTGTCATGCAGCAGGGCGGGCAGCTCCCGCCCTGCGCTGTAGTTACAGGCCTTGCTCGCTCAACCACAGGTTGAGCGCCGCCATCTGCCAGAGTTTCGAGCCGCGCAACGGGGTGAGTTGCCCCTGTGGATCGGTCAGCAGGCGGTCGAGCATGGCCGGGTTGAACAGGCCGCGGTCCTGGCTCGGGTCGACCAGCAGGTCGCGGACCCAGCCCAGTGTAGCCCCCTCCAGATGCTTGAGGCCCGGCACCGGGAAGTAGCCCTTCTTGCGGTCGATGACCTCGGCCGGGATGACCTGGCGGGCGGCCTCCTTGAGCACGTGCTTGCCGCCATCGGGCAGCTTGAAACGTCCGGGGATGCGCGCCGACAGCTCGGCCAGGCGATAGTCGAGGAACGGCGTGCGCGCCTCCAGGCCCCAGGCCATGGTCATGTTGTCGACCCGCTTGACCGGGTCGTCGACCAGCATCACCGTGCTGTCCAGGCGCAGCGCCTTGTCCACCGCGGCCAGCGCGCCGGGCTGGGCGAAATGCTGGCGGACGAACTCGCCGGCATGGTCGTCGGTCAGCCACTCGGGCTGCACGCACTGGGCGTATTCCTCGTGCTCGCGGTCGAAGAAGGCCTTGCGGTACGCGGCGAAGGCGTCCTCGGCGCCATCCACCAGCGGGTACCAGTGGTAGCCGGCGAACAGCTCGTCGGCACCCTGGCCGCTCTGCACCACCTTGCAGTGCTTGGCCACTTCCCGGGACAGCAGGTAGAAGGCGATGCAGTCGTGGCTGACCATCGGCTCGCTCATGGCGCGGAAGGCCGCCGGCAACTGCTCGAGGATCTCGTTCTCGCCGATGCGCAGCTGGTGGTGGCGGGTACTGAAGCGCTCGGCGATCAGGTCCGAGTACTGGAACTCGTCGCCGCGCTCGCCGCCGGCATCCTGGAAGCCGATGGAGAAGGTCGACAGGTTCTCCACCCCGGCCTCGCGCAGCAGGCCGACCAGCATGCTCGAGTCGACGCCGCCGGACAGCAGCACGCCGACGTCCACCGCCGCGCGCTGGCGGATCGACACCGCCTCGCGCATGCCGTCGAGTACCTTGTCGCGCCAGTCCTCCAGCTCGAAGGCGATCTCCTCGCGCTTGGGGCCGTAGTCCAGCTGCCACCAGCTCTGCTGCTGGCAGTTGCCTTGGGCGTCGATGCGCATCCAGGTGGCCGGCGGCAGTTTCTCGACGCCGGCGAGGATGGTGCGCGGCGCCGGCACCACGGCGTGGAAGTTCAGGTAGTGGTTCAGGGCGATCGGGTCCAGCGCCTTGCCGATGTCGCCGCCTTGTAGCAGCGCCGGCAGGCTGGAGGCGAAGCGCAGGCGTTGGCCGGTACGCGACAGGTACAGCGGCTTGACGCCGAGGCGGTCGCGGGCAATGAACAGCTCCTGGCTGTCGCGTTCCCACACGGCGAAGGCGAACATGCCGTTGAGCCTGGGCAGCAGGTCCTTGCCCCAGGCGTGGTAGCCCTTGAGCAGCACCTCGGTGTCGCCGCCGGAGAAGAAGCGGTAGCCGAGATTCTCCAGCTCGCTGCGCAGTTCCGGGTAGTTGTAGATGGCGCCGTTGAACACCATGGACAGGCCGAGATCGCTGTCGATCATCGGCTGGCCGGACGCCTCGGCGAGATCCATGATCTTCAGCCGACGATGGCCAAGGGCAATCGGCCCCTGGCTGTGGAAGCCGTGCGCGTCAGGACCGCGCGGCGCTAAATGATGGGTGATTCGCTCGACCGCGGCCAGGTCGGCCGGTCGTTGATCAAAACGTAGTTCTCCAGCTATTCCGCACATAAATTTCCTTACCGGTATTGCCGTTGGGGAGTCGTCCGGGCTCGCCGAACCTTTTACATGGGAACAAAAAAATGCTTTTATGTCAAAGCTTTAATCCGGGCTTTAAAGGTGTGTATGGGCGAAAAAATAGTTTCGACTGAAATAGATTTGTCATCTGTGATGGCGTTCGAACTGCCGATCTTCCAGTCCCTGCGGCGGCTGCAGCAGGCCGGCGAGGTGCACGCCAAGCGGCTGGCACGCTTCGGTGGGCTGACGCCCATGCAGCTGATGATCCTGCAGGTGCTGGCCGGCGAGGCGCGGTTGACCGCCAGTGACCTGAGTGGGCGGGTGAGCCTGACGGCGGCGACCCTGTCGGGCATGCTCGACCGTCTGGAGGAGCGCGGCCTGCTGCAGCGCCAGCGCGACGACCAGGATCGGCGCCGCCAGTGGCTGCTGCTCAGCGATGCCGGCCGCGAGCTGGTGCAGCAGGCGCCGAGCCTGCTGCCGCCGGGGTTCCGCCAGCGCTTCGCCGCGTTGGCCGACTGGGAGCGGCATGGCCTGACCGCGGCGCTGCTGCGCGCCGCGGAGCTATGCGGCGAGATGGAGTGAGGCGTGCGCCTTTGAGAGGCGCTAGGACCTTTTGGTGGAAGTCTTGCCGGGGCCGCCGTGGCGGATCAGCTGGCGCAGGGCGAAGCGGTTGGGGTGGCAGGCCTCGGCCACCTCGCGTGGCACGGGCAGGGGTTCGTCGTCCAGCCAGGCGGCCAGCAGCTCGCCGGACAGCGGTGCGCTGATCAGGCCGCGGGAGCCGTGGCCGCTGTTGATGTACAGGCCCGCGAGCCAGGGGCAGGGCGTGTCCGGCACCTGGCGGGCGTCCTTGCCCAGCGCGGCGTAGGCGGCGGCGAAGGCGGCGTGCTCGGCCAGGGGGCCGACGATCGGCAGGTAGTCGGGGCTGGTGCAGCGAAAGGCGGCGCGCCCCGCCAGCCGCGCCGGGTCCAGCTCGCTGGCGTGCAGGCGCTGGCTCAGGTCCGGGGAAATCTCCTCGAGTAGCCGCAGGTTGCCCGCGTGATCGGCGCTGTTCGGCCTCAGGTCGTCGCTGTTGAAGTCGAAGCTGGCGCCCAGGGTGTGCTCGCCCAGGCGCGCCGGGGCGACGTAGCCCTCGGCGCATACCACGGTCGACAGGGCGCGGCTGTCCCGGGTCTGCGCCAGGCAGCTGATCTGCCCGCGGATGCGCTTGAGCGGCAGCGCGGCGCTGCAGGGGAAGCGCTTGATCTCCGCGGCGCCGGCCAGCACCACCAGCGGCGCGGCGGCGAGCAGCCGGTCGCCGTTGCAGGCCTGCCACTGCTCGCCGTCGCGGCGCAGGTCGAGGGCTTCGTGGTGCGTCAGCAGGCGGATGTTCGGGTGTTCGCTGAGCAGGCGGCAGAGCGCCGGCGGGTGCACCCAGCCGGCCTGGGGATAGAACAGGCCGCCGCTGGGCAGCCGCACGCCGGCCAGGCGTTCGGCCTCTTCCCGGGGCAGCGGCCGCAGCAGGTCGGCGGGAAAGGCGGCGGCCAGCTGCGCCTGGCGTTGGCCTTCCTTGGCGTCGAAGGCCAGCTGCAGCACGCCGCAGGCGTCCCAGTCCTGTCCCCTGGGCAGGCGTTCGAGCAGGCGACGGCTGTGGCCGAAACCGCTGACGATCAACCGCGACAGCGCCGTGTGGTGGGCCGAGAGCTTGAGGTAGAGCACGCCCTGGGGGTTGCCGGAGGCTTCCTGGGCGATCTCGGCGTGGCGCTCCAGCAGGCTGACCTTCCAGCCGCGGGCGGCCAGGCTGGCGGCCGTGGCGCAGCCGGCCAGGCCGGCGCCTATCACCAGGGCGTGACGCTCGCCGAGGTGCCTGGGTGGGCGGGCGAACCAGGGTTTGCCCGCCGCCGCCGGTGCGCCGGTGAAGCGTCCCTTGAGCACCTCCCACTTCTTGCCCTGGCCCGGCATCCGCTTGACCTCGAAACCGACCGCCTTGAGGCCGCGACGCACCACGCCGGCGCTGGTGAAGGTGCCGAAGGTGGCGTCCGGCGCGGACAGCCGGGCCAGTTCGGCGAACAGCTCGGCGCTCCACAGCTCCGGATTCTTCGCCGGCGCGAAGCCGTCGAGGAACCAGGCGTCGATGCGCGCGTCGAGCTGCGCCAGCAGCTCCAGGGCGTCGCCGATCAGCAGGGTCAGCACGACGCGCCCGCCGTCGAATACCAGGCGCTGAAAGCCCGGGTGCAGGGCGACGTACTGCGTCAGCAGCGGTTCGGCGAAGTTCGCCAGTTGCGGCCACAGGGCCAGGGCGCGCCGCAGGTCGGCACGGCTCAGCGGATACTTCTCGACGCTGACGAAGTGCAGGCGGGCTCCGGCGGGCGCGTGCTGGTCGAACAGCTGCCAGGCGCAGAGAAAGTTCAGTCCGGTGCCGAAGCCGGTCTCGCCTATCGCCAGGTGCTCGTCCGCGTTCAGGGCGGCGAAACGCTCGGCCAGGCGGTTGTTGGCGAGGAAGACGTAGCGGCTCTCCTCCAGGCCGTTGTCCTGGGAGAAGTACACGTCGCCGTAGCGGCGCGACAGCGGCTGGCCCTTGGCATCCCAGTCGAGCTGGGCTGGCTGGCAGTCGGGGTGGTTGGCGGGGAGCTCGGACATGGTGGCCACCGGGTTGGGCAGGCGCGCATTCTAGCCGATCCCCCCGGCTCTATTGCAGGTTCGGCGCGGACAAAGGGCACGACTCTCCGCTAGGCTGCAGGCATTCAATTGCGGGAGCCGCCCATGTTCGAATCCGCCGAGATTGGTCACGCCATCGACAAGGCCGTGTTCGAGGCCGAGGAGCCGCTGCTGCGCGAGGCGCTGCTGGAGGCGCAGTACGAGCTGCGCCAGCAGGGGCGCTTCGCGGTGATCATCCTGCTCAACGGCATCGAGGGCGCCGGCAAGGGCGAGATGGTCAAGCTGCTCAACGAGTGGATGGACCCGCGCCTGATCCAGGTCAGCACCTTCGACCAGCAGAGCGACGAGGAGCTGGCCCGGCCGCCGGCCTGGCGCTACTGGCGGCAACTGCCCCCCAGGGGGCGCATCGGCATCTTCTTCGGCAACTGGTACAGCCAGATGCTCCAGGGGCGGGTGCGCGGCGAGATCAAGAACGCCGGACTGGAGCGGGCCATCGGCGGCGCCCTGAGCCTGGAGCAGATGCTCTGCGACGAGGGGGCGCTGATCTTCAAGTTCTGGTTCCACCTGTCCAAGCCACAGATGAAGGCACGCCTCAAGGCGCTGCAGGACGACCCGCTGCACAACTGGCGGATCAGCCCGCTGGATTGGCAGCAGTCCAAGACCTACGACAAGTTCGTGCGCTTCGGCGAGCGGGTGTTGCGCCGCACCAGTCGCGAGCATGCGCCCTGGTATGTGGTGGAGGGCGTCGACGAGTATTACCGCAGCCTGACGGTCGGGCGCATCCTGCTCGACGGCCTGCAGGCGGCGCTGCAGGCCAAGGCTGCGCGCGTGCCGCAACCCCATGCGGCGCCGCTGACCTCGAGTCTGGACGAGCGGGGGCTGCTCGACAGCCTGGACATGAGCCTGGCGCTGGACAAGGCGGACTACAAGGAACAACTGGCCACCGAGCAGGCGCGCTTCGCCGGTCTGATGCGCGACAAGCGCATGCGCCGCCACGCGCTGGTCGCCGTGTTCGAGGGTAACGACGCCGCCGGCAAGGGCGGCGCCATTCGCCGCGTGACCGGGGCCCTGGACCCGCGCCAGTACCGCATCGTGCCGGTGGCGGCGCCCACCGAGGAGGAGCGCGCCCAGCCTTATCTCTGGCGATTCTGGCGACATGTGCCGGCGCGTGGCGGCTTTACCCTGTTCGACCGCTCCTGGTACGGCCGGGTGCTGGTCGAGCGGGTCGAGGGGTTCTGTACGCCCGCCGACTGGCTGCGCGCCTATGGCGAGATCAACGACTTCGAGGAGCAGCTGACGGAGGCCGGCGTGGTCCTGGTCAAGTTCTGGCTGGCCATCGATTCGGGCACCCAGCTGGCGCGTTTTCAGGCGCGCGAGAAGATCCCCTTCAAGCGCTTCAAGATCACCGAGGACGACTGGCGCAATCGCGAGAAATGGCCGCTCTATTGCGAGGCGGTGGAGGACATGGTCGACCGTACCAGCACCGAGATCGCGCCCTGGACCCTGGTCGAGGCCAACGACAAGCGCTACGCCCGGGTCAAGGTGCTGCGTACCCTCAACCGGGCGCTGGAGGCGGCCTTCGCCCGGGATTGACGGGGCGCTGCCGATGGCTGCGCATATGCTCGGTGAATGATCGTCGCCCCAGGAGATTTCCGGGATCTATGCTCGGGCCTCCTGCAACGGCAACGATCGAGGTGCGTCATGCGTGAAGTGGTGATAGTCGACAGCGTCCGGACCGGCCTGGCCAAGTCCTTCCGCGGCAAGTTCAACCAGACCCGCCCCGACGACATGGCGGCCCACTGTGTCGATGCGCTGCTGGCGCGCAACGACCTGGACCCGGCGCTGGTCGACGATTGCATCGTCGGCGCCGGCTCCAACGAGGGCGCCCAGGGCATGAACATCGGTCGCAATGTCGCGGTGCTGTCGGGGCTGGGCATCCATGTCGCCGGCATGACCCTCAACCGCTTCTGTTCCTCGGGCCTGCAGGCCATCGCCATCGCCGCCAACCAGATCGCCTCCGGCTGTTCCGAGGCGATAGTGGCCGGCGGCGTGGAGTCGATCAGCCTGACGCTCAAGAGCCTGAACGGCGATCACCTGTTCAACCCTATCCTGCAGCGGGATGTGCCGGGCATCTACTACCCCATGGGGCAGACCGCGGAGGTGGTCGCCAGGCGCTACGGCGTCAGCCGCGAGGCCCAGGACGCCTATGCCCTGCAGAGCCAGCAGCGCACCGCGCGGGCCCAGGCCGAGGGCCTGTTCGACGACGAGATAGTGCCGATGAGCGTGCGCTACCTGGTCGATGACAAGGCCAGCGGCGAGCGCCGGGTCCTCGAGGGGATCGTCGATCGCGACGACTGCAACCGTGCCGACACCACCCTGCAGAGCCTGGCGGCGCTCAAGCCGGCCTTCGCCGAGGATGGCTCGGTCACCGCCGGCAATGCCTCGCAGCTGTCCGATGGCGCCTCCATGACCCTGGTGATGAGCCTGGACAGGGCATTGGCTCTGGGCCTCAAGCCCAAGGCCCTGTTCCGCGGCTTCAGCGTCGCCGGTTGCGCGCCGGACGAGATGGGCATAGGGCCGGTGTTCTCGGTGCCCAAGCTGCTCAAGGCCAAGGGCCTGAGCGTGGCCGACATCGACCTGTGGGAACTGAACGAGGCCTTCGCTTCGCAGTGCCTGTACGCCCGCGATCGGCTCGAGATCGATAATCAGCAATACAACGTCAATGGCGGTTCCATCGCCATCGGCCATCCCTTCGGCATGACCGGCTCGCGTCAGGTCGGCCATCTGGTGCGCGAGTTGCAGCGGCGCAACCTGCGCTACGGCGTCGTCAGCATGTGCGTGGGCGGCGGCATGGGCGCCAGCGGTCTGTTCGAGGCGCTGCACTGAGCGGCGGAACCGCCTTGGCGGCAGGCCCCAGCGGAAGGCTGCGCCGAGGCGCGGTCTTCCGCTGGGGGATTCGGGCCGCTAGAACGCCCGGCTCTCGACGATGTCGTTGGCCTGGATCATGCGGCGGACGTACAGGGCGATTTCCCGCTCGGCATCGACGCGGGTGAAGTAGGGGCCTTCCAGGGTGCCTTCGCGGGTGGCGAAAAAATATTGTCCGTTGACCGCACTGACGCGTTCGCTGCGATAGTGCGTACCGGGGCCGGGATCGATTTGCCGCTGACCGAACATGGGTAGGACCTCACGCTGTAAGCCTAATTCTGAGAGTCTAACCCCGGCTCATGCGGGCGCCGGAGTTAGCGACCAATGGTTGTTGTTTTCCGCGCGTTCGGGGTTTTTGCCGTATTCCTACGTTAATATGGCGCCAATAACATGACGATTCCAAAAGGCCAGCAGAACAGATTGCGCAGCGAACGGCGTTGAACTGTAGCTGTGCCACTCGCCGGTGCCCGCCTAGAATGCCCGTTTACGGCCTCCGCCCGCTCTATTTCAGGCGCTTGCGGGCGTCGTGCAGCAGAGGCAGTCATGCATATCTCTTCCGGCCGGTGGCTATACGGCATGTTCCTGGCGTTGGGCACGGCGCTGCTCTGGGGCGTGCTGCCGATCAAACTCAAAGAAGTCTTGCAGGTGATGGACCCGGTAACCGTGACCTGGTACCGCCTGCTGGTGGCCGGCTCCATCCTGCTCGCCTACCTGGCTGCGGCGCGGCGCCTGCCACGCTTCCGTCCGCTGGGGCGCAGTGGCGGCTGGTTGCTGGTGCTGGCCATCGCGGGGCTGAGCGGCAACTACGTGCTGTACCTGATGGGCCTCAACCGGCTTTCGCCCGGTACCACCCAGCTGGTGATCCAGGTGGCGCCGATTCTGCTGCTGGTCGGCAGCGTGCTGGTCTTTCGCGAGCGTTTCGGCGTCGGCCAGGGCATTGGCCTGGCCCTGCTGCTGACGGGCTTCGCGCTGTTCTTCAACCAGCGCCTGGACGAGCTGCTGAGTTCGTTGAGCGCCTACACCACCGGCGTGCTGATCGTGCTGCTGGCGGCGTTCGTCTGGGCCTTCTACGGCCTGGCGCAGAAGCAGCTGCTGACGGTGTGGAACTCGCTGCAGGTGATGATGGTGATCTACCTGGCCTGCGCTCTGTTGCTCACGCCCTGGGCGCAGCCGCTGCAAGTGCTGCAGCTGAACCCGGTACAGGGCTGGCTGCTGCTGGCCTGCTGCCTGAACACCCTGGTGGCCTATGGTGCGTTCGCCGAGGCCTTGGCCCACTGGGAGGCTTCCAGGGTCAGCGCGACCCTGGCGATCACGCCGCTGGTGACCTTCGCCTCGGTGGCCCTGGCCGCCACCTGGTGGCCGGAGCATGTGCGCCCCGAGCAGCTCAACTGGATCGCCTATGGCGGCGCCGTGCTGGTGGTGTTGGGTTCGGCGCTGACCGCCCTGGCGCCGTCGCTGCTGGCCGGCCTGCGCGCACGTCGGGTGCGCAAGCTGGCGACGCCGCTGTAGCGCCTGCCGGCCGGTGGCGGGCCGGCGCTCAGGCATCTATCCCCAGTTTCTCGGCGCGCAGCAGCCAGTTCTGCCGCTGTGCTTCGGAGGAGGGTCGAACCGGGGCGAATTCGGCCAGGCGGCGGGTCCTGATGCCGCTGAAGCCGAGGATGGTGCGGGTCATCTGGCGGTGCGCCGGCGCGCCGTAGATCCAGCGGAAGTACCAGGGCGGCGTGTCCAGGGTCACCAGCAGGTCGGCGGTGCGGCCGTGCAGCAGCTTGTCCCAGGCCTGCGAGCGGCCACGGTACTTAAAGGCGAATCCCGGCAGGAACACCCGGTCGAAGAAGCCCTTGAGCAGCGCCGGCAGGCCGCCCCACCAGACCGGGTAGACGAACACCAGGTGCTCGGCCCAGTGGATCTGCCGCTGCGCCTCGAGCAGGTCCGGCTCCAGGTGCTGGCCCTGGTCGTAGCCGTCGCGCAGCACCGGATCGAACTGCAGTTCCCCCAGCTTCAGCTGCCGCACCACGTGGCCTTTGCCGCGCGCGCCCTGGGCGTAGGCGTCGCCGAGGGCATGGCACAGCCCCGCGGTTTTCGGCGTGCCCAGGATCATCAGGATGCGCTTGCCATCGCCTTCCAGCGGCGTCGCGCCGCTCTTCGTCTCATTCATGCTTGTCGCTTCCCAGCATGTCCTCGGGGCGGACCCAGGCGTCGAACTGTTCGTCGGTCAGCAGGCCCAGCTCCAGCGCCGCGGCGCGCAGGGTGGTGCCCTCGGCATAGGCTTTCTTGGCGATCTGCGCGGCCTGGTCGTAGCCGATGTGCGGGTTGAGCGCGGTGACCAGCATCAGGCCGCGTTCCAGGTGGGCGGCCATCTGTGCGGCGTCCGCCTGCAGGCCGGCGACGCAGTGCAGCTGAAAGTTGCGGCAGCCGTCGGCCAGCAGGCGGATCGACTGCAGCAGGTTGTGGACGATCACCGGCTTGAACACGTTCAGCTGCAGATGGCCTTGGCTGGCGGCGAAGCCTATGGTCACGTCGTTGCCCATTACCTGGCAGGCGAGCATCGACAGCGCCTCGCACTGGGTCGGGTTGACCTTGCCGGGCATGATCGAACTGCCCGGCTCGTTGGCCGGCAGGCGCACCTCGGCCAGCCCGCCGCGGGGGCCGGAGCCGAGCAGGCGCAGGTCGTTGGCGATCTTCATCAGGGCCACGGCGAGGGTCTTCAGGGCGCCGGACAGGTGGGTCAGGGGCTCGTGGCCGGCCAGGGCGGCGAACTTGTTGGGTGCGCTGACCAGCGGCAGGCCGCTGAGGGCGGCCAGTTCCGCGGCCATGGCCGCGGCGAAGCCGGTGGGGGCGTTGAGCCCGGTGCCGACGGCGGTGCCGCCCTGGGCCAGCTCGCAGACCGCCGGCAGGGCGCCGCGAAGCGCCTGCTCGGCGTAGCGCAGTTGGGCGACGAAGGCCGAGAGTTCCTGGCCGAAGGTGATGGGCGTGGCGTCCATCAGGTGGGTGCGCCCGGTCTTGACCAGCTTGGCGTGGCGCGCGGCCTGCTCGGCCAGGCCGCCGGACAGCTCGGCCAGGGCCGGCAGCAGGTCGTGCTGGACGGCGCGGGCGGCGGCGATGTGCATGGCGGTAGGGAAGCTGTCGTTGGAGCTCTGCGCCTGGTTGACGTGGTCGTTGGGGTGCACCGGGCTCTTGCCGCCCCGGGGGCCGCCGGCCAGCTCGTTGGCGCGGCCGGCGATCACCTCGTTGACGTTCATGTTGCTCTGCGTGCCGCTGCCGGTCTGCCAGACCACCAGGGGGAACTGCGCGTCGTGCTGGCCGGCGATCACCTCGTCGGCGGCCTGCTCGATCAGTCGGGCGATGTCCTGGGGCAGGTTGCCGACGCGCCCGTTGACCCGCGCGGCGGCCTTCTTGATCAGGGCCAGGGCGTGCACCACGGCCAGCGGCATGCGCTCCTCGCCGATGGCGAAGTTGAGCGTCGAGCGCTGGGTCTGGGCGCCCCAGTAGGCATCGGTGGGGACTTCGATAGGGCCGATGCTATCGGTTTCGGTGCGGCTCATGGGCGTTCTCCGGGGGCGATCTAGCAAGTTTAGGCCGCGCCGGCCGGTGCAGGTTCCCTCGGCCTGGCTATTACCAGCGCGCCCGGGTCGCGCCGAGCCAGCCCAGTGCGCCGCTCACCGGCACCCGCTCGCCTGCGGGGCCGCGCAGGATGCCGTCGAAGTGGCCGAACCACTGCCGGGTGTCGGCAAACAGCGGCCCCACGCGCGGGCAGGCCCGGTGTTGCTGGCGTGGGCTGAAGCGCAGCTGGACCCGGCCGTCGTCGGTGTTCAGGGACCAGGGCGCCAGGACGCTATGGGGGCTCTGCTCGATATGCACCGGGCTGTCCAGGTGTTGCAGTTCGCCGCCGAACCACAGGGCGTTTTCCGAGAGGCCGCTGTGGTCGGTCCAGCCGGCGCCGAAGTTCGCGGCGATGCCGCCCGGCGCGGCGAAGGCGGCGCGGGTCCAGTGGCTGTGCAGCGGCCAGACGCCCCGGCCGAAGTCCAGGGCGGCGAAGCTCTGTCCGGCGCTGCAGCTGTAGTGGCGGTTGCCCAGCTGCACGCTGCCGCTGACGGGCAGGCCGAGTTGCCGGCAGGTGGCGTGGAAGCCGTGCGGGGCCAGGGGCGCGACCAGGTTGACCGAGTCGAGGTGGGCGGGGCGCTGGATGTCCAGGGCGACCTGCAGCGGTTGTCCGCCCAGTGGCGTGGCGGCGACCGTGAGGCGCACGCGGCCGGCCTGCTCGGCGACGCGCAGGTGCAGGCGCGGGTGGTTGAACTCATGGCCCTGTTGCGCCTGCGCCGGCAGCCGGCAGCCGCGCGCCAGCAGGCGCATGCGGCTATGGGCGAGGGCCGCGCCGCTCTCCAGGTCGAGGAAGTAGGCGGCGCCATAGCCCAGGTAATCGAGGTCGGCCTGGGTCAGCGAGAGCATCCAGTGCGGCGTGGTGATGCACCAGTGATTCCAGCGTTTGCGCCGTCCGAAGGGGCCGGGCAGGGTGCAGTCGAGGTGTGGTCGGGGCGACCAGCCGATGGCCTGCGGGTTGAGTCGCCCTTGGCCGTCGCATAGCGCGACGGGCGTCTGGGCATGGGGCTGGGCGAAGCTGTTCATCGGACACGTCCATGTGTGTGCCGTGCGGCGGGGCGCGGGCTGTGGTGTATAGAGCCTAGTCGAGGATCGCGAGGTGCTCAGCATGCCCAGCCTGCCCCGGGTTGGGCAAGTGCTGGCATTTTGTCCGCGGTTGGGCGGCACACGGCCTCGGCGGCCCGCCGGGTCGCCGAGGCTTGAGTGTGCGGGAGGCTTGGGCCCAGAATGTCGCCTCAGGGGCGTCAGGCTCCACCTTTTTGCCCGGGAGTACTCGATGTCTCGTCTTACCGCTTTGTGTGCCACGCTGCTGCTGGCCTGTGGCAGCGTCCAGGCCTTCGCCGATGCCGCCAGCCACGCCGCCGATGCCGAGCGCTTCCTGCAGCTGGCGCGGGCCGACCGGCTGACCGTGCCGGTGTACGGCCAGGTGCAGCAGATGTTCGCCCAGCGTTTCGCCGAGAGCGGGGCGCCGGCGGGCCAGCAGGCGCTGCTCGAGCGCTACCAGGCCAAGGCCAATGCGGCACTGGATCGGGCGGTCGGCTGGCCGGTGCTCAAGCCGGCGCTGGTCGAGCTCTACACCACTCATTTCGACGAACGGGAGATGCAGGAGCTGTTGGCCTTCTATCGCTCGCCCCTGGGGCAGAAGGTGCTGGAGAAGATGCCGATGCTCACCGCGCAGTCGGCGCGCCTGACCCAGAACAAGCTGGAGGCGGCGGTGCCGCGGGTGAACGAGTTGCTGGCGGAAATGAGCGGCAAACTGGACGCGAAAAAACCTTAACCGGAGGCCTAGATGTCGAAACTGGAACAGCTGCAGGCGGCCTTTGCCGCGTTGCAGCCGCAGCACCTCGAGGTGCTGGATGAAAGCCATATGCACAGCCGCGGGCTGGAAACCCACTACAAGGCGGTCATCGTCAGCCCGCAGTTCAGCGGCCTGAATGCGGTCAAGCGTCATCAGAAGGTCTACGCCAGCCTCGGCGAGCTGATGGGCCAGCTGCATGCCCTGGCGCTGCACACCTACACCCCCGAGGAGTGGGCGCAGCAGGGCGCCGCACCGGACTCGCCGACCTGCCGCGGCGGCAGCCAGCACGAGCACTGAGGCCCGCGACGGTGGCGCCAAGCGGCCCGCCGGGGCAATTGCCCCTACACGAGCGGCGCCGGGAAACGTAAACTGCACCCCGCGCCGGCCTCGCCGGCGTCTGCATTTTTAGGCCCAGTCCGCCCTTTGCGAGGGCGACTACTGAAGGAAGACCTCCATGACCGACAAGATCGTCGTGGCGGCGCTGTACAAGTTCGTCACCCTGACGGACTACCAGGCGCTGCGCGAGCCCCTGCTGCAAACCCTGCTGGACAACGGCATCAAAGGCACCCTGCTGCTGGCCGAGGAGGGCGTCAACGGCACCGTATCCGGCAGCCGCGCAGGCATCGACGGGCTGCTCGCCTGGTTCCGCCTGGACCCGCGCCTGGCCGATGTCGACCACAAGGAGTCCTACTGCGACGAGCAGCCCTTCTACCGCACCAAGGTCAAGCTGAAGAAGGAAATCGTCACCCTCGGCGTGCCGGGCGTCGACCCCAGCCAGCGGGTCGGTACCTACGTCGAGCCCAAGGACTGGAACGCGCTGATCAGCGACCCCGAGGTGCTGCTGATCGACACGCGCAACGACTACGAGGTGGCCATCGGCACCTTCGAGGGCGCGGTCGACCCCAAGACCCAGTCGTTCCGCGAATTTCCCGAGTACATCAAGGCCCACTTCGACCCGGCCAGGCACAAGAAGGTGGCGATGTTCTGCACCGGCGGCATCCGCTGCGAGAAGGCCTCCAGCTACATGCTCGGCGAGGGCTTCGAGGAGGTGTTCCACCTCAAGGGCGGCATCCTCAAGTACCTCGAGGAGGTGCCTCAGGAGCAGACCCGCTGGCGCGGCGACTGCTTCGTCTTCGACAACCGGGTCACGGTGCGCCACGACCTGTCCGAGGGCGACTACGACCAGTGTCACGCCTGCCGTACCCCGGTGTCGCTGGCCGACCGCGAATCCGAGTTCTACACCCCGGGCGTCAGCTGCCCGCACTGCTGGGATTCGCTGCCGGAGAAGACCCGCGCCGGCGCCCGCGAGCGGCAGAAGCAGATCGAACTGGCCAAGGCGCGCAACCTGCCGCACCCTCTGGGCCGCGACCCCCGCCAATCCTCCGAGGCCTGACCATGCCCGCACGCCTGCTCTATGTGATGGACCCGATGTGTTCCTGGTGCTGGGGCTTCGCCCCGGTGCTCGAGTCCCTCGCCGGGCAGGCGGCCGCGGCCGGCGTGCCGCTGCAGCTGGTGGTCGGCGGCCTGCGCCGCGAGCGCATCGCCGTCGATGCGGCGGCGCGGGTGCGCTACCTCGGCTACTGGCAGGCGGTCAACGCCAGCACCGGCCAGCTGTTCGACTTCGACCGTGGCCTGCCCGAGGGCCTGGTCTACGATACCGAGCCGGCCTGCCGGGCCCTGGTCACCGCGCGCCAGCTCGATCCCGAGAGCGCCTGGCCGCTGGCCAAGCTGATCCAGCGGGCGTTCTACACCGAGGGCGTCGACGTCACCCAGGCGGCGGCCCTGGTGGCCCTGGCCGAACAGGCGGGGATACCGCGCATCGAGTTCGCCGAAGCCTTCGACAGCCCGGCCATGCACGCGGCCACCGCCGCCGATTTCGCCTGGGTGCAGGACCTGGGCATCGCCGGTTTCCCCACCCTGCTGGCCCAGCGCAACGGCCAGCTGGCGCTGCTGACCAACGGCTACCAGCCGCTGGCGACGCTGGCGCCCTTGCTCGGCCGCTGGCTGGAGCAGGCCGCCCATGGCTGACCGCCTGAGCTGGGCGGAAATCCGTCGCCTGGCCCTGCAGCACAAGAAAGCCCTGCTGTTGGCCAATGGCGTGGCGCTGCTGGCGACCCTGTGCAGCGTGCCGATCCCGCTGTTGCTGCCGCTGCTGGTCGACGAGGTGCTGCTGGGCGACGGCGACGCCGCGCTCCGGGTGATGGACCGCTTCCTGCCTGGCGCCTGGGAAAGCGCCGCCGGCTATATCGGCCTGATGCTGCTGCTGACCCTGCTGCTGCGCGGCGCGGCGCTGGTGTTCAACGTGCTGCAGGCACGCCAGTTCGCCCGTCTGTCCAAGGACATCGTCTACCGCATCCGCATCCGCCTGATCGAGCGGCTCAAGCGCATCTCCCTCGGCGAGTACGAGAGCCTCGGCGGCGGCACTGTGACCACTCATCTGGTCACCGACCTGGACACCCTGGACAAGTTCGTCGGCGAGACCCTCAGCCGCTTCCTGGTGGCGACTTTGACCCTCACCGGCACCGCGGCGATCCTGCTGTGGATGCACTGGCAGCTGGCGCTGCTGATCCTGCTGTTCAACCCCCTGGTGATCTTCGCCTCGGTGCAGCTGGGCAAGCGGGTCAAACAGCTGAAGAAGCTGGAGAACGACAGCACCTCGCGCTTCACCCAGGCGCTCACCGAGACCCTCGAGGCGATCCAGGAGATCCGCGCGAGCAATCGCCAGGGCTACTTCCTCGGCCGCCTCGGCGGTCGCGCCCGGGAAGTGCGCGACTACGCCACCGCCTCGCAGTGGAAGAGCGATGCCTCCAACCGCGCCAGCGGCCTGCTGTTCCAGTTCGGCATCGACGTGTTCCGCGCCGCGGCCATGCTCACCGTGCTGTTCTCCGACCTGTCGATCGGCCAGATGCTCGCGGTGTTCAGCTACCTGTGGTTCATGATCGGCCCGGTCGAGCAGCTGCTCAGCCTGCAGTACGCCTTCTACGCCGCCGGCGGCGCCCTGCAGCGGATCAACGAGCTGCTGGCGCGGGCCGACGAGCCGCAGTACCCGGGGCGCCTCGACCCGTTCAAGGGCCGCGACACGGTCGGCATCGAGGTGCGCGGCCTGAGCTTCGCCTACAACGACGAACCGGTGCTGGACCGCCTCGACCTGAGCATCGCCGCCGGCGAGAAGGTCGCCATAGTCGGCGCCAGCGGTGGCGGCAAGAGCACCCTGGTGCAGTTGCTGCTCGGCCTCTACACCCCCCAGGCCGGGACCATCAGCTTCGGCGGCAGCAGCCAGGCGGAGATCGGCCTGGAGAAGGTCCGCGACCAGGTCGCGGTGGTGCTGCAGCACCCGGCGCTGTTCAACGACACGGTGCGCGCCAACCTGTGCATGGGCCGCGAGCGCAGCGACGCGGCCTGCTGGCGGGCGCTGGAGATCGCCCAGCTGAGCACGACCATCGGCATGCTGCCGCAGGGCCTGGACACCATAGTCGGTCGCTCGGGGGTGCGCCTGTCCGGCGGCCAGCGCCAGCGCCTGGCCATCGCCCGCATGGTCCTGGCCGAGCCCAAGGTGGTGATCCTCGACGAGGCCACCTCGGCCCTGGATGCGGCCACCGAGTACGCCCTGCACCAGGCCCTGGCGCAGTTCCTCAGCGGTCGTACCACCCTGATCATCGCCCACCGCCTGAGCGCGGTGAAGCAGGCCGACCGGGTGCTGGTGTTCGACGGCGGGCGCATCGCCGAGGACGGCGACCACCAGCAGCTGATCGCCGTCGGCGGCCTGTACGCCAAGCTCTACGGCCACCTGCAGCACTGAGGCGGCGCCCCTGCCCGCATGCGGCGAGTCCGCGACCATCCAACCTTGCGCGCTGTTCCTGGCCGCATCCCTCGGCCGAGGGATGCTTCTGGCAGGCTGCCAGACCACCCTGGCAACAATACGTTACGCCTCGTGAGTGGCTATCCTGATGCCTATGGTTGTCGCGTCCCGTGTAACGATAAGTTGCCGGGCGGCGCGCTGGGCGGCCGGGCTCGGGCGCCCCGGCGTGCTTGTCCGGCCTGGGCCGTTGGGGTGTGATGAGGCTATTCCAGCGCCGCGTGGCGGTGCATCCACAACAACAATCGGGAGGCGCAATGAACGCCGTGAACAAGATCGAACAGCACAACCCCATCGGCACCGACGGCTTCGAGTTCGTCGAATACACCGCCCCGACCCCAGAAGGCATCCAGCAGCTGCGCGAGCTGTTCACCGCCATGGGCTTCACCGAGACGGCCAAGCACCGCTCCAAGGAAGTCTGGCTGTTCCAGCAGAACGACATCAACTTCGTGCTCAACGGCAGCCCCACCGGCCATGTCCGCGAGTTCGGCCTCAAGCACGGGCCGAGCGCCTGCGCCATGGCCTTCCGGGTGAAGAACGCGGCCCAGGCCGCCGCCTATGTCGAGGCCCAGGGCGCCAAGCTGGTCGGCAGCCACGCCAACTTCGGCGAGCTGAACATTCCCTGCGTCGAGGGCATCGGCGGCTCCCTGCTGTACCTGGTGGATCGCTACGGCGACAAGAGCATCTACGACGTCGACTTCGAGTACATCGAGGGCCGCTCGGCCAACGACAACGCCGTGGGTCTCAAGGAGATCGACCACCTGACCCACAACGTCAAGCGCGGACAGATGGACGTCTGGTCGGGCTTCTACGAGCGCATCGCCAACTTCCGCGAGATCCGCTACTTCGATATCGAGGGCAAGCTCACCGGCCTGCTCTCAAGGGCCATGACCGCGCCCTGCGGCAAGATCCGCATCCCGATCAACGAGTCGGCCGACGAGAAGTCGCAGATCGAGGAGTTCATCCGCGAGTACCACGGCGAGGGCATCCAGCACATCGCCCTGAGCACCGAGGACATCTACGCCACCGTGCGCCAGTTGCGCGCCAACGGCGTGGACTTCATGCAGACCCCGGACACCTACTACGCCAAGGTCGACACCCGCGTCGCCGGCCACGGCGAGCCGCTGGAGCAACTGCGCGAGCTGAACATCCTGATCGACGGCGCCCCGGGCGACGACGGCATCCTGCTGCAGATCTTCACCAACACGGTGATCGGCCCGATCTTCTTCGAGATCATCCAGCGCAAGGGCAACCAGGGCTTCGGCGAAGGCAACTTCAAGGCCCTGTTCGAGTCCATCGAGGAAGACCAGATCAAGCGCGGTGTGCTCAAGGACGAATGATCCCGGCCGGGCCTAGGCCCGGCAGTCCTTAGGGTGCGCCCCGCGCACCCGCAATGCCGAGTTATGAGGTGCGCGTGGCGCACCCTAGAGGGAGTCTTCTCATGAGCCGCAAATGGATCAGTTTCCCCCTGCGCGAGGGCGAGTGTTCACGCCAGGCGCACTGCGATTTTCCCGAGGGCACCTACGAGCGGGAGATGGGTCGCGAGGGCTTCTTCGGCCCCACCGCGCACCTGCACCACAAGCATCCGCCCACCGGCTGGATCGACTGGCAGGGACCGCTGCGGCCCCATGCCTTCAATTTCAACGACATCGCCAGCGAGCGCGACTGCCCGCTGCTGGCGCCACTGTGCCTGCACAACGGCGACGTCAAGCTGCGGGTGTGGAAGAGCCACGGCGCCATGGGCCATCTGGTGCGCAATGCCGACGGCGACGACCTGCTGTTCATCCACGAAGGGACGGGGCACTTCTACTGCGACTTCGGCCACCTGGAGTACCGCGACGGCGATTACCTGATGATTCCGCGCGGCACCGCCTGGCGCATCGAGGCCAGCGAGCCGACCTTCATGCTGCTGATCGAGAGTTCGGACGGTGCCTACCAGCTGCCGGACAAGGGCCTGCTCGGCCCGCAGGCGATCTTCGATGCGGCGGTGCTCGACCATCCGCGCCTGGACGCTGCCTTCAAGGCCCAGCAGGACGAGAGCAGCTGGCAGATCCGCATCAAGCGGCGCGGCCAGATCAGCACCGTGACCTACCCCTACAACCCGCTGGACGTGGTCGGCTGGCATGGCGACAACACCGTGGTGCGCCTCAACTGGCGGGACATCCGCCCGCTGATGAGCCACCGCTACCACCTGCCGCCGTCGGCGCACACCACCTTCGTGGCCAACGGCTTCGTGGTCTGCACCTTCACCCCGCGCCCGGTGGAGAGCGACCCCGGCGCGCTCAAGGTGCCGTTCTACCACAACAACGACGACTACGACGAAGTGCTGTTCTACCACCGTGGCAACTTCTTCAGTCGCGACAATATCGAGGCCGGCATGGTCACCCTGCACCCCTGCGGCTTCCCCCACGGCCCCCATCCCAAGGCGCTGAAGAAGAGCCAGGAAAGCCCGGCGACCTTCGTAGAGGAGGTGGCGGTGATGATCGACACCCGTCGCGCCCTGGAGGTCGGCGAGGCCGCCGCGGCGGTGGATGTCGCCGAATACGTGAACTCCTGGCGTGCGCCGGGCAAAGACCACTGAAGTAGGGGGCGCCGCGCGCACCGCTACCTGAAGAACAGCTGAGGTGCGCAGCGCGCACCCTATGAGGATTGAGCATGAAACTCGCTTCTTTGAATCAAGGCCGTGATGGCGAACTGCTGGTGGTCTCCCGCGATCTGTCCCGGGCGGTGAAGGTCCCGCAGATTGCCGCCACCCTGCAGGCCGCTCTGGACGACTGGGCGATCAAGCGTCCCCAGCTGGAGGCCATCTACCAGCGCCTGAACAACGGCCTGTGCGAAGACGCCTTCGTCTTCGATCAGGCCGATTGCCACAGCCCCTTGCCGCGGGCCTACCACTGGGCCGACGGCAGCGCCTACGTCAACCATGTGGAGCTGGTGCGCAAGGCCCGCGGCGCCGAGATGCCGGAGAGTTTCTGGCACGACCCGCTGATGTACCAGGGCGGCGCCGACGCCTTCATCCCGCCACACAGCCCGATTCAGCTGGCCGATGAGGCCTGGGGCATCGACCTGGAGGCCGAGCTGGCGGTGATCACCGACGACGTGCCGATGGGCGCCACGCCGGCCGAGGCCGCCGCGCACATCCAGCTGCTGATGCTGGTCAACGACGTGTCGCTGCGCAACCTGATCCCCGGCGAGCTGGCCAAGGGCTTCGGCTTCTACCAGAGCAAGCCGTCGTCGAGCTTCTCGCCGGTGGCGGTGACCCCGGACGAGCTGGGCGACTGCTGGAAGGACGGCAAGGTGCAGCGGCCGCTGGTGTCGCATATCAACGGCGCGCTGTTCGGCCAGCCGGACGCCGGCACCGACATGACCTTCAATTTCCCCACCCTGGTGGCCCACGCCGCCAAGACCCGGCCCCTGGGCGCCGGCACCATCATCGGCTCGGGCACGGTGTCCAACTACGACCGCAGTGCCGGTTCTTCCTGCCTGGCCGAGAAGCGCATGCTGGAGATCATCGAACAGGGCGAGGCCCGCACGCCCTTCCTCAAGTTCGGCGACCGGGTGCGCATCGAGATGTTCGACGCCGAGGGCCGGAGCATCTTCGGCGCCATCGACCAGCAGGTCGAACGCTATGAACCCTGACCGCCGCGGGCGGAGGCTCTGCCATGTTGACGCTCTATAGCTACTGGCGCTCCAGCGCCGCCTATCGGGTGCGCATCGCCCTCAACCTCAAGGGCCTGGGCTACAAGCAGGTGCCGGTGCACCTGGTCAAGGACGGCGGCCAGCAGCACGCCCCCGAGTACCAGGCGCTCAACCCGCAGGAGCTGGTGCCGCTGCTGGTCGATGCCGGCAATCACGGCGTGCGCATCGCCCAGTCGGTGGCGATCCTCGAGTACCTGGAGGAGGTCTATCCGGTGCCGGCGCTGCTGCCGGCCGACCCGGCCCAGCGTGCGCGGGTGCGGGCGCTGGCGTTGCATATCGCCTGCGAGGTGCATCCGCTGAACAACCTGCGGGTGCTGCAGTACCTGTCCGCCGAACTGGGGGCCAGCGACGAGGCGAAGAACACCTGGTACCGGCATTGGGTGGCCCGTGGCCTGACCGCGGTGGAGCAGGGCCTGGCGCCGTTCGACGGACGCCTGTCCCTCGGCGAGCGGCCCGGCTACCTGGAGGCCTGCCTGATTCCCCAGCTGTACAACGCCCGTCGCTTCGACTGCGCGCTCGAGGACTACCCCCGCCTGCTCGCGATGGCGGCGCGTTGCGAGGGGCTGGCGGCGTTCAAGCAGGCGGCACCAGAGGCGCAACCCGACGCCCAGTAGCCTGAACCTGGCCGGCCGCCGCCGCGCCGCGCGGGCCGGCGCGGTCTGCTGGGGCGAGTGGGTGGGGCCAGGCGAAGGGCGCAGCGCCAGGCGCCCCTGTGGCTTGGCGCGGCAGTCGCCGGCAGCCTGCCGGCTCATGAACTCTCGGCGGCAATCCGCCGCCTTGATGGCGTCTGGTGGCGATAATCCGCCCCTTGGCCGCGGTGCCTGGCCGCGCGCTCCTTCTCCAGTTGTTCGAACCCGTGCCGCCGGGCTCCCGTCGCCGGCCCGCCACAGGCCACGACGGCCAAGCTGGTACAGGGATTGCCTCTGTCCGCTTACGCGCAGCGAGCCCTTCGCCTTCGACCGGGCTCGCGCCGGCGCGGCCAATAACAACGGAGAGCCCCCCATGCTGCAGTCTGCCACCCGCCTGTTCGCCGACCTTGCCGTGGGCAAGAAGCTGCTCGGCGGTTTCGCCCTGGTGCTCTTGCTCACCGTTGCCGTCGTCGCCACCGGTTTTGTCGCCCTCGACGAGGTCCTCCAGGGGCATGCCAGGGCCAGCAGCCTGGCGGCCATCGAGGCGCAGATTCTCCAGGCGCGGCGCCTCGAGCGGGATTTCGCCCTGAGCCACAGCGCAGAGGCCGCCGACGCGATGCGCGAGGGCCTCGCCATAGTGCGCGAGCGCCTGGCCGAGGGGACCGACGTGCCGAGCGTGCAGTTGCGGAGCATCGATCAGGCCGTCCAGGCCTATGCCCAGCAGTTCGAGGATTTCGTCCAGCAACAGAGCAGGGCGCGCCAGGCTCGCGAGCAGATGAACCTGGCGGCCGGCCAGGCCCGCGAGCAGTTCGACAGCCTCGAACTGGACATGTATGACGCCGTGCGCGAGTTGCGCCTGCAGGGCGACCAGCTGCGCGGCAGCGACCCCTTGACCCTGGCGGAAACCGCCTCCGGGCTGAGCAAGCGCATGCTCGACCTGCGCGGGTACGAGAGCCTGTACGTCATCGACGGTTCGGCCGAGGCGCTGGAGGAGTGGGCGTACGTGCGCGACGACCTGCACGGCGTGGCCACCAGCCTGATGGTCTGGCTGAACGAGGGGCAGAAGGCCGCGATCGAGGCCAGCCTGCAGGCCCTGCAGCTGTATCAGCAGGCGTTCGCCAACTACCAGCAGGTGCGTGCACAGAACCGCCTGAGCGAGGCGGCGATGCTCGAGCAGGCGCGGCAGGTCCTGGACCTGGCGCAGGCGGCGCAGGCCCGCGAGGAGCAGGAGATGGCCGGCGAGAGTCGCCGGGCGCTGCTGATGCTGGCGGTCATGGGGCTGGCGGCGGTGCTGCTCGGCATGTGCGCCGCGTTGCTGATTTCCCGTTCGATCGTCGGCCCGCTGCGGCAGAGCGTGGCCTTTGCCCGGCGCATCGCCGAAGGCGACCTGAGTCAGGACCTGCCGCTGCAGCGCCGGGACGAGCTGGGCCAGCTGATGCTCGCCATGCAGGGCATGACCGACAGCCTGCGCCACCTGGTCGGGCGCATCGGTGCCGGCGTCGGGCAGATCGCCGCGGCGGCGGAGCAGCTCTCGGCCGTCACCGCGCAGACCAGCGCCGGGGTGCAGCAGCAGAAGCTGGAAACCGAACAGACCGCCACCGCCATGCACCAGATGGTGGCGACCGTGCAGGAAGTGGCGCAGAACGCCGAGCAGGCCTCGGTGGCCGCGGGCGAAGCCGACCGCGAGGCGCAGCAGGGCAATCGCCTGGTGCAGCACGCGGTCGGCCAGGTCGCCGAGCTGGCCGGTGCGGTGGAGCAGTCGGCCGAGGGCATCGCCGCGCTGAACCAGGAAAGCACCCGCATCGGCGGCGTGCTGGAGGTGATCCGCAGTGTCGCCGAGCAGACCAACCTGCTGGCGCTCAATGCCGCCATCGAGGCGGCGCGGGCCGGCGAGCAGGGCCGCGGCTTCGCCGTGGTCGCCGACGAGGTGCGCGCCCTGGCGCGGCGCACCCACGACTCGACCGAGGAAATCGAGGCGCTGATCGCCAGCCTGCAGCACATGGCCCAGGGTGCCGTGCGGCAGATGGAGAGCAGCCGCAGCCTGACCCAGCGCACCGTCGCCCTGGCCGGCGAGGCCGGTGAGGCCCTGGGGCGGATCACCCAGGCGGTGAGCACCATCGAGCAGATGAACCAGCAGATCGCCGCCGCCGCCGAGGAGCAGAGCGCCGTGGCGGAGACCATAGGCGAAAGCATCACCCGGGTGCGCGACATCGGCGAACAGAGTGCCGGCGCCAGTCAGCAGACGGCCGCCTCCAGCGCCGAGCTGGCGCGCCTGGGCGTCGAGCTGCAGGACCTGGTGCGACAGTTCCGCACCTGAGCCGGCGGGCCGACGGTCCTCAGTCGTGGCGCGGCTTGGCCGCCAGCAGCGGTTTGCCCAGCTCGGCGGCCCAGGCGGCCAGCGGTATCTCGACCTCGGGCTGCCAGATGCGCGCCCACAACAGGGCGAGGTGCTGCGGGTTGCCGCGGTCCATGGGCCAGCGCGGGATCTGCGGGTTGACCTGCCAGGCGCCGTCCTGCCAGTGGGCGAAATCGAAGCGGAACGGATGGAAGCCGGTCATGCCCAGGCGCAGGTCGGTGACCACCAGGTGCTCGTCGATCCGGTCGTAGCGCAGCACACCGTTGGTGAACCAGTGCAGGCGGCGGTGCGCCGGCGACTGTGCCAGGGGTACGGCCAGGGCGGTGCCGCGGGGAATGCGTTCGAGGCGCGGCGGCTGCTCGTCGAGCCAGCCGACCAGGGCCTCGTGGTAGGACTCGCCGTCCAGCACTATCACCCGCCATAGCAGGCTGTTGAGCGGCGTCGGCGTGCTGAACAGCGCCTCGGCCTGGATGCCCTGACGCGCCAGTTCGGCTTCCACGCGCCGCTCGGCCATGGCCTTGCCGGCCAGGGTCGAGGCCAGGTAGAGGCTGGACAGGCCCAGGGCGAGCAGCGCCGCCCTGGGTGCCTTGGCGCGCAGGTCGTAGAACGCGCCGAACAGCACCGCAACCAGCAGCGGCGCGGTGTAGAGCGGGTCGATGATGAAGATGCTCGACCAGGCCACCGGCACCTGGGGCAGTGGCCAGAAGATCTGCGTGCCGTAGCTGGTGAAGCAGTCGAGCAGGGGGTGGGTCAGCAGCACCAGGGCGACCGTGGCCAGCAGGCGTCGGGCCGAATAGCCGGGGTGCGGGCGAAAGCGGCGGATCAGCCAGGTCAGCAGCAGGGCCAGGCCGGAGAGGACGAACAGCGAGTGAGTGAAGCCGCGGTGGTAGGTCATGTTCGCCACCGCGTCGCCGTAGTTGATCACCACGTCGAGGTCGGGCAGGGTGCCGAGGGCGGCGCCATACAGCAGTGCCTTGCGCCCCTGCCAGCGGCCGAGCAGGGCGCCCTGGAGGGTGGCGCCGAGCAGGGCCTGGGTAAGCGAATCCATGGGTGGACCTCGGTTGCGGGCAATGCCCTAAGTTAACCGAGGCGCCGCGCCGCGGCTGCCGCTAAATTTCAAGCAAAGGTTACGAAGCGCCCGCGCCAGGGGCTGCTCAGAAGGCCGCGAGGATGCGCCCGAGGGTGGCCATGGCCTGCTCGCTGCGGGCATCCCAGGGGTGGCCGTAGTTGAGCCGGGCGCAGTTGCCGAAGCGCCGGGTGGCGGAGAAGATCGGTCCCGGGGCGAGGCTGATGCCCTGGGCCAGGGCCAGTTGGAACAGCTGCAGGGAGTCGACCCGTTCGGGGAACTCGAACCAGAGGAAGTAGCCGCCGCTCGGCTGGCTGACCCGGGTGTCGGCCGGGAAGTGCCGCGCGGCGGCGGCCAGCATGGCGCCCTGCTGGGCCTCCAGGGCATGGCGCAGCCTGCGCAGGTGGCGGTCGTAGCCGCCGTGCTGCAGGTAGTCGGCCAGGGCTGCCTGGGCCGGCACCGAAGGCGAGATGGTGGTCATCAGCCTGAGCCGACCGATCTGTTCGGCGTAGCGGCCGCCGGCGACCCAGCCGACCCGGTAGCCCGGCGCCAGGCACTTGGAGAAGGAGCCGCAGTGCATCACCAGGCCGTCGCGGTCGAAGCTCTTCACCGGTCGGGGCGACTGGGCGCCGAAGTACAGCTCGGCGTAGACGTCGTCCTCGATCAGCGGCACCTGATGCCGCTGCAGCAGTTCGTACAGCGCGGCCTTCTTGGCCTCGCTCATGCTCGCGCCCAGGGGATTCTGCAGGCTGCTCATGAACCAGCAGGCCTTGACCGGCAGCCGGGTCAGGCTGCTGGCCAGGCGCTCCAGGTCGATGCCCTCGCGCGGATGCACGGGGATCTCCACGGCCTTGAGCTTGAGCCGTTCGAGCACCTGCAGGGTGGCGTAGAAGGCCGGTGCCTCGATGGCCACCAGGTCGCCCGGCTGGGTGACGCACTGCAGGCACAGGTTGAGCGCCTCCAGGGCGCCGTTGCTGATCACCAGCTCCGCGGGCGGCAGGCGTACGCCGCAGGCCATGTAGCGCAGGGCGATCTGCCGGCGCAGTTCGGGGTTGCCGGCGGTCATGTCGGCAATCACCGCCTGCGGCGCCAGGTCGCGCAGGCCGTGGGCCATGCTGCGGGCCAGGCGCGCCAGGGGGAACAGCGCCGGGCTGGGGAAGGCCGAGCCGAACGGCACGGTGTCCGGGTCCTTGAGCGAGCCGAGCACGGAGAACACCAGCTCGCTGACGTCGACCTCGGCGGGCTGGGCCTGGGCGCTGCCGATCTCCGGTTCGGGCAGCAGCTGGCGGGCGTGCTCGCGGACGAAGTAGCCGGAGCGCGGGCGGGCCTGGATCAGCCCTCGGTCCTCCAGCAGGTAGTAGGCCTGGAACACGGTCGACGGGCTGACCCCGTGGCTGCGGCTGGCGTGGCGCACCGAGGGCACCCGTGCCCCGGGCGCCAGCACGCCGCTGCGGATCAGCGCGGCGATCTGGTCGGCCAGCCTCTCGTATCGCTTCATCCGGTCGGGGCCCGCGGTGGCTGCAGATTCAGCGCACCACTGTACTGGCTGACGGCTGCCCATGCGAGGGGGCTCAGGGCGCGCGGGGGGCGATGAAGGTGCTGGCGGTGCCGACCCGGGTGCCGGGTTCGTCCAGCTCGCGCACCTCGAAGCGCAGCGATTGTGTCGCCCCTCCAGCCGGGGTGCCGATGCGCGCCACGCTGACCGGCAGGTCGCGGATTTCCCCGGGCGCCAGGTTCAGTTCGCCCGGGCCCTGCAGCCTCAGGCCGGGAGCGTCGACCAGGACCAGGGCATAGCGCCGGGCCTGCTGGCTCTTGTTGATGAGCTTGAGGCGGTAGCTGTTCTCCACCTGGCCGGCGCTGTTGTAGCGGTACAGGCCGCGATCCTTGCTCACGTCCAGCGACAGCAGGGGGCGGGCCTGCAGGGCCCAGGCGAAGGCGCCGATCATGAGCAGCAGCATGGCGCCGTAGCCCAGCAGCTTCGGCCGCAGCCAGCGGGTCCTGCCGCCGGCCAGGGCGCGGCTGGAGCTGTAGCGCACCAGGCCACGGGCGTAGCCCATCTTGTCCATCACCTCGTCGCAGGCGTCGATGCAGGCGCCGCAGCTGATGCAGTCCAGCTGCAGACCGTCGCGGATGTCGATGCCGGTGGGGCAGACCTGCACGCACAGGGTGCAGTCGATGCAGTCGCCCAGGCCCTCGGCGCGCGGATCGGCGCCCTTCTTGCGCGGGCCGCGGCCCTCGCCGCGGGCGCTGTCGTAGCTCACCAGCAGGGTGTCATCGTCGAACATGGCGCTCTGGAAGCGCGAGTAGGGGCACATGTGCAGGCACACCTGCTCGCGCAGCCAGCCGGCGTTGAGGTAGGTGGCGACGGTGAAGAAGGCCAGCCAGAAGGCGCTGGTCGCGCCCAGTTGCAGGCCGAACAGGTCGCCGCTCAGCGCGCGGATCGGCGTGAAGTAGCCGACGAAGGTCAGCGCGGTGGCCAGGCTGATGGCCAGCCACAGGCCATGCTTGGCGGCACGGCGCAGCAGCTTGGCGGCCGACCAGGGCGCGGCGTCCAGCTGGATGCGCCGGTTGCGCTCGCCCTCGGCGAGCCGCTCGACCCACATGAACAGCCAGGTCCAGACGCTCTGCGGGCAGGCATAGCCGCACCAGACGCGGCCGGCCAGCACGGTGATGAAGAACAGGCCGAAGGCGCAGATGATCAGCAGCGCCGAGAGCAGGATGAAGTCCTGCGGCCAGAAGGTCGCGCCGAAGATGTGGAAGCGGCTGTTGCCCAGGTCCCAGAGCACCGCCTGGCGGCCGTCCCAGTCCAGCCAGGCGGTGCCGAAGAACAGCAGGCAGAGAGCGCCGGCGCCATAGCGGCGCAGGTCGCGGAACAGCCCGGTGAAGCTGCGGGTGTGGATGGCGCCCCCGGCCTGGGCGGGCGTCAGGCGTAGCGGGCTGCGCGGGTCGAGGGTCTCGACGAGGCGCGCGGGTATGCGTTCGGTCATGGGCATCGCCCCCTCTGGCAGTGGTCAGGCGGGGGCATGATCGACCCGGGGCGTCTTCGGTAACAGACTCAGGTTTTTATTTAAAAAGCGGATCAGATGGCGCGCCGAATGCGTGCCGCTGCCTAACGTCCCGGATTTTCAGGGGGTTCTGCCCAGAACCGCGCGGGAACAACTGCACTGCAGTGAGGCCGCCTTGTGCATCTGCTCCGGTCTGCTGCGCATTCAGGATCCCGGCAGGGCCCCGGTGGCAAGCAATGCCGCGCATGGTGCCCGGCACATGACGGCGAAGGCGCGGCGGCCGGCGTCGAGCAGGCCCACGCGCCCCGTGGCCGTGTCGAGCGAAGCAGGGCACTATGCTGGAAGCAGCCGCGCGTCAGCCTGCCTGGCGAAGCGGCCGAGCCTGCCAGCACTGCGCAACGAGGGAGTCCGGCCACCATGAGCGAGGCCCACGCAACGGCTTTTCCCGATCTGGCCCTGAGTCATTTCGAACTCTATGTGCGCGATGCGGCGCGCATGGAGGCCTTCTACACCGCCTGCCTCGGCTTCATCGTCACCGACAGGGGCGCCGGCGCGGACGCCATGGTGTTCCTCAGCCGCAATGCCGGCGAGCACCACCAGCTGGTGCTCAACCCGCGGCCGTCCGGGCGACCCACGGACAGCCCCCTCGATCACATCTCCTTCCGTGTCGCGGACCTCGCCGGAGTGCGCCGCTTCTACCAGGCGCTGCGCGCGGAGGCCGGCGTGGCCGTGGACGCGGTGTCCCACGGCAGCACCTGGTCGATCTACTTCCGCGACCCGGAGGGCAACCGCCTGGAGGTGTTCGCCGACACGCCCTGGCATGTCGACCAGCCCTGCAGGTTCGCCATCGACCTGGAGCGGGACGACGCGCAACTGCTGGCCTTCACCGAGCAACAGCTCCGCGGGCGGCCCGGCTTCCGGCCCGTGGCGCAATGGCGCCGGGAGCATGGCGAGGCGTTTGGCGAGCGCTGATGGGGTATCCTGGGCACACCTTCCTCGCCAAGACCCCGCCATGCTGGTGATCTCCAACAGCGTCCACCTGCCCGACGATGAAGTCGAGCTGACTGCCATCCGTGCCCAGGGCGCCGGCGGGCAGAACGTCAACAAGGTGTCCAGCGCCGTGCACCTGCGCTTCGACAGCCAGGCCTCGTCGCTGCCGCCGTTCTACAAGGAGCGCCTGCTGGCCCTGCGCGACAGCCGCATCACCGCCGGCGGCGTGATCGTCATCAAGGCCCAGCAGTACCGCACCCAGGAGCAGAACCGCGCCGATGCCCTGGAGCGCCTGGCCGAGCTGATCCGCAGCGCCGGCAAGACCGAGAAGGCCCGCCGCCCGACCAAGCCGACCCTGGGCTCGAAGAAACGCCGGCTGGAAGGTAAAACCAAGCGCGGGGCGATCAAGGCGGGGCGGGGCAAGGTGGATTTCTGAGGGCGACGCTTACCGTGCGCTTTAGTGATCGGCGGCCAGTGTGCCGTCCGCGGTCGTCTGGAGGCTGCCCTGGCGATCCAGGTGGCCGCTCCAGGCAGTCAGGGCCAGGGCCAGCAGCACCACCAGGGCGCCGATCCAGGCGGTGTGGATCAGGCCGAGCTGGCTGACGATCAGCCCGCCGCCCCAGGCGCCGCCGGCGATGCCGAGGTTGAAGGCGGCGATGTTCAGGCCCGAGGCCACGTCCACGGCGTGCGGCGCATGGCGCTCGGCCTGGCGCACCACATACAGCTGCAGGCCCGGCACGTTGCCGAAGGCCAGCGCGCCCCACAGCAGCACGGTGCCGAGTGCCAGCCAGGGATTGCTGGCGGTGAAGGTGAGCAGCAGGAGCACCCCGGCGAGCAGCAGGAAGATCAGTTTCAGGGCCTCTATCGGCCCCTTGCGGTCGGCCAGCTTGCCGCCCCAGATATTGCCCACCGCCACCGACAGGCCGTACACCAGCAACACCAGGCTGACGGCCCCGGCGCTGAAGCCGGCGATGTCCTGCAGAATCGGCGCGAGGAAGGTGAAGGCGGTGAAGGTGCCGCCGTAGCCCAGCGCCGTCATCCCATACACCAGCAGCAGCCGCGGCTGCTTGAGCACCGCCAGTTGCTGCAGCAGCGCGGCGGGCTTGCCCTGGGGAATGTCGCGCGGCACGAACAGCAGGCTGCCGACGAAGGCGATCAGGCCCAGGGCGGAGACCGCCAGGAAGGTCTCGCGCCAGCCGAAGTGCTGGCCGATAAAGGTGCCCAGCGGCACGCCGGTGACCAGGGCCACGGTCAGGCCGGTGAACATGATGGCGATGGCGCTGGCGGCTTTCTCCTTCGCCACCAGGCTGGTGGCGATGGTCGAGCCGATGGAGAAGAACACCCCATGGGCCAGGCCGGTGACGATGCGCGCGACGATCAGCGATTCGTAGCCAGGTGCCTGCCAGGCCAGCAGGTTGCCGCCGGTGAACAACACCATCAGCCCCAGCAGCAGGCGCTTGCGCGGCAGCTTGCCGGTCAGCGCGGTGAGCAGCGGCGCGCCGATCGCCACGCCGAGGGCGTAGAGGCTGACCAGCAGGCCGGCGGAAGGCAGGCTTACACCGAGATCGGCGGCAATAGTGGGAATCAGACCAACGATAACGAACTCAGTCGTACCGATGGCGAAGGCGCTGAGGGTCAGCGCCAGGAGGGCAATGGGCATGGCAAAAACTCCGGTTCTGGATGAATGGCGCGCAGTGTCCGACGCGGACTCATGCAGAAAAACCGGGTTTCAGGCAGAAGATATTTGATTAATATTCAACAATGAAAAGCACCCTGGACGAGCTGCAAGCCTTTATCCATGTGGTCGACAGCGGCTCCATCACCGCTGCGGCCGAGCAATTGGCGCAGACCACCTCGGGCATCAGTCGTGCCCTGGGCCGCCTGGAAACCAAGCTCGAGACCACCCTGCTGCGCCGTACCACCCGCCGCCTGGAGCTGACCGAGGAGGGCCAGGTGTTCCTCGTCCAGGCGCGGCGGATCGTCGCTGCGGTGGACGAGGCCGAAGAGCAGATGGCTCTGCGCCGCCAGCAGCCGGCAGGGCGCCTGCGGGTGAATGCCGCGGCGCCTTTCATGCTGCATGTGGTGGTGCCGCTGATCGAGGATTTTCGCCGGCAGTACCCGCAGATCCAGCTGGAGCTGCACAGCAGCGAGCGCATCATCGACCTGCTCGAGCAGCGCACCGATGTCGCCATCCGCATCGGTGCGCTGCGCGACTCGAGCCTGCATGCCCGCCCGCTGGGCAGCAACCGTCTGCGCGTGCTCGCCAGCCCGGCCTATCTGGCGGCCCATGGCACGCCGCAGAGCGTCGAGGCGCTGGCCGGTCACAGCCTGCTCGGCTTCACCCAGCCGGACAGCCTCAACCACTGGCCGCTGCGCCACGCGCTGGGCGACAGCCTGGCGATCAGCCCCAGCCTTGTGGCCTCCAGCGGCGAGACCCTGCGCCAACTGGCCCTGGCCGGCGCCGGCATCGTCTGCCTGGCCGATTTCATGACCCGTGGCGACCGCGCCCGCGGCGAGCTGGTACAGCTGCTGCCACAGGCCACCGTCGAGGTGCGCCAGGCGATCCACGCGGTGTACTACCGCAACACCGCGCTGGCCTCGCGCATCGGCTGCTTCCTCGACTACCTCGCCGGCCGCCTCGGCCCGAGCGGCTAGTCGCTCGCGGCCGCCGGCAGGGCGCCTGTGGCACCGGCCCGCGCCACGCCGCGGCCGTGCATCAGGCGGTAGGCCGCCGGCAGCACGAACAGCGACAGCAGCGGCGCGCTGAGCATGCCGCCGACCATGGGCGCGGCGATGCGGCTCATCACCTCGCTGCCGGTGCCGCTGCCGAGCAGGATCGGCAACAGGCCGGCGATGATCACCGCCACGGTCATGGCCTTGGGCCGTACGCGCTGCACGGCGCCCTCGCGAATCGCCTCGAGCAGCGCGTTCTCGCCGTGATGGCCAGCCGCCTGGCTCGCCTCCCAGGCGTTCTTCAGGTACAGCAGCATGATCACGCCGAACTCGGCGGCGACCCCGGCCAGGGCGATGAAACCGACCCCGGTGGCCACCGACAGGTTGTAGCCCAGCAGGTAGAGGAACCAGACTCCACCGACCAGGGCGAAGGGCAGGGTGAGCATGATCAGCGCCGCCTCGCTGAAGCGGGCGAAGCACAGGTAGAGCAGCACGAAGATGATCAGCAGGGTGGCCGGCACCACCAGCTTGAGCCGTGCGTTGGCCCGCTCGAGGAACTCGAACTGCCCCGAGTAGCTCAGGCTGACGCCCGGCTGCAGGCGCACCTGCTGCTCGATGGCGCCGCGCAGGTCGGCCACCACCGAGGCCAGGTCACGGCCGCGCACGTCCACGTAGACCCAGCCCGAGGGCCGCGCGTTCTCGCTCTTGAGCATCGGCGGGCCGTCGCTGACCGCGATGCGCGCCACCGTGCCGAGGGTGATCTGGCTGCCCTGGGGGGTGTAGATCGGCAGTTGTTCCAGGCCGCCCAGGGAGTCGCGCCATTCCCGCGGATAGCGCAGGCTGATGGGGAAACGCGCCAGACCCTCGATGGTCTCGCCGATATTCTCGCCACCGATGGCGCCGGCGACTATGGCCTGTACATCGGCGATGTTCAGGCCATAGCGCGCCGCGGCCTGGCGGTCGATGTCGACGTCGATGTAGCGGCCGCCGGTGAGGCGCTCGGCCAGCGCCGAGCTGACCCCCGGCACCTGCTTGGCCACCTGCTCGATGGCCTGGGTGGTCTCGTCGATCTGCGCCAGGTCGCTGCCGGCGACCTTAACCCCGATCGGGCTCTTGATACCGGTGGCGAGCATGTCGATGCGGTTGCGGATCGGCGGAATCCAGATATTGGTCAGCCCCGGCACCTGCACCACCCGGTCCAGCTCCTCCACCAGCCTGTCCGGCGTCATGCCGGCGCGCCATTGCTCCTGGGGCTTGAAAGCGATGGTGGTCTCGAACATCTCCAGCGGCGCCGGGTCGGTGGCGGTCTCGGCGCGGCCGGCCTTGCCGAACACGTGGGCGACTTCCGGCACCGTCTTGATCAGCCGGTCGGTCTGCTGCAGCAGCTGCGCGGCTTGCTGCGCCGACAGCCCGGGCAGGGCCGAGGGCATGTACAGCAGGTCGCCCTCGTCCAGCGGCGGCAGGAACTCGCCGCCCAGGCGTGACAGGGGCCACAGGGCGCTGAGGAACACCAGCACGGCCACCAGCAGCGTGGTCCTGGGCCAGCGCAGCACCCCTTCCAGGGCCGGCTGGTAGAGGCGGATCAGCCCGCGGTTCAGCGGGTTGCGCGCCTCGGAGGGAATCCGCCCGCGAATCCAGTAGCCCATCAGCACCGGCACCAGGGTCACCGACAGGCCGGCGGCGGCGGCCATGGCGTAGGTCTTGGTGAAGGCCAGGGGGCCGAACAGACGGCCCTCCTGGGCCTGCAGGGTGAACACCGGGACGAACGACAGGGTGATGATCAGCAGGCAGAAGAACAGCGCCGGGCCGACCTCCACCGCCGCCGCGGTCATCACCTGCCAGTGCTGCTCGCCCTTGAGCTCCTCGCCGGGATGGGCCTCGCGCCAGGCCTCGACCTTCTTGTGGGCGTTCTCGATCATCACCACCGCGGCGTCGACCATCGCGCCGATGGCGATGGCGATGCCGCCGAGGGACATGATGTTGGCGTTGATGCCCTGCTGCTGCATGACCGCGAAGGCGATCAGCACGCCGACCGGCAGGGAGACGATGGCCACCAGGGAGGAGCGCAGGTGCCAGAGGAACAGGGCGCAGACCAGGGCGACGACGATGAACTCCTCCACCAGCTTTTCGCCCAGGTTGCGTACCGCGCGGTCGATCAGCTGGCTGCGGTCATAGGTGGTGACGATCTCCACCCCCTCCGGCAGGCTGGCCTCGAGCGCCTCGAGCTTGGTCTTGACCGCGGCGATGGTGGCGCGGGCGTTCTTGCCGCTGCGCAGGATCACCACGCCGCCGACCACTTCGCCCTCGCCGTCCAGCTCGGCGATGCCGCGGCGCATCTCCGGGCCGAGCTGGATGTGCGCCACGTCGCCGAGGGTCACCGGCACGCCGCCGCGATCCAGGCGCAGGGGAATGGCGCGGAAGTCCGCCAGCGTCTGCAGGTAGCCGGAGGCGCGCACCATGAACTCGGTCTCCGCCAGCTCCAGCAGCGCACCGCCGGTTTCCTGGTTGGCGCGGCCGATGGCCGCCGTCACCTCGGCCTGGGTGATGCCCAGGCTGGCCAGCTTGAGCGGGTCGAGCTGTACCTGGTACTGCTTGACCATGCCGCCGATGGTCGCCACCTCGGCGACGTTGGCCAGGGTCTTCAGTTCGAACTTGAGAAACCAGTCCTGCAGGGCGCGCAGCTGGGCCAGGTCATGCCGCCCGCTGCGATCGACCAGGGCGTACTGGTAGATCCAGCCGACCCCGGTGGCGTCCGGCCCCAGGGCCGGTTTGGCGCCGGCCGGCAGGCGGCTCTGCACCTGGCTGAGGTATTCCAGCACCCGCGAGCGCGCCCAGTACAGGTCGGTGCCGTCCTCGAACAGCACATAGACGAAGCTGTCGCCGAAGAACGAATAGGCGCGCACCGTCTTCGCCCCCGGCACCGCGAGCATGGTGGTGGCCAGGGGGTAGGTGACCTGATTCTCGACGATCTGCGGGGCCTGGCCGGGGTAGGGGGTGCGGATGATCACCTGCACGTCGGACAGGTCGGGCAGCGCATCGATGGGGGTGTTCTGCAGCGACCAGACGCCCCAGGCGGTGGCGAACAGGGTGGCCAGCAGCACCAGCAGGCGGTTGCCCACCGACCAGCGGATCAGGGCGGCGATCATGGCTGCACCTCGAGCTTCTCCAGGCGCTCGATCAGCAGGCCCTCATCGCTCTGGCGTACGCCGACGCGCACCCGCTCGCCGGTCTGGATGCCCTGGGCCAAGGCCGGATCGGCCAGCGGGAAGCTCATGGTCATGCCCGGCATGCCGAGGGTCTTGAACGGGCCGTGGGCGAGACGCAGCGAGTCGCCGTCGATGGCGATGACCCGGCCTTCGGCCTCGTGCAGGGCCGGCTGGGCGGCGGGCGTCTGGGGACCGTCCAGGCCCCGGGCGAGGATGCCGCGCAGGCTGGCCTCGGAGTCGAGCAGGAACTGCCCGGAGGCGACCACCCGCTGGCCTTCCTGCAGGCCTTCGAGGACCTGGGTCTTGTCGCCGGTCTCGCGGCCCAGGCGGACCTCGGCCGGGCGGTAGCGTCCGCCATCCTCGGCGAGCATCACCAGGGCACGGCGGCCGGTGCGGATCACCGCCTCGCTCGGCACCCACAGCGCGGCCCGCTCGGCCGGGCGGGCCAGGCGCACCTGGGCGGTCAGCCCCGGCCGCAGGCGGCCATCGGGGTTGGCCAGTGCGACCCTGACCCGCAGGGTGCGGCTGTCCAGGTTGGCCTCGGGCAGGATGCGCTCGATGCGTCCTTCCAGCACCTCGCCGGGCAAGGCCGGCAGGCGCACCTCGACCCTCTGGCCGGGCGCCAGGCCCTGGGCCTGGGCCTCGGGCACCGCGGCGTCCAGCCACACGCTGGCCAGGCCGTTGATGGTCGCCAGCGGCTCGCCTGCAGCCAGGGTCATGCCGGCGCGCACCTCGAGGGTCTGCAGTACCCCGGCGATGGGGCTGGTGGCCGTCCACAGCGTCTGCACCCTGCCGCTGCGCGCCACCTGCTCGATCAGTGCGGCCGGCATGCCGGCCAGGCGCATGCCCTGGCGCGCGGCGGCCAGCAGCTCGGGCTCGGCCGTGGCGCGCAGGGCGAGGAACTCCTCCTGGGCCTGGGCCCAGGCGGGCACCAGCAGCTCGGCCAGGGGCGCGCCGGCGGCCAGCAGGTCGTCCGGCGCCAGCGGGTAGACCCGCTCGACGAAACCGCCGCTGCGCGCCTGCACCACGGCGACATCGCGGCTGTTGAAGGTCAGGCTGCCGACCACCTCCAGGCTGCCGCTCATGGCCTCGCGGGTGACCGGGGCCAGGCGCATGCCGAGATTCTGGGCGACGCTGGCATCGATGCTGACCGCGGCGCTGTCGCCGGCGCCGTCGGCATAGCGGGGCACCAGCTGCATGTCCATGAAGGGCGACTTGCCGGGTTGGTCGAACTTCTGTTGCGGGTACATGGGGTCGTACCAGTACAGCACCTCGCCTTGCGGGGCGGGCGCCGCTGCCGCGGTGTCGGCGGCGGGGGCGCCGGCCTGTCTGGCGAGGCCGTAGCCGCCGAGGGCGCCGATGGCGAGCGCCAGGCCGGCAAGCACGGCGCCTTGCATGATTCGAGTGCTCATCAAGGGGATTCTCCATAGGCGAAGTACAGGCGGGCGTTGCTCAGGGCGCGCTGTTCCTCGAGGTCGATATGGCGCAGGCGGGCTTCGATCAGTTCGCGGCGGGCGGCCACCAGCTCGCCGAGCTCGGCGCTGCCGGCGCGGTAGCCGGCCATCGTCAGGGCGCGCTTTTCCTCGGCCAGCGGCAGCAGGCTGTCCTGGCTGCGTTGCACGGCGCGGTCCAGGCGCTGGTATTCGGCCAGGTCCTCGGCCAGCTGCGCGGCATGTTCGCGTTCCAGCGCTTCGCGTTCGGCCTGTACACGGTCCAGCTCGGCGTGGCGCGCGGCGATCCTGGGGTTCTGCCTGGCGCCCGGAAACAGCGGCAGGTCGACGCTGAACTGCAGGCTCAGCATGTCGCCGAACGCGCGGCCGCGGCGCTGGTAGTCCAGCTCCCAGCTCCAGTCCGGGCGCTTGTCCGCCAGCGCCTCGCGCACCCTGGCCTCGGCCTCCTCGGTCATGGGCGCGAAGGCGCTCAGCTCCGGGTGTCGCTGCAGCTGGCTGCGGTAGTGCTGGGCGTCGACCGGCCACTGGGGCTGGCGGCCGACCGGTGCCTGCGTGGCCGTCTCGCCGATCCAGCGCCGCAGTGCGGCCTGCTGCCGGGTGCGTGCGGCGATCAGCCGATCTTCCTCCTCGGCCAGCAGGGCCGCCTCCTGCTTGGGCACCACGCTGTCGGCGACCTGGCCGCGAGCACCGGCGATGCGCGCCTGCACGGCCTTGGCGAGCAGGCGGTTCTCCTCGTAGAGGTTGGCGAACAGGTCGAGCTTCTGCTCGACGGCCAGGGTCGAGATCCAGGCCATGGCGGTTTCCCGTCTGACCCTGAGCCGCTCGATCCGCTGCTCGGCGTCGGCCCGCCGGATACCGGCCTGGGCCACCTCTACCCGTGCCCGGCGCTTGGCGCGATTGGGCACCTCCTGCATGACGCCGACCATCTGCATGGTCATGAAGTCGCTGTTGAGGCTGCCGCGGTCGGGGCCTTCGGCGGGGACGTTCTGCAGGCCGAGCAGCAGCTTGGGGTCCGGCAGTTCGCCGGCGGGAATGGCCGCGTTGCGGGCGGCGTCGACGCCGGCTGCCTGGGCGGCCAGCGAGGGCGCCTGTCGCTCGGCCAGCTGCAGGGCTTCGTCCAGGGTCAGGGCGGCCGCCCAGGCGGGCAGGGCCAGCAGGCAGGCGGCCAGCAGCGCGCCGGTGCGCCCGCTGCGGGTTTCAGGTGTTCTCATGGCAGGAGTTCCGCTGATGATCCAGCGCCGGCACACGCGCAGGCGCACGTGTCGCTGTGCACCAGGGAGCGCGCAGCGACGTTCAGGACAGGACGGGAATCAGCCGCGGGGTGGGCGCCAGAGGTCTTCGGGGGCCTGCGAGGGGAGGAAGTCGCCGTAGCCCGTCGGGGCGGGGGTGGCCGCGGCGGGGAACTGCGTCCTGGCCGTGGCCAGTTGGGGCAGGCCGGCGCTCTGGCATTGCTGGCCGTTCTTGCACACCTTGCTGCCGAGCTGCGCGCTTTTCTGGGCGTCGCAGCAATCGCTCCCGGCCGGCATCGGCGTCTCATGGGCCTGGGCCGGCATCGGGCAGGGCTCGGCCTGCACGGCCAGCGCCGCCAGCCCGTTGAGGGGCAGCGCGAGGCAGAGCAGCAGGCACAGGAGCAGGCGGGCGGTCATGGTGGCGTGATGATTCGGCTGTGACGGGTCAGCGATTATAACCATAGTGCCTGGCGATGAGTTGATCCAGGGCAAGAACACCGGGGCCCTTGGCCGCCAGCAGCAGCAGCACGGCCGCCCAGACGCCGTGGGTCGGGTAGGCGCCAGGGTAGACGAACAGCTGGATCACCAGGGTCATGCCGAGCAGCGCCAGGGCGGAGAAACGGGTGGCCAGGCCGAGGAGGATGAGGATGGGAAACAGGTGCTCGGCGAAGGCCGCCAGCTGCGCGGCCAGTTCCGCGGGCAGCAGCGGCACCTGGTACTCGTGCTCGAACAGCGGCACGGCCGAAGCCGAGAGCCTGGGCAGGCCGAGCTCGAAGGTGCCCTCGACGATGTCGATGGCCAGGCCCTCGATCTTGGTCTGGCCGGACTTCCAGAACACCGCGGCGATCGAGAAGCGACCGAGCAGGGCCACCAGGCTGTAGGGAATCAGCTTGCACAGGTCGATCGCCCAGGCGATCAGGCGGACGGGGGCGGCGGCGCGGGCCAGGTCGGCGGAATTGCTCATGGCTGTTGTCCTTGGTTGGCGTAGGCGAAGCGGATGATGGCGCCGCTGCCGAGCAGCTGGGCCAGGCAGTGGCCGAGGTCGAATTCGGCGTCGTGCGCCAGGGCGTCTGCTGCGGCCTGCCCCAGGGGGCGTCCCTGCTGCAGGGCCTGGATGAAGCGCGCGGCGCCCGGGCGGATGCCGAGTACCTCGACCTCCAGCGCCCGGCGCTGGACCAGGGCGCATTCGCCCAGGCCGGGGTCCAGGCCGGTGAGCCGTCGTTCGCCCTGATGGGCGGCCCACAGCGAGACCACCGCGAAGGCCGACGCGAGCACGCCGAGTGCCGGGTGCAGCTGGAAGTGCAGGGCGCCGACGCGCTCGGGAGTGGCCAGGGCGGCGGCCAGCGCATCATGGGCGACGGGGGCGGCGTCGGCGGCGTGGTAGGCCTCGATGCGCAGCAGTTCCAGGCGCGCCACGTCCGCCAGGTAGGGCAGGCCGGCGGCCGGCGCGAAGCCTTCGATGAAGGCCGGGAAGCCGGCCCCGTAGTAGGCCAGGATGCGCGAGCGTGGCGGCGCGCCACGCACGAACTCGGCCGCCATGGCGCGGAAGAAGGCCTCGCCCACCAACTGCTGGGCCACCGGGAAGCTGGCGGCCAGGGCATCGACCAGGGAGCTGAGTACGTTGTTGCGGTAGACGGCGAAACGCTGTGCCGGGTCGGAGCCGTTCCAGGCGCGCAGCTGTGCCGGGCAATCCAGCTGTGGATCGAGCAGGGCGGCGGCGAATTGCTGCTGCATGCTCATGCCCGGGCCTGCTGTCGACGCGGCTCACAGGCATCGAGCAGCGCCTGGGCCTGCTGCGCTTCGCGCACCAGTGCATCCAGCGGCGGCACCGCGTTGTCCCGCTCGAGCAGGGTGGGGGTCGGCCCGATCAGCCCCAGGGCGTCCTCGAAGAGCCGCCACACCGCGTTGTCGACCGGCGCGCCGTGGCTGTCGATCAGCAGGCGGTCGCCGGCCGCATCGCGGTCCTCGGTGAAGCCGGCCAGGTGGATCTCGCCCACCGCGTCCAGCGGCAGGGCGCGCAGGTAGGCCTGGGCGTCCCAGTGGTGGTTGATGCAGGAGACATAGATGTTGTTGACGTCGAGCACCAGGCCGCAGCCGGTGCGACGCACCACTTCGTTGATGAAGTGGGCCTCGTCCAGGGTGGAGCCGGCGAACTGCAGGTAGGTTGCCGGATTCTCCAGCAGCATCTGCCGCTGCAGGTGCTGCTGGACCTGATCGACGTGGGCGCAGACCCGCTCGAGGGTCTGTGCGTCGTAGCAGATCGGCAGCAAGTCGTTGAGGAACACCTCGCCATGGCTCGACCAGGCCAGGTGCTCGGAAAATGATTCGGGTTGATAGCGTTCGAGCAGCCTGGCCAGGCGCTGCAGGTGTTCGCTGTCGAGGGCCTGCTGGCCGCCTATGGACAATCCGACGCCGTGAATCGACAGGGGATAGCGCTCGCGGATCAGCCCCAGGTAGTGGTGGAAGGGGCCGCCGGCGACCATGTAGTTCTCCGCATGGACCTCGAAGAAGCCAACGGCTGGCGGGTTATCGAGAATCTCCTCGAAGTGCTGCGATTTAAGGCTGATGCCGGCCCGGCTGGGAAGCGCGGGCCGAAGCGCAGGGGCGCTGCTGACAGGGGGATTGGGGGTGGGGATCATCAACAGCGCTCCTGCTGGCCGATCAGGACTTCACTTCCTCGAAGGCCTCGAGCTGGCCGAAGCCGGTCGGCGAGGTCGGCGAGGCGATTTCCTTGCAGGTGCCCTCCGGGACGAATTTCCAGGCGTTGCCCTGGTAGTCGGTCTTGGCGGTACCGGCGCAGGTGGTGCCGGGGCCGGCGGCGCAGTCGTTCTTGCCCTTCATGGATACGCCGTAGCACTTCTCGTTCTCCGCCGCCTGGGCGGTGAGCGGAGCGCTGGAGATTGCCAGGGCTGCCCCCAGGGCAAGGGCGAGACCGGCGGCCGAAACAGCATGGGAAGCAGTGGTTTTCATCTTGGGTATCTCCATATGTCTGAGGGGGTGATGCATGCGCATTCAGCATAGAACAGCAGCAGTGACAGCCCGGTTCGCCGGCGCCGGATGCCGGCGCCCGGCAATCGCGCGTGCCGTTCTTACCCAATCTGACGGGCGGTATGGACTTTTGTTACAGGCCCCCGCAGAAAACTTTGCGAGCCGGCGCGCACCCGCCGCCTGGCCCCGGCCCTTGCCCGGCCCTTGCCCGGCCGTGCCTCATGCGGGGGCGTGGCACAGCGCCAGGGCGCTGTCGAGCATGCGGTTGGAGAAGCCCCATTCGTTGTCGTACCAGGCCATGACCTTGACCAGCTTGCCGCTGACCTTGGTGTGGTTGGCGTCGAAGATCGACGACAGCGGGTTGTGGTTGAAGTCGCAGGACACCAGGGGCAGGCTGTTGTAGCCGAGCACCGGCGATTGCTCGCTGGCCGCCTTGAGCAGGGCGTTGATCTCCTCGGCCGTGGTCTCGCGCTTGACCTGCAGGGTCAGGTCGACCAGCGAGACGTTGATCACCGGCACCCGTACGGCCATGCCGGTCAGCTTGCCGGCCAGTTCCGGGAGCACCAGGCCCACTGCCTCGGCGGCGCCGGTCTTGGTCGGGATCATCGACTGGGTCGCCGAGCGGGCGCGGTAGGGGTCGCCGTGATAGACGTCGGAGAGGTTCTGGTCGTTGGTGTAGGCGTGGATGGTGGTCATCAGGCCCTGCTCGATGCCCAGCTCGCGCTGCAGCACCTGGGCCACCGGCGCCAGGCAGTTGGTGGTGCAGGAGGCGTTGGAGATGATCTGCATGGACTGGCGCAGCACGTCCTGGTTGACGCCAAACACCAGGGTGGCGTCGGCGCCCTTGGCCGGTGCCGAGATCAGTACCTTGTGGGCGCCGGCACGCAGGTGGGCGGCGGCCTTGTCGCGTTCGGTGAACAGCCCGGTGCACTCGAGCACCAGGTCGACCTGCAGGGCCCGCCACGGCAGCTCGGCCGGATTGCGAATGGCGCTGACGGCGATGCGGTCGCCATTGACCGTCAGATGCTCGCCGTCGGCCTGCACCTGGCCTTCGAAGATGCCGTGCACGCTGTCGTATTTGAACAGGTGCGCGTTCATCGCGCTGTCGCCCAGGTCGTTGATCGCCACGACCTGCAGTTGTTGGCGGTAGTCCTGGCTGTAGAGGGCGCGCAGGACGTTGCGGCCGATGCGGCCGAAGCCATTGATGGCGATTCGTAGGGTCATGGTGGAGGTCTCGTGATTTTGTTGTTGGAATTACAAGATTATATTCAAAGGTGTAGAAATCAAGCCGTTTGACTGGCAATATTCTCGTAGTAAGTACAAAATATCGTCATTCGCCAGCCTGGAGTCGACAACATGCATCCCCGCGTCCTTGAGGTAACCGACCGCCTGATTGACCGTAGCCGCGCCACGCGCGCGCGCTACCTGGCGATGATCGATGCGGCCGCCAGCGAGGGCCCGCAGCGCGGCAAGCTGCAATGCGCCAACTTCGCCCATGGGGTGGCCGGCTGCGGCAGCCAGGACAAGCAGACCCTGCGCCTGATGGATGCGGCCAACGTCGCCATAGTTTCTGCTTATAACGACATGCTCTCGGCGCACCAGCCCTACCAGGACTATCCGGAGCGGATCAAACAGGCCCTGCGCGAGGTCGGCTCGGTCGGCCAGTTCGCCGGTGGCGTGCCGGCCATGTGCGACGGCGTGACCCAGGGCGAGCCGGGCATGGAGCTGGGCATCGCCAGCCGCGAGGTGATCGCCATGTCCACCGCCGTGGCGCTGTCGCACAACATGTTCGATGCGGCGGTGTACCTGGGCATCTGCGACAAGATCGTCCCAGGCCTGCTGATGGGCGCGCTGCGTTTCGGCCACCTGCCGAGCCTGTTCGTGCCGGCCGGGCCCATGCCCTCCGGCCTGTCGAACAAGGAGAAGGCCGACGTGCGCCAGCGCTACGCCGAGGGCAAGGCCAGCCGCGACGAGCTGCTGGCCGCCGAGATGGCCGCCTACCACAGCCCCGGCACCTGCACCTTCTACGGCACCGCCAACACCAACCAGCTGCTGATGGAGGTGATGGGCCTGCACCTGCCGGGCGCCTCCTTCGTCAACCCGGGCACACCGCTGCGCGACGCCCTGACCACCGAGGCGGCCCGGCAGATCACCCGCCTGACCCGGCAGAGCGGCCAGTTCATGCCGCTGGGGCGGATCGTCGACGAGCGCTGCCTGGTCAACTCCATCGTCGCGCTGAATGCCACCGGCGGCTCGACCAACCACACCCTGCACATGCCGGCCATCGCCCGCGCCGCCGGCATCCAGCTGACCTGGCAGGACATGGCCGACCTCTCCGCGGTGACCCCGACCCTGGCCCACGTCTATCCCAACGGCAAGTCCGACATCAACCACTTCCAGGCCGCCGGCGGCATGGCCTTCCTCATTCGCCAGCTGCTCGAGGCCGGCCTGCTGCACGAGGACGTCAACACCGTGGCCGGCCACGGCCTGTCCCGCTACTGCCGCGAGCCCTTCCTCGAGGACGGCGAGCTGGTCTGGCGCGACGGCCCGAGCAAGAGCCACGACGAAAGCGTGCTGCGCCCGGTGGCCAACCCGTTCTCCGCCGAGGGTGGCCTGCGCCTGATGCAGGGCAACCTCGGGCGCGGGGTGATGAAGGTCTCCGCGGTGGCGCCCGAGCACCAGGTGGTCGAGGCGCCGGCGCGGGTGTTCCACGATCAGCAGGCACTGGCCGATGCCTTCAAGGCCGGCGAACTGGAGCGCGATTTCGTCGCGGTGATGCGCTTCCAGGGCCCGCGCAGCAACGGCATGCCCGAACTGCACAAGATGACCCCCTTCCTCGGCGTGCTGCAGGATCGCGGCTTCAAGGTGGCGCTGGTCACCGACGGGCGCATGTCCGGCGCCTCGGGCAAGATCCCCGCGGCCATCCATGTCTGTCCCGAGGCCTACGATGGCGGCCCGCTGGCGCGGGTGCGCGACGGCGACCTGATCCGCGTCGACGGCGCCAGCGGCGAGCTGCGGCTGCTGGTGGACGCCGCCGAGCTGGCGGCACGGGAGCCCGCGGTCGACGACCTGGTCGACGCCGAGGGGTGCGGCCGCGAGCTGTTCGCCTTCATGCGCCAGGCCTTCAGCTCGGCCGAGCAGGGCGCCAGCGCCTTCACCGCCAGCCTGGAATCGCTCAAGTGAAGCTGGCGCTGGTCGGCGACATCGGCGGCACCAATGCGCGTTTCGCCCTGTGGCGCGACGCGCAGCTGGAGTCGGTGCGGGTGCTGGCCACCGCCGACTACCCGGGGCCGGAGGCGGCGATCCGCGCCTATCTGGGTGAGCTCGGGCTGCCGCTCGGCGCGGTGGACGCGGTGTGCCTGGCCTGCGCCGGGCCGGTGGGCGGCGACCTGTTCCGCTTCACCAACAACCACTGGCGCATCAGCCGCGCGGCCTTCTGCCGCGAACTGCAGGTACGCGAGTTGCTGCTGGTCAACGACTTCTCCGCCATGGCCCTGGGCATGACCCGCCTGCGCGAGGACGAGCGCCTGCAGGTCTGTCCCGGCGCGCCGGAGGCGCACCGCCCCTGCGTGGTGATCGGCCCCGGCACCGGCCTGGGCGTCGGCACCCTGCTGCAGTCGGCCGACGGCAGTTGGCTGGCGCTGCCGGGTGAGGGCGGCCACGTCGACCTGCCGATCGGCAGTCCGCGCGAGGCCGCGTTGTGGCAGCAGCTGTATCGCCAGCTCGGCCATGTGCGCGCCGAGGACGTGCTCAGTGGCGGCGGCCTGCTGGCGCTGTACCGCGCCCTCTGTGCCCTGGATGGCCATGAGCCGCACCTGGGCTCGCCGGCCGAGGTCACCGCGGCGGCGCTGGCCGGCGACGCCCCGGCGCAGGCGGTGGTCGAGCAGTTCTGCTGCTGGCTCGGCCGTGCGGCCGGCAACCTGGTGCTGAGCCTGGGAGGCCGCGGCGGCGTCTACATAGTCGGCGGCGTGGTGCCGCGTTTCGCCGAGCTGTTCCTGGCCAGCGGCTTCGCCCGCTGCCTGCGCGACAAGGGCGTCATGAGCCCGTATTTCGACGGGGTGCCGGCGTGGCTGGTGACGGCCGAGTACCCGGGGCTGATGGGCGCGGGTGTCGCTTTGCAGCAAGTATTTGCCACGGCCCGGGTGTAGGCTGGCGCGCGCCCGTTCGCGCCGCCTGCGGCCGATGATCTAACAATAAGGATGGCGGAGCATGAGCCTGCCCGGAAAGTCGATATTGCTGGTCGATGACGACCAGGAAATTCGCGAGCTGCTGCACACCTACCTGAGCCGCGCCGGCTTCCAGGTGCGCACGGTCGGCGATGGCGCGGGTTTGCGCCAGGGACTGTGCGCCGAGCCGGCGGATCTGCTGATCCTCGATGTGATGCTGCCCGACGAGGACGGCTTCAGCCTGTGCCGCTGGGTGCGCGAGCACCAGCGTTTCGCCCAGGTGCCGATCATCATGCTCACCGCCAGTTCCGACGAGGCCGACCGGGTCATCGGCCTGGAGCTGGGCGCCGACGACTACCTGGGCAAGCCGTTCAGCCCCCGCGAGCTGTTGGCGCGGATCAAGGCCCTGCTGCGCCGCGCCCATTTCAGCCATGAGCGCGGCAGCGAGGTGCTGGCCTTCGATGACTGGCGCCTGGACATGGTCAGCCACCGGCTGTTCCACGCCGACGGCGAGGAGGTGATCCTCTCCGGCGCCGACTTCGCCCTGCTCAAGCTGTTTCTCGACCATCCGCAGCAGATCCTCGACCGCGACACCATCGGCAACGCCACCCGTGGCCGCGAGGTGATGCCGCTGGAGCGCATCGTCGACATGGCGGTCAGCCGCCTGCGCCAGCGCCTGCGCGACACCGACAAGCCGTCGCGGCTGATCCGCACGGTGCGCGGCAGCGGCTACCTGCTGGCGGCCAGCGTCACGCCGTACCTGGGCGATGGCCATTAACCTGCGCCGGCTGCTGCCGGTGCCGCGCTCGCTGCTGGCGCGCATGCTGCTGCTGACCCTGCTGGTGGTGCTGCTGGCCCAGGCCCTGTCGAGTTTCATCTGGGTCTCGCAGTTGCGCGCCAGCCAGATGGAGGGGCTGCTCACCAGCGCGCGCAGCCTGGCCCAGTCGATGGCCGCCAGCGTCGGCTACTTCCGCTCCCTGCCCCTGGGCTACCGGCCGCTGGTGCTCGACCAGTTGCGCAACATGGGCGGCACGCGGTTCTTCGTCTCGCTCAACGACAAGCCGCTGGACATGCAGGTGCTGCCGCAGACCCCGCGCAAGCGCGCGGTGCTCGATGCCGTGGATGCGACGCTGCGCGAGCGCCTGGGCAAGGACCTGGACCTTTCCGTGCAGTTCGTCAGCCCGGATGACCTGCTGATCTTCAACAGCGCCCTGAAGCTCGACCAGCTGCCCCGTTCCTGGGCGCACTACGCCCTGAGCCTGGAGCCGCTGAATCCGCCGGTGCTGGTGACGCAGATCCGGATCGCGCCGAACGAATGGCTGTACCTCGCCTCGCTGATGCCCGAACCCTATGTCAGCCTGGAGCAACAGGGGCTGCCGGCCCAGCAGCTGTGGTTCATCATCCTCACCAGCAGCTTCCTGCTGCTGTTCATCGGCCTGCTGGTGCACTGGCAGAGCCGGCCGCTCAAGCGCCTGGCGGTGGCGGCGCGGGAGATGTCCCTGGGCAGCGAGGTGGAGCCGCTGGCCGAGGCTGGCGGCAGCGAGGTGGTGGAGGTCAGCCGCGCCTTCAACAACATGCGCGAACGCATCGGCCGCTACCTGCGCGAGCGCAGCCAGCTGTTCAGCGCGATCTCCCACGACCTGCGCACGCCCATCACCCGCCTGCGCCTGCGCGTCGAATTGCTCGACGACGAGGCGTTGCAGGCCAAGTTCGGCCGCGACCTGGACGAGCTGGAGATGCTGGTCAAGGGCGCGCTGCAGTGCGTCAAGGACACCGACATCCACGAGAACATCGAGCCGGTCGACCTCAACCATCTGCTCAACTGCGTGATCGAGCCCTACCTGGCGCCGGCCGGCAACGGCCGGGTGACCCTCGAGGGCCAGGCCCTGGCCAGTTACCCGGGAAAGCCGCTGGCGCTCAAGCGCTGCATCGGCAACCTGGTGGACAACGCCCTGAAGTACGGCGAGCGCGCCCACCTGCGGATCGAGGACGACGGCAAGGCCTTCGTCCTGCACGTCGACGACGAGGGGCCGGGGGTGCCCGAACAGCGCCTGGAGCAGGTGTTCGAGCCGCATTTCCGCCTGGCCGGCCAGCAGCAGGGCTACGGCCTGGGCCTGGGCATCGCGCGCAACATCGCCCACAGCCACGGCGGCGAGCTGAGCCTGCAGAACCTGCGCGAAGGCGGCCTGCGGGTGACCCTGATGCTGCCGCGCCAGGCCGAGTGAGGGCGCGCATCAGCCGTCCGCCGCCTCCAGCATCGCCAGCAGGCGCCTCAGGCCGGCGTCCAGTGCTGCCAGTTCGGCGGCGTCCAGCGGCGCCATGATCCGCTGCTCGTTGTCCACGTGGGCCGTCACCGCGCGGTCGATCAGCGCCTTGCCGTCGTCGGTCAGGCGCACCAGCAGGCTGCGCGCGTCCGCCGGGTTGGCCTCGCGCTGCACCCAGCCGCTGGCCTCCAGGCTCTTCAGGCGGTGGGTCATGGTGCCGGAGGTGACCATCAGGGTGGCGAACAGCTCGGTCGGCGCCAGGCAGTAGGGCGCACCGGAGCGGCGCAGGGTCGCCAGCACGTCGAACTCCCAGGCGCTCAGGCCGAAGGTGGCGAAGGTTTCGTCCAGGCGCCGGCCGAGCAGGGTGGCGCAGCGCTTGAGCCGGCCGATGCTGCCCATGGGGCCGAGTTGCAGGTCCGGGCGCTCGCGGCGCCATTGCGCGAGGATGGCGTCTACCGCATCCGCTCGTCGATCTGTGCTCATCGGATACCCCTTATCTATCTTGATATCAAGATTATTCTGTGCGAGGCTCTGATTTTATCTTGAATTGAAGGTAATTGCATGAGCAGCAAGCAAGCACCCCTGCCCTGGGTCGATGTGCTGATCACCGCCCTGGCACCGGCCATCTGGGGCTCGACCTATATCGTCACCACCGAGTTGTTGCCGCCGGACCGGCCCTTCACCGCCGCGCTGCTGCGCTGCCTGCCTGCCGGCTTGTTGCTGGTGCTGTACAGCCGGCACTGGCCCGGCCGTGCGGCCTGGTTTCGCCTGGCCGTGCTCGCGGCGCTGAACATCGGCTTCTTCCAGGCCCTGCTGTTCGTCGCCGCCTACCGCCTGCCCGGCGGCCTGGCGGCCGTAGTCGGTGCTTTGCAGCCGCTGCTGGTGATGGGCCTGGTGTGGGGGCTGGACAGTCGCCGGCCGGCCAACCTGGCCCTGGGCGCTGGCGCGCTGGGGGTGGCCGGCATGGCCGCGCTGCTACTGGCGCCGGGGGCCGTGTGGGATTCGCTCGGCATTGCCGCGGCCTTCGTCGGCACCGCCTGCATGGCGGCCGGGACCTACCTGGCGCGGCGCTGGCGCCCGCAGGTGCCGCTGCTGGCCTTCACCGGCTGGCAGTTGCTGCTCGGCGGGCTGCTGCTGGCGCCGGTGGCCTGGCGTCTCGACCCGCCGTTGCCGAGCTTGAGCCTCAGCCAGTGTCTGGCCTATGCCTACCTGTCGTTGTTCGGCGCGCTGCTGGCCTATGCCCTGTGGTTTCGCGGCATCGCCCGGCTGACGCCGGTCGCGGTGTCCTCGCTGGGCCTGCTCAGCCCCCTGACCGCGGTGGTCCTCGGCTGGGCGCTGCTCGGCCAGAGCCTGACCGGCCTGTCGCTGCTGGGCCTGCTGGCGGTGCTCGGCAGCATCCTGGCGGTGCAGTGGGCTTCAGCGGCGCCGGCTCCGCTACCGCCCGCGGCGCCGGCCGCACAACTGCAGCGCTGATCGGCAACCTGGCCGAGCGTGGCACGCGCTGCGGTCTTCATCATTCATCGTCAGAGGAGAATCCCATGTCCGACTTCATCAAGCAGATCATCGAGTCCCGCGTATCGACCGGTCGCTACGACACCAGTCGCGACCTGTCGGACGAACAGGTCAGCGAGCTGGTGCGCCTGGCCGCCCGCGCACCATCGGCCTACAACCTGCAGAACTGGAAGTTCATCGCCGTGCGCAGCGCCGAGGCCAAGGCGCGCCTGCACGGGGCGGCCTACGGCCAGCAGCAGGTGCTCGATGCCCCGGTCACCTACATCGTCTGCGGCACCCTGGAGGCCCATGAGGGGCTCGCGCGGGCGCTGCAGCCCTCGGTCGCGGCCGGCATCCTGGATCAGGCGCTGGTCGAGGGCTGGGTCGCCGCGGCCACCGGCTCGCACCGGGGCAACCCGCAGCTGCAGCGTGACGAGGCGTTGCGTTCGGCCTCCCTGGCGGCCATGACCCTGATGTTGGCCGCCGAGGGCATGGGTCTGGCAACCGGGCCCATGAGCGGCTTCGATGCCGCGGCGGTGGCGCGCGAGTTCGACCTGGCGGCCAATGAGCTTCCGGTGATCCTGGTCACCGCCGGCTACCCGGCCCGGGGCAACTGGCCGCAGAAGCCGCGCAAACCGTTGCCCGAGGTCATGGCGTTCGCCTGAGCCCCTGTCTGGGCGCCGATGCGTCCAAACAGGCGCGCGCCGCCCCCGGCGCTCCGGTTGGCCCGGAACGATCCGAGCAGGTCGCCCGGGCCTTCCTGCCTGTGCAGCCAGGCACTCGAATGGCCGGAGTGTTGCAGGGGCGCGCCTTTGTAACGAGCCTGTGACCTTTGCGCATCCCTTCGTTACCCTCGAGAGCCAGGCCCCTGGATAGAATCCACTGCAGCGCAAGCACCAGACTTGCCCGTGGATCACATCAATCCCGTGGATAACAACAAGAAGGTACCGTTCATGAATGCGTTCTCCCGCCTGACAACTGCCGTTTCCCTCGCCTACCTGCTGCCGCTGGCGGCCCATGCCGGTGAAGTCGAAGTGCTGCACTGGTGGACCTCCGGCGGCGAGAAGCGCGCTGCCGATACCCTGCAGAAACTGGTCGAGGAAAAAGGCCACAGCTGGAAGGACTTCGCCGTCGCCGGCGGCGGTGGCGAGGCGGCCATGACCGTGCTGAAGACCCGCGCCGTCTCCGGCAACCCGCCGGCCGCCGCGCAGATCAAGGGGCCGGACATCCAGGAGTGGGGCGAGCTGGGCCTGCTGACCGAGCTCAACGGCGTCGCCGAGCGGCAGGGCTGGGATCGGCTGCTGCCGGCGCAGGTGGCCAACGTGATGAAGTACGAGGGCGATTACGTGGCCGTGCCGGTCAACGTGCACCGGGTCAACTGGCTGTGGATCAACCCCGAAGTCTTCGCCCAGGCCGGTGCCACGCCGCCGACCACCCTCGAGGAGTTCTTCGCCGCCGCTGAGAAGCTCAAGGCCGCCGGCTTCATTCCCCTGGCCCACGGCGGCCAGCCCTGGCAGGACAGCACCGTGTTCGAGGACCTGGTGTTCAGCGTCCTGGGCGCCGAGGGCTTCCACAAGGCCTTCGTCGAGCAGGACGAGGCGACCCTCACCGGGCCGAAGATGGTCGAGGCCTTCGCCGCCCTGAAGCGGCTACGCGGCTACATCGACGCCAACGCCGCCGGCCGCGACTGGAACGCCGCCACCGGCCTGGTGATCAACGGCAAGGCCGGCATGCAGGTGATGGGCGACTGGGCCAAGAGCGAGTGGAGCGCCGCCGGCAAGGTGGCGGGCAAGGACTATCAGTGCCTGCCGTTCCCTGGCACCCAGGGCAGCTTCGCCTACAACATCGATTCGCTGGCCATGTTCAAGCTCGGCGACGCCGACAACCGCAAGGCGCAGGCCGATCTGGCCGAGACCGTCATGTCGCCGCAGTTCCAGGAGTTCTTCAACCTCAACAAGGGCTCGATCCCGGTGCGCCTGGACCAGGACATGAGCGGCTTCGACGCCTGCGCCCAGGCCTCCATGGCCGACTTCAAGGAGGCGGCCGGCAACGGCGGCCTGCAGCCGAGCCTGGCCCACGGCATGGCCGCTTCCAGCTACGTGCAGGGCGCGGTGTTCGACGTGGTGACCAACTTCTTCAACGACCCGCAAGGCGATCCGCAGCGCGCCGCGCAGCAACTGGCCGCCGCGATCAAGGCTGTGCAGTAGGCCAATCCTGGCCGCCGGCCAGCCCGGCGGCTCTCTTCAGGTGACCCGGCTATCCCGGTGCGGTGCAAACCGCGCCGTGGATAGGTGCGCCCCGAATTCGTTCCCCTCGACGTGATGGACCTGTGTTATGAGCTCAATCGCAGTCTTTACCAAGGCATCAAGGCAGGACGCAGTGCAGCGCTGGCTGCCGAAGCTGGTGCTGTCGCCGAGCATGCTGATCATTACGGTCGGCTTCTACGGCTACATCCTGTGGACCCTGCTGCTGTCGTTCACCAACTCGCGCTTCATGCCCAGCTACAAGTGGGTCGGCCTGGAGCAGTACCAGCGCCTGCTGGACAACGACCGCTGGTGGGTGGCGAGCAAGAACCTGATGGTTTTCGGCGGCCTGTTCATCACCATCAGCCTAGTGCTGGGCGTGCTGCTGGCGGTGCTGCTGGATCAGCGCATCCGCCGCGAAGGGTTCATCCGCACCATCTTCCTCTACCCCATGGCGCTGTCGATGATCGTCACCGGCACCGCCTGGAAGTGGCTGCTCAATCCCGGCCTGGGCCTGGACAAGCTGCTGCGCGACTGGGGCTGGGAAGGCGTTCGTTTCGACTGGCTGGTGGACCCGCAGTACGTGGTGTACTGCCTGGTGATGGCCGCCGTGTGGCAGGCCTCCGGCTTCGTCATGGCGCTGTTCCTCGCCGGCCTGCGCGGCGTCGACCAGTCGATCATCCGCGCCGCCCAGGTGGACGGCGCCAGCCTGCCGGCCATCTACCTGCGCATCGTCCTGCCGAGCCTGGGGCCGGTGTTCTTCAGCGCCCTGATGATCCTCGCCCACATCGCAATCAAGAGTTTCGATCTGGTCGCCTCGATGACCGCCGGCGGCCCGGGCTACTCCTCCGACCTGCCGGCGATGTTCATGTACGCCCACACCTTCACCCGCGGCCAGATGGGCCTCGGCGCCGCCAGCGCGATCCTGATGCTCGGCGCGGTGCTGGCGATCCTGGTGCCGTACCTGTACTCCGAACTGAGGAACAAGCGCCATGACTAAGCGTGCTCTGACCCCGGGCCGCGTGGCGATCTACGCGACCCTGCTGGTGGCCTGCGCGGTCTACCTGATCCCGCTGCTGATCATGCTGCTCACCAGCTTCAAGACCCCGGACGACATCCGCACCGGCAACCTGCTGTCCTGGCCCGAGCTGTTCACCGCCATCGGCTGGCTGAAGGCCTGGGACAGTGTCGGCGGCTTCTTCTGGAACTCGGTGAAGATCACCGTGCCGGCGGTACTGATCTCGACCCTGCTCGGTGCCCTCAACGGCTACGTCCTGGCGATGTGGCGCTTCCGCGGCTCGCAGCTGTTCTTCGGCCTGCTGCTGTTCGGCTGCTTCCTGCCGTTCCAGGTGGTGCTGCTGCCGGCCTCCTTCACCCTCGGCCAGCTCGGCCTGGCCAACACCACCGGCGGTCTGGTGCTGATCCACGTGGTCTACGGCCTGGCCTTCACCACGCTGTTCTTCCGCAACTACTACGTGAGCATCCCCGATGCCCTGGTGCGCGCGGCGCGCCTGGACGGCGCGGGCTTCTTCACCATCTTCGGCAAGATCCTGCTGCCGATGTCGGTGCCGATCATCATGGTCTGCCTGATCTGGCAGTTCACCCAGATCTGGAACGACTTCCTGTTCGGCGTGGTGTTCGCCAGCGGCGACACCCAGCCCATCACCGTGGCGCTGAACAACCTGGTCAACACCAGCACCGGGGTCAAGGAATACAACGTCGACATGGCCGCGGCGATGATCGCCGGCCTGCCCACCCTGGTGGTCTACGTGCTGGCCGGCAAGTATTTCCTGCGTGGGCTCACCGCCGGCGCGGTTAAAGGTTAGGAGAAACGAAATGGCAACCCTCGAACTGCGCAACGTCAACAAGTCCTACGGCAGCGGCCTGGCGGACACCCTGAAGAACATCGAACTGTCCATCGATTCGGGCGAGTTCCTGATCCTGGTCGGCCCCTCCGGCTGCGGCAAGTCGACCCTGATGAACTGCATCGCCGGCCTGGAGGACGTCAGCGGCGGGGCGATCCTGGTGGACGGCGACGACATCAGCGGCAAGAGCCCCAAGGACCGCGACATCGCCATGGTGTTCCAGTCCTACGCGCTGTACCCGACCATGACGGTGCGCGACAACATCGCCTTCGGCCTGAAGATCCGCAAGATGGACCCGGCGGCGATCGAGCAGGAGGTCGAGCGGGTGGCCAAGCTGCTGCAGATCGAACACCTGCTGGGCCGCAAGCCTGGCCAGCTCTCCGGTGGCCAGCAGCAGCGCGTGGCCATGGGCCGGGCCCTGGCGCGGCGGCCGAAGATCTACCTGTTCGACGAGCCGCTGTCCAACCTCGACGCCAAGTTGCGGGTGGAGATGCGCACCGAGATCAAGCTGATGCACCAGCGCCTGAAGACCACCACGGTCTACGTCACCCACGACCAGATCGAGGCCATGACCCTGGGCGACAAGGTGGCGGTGATGAAGGACGGCATCATCCAGCAGTTCGGCACCCCGCAGCAGATCTACAGCGACCCGGCCAACCTGTTCGTGGCGAGCTTCATCGGTTCGCCGCCGATGAACTTCATTCCCCTGCGCCTGCAGCGCCGCGATGGCCAGGTCTGGGCCCTGCTCGACAGCGGCCAGGCGCGCTGCGAGCTGCCCCTGGGGGCGATGGAGGAGGGCCTGGAGCAGCGCGAGGTGATTCTCGGCATCCGTCCTGAGCTGATCCAGCTGGCCCAGGCCGGCGATTCGCCGCAGCCGACCCTGCGCGCCGAGGTCGAGGTCACCGAGCCGACCGGCCCGGACACCCTGGTGTTCGTCAGCCTCAACCAGACCAAGGTGTGCTGTCGCCTGGCGCCGGATCAGGCGCCCCCGGTCGGCGCGACCCTGGAGCTGCAGTTCGACCCGGACAGGGTGCTGCTGTTCGACGCCGCGAGCGGCGAGCGCCTGCTGCCGGGCAAGGCCCGCGCCGCCGAGCAGGCGGCCAAGGTGGCTCGGCTCAAGGTCCATTGAGTGCATGGGATCGCGGCCCGGGATCTGCCGATGCGGTGCTCCCGGAGCGGCCGCGGCGAGGCGTAGAACTCCTCTATAAATGTTGTTTTATAACAAGTTATTGCCTTGATCACGGAGCCTGTTACGTGTATCAATAGCGCGCCTTGTTATGTTAACAACATTTTATGGGCTTCTGCGCGGTCTGCGTAAGCGGGCCGGCGATCGAGGTGGTTCGGCTCATGGCTCGCGGCGCGCATGGTTCGGCGCCTGCGGCTCCCCTGGCGTTGCCTGGGGGCTGAGCTGACTGCGCTAAGTAGTAAATACAATAACAACAAGACTGGAGTGGATATGAGAGCAGTAAAGAGTGTCGGCCTGGCGATTACCCTGGGCTATCTGGCGATGCCCGGGGCGGCGCATGCCCTGGAGTTCACCGGCTACCTGCGCAGTGGCGCCGGCAGCTCCGACGGCGATCGCAAGTCGTGCTTCCAGTTGCCGGGGGCGCAGTCGAAGTTCCGCCTCGGCAACGAGTGCGAGCAGTACGCCGAACTGGACCTGCGCCAGGACCTGCTGAGCCTGGACGACGGCTCGGTGGTCAGCGTCGAAGCCATGGCGCAACTGTTCAACGAATACGGTCATACCCCGGAGTTCACCGGCGACCACGGCTTCTCGCGGATGAATCAGCTGTACGCCGAGTGGAGCAAGGTGCCGGCGCTGGGTGGTGGCTCGCTGTGGGCCGGGCGACGTTTCTACAAGCGCAACGACATCCATATTTCCGACTTCTTCTACTGGAACCAGAGCGCCACCGGCGCCGGTATCGAGGACTACGAGTTGGGCGGCCTGAAGTACAGCTATGCCTTCTCGCGCAAGGACAGCGTGTTCCAGAAGGAGTACATCAACCGCCACGACTTCAACGTCGCCGGTTTCGCCAGCAATCCGGGGGGCGAACTGGAGTTCGGTCTGAGCTTCATCGACAAGCCGCGGCATATCGAGGGCGCCCACAGCGGTTGGTCGATCACCGCCCAGCACAAGCAGCAGGACTTCCTCGGTCTCGGCGGCAAGAATACCTTCGCCCTGCAGTACGGCCCGGGCCCGGGCACGGCCCTGGGCTCCACCGGCGACGTGATGCTGGATGACAGTGCCAAGCGCTATCGCCTGGTGGAGTTCTTCGACTGGCAGGCCACTGCGCGCCTGGGTGGGCAGTTCCTGGTGGTCTACCAGAAGGACGAGCGGGCCAATCAGGACGACGAGAACTGGCTGTCGGTCGGTGGGCGTACCAGTTACGCCTTCACCGAGCAGTTCAAGTTGGTCGGCGAGCTTGGTCATGACCAGGTCGATGCCAGTGGCGGTACGCGCAAGCTGACCAAATTCACCGTGGCGCCGACCTGGTCACCGTCCGGTCCCGGTTTCTGGGCGCGTCCGGAGCTGCGCCTGTACTACACCTACGCCAGCTGGAACCAGGCGGCGCAGGATGCCGCCAGTCAGATGGCCGCCGGCTCGGCGCTGTCCGACAGCGGCGCGTTCGGTAGCGCCCGGCATGGCTCCAACTTCGGCGCCCAGGTCGAGTACTGGTGGTGAGGGCTATGGGGCTGAGCGTCGATGTCGTCGCATAGGCCGCTACCCGGTACGCCGCAGGGCGTATCGGCGACTCAGCCAGGGGGTGCCGCGGGGCATCCCCTGGCTGAGTTGTTTCCGTCTGCCGGAGGGCCGGCGCTGCGCTGGGTGACGCACCAGGGGCGTGAGTTGCTGTTGGTCGAGCACCCTCGTTGCCGTGCGGTGTTCAGTCGCCAGGGTGCGCAGTTGCTGCATTTCCAGCCCAGCGGCGACAGGCCCTGGCTGTGGTGTGCCAGTCGCTGGCAGCCCCATGGCCCCATTCGCGGCGGCGTGCCGATCTGTTGGCCCTGGTTCGGCCGGCATCCCACCGAGAGCGGCTGGCCGTCCCATGGCTGGGCGCGTCTGAGCGATTGGCAGCTGGTGTCCGGCGAGGTGCACGGGCAGGGCGTGAGCCTGCGCTGGCGGCTGGAGCTGTGCGACTGGCAGGTGACCCTGGAGGCCGAGCTGGGCGAGCGGATGGCGTTGCGCCTGGTGACCCGGCACGCCGACAGTGAGCCCTGCCGGCTGAGTCACGCTCTGCATGCCTATTGGCGGGTCGGCGATGTGGCGCGGGTGGCGCTGCTCGGCCTGGAAGGCGCCCCGGGCTACGACCTGCTCAGTCGTGGCGACTGCCTGCAGCAGGGCGGGCTGCGTATCGAGGGCGGCTGCCACCGGATCTTCCGGCGCGCCGGTGAGCTGCAGCTGCTGGATCTGGAGTGGCAGCGGCGTCTGCTGCTGGATACCGCTGGTGGCGCCAACACTGTGGTCTGGCATCCCGGCAGTCGGCCGCTGACCGATGTCGGCTGGAACGAGGCGCTGGGTTTCCTCTGTGTCGAGGCGGCCAGCTGCGGCCCCGATAGCCTGAGCCTGCAGGCCGGCGAGCAAGGGGTGTTGCGCCTGCATGCGCGGCGGGGCTGATGCCCCGGCGACCGTTCCGGCTCGGCTGCGCGTGCGCCCTGTGCGCCGGCGCCGGCAGTCACATCCTTCCCGTAGCGACTTGCTCGATCGCCTGGCGGCTGCGCCGCGCTGTGGTCGAGCCCGGCGCTCCGGCTCTTCGTCGGCGCCCAGTCGCGCGCCTCGGGTTCTGCTCGGCGGTCCATTGTCTTTATGTTGTTTTATTACAACATTTTGTCTTGATAAATGCATTTGATCCGAGTATCAATAGCGTAGTTTGTTAAAGCAACCATGTGATTGGGCGATTGGGTTCACGGCGGCGGACCTCGGTGCAACACGCGCCGGTCCCTGTCGGCTTCGCTCGGCCCTCGCTGGTCCAGTCCGTCACGCACGTCTTTGAGGACGCTCAGCTATGCAGCGAAGAACGAAAATTGTCGCCACCCTGGGGCCGGCCACGCAGTCGCCCGAGGCCATCGAGGGCCTGGTGCTGGCCGGGGTCGATGTGGTGCGCCTGAACTTCTCCCATGGCAGCGCCGAGGAGCACGTCGCTCGCGCCGATCTGGTGCGCGAGATGGCGCGCAAGCACGGTCGCTTCGTCGCCGTGCTGGCCGACCTGCAGGGGCCGAAGATCCGCATAGCCCGTTTCGCCGCGGGCAAGGTGCAGCTGCGCAAGGGCCAGGTCTTCGTGCTCGATGCCGGGCTGGACAAGCATGCCGGCGACGAGAACGCCGTCGGCATCGATTACGAGGCGCTGATCAGCGACAGCCGCCCGGACGACATCCTGCTGTTGGACGACGGACGGATCGAACTCAAGGTGCTGCGGGTCGAGGGCGGCAAGCTGTTCTGCGAGGTGCTGGTCGGCGGCCCGCTGTCCAACAACAAGGGCATCAACCGCAAGGGCGGCGGTCTCTCGGCCTCGGCCCTGACCGAGAAGGATTGCGCCGACATCCACACTGCCGCCGCCATGCAGGTCGACTACCTGGCGGTGTCCTTCCCGCGCGATGCCGCCGATATGCAGCAGGCCCGCCGCCTGTTGCGCGAGGCCGGCGGCGAGGCCGGCCTGATCGCCAAGATCGAGCGCGCCGAGACGGTCGGTGATCCGCGCGTGCTGGATGCCATCATCGAGGCCTCCGAGGGCGTGATGGTGGCGCGCGGCGACCTGGGCGTGGAGATCGGCGACGCCGAGCTGGTGGCGGTGCAGAAGCTGATCATCGAGCGTGCCCGGACCCTGAATCGCATCGTGATCACCGCCACGCAGATGATGGAGTCGATGATCACCCAGTCGATGCCGACCCGCGCCGAGGTGTTCGACGTGGCCAACGCGGTACTCGACGGCACCGACGCGGTGATGCTCTCGGCCGAGACCGCCGCCGGCGCCTACCCGATCGAAACGGTCGAGGCCATGCGTCGGGTCATAGTCGGAGCGGAGAAGCACCCGCAGACCCATCGCTCCAAGCACCGTATGGACGAGGTGTTCCACAAGATCGACGAGTCGATCGCCATGGCCGCCATGTACGCGGCCAACCACCTGCACGGGGTCAAGGCGATCATCTGCATGACCGAGAGCGGCGACACGCCGCGGCTGATGTCGCGGATTCGCTCGCACCTGCCGATCTACGCCTTCTCGCGCAACCCGCGCACGCAGAACCGCGTGACCCTGTTCCGCGGCGTGCAGACCATTCCGTTCGATTGCGACAGCTTTCCGGTGGACGAGGTCAATGCCCGTGCCGTCGACGAGCTGGTGCGCCGTGGCGTGGTGGAGGCGGGTGATCACCTGCTGATCTCGCGCGGTGATTACGCCAATGCCCAGGGCGGCACCAACTGCCTGCGGGTGGTCCGCGTGGGCGACGCAATTTGCTGATCCAGGGGGTGTCTGTGAAGAGCACGAGCAAGCAAGATCCGTCGCCGCGCGGCGGCGCCGACGGCGAGCATGGCTGGCCGCGGGACTTCGATTTTCGCGAGGCCTATGCCGAACAGCGTGAACTGCTTAGCGCGGCGCCTGGCGCCGCACCGACTTCGAACTCTGCCAACGGTGGCGAACACGATGAATAGCGAGACCCTTATCCAGCAGGTCGCGGCCCGGGAAATCCTCGACTCGCGCGGCAATCCGACCGTCGAGGCGGTGGTGACCCTCGGCGGTGGCGCGGTCGGCGTCGCCAGCGTGCCGTCCGGCGCCTCCACCGGCACCCGCGAGGCCCTGGAGTTGCGCGATGGCGCGACACGTTACCAGGGCAAGGGCGTGCTGCGGGCGGTGGCCAACGTCAACGGTGCCATCCGTGACTGCGTGCTCGGCCTGGATGCGCGGGACCAGCGCAGTCTGGACGCGGCGATGATTGCCCTGGACGGCACCGAGAGCAAGGCCGAGCTGGGCGCCAACGCCATTCTCGCCGTGTCCCTGGCCTGCGCCAAGGCTGCCGCGGCGGCGCAGAACCTGCCGCTGTACGAGCACCTGGCCGCCCTGTATGGCGCCCCCGGCCGCTTCAGCCTGCCGGTGCCGATGATGAACATCATCAACGGCGGCGAGCATGCCGACAACAACGTGGATATCCAGGAGTTCATGATCCAGCCGGTCGGCGCCGGCTCGTTCGGCGAGGCGCTGCGCATCGGTGCGGAAATCTTCCACACGCTCAAGCGGGTGCTCAACGAGCGCGGCCTGAGCACCGCGGTGGGCGACGAGGGCGGCTTCGCCCCCTCGCTGAGCAGCAACGAGGAGGCCCTGGTGGTGATCCAGCAGGCGGTCGAGCGTGCCGGCTATGTGCTCGGCCGGGACGTCACTCTGGCGCTGGACTGCGCGGCCTCGGAGTTCTATCGCGACGGTCGCTACGTGCTGGCCGGGGAGGGCGCGAGCTTCGACTCCGCGGGCTTCGCCGACTACCTGGCCGGCCTGTGCGAGCGCTATCCGATCGCCTCGATCGAGGACGGCATGGACGAGAGCGACTGGGCCGGCTGGGCCCTCCTGACCGAGAAGCTGGGGCGGCGCGTGCAGCTGGTCGGCGACGATCTGTTCGTCACCAACACCAGGATCCTCGCCCAGGGCATCGAGCGCGGCATCGGCAACTCGATCCTGATCAAGTTCAACCAGATCGGCAGCCTCAGCGAGACCCTCGACGCCATCCGCATGGCGCAGGAGGCCGGCTACACGGCGGTGATTTCCCATCGCTCCGGCGAGACCGAGGACACCACCATCGCCGACCTGGCGGTCGCCACCTGCGCCGGACAGATCAAGACCGGCTCGCTGTGCCGTTCCGACCGGGTCGGCAAGTACAACCAGCTGCTGCGCATTGAGCAGGCGCTGCAGGGGCGCGCGCCCTACAGTGCCGAGGCCTTGTTGGCGCGGCGCCGGGGCGGCTAGTGCCGGTTTCCGTCGGAGCTGTTGTTCGCACCGGGCGCGGGGCGCCAGTCAACGCTGGCCTCCGCCCACTCGCAATCAGATGAGGTAATGCCATGACCACCGCAAGCCGTCTCAGCGCGCTGTTCCCCACCCTGGCCGAAATTCCCGAGGCCTATCGCCTCGGCGAGCCGATCGAGCAGCGCGACTACCTGGTCGATGGCCAGCTGCGCCGCTGGGAGGGGCCCCTGGCGCCGGTGCGCAGCCCGGTGTTCCTGGCGACCGAGCAGGGCGACCGGCAGGTGATGCTCGGCAGCACGCCGGAGCTCGACGCCGAGGCGGCGCTGCAGGCCCTGGATGCGGCGGTGCGCGCCTACGACAATGGCCAGGGCGCCTGGCCGACCCTGCGCGTGGCCGAGCGCATCGCCCATGTCGAGGCCTTCCTGGTGCGTATGCGCGAGCAGCGCGAGCAGGTGGTCAAGCTGCTGATGTGGGAGATCGGCAAGAACCTCAAGGATTCGCAGAAGGAGTTCGACCGCACCTGCGACTACATCGTCGACACCATCGGCGCCCTGAAGGAGCTGGACCGCCGCTCCAGCCGCTTCGAGCTGGAGCAGGACACCCTCGGCCAGATCCGCCGGATGCCGCTGGGTGTGACCCTGTGCATGGGGCCGTACAACTACCCGCTGAACGAGACCTTCACCACCCTGATCCCGGCACTGATCATGGGCAACACCGTGGTGTTCAAGCCGGCCAAGTTCGGCGTGCTGCTGATCCGTCCGCTGCTCGAGGCATTCCGCGACAGCTTCCCGGCCGGGGTGATCAACGTCATCTACAGCGGTGGTCGCGAGGCGGTCAGCGCGCTGATGGCCAGCGGCAAGATCGACGTGTTCGCCTTCATCGGCACGCACAAGGGCGCCAGTGCGCTGAAGAAGCTGCACCCGCGGCCGCACCGCCTGCGCGCGGCCCTGGGCCTGGACGCGAAGAACCCGGGCATCGTCCTGCCCGAGGTCGACCTGGACAACGCGGTGAGCGAGGCGCTCACCGGCGCCCTGTCGTTCAACGGCCAGCGCTGCACCGCCCTGAAGATCCTCTTCGTCCACGAGGATGTGGTCGACAGCTTCCTCGACAAGTTCGCCAGCAAGCTCGCCGCGCTCAAGCCGGGCATGCCCTGGGAGCCCGACGTGGCCCTGACGCCGCTGCCCGAGGAGGGCAAGACCGATTATCTCGCCGGCCTGGTGGCCGATGCCGTGGCCAAGGGCGCGCGGGTGGTCAACCCCGGCGGTGGCGAGAGCCGCGGCTCGTTCTTCTACCCGGCCGTGCTCTATCCGGTGGCGGCGGACATGCGCGTGTACCAGGAGGAGCAGTTCGGTCCGCTGGTGCCGGTGGTGCCCTACCGCGACCTGCAGACGGTGATCGACTACGTACTGGAGTCCGACTTCGGCCAGCAGCTGAGCATCTTCGGCACCAGCTCGGCCCAGGTGGGTCGGCTGGTCGACGCCTTCGCCAACCAGGTCGGCCGCATCAACATCAATGCCCAGTGCCAGCGCGGTCCGGACAGCTACCCCTTCAACGGCCGCAAGAACTCGGCGGAGGGCACCCTGTCGGTGCACGACGCCCTGCGCGTGTTCTCCATCCGCACCCTGGTGGCGACCAAGTTCCAGGACAGCAACAAGGCGCTGATCAGCGAGATCATCCGCAACCGCGAATCCAGCTTCCTGACCACCGATTACATCTTCTGAGGGCGACCGGCATGACGACCCGTACCCTGATCATTCTCGACGGCATCGGCCTGCGCCGGGAGACCGAGGCCAATGCCCTGGCGGCGGCGCACACGCCGACCCTGGATGGTTTGTTCGAGCGGTATCCGCACAGCCGCATCGCCACCTCGGGGCTGGCCGTCGGCCTGCCCGAGGGGCAGATGGGCAACTCCGAGGTCGGCCACATGAACCTCGGCGCCGGGCGTGTGGTGTACCAGAACTTCACGCGGATCAACCAGGCCATCGCCGATGGCGAGTTCGCCGGCAACCCGGCGCTGACCGAGCTGCTCGACGGGGCCAGGCGTCGCGGCGGCGCCGTGCACCTGCTCGGCCTGCTGTCGCCGGGCGGCGTGCACAGCCACAGCGAGCAGATCATGGCCGCCTGCCGGGTGCTGGCCGCGCGCGGCATCGAGCGCTTCTACGTGCATGCCTTCCTCGACGGTCGCGACACGCCGCCGAGGAGCGCCCAGGCCGACATCGCCGCGCTGGAGGCCGAGCTGGCGAGCCTGGGCAGGGGGCGCATCGCCTCGCTGGTCGGGCGCTACTACGCGATGGATCGCGACAATCGCTGGGAGCGCATCGAGGCGGCCCACGGCCTGATCGTCGAGGGGCGCGCCGAGCACCAGGCGGCCAGTGCCGAGCTGGGGTTGGCCGCCGCCTATGCTCGCGGCGAGTCGGACGAGTTCGTCAAGGCCACGGCGATCGGCGAGCCGGTGCGGGTGGCGGACGAGGATGCCCTGGTGTTCATGAATTTCCGCCCGGATCGCGCGCGGCAGCTGTGCCAGGCCCTGGTCGACCCGGCGTTCGCCGGCTTCGCCCGCCCGCGGGCACTGGCCAAGCAGCGCCTGCTGACCCTGACCCGCTACTCGGACCGGCTGGACGGGCCCTGCGCCTTCCCGCCGGAGCGCCTGAGCAACAGCCTGGGCGAGTACCTGGCGGGGCTGGGCAAGACCCAGCTGCGCATCGCCGAGACGGAGAAATATGCCCACGTCACCTTCTTCTTCAATGGTGGGCGCGAGCAGCCCTTCGCCGGCGAGCAGCGCATCCTGGTGGCCTCGCCCGACGTGGCGTCCTACGACCTGCAGCCGCAGATGAGTGCGCCGGAGCTGACCGGGCGACTGGTCGAGGCGATCGGCAGCCGGGCCTACGACCTGATCGTCTGCAACTATGCCAACGGCGATATGGTCGGCCACACCGGCTCCTTCGCCGCGGCGGTGGAGGCGGTCGAGGCGCTGGATCGGTGTCTGGCCCGGGTGGTCGAGGCGACCCTGGCGGCGGGCGGCGAATGCCTGATCACCGCCGATCACGGCAACGTCGAGCAGATGTGCGATGCCGACTCGGGGCAGGCGCACACCGCCCATACCCTCAACCCGGTGCCGCTGATCCTGGTCGGCGGCAGGGCGGGGCAGTTCGAGCTGGCGGACGGGCGGCTGTGCGATATCGCGCCGACCCTGCTGCAGCTGATGGGGCTGGTGCGGCCCGCCGAGATGTCCGGGGTGTCGCTGCTGCGCTGATGAGGCCTTTCCCGGGCATCGCCGCTCGAGTGGCGACGGCGCTCGGGATGCGGCTCAGCTGGGCTCTTCGTCCGCCGGGTAGCGGCTGGCGGTGAGGCTTTCCTTGATCTTGCGCAGGTGCGGCTGGAAGTCCACGCCGCGGCGCAGGGTCATGCCGGTGGCCAGTACGTCGAGCACGGTCAACTGGATGATCCGCGAGGTCATCGGCATGTAGATGTCGGTGTCCTCCGGCAGGGGGATGTCCAGGCTCAGGGTGCTGGCCTTGGCCAGGGGCGAGCCGGCGGCCGTGAGGCCGAGCACCGAGGCGCCGTTCTCCCGCGCCAGGCGCGCCACCTCCACCAGTTCGCGGGTGCGCCCGGTGTAGGAAATGATCACGAACAGGTCGCCGGTATGGGCCACCGAGGCCAGCATGCGCTGCATCAGTACGTCGGCATGGGCCGATACCGCCAGGTTGAAGCGGAAGAACTTGTGCTGCGCGTCCAGGGCCACCGGGGCCGAGGCGCCGAGGCCGAAGAAGTGGATCTGCCGGGCCTGGATCAGCAGGTCGACGGCGCGGCTGACCATCTGCGGGTCGAGCGCCTGGCAGGCGGCATCCAGGGAGGTGATGGCGCTGCCGAAGATCTTCCGCGTGTAGGCCTCGGGGCCGTCGTCGGCCTCCACGGCGCGGCTGACGTAGGCGGCGCCGCTGGCCAGGCTCTGCGCCAGCTGCATCTTCAGTTCCGGGTAGCCGTTGACGTCGAACGAGCGGCAGAAGCGGTTGACCGTCGGTTCGCTGACCTGGGCGGCTTGCGCCAGGGCGGCGATGCTGAAGCGGGTGGCCTGCTGCGGGTTGTGCAGGATCACCTCGGCCACCTTGCGTTCGGCCTTGTTCAGGCTGTCGAGGCGGCCCTGGATCTGCTCCAGGAGATTTCGCACGCGATCCATTTTTGTTCCTCAGGCGGGCGATGAAAGTGCCGGACTATCGTACTGATCGATCCGGATTGCGACCACAGGAATGTGGTCATGGTGATAATGTTGTTTTTATTACTACATTTTCGCTTGTAAAAAACCGCTCTACCGGGTATTTCTAGTGCATCTTGATAGAAGAACAAACATTATGCCATCCATAACCGTTGATTCCTGCACCCTTGGCCTGTTCGGCGCGCTGGGCGACCTGGCCCTGCGCAAGCTGTTCCCGGCCCTCTATCAGCTCGACCGTGCCGGCCTGCTGCACCCCGACACCCGCATTCTGGCCCTGGCCCGGGAGGGCGGCGAGACCCAGCAGCACCTGAGCGCGATCGAGCAGCACCTGCGCCGCCACGTGCCGGCCGCCGAGGTCGACGAGGCGGTGCTGCAGCGCTTCCAGGCGCGCCTGAGCTATCTGAGCATGGATTTCCTCGCCGCCGACGACTACGGTGCGCTGGCCGAGCAGGTCGGCGCCGCGCAGCCGCTGATCGCCTACTTCGCCACCCCGGCGTCGGTGTACGGTGGCATCTGCGCCAACCTGGCACGGGTCGGCCTGGCCGAGCGCACCCGGGTGGTGCTGGAGAAGCCGATCGGCCACGACCTGGAGTCCTCGCGGGCGGTGAACGATGCGGTGGCGCAGTTCTTCCCCGAGTCGCGGGTCTACCGGATCGACCACTACCTGGGCAAGGAGACGGTGCAGAACCTGATCGCCCTGCGTTTCGCCAACAGCCTGTTCGAGACCCAGTGGAACCAGAACTTCATCTCCCACGTGGAGATCACCGTGGCCGAGAAGGTCGGCATCGAGGGGCGCTGGGGCTACTTCGACCAGGCCGGGCAGCTGCGCGACATGATCCAGAACCACCTGCTGCAGCTGCTCTGCCTGATCGCCATGGACCCGCCCAGCGACCTGTCGGCCAACAGCATCCGCGACGAGAAGGTCAAGGTGCTCAAGGCCCTGGCGCCGATCGCCGCCGAGCAGTTGGGGCGCCAGGTGGTGCGCGGCCAGTACGTGGCCGGCAGCAGCGACGGCAAGGCGGTGCCCGGCTACCTGGAGGAGGAGAACTCCAACACCCAGAGCGACACCGAGACCTTCGTCGCCCTGCGCGCCGATATCCGCAACTGGCGCTGGGCCGGCGTGCCCTTCTACCTGCGTACCGGCAAGCGCATGCCGCAGAAGCTGTCGCAGATCGTCATCCACTTCAAGGAGCCGCCGCACTACATCTTCGCCCCGGAGCAGCGCCAGCTGATCGGCAACAAGCTGATCATCCGCCTGCAGCCGGACGAGGGCATCGCCCTGCAGGTGATGACCAAGGACCAGGGCCTGGACAAGGGCATGCACCTGCGCAGCGGCCCGCTGCAGCTGAACTTCTCCGACACCTACCGCAGCGCGCGCATCCCCGACGCCTACGAGCGCCTGCTGCTGGAAGTGATGCGCGGCAACCAGAACCTGTTCGTGCGCAAGGACGAGATCGAGCACGCCTGGCAGTGGTGCGACCAGCTGATCGCCGGCTGGCAGCAGCTCGGCGATGCGCCCAAGCCCTATCCGGCCGGAACCTGGGGCCCTATGGGCTCGGTGGCCCTGATCACCCGTGACGGGAGGTCCTGGTATGGCGATCTCTGAACTGGACCTGCCGATCGGGGTTGTCGCCCATAGCCTGGCCGATCCGCAGTTGCTAGCCGAGACCCTGGCCCGTGACGTGGCGGCCGCCTTGCGCACGGCCATCGACAGCCGGGGCACGGCGACCCTGGTGGTCTCCGGCGGACGCAGCCCCATTGCCTTCTTCGAGTGCCTGGCCCGGCAGGTACTGCCCTGGCCGCAGGTGCTGGTCAGCCTGGCGGACGAGCGCTGGGTGCCGGTCAACCACGCCACCAGCAACGAGGCCCTGGTACGCCGTCATCTGCTCCGCGGGCCGGCCGCCGCGGCGCGCTTCATCGGCTTGTACCAGGTCGCCGGCAGCCTCGAACAGGCGGCGCTCAAGGCCGACCAGGCGTTGGCCGAGCTGCCGCCGATCGACGTGCTGGTGCTGGGCATGGGCGACGACGGCCATACCGCCTCGCTGTTCCCGGACAGCCCGAACCTGGCCCTGGCCCTGCAGCCGGACTGCCCGCGCCGCTGCCTGCCGATGCAGGCGCCGAGCGAGCCGCGCCAGCGCCTGAGCCTGACCCTGCCGCTGCTGGCCGCGGCGCGCCTGTCGCTGCTGGCGATCCAGGGGCCGGCCAAGCTGGCCACCCTGAGCGCGGCCCTGAGCCATGACGCCGCGAGCAGCATGCCGATTCGCGCCTTCCTGCATTCCCCCCTTGAGATTTACTGGTGCCCCTAGGGCCGAAGGACCAGCCGATATGAAGACCAATGACACGCAGCTGCACAGCCGCATGGCCGTAAAGATCGCCGAGATCGACAGCATTTGCGCCCGCGCGCGGATCATGCCGGTGATCACCATCGCCCGCGAGGAGGACATCCTGCCCCTGGCCGATGCCCTGGCCGAAGGCGGCCTGACGGTGCTGGAGATCACCCTGCGCTCGCCGCACGGCCTGACCGCCATCCGCCGCCTGCGTGCGGAGCGCCCGGGGCTGTGCGTCGGTGCCGGCACCGTCCTCGACCGGCAGATGCTCGCCGCGGCAGAGGAGGCCGGCGCCCAGTTCATCGTCACCCCGGGCTCCACCGCCGAACTGCTGCAGGCCGGCCTGGAGAGCGCGGTACCCATGCTGCCGGGCACCAGCAGCGCCTCGGACATCATGCTCGGCTACGGCCTCGGCTACCGGCGCTTCAAGCTGTTCCCGGCCGAGGTGTGCGGCGGTACCGCGGCGCTCAAGGCCCTGGGTGGGCCGTTCGGCGGGGTGCGTTTCTGCCCGACCGGCGGCGTCAACCCGGAGAATCTGCAGCGCTACATGGCGCTGCCCAACGTCATGTGCGTCGGCGGCACCTGGATGTTCGACAGCCAGTGGGTGAAGAACGGCGACTGGGGGCGTATCCGCCAGGCCAGTGCCGAGGCCCTGCAACTGCTCGACTGAGCAGAGGCTGGACCTGGCGCCGGATTGAGTAAGGCGCGGGCTCAGCAGTAACGGCGCACTGCCTCGGCCAGGTCCCTGGCCAGCAGGGCGCCGGGGGCCTGGGCCTCGTCGCCGGCGCGGTACTTGCCGGTCTGCACCAGGCAGCCGTGCAGGCCGGCACGTTGCGCCCCCAGCACATCGCTCTCGATATCGTCGCCGATCATCAGCGCCTGCTCGGCGCTGACGCCCAGTTCGTCCAGGGCCCCCTGGAAGAACGCCGGCGACGGCTTGCCGAGCACCTTGGCCTGCACCCCGGCGGCGTACTCCAGGGCGCGGACGAAGGGGCCGGCGTCCAGGCGCAGGGCGCCCTCGAGCTTGAAGTAGCGGTTGACGCCCATGGCCAGCAGCGGTGCGCCGGCGAGCAGCAGGTGAAAGGCGCGCTCCAGGTGCAGGTAGTCGAAGCGCTCGGCGGCATCGCCGATCACCACCGCATTGGGTGCCGGCTCCTCGAGCAGGTCGGCGAACTCTTCCTCCAGGTTGCGATGGATCAGGCAGTAGGGGCGCAGGCGGTGGCTCTCGAGGTAATGGCGCATGGCCCGGGGGGCGCTGTAGATCTGCTCGGGGGCGATGAGGTAGCCCATGCCACTGAGCTGGCGGTGGATCTCGGCGGTGGTCAGGCGCGAGGTGTTGGTCACCAGGCGCAACGGATAACCCTTGCTCTGCAGTCGGGCTACCGCGTCGACCGAGCCGGGCAGGGGGGAGGTGTCCTGATAGAGCACCCCGCTGATATCCAGCAGCACCGCCTGTGGCATCGCCTGCCTCCTCGCGCCGAAGCGCGCTCTGCACTGCACCTCTTAACAGCGATAGCACAGCTTGACGTGCCCTGCGTTACGCTGATCGGCGACAATCGCCGCCTCGTCATGGGCGCGCATGCTGCAAGCGCTGCGTTTCGCTCTGCGGCGCCCAGGGCGCGGGGTGATCCCGGCCGTCGTTCGAACATCAGCGAAAGGATTCCAGATGCCTGCTTCTACCATTTGGTCGGGCATTCGGTCGGTGGCGTGGTGGCGGCGCTGTTCGCGTGTCGATACGGCGCGCGAGTGCGCAGCCTGGTCAGCGTGGAGGGCAATTTCAGCCTGAAGGATGCCTTCTGGTCGGCCAGGGTGGCGGCCATGGCGCCGGCGGAGGTGGCGGCGCTGCTTGCAGGCTATCGCCGAGACCCGGCCGGTTGGCTGGCCGGGGCGGGGGTCGTCCCGACGCCGGAGACCCTGCGGCTGGCCGAGTGCTGGCTGGCCCAGCAGCCTGCCTCGACGGTGCAGGCGATGGCGCAGGCGGTGGTGGCCGAAACCGCCCCGGCGGCGTATCGGGACAGGCTGCGCGAGCTGTTCGTCCGCCTGCCGGTGCACTTGCTCGCCGGTGAGCATTCGCGCGGCGGTTGGGACGTGCCGCAGTGGGCGCGTCGGGCCGCTGCCAGCCAGGCGCTGATCCGGGAGCCGGGCACCTGATGATGCTGAAGCAGCCCGCCGCCCTGGTCGGCGAACTGCAGCGGGCGCTGCAGTTAATCCCCGGGTTCAGAGGAACATGCCGCCGGACGCCTCGATGCGCTGGCCGTTGATCCAGCGTCCGCCGTCGGCCAGCAGCACGGCGATCGCCCCGCCGATGTCGTCCGGCAGACCAACCCGGCCCAGTGCGGTGTTGGCGGCGATGTACTGGTTGACCTCGTTGTTGTCGCGCACCACGCCACCGCCGAAGTCGGTCTCGATGGCGCCGGGGGCGAGCACGTTGACCGTGATGCCGCGCGGGCCGAGTTCCTTGGCCAGGTAGCGGGTCCACACCTCGATACCGCCCTTCATCGCCGCATAGGCGGCGTAGCCCGGCAGGGTGAAGCGCGCCAGGCCGGTGGAGATGTTGAGGATGCGGCCTTGCTCGGCGATCAGCGGCAGCAGTTTCTGGGTGAGGAAGAAGGGTCCTTTCAACTGGATGTTCACCAGCTGGTCGAACTGCGCCTCGGTGGTTTCGGCGCAGCTTGCGTAGATGCCGATGCCGGCGTTGTTGATCAGGAAGTCGAAACGTTCGCGGCCGAAGGTGCTGGCCAGCGCCTCGGCGACTTGCGTGGCGAAGGCATCGAAGCGGCTGCTGGCGCTGACGTCGAGTTGCAGCATGGCAGCGCGACCGCCCAGCCGTTCGACTTCGCCGATCAGCGCCTGCGCTTCGCCGGCCTGGCTGTGGTAGGTGCCGATGATGTCGATGCCCTGGGCGGCCAGGTGCAGGGCGGTGTTCTTGCCGAGACCGCGGCTGGCGCCGGTGATGAGTGCGATTTTACGGGTCATGGCCGTACTCCTCGTTGCTTGGATGGAAGGGTCGAGGGCCAGCTTATTGTTCGCTTGTATCCCGATAAATATGGCTATATCGGAAATACTGATCGGCTACTACGAACAATACCGGAGGCAGTCATGAACAAGCTGGAGTTGTTGCGCACCTTCGTCCGGGTGACGGAGCTGGCCAGCTTCACCCAGGCCGGGGAGAGCCTCGGTCTGCCGCGCTCGACGGTTTCGGAGCAGGTGCGAGCGCTGGAGGCGCTGCTCGGTGCGCGGCTGCTGCACCGCACCACGCGCAGAGTGCACGCCACCCAGGACGGCCTGGTGTTGTACGAGCGCAGCAAGGACATGCTGGCGCACATGGATGAGCTGGAGGGCCTGTTCCGCCAGGACGGCACGGCGCTGGCTGGCCGCCTGCGGGTCGACATGCCCAGTTCGGTGGCCCGCAAGATCGTCCTGCCGCGGCTGGCCGAGTTCGTCGCCCGCCATCCGCAGGTCGAACTGGAGATCAGCAGCAGCGACCGCCAGGTCGACCTGGTGGGCGAGGGCTTCGACTGCGTGTTGCGGGTCGGCGAGCTGCCGGACACCTCGCTGGTCGCGCGCCGGCTCAGTGGCTTCAGCATGGTCAACTGCGCCAGCCCGGCCTATCTGCAGGCATATGGCACGCCCGCGACCCTCGAGGATCTCGCCGCGCATCGGTTGATCCACTACGTGCCGGTGCTCGGTGCCCGCTCGACCGGCTTCGACTATGTCGCCAACGGCAGGCTGCGCCAGGTGCCGATGACGGGCAACGTGACGGTGAACAACACCGACGCCTACGAGGCGGCCTGTCTCGGCGGTCTGGGACTGATTCAGGCGCCGCTGGCCGGGGTGCGCGACTACCTGGCGAGCGGTCGCCTGTGTGCCGTGCTGCCGGACTACCTGGCCCCGCCGATGGCGGTGTCGCTGCTCTATGCCGACCGGCGTTACCTGCCGCAGCGAGTGAGGGTGTTCATGCAGTGGCTGGAGGGCCTGATCGAGGCAGAAGCCCGGGTCTGATGGGCCACCGTCCCGCACTGGCCCCTGGGCGGGACGAGCGCGGGCGGCGGGGCGTCAGGAGGCCAGCACCAGGGGTTGCTGCGACTTGTCCTCCAGCGCCACCCCGGCGAGGAACTCGTCGCCCCAGCGGCGGATGTCGTTGTAGCTGACGATGTCGTACAGCTGGCGCAGGCGCGCCTGGGCCTCGGCCTTGGGCAGGTTCAGCGCCAGGTAGCAGGTCTGCGCCAGGTCCGCCGGATCGTGCGGGTTGGTCAGCAGGGCGCCCTTGAGTTCGGCGGCGGCGCCGGCGAACTCGGAGAGCACCAGCACGCCGCTGCCGCCGAGCAGGCCCTGGGCCGCGACGAACTCCTTGGCCACCAGGTTGAGGCCGTCGCGCAGCGGGGTGATCCACATGACGTCGGCCATGGCGTACCAGGCGCTGACCTCCTCGAACGGCAGGCTGCGGAAGAAGAACTGCAACGGGGTCCAGCCGATGCGCGCGAAGCGTCCGTTGATCCGTCCGACCGCCTGTTCGATCTGCGTCTGCAGCTCGTCGTAGATGGTCATCTCCTTGGCCGCCGGTACGCAGACGGTGACCAGGGTGACCTTGCCGAGCAGCTCCGGGTTGTCCGCCAGCAGGCGCTCGTAGGCGTTGAGCTTCTCCAGGATGCCCTTGGTGTAGTCGAGGCGCTCGACCGAGAGGATCAGCTTGACCCCGGACAGTTCCTCGCGCAGGCGCGTCATCATCTCGCGGATCTTCGGCGCCTCCAGGGCGCTGCGCACCCGGGCGATGTCCAGGCCCACCGGATGGGCGCCGAGCTTGACCACCCGGGTGCCGGTGTCCAGCGCGGTGGTCATGCGCTCCAGGCCCACGGCGCAGCCGTAGGTGAGGAAGCGCGGCGCGCAGTTCTGTCGCTCCAGGGTCTTGAGCGGGAACACCCCGCGGGCCACGTCGACGAAGTTCTCCACCTGGCGCGGGATGTGGAAGCCCACGTAGTCGCACTGCAGCAGGCTGCCGACGATCTGCCGGCGCCAGGGCAGCACGTTGAACACGTCCGCCGAGGGGAAGTAGGTGTGATGGAAGAAGGCGATGCGCAGGTCCGGGCGCAGCTCGCGCAGGTAGGCCGGGACCATCCACAGGTTGTAGTCGTGCAGCCAGACGATGGCGCCTTCGGCGGCTTCCAGGGCGGTGCGCTCGGCGAAGGCGCGGTTGACCTTGCAGAACACCTGCCAGTCGTCCTCGTTGAAGGTGGCCCGCTCCCAGAAGGTGTGCAGGGTCGGCCAGAACGCCTCCTTGGAGAAGCGCTTGTAGAAGATGTCGACCTCTTCCTTGCTCAGTTTGACCCGTGCGGCGGTGAGCTTGGGGTAGCGTTCGGCGTCCACCGTGGTGTGGCTGTCGAAGGGCTCGCCGTCGTCCTCGTGTACCGCCCAGGCCACCCAGGAACCGGGCCGGTCGTCGCCGAAGAAGCTCAGCAGGGTGGGGATGATGCCGTTCGGCGAGGTCGGCCGGCGACGCTGCAGCTTGCCGTCGGCGCCGCGGTATTCCTCGTAGGGCAGGCGGTGGTAGACCATCACCAGCTCGGCCTTGCCGGGCTGGGCGGCCTGGCGGCGTTCGGCGGCGATGCCGTGGGCGCCGAGGAAGCCGAAGTGGGCGAAGGCCTCGAGGATGCCGCCGCAGCCCGGACGCTGGGCGTGCAGGGTGCGCGAGTGGCTGGCGGTGGCGTCGAGCAGGCCCGTCTCGGACTGGCCGACGCAGACGCCTTTGAAGGGGCCGCTGAGCATGGACAGGTCGTTGAGGGTGTCGCCGGCGGCCAGCACCTGGTCGGCCTCCAGCTCCAGCCAGTCGGCCAGGGCCTTGAGGCTGCTGCCCTTGTTCACCCCCTGGGGCAGGAAGTCGAGGTAGCGTTCGGCCGAGTACAGCAGGTCGCAGCCCAGGGCCCGGGCCGCCTCCAGCAGCGCCGGGTTGGCCGCCTGCTCGGGCGTGCAGAAGTAGGAGCAGCGGCGCGCCTGGGGCACGTCCTGGCGCTCCAGGTCGAAACCCTCGATGGCGCTGGCGACCTGGCTTTCGCCGGGCCACAGGGCGTCCACCGCGCTCTGCAGCGGCTGGATCGGCTGCAGCGTGTCGCCGTGCACCAGGCTGGCGCCGACGTCGGCGATGATGAAGTCCGGCTGCGGCAGCGTCGGGTCGGACAGCAACGGCAGCACCGCCTCCAGGCTGCGGCCGGTGACGTAGGCCAGGCGGATGTCCGGGTGGGCGGCGATGGTCTGGTAGAGGCTCAGGCGATCCTCGGGATCGCCGGCGAGAAAGGTTCCATCGAGATCGGTGGCAAGTAGCATGCGCTGTCTCCTTGTGCAGTTGACGCGCCGACCTGGGCCGACGTGCTAAAGGGTGGGCGTTGCCGCTGGAGGGCGGCGGCCGCAGTTGTGGCAGCAGCGGGTTGGCCGCCGCTACCGTGATTCGGGGGCGAGCGCCTCGTCGCCGGCGCCGGCTTCGGCCGGCGGTGCGTCGGGCATCAGCTCGAGCACCGTGGGGCTGGTGCGCAGCATCGGCACGAAGTGCGCCTGCGCGCCGCTGACCAGGTCGCTGACGTGGCGCAGGCGATACCAGGTGTAGCCGGCCAGCACGGCCAGCACCGCGGCGAAGTACAGCGGCAGTGCCTGGGCGCCCAGCTGTTGCATCAGCACCCCGGCCAGCAGCGGGCCGCACACCGAGCCGATGCCGTTGACCAGCAGCAGGCTGCAGGAGCCGGCGAGAATCTCGTCGCTGTGCAGCTGGTCGATCAGCTGGGCCACGGCGATCGGATAGATGGCGAAGGCCAGGCCGCCGAACAGGAACATCAGCCCGAGCAGCGGGCGTCCGGCCGGCAGCAGGCTCATCGCCAGCGCCACCAGCACCGCCAGCAGCACCACCCAGAGCATCACCAGGCGCCGGTCGTGGCGGTCGGAGTAGCGGCCGATCGGCCACTGCAGCAGGGCGCCGCCGAGAATCGCGCTGCTCATCAGCAGGCCCACGCCGCCGGCGTCGAAGCCGCTCAGGCTGGCGTACACCGGGGCCATGCCCCAGAAGGCGCCGAGGGCCAGGCCGGACAGGCCGGCGGCGACGATGGCCAACGGGGCGATGCCGAGCAGCTGGCGCAGGTTGCTGTGCAGGCTGTCCGGCACGCTGGGCTGGCGCTGGCGGGTCAGGGTGATGGGCATCAGCGCCGCGCTGATCAGCATCGCCGCCAGGACGAACAGGACGAACTGGCTGGGATCGGCCAGGTTGAGCAGCTGCTGCGCCGCCGCCAGGGCACCGAGATTGACCGCCATGTACAGGGCGAACACCTGCCCGCGCTTCTCCGCGGGAGCCTGGGCGTTGAGCCAGCTCTCGATCACCGTGTACAGGCTGACCAGGGCCAGGCCGTAGAGCACGCGCAGGGCGAGCCAGATCCAGGGATCGATCAGCAGCACATGGAGCAGGGCGGCGATCGCGGCCAGTGCGGCGCAAAAGGCGAAGGCACGGATATGGCCAACCCGGCGCACCAGCGGAATCGCCAGCCAGGTGCCGAGGAGGAAGCCGACGAAGTACCCGGACATGATCAGGCCGAGCATCGAGGTGGAGTAGCCTTCGGCGACGCCACGCAAGGTCAGGAGGGTGTTGAGCAGGCCATTGCCGAGCAGGAGTAACGCGACCCCGCTCAGCAGCGAGCTGATGGGGGCAATCTGGGACCACATGGCGAACTACCCTAGGGAACTATTCTCCCGATAGCAAGCACGAAGCGGGCCAGGTGTGCTGGTGCGTGCTTATTAACTCATTGATAACAAAGAAATAATTCAGCTGATAAATGGGCGGCGATATTTTTTTGGCGAGTCCTTGCACCGTTATGGGGCGTTATCCCCTGGCGCCGCCTCCATCTTCAGCGGCGCCAGGGCGGGGGGCGTGGCTCCGGCGGCCTGGTTGAAGCGCTCCACCATGGCGTTGAGCTCCTCGCGGTCGCGCCGGTTGGCGATGTGCCGGTCGGCGGTTTCCAGAACGCTTTGCGCATGCCTGACCAGATCGGCCTTGTGCCGGGCGCTGGGTTGCTGGTACAGCAGGTTCTTGTAGGCCTGCAGCAGGCCGCTCAGGACCTGGGGGTCGGCGCCGCCGTAGGTGCGCAGCGGACCGAAGACCAGCTGCAGCAGCTGGTCCAGCGGCAGCTCGAGGAAGAATAGCCGCGGCGCCTGGTCCGCCAGTGGCATGACGTCCAGGTCCGGCAGCGCCATGCGCTTGCTGAACAGCACGCAGAGCATGTCGATGGCGGTGAGCGCCGTGCCCGGATCGTTGATGCCGGGGCTCAGGGCCTTCACGGCGATCTCGGAGATATGCTTGCAACCGAACACGTAATGGGAGCTGGCGTACTGCTCGACGAAGAAGTCGAAGCAGTCGAGCAGCTGCTGCTGCAGCGCCTCGTCGACGGGGCGGTCGAGCTTGAACAGCGGGTGTCCGGCCATGACGAAGAAGCCGCGATGGACCAGTACCGCCATGCGCAGGTCGTGCTCCTCGAGCAGGGCGTTGAGGGTGACGACGTTCAGCTCCTTGAAATAGCCGCTGCGCCGTGCCTCGACTTGCGCCCAGCCGGCCGCCACCGGCCAGCGGGGTGGCTGTCGGCAGTCGAGCAGCTTGCGCTCACAGCCGCCGAGCTTGTCCAGAGTGGTGCAGTAGAGGTTGTTGAGGATGTACTCGACCTGGATCGACTGGGAGATCGAGCGGATGAACTGCACGAACAGGCCCAGGCAGGCGATTCCCAGCCCCAGGGTGACCAGTACGCCGAGGCTGGGCACCCGTTCGTCGCCCTGTTGCTCGATGGTGGTGATCAGCAGCAGCGCATAGAGAATGGTGCCCAGGTAGAAGCCCAGGGTCTTCTGGTGGCCCTTGCTGCTGATCAGCCCGGGGATAACCCGCGGCGAGAGCGCCGCGGCGGCGTTGTTGAGTACCACCATGACCATCGAGAAGCTGAACACCATCAGCGACATGATGCCGGCCACCAGGGTGCCGAGGATCAGCCGGGCGTTGTCGGCGTTCTTCACCAGGCCGATGTCCAGCCTGGCCTTGAGGACCAGCAGCCAGGGCTGGTATTCGATGGCGATGTTCAGCAGGCACAGGAGCAGGAAGCCCAGGGCGATCAGCGTCGGGTAGAACGCCAGGCTGTGGACGGTGCGCTGATAGGCACGGAAGAGCAGGTTGGAGGGTTGCACCAAGGGAGCGGCCGCCGGGACGAAGGGGTTGCCCGAACTATAGTCGAGCCTGCGTCCGGCGGGCCGCGCGCCGGCCGCCAGGACGGGGCCTCAGGTGCAGACCCGGGCGATGGCGCTGGCCAGCTGCTCCAGTCGTTCGGCGTCCAGGCCGGCGACGTTGGCCCGACCCGAGCCGACCATGTACACGCTGTACTCCTCGTGCAGCCGCTGCACCTGCCGTGGCGACAGGCCGGTGTAGGAGAACATCCCCCGTTGCACGGCGATATGGGCGAAGCGCTCGGCCAGGCCGTGGGGGCGCAGGGCCTCGACCAGGCCCAGGCGCAGGCCGGCGACGCGCGCACGCATGGCGTTCAGCTCCTCCTGCCACAGCGCCCTGAGTTCGCCGTCGTCGAGGATGCTGGCGACCACCGCGGCGCCGTGGGACGGCGGGGTCGACCACAGGTTGCGGGCGATGGCGGCCAGCTGGCTGCGCACGTCCACGAGCTTGTCGGCGTCCGCCGCGCAGACCAGCAGGGCGCCGGTGCGCTCGCGATAGAGGCCGAAATTCTTCGAGCAGGAGCTGGTTACCAGCAGCTCCGGCAGCGCCTCGGCGAACAGCCGTACCGCCCAGGCGTCCTCCTCCAGGCCTGCGCCGAAGCCCTGGTAGGCGAAGTCGATCAGCGGCAGCAGCTCGCGCGCCTTGACCACCTCCAGCACCCGGCGCCAGTCGTCCTGGCCGAGGTCGAAGCCGGTGGGGTTGTGGCAGCAGGCGTGCAGCAGCACCACGTCGCCCTGGGGCAGGCGGGCGAGGGCCTCGAGCATGGCCTCGACATCCAGGCGATTGTCCGCGCGGACATAGGGGTAGTGGCCGACGTGCAGGCCGGCCGCGGCGAACAGGGTCTCGTGGATCGGCCAGGTCGGGTCGCTCAGCCAGATGCCGCGGCCGGGCAGGCAGTGGCCGATGAAATCGGCCGCCAGGCGCAGGGCGCCGGTGCCGCCGGGGGTCTGGCTGGCGGCGGCGCGCTGGGCGGCCAACGCCGGGTTGTCTGCACCCAGCACCAGTTCGGCCAGGCGGGCGGCGAACAGCGGATCGCCGTGGCCGCCGATGTAACTCTTGCTGGTCTCGCCCTCGACCAGGCGCCGCTCGGCCAGTTTCACCGCCTGGGGGATGGGCGTCAGGCCCCGGGCGTCCTTGTACACCCCGACGCCCAGGTCCAGCTTGGCTGGGTTGGTGTCGGCGCGAAAGGCCTCCATCAGGCCGAGGATGGGGTCGCCGGGCACCCGCGCGATGGCGCCGAAGTGCCTCACTTGCGGCCCTCCGCGTTCTTGGCCACCTCGTCGGTGCGCGCCGCCATGATGAAGTCGTTGCGGTGCAGGCCGCGGGCCTCGTGGCTCCACCAGGTCACGGTGACCTTGCCCCATTCGGTGAGCAGGGCCGGGTGATGGCCTTCTTCCTCGGCGATGGCGCCGACGGCGTTGGTGAAGGCCAGGGCATGGCGGAAATTCTTGAACAGGAAGACCTTCTCCAGCTCCATGTGGTCGCCGCGGGTCTCGATGTTCCAGTCGGGGATCTGCTTGATCAGTTCGGCCAGCTCTTCGTCGGACACCAGCGGGGCGCCGGCGCGGCAGGCTTCGCAGTGGGCTTGGGCAAGGCTCATGGGGATTCTCCTGAATAGGTGCTTTCGTAGGGTGGACAACGGCCGCAGGCCTTGTCCACCGTGGCAATGCGATGCTGGATGGCGCTTTCCGGCCTAGGCCGCTTTCGGCGGGAACTTCGGCGCATGCAGGCCCAGGCGCATGGCCTGCTGGACCAGGGCCATGATGTCCTCGTGGGCCAGTTCGAACAGGCGCTTGAGCTCCGGCAGGACAAAGTACAGCGGCTGCAGGATGTCGATGCGGTACGGCGTGCGCATCGCCTCGAGCGGGTCGAAGGGCTGGTGCTCGGGTTCGTCGGACAGGCAGTAGACGGTCTCCTTCGGCGAGGAGAGGATGCCGCCGCCGTAGATCTTGCGGCCCTGGCTGGTGTCGACCAGACCGAACTCGATGGTCATCCAGTACAGCCGGGCGAGGTACACCCGCTCCTCCTTGCTGGCCTTGAGGCCGAGCTTGCCGTAGGTGTGGGTGAACTCGGCGAACCAGGGGTTGGTCAGCAGCGGACAGTGGCCGAAGATCTCGTGGAAGATGTCCGGCTCCTGCAGGTAGTCCAGCTCCTCCGGGGTGCGGATGAAGGTGGCCACCGGGAACTGCTGGCTGGCCAGCAGCTCGAAGAAGGTCTGGAAGGGGATCAGCGCCGGCACCCGGGCCACGCGCCAGCCGGTGCTGGCCTGCAGCACCCTGTTGATCTCGTCGAGCTGGGGGATGCGTTCGAGCGGCAGGCCGAGCTGGTCGATACCGTCCAGGTACTCCTGGCAGGCGCGCCCCTCGACCACCTTGAGCTGCCGGGTGATCAGGGTGTTCCACACCCGATGCTCGGCGTCGTCGTAGTGGATGAAGCCGCTTTCGTCCGGTTTGCGGGCCACGTACTGCGTGGATTTCATCGCTGCCTCCTGAGGGGGCCTTGTTGTTGTGTTGGACTATGGATATCCCAGGATGTGCGATTGCGCAGCCAGCTCCGGGGAGCGCGGGGCGCCGGTCAGGCGCTTTTTCGTAAAGAATAGGTTACGTTGCCCGCGAAATGGCCAGGCGTCTTCTTGCTGGCGGGTCTTGCCGTCACATATTCTTGACGGAAATTAAGGCCGAGCGTTCGATTCCAGGGGCTCGGTCATCCGTATCACCGCCACCGGGACCCCTCATGCGCATCAAAGTCCACTGCCAGAACCGTATCGGTATCCTGCGCGACATCCTCAACCTGCTGGTCGACTACGGCATCAACGTGGCCCGTGGCGAGGTCGGCGGCGAGCAGGGCAACGCCATCTACCTGCATTGCCCGAACCTGATCAATCTGCAGTTCCAGTCGCTGCGCGCGAAGTTCGAGGCGATTCCCGGGGTCTTCGGCGTCAAGCGCGTCGGCCTGATGCCCAGTGAGCGCCGCCACCTGGAGCTCAACGCGTTGCTCGGCGCCCTGGATTTTCCGGTGCTGTCGATCGACATGGGCGGCTCCATAGTCGCCGCCAATCGCGCCGCCGCACAGTTGCTCGGGGTGCGGGTGGACGAGGTGCCGGGCATTCCGCTGTCGCGCTATGCCGAGGACTTCGACCTGCCCGAGCTGGTACGGGCGAACAAGTCGCGGATCAACGGCCTGCGGGTCAAGGTCAAGGGCGATGTGTTCCTCGCCGACATCGCGCCGCTGCAGACCGAGCACGACGAGAGCGATGCCCTGGCCGGCGCGGTGCTCACCCTGCACCGCGCCGACCGCATCGGCGAGCGCATCTACCATGTGCGCAAGCAGGAGCTGCGCGGCTTCGACAGCATCTTCCAGAGCTCCAGGGTGATGGCCGCGGTGGTGCGCGAGGCGCGACGCATGGCGCCGCTGGACGCGCCGCTGCTGATCGAGGGCGAGACCGGCACCGGCAAGGAACTGCTGGCGCGCGCCTGCCACCTGGCCAGCCCGCGCGGGCAGTCGCCGTTCATGGCGCTCAACTGCGCCGGGCTGCCGGAGTCCATGGCCGAGACCGAGCTGTTCGGCTACGGCCCCGGCGCCTTCGAGGGGGCGCGGCCGGAGGGCAAGCTGGGCCTGCTCGAGCTGACCGCCGGCGGCACCCTGTTTCTCGATGGCGTCGGCGAGATGAGCCCGCGGCTGCAGGCCAAGCTGCTGCGCTTCCTGCAGGACGGCTGCTTCCGCCGGGTCGGCAGCGACGAGGAGGTCTACCTGGACGTGCGGGTGGTCTGCGCCACCCAGGTCGACCTGTCCGAGCTGTGCGCCCGGGGCGAGTTCCGCCAGGACCTCTACCACCGGCTCAACGTGCTCAGCCTGCACATCCCGCCGCTGCGCGAATGCCTCGATGGCCTGGCGCCGCTGGTCGAGCACTTCCTCGACCAGGCCAGCCGGCAGATCGGCTGCCCGCTGCCCAGGCTGGCGCCCCAGGCGCTGGACAAGCTCGGCCATTACCACTGGCCGGGCAACGTGCGCCAGCTGGAGAACGTGCTGTTCCAGGCGGTGTCGCTGTGCGAGGGCGGCACGGTCAAGGTCGAGCATATCCGCCTGCCGGACTACGGCGCGCCGCAGCCGCTCGGCGACTTTTCCCTGGAGGGCGGCCTGGACGCCATCCTCGGCCGCTTCGAGAAGGCGGTGCTCGAGCGCCTGTATGCCGAGCATCCGAGCAGCCGGCAGCTGGGCAGGCGCCTCGGGGTGTCGCACACCACCATCGCCAACAAGCTGCGCCAGCACGGTGTCGGTAAGGAGTAATAACCTTTCGTATTTGGGTTGTTGGTGCAAATGCGAAACTGTAGCATTGGGCTTCGATTTTGCGCCGCAGGGAGTGCCTGGCCCGACAACAAGAAGGTAGCTCCCATGCTCAAGACGCTTCTCATCTACAGTCACCTGCTCGCCACCTGCGTCGCCCTCGGCACCCTGCTGCAGGCCGACCACAAGCTCTGGCGCTGGCGCAAGGAGGGGCTGGACGAGGGGCGGCGTGCGCAGTTGGCGGAGGTGCAGCAGGTGGTCGGCCTGGCCCTGCTGGCCCTGTGGGGTACCGGGCTGGCGCTGGTGGCCCAGGGCTACCTCAGCGTCGGGCCCGACTATCTGCTCAACCAGAAGCTCTGGGCCAAGGGCAGCGTGGTCGTGCTGCTGAGCATCAACGGCCTGCTGCTGCACCGCCTGGGCTTCCCGCTGCTGCACCAGGGCGCCTTCGTCGCCTTGCCCGTCTCGGCGCGGCTGCGTCTCGGCCTGCTCGGCGCGCTGTCCATGAGTGCCTGGCTGTTCGCCGCGTTCCTCGGCGTGGCGCGGCCGTGGAACGAGGGCATGACCTACCTGCAGGTGATGGGCATATTCGCCGCGCTCTGGCTGCTGGCCAGTCTGCTGGCGTGCCTGGTGGTCACCGCCGCGGGGGCGCGCCGCGAGGAGGCGGCGGCCGAGTCCTGTTAGACCATTGGTGCAATGGCCGGGCCGGCGGTCAGTGCCCGAGGCTGAGCGCATCCGGTTCCTGCGCGGTGTGGATACCGGCATTCTCCATTCCGTTGGGAAGGATCGACTGGGCGACCCCGCGCGGGTCGCCTTTTCTTTGCCCGCTCCCGGTGGCCGTCAGCGCCTCGGGAGTGGCTGGCGGGGGCGGTGAGACGCTTGTCGTAGAGCGGTAATACCATGGTCGTATGGCCCTCGGCGGGGGCGCTGGCTACAAAATGCCCCATTGAAGAACAACAACTAACGTTGAGGTATTGCTGATGAGTGCTGCGTCCCTGTATCCCGTGCGCCCCGAGGTAGCGGCCCGGTCGTTGACCGATGAAGCCACCTACAAAGCCATGTACCAGCAGTCGGTGATCAACCCCGAGGGCTTCTGGCGTGAACAGGCCCAGCGTCTGGACTGGATCAAGCCCTTTACCCAGGTCAAGCAGACCTCCTTCGACGATCACCGCGTCGATATCAAGTGGTTCGCCGACGGCACCCTCAACGTGGCCTACAACTGCCTGGACCGTCATCTGCAGGAGCGGGGCGATCAGGTGGCGATCATCTGGGAGGGCGACGATCCGTCCGCGAGCCAGCGCATCACCTATCGCGAACTGCACGAGCAGGTGTGCAAGCTGGCCAATGCCCTGCGCGGGCAGGACGTGCACCGCGGCGACGTGGTGACCATCTATATGCCGATGATCCCGGAGGCGGTGGTGGCGATGCTCGCCTGCGCGCGCATCGGCGCCGTTCATTCGGTGGTGTTCGGCGGCTTTTCCCCCGAGGCGCTGGCCGGGCGGATCATCGACTGCAAGTCCAAGCTGGTGATCACCGCCGACGAGGGCCTGCGCGGCGGCAAGAGCATCCCGCTCAAGGAGAACGTCGACGACGCGCTGAGCAATCCGGAAACCGCCAGCGTGCAGAAGGTCATCGTCTGCAAGCGCACCGGCGGGCAGATCAAGTGGCACCCCCATCGCGACCTCTGGTATGCGGACCTGATGCAGGTCGCCGGCAGCCAGTGCGCGCCCAAGGAGATGGGGGCCGAGGAGCCGCTGTTCATCCTCTACACCTCGGGATCGACCGGCAAGCCCAAGGGCGTGCAGCACACCACCGGCGGTTATCTGCTGTATGCCGCGCTGACCCACGAGCGGGTGTTCGACTACCGCCCGGGCGAGGTGTTCTGGTGCACCGCCGACATCGGCTGGGTCACCGGCCACAGCTACAACGTCTACGGGCCGCTGGCCAACGGCGCCACCATCGTGCTGTTCGAGGGCGTGCCGAACTACCCGGACATCACCCGGGTCGCCAGGATCATCGACAAGCACCAGGTCAACATCCTCTACACCGCGCCGACCGCCATTCGCGCCATGATGGCGCAGGGCCGGGCGGCGGTGGAGGGCTTCGACGGCTCCAGCCTGCGCCTGCTCGGCTCGGTCGGCGAGCCGATCAACCCGGAGGCCTGGCAGTGGTACTACGAGACCCTCGGCCAGAGCCGCTGCCCGATCGTCGATACCTGGTGGCAGACCGAGACCGGCGCCACCCTGATGAGTCCCTTGCCCGGCGCCCACGGCCTCAAGCCGGGCTCGGCGGCGCGACCGTTCTTCGGCGTGCAGCCGGCCCTGGTGGACAACGTGGGCAACCTGCTGGAGGGGGCCACCGAGGGCAACCTGGTGATCATCGACTCCTGGCCGGGCCAGGCGCGCACCCTGTATGGCGACCACGACCGCTTCGTCGAGACCTACTTCAAGACCTTCAAGGGCATGTACTTCACCGGTGACGGCGCCCGCCGCGACGAGGACGGCTACTACTGGATCACCGGGCGGGTCGACGACGTGCTCAACGTGTCCGGCCATCGCATGGGCACCGCGGAGGTGGAAAGCGCCATGGTCGCCCATCCGAAAGTCGCCGAGGCGGCGGTGGTCGGCGTGCCGCACGACATCAAGGGGCAGGGCATCTACGTCTACGTCACCCTGAACAGCGGCGAGGAGCCTTCCGAGCAACTGCGCCTGGAGCTGAAGAGCTGGGTGCGCAAGGAGATCGGTCCGATCGCCACCCCGGACGTGATCCAGTGGGCGCCGGGCCTGCCGAAGACCCGTTCGGGCAAGATCATGCGCCGCATCCTGCGCAAGATCGCCGTCGCCGAGTACGATGCGCTCGGCGATATCTCCACGCTGGCCGATCCTGGCGTGGTGCAACACCTCATCGATACCCATCGCGGCATGCAGGCCGCCTGACCGCCCTCCGCCCGCAGCGCCCCGCCCCGGCCCCTGGTCGCGGCGGGGCGTCGTGCTTTACGGGAGGTTTCTTCACGCACGGGTGGATGGCGCACGAGGTTTCGGCGCGGTAACGCCCTGCTCGTCGGCTGGGGCCTAAGGAAACGTTTCTTCCCGTGGCGCCGGCGCCTGAGCCTCTGGGTCGGGGCGGACGGCGGGCTGCAGGGCGCATGCTGCCTGGATTATTAGATATATGGCGCGCTAATTGCTGTAGTTACTGGTTGCCTCTCCTGTCCGTCTCTGCATGTTTGCCGGAGACTGTCAATGCGCCCTCGCGCGCCTTTCTGGCCTTTTGTAAATACTTGTCGCATTGAGGAAATTTCGCCTTTTGGGCTCTCGTTAGAATGCCCGTCACCCAGCCGGGCTCCTTGTCGTTCGTGCGATACGCGGCAAGGACGGCGACGTTCCCCGCAATTCATGCATGGCTGGCCGCATGTATGCACCCTCGGCAGCGCCCAGCGAAGCCATTCCCATTCGAAGGAGTCACAAGATGAAGAAGATTGCACTTCTCGGCGCACTGGCGCTCTCCATGCTGTCCCCGCTGGCCATGGCCGAAGAGGCCAAGCCGCTGCGCATCGGTATCGAGGCGGCCTACCCGCCGTTCGCCTACAAGACCCCGGAAGGCAATATCACCGGCTTCGACTACGACATCGGCCAGGCCCTGTGCGAAGAGATGAAGGTCGAGTGCAAGTGGATCGAGCAGGAGTTCGATGGCCTGATCCCGGCGCTGAAGGTGCGCAAGTTCGACGCCGTGCTGTCCTCCATGACCATCACCGAAGACCGCCTCAAGTCGGTGGACTTCTCCAGGAAGTACTACCACACCCCGGCCAAGCTGGCGATGAAGGCCGGCACCCAGATCAATGACCCGCTGGTCGACCTCAAGGGCAAGAAGGTCGGCGTGCAGCGCGCCTCGATCTACGACCGCTATGCCAGCGACCATTTCGCCCCGGCCGGCATCGAAGTGGTGCGCTACAGCTCGCAGAACGAGATCTTCCTGGACATGACCGCCGGCCGCCTGGACGCCACCCTGGCCGATGCGGTGAACATCGACGACGGCTTCCTCAAGACCGACGCCGGCAAGGGCTTCGCCCTGGTGGGGCCTGACTTCACCGAGCAGAAGTACTTCGGCGAGGGTGCCGGCATCGCCGTGCGCAAGGGCGACAAGGCCCTGGCGGACAAGATCACCGCGGCCATCGCGGCGATCCGCGCCAACGGCAAGTACCAGGAAGTGCAGGACAAGTATTTCGGCTTCGACGTCTACGGCGAGTAATCGCTTCCCACCGAAAGTGGCGCACACTGACTCAACGCGGTTTCGCGCCACTTTTTCGTTGTGCTTCCGGCGCCGTGCGCGCCTGCATGAGGTAACTGGAGCATGCTGAACGGCTACGGCTCGACCATTCTCGAAGGCGCCTGGCTCACCCTGCTGCTGGCCCTTTCATCCGTGGCGGTCGCCATCTTCCTGGGCCTGCTCGGGGCGGCCTTCCGCCTGTCGCCGATCAAATGGCTGGCGCTGCTGGGCGAGACCTATGCCACGGTGATTCGCGGCATTCCCGACCTGGTACTGATCCTGCTGATCTTCTACGGCGGCCAGGACCTGGTGAACCGGGTGGCGCCGATGCTCGGTTATGACGAATACATCGACATCAACCCCTTCATCGCCGGGGTGTTCACCATGGGCTTCATCTTCGGCGCCTACCTGTCCGAGACCTTCCGCGGCGCCTTCATGGCCATCCCCAAGGGCCAGGCGGAGGCGGGCGCGGCCTACGGTATGAGCGCGATCAAGGTGTTCTTCCGCATCCTGGTGCCACAGATGATCCGCTTCGCCATACCGGGCTTCACCAACAACTGGCTGGTGCTGACCAAGGCCACCGCGCTGATCTCCGTGGTCGGCCTGCAGGACATGATGTTCAAGGCCAAGAGCGCGGCCGATGCCACGCGCGAGCCCTTCACCTTCTACCTGGCGGTCGCGGCCCTGTACCTGGTGCTGACCAGTGTGTCCCTGCTGGCCCTGCGTTACCTGGAAAAACGCTACTCGGTCGGCACCAAAGCCGTCGACCTGTGAGCATGGGAGCGAACGCATGATCTTCGATTACCACGTTATCTGGGCCAGCCTGCCGCTGTATTTCGGCGGCGTGCTGGTGACCATCAAGCTGCTGCTGATCTCCCTGGCCCTGGGCCTGGCCATGGCCATTCCCCTGGCGCTGATGCGCGTCTCCAAGTCGCAGCTGGTGAACTTCCCGGCCTGGCTCTACACCTATGTGATCCGCGGCACGCCGATGCTGGTGCAGCTGTTTTTGATCTACTACGGCCTGGCCCAGTTCGAGGCGGTGCGCGAGGGCGTGCTCTGGCCCTACCTGTCGGATGCGACCTTCTGTGCCTGCCTGGCCTTTGCCATCAACACCAGCGCCTACAGCGCCGAGATCCTCGCCGGCAGCCTGCGGGCCACGCCCCACGGCGAGATCGAGGCGGCCAAGGCCATGGGCATGTCGCGGGCCAAGCTGTACCGCCGCATCCTCCTGCCCTCGGCGCTGCGCCGCGCCCTGCCGCAGTACAGCAACGAAGTGATCATGATGCTGCATACCACCAGCCTGGCGTCGATCGTCACCCTGATCGACATCACCGGCGCGGCGCGCACCGTCAGCTCGCAGCACTACCTGCCGTTCGAGGCCTTCATCACCGCCGGTCTGCTGTACCTGTGCCTGACCTTCGTGCTGGTGCGCCTGTTCAAGTCCGCCGAGCGCCGCTGGCTGGGCTATATGGCGCCGCGCAAGGCCTGAGGGGGCGAGCATGCAACGGATCGACCATCCACTGCCCTGGGGTTGCCTGGGCGCCGAGCGGCGCTTGAGTGTGTTCCGCTTCGGCAGCGGCCCGTGCAAGGCCTATATCCAGGCGTCGTTGCATGCCGACGAGCTGCCGGGCATGCGCGTCGCCGTCGAGCTCAAGCGCCGCCTGCGCGAGTTGGAGGCCCAGGGGCGCCTGACCGGGGTGGTCGAGCTGGTGCCGGTGGCCAACCCCATCGGCCTGGCCCAGCTGTTCCAGGCCACCCATCAGGGCCGTTTCGAGTTCGCCAGCGGCAAGAACTTCAATCGCGACTTCTTCGACCTGGAGGCCGCCATTGCCCCGGCCCTGGACGGCAGCCTGGGGGCGGACGGGGTGACCAATGTGCGGCTGATCCGTGCCGCCATGCAGGCGGCGCTCGAGGCGCTGCCGCCGGCCCAGTCCGAGTTGCAGGGCTTGCAGCGCCTGCTGCTGGGGCACGCCTGCGACGCCGATGTGGTGCTCGACCTGCACTGCGACTTCGAGGCGCTGGTGCACCTGTACACGCTGCCACAGCAGTGGGCCGAACTGCGCCCGCTGGCCGCACGGCTGCAGGCCGGCGCGGTGCTGACCACCGAGGACGCCGGCGGCAGTTCCTTCGACGAAGCCTGCTCCTCGCCCTGGCTGCGCCTGGCGCGGCGCTTCCCCGCGGCGACCGTCCCGCTGGCCTGCCTGGCGGCCACGGTCGAGCTGGGCGGCATGGCCGACACCGAGGCGGACCGGGCGGTGGCCAGTGCCGAGGCCATCCTGGCGTTCCTCGCCGAACAGGGGTTGATCGCCGGCGACTGGCCGGCCGCGCCCCAGGACTGCTGCGAGGCCACGCCGCTCGAGGGCGCGGAGTATGCCTACGCCCCCCATGCCGGTGTGGTGAGCTTCCTGCAGCCGCTGGGCGCGCGGGTCGCCGCCGGTGAGCCGCTGTTCGAGGTGATCGACCCGCTGGACGACCGCCACAGCACCGTCTGTGCGACCACCAGTGGCGTGCTCTATGTGCGTGAACGGATGCGTTTCGCCCAACCCGGTTTGTGGCTGGCCAAGGTGGCCGGTTCTACCCCTATTCGCCAGGGTCGCTTGCTGAGCGACTGATTCAAGAGAGTGGAAACCATGTACAAACTCGAAGTTCAGGATCTGCACAAGCGCTACGGCAGCCACGAGGTCCTCAAGGGCGTGTCCCTGGCGGCCAAGGCCGGCGACGTGATCAGCATCATCGGCTCCAGCGGCTCGGGCAAGAGTACCTTCCTGCGCTGCATCAACCTGCTGGAGCAGCCCTACGGCGGCAAGATCCTGCTCAACGGCGAGGAGCTCAAGCTGGTGGCCAACAAGGACGGCGGGCTCAAGGCCGCCGACCCCAAGCAGCTGCAGCGCATGCGTTCGCGTCTGGCCATGGTCTTCCAGCACTTCAACCTGTGGTCGCACATGAGCGCCCTGGAGAACGTCATGGAGGCCCCGGTGCACGTGCTCGGCGTGCCCAAGAAGGAGGCCCAGGAGAAGGCCGAGCATTACCTCAGCAAGGTCGGCGTGGCGCACCGCAAGGACGCCTACCCGGGCCACATGTCCGGCGGCGAGCAGCAGCGCGTGGCGATCGCCCGGGCCCTGGCGATGGAACCGGAGGTGATGCTGTTCGACGAGCCGACCTCGGCCCTCGACCCGGAGCTGGTCGGCGAAGTGCTCAAGGTCATGCAGGACCTGGCCACCGAAGGCCGCACCATGGTGGTGGTGACCCACGAGATGGGCTTCGCCCGCGAGGTGTCCAACCAGCTGGTGTTCCTCCACAAGGGCGTGGTAGAAGAGCGCGGCTGTCCGAAGGAGGTGCTGGTCAATCCGCAGTCCGAGCGGCTCCAGCAGTTCCTTTCCGGTAGTCTGAAATAAGCGCCAGAGCGGGCGTCTCGGCATGCCCCCAGAAGCCAATAGAGCCTAAACTGCCCCCCATGACTGCCCATCGAATCGGCTTCCTGCTTTGGCCCAACACCAAGCCCCTGACCTTGGCCCTGGCCGAGGAAGCCCTGCGTGTCGCCCAGCGCGTCCACCCCGAGGTGGCCTACGAACTGACCTTCCTCCAGGCGGAAGAGCCCGAGGAGGGTGCCTGGCGCCTGCCGGGTACGCCCTGGCCGGGCAAGCTGGACGGATTGCACAAGCTGTTCCTGCTCGCCGACGAGCCGCCGGCGGCGACCGCTCCCGCGCTGTCCGCCGCGCTCAAGCAGCTGGTGCGCGCCGGCTGCGTCATCGGCGGCGTCTCCGCCGGGGTCTATCCCCTGGCCCAGCTGGGCCTGCTCGACGGTTACCGCGCCGCGGTGCATTGGCGCTGGCAGGATGACTTCAGCGAGCGCTTCCCCAAGGTCATCGCCACCAGCCACCTGTTCGACTGGGATCGCGATCGCCTGAGCGCCTGCGGCGGCCTGGCCGTGCTCGACCTGATGCTGGCCCTGCTGGCCCGCGACCACGGCGCCGAGCTGGCCGGCGCGGTCTCCGAGGAGCTGGTGGTCGAGCGCATCCGCGAGGGCAGCGAGCGCCAGCGCATTCCGCTGCAGAATCGCCTGGGCTCCAGCCACCCCAAGCTGACCCAGGCGGTGCTGCTGATGGAGGCGAACATCGAGGAGCCGCTGACCACCGACGAGATCGCCCAGCACGTGTGCGTGTCGCGCCGCCAGCTGGAGCGCATCTTCAAGCAGTACCTGACCCGCGTGCCCAGCCAGTATTACCTGGAGTTGCGCCTGAACAAGGCGCGTCAGCTGCTGATGCAGACCAGCAAGTCGATCATCCAGATCGGCCTGTCCTGCGGCTTCTCCTCCGGCCCGCATTTCTCCAGCGCCTACCGCAACTTCTTCGGCGCCACGCCGCGCGAGGACCGCAACCAGCGGCGCAGCAACAGCCCCTTCGAACTGAGCTCGACGGCCGCCGCCGAGCGCGAGTGAGCCGGCCGGCACGAAAAAAGCCCGCATCGCTGCGGGCTTTTTCATTGGCGCTGGGCTCAGTCCCGAGCGGGCTGCTGCGGATACAGCATCTGGCCGCAGCGGTTGCAGAAGGCCGCCGCCGCTTCATGCTCGGCCTTCTGGCAATTCGGGCAGGCATGCTTGAGGTGGTCGCCGCCGCGGATGGCGCTGGCCAGCTCGGCGGTGAAAATGCCGGTGGGCACGGCGATGATCGAGTAACCGGTGATCATCACCAGGGTGGAGAGCATCTGCCCGGCCGGGGTCTGCGGGGTGATGTCGCCGTAGCCCACGGTGGTCAGGGTCACCACCGCCCAATAGATGCTCGTGGGGATGCTGGTGAAGCCGTTCTCCGGGCCCTCGATAACGTACATCAGGGCGCCGAACACCGTGACCAGGGTGGACACGCTGACCAGGAACACCGTGACCTTCTGCCGGCTGCCGCGCAGCGCGGTGAGCAGGAAGTTGGCCTGGCTCAGGTACTGGCGCAGCTTGAGTACGCGGAAGATGCGGATCATGCGCACGACCCGTACGATCATCAGGTACTGGGCGTCGGCGAAGACCAGGGCGAGAATCGCCGGCATCACCGCCAGCAGGTCGACCAGGCCGAAGAAGCTGAAGGCGTAGCGCAGCGGTTTCGGCGAGCAGTACAGGCGCAGGCCGTACTCGATGCCGAACATCAGGGTGAAGGCCCACTCCAGGCTGTTGAACAGGGTGGCGTACTGTTGGTGGTAGGCGTCGACGCTGTCGAGCATCACCACCACCAGGCTGGCCAGGATGACCAGCAGCAGCCAGTTGTCGAAGCGCTGCCCGGCCGGCGTGTCGGTGTGGAAGATGATGGCGTAAAGACCTTGGCGCCAGTTATCCATGGCGAACTCCCCCTGCTGCGAGAGGGCGAAGCCTATACAGGATGGGCCGGGGGTGCCAAGGGTTTATCCCGGGTGGTGGCCGGATGCCCTGTACGGCTGTGCTGCCGTCCGAGCACTGCCTGCGCAACGGCACGCGCGCGAGGGCGGCGGGCCGTTGCGCCCGCGCTTAGGCCCTGCCGGCGGGCCGGGCCCAAGCGCGCCGTTGTCAGTCGACCGCCAGGTAGTGCTTGGTGAAGCTGTCGCTGACGACTTCCCACAGGGTGTTGGTGCCGCTGGCGACGAAGAAGGAGTCGCCGGCCTTGTAGTGGGCGGTCTCGCCGGTCTGTTCGTTGGTGATCTTCACCTCGCCGAGGGTCACCACGGCCTGCTCGTGGAAGGTGTAGGGCAGGCGGAAACGGCTGCGGCGTACACCGAAGTAGCCGGCGCTGACCGACTCGTCCTCGGTGGCGAAGGTGGTCAGGGCGAACATGCTGTTGTCGCCTTCGATCATCTCGACGCCGATGTCTTCGAGGGTGCCGGCGAGTTCCAGTTCGTCCAGGGTGATGCCTTGCTTGATGCTGTGCAGCATGTCGTTCTCGCTCGGTGGAGGGGTCTCGGACCCGCGGGGATGGGCCACTACGCTAGCAGGGCGGATGGCCTTTGCCATGCGTATTCACGACACCGGCAACCGAGGCAGCGCCGTGCTGTGGGCCGTTGCAGGGCCGCTTGGCGGTTGCCTCGCCGAGCGAACTGCACTGAGCGAGCATTGAGCGCGCAGGGCCGGCGCCTGCTCAGTGAGTTTTTCGTCCATGCGCGCCGGCCTTTACCGCGCGTTGCCAGCTTTGTGCGCTGAGCTGAACCAGCCAGCAGGCGAGGATGAAAGGCAGGGTCAGTGCCGCCAACCCCAGGGCGCTCAGGCCCTGCTGCAGCAGCGAAGCAAGGACGATGCCCAGCACCAGCACCCAGGCCCGGCGCTGCACCTGGTTCAGGGCGATCGCCGCCAGGGCGGCGTTGTAGCCGCAGAGCCCGTGCAGGGCGTCGGCCTGCGACCAGCCCAGCGACAGGGCCAGGGCCAGGCCGCCGGCCGAACCGAGCAGGGCCCAGAGGGCGGCGCGACGGTCCGCCAGCAACAGGCCGAGCCACAGGCACAGGCCGGCCAGCGGCTGGTCGAGGAAGATCACCTGGCCCAGGCCGCGCAGCAGCGCCAGCAGGATGCCGAGGCCGTCCGCCATGCCCAGGGCGCTGGCTGCCTCGCCCTGCAGCGGCAGCTGCAGAGGGGTGGTCAGGGCCAGGAGCCCCCAACCCAGCAGGACGAAGGGCAGGGTGAAGGCCGGCAGCCAGCCGCGGCTGCGCATGGCGCTCATCCAGGGTGCCAGGAGCAGGCTGGACAGGCCGGCGCCGAGGGCGACCAGCAGTGCCAGCAGCGGCGACCAGGCGAACTTCAGGCTGGCCAGCAGGCCGAGGAGAATGCCGTTGTAGCCGTACAGGCCGATCTCGATGTCGCCGCGCGGATAGTCGCGCCAGCGCGCCACCAGCATGCCGCTCAGGCCGCCGAGCAGGGCGCCGCCGAGCAGGCCGGGCGCGCCGATGGCGAGCGCCAGCAGCACCAGCAGGCCGCAGCCGGGGTGGCTCTGCAGGAATATCTGGCTGAAGCCGTTGAGCAGCGCGCGGAGGGGCAGGGGGAGCTCGGGCATGCGCGGTACACCTGAATAAAAAGAGGCGCCCGCTGCCGCAGCAGGGGACGCCTGTAATCTGGCAATGCCAGCGTGGGAGCGTGGATGCCCTGGCCCGCAAGGTTGCCGGCCAGGGCGGGTGGTCGGTCAGTGCAGGGTCTCGATGCGCAGGCTGTTGGTGCTGCCCGGCTGGCCGAAGGGTTCGCCGGCGGTGATCACCAGGGTGTCGCCGGCCCGGGCCATGCCCTGGGCCTGGGCGATTTCCAGGGCGGTGCTGGTGACGGCCTCGACCTGGTGCAGGCGCTCGTTGACCACCGAATAGACGCCCCACGCCAGGCTCAGGCGGCGGGCGGTCTGCAGGTTTGGCGTCAGGCTGAGGATCGGCGCCTTCGGGCGCTCCCGCGAGGCGCGCAGGCTGGAGGCGCCGGACTCGGTGTAGTTGACCAGCGCGGCCACCGGCAGGATGGCGCTGATGCGGCGGATGGCGCAGCTGATGGCGTCCGAGGCGGTGGCCTCGGCCTGCGGGCGGCTGACGTCCAGCTGGTTCTGGAAGTCCGGGCCGTTCTCCACCTGGCGGATGATCTTGCTCATCATCTGCACGGCTTCCAGCGGGTAGTCGCCGGAGGCGGTCTCGGCCGACAGCATCACCGCGTCGGTGCCTTCGGCCACGGCGTTGGCCACGTCGGTGACCTCGGCACGGGTCGGCGCCGGGGAGAAGCGCATGGATTCGAGCATCTGCGTGGCCACCACCACCGGCCGGCCGAGCTGGCGGCAGATGCGGATGATGTCCTTCTGGATGCGCGGCACGTTCTCCGCCGGCACCTCGACGCCCAGGTCGCCGCGGGCGACCATGATGGCGTCGCACAGCTCGGCGATCTCGGCGATCTGCTGCACCGCCGAGGGCTTCTCGATCTTGGCCATGAGCGCGGCCTTGCCCTGGATCAGCGCACGGGCCTCGACGATGTCCGCGGGGCGCTGGACGAAGGACAGGGCCACCCAGTCCACGCCCAGCTCCAGGCCGAAGGCCAGGTCGCGGCGGTCCTTCTCGGTCAGCGGGCTCAGCTGCAGCACCGCCTCGGGCACGTTGACGCCCTTGCGGTCAGACAGCTCGCCGCCGGCGATGACCTCGGTGATCACCGCATCGGCCTGCTTGGCGGTCACCTGCAGGCGCAGGCGGCCGTCGTCGAGCAGCAGGGTCATCCCCGGCTGCAGCGCCTCGATGATCTCCGGGTGCGGCAGGTTGACCCGCCGGGCGTCGCCCGGGGTGCTGTCCAGGTCCAGGCGCAGGGCCTGGCCGCGCTCCAGGTTGACCTTGCCTTCGGCGAAGCGGCCGACCCGCAGCTTGGGTCCCTGCAGGTCCATGAGGATGCCGATGGGCGTGCCCAGCTGGCGCTCCACTTCGCGCACCCACTGGTAGCGCTGGGCGTGGTCGGCGTGCTCGCCGTGGCTGAAATTGAGGCGGAACAGGTTGACCCCGGCCTCCACCAGCTGGCGGATCTGTTCGATGCCTTCCACGGCCGGCCCGAGGGTGGCGAGGATCTTCACTTTCTTGTCGGCGTTCATGGGGCAGGGTCCTCAAGGATCAGAATGGCGCGGAAATCGTTGACGTTGGTACGGGTCGGGCCGCTGACGATCAGCGCGTCGAGGGCGGCGAAGTAGCCGTAGCCGTCGTTGTTGTCCAGCGCGTCGCGGGCGTTCAGGCCCAGGCGTGCGGCGCGGGCGTAGCTGTCCGGGCTCATCAGGGCGCCGGCGTTGTCCTCCGAGCCGTCGATGCCGTCGGTGTCGCCGGCCAGGGCGTAGACCCCAGGCAGGCCCTGGAGGCTCTCGGTCAGGCTCAGCAGGAACTCGGCGTTGCGGCCGCCGCGGCCGTTGCCGCGCACGGTGACGGTGGTCTCGCCGCCGGAGAGGATCACGCAGGGCGCCTTGAGCGGCTGGCCGTGCAGGCGCACCTGGCGGGCGATGCCGGCATGCACCTTGGCCACCTCGCGCGACTCGCCCTCCAGGTCGCCGAGGATCAGCGGCGTGAAACCGGCGGCGCGGGCCTTCTCGGCGGCGGCCTCCAGCGACTGCTGGGGAGTGGCGATCAGCTGGAAGTGGCTGCGCGACAGCACCGGATCGCCGGGCTTAACGGTTTCCGAGCGCGGGTCCTGCAGCCAGGCGCGGACGTGGGCGGGGACCTCGATCTGATAGCGAGCGAGTATCGCCAGGGCCTCGGCCGAGGTGGTCGGGTCGGCCACCGTCGGCCCGGAGGCGATTACCGTGGCCTCATCGCCCGGCACGTCGGAAATCGCGTAGGTGTAGACGCTGGCCGGCCAGCAGGCCTTGGCCAGGCGGCCGCCCTTGATCGCCGAGAGGTGCTTGCGCACGCAGTTCATCTCGCCGATGGTGGCGCCGGACTTGAGCAGCGCCTTGTTGATCGCCTGCTTGTCTTTGAGTGTGATGCCCTCGGCCGGCAGGGCCAGCAGCGAGGAGCCGCCGCCGGACAGCAGGAAGATCACCCGGTCTTCTTCGGACAGGCCGCTGACCAGCTCGAGCACCCGGCGCGCCACGCGCTCGCCGGCGTCGTCCGGCACCGGGTGGGCGGCTTCCACCACCTCGATCTTGCGGCAGGCGGCGCCGTGCTCGTAGCGCGTCACTACCAGGCCCGACACCTCGCCCTGCCATTCGTGTTCGATCACCTCGGCCATGGCCGCGGCGGCCTTGCCGGCTCCGATGACGATGACCCGACCGCTGCGGTCGGCGGGCAGATGGTCGGCCAGCACCTGGCGCGGGTGGGCGGCGTCGATGGCGGCGGCGAACAGCTCGCGCAGCAGGCGTTGCGGATCGATGGACATGGCAGGCTCTCTTGTTATCGCTGGAACATCGTCGATTCTACTGCGCAGCGTCCTCCGGGCGGGCGCTGCGCACTAGAATCGACCCACCCGGCCGGCAGGCCGTGACACCGCCGGCCGGGCAGATCGAAAGGGGTTGCCATGGGACGGCTGACCCCGTCCCGTGGCCTGTTGGCTTACTTGCCGCGGATGTTGAAGTTGGCCATGTGCTCCAGGCCCTTGATCAGTGCCGAGTGGTCCCAGTTGCTGCCGCCGATGGCCGCACAGGTGCTGAACACCTGCTGGGCGTTGGCGGTGTTGGGCAGGTTCAGGCCCAGCTCCTTGGCGCCGGCCAGTGCCAGGTTGAGGTCCTTCTGGTGCAGGCTGATGCGGAAGCCCGGATCGAAGGTGCCCTTGATCATGCGCTCGCCGTGCACCTCGAGGATCTTCGAACCGGCGAAACCGCCCATCAGCGCCTCGCGCACCTTGGCCGGGTCGGCGCCGTTCTTGGCGGCGAACAGCAGGGCCTCGGCCACCGCCTGGATGTTCAGGGCGACGATGATCTGGTTGGCCACCTTGGCGGTCTGGCCGTCGCCGTTGCCGCCGACCAGGGTGATGTTCTTGCCCATGGCCTGGAACAGCGGCAGGGCGCGTTCGAAGGCAGTCGGGCAGCCGCCGACCATGATGCTCAATGTGGCCGCCTTGGCGCCGACTTCACCGCCGGAGACCGGGGCGTCCAGGTAGGCCGCGCCGGTGGCCTTGATCTTCTCGGCGAAAACCTTAGTCGCGCTGGGCGAGATCGAGCTCATGTCGATCACCACCTTGCCGGCGCCAACGCCTTCGGCCACGCCGTCCTGGCGGAACAGCACGTCCTCGACCTGGGGGGTGTCCGGCACCATGACGATGATGAATTCGGCTTCCTGGGCGACTTCGCGCGGATTGGCCAGGGCGATGGCGCCGGCTTCGACCAGGTCGGCCGGGGCCGGATCGTGGTGTTCGGACAGGAACAGGGTGTGACCGGCCTTCTGCAGGTTCTGAGCCATGGGCTTGCCCATGATACCGGTGCCGATGAATCCGATTTTTGCCATGAGTGATGTCTCCTCAGATTGCGTTGTGCGCTTTCATCCAGCCGAGGCCGGCAGCGGTGGTGGTGGCCGGCTTGTATTCACAGCCGATCCAGCCCTGGTAACCGATGCGATCCAGGTGCTCGAAGAGGAAGCGGTAGTTGATCTCGCCGGTGCCCGGTTCGTTGCGCCCCGGGTTGTCGGCCAGCTGCACATGGTTGATCGCCGCCAGGTTGGCCTCGACGGTGCGCGCCAGGTCACCCTCCATGATCTGCATGTGGTAGATGTCGTACTGCAGGTACAGGTTGGCGCTGCCGACCTTGGTACGGATATCCAGGGCCTGCTGGGTGTTGTTCAGGTAGAAGCCGGGGATGTCGCGGGTGTTGATGGCTTCCATGACCAGCTTGATGCCGGCGGCCTCGAGCTTGCCTGCGGCATAGCGCAGGTTGTCGACGAAGGTCTGCTCGATGGTGGCGCAGTCCACGCCCTGCGGGCGGATGCCGGCCAGGCAGTTGATCTGGCGGTTGCCCAGCACCTTGGCGTAGGCGATGGCCTGGTCGACACCGGCGCGGAACTCCTCGATGCGATCCGGGTGGCAGGCGATGCCGCGTTCACCCTTGGCCCAGTCGCCGGCGGGCAGGTTGAACAGCACCTGCTCGAGCTTGTTGGCGTCCAGGCGGGCCTTGATCTCTTCGGCCGGGAAGTCGTAGGGGAACAGGTACTCGACACCGCTGAAGCCGGCATCGGCGGCGGCGGCGAAACGCTCCAGGAAGTCCACTTCGGTGAACAACATGGACAGGTTGGCGGCGAAACGGGGCATGGTTGGCTCCTTTCAGTTTCGTAGGGTGGATGTCGCGCAGCACATCCACCAAGGGTGGTGGAAAACGCTCCGCGGTTTTCCACCCTACGGTTGCGTCAGTCCAGCAACGAGATGGCGGTCGGTGCGTCGGCGCCGCGCTCGGCCAGTTCCTCGAACTCGTTGATGGCGTTGATCTCGGTACCCATGGAGATGTTGGTGACGCGCTCCAGGATGATCTCCACCACCACCGGCACGCGGTGTTCGGCCATCAGCCGCTTGGCTTCGGCGAAGGCGTTCTGCAGTTCGTTCGGGTCGAACACGCGGATCGCCTTGCAGCCCAGGCCCTCGACCACGGCGACATGGTCGACGCCGTAACCGTTGATCTCCGGCGCGTTGATGTTCTCGAACGCCAGCTGCACGCAGTAGTCGATGTCGAAGCCGCGCTGCGCCTGGCGGATCAGACCCAGGTAGGAGTTGTTCACCAGCACGTGGATGTACGGCAGGTTGAACTGCGCGCCGACGGCCAGTTCCTCGATCATGAACTGGAAGTCGTAGTCGCCGGACAGCGCCACGACCTGACGCTGCGGGTCGGCCTTGACCACGCCCAGGGCCGCCGGAATGGTCCAGCCCAGCGGGCCGGCCTGGCCGCAGTTGATCCAGTGGCGCGGCTTGTAGACGTGCAGGAACTGCGCGCCGGCAATCTGCGACAGACCGATGGTGCTGACGTAGCAGGTGTCCTTGCCGAACGCCTCGTTCATCTCCTCGTACACGCGCTGCGGCTTGGCCGGCACGTTGTCGAAGTGGGTCTTGCGCTGCAGGGTACGCTTGCGCTCGCGGCAGGACTCGAGCCAGGCGCTGCGATCCTTCAGCTTGCCGGCGGCCTGCCACTCGCGGGCCACCTCGAGGAAGGCGTCCAGGGCGGCACCGGCGTCGGAGACGATGCCCAGGTCCGGGTTGAACACCCGGCCGATCTGGGTCGGCTCGATGTCGACGTGGATGAACTTGCGGCCCTCGGTGTAGACGTCCACCGAACCGGTATGGCGGTTGGCCCAGCGGTTACCGATGCCGAACACCAGATCGGAGGCCAGCAGGGTGGCGTTGCCGTAACGGTGGCTGGTCTGCAGGCCGACCATGCCGACCATCAGCTTGTGGTCGTCGGGAATGGCACCCCAGCCCATCAGGGTCGGTACCACTGGCACGCCGGTCAGCTCGGCGAACTCGACCAGCTTGTCCGCCGCGTCGGCGTTGAAGATGCCGCCGCCGGCGACCAGCAATGGGCGCTCGGCGTCGTTGAGCATGGCGATGGCCTTCTCGGCCTGGACCCGGTTGGCAGCCGGCTTGGCCAGCGGCAACGGCTCGTAGGCGTCGATGTCGAACTCGATCTCGGCCATCTGCACGTCGAACGGCAGGTCGATCAGCACCGGGCCCGGACGGCCGCTGCGCATCTCATAGAAGGCCTTCTGGAAGGCCCGCGGCACCTGGCCCGGCTCCATCACGGTGGTCGCCCACTTGGTCACCGGCTCGACGATGCTGGTGATGTCGACGGCCTGGAAGTCCTCCTTGTGCATGCGCGCACGCGGCGCCTGGCCGGTGATGCAGAGGATCGGGATGGAGTCGGCGCTGGCCGAGTACAGGCCGGTGACCATGTCGGTACCGGCAGGTCCCGAGGTGCCGATGCACACGCCGATGTTGCCGGCATTGGTGCGGGTGTAGCCCTCGGCCATGTGCGAAGCGCCTTCGACGTGGCGAGCCAGGACATGATCGATGCCGCCGACTTTTTTCAGTGCGGCGTACAGGGGGTTGATGGCGGCGCCGGGGATGCCGAACGCAGTGTCAACGCCTTCGCGGCGCATCACCAGTACGGCGGCCTCGATTGCTCTCATTCTGGCCATTATCTTGTGCCTCTTTTGTTTTCAAATTGTATACAAAACATCTGGCATGGATTCTATGCAGCACATGACTTGGAGGTCAACATCTTTTCCATGACCATGCTTGGATGGTGGGAACTCTTTTAAAACGACCGTTTTAGCCTGGTCCGCCGTCGCTAGCGGGGCCGCAGCACGCAGCCGTTCGGCAGCCCGGAGTAGTCCAGGAGCAACTGCTCGTCGCTGTCGAAGTAGTGCTCATCGCAGTTGTGCTTTGGGGTGATCAGGTCAACGAGAATGAAGTCCTGGCTCGGCGCCAGCGCCAGCAGCGAGTGGTGCCAGACCCCCGGGTGATAGTTGATGCCCTGCTTGCCGTCGGCGACGAAGGCACGGATGTCGTCGAGGTCGATGTCATCGCCCCGGGGCGCGACCACCACGATAAAGGGCTGATCGTCCTGGGGTATGAAGGCCTGGCTCGCGAGCGGGTGGCGTTCGAGCACCTCGATGCGCAATGGCGAGGGCAGCGGTTGTGAGCGAACCAGGCTGATGGCCGTATGGCCGTCGGAGGGGTCGCCGACTATCTGCGAAATATCGTGAAAACGCTCCGTCGCGCCGTTGTTGATGCTGAAATGGCGGCTGCCGGCCATTTCGATCACATCGCCGAAAGGGCTGAAGCTGTCCCGCTCCAGGGGCTGTAGTTCGAGGGTGCGGGGCATCGTCAGGCTCCCTTCCTGCCGGTGGCGACCGGCGTGCCGATCAGGCGCAGGCGACTGATCCCCCCATCGGGGAAGATGTTCAGGCGCACATGGGTAATGGGGCCCATAGCGGCGACTTCGTCACTGAAATAATGCTGTTCATGGGCGTGAAGCTTTTGCTCCGGTAGCAGTTCGCGCCAGAACAGGCTCTGCGTCTCGATCTGCTCGTCGGTGCCGCCTTTGACAAACGCGGCCTGGATCGAGCAACTGTTCGGGTAGTTGCCCTTGAAATGGGCGGTATCGACTTCGATGCGCTGGATTTCGCCTGGATGGCCTAACGCCACTATTACCCAGTCATTGCCGGGTGTGCGGCGGCGGGCCGTTTCCCAGCCATCGCCCATGTTGATGCCGCGCCCAGGGTTGAGGATGTTGGCCATGCGCCCGAAATGCTCATCGCTGCAGGCGAGCGCGCGCCCGCCGTTGACAACGGCCGCGAGGTCGATCGGCGTGGCGCTGCCGATTTCGATGCGGGACTGCGGCTGGCCCCAGGCGCGCAGGCGGGCGATGCCGCCATCCGGATAAATGTTCAGCTTGAGGTGGGTCCAGATCCGATCATCGTCGATGGCATGGATATGGTGGGAGTCGCCCGACAGGCTGACCGACGGCAGGATTTCGACCCATGCGGTAGCGGCGTCCGGTTCGGCGTTTTCACAGTGGCAGGCCTGCACCGATGCGGAGGGCGGGAAGTTGCCAGTGAAGTGGCTGGTGTCGAGGTCAATACCCTTGATGGTGCCCGGCAGGCCGAGTCGGATGACGCTGTAGTCATAGCCTTCGCAGCGCTTGCGACGGGACTCCCAGCCGTCCATCCATTTGCCGTTTTCATCGAATACGCCCTCCTTCCAGACCGGTTCTTGGGAGGACAGCATGCGGCTGGCCGCGGCAAAAAACTCATCGGTGCAGAACAGAATCTCGGCGCCAAGGCGCTCATCGGCCAGGTTGGGCCAGCGTGTGGAATAGCCGTCGGAAGCAGTCTTCTTCATCGATTACACCTTGATGGGGTTTGTTGATTCTTGGTCGTGTCGGGCGGCGTACGATCCCGCTCCCCCGACCGCTGGTTAGGGATCAGCCTACGCCAACTTTCGGTAAAATCAATAACGAATTTTCAGATTGATTTAATATGAAAACAAATTATCATTGGTTTCAGGTCGACAGGAGCCTGCCTCCCTCAGGGCAGATCCCTAAAGGCCGTGCGCAACAGCAAGAACGTAAGGGGCGTTGCCCGGGTGAACAGGCGCCGGGAATCGCAGGGCAGGATCACCGTGGCCGGCACAGGAGGCGTTGTCGGAGCGGAAACGCTGTCTCCTTCGTTGCTTGAGCCAAGGGATAAACAATAAAAAACCTAAGCTGAGGTAGAAAAAATGGCTGGTGCCAACAGCAACAACGACACCTTCGGTCAGCGAGTCGATTCAACGGAACCGCAGGTGGAGTCTGATGTGCGCAAGAAAAAACCGTTCGAGATGCCACATATCTATGTCATTCTTTTCGTTTTCAGCGCCATCGCGGCGGTGCTGACCTATATAGTCCCGGCGGGTGTCTATGACCGGGTACCGGGGCCGAACGGCCGCACCACTATCGACCCGGATTCGTTTCGCGTCGTCGAATCCACGCCTGTCGGCTTGGTCGACTTCATGCTGGCGGTGCCCAAAGGGCTGATCGATGCCGGTGTGGTGGTGTTTTTCACCCTTATTATCGGTGGCATGTTCATGGTGCTAAGGCGCACCGGCATCATCGAGGTCGGGGTAGACAAGCTGACGCGGCGCTTCGCCCACAACAGCATCCTGGTGATTCCGGTGCTGATGGTGACCTTCGCGGTGATTGCCACGCTGATCGGTACCCAGGAGCTGGCGCTGGTCTACGTGCCGGTGATCCTGCCGCTGATGATCGCGTTGCGCTTCGATTCGGTCACCGCGGCGGCGGTGGCGCTCTGCGCCACGACGGCGGGTTTCACCGCCGGCGTGCTCAATCCGATCAATACCGGCCTCGGCCAGCAGCTGGCGGACCTGCCGGTGTTCTCGGGCATGACCCTGCGCATCCTGGCTTTCGTCGCCATTCTGGGCGTGGGTATCGTCTATGTGATGCGATATGCGCTGAAGGTGCGTGGCAATCCTGAATTCAGCCTGATGCGAGGTGATGTCAACGAGCTGGAGAAACGGCAACGCTACGTGCACAGCGCTAGCGAAAGTGCGATGAGCGCTACCCCGCGCCAGAAACTGGCCGCCGTTGCCGCTTTAGGTTTCTTCGGTCTACTGGTGTGGGGCGTGTTGGAGCGGGGCTGGTTCATGATGGAGATGGCCGGCCTGTTCGTCATCATGGGCATTGTGGTCGGTCTGATCGCCGGCCTGAAAACCGCCGAGATCTGCGAAGGTTTCAACGAAGGTTTCCGCGATGTGCTGGTCGGCGCCATGATCTGCGGTATTGCCCGGGCGGTCGCCGTAGTGCTGGAGGAGGGTCAGATCATGGACACCCTGGTCCATGGTCTGGGCGGGCTAGTCGGTGGCTTCCCGCCGATGCTGTCAGCGATTGGCATGTTCCTGGCCCAACTTGGTTTCAACTTCGTCATTCCGTCAGGCAGCGGCCAGGCGCTGGTGACCATGCCGATCATGGCGCCGTTGTCCGATCTGATCGGGGTGACTCGCCAGACCGCGGTACTGGCCTACCAGTTGGGTGATGGCCTCAGTAACATCTTCTACCCGACCTCGGGCTACTTCATGGCAACCCTGGCGCTGGCCGGCGTGAGGTGGGACAGGTGGGTCAAGTTCTTCCTGCCGCTGTTCGCCATGTGGATCGCCATTGCGATGGCTTTCCTGGTCTACGCTCAGGTCGCGCAGTGGAACGGTTGAACGAGCGTCAAGCCTGAATCGTCCGGCATAACCCCCCGCAACGCCAAGTTGCGGGGGGGTTTCCGTCAGGTCCCATGTGATGTCGTGTTCTGTTACAGTCTGGAATCGATTGTTCGTAACAGGAATCGCTATCAACATGGATGCACAGGACGTATGGAAGTTGCCATGAAACTGCCGATCGAGGATCGTCTGCGGGACATCTATGAGGAGCTGCCACGCAGCGAGCGGCTGCTGGCCGACATCATCATAGACTTTCCCGGTGATCTGGCGACCCATTCCATCTCCGAACTGGTCATCCGCGCCAACACCTCCAATGCCGCCGCCACCCGGCTGATCAAACGCCTCGGCTACAAGGATTTCCGCGAAATCCGCAAGCAGGCACGGGATGCCAAGGAGCAAGGCTCTCCCCGCTATCTGCATACCATCGATCATCACAGCGGCGATTTCAAAAGCGAGATTAAGCAACACGTCGACTGCGAAGTGCAGAATCTGCTGAGCAGCTTCGATGCCCTGAGCGAGGAGATGCTTGAGCAGATCACCGAGAACATCGAGACGGCAGACAATATATGGGTCATCGGCTATGGCAACAGCTATATGCCGGCGATGTACCTGCGCCAGCAGCTGATCCAATTGCGCCAGTGTGTCGAAATCCTGCCAAGGCCCGGACAGGCGATCGAGAAAGATCTGTCGGGGCTGAGTGAGCGCGACCTACTCGTTGTGTTGGGCTTTCGTCGGCGCAAAGACGTGATCTACCGGCTGATGAGGTATGCCCAGGAACTCGGTACCCGGGTGCTGTACGTTACCGACCACTCCGAGGACAAGACGGCAGGCCTGGCGGACTGGACCATACGCTGCATGGTGAAAAGCACCTCGTTGTTCGACTCCTACATCTCAGCCTTCAGCGTCCTCAACTATATCTGTGCCTCGGTTTCCGATCACCTCGGTCGGGCGGCGTCGGAGCGATTGAGCCGGGCCGAGCGACTGCATGATATTTTCAGCCGGATCGAAGAGACCTGAGGGGCGGCGAACACCCCCCGGTGTCGTATGGCGGCACAGTGCACTGGTTTTTGATGGGAAGGTTGGGGGCATACCGCCGGCCTGTTGCGAGCATCTGCTGCTGACGTCGCGTCACGCGGCTTGTCGCGAACATCTGGAGAGGCTGTCGCTGCTTTTCCCCGCCGCCGAGACTTGTATGAAGACGATGGTCGTCACCTGGTCAGCGCCCAGCGCGCCTGGTTTTTTCAACGGTGTGTCAGTAATCCGCGGCAGCCTGGCTCTGGCACAGTTGATGGAGCCGTGCCTGCAATACCTGGCCAGCCTGGCCCAGGCCGGGCCGGCCATAAAGCACCAAGTGTATTCCGTCGATTGGTGGCAGGCCGCTTTCCCCTGTCAGTAGTCGATGCCCCGACTGCAGTACACGCCGCGGCAGCAGGCTGATACCGAGGCCAGCGGCCACAGCGGCGCAGACGCTGGCGAGGCTGGCGCTGGAGTAACTGATGCGCCAGTTACGGCCGTTGACCTCGAGGGCCTGGATCATTTCCTGGCGATACAAACCGCCCGGGGCAAAAGCCACCAGCGGCAACGGGTCGCGGACCAGCGCCGGGCGCTGGCGGCTATCCATCCAGCACAAGGGTTCCGGCCAGGCTGCTAGGCAGTCGTTGCCGGCCTTCATCTGTTTGCTCAGCAACAGATCGAATTCGCCGTCGTGATATCGGCGCAACAATTCCGGGCTGAGTCCGCTGCTGACCTCCAGGCGCACCTTCGGGTGGGCTTCGGCGAAGTCTTCGGGCACGCCAAGTCGTAGCACTCCCTCGCTTTGCTCATTGCGCAGCACTTCTTCGGCTTCGTCATGCAGCGCCAGAATCCGCCGGGCATAGCTGAGCAAGCGCTCGCCCTCGGCGGTTGCTAGCACTCGGCGGACACTGCGGTCGAACAGGCGACAACCGAGGGTGTCTTCGAGCCGCCGCACTTGCTGGCTGACGGTCGACTGGGTGAGGTGCAGGCGTTCGGCGGCGCGAGTGAAATTGCCGCAGTCGGCAACGGCGACAAAGCTGCGCAGCAGCAGGTGATCGAGCATTGTCTATTCCAATATCCACTGATAGGCATGCTTACATTTAATTTTAGAATACCTGATCGGCTCTGGATAATAGCTCTCGGCTGCAGTCCAGCGCAGATCACCATCGACCTTGAGAGGTACCACCGATGCCGCATGCTCAAGCCTTCCTGGCTCAGGTCGTTGCTCCGGATCGCGAGGGCGCCGAGCACGGCGGGCGTACCCGCGTGACTGTGTGGCGCAGGAAGGGTGCGCTACTCGTCCGCACGTTGGCGAAGTCGCTCGAGGAGCCGAACCTGGCCGCTGGGCCGCGCCTTTGCGCCGGCGCGGTAGTGCTCTATGGCACTTGGCCTTCCCCGCATGAGCATTAGTCAACGCCTGCACGGTCTCGGTTGGGCGCTGATGCTGATCGTTCTGGGGTTGAACCTGCGGCCGATCCTGACGTCGATCAGCCCCTTGCTCAACGAGATTCGCGAAAGTTCCCAGTTGGGTTTCCAGGAGGCGGCCTTGCTGACCACCTTGCCGGTTGTGTGCATGGGGTTGGTGGCCCTGCTGAGTGCTGGCGTCGAGGCGCGGCTGGGCGAGGGCCGGGGCATTGCCTTGGGCTTGCTGTGCATCCTGCTGGCCTGCACCGTGCGCGGCTTTACCGTCGATGGCAGACTGTTGCTGGGTTCGGCGTTGTTCGCAGGCATTGGTGTGGCCTTGATCCAGGTGCTGGTGCCGGGGCTGGTCAAGCGTCTGTTCGTGGGCCGGGTCGCCCTGGCCATGGGCATCTACTCGGCGGCATTGATGGGCGGCGGCGGTCTGGCGGCCCAGTTCAGTCCACGTCTGGCCAGCCACTTCGGGCATTGGCAAGCAGGGCTGCTGGTATGGATGCTGCCGGCGTTGCTGGCCTTGTTGCTGTGGCTGAAAATGCCCTGGCGCGCTGCGCAGCCCTTGGCTGCCGGGCAGAGCGTGCAGGCCTTCATGGGTAACCGCCGCGCTTGGCTGCTGGCGCTGTACTTCGGTTTCAGCAATTGCGGTTACATGACGGTGGTGGCCTGGTTGCCGGCCTATTACCAGCAACTGGGCTGGAGCAGCCCGGACAGTGGCTCGCTGCTGGCGCTGATGACCGTGTTCCAGGTCCTGGCCGCCCTGACGATGCCAGCGCTGGCCCAGCGCATGCGCGAGCGCCGTGGTTTGCTGAGCGTCAGCCTGATCGCGCAACTGCTCGGCTTCGGCGGCCTGCTGCTGTACCCGCAAAGTGCGCCGATACTGTGGGTCGCCTTGATCGGCTTCGGCCTGGGCGCCTGTTTCGCCCTGAGCCTTATCCTCAGCCTGGATCACCTGCATGAGCCACGGGCGGCCGGGCAATTGGCGGCCTTCGTGCAGGGCTTTGGTTTTCTGATCAACGCCCTGGCTCCGTCGCTCAGCGGTTGGCTGCGCGAACAGACCGGTGGCTTTCAGGCCACCTGGCTACTGATGCTGGTGTGTATGTCGGTGATGTTAGCGGTGACGTGGCGTTTCAGTCCGGCCAGTTATTGCCGCATTTCCACCAATAGCCGTCTGCCGCCAGCCGAGCCGATCAACGGCTGAACCTCGTTACTCGGCCACATCCTCACGACTAGTCGCCGGCGCTGCGTTGAGCAGTCCGCCCTCCCTTATCACGCTCTAGAATTGCTGCGACATCGGGCCTGCGGCCTGACGCTGGGCATCGCACTGTTCTTAGCGCAGCATTCAGGCAGTCAGTCGGCTGCCGCATTATCTGCCGACCAAGGAGCGATTTTTTATCGGTTAGCTGCAGGCGGTCTACAAGTCTTCGGGGGAGTACCGATGGTAGGATTGACTGTGTATATGTATACAAAAGATGTTTTAAATGTATTGTTTTGTGTGTACTTTGCGTCGTTGAGCTTGCGCAGTTCACCAGCGTTTGGCGATGGTGCTGCGGTTACAAGCCTTGCTTTCTGACTTTTTCTGAAGAGGGGCTCCAGACATGAGTGTATTGAACCTGCACACCGCGACCACCATCAGCAACCGCGCCCTGGCGGTAGGCCGGGAAATCTCCGCAGCACCATTGACTGTCGCGGTGCTGGATGCCGGCGGTCACCTGATCAGTCTGCAACGCGAGGACGGCGCCAGCCTGCTGCGTCCGCAGATCGCCATCGCCAAGGCCTGGGGCGCGCTGGCGCTAGGCAAGGGGTCGCGACTGATCGCCGCCGACGCGCAGCAGCGCCCGGCGTTTATCGGCGCGGTGAACAACCTGGCAGGCGGCAATCTGGTGCCGGCGCCGGGTGGCGTGTTGATCCGCGATCAGCAGGGAGTGGTGCTCGGCGCCATCGGCATCACCGGCGACACCTCGGACATCGACGAGCGCTGCGCTATCGCTGCGGTGGAGTCGGTGGGGCTGCTCGCCGACGGCGGTAGCGTCGCCTAACGGCGAGCGGGTGGGCGCGAGGCCGGCACCGCGGCGACGGCCGGGGTGCGGTCGCCCGCGGCGCGCACGGGCACCTCCGCAGAGGCTGGCCATGCGTGCGGGTTGTGTCGGGGCGCTCGAGGGGCGAGGGCGGGTGTGACCCGGTTGGCCTGCCTTACGCGCGATGCACCTGCTCGGAGGCGGCCGGCGCATTCTCCTCGACCTCGCAGCCCCTGATGACCAGGCGGATGATGGTCTGCGCGGCGGCCTCGTAGTCCTCGTCGCTGAGGCAGGCCTTGCCGGTGACCGTGGAGATCTGCCAGTCGAAATCGGCATAGGTCTGGGTTGCGGCCCAGATGCTGAACATCAGGTGGTGCGGGTCGACCTCGGCCATCAGGCCCCGGTCGATCCAGCCCTGGATGCAGGCGATATTGTGCTTGGCCTGGACGTTGAGTTCGTCGGCCTGCTCGGCGGACAGGTGGGGCGCGCCGTGCATGATCTCGCTGGCGAATACCTTGGAGGCGAAGGGCAGTTCGCGGGAGATGCGGATCTTCGAGCGAATGTAGGCCTTGAGCACCTCGCCCGGGCGCCCCGGCTGGTTGAAGGGCGCCGAGGCGGCCAGCAGGGGTTCGATGATGCTTTCCAGCACCTCGCGGTAGAGGTTCTCTTTCGACTTGAAGTAGTAATAGACGTTGGGCTTGGGCAGGCCGGCCTTGGCGGCGATGTCGCTGGTCTTGCTCGCCGCGAAGCCCTTGTCGGCGAACACTTCACTGGCCGCACGCAGTATCAGCTCTTTGTTGCGCTCGCGAATGCTGGTCATAGGCCCTTTCGATATCCTTGTGTCGCCCGGCTGCGGACGGCGGAGCGGCATGGTAGCACCGGCCTCGCGCAGGGCTCAAGGCGGCGGCTGGCGGGCCTGCCGGCAGTTTACCTGACCCTGCGGTCAAAATACTGTATACAAGCCGTGCTTTTTCTGTTTCCATCTGCCTCCATGCAGTCCATAACAAAAAACGTATCGGCTCCCTGAGCACCAGGAGACCCGCTGTGCACAACTCCCAGCTGGTCGACCCCTTCGGTCGGCGCATCACCTACCTGCGGCTATCGGTCACCGATCGCTGCGATTTTCGCTGCACCTACTGCATGAGCGAGGACATGGTCTTCGCGCCCCGCGCACAGATCCTCAGCCTGGAAGAACTCTATGCCGTGGCCGATGCCTTCATCGGCCTCGGCGTCAAGCGCATCCGCATCACCGGCGGCGAGCCCCTGGTGCGCAAGAACCTGCTGAGCCTGCTGACGCGTCTGGGCCAGCGGGCGGAGCTGGAAGACCTGGCCATTACCACCAACGGCTCGCAGTTGCGCGAACTGGCGCCGCGGCTGCGCGCCGCAGGCGTCCAGCGCCTGAATGTCAGCCTGGACTCCCTGCGCCGCGACCGTTTCGCCGCCTTCACCCGGCGCGATCGACTCGAGCAGGTGCTGGCGGGAATCGAAGCGGCGCGGGCGGCCGGATTTCGCCGGATCAAGCTCAACAGCGTGGTGCAGAAGGGGCGCAACGACGACGAGGTGCTGGACCTGCTCGAGTACGCCATGGCCCGCGACCTGGATATCAGCTTTATCGAGGAGATGCCCCTGGGAGAGATCTCCAGCCACCAGCGCCAGCAGACCTTTTGCTCCAGCGACGAGGTTCGCCGGCGGATCGAACAGCGCCATGCGCTGGTGCGCAGCCACCAGCGCACCGGCGGCCCCTCGCGTTACTGGCAGGTGCCCGGCAGTGAGACCCGGGTGGGTTTCATCTCGCCGCACAGCCACAATTTCTGCGCCGATTGCAACCGCGTGCGGGTCACCGCCGAGGGCAAGCTGGTGCTCTGCCTCGGACATGAGAACGCACTGGACCTCAAGGCGCTGATACGCCGCCACCCGGGCGACCGTGAGCGTCTGCGCGATGCGCTGCTGGAGGCCTTGCGGCTCAAACCCGAGCGCCACCACTTCGAGGCCGACGCGCAGGTCCAGGTGCTGCGCTTCATGAGCATGACCGGCGGCTGACTCGCCGCTTCAGCAGCACGGGCGGCCCGTAGCCGTTCGCCATCGCCGTTGCGCCACCCCGATTCCAAGAAAAACCAGGAGGGTTGCTGTGAAGCCCATTCGCGTCTGCAGTTTGTTCGCCGTTCTGCTCGCCACCGGTGTCCGCGCCGAGAGCTACGTGGTCGGTGTGGAAGACCTGGCCTTCGCGCCGCACTACAGCATCGACAAGCAGGGTCAGTACCAGGGCTTCGCCCGCGAGTTGCTGGACGCCTTCGCCGCCCACAGCGGTGTAGCGCTGAGCTACCGGCCGCTGCCGGTGACGCGCCTGCTGCCGGCCCTGCTGGCGGGCGAGGTGGACCTCAAGTACCCGGACAACGCCAACTGGGCCCAGGCGCAGAAGACCGGCAACGGCCTGGCCTACAGCCAGCCGGTGGTCGGCTATGTGGATGGCGTGCTGGTCGCGCCGCGGCGCCAGGGGCAGCCCCTCGAGCGGCTCAAGCGCCTGGCCCTGGTCGATGGCTGGACGCCCTGGGGCTATCAGGAGCGGATCGACGCCAAGCAGATCGAACTGGCCTACAGCGATGACCTGCGCAAGATGATCCACCAGGCGTTGAAGAAGGACACCGACGGTGTCTACTTCAACGTGGTGGTGGCCACCCATTACCTCGACAACATCCGCGCCCGCCCCGGCGCCCTGGTGTTCGACCCGAAACTGCCGCATACCCGCGGCACCTTTCACCTCTCCACGCTCAGGCATCCCGCTCTGCTGCAGCGCTTCGATCGATTCCTGATCGAGCAGCAGGACACGGTGGCGGCGCTGAGGGCCAGGTACCGGGTGGAGGCCAATCTGGACTCGGAATACATGGGCATGGAGCAATGGAAGGTGGAGTTTCTGGAGCGACAGAAGGCCAAGGCGGGCGCGGAGTGAATCCATATGTGCGCAAGCTGCCGCATGAGGACTTGCATCGCCCATGCGGCAGCGGCGGGATGCCCGCCCTAGTTGCGGAAGCGCTGGCAGGCCGACCAGTGGCGCATCAGCAGGTAGTAGCTGAGGCCGGCCGGGATCAGGCTGGCGTACCAGGACACCGAGGACAGGCTCAGGGCCGCAACGGCACCGATCAGCGAGGCGATGATGGCGGCGTAGTTCACGCCCCGGTAGGGGCCGTGCACGTCGTAGAGCTTGCCGACATCCAGCTGGCGCCGGCGGATGATGAAGTAGTCAACCACCATCACGGCGAAGATCGGGCCGAGGAACGCCGAGTAGGTCTGTACGAACATCTGCAGGCCGGCGGAGGACTCTTCCTTGACCAGCTCCCAGGGGAAGGTGCCGAAGGCCAGCAGGCCGACGATGATGGTCGAGGTGCGGAACGGCAGCTTGAACACGTCCATCAGGATGTAGGTCGGCGGCACCACGTTGTTCAGCACGTTGGTGGTCACCTGGGCGAAGGCGATGAACAACAGGGTGGTCACCAGCAGGGGCGTGTTGTCGACGGCGCTGGAGAACACCTGGATCGGGTCGTTGACGCCGGTCGCGCCGGATACCATCAGGCCGATCAGGCCCATGAACAGGGTGCAGGGCAGGATCGACATGGCATAGAGGGTGGTCAGCAGGCCCGGGCCGCTGCCCTTCTTGAGCTCACGGGAATAGTCGCTGACGTTGAGCATCATGGTGCTGTAGATGCCGAGGAACAGCATGGTAGCGCCCCAGAACGGCAGGCCCCAGGTGCCTTCGACGTTGACCAGATTGGTCATGATCTCGTCGCCGTAGCGGTTGATCACGCTGTAGAACATGTAGACCAGCGACACCAGGATGAAGGCGCTGCCGACGTTCTCCAGCCATTTGATGCCCTGGAAGCCGAACATCGACAGGCCGATCTGCAGCAGCTGGAACACCACGAAGTAGAACACCATGTTGTCGAAGCCCAGCAGCGTCGCCGACACGGCGTTGATCGCCGCCGCCCCGACCCAGCTCTGGAAGCCGTACCAGACGATCGCCGGCACCGCCCGGACCAGTCCGGGGAAGCGGGTGCCGGCGAAGCCGAAGGCGGCGCGCGCCTGCACCATGAAGGGAATGCCGTACTTGTAGCCGGCAGCGCCGTTGAGCGCCAGGGCGATGCCGATGACGAAGCAGCCGATGCCGATGGCCAGGGCCGTTTGCAACAGGTTGAGGGTGCCGACGATGCTCGAGCCCATGGCGAAGGTGCCGATCGACACGCAGCCGCCGAACCAGGCCAGCAGGTAGGACACCCTGCCCATGATGCGTTTTTCTTGCGGCGCCAGTGACTCGTCACCGGCGGGTTTGCTGGCTGCTGGCTGGGTATAGTCCAGGGCCGGAGAGGCGACAGTTTCATTGTGCATGGAATGAACCTCGGTACAGGGAACGGCTGGGGTTCCCGCTGTTATTGTTGTGTCGTTACCCGATTCCATCGTCGCAGCACGCCTGGCCGTCACTGGCCGGCGCTTGGTCGGCCCCTACTGGCCGTGGGAAAGGAACTCGAAGCGTCCGCTGAAGGCCTTGGGTCGTGGGAAGTCGAGGTCGCCGTGCTTACTGGTGCCCAGGCCCAGGGCGACCAGCGACTCGGCCAGCTTCACCGCCGCGGTGACCCCTTCGACGATCGGCAGGCCGACCGCTTCGCTGATCTGCGCGGTCAGGTCGGCCATGCCGCCGCAGCCCAGGACGATGGCGCCGATGTTGTCCTCGGCCTTCGCCCGCAGGCATTCGTCGATGATCCGGTCCAGGGCCAGAGCACCGTTGTCCTCGAGGTCGAGCACCGGAATCTCCGCGGCGCGTACCCGCCGGCAATGGTGGGCGAAGCCGTAGCTCTGCAGCAGGTGCTCGGCAATGATCCCGGTGCGGCCCAGGGTGGTGACGATGGAAAAGCGCGTGCTGATCAGCGTGGCCAGGTGGAAGGCCGCCTCGGCGATACCGATTACCGGGGCGCGGGTGATCTCGCGGGCGGCCAGCAGGCCGGGATCACCGAAGCAGGCGAGGATGTAGGCGTCGGTGTGCTCGAGCTCGCCGGCGCGGACCTCTTCGATGACACCGACGGCGCTGATCGCTTCGTCGAAGTGGCTTTCGATGGACACCGGGCCGCTGCGCGGATTGCTCGCGACTATCAGGCTTCCAGGTGCCGCCACGCGCGCGGCGGCCTCGCCGATCTTCTCGGTCATGCCGGCGGTGGTGTTGGGGTTGATGACGCGAATCTTCATGGCTTCCTCTTCTTGCTGAGTGGTTGTGCATAAAGTTGTACACAATTATTTATCGTATGGAAACGAAAAAATGATGAATATGGGTACAAATATGCGAGAAAGTGTGCTAGGAAGTTGACTTTTAGGTCAGGTTCGTATGCTTTTGTGATCAATTAATCTAGAGATATCAATGACTTGAGCGTCTCTGTCAGCTCGCCGAATAGCTGCGCATGGCGCCAGGATGAGCCTTCGCCGCGCTCCTGCGGGGTGGCGAAGGAAGGGTGGCGGTGCCACCCAGCAGCGAGCGGCCGCCTGCGGAGGTGGCCGGGTGGAGGATAGGCCGCGGGCTCGGTCAAGCGGCGGGTAGGCGAAGGCGGCGTGAGGTGTATACAAATTCGAGTGCAGGATACCCCACCACGTCCTTGGGTACGGCGTGGCGGAGACGGGGTCGACGAAGTGATTGCGGCTAGCCGTGCGAGCGCACGGGCGCCCTGTGGCCCTTGGCCGCGCAATGCTTGCGCATCAGCAGGTCGTGGAAGACCGCGCCGAGCAGCATGCCGAAGAACCAGGAGTGGTCGGACGGACTGCTTGGCATAGCGGTCAAGACCAAGGACCAACGTGCGGCTCGCACGATAAAGAGGGGGCATGCATCCGCATCCCCCTACTTGTCCACTTCCGCCTACCCGGCGCTGGTCCGGTTCGTTACCGGCTACCGGGACTGATCACGCCGTCTACCGCGCGCTGCTGGCCCATCGAGAGATGGGCTGACTGTGGCTCTCAAGGGCCCATACGTCGGCACGCGATCGAAAGCCGGCAGTGGTTATGACGCTCTCTGTACCGAAGCTGGCGCTTCGGAGCGTGCTGTCGCCGTGGTCTGCTCGGTGACTACTGGGATCTCCCTGCCTTGTGCGTCATAGAGCTTGCCATCGACAAAGTGGTCGCCATCGTTGAGGGCGGCGATATCGCGATGACGCAAAGTTCGTTCGGTGCCGGCGACGAACACCGACTGCTGATCCGAATTTCCTCGCGTGAACTCGTTGAACAGCAGATTCAGCAGGATCGCCATAATTGCCGCCGAGCTGATACCGGAATGGAAGATGGTGGCGAACCAGTTCGGGAAGTGGTGATAAAAGCTGGGGGCGGCAATCGGCAGCATGCCGAAGCCGATGGAGGTGGCCACGATGATCAGGTTCATATTGTTGCGGTAGTCGACCTTGGCCAGGGTGCGGATGCCACTGGCCGCCACGGTGCCGAACAGCACGATGCCAGCCCCGCCCAGTACAGAGGTGGGTACGGCAGCGATGATCCGTCCCACCACTGGCAGCAGTCCCAGGGTAACCAGGATCAGTCCTCCGGTCGCCACCACGTAGCGGCTCTTGACCCCGGTGACAGCGACCAGGCCGACATTCTGGGCGAAGGCACTTTGGGTGAAGGAGCCGAACAGAGGCGCGAGTATGCTGGAGATCATGTCCGCCCGCAGGCCATTGCCCAGGCGGCGGGAGTCGATCTTGGTGCCGATGATATCGCCGACGGCGAGGATATCGGCAGAGGTTTCTACCAGAATGACCATGACCACGATCAGCATCGAGATGATCGCAGCGACTTCGAAGGTCGGTAGGCCAAAGTGGAAGGGGGTTGGGAAGGCGAGCAACGGACCGGTGCCGACCTTGGAAAAATCGACCATGCCGAGGCTGTAGGCAATGAGCGTACCGATGACTATTGCCAGCAGGATGGAAAGCCGGGAAATGGTGGCGCTGCCGATCTTGCTCAGCAACAGGACAATGGCCAAGGTAAAGGCCGCTAGGCCGATATTGTCCATGCTGCCGAAGTTTTCGGCACGGCTGTTGCCGCCCATTGCCCACTTGGCCGCGACGGGCATTAAGGTCAAGCCGATGGTGGTGATGACGATGCCGGTGACCAGGGGCGGAAAGAATCTGATGATCTTGGAGAAGATCGGCGTGATCAGAAAACCGATCAGTGATGCGCTGATGACTGCGCCGAAAACCACGGGCATACCCCCGCTGCCGCCGTTGGTGGTGACGATGGCCACGATGGTCGAGACGCTGGCGAAGGATACCCCCTGCACGAGTGGCAACCGACAGCCGAAGAATGGCAGGCCGAGGGTCTGTAGCAGCGTCGCCAGCCCGCCAACGAATAGCGAGGCAGCGATCAGCAGACCAATATCGGAGGGGGACAACCCGGCCGCCTGGCCGACGATCAGGGGCACCGCGATGATGCCGCCGTACATGGTCAGGACATGTTGCAGGCCATAGACGATATTCGCGCCTATGCCGAGATTCTCGTCTTCAGGATTCTTTTCCGAAGATATTTTTGCTGTGGATATCGTCATGAGGGGCTCGCTTTGTTTTTGTATACGAGAGGTATTCGGCCGACTGTATTAGCGCTAGTTAAGTTCTGTGCTGCATAGCGGGGAGAAGGGGCGGAGTCTTTCCTTCTCCCTTATTGCTATCGTCTATCCGAGGGCGGCGCGGAGTGTTTTAGAAGTGGTACTTCACCAGTGCCTGGACGGCGGCCTGATCGAAGCCGTGGCCTGAGCCGTCGATCGGCTTGGCACCGTAGCGGTTGCGCCACATATTCACTTCGGTGCCGACGTAGAGCTTGCGCCCCTCTCCGAACATTGCTTTACCAGCATCCCATTTGACCTGTATCGAGGAGCCGACCGAGGTGCGGGTATTGGCCGTCGAAGTGCCCGCGCGCCAGTCGACAAAGCCGTCGACCACGAAGTCCTGATTGCCGATGGCCAAGGGGTAAGCGCCGGAGATGGTCAGTTGATAGGTGTGGGCATTGTTGTTGCCGTGGGCGCGGTCGAAGTAGGCGTTGTTGTTAACCTTGACCCGATACAGGTTGGCATTGAAGTAGGCGAAGCCGGGGACGTTCCAGGCCGACCCGATGCCGTACAGGTAGTTCTCGACACCCGCGCCGCCATCGCCTTTTTCGTAAGTAAAGGCTGCAAAGACATCCTTAAGCGGGCCGCTGGAAAGGTTCTGCCCGGTCAGCCAGCTGAGGCTGACGCGCGGTGACAGTTCGAAGTAGTAGAAGTGTTCCTTGTCATTACCAAAGTCGCCGCGGCGTGACTGTTTATTGTCCGCCAGAACGTAGTCAGCAAAGCCAAATATGTCGCCCCAGACCCAGCCACTGGCGTGCTCCGCGGTGAAGGTTGTTTGCGTCTTGTCTTGCTCGGTGTTGAATTGACCTCTGTTGAAGTTCTCGCCGTAGAGGTAGGACAAGCTGTTGTTTTGCCATTTCATCAGGTCATTGGCGAGGGCGTGCTGACCGCCGAACAGCGCGACTGAAAGGGCGATGCAGCGCGGCAGATGCTTCAGGTTCATCGAGTGTTCCTTATTACTAGGACTTACGAGGTTGCTCGGGCCTGCGGCGAACCGCAGGGGGGATTGTCGGTGTCGGCAGCCTCAGCTGGTGCGGGCGGAGTCTTCGAGTCGCAGGTCCAGTGCGTCATCGTCCTTGCCCTGCGGGTTCTGTAGCACGGTGTGCAGGTGCGCCTCGGGGTCGTAGTTGTCCTCGTGCTGCTCTAGGTCTTCTTCGGGCAGGAATATGTTGAGCAGGATGGCGCTCAGGGCACCGATGGTGATCGGTGAGCCGAAGATGTTCTTCAGGAACTCCGGCATCTGCGACAGGACGCCAGGCACGGCTGCTACGCCCAGACCGAGACCGAGGGAGATGGCCACGATCAGCACGTTGCGACGATGCAGACCGGCCTCGGAAAGAATCCGGATGCCGGCCACGGCGACTGTGCCGAACATGATCAGGGTGGCGCCACCGAGTACCGGCTTGGGCATCAACTGCAGCACAGCGCCGAGGGTCGGGAACAAGCCGAGGAGAATGAAGATCCCTGCGATGTAATAGCCGACATGGCGACTGGCGACGCCGGTGAGTTGGATCACGCCGTTGTTCTGGCTGAAGGTGGTCATCGGCAGGCTGTTGAACATCGCGGCGATTGCCGAATTGCAACCATCGGCCAGCACCCCGGACTTGATCCGGCGCAGGTACAGCGGACCCTGTACCGGCTGTTTGGAGATGATCGAGTTGGCAGTGAGGTCGCCGGCGGTCTCCAGCGGGGTGATCAGGAAGATAACCGCGATCGGCACGAAGGCCAGCCAGTCGAAACTGAAACCGAACTTGAAGGGCACAGGCACGCTGACTAGCGGCACTTCGGCCATGTTGGCGAAATCCACCCGGCCGCTGTACCAGGCCACCAGGAAGCCCAAGGCCAGGCCGACGATCACCGCCGAAAGCCGCACCATCTGCGACTTGAAGCGGTTGAGCACAATGATGGTTGTCAGTACCAGTGCTGCCAGCCCCAGGTGGTGCAGGGCACCTGCGTCCGGTGCGCCGAAGCCGCCTGCAATATCGGTCATCGCCACCTTGATCAGCGACAAGCCGATCAGGCAGATGATAGTGCCGGTCACTACCGGGGTGACGATTTTACGCAGCCTGGTCATCACCTGGCTGAAGGCGATCTCGACGAAGGCCGCGCAGAAGCACACGCCGAACAGGGTCGAGAGAATCTCCTCAGGGCTTCCGCCCCGCGCCTTGACGATCATCCCGGCGCTGAGGATCGCGCTCAGGAACGCGAAGCTGGTGCCCTGCAGGCACAGCAGGCCGGAGCCTATCGGACCGATGCGGCGGGCCTGAACGAAGGTGCCGAGGCCGGACACGAACAACGCCATGCTCACCAGGTAGGGTACGTAGGCGCCGAGGCCGAGTACGTTTCCGACGATCAGGGTGGGGGTGATGATACCGACGAAACTCGCCAACACGTGTTGCAGGGCAGCGAATAGGGCCGGAGCGAAGGCCGGACGGTCTTCTAGCTGATAGATCAGGTCGTTGCTGCCGGCAGACGGAGCTGCGGCTTGGGGCGTACTAGTCGTGGTCATGTCAGAGCCTGCCAGTTGTTTTTATACGGTCATGGGCTTGCACGAGGCTTCACGGCGCCTCTATCTGATCGCCGTTGAAAAGTTGTTCGATCGGTCAGAATGTGCCGACTATACAACTTGGTCGAACGCGGTTAAACAATTTATTTGAATAATGTGTACAAAAACATATGAAGATTGTGTTAATAGTTTGACCTTTAAGTCAGGTTTATACAGGCGCAGTAATTGGTTCCATTATTTATCAAGGGCTTGCACGCAGAAAAACTGAGCTCCTGGTCGAGTTCAAACCGAAGTCGTGGTGTCGTCATCGGTTTGCTAGATAGGGAGGGGCGGTCGGGTGCTGACGCCAATCGGCGTGCGCAGTGGCGTTCTGCGCGGAGCAGCAGGGACCGGTCGAGGGGAGCAGGGCGGGCGGCTGTGCGGGGCGAGCGGATGCTTGGGGCAGCTAAAGCCTCAACCTGATGACTGCCCCGGGCAGGCGATGACGGTGCGAGCGGCGCCGCGGCCGCCGGTGGCGGATACCGGGCGAGGGTGCCCGGCCGCGCCGCTGGGAAGGGCGCGGCGGGGGCGAAGTGGCGGCTGCGGTTAGCTGTGCGAGCGCACGGGCGCGGTGTGGCCCTTGGCCGCGCAATGCTTGCGCATCAGCAGGTAGTGGAAGACCGCGCCGAGCAGCGCGCCGAAGAGCCAGGAGTAGCCGGACAGGCTGCTCAGCGCCGGGCTCCATACCGAGGCGACGGAGAACAGCGAGGCGACGCCGAAGGCAATCATCGCCTTGCGGTTCCAGCCGCCATCGTAGTGGTAGCGAGTGCCCGGCTCGGCGGAGAACAGCTGCTGCAGGTCCAGCTGTTGTCTGCGCACCAGGTAATAGTCCGCGACGATGATGCCGTAGAGCGGCGCGAGCACCGCCCCCAGGGTGTCGACGAAGGCGGCGATGCCGACGTTGCTGATGAACGAGACCCACAGCGCGCCGATGAAGAAGGCGATGGCCGCGGTGATGAAGCCGCCGGTGCGGGCACTGATATGGGCCGGTGCCAGGTTGGCGATGTCGTAGGCCGGCGGAATGAAGTTGGCCACCAGGTTGATGCCGACCGTGGCGGCGAAGAAGGTCAGGGCGGCGATCACGGTCAGGGTCAGGTTGTCGACCCGGGCGACGATATCGGTGGGATTGGTCAGGGTCTCGCCGAACACCACCACGGTGCCGGCCGTGATGACCAGGGCGATCACCGAGAAGAATGCCAGGCTGACCGGCAGGCCGAGGAAGTTGCCGGCGGTCATCTGCCTCTCGCTTTTCACGAAGCGCGCGAAATCGCCGTAGTTGATCACCACCGCGGCGAAGTAGGCGACCATGGTGCCGACCACCGCGATAAAGGCCGCCACCGGGCCGGCGGCGTATTCGCCCGTGCCGCGGAAGATGCTGCCCAGCTCGCTGAGCAGGCTGGGGCCGGCCTTGTACCAGATCATCAGCATCAGCGCGATCATCACCAGGTAGACCAGCGGCCCGGCCCAGTTGAGGAACTTGGTGATCCAGTCGATGCCGCGAATGAACAGGGCGACCTGGAAGGCGCAGACGATGACATAGGACAGCCAGCCGACGGCGGTCATGCCCAGGAAGGTGGCGCCAGTGCCGCTGGCATTGCCCATCAGCGAGTTGATCAGCAGCGCCACGGCGGTGGAGGCGAAGTAGGTCTGCACGCCGTACCAGAAGATCGCCACGATGCCGCGCACCAGGGCGGGGAAGTTGGCGCCGCGTACGCCCATGCTGGCGCGGGCCATGACCGGGAAGGGGATGCCGTACTTGACGCTGGGCTTGCCGGTCAGCTGCACCAGGCCCATGACGATGAAGCCGGCCAGGACGATGCCCGCCAGTACCGCCCAGCCGTTCAGCCCGTAGGAGATGAACAGCGTGGCGGCCAGGGTGTAGCCGAACAGGCTCTGGATGTCGTTTGACCAGACGTTGAAGATCTCGAACCAGCCCCACTTGCGCTGCGCGGGCGGCAAGGGCGCCAGGTCCGCGTTGTGCAGCGAGGTGTCGATCTGCTTGATGTGGAACTCTTCTGAGGACATGGACAGCTCCTGAATCTTGTTTTTAGGCGCTCTCGGGGTGCGCATCTGCGGAGGATTGTCGGTACGTTCCGTCTGGTTTCGCTGCCGCCGCCCTAGGGCCGGTTGCCTGGTGTCGGGAGCGGTGGGGCAGGCGGCAACCTGAGGATCGTCTGCATGTTGTACACATAAATAAATACGATGAACATAGAAAATCTGAGAAATGTACACAAAATCGCAGGTTAATGGGAACAAAAACTTGACTTAACGGTCAGTTTGCTGTCTGGGCGCGGGTCGTCTGCCGCTCTGTCTGGCTCGCGATGCGCTTTGGGTGGGGTTGTCGCTGCAGCTGCCACGCAACCCACAAAAAAAGCGGGGTCACGCCGTGCGCGACCCCGCTTTGGACACAACCCGCTGCCGCCTACCCGGCAACGGGCCACTCGGGTTCAGAAGTGGTACTGCACCAGGGCCTGCACCGCGGTCTGGTCGAAGCCGTCCGTGGAGCCGTCGATCGGCTTGATGCCGTACTTGTTGTGCCACATGTTCAGCTCGGTGCCGACGTAGAGCTGGCGTTCCTTGCCGAACAGCGCCTTGCCGGCGTCCCACTTGACCTGGATCGAGGAGCCGAGCGAGGTCTGGGTGTTGGCCTCCCTGGAGGGCGAGCGCCAGTCGATGTAGCCGTCGACCACGAAGTCCTGGTTGCCCAGGGCGAAGGGGTAGGCGCCGGCCACGGTCAGTTGGGTGGCGTAGCCGTTGCCGGCGTCGCTGGCCTTGAAGTCGTGGCCGAAGAAGATGTGGTTGTTGATCTTGACCCGGTACAGGTTGGTGTTGAGGAAGGCGAAGCCGGGAACGTCCCAGTCCAGGCCGATGCCGTACAGGTAGTTCTCGGTGCCGGGACCGCCGTTGCCCTTTTCATAGGTGAAGGCGGCCTTGACGTCCTGCAACGGCCCGACGGAGAGGTCCTGGCCGGTGAGCCAGCTGAGGCTGATGCGCGGCTTGAACTCCATGTAGTAGAAGTTGCTCTTTTCCTTGACTTCGAGGTTGCCGAAGTTGCTGCCGCGGTACTGGATGTTGTCCGCATCGACATAGTCGAGGAAGAAGAACACGTCGCCCCAGACCCAGCCACTGGCGTGCTCGAAGGTGTAGGTGGTCTGCGAACGCTGCTCTTCGGCATTGAAGTTCAGGCGCTGGAAGTTGCTGCCGTTGAGATAGGTCAGGCTGTTGTCCTGCCAGAACATCAGGTCGCCGGCGTTGACCTGGTTGCCGGCCAACAGGCCGGCGGACAGCACGAGGCAGTGGGGAAGGTGCTTGAGCTTCATCATGGTTTCCTCATTTTTAGGACAGACAAGGTGTTCCGCTCCGCGCCTGGGCGCGGAGCTATGCAGGGAAGGTGGTGCGGCTGGCCGGCCTAGCTGGGACGACTGACTGCGTCCAGGCCGTCGTCCTGACGGCTCTGCAGGACGCTGTGCAGCTGCGCTTCGGGCTCGAAGTCGCTGTCCCGCTCGGGCTGTTCTTCCGGGAGGAAGATGTTGAGCAGGATGGCGCTGAAGGCGCCGATGGTGATCGGCGAGCCGAAGATGTTCTTCAGCGCCTCGGGCATCTGCGACAGGGCTTCCGGGACGCCGGCCACGCCCAGTCCCAGGCCCAGGGAGATGGCCACGATCAGCACGTTGCGGCGGTGCAGGCCGGCTTCGCTGAGGATCTTGATGCCGGCCACGGCAACGGTGCCGAACATGATCAGGGTGGCGCCGCCCAGCACGGGCTTGGGCATCAGCTGCAGCACCGCGCCGACCGCGGGGAACAGGCCGAGCAGCACCAGCAGGCCGGCGATATAGAAGGCCACGTGACGGCTGGCGACGCCGGTGAGCTGGATCACCCCGTTGTTCTGGCTGAAGGTGGTCATCGGCAGGCTGTTGAACATCGCCGCGACGGCCGAGTTGCAGCCATCGGCCAGCACCCCGGACTTGATCCGGCGCAGGTACAGCGGGCCGGCCACCGGCTGCTTGGAGATGATCGAGTTGGCGGTGAGGTCGCCGGCGGTCTCCAGCGGGGTGATCAGGAAGATCACCGCGATCGGCACGAAGGCGACCCAGTCGAAGTCGAAGCCGTACTTGAAGGGTACCGGCACGCTGACCATGGGCACCTCGGCCATGTCGGCGAAGTCCACCTTGCCGGTGAACCAGGCCACCGCGAAACCCAGGGCCAGGCCGACGATCACGGCCGACAGGCGCACGACCTGGGACGAGGAGCGGTTGAGCAGGACGATGCTGCCGAGCACCAGGGCACCCAGGCCGAGGTGGTGCAGGGCGCCGAGGTCGGGCGCGCCGAAGCCGCCGGCCATGTCGGTCATCGCCACCTTGATCAGCGACAGGCCCATCAGGCAGATGATGGTGCCGGTGACCACCGGGGTGATGACCTTGCGCAGCTTGTTGATGAACTGGCTGAAGGCGATCTCGACGAAGGCCGCGCAGAAGCACACGCCGAAGATGGTCGAGAGGATTTCTTCCTCGCTGCCGCCGCGGCCCTTGACGATGAAGCCGGCACTGAGAATCACGCTGAGGAAGCCGAAGCTGGTGCCCTGCAGGCACAGCAGACCGGAGCCGATGGGGCCCAGGCGCTTGGCCTGGACGAAGGTGCCGATCCCCGAGACGAACAGCGCCATGCTCACCAGGTAGGGCACGTGGGCCCCGAGGCCGAGCACGCCGCCGATGATCAGGGTCGGGGTGATGATGCCGACGAAACTGGCCAGCACATGTTGCAGGGCGGCGAAGATCGCCGGGGCGAAGTCGGGGCGGTCGTCCAGCTGGTAGATCAGGTCGTTGCTGCCGGCAGACGGAGCTGCCGCCTTGGGCGTACTAGTCGTGGTCATGTCAGAGCCTGCCAGTTGTTTTTATACGGTCATGGGCTTGCACGAGGCTTCACGGCGCCTCTTCCTGATCGCGACAAAAGCTGTCTTGTCGGTCAGGTTCAGTGACTATAACAACTTGGGCACAGTGTTAAAAACAATTTATTTTTGAATTGTGCACAAATATTCGGGCGTGCGCAGTTGCGCGTCCTGCAGTGGAGGCCGAGCGAGCGTTGGTTGAGGGGCGCAGGGGGCGGCGATGCTTGCGGCGGGGAAGGGCGACTGCGTTCAGGCCCGCGGACGCAGCTCATGGGCGACGTGTTCGGCCAGGCCGGCGCCGGCCTCGCTCATGGTCAGGTAGGTGCGGTCGGCTCCGGCATCGAGGATGCGCTGGGCGATGTCCTCGTACATGGCGTGGGAGGCGATCAGGCCGGGAAAGCCGCGTTCGCGCAGCTTGCCGATGGAGATGATCTTGGTCTCGGCGTCATTCAGTGCCAGGATCACCGCTTCGATGCGAGGCATGTCCAGGCGCTGCCAGAGCATCTGGTCCTCGCCGTCGGCGAACAGCGCCCGACGCCCGGCCTTGGCACAGGCATCGATGACCACGGGGTCGGAATCCAGCCCTACCACCTCGAAGCCCTTGGCCTCGAGATAGTCGTAGGCGGCCCGGCCGGTACGGCCCATGCCCATGATCAGGATCTGCGCGTCGTCCAGGGAGACCGGCTGCTCGTCGGGATGGCGGGTATTGCGCTCCAGTGGGATCAGCAGGTGGGCGAGGCGCTCGTACAGCGGGTGGGCAAGGCGGCTGAGCGGGGCGGAGATGACGAAGGACAGCGCCACGGTGATGGCCAGGGGAATCAGCCACTGCGGCAGCACCACGCTGGCGACGATCAGGCCGAATTCGCTGTAGTTGGTCAGGCTGACGCTGCTGAGAAAGGCGCTGCGGGCCCGCAGGCGAAACATCACGAACAGCAGGAAGAACAGCAAGCCCTTGAGCGGCAGCAGCAGCGCCAGGACCAGGGCGAAAGCCAGGGCGTCGGTGCCGGGCAGGCCGCTGATGCCGATCTGCAGGAAGAAACCGACCAGGAACACCTCCTTGATGCTCCACAGCGCGTTGGACAGTTCGATCGCGCGCTTGTGCTTGGCCAGCATGGCACCGAAGGCCAGGGCGCCGAGCTCCGAGCTCAGGCCGAGGGACTCGAAGCCGTAGCCGCCGATGACCAGGGCCAGCAGCAGGCCGAGCAGCACCATCAGCTCCTCGTGGCCGCTGGCGTCCAGCAGGCGGAACAGCAGCGGCCGCAGCAGGGGCAGGGCGAACACCAGCAGGGCCCAGGGCGAGGGTGCCTCGCCGTTGGCCAGGCTCATCGCCACCAGGGCGAGCAGGTCCTGGATGATCAGCACGCCGATGGCCAGGCGACCGTGGAAGGAACGCAGCTCGCGCTTGCTTTCCAGCACCTTGGCCGCCAGCACCGTGCTGGAGAAGGACAGGGCCACCGACAGCAGCAGGGCCTCGCGCAAGGGCAGCTCCAGAAGCAGCGTCACCGCGGTGAGGAACAGCAGGCTGGAGATGAGGAAGTGCAGCAGGCCGCCGCCTATCACCTCGCGTCGCATCAGGTTGCTCAGTTTCAGCTTGAGGCCGACGGTGAACAGCAGCAGGAGCACGCCGAGGTGGGCGATGTGGGCGAGGATCGAGCTGTCCAGGGGACCGATGTGCAGGTACTGGCCCAGGCCCGACAGGGTGAAGCCCGCGGCCAGGTAGCCGACCAGGGGAGGTAAACCGATAAAGCGCGCGGCCAGGCCCATCAAGAATGCGAAGGCGATCCAGCTGGCTTCGAGCATCGGCAGTACCTCTGGCGGCGTTCGCTACGGTGGAGGGCTCCCGTCAAGTGTAGCGGGCCGGTCCTGGGCAGCTTCGATGCTGCGGCCGCGCGGCCCAGTTGGAGGGGACTGAAGCAGAGGTGGCGGCCTGTAAACGGCAAGAGCCCGCCATGGGGCGGGCTCTTGCGCGTCTTGGGGCGGGCGCCCCAGTGGCTTGTCGCTAGTTGATCTGCGCGCCCTTGGCGATCCAGGCGCCGATCAGGTCACGCTCTGCCTGGGTCATCTGGGTGATGTTGCCGAGCGGCATGACCTGGCTGGCGACGGTCTGCGCGTGGATCTTCGCCGCCTGCTGCTGGATCTGCTGCGGGGTGTCGAGCATCAGGCCGGCCGGGGCGCTGCTGAACATCGGGCTGCTCGGGCTGGCCGAATGGCACACGGTGCAGCGTTCCTGGATCACCGTATTCACCCTGGCGAAGTCGTTGTCGGCGCTGGCGGCCGGTGTCGCCTGCGCTGGCGCGGCGGGGTCCGCCTGCTCGGTCGGGGCGCCGCTCTGTTCGGCCGGCACGGCTTCGACCTTGGCGACGCTGGCGTCGACGCTCTGCTGGCTCGCGGCCACCGGCGCGGCGGTCGGTTCCGGGCGTACCGGCGCGGTGACGTAGGCCAGGCAGATCATGCCCAGGGCCGCGGCCGGCAGGGTCCAGGCGAACCTGTTGCTGTCGTGGCGGGTGTTGAAGTAATGGCGCACCAGCACGGCGAGGATGGCGATGCCGGCCAGGATCAGCCAGTTGTACTGGCTGCCGTAGGTGCTCGGGAAGTGGTTGCTGATCATGATGAACAGCACCGGCAGGGTGAAGTAGTTGTTGTGGCGCGAGCGCAGCAGGCCCTTGGCCGGCAATACCGGGTCGGGCTCGCGGTTCTCTTCGATGGCCTTAACCAGGGCGCGTTGCGCCGGCATGATGGTGAAGAACACGTTGCCGACCATGATGGTGCCGATAATGGCGCCGACGTGGATGTAGGCCGCACGACCGCTGAAGATCAGGCTGAAGCCCCAGGCCGCGGCGATCAGCAGGACGAACAGCACCGCACCGAGCAGGGCCGGGCGCTTGCCCAGGGCCGAGTCGCAAAGCAAGTGGTAGGCCACATAGCCGGCAATCATCGAGCCGAAGCCGATGACAATGGCCATCGCCGGTGCCAGATCGACGCCAGGCTTGACCAGGTACAGGCTCGGGTTGAGGTAATAGACCACCAGCATCAGGGCGACGCCCGACAGCCAGGTGGCGTAGGCCTCCCATTTGAACCAGTGCAGGTTGTCCGGCATCTGCGGCGGGGCCAGCTTGTACTTCTCCAGGTGGTAGATGCCGCCGCCGTGGATCGCCCAGAGGTCGCCGGACAGGCCGTCGCGGGGGTTGCTGCGGTTGAGGTTGTTCTCCAGCCAGACGAAATAGAAGGATGCGCCGATCCAGGCGATGCCGGTGATCATATGGATCCAGCGGATGCCCAGGTTCAGCCATTCAGTCAAATGTGCTTCCACAGTGTGTACCTCTTTCCCAGTGCCGGTGTGCCGGTCCCCTGGGCTTCTCTTATTGGTGGGGGTCGAGGAGCAGTTGCTCTGCCTCGGTAAAGAAATGCTCATCGCAGTTGTTGCCAGAACCGCTGCGATCAACCACCAGGAAGTCATCCCGCTTTTCGATCGTCAGCACCGGGTGGTGCCAGACGCCGCGATGGTAATTAATGCCCTGCCTGCCGTTGCTGCGGAAGGCGCGGACCAACTCCGATTCAGGTGCATCGCCAAGTGGCGCGACCACGATCAGAAAGGGGTGGCCGAGCAGCGGCACGAAGGCCTGGCTGCCCAGCGGATGGCGCTCCAGCATGCGCACGGTCAGCGGCATCTCGAGCGCCTCGGCGCTGAAGATGCTGATGATCGCCTGATCCTCCGGCTGGGCGGTCTCCACCGTGGCCAGCTTGTGGTAGCGGCGGGTGGAGCCGTTGTTGATCATGAAGAACTCGCTGCCCTCGGTCTCGATGACGTCGCCGAAGGGGGCGAAGGCTTCTTTGCTCAAGGGCTCGATGATCAGTTTGCGCATGTCGGTCTACTTGTTCTCTGTTGCATTGAGCCCCCTCAGCCGCGGCGAGGGGGCATGGACTCACTTGCTGACTTTGCCGAACAGGCGCAGGCGGCTGATGCCACCGTCGGGGAACACGTTCAGCCGCACATGGGTGATCGGCCCCAAGGCCTGGATCTGCTCGACGAACTCGTGTTCGGCGTGCATCTGCAGTTTCTGGCTCGGCAGCAGTTCGCGCCAGAACAGGCTCTGGGTCTCGATCTGGCTGTCGGTGCCGCCCTTGACGAAGGCGCCCTGGATCGAGCAGCTGTCCGGGTAGTTGCCCTTGAAGTGCAGGGTGTCGACGACGATGCGCTCGATCTCGCCGGGGTGGCCGAGGGCGACTATCACCCAGTCGTTGCCCGGGGTACGGCGGCGCGCGGTTTCCCAGCCGTCGCCCATGTTGATGCCGCGGCCCGGGTTGAGGATGTTGCTCATGCGGCCGAAGTGCTCGTCGGAGCAGGCCAGGGCGCGCCCGCCGTTGAGGGCGGCGGCCAGGTCGACCTGCTCGTTGTCGCCGACGCTGCTCCAGTCGCGGAACGGCACGCCGTAGACGCGCAGGCGGGCGACGCCGCCGTCCGGGTAGATGTTGAAGCGCAGGTGGGTGAAGGCCTGGACGTTGGCGATCTCGTGGTAGTGGTGGCTGTTGCCCTGCAGCTCCACGGCCGGCAGCACCTCGGTCCACTCGGTGGCGTCGGTCGGGTCGCCCTCGGCGACGAAGCAGCCTTCCAGGGAGGCGGACGGCGGGAAGTTGCCGGTGAAGAAGCTGGTGTCGATGTCCACGCCCTTGATCGAGCCGGCCACGCCGAGGCGGATCACCGCGCTGTCGTAACCCTCGAAGCGCTTGCGGCGCGACTCCCAGCCGTCCATCCACTTGCCGTTGTCGTCGAACACGCCTTCCTTCCACACCGCCGGGGTCGGCTGGAACAGGCGGTTGACGTCGGCGAACCAGTCGTCGGTGACCGAAATGGCCTGGGTGCCGAGGCGCGCGTCGGCGAGGTTGACGTATTTCTCGAAGGGTACGGCGTAAGCTTTCATTGAGTGTCTGCCTCAGGTGATGGCGTGAATGGGGCGCTTGCGTTGGCTAGAGCTGTTGCAGGCGGAACAGGGCGATCTTGTTGATCTCGGCCAAGGCGCGGGCGAACTCCTGCTCGGGGCTGTGGTGGATGCGCTCCTCGAAGGCGGCGAGGATCTGGTGCCGGTTGCTGCCCTTGACCGCCATGATGAAGGGGAAGCCGAACTTGGCCTTGTAGGCGTCGTTGAGCTCGGTGAAGCGGGCGAACTCCTCGGCGCTGCATTCGTGGATGCCGGCGCCGGCCTGCTCCGAGGTGCTCGACTCGGTCAGCTCGCCGCGCACGGCGGCCTTGCCGGCCAGGTCCGGGTGGGCGTTGATCAGCGCCAGTTGCGCCTTGGCGCTGGCGCTGAGCAGCAGGTCGGCCATGCGCTGATGCAGGCCGTCGATGTCGTCGATCTGCTCGTCCAGGCCGAGGTCGTAGGCCTGCTCGGCGACCCAGGGCGAGTGTTCGTAGATATCGGCGAAGACCCTGACGAAGTCTTCGCGGCTGAGGCGCGACGGGGTCAGGCTCTGGAAACGGCTCATTGTGCGCGCTCCTCTTTGAACGGGTGGGTGGCGTGCCAGTGGCGGGCGATGTCGACGCGCCTGGCGAACCAGACCCTGTCGTGGCCCTTGGCGTACTCGATGAAGCGTGCCAGGGCGGCCAGGCGAGCCGGACGGCCGAGCAGGCGGCAGTGCATGCCGATGGAGAGCATCTTCGGCGCACCCGCGACGCCTTCGGCGTAGAGCACGTCGAAGGCGTCCTTGAGGTACTGGTAGAAGTCATCGCCGGTATTGAAGCCCTGCACCTGGGTGAAGCGCATGTCGTTGGTGTCCAGGGTGTAGGGGATCACCAGATGGGGCCTGGTCGCAGTGCTGGCCGGGTCCCAGTAGGGCAGGTCGTCGTCGTAGGTGTCGGAATCGTAGAGGAAGCCGCCTTCCTCCCTCACCAGGCGGCGGGTGTTCGGCCCGACGCGCCCGGTGTACCAGCCCAGCGGACGCTCGCCGGTCAGTTCGCTGAGGATGCGGATGGCCTCGAGCAGGTGTTCGCGCTCCTGGGCCTCGTCCATGTACTGGTAGTCGATCCAGCGGTAGCCGTGGCTGCAGATCTCGTGGCCGGCGGCGACCATGGCCTTGATCACCTCCGGGTGGCGCTGGGCGGCCATGGCCACGGCGAACACGGTCAGCGGAATGCCGTGGCGCTCGAACAGCTTGAGCAGACGCCAGACACCGGCGCGGCTGCCATATTCGTAGAGCGACTCCATGCACATGTTGCGCTCGCCTTGCAGCGGCTGCGCCGAAACCATCTCGGAGAGAAAGGCCTCGGATTCCTTGTCGCCGTGCAGCACGTTGCGCTCGCCGCCTTCCTCGTAGTTGAGGACGAACGACAGGGCGATGCGGGCATCGCCCGGCCAGTGGGGATGCGGCGGGTTGTTGGCGTAACCGATCAGGTCGCGTGGGTAGTCAGCGCTCACTGCAGTCTTCCTTCTTGGTGTTGTTGCGGCCTCTGCGCAGCCAGGGGATTCCGGGGTGCGCAGCCGTGATGAGGTAATTGTATACAAATTGATTTGCTGTTTGTAAATCTAAAATTTGCCTGTTCCGGAAAATCCGCTGAAAGAACAACCGCCAGGGCGGTTCGGTCATTCTTGCCGGGGCGGCCGTGCCGCAGGCCCCTGCGGATTGCTGTCCTGAGTGGTGAGGATGCTGACGGTGAGGGTAATCACTCGGTGGCATTGTGTACAATTTCAATCTAAAATGTTTCATGTTGCTCGTTTGGTGCTATGCTCCGCCCAGGTCGAGGCTGCTCGCGCCTGGGCAGCCTGGTGGTTTTCATAAGCGTAGAGGAGGTGTGGTGCCTGCGTGGCCGCTGGCCGGCGCGGGCGCCCTGAAGCAATGGGACGATTGACGACACATGTTCTGGATGCTGCGCACGGCTGCCCCGGTAGCGCGCTGAAGGTCGAGCTGTACCGCGTCGAAGGCACGCAGCTGGAGCTGCTCGCCACTGTGCTGACCAACGAGGATGGCCGTTGCGATGCGCCGATTCTGCAGGGCCAGGACTACCGCAGCGGTGTCTATCAGCTGCACTTCCATGCCGGCGATTACTACCGCGGGCGTGGCGTGCAGCTGCCCAGCCCGGCGTTTCTCGATGTGGTGGTACTGCGTTTCGGCATCGATGCCGGCCAGGAGCACTACCACGTGCCGTTGCTGATCTCGCCTTACAGCTATTCCACCTACCGCGGAAGCTGATGAGGAATACTGGATACCCTCCGACTCGTACAACGAGTCGTTAGCCCGCTTACTGCGGGCTTTTTTACGGCCGCAGCAAGTGGACTGGCACAGGGGGAGTGGGTTTGGCCGGAGCGCCGAGTCCCGGCGAGTGGAGTCGCCGGGACCGGGATGGGCGGGGGCTCAGGTGCGGAAGCGCTGGACCAGGCCGTTGAGCTCCTGGGACAGGCCGGAGAGGTTCTGCGAGTCGGAACGCGCCGATTCGGCCAGGTCGGCCACCAACTGGGCGTCGCCGTGGATCTGGGTGATATGGCGGTTGATGTCCTCGGCCACCTGATGCTGCTCCTCGGCGGCGGTGGCGATCTGCGCGTTCATGTCGCGGATCACGTCGACCGACTCGCGAATCAGGCCGAAGCTCGAACTCGCCTCGTTGATGCTGGAAACCGTGCGCTGCGAGACCTCCAGGCTGGCATGCATCTGCTTGGCCATCTGCCGGGTGCGTTGCGCCAGGTTGCTGAGCAGGCCGTCGATCTCCGAAGTCGAGTCGGCGGTACGCTTGGCCAGGGCGCGCACCTCGTCGGCGACCACGGCGAAGCCGCGTCCCTGTTCGCCGGCCCGGGCCGCTTCGATGGCGGCGTTCAGCGCCAGCAGGTTGGTCTGCTCGGCGATCGAGCGGATGGTGCCGAGGATCGACTGGATGTTGTTGTTGTCCTGCTCGAGTTGCTGCATGGCCGCCGCCGCCTGGGAGATTTCCTGGCTCAGCTGCTCGACGCTGCTGACCGCGGCATCGATCTGCTGCTGACCCTCCTGGGCCTGGCGCTGGCCATTGTCGGCGGAGTCGGCGGCTTGGTTGCAGGAGCGCGCCACTTCGTTGGCCGTGGCGACCATCTCATGGAAGGCGGTGGAGACCATGTCGACCGACTCGCGCTGACGCCCGGCGGCCTCGGCCATGTTTCCGGAAACCTGGGCGGAGGTGCCGGAGGTCTGATGGATCTGCTTGGCCGCCTGGCCGATGTTGAGGATCAGCTGGCGGATGCTGGCAAGGAACTGGTTGAACCAGCCGGCCAGCTGCGCGGTTTCGTCCTGGCCACGGACCGTCAGGGAGTGGGTCAGGTCGCCTTCGCCCTGGGCGATGCCTTCCAGGCCCGAGGCCACGGCACGGATCGGGCTGACGATCAGGCCGGCGAAGCTGGCGCCCACGAAGGCGAAGATCAGCGCCAGCAGGGCGGCCATGCCGGCGATGATCCAGGCCAGCTGGGTCGCGCCGCTCATCACGTCGTCATGGCGAATCAAGCCGATGAAGCGCCAGTCCAGGCGCTCCGACGACCAGACATTGGCCATATAGCGCACGCCGCCGAGCTCGACTTCCACCAGGCCCTGATTGGTCTGCGCCAGCTCGTCGTAGCCCGCGCCCAGTTCGCCGAGCTTCTTGAAGTTGTGGGCGGGCTGGCTCGGGTCCACCAGCACGGTGCCGTTGTTCTCCATCAGCATCAGGTAGCCGCTTTCTCCGAGCTTGATGCCTTTGACGATGTCGGTCAGCTGGTTGAGCGATACGTCGATGCTGAGCACGCCGCCTGGGTTGCCCAGGCCGTTGGCCACGCTGCGTACGCTGGCCACCAGGGTCGCGTCGTCGTTGGCCCAGTAGTAGGCATCGGAGCGCACGGTCTTGCCCTGGCCATTGATGCCGGCCTGGTACCAGGGGCGAGGGCGCGGGTCGTAGCTGCTCAGGCCGGCATCGTTGGGCCAGCTGACGTAGCCGCCGTCGACGGTGGCGTTGGTGATATAGGCGTAGGCCGGGTGGCTGGCCGCGACGTCGGTGAACAGCGCCAGGAGCTTCTCGCCGTGTTCGCCCAGCGGCGTCCCGGCGGCGTTGGCGTCCATGTACTTCTTGAGGTTGCCGTCGACCGCGGTGACCAGGGGATGTTTGGCCAGGTAGTCGACATTTTGGCTGATGCCGTCGAAGAACAGCTGCATGGCATTTTCCACCTGGCGGATCTCGCGGGAGCTGGCGTCGACGAACTCGTCGCGGGCATCGCTGCGCAGGTTGAGGATCACCAGGGTGGCGACCAGCATGATGGGCACGCAGGCGATGACGGCAAAGGCCCAGGTCAGTTTTTGTTTTATGTTCATCGGAGGTTCCCAGGTCGATAGACAACGCGGACGGTTGCAGGCGGTAGCTATTCTGTCGGCTGGGCGATGCGGAGCTTTACCGAATACGACCGCAATTGTCGCAGGCGCGCGCTAAACCGTCGTACCTGGGCATCGGCAAGGGGCGTTCGAGGCGAGGGCGGCGTTCGAGCCGAGCCGCGAGTACGGCTTGCAAGGGGCGAAGGTGGGAGGGAGCGGGGCGGCGCACGGGGCCGCCCGCTGCGGTCAACGACTCAGCAGGGAGGCCGTGCCGGCACCGGCGAACAGGCCGGCGCTGATGCGGTTGAACCACGCCTGGCCCTTGCCCGAGCGCAGGTAGCGCGCGGCGCCGCGGGCGCCGAGGCCGTAGAACAGCTTGCAGCCCAGGTCCAGCACGGTCCAGGTGAGGATCAGCAGCAGCAACTGGCCGAGCAGTGGTCGATCGGCGCTGAGGAACTGCGGCAGGAAGGCGGCGAAGAACAGAATGTCCTTGGGGTTGCTGGCGCCCAGGCCGAAGGCCTTCCAGAACATGCTGCGAAAGCTGGGGTTGACCGGCTGCTCCTCGGCCTGCGTCGGCCGGGCGGCCTGCCGCGATTGCTGCCAGCTCTGCCAGGCGAGGTAGAACAGGTAGAGGGCGCCGATCAGCTTGAGGATGCTGAACAGCTGTTCCGAGGCCAGCAACAGGGCGCCCAGGCCGAGTGCCGAGGCGCTGAGCAGGCAGATCGACGCGCAGACGCCGCCGAGAAAGGCCGGCAGGGAGCGACGCAGGCCATAGTTCAGGCTGTTGCTCACCATCAGCAGGGACAGCGGGCCGGGGATCAGGATCACGACCAGTGCGGCGCTGGCGAACAGCAGCCAGGTTTCCAGGCTCATCGGGTGGCCTCCTCAAGTGACGAAACCCCGGCGCTGGCGCGCCGGGGTCGGGTACAGCTCAAGCGAACCTTACAGGAAGGCGAACTTGGCGATAAAGATGATGCACAACACGTAGAGGCTGACGGAGACCTTGTCGCGCTGGCCGGTGAGCAGCTTCAACGTGGCGTAGGTCAGAAAGCCCAGGGCGATGCCGTTGGCGATGGAGAAGGTCAGCGGCATCATCACCACGGTGACGATGGCCGGGATGGTGTCGGTGAGGTCTTCCCAGTCGATATGCGCCATGCCGCTCATCATCAGCATCGCCACATAGATCAGCGCGCCGGCGGTGGCGTAAGCCGGAATCATCCCGGCCAGCGGGGCGAAGAACATCGCCGCGAGGAACAGCACGCCGACGGTGACTGCGGTGAGGCCGGTGCGGCCGCCGGCGGCGACGCCCGAGGCGCTTTCCACGTAGCTGGTCACCGGCGGGCAACCGACCATGGAGCCGATCACGCTGGAGGTGCTGTCGGCCTTCAGGGCCTTGGACAGGTTCTGGATCTTGCCGTCCTCATCCACCAGGTTGGCGCGGTGGGCGACGCCCATCAGGGTGCCGGCAGTGTCGAACATGTTGACGAACAGGAACGCCAGGATGACGCTGACCATGGTCACGTTGAAGGCGCCGGCGATGTCCATGGCCAGGAAGGTCGGGGCCAGGCTCGGCGGCATCGACACCAGGCCATTGTACTCGACCAGACCCAGACCCCAGCCGATGGCAGTGACGCCCAGCATGCTGAAGAGGATGGCGCCGAACACATTGCGGTGGCTGAGCACGGCAATCAGCAGGAAACACACCGCGGCCAGCAGGGCCGAGGGCTCGCCGAAGGAGCCCATGGTCAGCAGGGTGGCGGGGCTGTCGACGACTATGCCGGCGGTCTTCAGACCGATCAGGCCGAGGAACAGGCCGACCCCGGCGCCCATGGCGAAGCGCAGGCTCATGGGAATGCTGTTGAGCAGCCATTCGCGGATGCGCGACAGGCTCATGATCATGAACAGGATGCCGGAGATGAACACCGCCCCCAGGGCGATCTGCCAGCTGTAGCCCATCTCGCCGACCACCGTATAGGTGAAGAAGGCGTTCAGGCCCATGCCCGGTGCCAGGCCGACCGGCCAGTTGGCGTACAGGCCCATGAGGAAGCAGCCGAGGGCGGCGCCGATACAGGTGGCGACGAACGCGGCGCCGTGATCGACGCCGGCGTTGGCCATGATGTTGGGGTTGACGAAGATGATGTAGGCCATGGTGACGAAGGTCGTCAGGCCGGCCAGCAGTTCGGTCTTGAGGGTGGTGCGATGCTCGGTCAGCTTGAAGAAGCGGTCGAGTAGGCCGACTCTCGCCAGGCCTTGAGTGTGAGTCGCAAGTTGTTCTTGTTTAGCGCTTTCCACAGCGGGTACTCCTCATTTCTCTTGTTGTGTACCACCCAGAGCCATGGACGCTTCAAGCTTCGACTCTCTGAGGCAGGTGGTGCGTGTGGGGTGCTTGCTGGCTTAGTTGTTGACCGAGCGGTCAGGAAGTCACCTTGTCGCGATTATGATGTTGTATACAAAAAAAGCAAATAATGTTTTTAGGGCTGTTTGCCCGGTGCCAGGACGCCGCCGGTCGCATCGGGGCCGGGCGAAGATTCGCCGGTGATCGCTGCGCAGTAACATAAAAACCTTATAAATCAATTGAATACGTTGCACGTGAAGAGGCGATCTGGGGCGCAGAAGGCCTGGCTGGCTATTGCTCACCCTGGTCCTGGCGATGACTGACGGACGGATTTGTGAGCAAGAGGGACATTTTTATAAAAAATGGGTTTAGTCATTTCTCGCCGCGCCCGGGTCTGCGGACTCTTTCGATGCGTGGGCTCGGGCAAGCCAAGGGGTGGAGAAACAGTGGGGAGGCTGTCCTGGTTGGTTGAATTGTGTACAATGGCCGGGCCTTTCCTCCGATTTCTTTCCCCGGCTGCTTGCCAGCTACGGGGTGAAACGCAGTAGAGTGCCCGGTACCAGGCCGCCCCTCCTTAGATACGAGCCAGAATGAACGAACAATTGCAGCCCCTTAAGAAGCAGCCGCGAGCAGGCAAGAGCAGCCGCAGCGGGACTCAGGACGATGTCGTCTACGCGCATATCTTCGATGCCATCCTCGAGCAGCGCCTGGCGCCCGGCACCAAGCTGAGTGAAGAGGCCCTGGGCGAGATCTTCGGCGTCAGCCGTACCATCATCCGTCGCGCCTTGTCGCGCCTGGCCCATGAAGGGGTGGTGCTGTTGCGGCCGAACCGTGGTGCGGTGGTGGCCAGCCCGAGCGTCGAGGAGGCGCGGCAGATCTTCTATGCGCGGCGCATGGTCGAACGGGCCATCACCGAACTGGCGGTGGAGCATGCCACCGCCGAGCAGCTCGCCGAGCTGCGCCAGATGGTCGAGGACGAGCATGCCAGTTTCGCCCGGGGCGACCGTGGCGCCGGCATCCGCCTGTCCGGCGAGTTCCACCTGAAGTTGGCCGAGGCGGCGAGGAACGCGCCGCTGATCAGCTTCCAGCGCAGCCTGGTGTCGCAGACCTCGCTGATCATCGCCCAGTACGAAAGCGGCAGCCGCTCGCACTGCTCCTACGACGAACACAACCAGCTGATCGATGCCATAGAGGCGCGCGACGCCGCCAAGGCGGTGACCCTGATGATGCATCACATGGATCATATCGACAGCAAGCTCAACCTCGACGAGGAGAGCGCCTCGGATGACCTGCACGCGGTGTTCTCCCACGTGCTGCAGACCAAGAAGAAGCCGGGACGCAACGGCGCCAATCGCTGATCGAGATTCACCAAAAAGCCCCGCTGCGCAAGCTGCGGGGCTTTTTGGTGGCTGCCCGTCAAGCCGGCTCAGTCGCGACGGTGCACCGACTGGCCGGCGGCGTAGGTCTCCTTCACAGCGCGGTCGTCGCCGAGCATGGTCAGGGCGAACAGCTTCTCGGCCAGGCTCGTGGCCTGCTGCATGCGGTAGGCGATCAGCGGCGTGGCGCGGTAGTCCAGCACCACGAAGTCGGCGTCTTTGCCGCTCTCGAAGTTGCCGATCCTGTCGTCCAGGTACAGCGCATTGGCGCCGCCCAGGGTGGCCAGGTACAGCGACTTGAAGGGGTCGAGCTTCTTGCCCTGCAGCTGCATGACCTTGTAGGCCTCGTTCAGCGACTGCAACTGGCTGAAGCTGGTGCCGGCACCGACGTCGGTGCCCAGGCCGACCCGTACGCCGTGGGCTTCCAGCTTGTTCAGGTCGAACAGACCGCTGCCGAGGAACAGGTTGGAGGTGGGGCAGAAGGCCACGGCCGAGCCGGTCTCGGCCAGGCGCCGGCATTCCTCGTCGCACAGGTGCACGCCGTGGGCGAACACCGAGCGGGCACCGATCAGCCGGTGGTGGTCGTAGACGTCCAGGTAGCCGCTGCGCTCGGGGAACAGCTCCTTGACCCACTCGATCTCCTTGCGGTTCTCGGACAGGTGGGTGTGCATGTACAGGTTCGGGTACTCACCCAGCAGCTTGCCGGCCAGGGCCAATTGTTCCGGGCTGCTGGTGGGGGCGAAGCGCGGGGTCACCGCGTAGTGCAGGCGGCCCTTGCCATGCCAGCGCTCGATCAGCTCCTTGCTGTCGGCGTAGCCGGATTCCGGCGTGTCGGTCAGGTAGTCCGGGGCGTTGCGGTCCATCAGCACCTTGCCGGCGATCATCCGCAGGTTCAGCGCCCGGGCCGCCTCGAAGAAGGCGTCCACCGACTGCTTGTGCACGCTGCCGAACACCAGGGCGGTGGTGGTGCCGTTGCGCAGCAGCTCCTTGAGGAAGATGCCGGCGACATCGCTGGCATGGGCCTGGTCGGCAAACTGCCGCTCGGTGGGGAAGGTGTAGGTGTTCAGCCAGTCCAGCAGCTGTTCGCCGTAGGAGGCGATCATGCCGGTCTGCGGGTAGTGGATGTGGGTGTCGATGAAGCCGGGGGTGATCAGGGCGTCGCGGTATTCGACGACCTCCACGTCCTTGAGCGTGGGCAGCAGCTCGGCGGCATGGCCGACCCCGGCGATATGGCCGTTCTCGACCAGCAGCAGGCCATCCTCGAAGTACTCATAGGAGCGCTCGACCCCGACCACGGCGGGGTCGGCGAGGTTGTGCAGGATGGCGGCGCGGTAGGCTTTCAGGTGGCTGGACATTCGATACATCTCGGTCTCGGGGCATCTGCGCCCCTGGCTTAGGTGGTGTTGGCGGTGTGCGGCGCGCCGCCTAGGACTGGGCGCGGCGCGAGGCCGGCAGCAGCTTGGCGATGCTCGGCTGGCCCTTTTTCACGTCCTGGCCGAAGGCGGCGTTGTAGGTGGCGATCACCTCGCCGGCGATGGACACGGCGATCTCCACCGGCAGCTTGCCCTTGACCTCGGCCAGGCCCATGGGGCAGCGCATGCGCTGCACCAGCTCGGGGGCGAAGCCGCGCTCGCGCAGGCGGTGTTCGAACTTGACGCGCTTGGTCTGCGAGCCGATCAGGCCGTAGTAGGCGAAATCGCCCCGTTTGAGAATCGCGGCGGTCAGTTCCAGGTCGAGCTGGTGGTTGTGGGTCATGACGATGAAGTAGCTGCCCGGTGGCATGTTCTCCACCTCGTCGACCACCTCGTCGTTGACCACCTTCTCCACCCCGGCGGGCAGCTGTGCGGGGAACTCGTGATCCCGCGAGTCGATCCAGCGCACCTTGCACGGCAGGCTGGCGAGCAGCGGCACCAGGGCGCGGCCGACATGGCCGGCGCCGAACACGGCGATCTGCGCCTGGGGCTGGCCCATGGGTTCGAACAGCAGCACGGTGGCGCCGCCGCAGCATTGGCCGAGGCTGGCGCCGAGGCTGAAGCGCTCCAGGCGCGTGTCCTGGCTGCGCTTCTCGAGCATCTCGCGGGCCAGTTGCATGGCCTTGTATTCCAGATGGCCGCCGCCGATGGTCTCGAAGGTGCGCGCGGCGGTGACCACCATCTTCGAGCCGGCGTTGCGCGGTGTCGAGCCGCGCTCCTCGATGATGGTCACCAGTACGCAGGGTTCACCCTGCTGCTGCAGTTCGGCCAGTGCGCTGATCCAACTCATTTGCTCAGCCTCCAGGTCGGCGGCGTTTGTCCCGGGCGCGGCAGGCGCCAGTTGCTCGGCGAGGGTTCCAGAATCGGCACCGGAGCCGGGCGTGCGGGTTGGCTATTCGGTTCGGTGTGTTTTGTCATTGTTGTTCACCTTTGGCTGATTGTAGGAGCGGGCCATGCCCGCGATGCGGGTTCGCGGGCATGGCCCGCTCCTACGGTTCTATGCCAGTTCGATCTCGGCAGCTGCGGCCTTGGCCGGTTGCTGCAGTTTCTTCACCTGCTCCACGCCCCAGAGCACGCGTTCCGGGGTGGCCGGGGCGTCGATCAGCGGCTGCACCTTGTAGTCGCCGAGGCTGGCCACCGCATCCTTGATCGCACACCACACGGCGATGCCGAGCATGAACGGCGGCTCGCCCACGGCCTTGGAGTGGAACACCGTGTCCTCCGGGTTCTTGCGGTTCTCCACCAGCTTGACCCGCAGGTCCAGCGGCATGTCGGCGATGGCCGGGATCTTGTAGCTGGCCGGGCCATTGGTCATCAGCTTGCCCTTGGCGTTCCACACCAGCTCTTCCATGGTCAGCCAGCCCATGCCCTGGACGAAGGCGCCTTCTACCTGGCCGATGTCGATGGCCGGGTTCAGCGAGGCGCCGACGTCGTGCAGGATGTCGGTGCGCAGCATCTTGTACTCGCCGGTCAGGGTGTCGACCAGCACCTCGGCGCAGGCGGCGCCGTAGGCGAAGTAGTAGAAGGGGCGGCCGGCGGCCTTGTCGCGGTCGTAGTAGATTTTCGGCGTGCGGTAGAAGCCGGTGGACGACAGCGACACCTGGTTGAAGTAGGCCTTCTGGATCAGCTCCTCGAAGCTCAGGAACTGCTCGCGCACGCGCACCTGGCCGTTGCGGAACTCGACGTCCTCCGGGGTGACCCTGTACTCGCGCACCAGGAAGTCCACCAGGCGCTGCTTGAGGGTCTCGGCGGCGTTCTGTGCGGCCTTGCCGTTGAGGTCGGCGCCGCTGGAGGCAGCGGTCGGCGAGGTATTGGGCACCTTGTCGGTATTGGTCGCGGTGATCTGGATGCGCGAGATGTCGACCTGCAGCACCTCGGCGACTATCTGCGCGACCTTGGTGTTGAGGCCCTGGCCCATCTCGGTGCCGCCGTGGTTCAGGTGGATCGAACCGTCGGTGTAGATATGAATCAGCGCGCCGGCCTGGTTGAGGAAGGTCGCGGTGAAGCTGATGCCGAATTTCACCGGGGTCAGCGCCAGGCCCTTCTTCAGCACCGGGCTTTTTTTGTTGAATTCAAGAATTTCACGGCGGCGCTGGGCGTAATCGCTGCTGGCTTCCAACTCGGCGGTCATCTCATGGATGACGTTGTGTTCGACGGTCTGGTGGTAATGGGTGACGTTGCGCTCGTGCTTGCCGTAGTAGTTGCGCTTGCGCACTTCCAGCGGGTCCTTGCCCAGTTTGCGCGCCACGGCGTCCATGACTTCTTCGATGGCGACCATGCCCTGGGGGCCGCCGAAGCCGCGGTAGGCGGTGTTCGAGGCGGTGTTGGTCTTGCAGCGATGGCCGTTGATGGTGGCATTGCCGAGGAAGTAGGCGTTGTCCGAGTGGAACATCGCGCGGTCGACGATGGAGCCGGACAGGTCCGGCGAGTAGCCGCAGTTGCCCGCCAGTTCCATCTGGATGCCGTGCAGCAGGCCGTCGTCGTCGAAGCCGACGTCGTACTCGACGTAGAAGGGGTGGCGCTTGCCGGTGATGCTCATGTCTTCCATGCGCGGCAGGCGCATCTTGGTCGGCCGGCCGGTGAGGTGGGCGATCACCGCGCACAGGCAGGCGGGACCGGCGGCCTGGGTTTCCTTGCCGCCGAAGCCGCCGCCCATGCGGCGCATGTCGATGACGATCTTGTGCATGGGCACGCCGAGCACTTCGGCGACCAGTTTCTGTACTTCGGTGGCGTTCTGCGTCGAGGTGTAGACCAGCATGCCGCCATCTTCGGTGGGCATTACCGAGGAGATCTGCGTCTCCAGGTAGAAATGTTCCTGGCCGCCGATGTGCAGCTTGCCCTGCAGGCGGTTCGGTGCGCTGGCCAGGGCGGCGGCCGAGTCGCCGATGCGGTGCTGGTGGCTGTCGAGGACGAAGTGCTGCTTGCGCAGCGCTTCTTCCACGTCCAGTACCGGCTCCAGGTCCTCGTACTCGATGATCGCCGCCATGGCCGCCTTGCGTGCGGTCTCCAGGCTGTCGGCGCCGACCGCGAGCACCACCTGGCCGACGTACTCGACCTTGCCGTCGGCCAGCAGCGGATCGCCGGCGACCACCGGGCCGATGTCCAGCTGGCCGGGTACGTCTTTGCTGGTGATGGCGATGGCCACTCCGGGAATGGCGTAGCAGGGGCTGGTGTCGATCTTGACGATGCGGGCATGGGCGCGCTCGCTCATCCGCGCATAGACGTGCAGCTGGTTGGGAAACTCCAGGCGGTCGTCGACGTACACCGCCTCGCCGGAGACGTGCTTGTCCGCACTCTCGTGCTTGACGCTGCGGCCGACGCCGGTGGTGATGCCGGCGCGGAACAGTTCGGCCAGCTCTTCCTGAGATTTGTGTTGGATGTGGTTAGACATAGGCGGTCACCCGGGTTTCGACTTCGGGAGCTTGCAGCTCGAGGAAGAATTTGCGCAGCAGGTTCTGCGCGGTGAGCAGGCGGTATTCCTTGCTGGCGCGGAAGTCGCTGAGCGGGGTGAAATCCTCGGCCAGCGCGGCGCAGGCGCGTTCGATCACCTCCGGATACCAGCCGGCGCCGTTCAGGGCGGCTTCGCAGGCGGCGGCGCGCTTGGGGATGGCGGCCATGCCGCCGAAGGCGATGCGGGCCTGCTTCACCACGCCGTCCTCGATGTGCAGGTTGAAGGCGGCGCACACGGCCGAGATGTCGTCGTCCAGGCGCTTGGACACCTTGTAGGCGCGGAACGCCTGGTTGGCCCGGGCGCGCGGCACAATGATCTTCTCGATGAACTCGGCTTCCTCGCGGGCGGTGACCTTGTAGTCGAGGAAGTAGTCCTCCAGGGCCAGGCTGCGGCTGCTGTTGCCCTTGCGCAGGACGATCTGCGCGCCGAGGGCGATCAGCAGCGGCGGGGCGTCGCCGATCGGCGAGGCGTTGCCGATGTTGCCGCCGAGGGTGCCCTGGTTGCGGATCTGCAGGGAGGCGAAGCGGTGCAGCAGCTCGCCGAAGTCCGGGTAGTCCTCGGCCAGTGCCGCGTAGCAGTCGGACAGCACGGTGGCGGCGCCGATCTCGATGCTGTCGGCGGTGACGTTGACGCGTTTCATCGACTCGATGTGGCCGACATAGATCATCACCGGCAGTTCGCGGTGGAACTGGGTGACCTCCAGGGCCAGGTCGGTGCCGCCGGCGAGCAGGCGCGCCTGCGGGTTGGCGGCGTAGAGCTCGGCCAGGTCGGCGACGGTCAGCGGCAGCAGGCAGCGCTTGTCGCCGCTGTTGAGCTCGGCGGTCTCGCGCGGGGCGATGGCCTTCAGCTGGGCGACGGTCTCGGCCTCGCAGGCGTCGAACTGGTCGGGCTGCTTCTGGCAGCAGGCCTGCTCGGCGGCGTCGATGATCGGCCGGTAGCCGGTACAGCGGCACAGGTTGCCGGCCAGGGCTTCCATCGTCTCGGCCTTGTCATAGCCATTCGAGTTCTTCTGCAGGGCGAACAGCGACATGACGAAGCCTGGGGTGCAGAAGCCGCACTGCGAGCCGTGGCAGTCGACCATGGCCTGCTGCACGCTGTGCAGCCTGCCCTGGTGCTTGAGGTCTTCGACCGTGATCAGTTGCTTGCCGTGCAGGGAGGAGACGAAGGTCAGGCAGGAGTTCAGGGTGCGGTAGCGGATGCGCTCGCCGTCCAGTTCGCCGACCACCACGGTGCAGGCACCGCAGTCGCCGGAGGCACAGCCTTCTTTGGTGCCGGGCTTGCCGAGGTGCTCGCGCAGGTAGTTGAGCACGGTGACGTTAGGATCGAGTCGCTGCTCTGTACGCAGCTCCCGGTTGAGTAAAAACTGGATCAAGGACGACCTCCAGGCACTTTATTGTTCTTTACGAGCGACTCGTACAGGGCGAACGGACGGCATTGGCGCCCGTTCTGTCATGGGGCAAATCTAGGGTTTTCTGACTTTTGGGTCAACAAATATTTGACCCAGTGGTCAGGTGATTGTCATGCGATTCGGTTATGAGGCCTGGTCGGCCCTGGCGCTGGAAGTAGAGGCTAGCCCTTTTCGCCCCGGCGCCATCCCGGGCCGCGGCAGTTGACGAACCCGGGCGTGCCTGCCACGGGGGGCGGGACGCGCTTGCCTGGCATTGGCCGGCAACCGCCCTGTGCTACACTCGCGCCCCGCGCCAGCCCCTCCAGCGCCGCTACGGCGGGGGCCATGGCCGCACTGTCGCCTGCCCCGCAAGGTCCATGGAGCCCAAGGAAAATCATGACGTTCAAGGCCTCGGACAGCCTCGCCGAACAGATCGCCCATTACCTCGCGGAACGCATCATTCGTGGTGAGATGAAGGCGTGCGAGCGTATTCAGGAGCAGAAGGTCACCCAGGCGCTCAACGTCAGCCGCGGTTCGGTGCGCGAGGCCCTGCTGATTCTCGAGCGCCGGCATCTGGTGGTGATCCTGCCGCGCCGCGGCGCCCAGGTGAGCGAACTGACGCCGCACAAGGTCAAGAGCCTCTACGCCCTGGTCGTCGAGCTCTATGTCCTGCTGGCCCGGGCGGTGGCCGACGGCTGGCGCGAGGAGGCGGATCTGGCGCCGTTCCTGGCCATCCAGCGGCAGCTGGTGGAGAGCCAGCGGCGCGAGGATATCAACGCCTTCGTCGAGTACAGCTTCGATGTCATGCGCGCGGCCTTTCCCTTCGCCGACAACCCCTATCTGCAGGAGACCGTGGAGAACCTGCTGCCGGCGATCAGCCGCTCCTACCACCTGGTCCTGGAGCGCCGCAAGGGCGAGATGGCGCGCTATCTCGCCACCTTCGCCGAGCTGTTGCAGGCCATCGTCGAGCGCGATCACCCGCGCGCCCGCGAGCTGCTGCTGGGCTATGGCGAACACAACTGCCAGCTGGTCCTGGCGACCCTGGCCGAGCAGCGCTAAGCCATGCGCCTGAAGTGCATCAAGCTGGCCGGCTTCAAGTCCTTCGTCGACCCGACCACCGTGAGCTTTCCGAGCAACATGGCGGCGGTGGTCGGGCCCAACGGCTGCGGCAAGTCCAACATCATCGACGCGGTGCGCTGGGTGATGGGCGAGAGTTCGGCGAAGAACCTCCGCGGCGAGTCGATGACCGACGTCATCTTCAACGGCTCCAACACGCGCAAGCCGGTGACCCAGGCGAGCATCGAGCTGATCTTCGACAACTCCGACGCCACCCTGGTCGGCGAGTACGCCGGCTATAACGAGATATCCATCCGTCGCCGGGTGACCCGCGACAGCCAGAACACCTATTTCCTCAACGGCACCAAGTGCCGCCGCCGCGACATCACCGACATCTTCCTCGGCACCGGCCTGGGCCCGCGCAGCTACTCGATCATCGAGCAGGGCATGATCAGCAAGCTGATCGAGGCCAAGCCCGAGGACCTGCGCAACTTCATCGAGGAAGCTGCCGGCATCTCCAAGTACAAGGAGCGCCGCCGCGAGACCGAGAACCGCATCCGCCGCACCCACGAGAACCTGGCGCGCCTGACCGACCTGCGCGAGGAGCTTGAGCGCCAGCTCGAGCGCCTGCAACGCCAGGCCCAGGCGGCGGAGAAGTACCAGCAGTACAAGGCCGAGGAGCGTCAGCTCAAGGCCCAGCTCACCGCCCTGCGCTGGCAGGCGCTGAACCAGCAGGTGGGCCAGCGCGAGGCGGTGATCGGCAATCAGGAGGTCGGGTTCGAGGCGCTGGTGGCCGAGCAGCGCAACGCCGATGCCAGCATCGAGCGCCTGCGCGACGGCCATCACGAGCTCTCCGAGCGCTTCAGCCTGGTGCAGGGGCGTTTCTACTCGGTCGGCGGCGACATCGCCCGGGTCGAGCAGAGCATCCAGCACGGCCAGCAGCGCCTGCGCCAGCTGCAGGACGACCTGCGCGAGGCCGAACGGGCGCGCCAGGAGACCGAGTCGCACCTGGGCCACGACCGCACCCTGCTGGCCACCCTGGGCGAAGAGCTGGCCATGCTCGAACCCGAGCAGGAACTGACCAGCGCCGCCGCCGAAGAGGCCGCCGCCGCCCTGGAGGAAGCCGAGAGTGCCATGCACGGCTGGCAGGATCAGTGGGACGGCTTCAATCAGCGCAGCGCCGAGCCGCGCCGCCAGGCCGAGGTGCAGCAATCGCGCATCCAGCAGCTGGAGCAGAGCCTGGAACGCCTGGCCGAACGCCAGCGTCGCCTGGGCGACGAATTGCAGCAGCTGGTCGCCGACCCGGAAGACGCGGCGATCATCGAACTGGGCGAGCAGATCGCCGCCGCCGAGCTGGAGCAGGAACAACTGCAGGCGGACGAGCAGCAGCAGGCGGAACGCCTGCAACAGCTGCGCGACGAACTGCAGCAGGCCGGCCAGGCGCAGCAGCAGGCTCAGGGCGAGCTGCAACGTCTGCAGGGCCGCCTGGCCTCGCTGGAGGCCCTGCAACAGGCGGCGCTCGATCCGGGCGCGGGCACCGGTGACTGGCTGCGCGCGCAGGGCCTGGCCGAGCGTCCGCGCCTGGCCGAGGGCCTGCGGGTCGAGGCTGGCTGGGAGTTGGCGGTGGAAACCGTGCTCGGCGCCGATCTGCAGGCGGTGCTGCTGGACGATTTCGCGGATCTGGACTTCGCCGCGCTGAGCCAGGGCGAGCTGCGCCTGGCCTGGCCGGCCGCGGCGGGCGGGCGGGTCGCCGGCAGCCTGCTGGACAAGGTCGAGGCGGGCATCGACCTGGCGCCCTGGCTGGCCAGGGTCAGGCCGGTGGCGTCCCTGGAGGAGGCCCTGGCGGGGCGTGCGGCGCTGGCCGAGGGCGAGAGCCTGGTCAGTCGCGACGGCTACTGGGTCGGCCGGCACTTTCTGCGGGTGCGCCGCGCCGGCGAGGCGGAAAGTGGCGTGCTGGCCCGTGGCCAGGAGCTGGAGTGCCTGGGGCTGGAGTGCGACGAGCGCGAAGCCGCCCTGGAGCTGCTCGACGAGCGCCTGCTGGCGCTGCGTGACACCCAGCGTCAGCAAGAGGAGCTGCGTGAGCAGCAACGCCGCCAGCTGCAGGAACGAACCCGGCTGCTCGGTGAGTTGAAGGCCAGGCTATCGGCCGGCCAGGCCAAGGCCGAGCAGCTTACCCTGCGTCGGCGCCGGCTCGAGAGCGAGCGGGCCGAACAGGCCGAGCAGCGCGAGCTGGAGCAGGAGCAATTGGGCGAGGCGCGCCTGCAGCTGCAGGACGCCCTCGACGCCATGGCCCTCGACAACGAGCAGCGCGAGACCCTGCTGGCCAGTCGCGACGCGCTGCGCGAGCGGCTCGACCGGGTGCGCCAGGAGGCGCGCCAGCACAAGGACCATGCCCATCAGCTGGCCGTACGCCTGGGCTCCCTGCGGGCGCAGCACGACTCCACCGGCCAGGCCCTCGAGCGCCTGGAGCTGCAGGCCGAGCGCCTGCACGAGAAGCGCGAGCAGCTCAGTCTCAACCTGGAGGAGGGCGAAGCCCCGCTGGAGGAGCTGCGCCTCAAGCTCGAGGAGCTGCTCGACCGGCGCATGGGCGTGGAGGAGGAACTCAAGCAGGCCCGCCTGGCCCTGGAGGACGCCGATCGCGAGCTGCGCGACGCGGAGAAGCGCCGCAGCCAGGCCGAGCAGCAAGCCCAGCTGCTGCGCGGCCAGCTCGAACAGCAGCGCCTGGAGTGGCAGTCGCTGAACGTGCGGCGCAAGGCCCTGCAGGAGCAACTGGCCGAGGACAATTACGACCTGCACGGCGTACTCGCCAGCCTGCCGGCGGACGCCGGCGAGCAGGCCTGGGAAGAGGAACTGGAGCGCCTGGCCGGGCGCATCCAGCGCCTGGGGCCGATCAACCTGGCGGCCATCGACGAGTACCAGCAGCAGTCCGAGCGCAAGCGCTACCTGGATGCCCAGGACGCCGACCTGGTGGAGGCCCTGGATACCCTGGAGAACGTCATCCGCAAGATCGACAAGGAGACCCGCAACCGCTTCAAGGAGACCTTCGACCAGATCAATGGCGGCCTGCAGACCCTGTTCCCCAAGGTGTTCGGTGGCGGCAATGCCTATCTGGAGCTCACCGGCGAAGACCTGCTCGACACCGGCGTGACCATCATGGCGCGGCCGCCGGGCAAGAAGAACAGCACCATCCACCTGCTGTCCGGGGGCGAGAAGGCGCTGACCGCGCTGGCCCTGGTGTTCGCCATCTTCCAGCTCAACCCGGCGCCGTTCTGCATGCTCGACGAGGTGGATGCGCCGCTGGACGACGCCAACGTCGGCCGCTATGCCCGCCTGGTCAAGGAAATGTCGGAGAAGGTGCAGTTCATCTATATCACCCACAACAAGATCGCCATGGAGATGGCCGATCAACTGATGGGCGTCACCATGCACGAGCCGGGCTGCTCGCGCCTGGTGGCGGTGGATGTGGAGGAGGCGCTGGCCATGGTCGAGGCCTGAGGCGTGGGCGCAAAGAAACTGCGCTTTCTAACCCCGCCGCCCGGCTATAACGACCTGTTGGCTGTGTAAAGTTGCCTTTCGTCGTGCTAGCTTAATGCGCACTCTAATTGCGCGTGGAAAACGCCTGTCAGAACATGGAGTTGGCGCCACGCTTCAAGGTCATCGAAGTAAGGGCAGGATGCTCTTTTTCATAGAAAATTCATTAGGGGTCAGGGTATTTCATGGAATTCGGTCTGCGCGAGTGGCTGATCGTCATTGGTATCATCGTCATTGCCGGCATCCTCTTCGATGGCTGGCGGCGCATGCGTGGCGGCAAGGGCAAGTTGAAGTTCAAGCTCGACCGGAGCCTGGTCGGTGGCGCGGACGATGACGGCGATCCCGACCTGCTCGGCCCGCCGCGGGTCGTCGAGCGCCATCAGGAGCCGTCCCTGGACGAGCACGACCTGCCGGCCATGAGCGCCCGCGAGCTCAATCGCCGGCGCACCAGCGAGCCGCGCCAGGGCGACCTGAACCTGGGTCTGGACGAGCCGGTGCCGACCCTGCTCAGCCCCGTCGACGAGGCCGCGGCCGAGAGCCATAACGGCGCCAAGAAGTCGGTCGCCAAAGAGCCGGCACCGGTGGAAGAAGTGCTGGTGATCAACGTGATCGCCCGCGATGGCGAAGGCTTCAAGGGCCCGGCGCTGTTGCAGAACATCCTCGAGAGCGGCCTGCGTTTCGGCGAGATGGACATCTTCCATCGGCACGAAAGCATGGCCGGCAACGGCGAGGTGCTGTTCTCCATGGCCAATGCCCTCAAGCCGGGCACCTTCGACCTGGACGACATCGAGGGCTTCAGCACCCGCGCGGTGAGCTTCTTCCTCGGCCTGCCCGGCCCGCGCCACCCCAAGCAGGCCTTCGACGTGATGGTGGCGGCCGCGCGCAAGCTGGCCCACGAGCTCAACGGCGAGCTGAAGGACGACCAGCGCAGCGTGATGACCGCCCAGACCATAGAGCACTACCGCCAGCGCATCGTCGAGTTCGAGCGCAAGCAGTTGACCAGCAAACGCTAAGTAGCAATTGTTTCGCGAAAAGAGCAGCCCAGGCTGCTCTTTTCGTTTGAGAGATGAAGCCCATGACCGACGCCACCCCCTCCGCAGCCCGTGCCGCCGAACGTATCGCCCAGTTGCGCGACGAGCTGAATGAGCACAACTACCGCTACCACGTGCTCGACGAGCCGAGCATCCCGGATGCCGAGTACGACCGCCTGTATCGCGAGCTGCAGGCCCTGGAGGGCGCCCACCCCGAGCTGGTCAGCGCCGACTCGCCGACCCAGCGCGTCGGCAGCCTGGCCCTGAGCGCCTTCGGTGAGGTCAAGCATGAGGTGCCGATGCTCAGCCTCGGCAACGCCTTCGAGGAGGGCGACCTGCTGGATTTCGACCGCCGCGTGCGCGAGGGGCTGGACCTGCCGGCCGGCGACCTGTTCGGCGCAGGGGCCGAGGTGGAGTACAGCTGCGAGCCCAAGCTGGACGGCCTGGCCGTCAGCCTGCTGTACGAGAACGGCCAGCTGGTGCGTGGCGCCACCCGCGGCGACGGCAGTACCGGCGAGGACATCAGCGTCAACGTGCGCACCGTGCGCAACATCCCGCTGCGCCTGCACGGCAGCGGCTGGCCGGCGGTGCTGGAGGTGCGCGGCGAGGTGTTCATGTCCAAGGCCGGCTTCGAGGCGCTGAACGCGCGCCAGCTGGCGTCCGGCGGCAAGACCTTCGCCAACCCGCGCAACGCGGCGGCCGGCAGTCTGCGCCAGCTGGACCCGAAGATCACCGCCAGCCGTCCGCTGGAGTTGTGCGCCTACGGCATCGGCCGGGTCGAGGGCGAGCTGCCGCAGACCCACGTCGGCATCCTCCAGGCGCTCAAGGGCTGGGGCCTGCCGATCAGTCGCGAACTGAAGCTGGCCAGGGGCGCCCAGGCGTGCCTGGACTACTACCGCGACATCGGCGAGCGGCGCGCGGCGCTGCCCTATGAGATCGATGGCGTGGTGTTCAAGGTCAACAGCCTGGCCCATCAACGCGAGCTGGGCTTCCGTGCGCGCGAGCCGCGCTGGGCGATCGCCCACAAGTTCCCGGCCATGGAGGAGCTGACCGAGCTGCTCGCCGTCGAGTTCCAGGTCGGCCGCACCGGCGCGGTCACCCCGGTGGCGCGCCTGAAGCCGGTCAAGGTGGCGGGGGTCACGGTGTCCAATGCGACCCTGCACAACATGGACGAAGTGGCGCGCCTGGGGCTGATGGTCGGCGACACGGTGATCATCCGCCGCGCCGGCGACGTGATTCCCCAGGTGGTGCAGGTGGTGGCCGAGCGCCGTCCGGCCGCTGCGCAGCCGGTACCGGTGCCCGAGCAATGCCCGGTGTGCGGCTCGCGGGTCGAGCGCACCCAGCTGATCAAGCGCAGCAAGGGCCGGGAGGTAGTGAGCGAGGGTTCGGTGTACCGCTGCGTCGGCCGCCTGGCCTGCGCTGCCCAGCTCAAGCAGGCGATCATCCATTTCGTCTCGCGCCGCGCCATGGACATCGAGGGCCTCGGCGAGAAGAGCGTCGAGCAGTTGGTCGACGAGGGCCTGGTGCGCTCGCCGGCGGACCTGTACAGCCTGACCTTCGACCAGGTCGTCGGCCTGGAGGGCTTCGCCGAGCTGTCGAGCAACAACCTGCTGGCGGCCATCGCCGCCAGCCGCACGCCGAGCCTGGCACGCTTCATCTACGCCTTGGGCATCCCCGATGTCGGCGAGGAAACCGCCAAGCTGCTGGCCCGCGCCCTGGGCTCGCTGGCGCGCATTCAGCAGGCGCTGCCGGAGGTGCTGACCTACCTGCCGGACGTCGGCCTGGAGGTCGCCCATGAGATCCGCAGCTTCTTCGACGACGGCCATAACCAGCAGGTGATCCGTGACCTGCTGGCCCGCGGCATCGAACTGCAGGAGGAGGGCGAGCTGGCCGGGGAGTTCGCCGCCTGCGCCACGCTGGAGGGCTTTCTCGACAAGCTGAACCTCGCCGGCATCGCCACCACGGGGGCGAAGAAGCTGGCCGAGAAGGGCGGCAGCCTGGACGGGGTGATCGCCCTCAGCCAGGACTGGCTGGAGCTGAGCGTGATGAAGGGGCTCAACGAGAAGGCCAAGCAGGCGCTGCGCGAGCATTTCGCCATCCCGGCCAACGTCGAGCGGGCCCGGGCCATCGAGGAGCAGCTGCGCGCGTTCGGCATGCACTGGCAGAGCGAGCGCAAGACCGTCGCCGGCCTGCCCCTGGCCGGGCAGACCTGGGTGCTCACCGGCAGCCTCGAGGTGATGAGCCGCGACGTCGCCAAGGACAAACTGGAAAGCCTGGGCGCCAAGGTGGCCGGCTCGGTATCGGCCAGGACCAGCTGCGTGGTGGCCGGTCCGGGGGCCGGCTCCAAGCTGGCCAAGGCCCAGGAACTGGGGCTGCGGGTGCTGGACGAGGCGGAGTTTCTCGCGGAGCTGAGCCGCCTGGGCTAGGCATGTAGGGTGCGCTGCGCGCAGCAGACGCGCTCTGCCGGCGGTATCCGCTGGATGAAGAGGGCGCCATCCACTCTGCGGGCTATGGCAACGTCGACGGGCGGACCAGGTCTGCCGCGAGGGGGTCAGGCCCTGACGCCGCGAAGCAGGCCTTCGATCAGCTTCTGCGAGGAATCCTCCCCGGCCGAGTCGAGCCCGCCGGGCTGTTCGCAGCGATTCGACTGGCGATACTCGCTGGGGGTGCAGCCGTTGTACTGCTTGAAGGACCGGGCGAAGTAGGACGGGTCCTTGAAGCCGGCCTCGTAACCGATGCTGGTGATGGGCATCTGGCTGTTGTCGAGCAGCTCCTTGGCGAAATCCATGCGCTTGCCGAGGATGTAGTCCATGAAGCCGATCCCCATGACCTCCTTGAACAGGCGGCTGAAGCGAAAACTGGTCATCCCGCAACGCTGCGCCAGCGCCTTCTGGTCGATGTTCTCGCGAAAATTCTCATCGATGTACTGCAGGACCTTGTTCAACGCCTGGTGCTTCTGGTGCGCCGCGGTCATGCGGATGCTGCCCGGAAACGCCGGGTAACGGTCGACCTGGCGCTTCTTGCCCTGGCCGTTGGGATTGCGGCGTAGCTCGCACAGCTGGGTGAGGGCGCGCAGGTAACGACTCCTCTCTGCCTCCGTCAGCGGCAGCACCATGTACTCCCACACCCGGGCGCGCATGGCCCACACGGCCAGCTCCTCGGAGTGCTGCACGGTGAACATGGTGATAGGGATGGAGGGCACGCTGCGCTTGACCTCCAGCAGCAGGTTGAGGCCAAGCGCATCCGGACGGTCGAAGTGCATGCAGATCATGTCCGGCTGCTGCGCGCTGGCGCGTTGCGGCATGGCGGAGGCCACGGCCAGGCGACATTCGCAGCTGGCACTAAAGTGCGCGATCAGCTCGTCAACCGATCGGTCGTGTGTCATGTCGAGCCATAACAGGAATGGCTTGGTGGCCGAGTTAGACATCGCTTCTTAGCTCTGCGCCTTAGTTGTGTCCCCACTTCGAAGTATTGTCAGAATGCCAGTACTGTAAAGATCAACTCTCGATAAAGCGCAGCCTTCTTAGACTTTCGGGTTCTGTATACAGGCTCGAGCCAATGGCTGTGCGGCTCTCCTCTGTCTGGCGATTTCGATCTTTTTCGGATTGCTTCGCCGCTTGCGAATCTTCTTGGGAAGTATTGGCAAGACCCTCCCGTGCAACGGCTTTTCCCGCGTGCTGCCAGGCACTGCGGTTCCGCACGCCGTTTCGCTTGCGTCGCAAAATAGTCCTAGTGTTCCGCAAAACTCTTCTAACCCTTGGGCCTGACCCTTACTAGGGTTCGAGTCAGGCGGGGCAAGAAGTGCCGCCGGTTTCCTGGAAGAACAACTTTCTAGTGAGGTGGGCGAAATGACTTTTCAAGCAATCAAGACTTCGGTGATGAAGTTCGTAAAAGACGAAGAGGGTCTGACCATCGTGGAATATGCGGTGGCGGGGGGGCTGGTAACTGTAGGGGTTGTCGCTGCATTTGTACTTCTAGGCGGCGCTGTAGATACCAATATCAGGACCTTGTGTGGAGCCATTACTAACTCTGCTCCGTGCTAGTGCGACAGTTCCTGAGAGAGATGCAGCGATGTCCATGGAGCAGATGGTCCCCGTCATTGTGCTGCTAGGGCTGCTGGGCATAGCGGTGGTGAGCGATCTACGTCGCCACCGCATCCCCAACTTCCTGGTCGCGCTGGGCCTCGCGTTGGGGCTGGCCGGCCAGGCTTATTCGGGCGGGTTCGGCGGACTGGGCGATGGGACGCTGGGGCTGCTGGTCGGCTTCGGGGTGTTTCTTCCGCTCTACGCCCTGGGCGGCATGGCCGCCGGCGACGTCAAGCTGATGGCCATGGTCGGCGCCTTTCTTACTCCGAGTGGCGCGCTCTGGGCGGCGCTGTTCAGCCTGATGGCCGGTGGTCTGTGCGGCTTTCTGCTGGTGTTGTTGCGCGGGCAACTGCTGCAGACGCTGTCGCGCTACGGCTTGATGCTCAGGGCCCGGGCCTATCTGGCACCGGCGGCGGACGAAGTGGCCGGCAAGCCCTTTCCTTATTCGATGGCAATTTTGCTGGGCACCTTGGCCAGTCTGTATTGGCTGTAGATCGCTCACTGACCCCGGGAGGCCAACCATGTACGCCATCAGCGACAGCGACGCCTACCCCAGCCAGCGCGAGGCGGTGCAGCGACTGGCCCCGCAACCGCGAACGGTGCGCGAGACCGGCCTGGCAGACAGCTTCCTCGGTGACCTGGTGTGCAAGCACCTGCACGATGCCGGCGTGCTGGATATGCCGCGGTTGGTGGAGCGCCTGGCGCTGACCGGTTCGGTGCTCGAAGAGGTGCTCGGCTTCCTGCGCAAGGATGGTCGCATCGAAGTGCTGGGGCAGGCGGGAGGTGCGAGCGGTGGCCAGGCGCTGCGCTACGGTTTGACCGAGCGCGGTCGCAGCAGCGCCCGCGACGCCCTGGCCCGCAGCGGCTATATCGGCGCGGCGCCCTACCCGGTGAGCAGCTACCGCTCCCTGCTCAAGCTGCAGACCATCCACCACGGTCGTATCACCGCCAGCGATATGCACGCGGCCTTCGCCGAGGTGGTGCTGTCGCAGGCCATGCTCGATCAACTGGGGGCGGCGATGAATTCCGGCCGGGCCGTGATGATCTATGGCCCGGCGGGTACCGGCAAGACCTATATCAGCTCGCGGCTGATCGGGCTGTTCGCCGAGGCGGTCTGGGTGCCTCATGCCATCGCGATCAACGAGGCGGTGGTGGAGATCTACGACCCGCAGGTGCATCAGCGCCTGGAGGATCAGGGCCAGCAAAAGAACCTGATGCTCAACCAGGGCATCGATCGCCGCCTGCTGTGCTGCAGGCGCCCGGTGGTGATCACCGGCGGCGAACTGAGCATGGAGCAGTTGGACATCCGCTACGACCCCTTCAGCCGTCAATACCAGGCGCCGTTGCAGCTCAAGGCCAGCAACGGCCTGTTCATCATCGACGACATGGGCCGTCAGCGCGTCGAGCCGGCGCAGCTGCTCAACCGCTGGATAGTGCCGATGGAGGAGAAGCGCGACTTCCTCAACCTCGGCGGCGGCCGCCACTGCGAGCTGCCCTTCGACCTGATCCTGGTGTTCTCGACCAATCTCAACCCGCTGGAGCTGGCCGACGAGGCCTTCCTGCGGCGCATCGGCTACAAGCTGCACTTCGACTACCTCACGCCCGATCAATACACGCGCATCTGGCGCCAGGAGTGCGAGCGCCTGGGCATCGCCTACGACGAGGCATTGCTGGGCTTCGTACTGCAGGGCTTGTACGAGGCCGAGGGGATGCCGCTGGTGCCCTGCCACCCCCGCGACCTGCTCGGCATGGCGCTGGATCGCCAGCGCTACCAAGACGGCGCCGGCCCGCTGTCGCCAGGCGAACTGGAATGGGCCTGGCGCAACTACTTCGTTCAGCTCGACTTTCTCGGCTAAGGAGATACTGACATGAGTGCGCGAACTCTTTCCCTGGTGGCTCTTTCCCTGGTGCTCGGTCTTGGCGCGGCGTGGATGGCCAACAACTGGCTCAGCGCCCGGCTGAACGCCAGCCCGGACGACAACCTGCAGAACGTGGTGGTGGCCACCGTGGAGATACCCTTCGGCCAGATGGTCGAGGCCCAGCACGTGACCCTGGTGCCCATGCCCAAGGGCACGGCGCCGGACGATGCCTTCGACGCCCCCGACAAGGTGGTGGGCAAGATCGCCACCTTCGGCATGCTGCGCGGCGACATAGTGCGCGGTGCGCGGTTGGCCGAGCACCTGGGCGGCAGCACCCTGGCCTCGCTGATCGAGTCGAACAAGCGCGCCATCTCGGTGCGGGTGGACGATGTGGTCGGGGTCGGCGGCTTCCTGTTGCCGGGCAACCGGGTCGATGTCCTGGCCACGCGCAAGGTCGGCAATAACAGCAACGCCGAGTCGAAGACCATCCTCGAAGACCTGCGGGTGCTGGCGGTCGACCAGACCGCCAGTACCGACAAGACCCAGCCGGTGGTGGTGCGCGCGGTAACGCTGGAGATGACCAGCGAAGAGGCCGAGGTGCTGGTCAAGGCGCAGACCGAAGGCAAGCTGCAACTGGCCCTGCGCAACCCGCTGAACGACGAGAAGAAGCCGGAGGCCGTCGAGAAGCCGGCGGTGGTCGCGGCGCCGGCGCCGGCACCTAGTCCGGCCCCGGTGAAGCGCGTGGTGCGGCGCAGCTCCGGCGGCGGAGGCGTGACCATCATTCGTGGCACCGAGGTGAAGGTGGCCAAGGTGCATCTCTAGGAGTTGCTTGCCACCGGCACATGGCCGGCTAGCCTTCGGACGTGGTCGAGCAAAAGACCTTTCAGGCAAGGAGAAGGACATGCAAAGCATTCGGAAAATCGCTTGCGCGTTGGTGCTGCTCGGTACCTGCTCGCCGCTCGTGCCCCTGATGGCGGCGGAAACGTCGCCTGGGGTCGCAGCCATGCCGGCGGCCAACACCAGCAACGTCCAGGTGCCGATCTACAAGTCGCGGATACTCACCACCCGCGCACCGGTCAAGAAGGTCTCGGTGGGCAACCCGGAGATCGCCGACATCCTGATTACCAGCCCCTCCGAGGTCTACCTGCTCGGACGCTCCCTGGGCAGCACCAACGTGCTGCTCTGGGATGGCAGGAACCGCCTGATCGACAGCCTCGACCTCGAGGTGGTGCACGACCTCGGTGGATTGAAGGGCAAGCTGCATCAACTGATGCCCAACGAGCGCATCGAGGTGTTCAGCGCCCAGGGCGCGCTGGTGCTGCGCGGCCAGGTGAGCAGCGCGGCGGCGGCGGATACCGCGGTCAAGCTGGCCAAGACCTACACCGCGCAGACCGCCAGCGTGGTCCAGGGCGAGGGTGAGGCAGCCGCCGCGGCGCCCACCCAGTCGCTGGAAGTGATCAATCTGTTGACCGTCGGCGGCAGCCAGCAGGTGATGCTGGAGGTCAAGGTGGCGGAGATGCAGCGCAGCCTGGTCAAGAGCCTCAACGTGCGCTTCAACGCGCTGGACTTCGGCTCATCCAGCCGTTGGTCCGGTGGCGGCTTCAACGGCGGAGTCGGGCCTGGCGGCATCCCGATCGGCCTGGTTCCCGATCCGCTGAACGACGGCTTTATCATTCCCGATCCGACCAGCCTGATCGGCAGCGGCAAGGGCATCTTCGCCCAGTTCCTCTCGGACGAATTCCTCTTCAACGTGGTGCTGGAGGCGTCCAAGGACAACGGCTCGGCCAAGGTGCTGGCGGAGCCGACCCTGACCACCCTGACCGGGCAGCAGGCGGAATTCATCTCCGGCGGCGAGTTCCCCATCCCGGTATCCGACGAGGATGGCATCACCATCGAGTTCAAGGAGTTCGGCGTGGGGGTCAAGTTCCTCCCGGTGGTGCTCGACTCCGGGCGCATCAACCTCAACCTGAATGTCTCGGTCAGCGAGCTGGTGGCGGCCAATAGCCTGGTGGTGCAGACGGGGGACGCCGTAGAGACATCATTGTTGGTGCCGGCACTGACCAAGCGCAGCGCGCAGTCCACCGTGGAACTGGGCAACGGCCAGACCATCGCCATCGCCGGTCTGATCAGCGAGAACACCCGCGACTTCGTCAGCCGCTTCCCCGGCCTGGGCGACATACCGGTGCTCGGCCACCTGTTTCGCAGCCAGGAGTTCGTCAATGGCGAAACCGAGCTGGTGATCCTGGTGACGCCGCATCTGGCCAAGCCGATAGACGCCAGAAGCGTGCGCCTGCCCACCGAGAAGTTCGTCGAACCGAGCGACCTGGATTTCTACCTGCTCGGCAAGACCAAGGGACGCCAACCGGGGCGGCGGGTGCCTGTCAGCCTCGGGGTCAGCGAGGGCAATTTCGGTCATGACCTGAATTAGCGGCTACGGGAGCAAGCGCTTGCGGGTGACGGGTGAGTGCCTGCAAAGCAGGCCGCCGCGATATCGAATTATTGGAGGCAGCGAAGATGAAAACCATGATTCCCCTGTGCACGCTGGCATTCGCCCTGGGCGGTTGCATGACCTATGAGGAGGGGCGGGTAGGGCCGCTCGGCAGCACGGTCTACGACGTGCACTACCAGCAGATCGCCGACAAGCAGCAGGCGGCGGCCCCCGGTACCGAGGTCTCCGCGACCGGCAGCGACGGCCCGTTGACGGAAAAGGTCATGGATGGCTATCGCGGGGTGACCGGCGATGCGCAGCAGGTCGGCCAGCCAATCCAGATCAACATCAATAACTGAGGGCGGATCATGAACCCCCGTATGCAACGGCCCCGCGCGTTGCCGCATCGGCAGCGGGGCGCGGTGATGGTGCTGATCGTGGTGGCGCTGGCATCCATGCTGCTGATGTCCGCCCTGGCGCTGGACGGTGGGCACATGCTGCTGAACAAGGCGCGGCTGCAGAATGCGGTGGACGCCGCGGCTCTCAGCGGTGCCAAGACCCTGAGTCAGGTCATGGGCACCGGGAACGCGTCCAGTCAGACGCGGGATGCCGCATTGAATACCCTGTCGCTCAATGCCAACGCCAGTGGCAACGGCGAGCTGGCGGCGGCCATCACGGCGGCCGGCGGCGTCGGTGCTTTCGCGCAGGTGGAGTTGGCCACCGATGTCGAAGGGCCGTTCGCCTTCCCCGGGCCGGTGGATGCCCGTTTCGTGCGGGTAACGGTGGCGGACTACGCGTTGCCCGGCTTCTTCTGGGGTTTCGCCCAGGCGTTCGGCGCGGGCGGCCTCGCCGACAAGGCGGTGGCGGCCATCGCCACTGCCGGGCCGAGCCAGACCGCGCCCTGCGATCTGGCGCCCTTGCTGGTTTGTGGTGATGAGAACCAGTACGACCCGGGTACGGGCATGTTCTGGGGCTACCGCTTTGGCGACCTGGAGGTGTTGAAGAGTGCGGCGGGCAACGCCCCGGCGATCGGCCCCGGCAACTTCCAGTTGATCCGCCTGGGCGACAACACCGGCGCGGCGGATATCCGCGAGGCCCTGGCCGGGGGCATCGATCAGTGCCTGACCCCGGGCGAGCCGGTGGAAACCGAGCCGGGCAATACCGTCGGGCCGGTGGCCCAGGGGCTGAACACCCGCTTCGGCCAGTACTCCGGGCCGATCAGCCCCGGCGACTATCCGCCGGACAAGGTGATCAGTTTCACCACACCGCGGATGACCTACAACGATAGCACCTCGCCCCCGCAGGTGGAGCACCAGAACCAGCCGGTCACCTCGAACGACGGCGACTTGGCGACGGCCAGCACGAGTCTGTACGACTACAACGACTGGCTGGAGAGCGTCGCCAACTGCCCCAGCGGCTGTGAGGCCAATGGCGTGCTCGAGCGTCGCCTGCTGAAGATAGTGGTGGGCAACTGCGATGGTGCCTCGGGCGGGCAGACCTCGGTGCCGGTATTGGGCTATGGCTGTTTCTTCCTGGTGCAGACGGTCAGCCAGCAGGGCAACCAGGCGCAGATCTTCGGCCAGTTCGTCATGGATTGCGCCGGCGATAGCGTGCCGGGGCCCGTGGTGGATGACGTGGGGCCGAAGATCATCCAGCTGTACAAGACCTATCTGACGCCCACGACGCCGAGCCCCGATTCCTAGGTGGGCAGGCTGCCGCGCCTGCAGGGCCGGATGCGTGGGACCTGCAGGGGCCGAGGGCCGGGACCATTACCTGAAGAGAGGTGTGCGATGAGCAACAGGCCATCCAAACCGCTTCATAGCCAGCGTGGCGTGGCCATGGTGGAATTCGCGATCGCCTTGCCATTGCTGCTGTTGCTGTTGCTGGCTATCGGCGAGTTCGGCCGCCTGCTGTACCACTACAACAACCTGCTGCAGGCCAGCCGCGACGCCGGCCGTTACGTCGCCGGACAGGCCTGGAACGCCACGCTCGGGCAGATCGACCTGACCGGCGATCTGCAGACCAGGACCAAGAACGTCGCCGTCTACGGTGTGCCGGCCAATCCGCGTGGCTATGCATCGGTGGTGCCGAATCTGGCGCCGAGTGACGTACAGGTCAGCTCGGTGGGCGCCGAACACGTGCGGGTGAGCATCTCCTACACCTTTCGCCCGGTGGTCGGCAATTCGTTGCCGACCTTCTTCGGTTCGTCGATTCCCTTGAACATCGCGCTGAACTCCACCGTGGTCATGAGGGCGCTGTGATGGACAAGAAACGTATGCAGGGCGTCTATGTGGTGGAGTTCGCCATCATCGGCCTGCTGCTGTTCACCCTGCTGTTCGGCATCCTGGAGATGGGCCGACTGCTGTTCACCGTCAATGCCCTGGACGAGGTGGTACGCCGGGGCGCACGGCTGGCGGCGGTGTGCGCCATCAGCGACGAGACGATAGTGAAGCGGCGGGCGATCTTCAATGATGCCGGGGACGGCAGCGCCAGCAGCCTGGTCGCCAACCTGCAAACCTCCGACCTGACGCTGACCTACCTGGATGAGAACGGCGCCGTGGTGAACAACCCCGGTGATCCTGCCAACCTGAGTTCCATCCGTTTCGTTGAGCTGAGTGTCGAGAGCTTTCCCTTCACCTTGTTGATCCCGCCACCGCTGGGTGGCGACGTTACCTTACCGGTATTCAGGGCGATCTTGCCCCGCGAAAGCCTCGGCTCAGATGGCGAGGGTGGAGACACATCATGCTGACATCGAGAGAAGTTCCGACGGCAATCCGAGCGCCGGATAAGCAGAAAATGCAGCTACTGATCAGCAGCCGCGACGCTGCGGCGCTGACTCACCTGAAGGCCCTGAGCGAACGCCTGCCCAGCCTGCAGGTGACCACGCGGCTGGTCAGCAACGGCCATACCGATCCACTGTTTGGCTTGGAGCGGATGCCCGATTTCCTGCTGCTGCGAGTCAGCCATCTGTGGCGCGAGGAGTTGGCCGCCCTGCTGCAGCGGCCGGCCCAGGAGCGACCACCGTTCCTGATCTGTGGTCCGTTGGAGGAACATGAGGGGATTCGTCTGGCGATGCAGGCCGGTGCCCGGGATTTCCTGCCCGAGCCGGTGGCCGCCGACGAGCTGCTGGCCGCCCTGGAGCGGATGATTCAGGAGACCCATGCCGGGCAGGCGGTCGGCGGCAAGCTGGTGGCGGTGATGAACGCCAAGGGCGGTTCGGGCGCCACCCTGCTGGCCTGCAACCTGGCTCACCAGCTCAGCGCGCGAGGCGGCAGCACCCTGTTGCTGGATCTGGACCTGCAGTTCGGCAGCGTCGCCCACTGCCTGGATGTGGTGCCGGCGCACAGCCATGTGGAGGTCATGCAGCAGATCGATGAGATGGACAGCGTCGCCTTGCGCGGCTTCTGCAGCCATTTCAGCCCGAACCTGCATGTGCTGGGTGGACGGGCCGGGGAGTTGTGCTTGGCCCAGGATGTACGTCTCGAGCAGTTGGAGGCCCTGTTGCGCCTGGCGCGCAGCACCTACGACTGGGTGGTGGTGGACCTGCCGCGGCAGATCGATCACCTCACCGGCGTCACCCTGGAACAGGCCGATCGGGTCTACATCCTGCTGCAGCAGAGCCTCAGCCACCTGAAGGACGCCACCCGTCTGGTGCGCATCATGCGCGACGAACTGGGGGTGCAGAACAACCGCTTCCAGGTGGTGGTCAACCGCTACGACAAGGCCTCGCCGGTCAGCCTGCAGGACATCGCCGAGGCGCTGCGTTGCACGGAGCTGCAGAAGCTCCCCAACGACTATGCAGTGGTCAGCGAAAGTCAGAACACCGGGGTGCCGCTGGAGCTGCATGCGCCGCGGGCGCCGCTGACCCTCGGCATGCGCGAGCTGAGCCAGGCCCTGCTCGGCACCAAGGCAGCCGAGCAGGGTTTGCTGAAACGTACCTTCGGCCGACTGTTCAGGGGATAGACCATGCTCAGTGAATTTCGTAATCGACTGCGCCAGCAGCCCGCCAAGCACTCGAAGGCAGACGCGCAGGAGGCCCTCGCCGAAGGCGCCGCCGCGGCGCCTATGGCCTGGGAGGGCAGCGCGCCGGACACCCTCTATGAGACCAGGTCCAGATTGAATCCGATGGAAAGCGAGTGGCGGGAGAAGATCTATCAGCAGCTGCTCAAGGTCATGGACCTGTCGCTGCTCGACTCCCTCGAGCCCGCCGATGCCGGGCGGCAGATCCGCGAACTGAGCCAGCGCCTGCTCGACGAGCATTCGGCGCCGGTGAGCGTCAGCAGCCGCCAGCTGATCATCAAGCAGATCACCGACGAGGTGCTCGGGCTCGGGCCGCTGGAGCCGCTGCTGGCCGATCACAGCGTGTCGGACATTCTGGTCAACGGCCACGCCTCGGTCTATGTCGAGCGCCACGGCAAGTTGCAGCGCACCGATGTGCGCTTTCGCGACGATCAGCATCTGCTGAACATCATCGACCGTATCGTTTCCAACCTGGGCCGGCGTATCGACGAGTCCTCGCCGCTGGTGGACGCGCGCCTGAAGGACGGCTCGCGGGTCAATGCGATCATCCCGCCGCTGGCCATCGACGGGCCGAGCATGTCGATCCGTCGTTTCGCGGTGGACCTGCTCAATGCCGAGAGCCTGGTGCAGATGGGCACCCTGACTCCGGCCATCGCCCTGGTGCTCAAGGCCATCGTGCGCGGACGCCTGAACGTGCTGGTGTCCGGCGGTACCGGCACCGGCAAGACCACCATGCTCAACGTCCTGTCCAGCTTCATTCCGCACAACGAACGGATCGTCACCATCGAGGACTCGGCCGAACTGCAACTGCAGCAGCCGCACGTGGTGCGCCTGGAAACCCGGCCGCCGAATATCGAGGGGCGTGGCGAGGTCAACCAGCGTGAGTTGGTGCGCAACAGCCTGCGCATGCGCCCGGACCGCATCGTCATAGGCGAGGTGCGTGGCGCCGAGGCGCTGGACATGCTCACGGCGATGAACACCGGCCACGACGGCTCGCTGACCACCATCCACGCCAATACCGCGCGTGATGCCCTGGGGCGTATCGAGAACATGGTGTCGATGACCGGCGCGACCTTTCCGATCAAGGCCCTGCGCCAGCAGATCGCCTCGGCCATCGATGTGGTGATCCAGTTGGAGCGCCAGGAAGACGGCAAGCGGCGCCTGGTCAGCGTGCAGGAGATCAACGGCATGGAGGGCGAGATCATCACCATGACCGAGATATTCGGCTTCGTTCGCCGTGGCATCGGCGAGCAGGGCGAAGTGCTTGGCGATTACCGGCCGACCGGCATGGTGCCGGCGTTCCGCGATGTGCTGGCCAAGCGTGGCATCGAGCTACCGCTCAACCTGTTTCGCCCGGAATGGATGGAGGCTCAGTCATGAACCAGATTCCCAGCGAATTCATCCTGGCCTTCCTCGGCATGGTGTTCGCCGCGGTGTTCCTGCTCAGCCAGGGGCTGGTGGTGCCGGTATTCGGTGAAGCGGGGAAGGTGCGCAAACGTATCAGGTCGCGCCTGCATGTGCTGGAGCATGCCAGCAACCTGCCGAACATGCAGACGGTGCTGCGGCAGAAATACTTGCGGCGCCTGTCGCCCCTGGAGGCCCGGCTGGAACAGTTGCCGGCCATGGAGGCCCTGGCGCAGATGATCGAGCAGGCCGGACACGGCTATCGCGCCTACCGCGTGCTGTTGCTCGGGCTGCTGCTGGGCGTGGCGGCCGGCGTGCTGCTGTGGCTGTTCACTCGGCTCTGGTGGTTGGCGCTGCCGGTTGCCCTGATTGTTTGCTGGTTGCCGGTGCTGAAGATCGCCAGCGACCGCGGCAAGCGTTTCGCCCAGTTCGAGGAGGGCCTGCCGGACGCCCTGGACGCGATGTGCCGTGCCCTGCGCGCCGGCCATCCGTTCAACGAGACCCTGCAACTGGTGGCCGAGGAGCACAAGGGGCCGGTGGCCCACGAGTTCGGCCTGACCTTCGCCGATATCAACTACGGCAACGACGTGCGCCGGGCCATGCTCGGCCTGCTCGAGCGGATGCCGAGCATGACCGTGATGATGCTGGTGACCTCGGTGCTGATCCACCGCGACACCGGCGGCAACCTGACCGAGGTACTGGAGCGCTTGAGCAGTCTCATCCGCGGGCGCTTCCGCTTCCAGCGCAAGGTCAAGACCCTGTCGGCCGAGGGGCGCATGTCCGCCTGGGTGTTGGTGGCCGTACCGTTCGTGCTGGCGGCGGCGATCGTGATCTCTAGCCCGACCTATCTGCCCCTGTTGATCAAGGAGCCCATCGGCCAGAAGCTGGTGATGGCGGCCTTCGTCGCCATGCTCGTCGGGATCTTCTGGATCCGCAAGATCATCAGGATCCAAGTCTAACCGCTGGCGGTAGCGCGGGAGGTGCTCGTCATGGACTATCTGCTAAGCCTGCTCAATCGAGTAGTAGAGAACGAGGAAATGGCCCGCATGCTGTTCGTCGGCGCCATTGGCCTGAGCGTGGTGCTCGTCCTGGTCGCCGTGAGCCTGCTGGTGATCGGTTTGCAGGATCCGCTGCAGCGTCGCCTGGCCTTGATCAAGCGCGGGCATGGCGGGGAGGGCGATGGGCAGGAGACGCCGAGCAACCTGCAGCTCATGCTGGAGCAGGTCGGCCAGCGCTTCACCTCCGCCGAGGACGGGCGGGATTCGGCGACGCGGACTCTGCTGATGCATGCCGGTTATCGCTCGCCTGCGGCGGTGCAGACATACTGGGCCGTGCGCCTGCTGGCACCGCTGGTACTGACAGGCCTGACGCTGCTGGCGTTGCCATTGATCCCCAAACTGTCCCTGCTGATGGGCGTCGGCCTGGTGGCGGGGGGCGCCGCGGTCGGCTGGCTGGTACCGGCCATCTATGTCGACAAGCGCAAGCAGGCGCGCATGACGCGGCTGCTGGTGGCTTTCCCCGATGCCCTGGACCTGATGGTGGTGTGCGTGGAGTCGGGCCTGGCGCTGCCCCAGGCCATCGAGCGGGTGGCCGACGAGATGGCCGTGAGCCAGCCGGAGCTGGCGGTGGAGCTGGCCCTGGTCAATGCCGAGATCCGTGCCGGCATCCCCAGCACCGAGGCGCTCAAGCACCTGGCCGAGCGCACTGGGCTGGAGGACATCCAGGGACTGGTCAGCCTGCTGGCACAGAGCATCCGCTTCGGCACCAGCGTCGCCGCCACCCTGCGCATCTATGCCGAGGAGTTTCGCGATCGGCGTACCCAGAAAGCCGAGGAAACGGCGGCGAAGATCGGCACGAAGCTGGTATTCCCACTAATCTTGTGCCTGTGGCCGAGCTTTTTCCTGGTGGCCATAGGCCCGGCCATCGTCGGGGTGCTCAAAGTCTTCGGGAAGGTATGAGATGAAAAGGATCGGACTGCTGTTGGGCACGATGGCCGTGCTGTCGGGGTGTCAGACCATGGGGCCGGAATCGACGATCGATAGCCGTGCGGTCTACAGGGGCGACAACTCGCTGCTCTACCAAGTGAAGAAACAGACCAATTCGCCCGATCAGGCCATGCAGATGGCCGCCATGGCCTACCAGGCGGGCGATCTGGATCAGTCGCTGTTCCAGTACCTGCACGCCCTGGAGCTGGACCCGAAGCGCTATGCGGCGTTGGTCTGGGTCGGTCGCATCCACCGCGAGCGCGGCAATGCTCAACTCGCCGAGTTGGCCTTCGATGATGTGCTGACGAGCGATCCGGAGAACCTCGATGCTCTGGCGGAGAAGGGGCTCTTGAAGCTGGCCGGGCGCAACCATGAGGCCGCCGTCAAGCTGTTGTCCAAGGCGGTGGCCCTGGACCAGCGGCGCCAGGGACACGGTGATGGCCTTGATCCTGCGAATGTGACCGGACTCAAGGTGGACAGCCAGTCGCCGCTCAAGGTCTACAACGGGCTGGGGGTTCTTGCCGACCTGCGCAACGACTTCCTGCAGTCCGAGGCCTATTACCGCTTGGCCTTGTTGATCGATCCGCGCTCGGTGCTGGTGCAGAATAGCCTGGGCTACTCCTATTACCTGGACGGGCAGTGGTCCGAGGCCGAGCGGACCTACCAGCGTGGTATCGACTACGATGCCTCCTACCAGCCCTTGTGGCGCAACTACGGGTTGTTGCTGGCGCGGATGGAGCGATACGAAGAGGCGCTTTCCGCATTCGAGCAGATCGGGAATAGAGCCCAGGCCAGTAACGATGTCGGCTACATCTGTTTGGTGGAGGGTAAGCTGGATGTGGCCGAGCAGTTCTTTCGCAGCGCGATCGAACAATCGCCGGCGCATTACGCCGCGGCGTGGGAAAACCTCAATCGGATTCAGCAGGTCAGGCGCATTCGCCGACTCGGCGCCGGCCAGCCCCCCATCGACTCAGTTGCAGCGGTTCCGGGAGTCGAGGTGACCGCGGTAACTGCGCCTTGATGACTGTCAGTGACTCGGGTGGGCTGGCTTCGCGGCGAACTCACCCACCTTCGTGCGATGGCTTGCCGCTTTGACTTAGTTGATCGCGTCGGTCAGGGCCTTGGCCGGCACGTACTTGACCACCTTCTTCGCCGCGATCTCGATCGCCTTGCCCGTCTGCGGGTTGCGGCCGGTGCGGGCCGGACGTTCGCCGACCTTCAACTTGCCGATGCCAGGCAGGGTGATTTCGTCGCCATTTTCCAGGGCGTCGCTGACGATCTCGCTGAGTTGCTCGAGGGCAGCACGCACGGTGCTCTTCGGGGTGTCGATGGCTTCGGCGATATCGCTGATCAGCTGGTCTTTGGTCATGGCCATGTGGTACTCCTTGAATTGAGAGGTGGTGCTGTAGTGCCCCGCGCAGGGTACTGCGATTTCGCCTCGTTGGCACCGCCGGAAATGGCCCCGGTGCAAACGCGAGCGCCTTGTGAGCGGGCGGCAGGGCGGAAGTTCCACGGCAGACCAGTGGCTGCTCGTCGCCTCGCCAGTTCCGCAGGAGCCAGGGCATCGTTTTTTGCGCTAAGTGCTTGAAGCTGTTGTAAGTTCAGGCCAAGCCGGTACAATGGCGCGGCCCGCCGCCTGGTGGGCAGCGTTATGGTGGCCCTGCCGGTCCCCCCGCAACGATCAGCCGTGAACCCGGTCAGGCCCGGAAGGGAGCAGCCGCAGCGGTGACATTGTGTGCCGGGGTGTGGCTGGTGGGGTCCACCTCCAGTATATAAGATGCTGATTCTTAACGGTTTTTCACCCGATACCACGCAGTGGTACAAGGAGTGATACATCCGTGTCTACTCCCCCTTCCTATCTGCTGCTGTCCCGCCACTCGGTCTATTACTTCCGAATCGTGGTGCCGGATGTCATTCGCCTGTTGTTTCCCTGTCCGAGATAAGGCGCCCCCTGTAGGCCCGTAGCAGGCGAGAGGTGTTGGTCCGTTGTCGGGAGCTGCTGCCGCAGCTTCGGTCCATGTTTGTCGGGAACTTTCAGGGCATTAAGCCATCATTGGCGCCTCTGTGCGGGGCGGCTGGTGAGCGAGCGGTCGCGCGCGCTGGCGGGTTCGTGCGTGTGACCGTGTGCGCAACAAAAGGCCCCGCCTGGGCGGGGCCTTGTTGTTCGAGCGTTTGCCTCAGGCGCTGTGGTAGCTGAGCACGCTGTCCTGTTCCTTCAGTGCCTTGCGCATCTCTGCGGGAATATTGCCGGAGCGGACTGCCAGTTCCAGGCGAATGTCTTCCAGGCTCTGGGCGAAGGCCTGCGGGTCGCTCAGTTGAGTGGCGCTGAGCACTCGGCTGTAGGCGGTGGCGTCGCTTTCGTCGAGCAGGGAAAGGACGATGCTGCCGTCCGGGCGTGGATTGCTGAAGTTGGCGCGCAAGGGGGTGAACAGGCGATCGACGAGTTGCTGATTGGGGTTGTCCATGACCGTACTCTATCCTGAGGTGGATAAGAGCAGACCATGGAGCGAGCGTTAAGTTCAGCGGTGCCGCGCCGATCAGGCGCGCAATGTTTGGCGAGCGCGCCGTATCACCTGCTGCAGGGACTCGTCGCCGTACTGGCCCGGATACAGGCGTTGGCTGTGCTGGGCGATACCGGCATGGTTGACGATGGTGAAGCTGAAGCTGCCATTGCGGGCGGCGAGGATGCGGCAGTCGTGTGGGGCAAAGGCGCTGGAGAGCGTGTGCATGGCGGTTCTGAGTTGCTGTTGGGTATTCATTTCCGGGGGTGATTCCTGAACTGGCGGGCGCGTCATTGCGCAGAGTAATGCTCCAGGGAGCCGGCCCATCGGCCGGCAAGGTGAATCCGAGCGGAGCGAAGTTGCACGCGTGGCGGCCGAGCTGTCGGCGCGCGAGCGGGTCGGTACTTCGGTAGCAGGCTAGAGTCGGTGTTTGGCGCGACGGCCTGGTCAGTCTGCGGGTCGGTCCAGGTCGAGAGCTGTGCGGCATCTACGACAGGGGTAGATGCGCTCTTCGCTTGGTAATCCGCGAGGCCGGGAGGCCTGATTGACGTGCAGCGTGGTACGAACGCTGCGGATGGTAACCGACTGGTCAAATATTGGCCAGCTGATTTTCTACCGAGTGACGCGGCGGGCATTAGCGGGGCTGTGCATCGGATGCAATTTGCCCCATGCTCCGTTAGCATTAGCCCACTTCAATGCTTTCCTCTCGTGACGGGTTTCGATGAGTTATCAGGTTCTTGCACGCAAGTGGCGTCCGCGCTCGTTTCGCGAAATGGTCGGCCAGACCCATGTGCTCAAGGCGCTGATCAACGCCCTCGACAGCCAGCGGCTGCACCACGCCTACCTGTTCACCGGCACCCGCGGGGTGGGCAAGACCACCATCGCGCGGATCATCGCCAAGTGCCTGAATTGCGAGAACGGCATCAGCTCGACGCCCTGCGGCGTCTGCTCGATCTGCAAGGAGATCGACGAAGGGCGTTTCGTCGACCTGATCGAAGTCGACGCCGCCAGCCGCACCAAGGTCGAGGACACCCGCGAACTGCTGGACAACGTGCAGTACTCGCCGAGCCGTGGGCGCTTCAAGGTCTACCTGATCGACGAAGTGCACATGCTCTCGTCGCACTCGTTCAATGCTTTGCTCAAGACCCTGGAAGAGCCTCCGCCGCACGTCAAGTTCCTGCTGGCGACCACCGATCCGCAGAAACTGCCGGTGACCATCCTCTCGCGCTGCCTGCAGTTCTCCCTGAAGAACATGCCGCCGGAGCGGGTGGTCGAGCATCTCAGCCATGTGCTCGCCGCCGAAAGCATCCCCTTCGAGGCGGATGCCCTCTGGCTGCTCGGCCGTGCGGCCGATGGCTCGATGCGCGACGCCATGAGCCTGACCGACCAGGCCATTGCCTTCGGCGAGGGCAAGGTGCTGGCCGCCGATGTGCGGGCCATGCTCGGCACCCTGGACCACGGCCAGGTGTATGGCGTGTTGCACGCCCTGTTGGAGGGTGATGCGCGCGCCCTGATCGATGCGGTGCGTCATCTGGCCGAGCAGGGCCCGGACTGGAATGGCGTGCTGGCGGAGATGCTCAACGTGCTGCACCGCGTGGCCATCGCCCAGGCACTGCCGGAAGCGGTGGACAACGGCCAGGGCGATCGCGAGCGGGTGCTGCAGCTGGCCCAGGCGCTGCCGGCCGAGGACGTGCAGTTCTATTACCAGATGGGCCTGATCGGCCGCCGCGACCTGCCCCTGGCGCCGGACCCGCGCAGCGGCTTCGAGATGGTGCTGTTGCGCATGCTGGCGTTCCGCCCGGCGGACAGCGACGATGCGCCGAGGGTGGCGCTAAAGCCGCTAGGGATTAGCCAGGCCACTGCTGATCCCCGGAACAACCCAGTGGCCGACGCGGCCAGGATCGCGCCGGCTGTTGTCGCCCCTGTCCCTGCCGGCGAGTCCCAGGTGCCGATCACGGCGCCGGCAGCACCGCCCGAGCCGCAGCTGGCGGAGCAGCCGGCCGCTCCTGTAGGGGCGCCTGTCGAGCCTGAGGTCGCAGCGGAGTCCGCAGCGCCTACCGTGCCCGAGGCGCCTGCGACCGCGGCGGCCGCCGCGCCGGCGGTCACCGACCTGCCGTGGGAGGAGCAGGCTCCCCAGCCTATGCCCATCGCCCCCGCCCCGGTCGGTGCCGCGGCGCCGGCGGCTGCCGAGGTCGAGGCGGCACCTGTTCGAGCCGTCCCCGGGGGCGTGGCGCTGCAAACCGTCGACAGCGATGCGCCGGCCGAGGTCGAGGGCGAAGATGAACCGCCGCCGGGCGACTACGACTATGTGGAGATGGATGCCGAGTCCTTCGACTACGACTTCGCTTCAGTCGCCACCGCACAGCCGGCCGAGCCGGAGCCAACGGTCGCGGCGCAGCCGGCCACTGGCCTGGCCGCCGACTGGTTGGCGCTCTTCCCCCAGCTGGGGCTGTCCGGCATGACCGGGAGCATCGGGGCCAACTGCACGCTGATCTCAGCCGAGGGCGACAACTGGCTGCTGCACCTGGACCCGGGGCACAGCGCGCTGTTCAACGCGACCCAGCAGCGTCGCCTGAATGAGGCCCTGAACCAGCACCTGGGGCGTGAGCTGAAGCTGCAGATCGAGCTGCGCCAGCCCGAGCAGGAAACCCCGGCCCAGGCGGCGGCACGCAAGCGAGCCAGCCGTCAGCGCGAGGCCGAGGCGTCGATCCACAACGACCCGCTGGTACAACAGATGATCCAGCAGTTCGCCGCGAGCATCCGGGCGGACAGCATAGAACCGGTGGATACCTAGGGCCTGTATGGGGTGGCGGGCGTGGGAAACGCCCTTTACTGTGAACAGGTCGTATTGAATGACCCCTGATTACCGAGGACTAGCACCATGATGAAAGGTGGCATGGCCGGCCTGATGAAGCAGGCCCAGCAGATGCAAGAAAAGATGCAGAAGATGCAGGAAGAGCTGGCGAATGCCGAAGTGACCGGTCAGTCCGGCGCGGGCCTGGTGAGCGTGGTGATGACCGGTCGGCACGACGTCAAGCGCGTCAGCCTGGACGACAGCCTGATGCAGGAAGACAAGGAGATTCTCGAAGACCTGATCGCCGCCGCGGTGAACGATGCGGTGCGCAAGGTCGAGCAGAACAGCCAGGACAAGATGGCCGGCATGACCGCCGGCATGCAGCTGCCACCCGGCTTCAAGATGCCCTTCTGACCGGAACGTCCAGCACGCGGGGCGGCGTCGCATGCAGGCGCGGGAGGCTCGCTGGTCGCCGGTACGCCTGCCTGTGGCCCGTTCTGCGTACCGTCTGCCCGCGTGGCAGCAGTAGTGGTCCAACAGTCGAGGCGTGGCTAACACGCCTGTTGCTTGCGAGTAACCTATGAGCTTCAGCCCCTTGATCCGTCACCTGATCGACTCCCTGCGCGTCCTGCCGGGCGTCGGGCAGAAGACCGCCCAGCGCATGGCGCTGCACCTGCTGGAGCGTGATCGCAGTGGCGCCTTGCGCCTGGCCCAGGCCTTGACCCAGGCCATGGAAGGAGTTGGCTATTGCAAGCAGTGTCGCACCCTGAGCGAGGACGAACTGTGCCAGAGCTGCCTCGATCCACGTCGCGACGACAGCCTGCTGTGCGTGGTGGAGGGGCCGATGGACGTCTATGCGGTGGAGCAGACCGGCTATCGCGGCCGCTATTTCGTGCTCAAGGGCCATCTGTCGCCGCTCGATGGCTTGGGCCCGGAAGCCATCGGCATTCCCGAGTTGCTGGTGCGGGTCGGCGAGGGGCACTTCAGCGAGGTGATACTCGCCACCAACCCGACGGTAGAAGGCGAGGCCACCGCGCACTACATCGCTCAGCTGTTGGCGGGCAAGGGCCTGGTCGCCTCGCGTATCGCCCATGGCATGCCGCTCGGCGGCGAGCTCGAGCTGGTCGACGGCGGCACCTTGGCCCATTCGATCGCCGGTCGGCGACCTATCCAGCTGTAGGGCGTCTGTCGCGCGGCCCGGATGTGCGAGTGGGCGCTCCCGGGCGGCAGCTCGGGGTTCGGCGATAGCCATGAAGGGCGATATCCTGGCCAAGCAGGCTCGGCCTGGCACAGTCGCCAAGGTCGGGCGCCTCAGGACGGCTGGTGGTCCGGCGCTGCCGCGCCTTGATCCTTGTCCTGCGCCAGGCTGTAGTGCTGGAACGCCTGGGCCACGGTGGTGCGCAGTTGGGCGTCGTCCCAGGGCTTGGTGAGGAACTTGTAGATGGCGCCCTGATTGATCGCGTCGGTGACGGACTTCAGGTCGGTATAACCCGAGAGCACGATGCGGATGGTGGCGGGGTAGAGATCCTTGACCCGGCTGAGGAACTCGGTGCCATTCATTTCCGGCATGCGCTGGTCCGAGAGGATCACTTGCACCTCGTGCTTGGCCAGCAGGGCGAAGGCCTCCTGGGCATGGCTGGCGGAGAGAATCCTATAGCCGTCGCGGCGCAGCACGCGGGTCAAGGCACGCAGGATGTTTTCCTCGTCGTCGAGCAGCAGCAGGGTCTGGGCGTTGCGTTCGCCGCTGGGGTCGGGCTGCTGCAGTTGCCGGCTGTCGCGCTGGGCGCGAAGAAACTCCTGCAGCAGCGACAGCGGCATGGGCTTGGCGAAGTAGTAGCCCTGGAATTCGTCGCAGCGGTTCTTCTTCAGAAAGGCGTACTGGGGCTCGGTTTCCACGCCCTCGGCGACCACCTTGAGTTTGAGGTGGTGGGCCATGGAGATGATGCCCAGGGAGATCGCCGCGTCGGTGCTGTCGCTGATCACTTCCTGGACGAAGGAGCGGTCGATCTTGAGCTTGTCGATCGGCAGGCGCTTCAGGTAGCTCAGGCTGGAGAAGCCGCTGCCGAAATCGTCGATGGCGATATGCACGCCCAGGTCCTTCAGCTCCTGTAGGACGAAGATCGCCCGTTCGGCGTTATCCAGCAGCACGGCCTCGGTGAGCTCCAGTTCCAGCAGCTCTGCTGGCAGTCCGCTCTCTTCCAGTACCCTGAGCACGCTCTCGACGAAGTTGGCCCTCTGGAACTGCACCGGCGAGACGTTGACGGCCAGGGTAGTGCCGGTCCAGCCCTGGTCGAGGAGCGCGCGCGCCTGGCGGCAGGCCGTGCGCAGGACCCACTCGCTGAGCGGGATGATCTGTCCGGTATTCTCGGCCACCGGGACGAACTGGGCCGGCGAGATGAAGCCGCGGTCGGCGTGCTGCCAGCGCAGCAGTGCCTCGTAACCCACGACCCGGCCACTGCGGCCCTCGATCTGTGGTTGGTAGTAGAGCTGGAAGGCTTCGGCCTCGATGGCCTTCTGCAGCTCGCTGCGCAACGTGGTGCGCTCGCTGACCCGCTGGTCGAGGTCCTGGGTGTAGCACTGGTAGTTGTTGCGTCCCTGCTGTTTGGCCTTGTACATGGCCAGGTCGGCCTGCTGGATGAGTACGCTGGGCTGATCGATGGAGCCGTCGTTGAGGGCGATGCCGATGCTGCCGGTGATGTGCATCTCGATGCCGGCCACCCTGTAGGGCTGGGCGATGCTGGCCATGATGCGGTCCGCCACCAGCAAGGCATCCTCTTCGCGGGCCAGGTCTGGCAGAACGATGACGAACTCGTCGCCGCCCAGGCGCGCCACTGTGTCGCCGGGACGCACCTGCTGATTCATGCGCCGGGCGAGCTCCACCAGGATCTGGTCGCCGACGCTGTGGCCCATGTTGTCGTTGATCGGTTTGAAGCCGTCCAGGTCGATGAACAGCACCGCCAGGCTGCGTCGGTAGCGCCGGCTGATCTGGCAGCCCTGGTTCAGGCGATCTTCCAGCAGGGAACGATTGGGCAGGCCGGTGAGCACGTCGTGGCTGGCGTTGTAGGCCAATTGGCTTTCGAAGCGCTTCTGTTCGGATATGTCGTTCTGGATGCCGAGGTAGTGACCGATGCGGCCCTGCTCGTCGGGTACGGGGACGATGTACAGGGCGTTCCAGAAGGGGCTGCCGTCCTTGCGGAAGTTGCGCAGCACTACGTGGATCTCGCGTTGTTCCTGCAGCCCCTGGCGTATCTCGGCGGCTGCGGCCTGGTCGCGCTCGGCGCCCTGGAGGAAGCGGCAATTGCGTCCCATGACCTCCGCGGCGCTGTAGCCGGTGATGCGCTCGAACGCCGGGTTGACGTAGAGGGTCGGCAGATCCTGGGCATGGGCATCGCAGATCAGCACGCCCTGGTAGCTGCTCTCGAGGCAGCGGCGCAGTAGGCGTAGCTGTTTGTCCGACGCGAGGCGAGCGCTGATGTCCCGGAGCAGGAGCAGGCGCATGTCCTGGCCATCCCACTCGGTCCGCGAACACTGCACCTCTAGGTTGAGCGTCTCACCGTTGGCCAACGGCAAGGCGCACTCGTGCAATCGGCCAGGTTCCAGGGCCAGCCCCAGGGGCTGGCGCAGCAGTTCGTCGAGGGGGGCGGCGAGCAGGGTTTCCGCGGCCGGGTTGGCGTAGCGCACGGTGTCGTGCCTATCGACCAGCAGGATGGCGTCGCGGCTGTCGCTCAGCAATTGCTGACAATCCCGATTCTTGCGCTGTGCCGCTCGGTCAGACTGAGCCCCCGGGGTTACGTCCCTGAGCGCGGCGAGAGCGGCCGGGAGCCCCTCGAGGTCTAGGGCGCTGACCGTCACCTCTGCCAAGATCTCATCGCCGCTCTTCAGGCGATGGGGCCAGATACGGGGCTCAAGGGGCGAGTCCCGAGTCTCGGCAGCCTGGTCGAGGCTGCCGGCCCATTCCAGGCGCCGGTGCACCAGCTTCTCCTCGCCGAGCAGCCGGCGAATGTGCTGGTAGTCATCCTCACTCTCAGCGATCAACAGCAGAAGCAGAGGGCGTGCATTGTTCATGGGGTAGGACGCTCCTTCGTCTTGGGCGGCACCGGTCGGCGAGACGTCACAGTCGTGCGCAAGGGGGCCTGGACGGCGGCGGGCAGGCGCTGGGCCTGGTCATGCGTCGCTGTCTTCGATGAGGATGGAGCCGTCGGCGTCGCGTAACACGCGGGTCAGGCCGGGGTTCTCCGTTTCCAACCGCAGCAGCTCCTGCTGCTGACGGTCCAGGGCGCTCTGTTGCGCGCGCAGTTGCGTCAGCAGGCGTTGATTCTCGCTGCGCAGCAGGTGGAGATCGATGGCGCTGCGCAGGGCCGCTTCCACCTCGTAGTCTTCCCAGGGCTTGGAAATGAAGCGGTAGATCTCCGCCTCGTTGATGGCCTGGATCATCGACTGGCGGTCGCCATGGCCGGTGAGCATCAGGCGCACCGCCTCGGGCTGGCGCTGCTTGGCGAACTTCAGGTAGGTGATGCCGTCCAGGTGGGGCATGCGGTAGTCGGACAGGATCACCGCGTATTCATGCTCGGTGAGCGCGTCCAGCGCCTGGTATACATCGTCGAAGGCATGTACCTGCCAGTCCTGTGGGTGGAGCAGGCGCTGCAAGGACTTGAGGATCTGGGGCTCGTCGTCCACCAGTTGGATCTTGATCATCGGATCGTCTCCTGAAGGGGCGCGCCAGTGGGGTCCGGGGATCGCACGAACAGGGTGTATTGCGCGCCTTCGCTTTCCTCGAAGGTGATCAACTTGTTGATCAGCGCCTGGGTCAGCTGTTTGCCCTCGTTGAGCAGCAATGTGCCGTTGTCGGCTCTGAGGTCGCGCGCCAGCCGCATGTCTGGCATCAGGCGACGGGTGTCGAGCACCAGGATGCTGGGGTCGGCCAGGGTCAGGTCGGGGGCCAGGGTGGTGCAGAGTTCGATGAAGCTTTCGCACAGTTGCGGGTCGTAGAGCTTGCCGCTGTACTTCTGCACCAGCAGCAGGGCCTCGTCGCGATTCAGCTTGCGCTCGAGCACCAGCCCGCATTGCAACTCGATGAAGTCGACCGCCAGCTTGAGTAGGCGTGCGCCCAGGGGGATGGCCTCGCCCTTGAGCCGGTCGGGAAAGCCGCCACCGTCCCAGCGCTCCTGATGATGGCGGATCAGGCGGGCGGCATCCTGCAGCGGCTCTAGGCTCATCAGCAGGCTTTCGCCGAGCACCGGGTATTGCCGATAGCGCTCGCGCTCGTGCTTGTAGAGCAGGTCGGCCGGGCTGTTGAGCAGGCTGTCGCTCCAGGTCAGCTTGCCGACGTTGTACAGCGCGGCCGCCATCGCCAGGTCGCGGCTGGAAGCCTCGCCCAGGCCATGCTGTTCGGCGTAGGCGCGCACCAGTGCGATGACCGCGCCGTTGCTTTGCTTATCCCGTGGAATGCGCAGGTTGACCAGGCTGGAAAACACCTCGGTCGCCGTCACGTAGCTGCGCTTGAGCTCTTCATAGGCCATGTCGAGCATGTCGGCGGTTTGCTGCAGCTCAGCCGTGCGGCTGCGCACCCGTTGTTCCAGGGTGGTGTTGAGCTCCTGCAGGTGCTGGTTCTGCTCGTGGGTGAGGCGCTCCAGGCGCTGGCGTTCCCGTTCGGAGTGCTGGAAGGCCAGGGCCTGGCGAATGATCAGGCGCAGCTCGTCATCGTCCCAGGGCTTGCTGATGTAGCGGAAAATCTGGCCCTGGTTGATCGCCTTGATGGTGGTACCGATGTCGGCATGTCCGGTGAGCAGGATACGCATGCACTCCGGCCAGCGCTGCTGGACCTCGCTAAGCAGGCTGGCGCCATCCATGCCCGGCATGCGCGCGTCGGAGATCACCAGGTCAACCCGATGCGCCTCTAGCAGCTGCAGGGCCTGTCCGGCGCCGTCGGCCATGAGAATTTCGTAGGGTTCCTGGCGCAGCAGGCGACGCAAGCTCTTGAGGATGTTCTCCTCGTCATCGACCAGAAGGAGGGTGGCGTCGTGCGCCAGGAGCGGGGCGTTCATAGCGGCGGGCTGCCTGCACTGTCTGGAGTGGGTTGTTGGACAGGAAGCCAGATGCGAAAGCGCGTACCCTGGCCGAGCTCGCTGCTGACCTCTATACGGCCGTGGTGTTTCTGCACGATGCTGTAGGACAGGGCCAGGCCCAGCCCCGTGCCCTTGCCGACTGGCTTGGTGGTGAAGAAGGGTTCGTAGATGCGGTTGAGCAGGTGGGGCTCGATGCCCTTGCCGGTGTCCTCGACCTCCAGCCAGACCCAGTCGCCTTCCTGATTGCTGCGCAGGGTGATGCGGCCGAACTGCTCCATGGCATGGGCCGCGTTGACCAACAGGTTCATCAGCACCTGATTGATCTGCGAGGGGATGCACTCCACCTCCGGCAACTGGCCGTATTCCTTGACGATCTCGGCCTTGTACTTCAGCTCGTTGTTGACCACGTTGAGGGTGCTGTCCAGGCCCTGGTGCAGGTCGGCGCAGCGAAAGGCCTCTTCCTCCATGTGGGAGAAATCCTTGAGCGCGGAGATGATCTTCTTGACCCGGTCGATGCCGTCCTCGGATTCGCCGATCAAGGCCTCTACATCGTTGCGGATATAGTCATATTCCATGCTGCGCTTGAGGCGGTGCAATTCGTCGAGGTTGGCGGCGCCGTCCACCGCATCGACTATGTGCAGCAGATCCTGAACATAGCCGGCCAGGGTCTTGAGGTTGGAGAACACGTAACCGATCGGATTGTTGATCTCATGGGCCACGCCGGCGGCGAGCTGGCCGATGGCCGCGAGCTTCTCCGATTGCAGGAGTTGGCTGTTGGCTTTTTCCAGTTTCTTGAGCAGCTGTTCCCGTTCGGCCTGTTTGCCACTCAACGTCTCGAGCACGGCGTCCAGCTGTTCGTCGCGGCGCGCCAAATCCGTGCTGTCGTACAGCAACAGGCCGAAGCACTGTCGACCCTCCGGGTCGTGAAAGGGGAGCAGCAGGGTGTTCTGCAGCATCAGGGCGCCTGGCGTGCTCGCCGGCTTGTAAGGCAGATGGATCAGGTAGGGGTTGTCGCGCCACTGGCTATAGACGTGCTGGCCATGATCGCGGACCTGCACCAGCATGCGATGCAGGTGGCGCGTGTCGGCTTCCGGGAAGATCTGGGTGAATGGCAGGTGGCGGGCCTGCTCCAGGACCTTGCCGCTGCACTGGCTGATGAAGCTGTTCCAGTACTGGATGCGTAAGCTGGAGTCGAGGATGATCACCCCGATGTCGATTTGCTCGACCAGTCCGCTGGTCAAGCCGCTCTGCCTGTCGTCCATCGCCAGCTCCTTTGTTGCGACAGAGAGTGAGGGGGCGGTTAAGTGCGTCCTATGGCCAACTCCGAATGTCAGGCGACATGAGAATGACGCCTGGACAATGGCTACGCCGGCAAGCTGCTACCCTAAATTCTCACCCCGCTCGACGATCAGGTTAGACCATGGATCTAGAGGCCGCGGATGACTCGGTCATCCTCTACAGGTTTCACTTCGCCGATGGCCGCAGTTGGGATCACCGGATCGCACTGCAACCTGGCACGACCGAGCAGGGCACGGCACTGCCCGACTGGACGCGGCTGGAATTCCATCAGTGCCGGCATTGCCCATTGCGGCCGGAGCAGTCGCCGCGTTGCCCCTTCGCGCAGGCGCTGGTGGCGCCGGTGGAGCTGCTGGCGCAGTCGCCATCCTACGAAAGGGTGGAGGTCGAGGTGCACTGGCGCGGGCGTGAGACTCGGCAACACACCACCTTGCAGCGTGCCTTGGGCTCGCTGCTCGGCGCCCTGGGCGCTACTTCTGGGTGTCCGCACACGCGGATGCTGAAGGCCATGGCCTGGTTCCACCAGCCGTTCAGCGGCACCGAGGAAACCCTTTTCCGGGTCTTCGGCTCCTACCTGCTGGGCCAGTACCTGCGTCAGCAGCGGGGCCTGTCGGCGGACTGGTCCATGAGCGGGTTGCGCGAGGTCTACCGTAACCTGCGCCAGGTCAATCTGGGCATGAGCGGGCGGCTGCGCGCCGCGGTCGTCGAGGACTCCGGGCCCAACGGCATGGTCCTGCTCGACCTGCTGGCGGCCGATACGCTGTATTCCCTGGAGCAGTACGAGGGCGAGCTGGATCGCTTCTTCCAGGCCTATTTCGAATAGGCGCAGGCGCGCCCGGCGGGCCGAGCCGATACCGCTTCCTCAGCGCTCGTTCAGGGCGAAGGCGGTCAGGGTAAAGGTCGGGATGCCGATATCCTGCAGCTTCTGCGAGCCGCCCAGATCCGGCAGGTCGATGATCGCCGCGGCCTCGTGGATGCGCGCGCCCATGCGCCGCACCAGTTGCGCGGCGGCCAGCAGGGTGCCGCCGGTGGCGATCAGGTCATCGAAGATCAGGATGCTGTCGCCGTCGCACAGGCTGTCGGCGTGCACCTCGAGGAAGGCCTCGCCGTACTCGGTCGTGTAGGCTTCGCTGAGCACTTCGGCCGGCAGCTTGCCCTGCTTGCGAAAGAGGATGAGCGGCTTGTTCAGCTCGTAGGCGATGATCGAGCCGATAAGGAAGCCGCGGGCGTCCATGGCGCCGATATGGCTGAATTCGGCCTCGACATAGCGCTGGATGAAGCTGTCGGCGACCATGCGCAGCGCCCGTGGCGACTGGAACAGGGGCGTGATGTCACGGAAGGTCACCCCGGGCTTGGGGAAGTCGGCTACCGGGCGGACCAGGGTCTTGATGCTGAACTCGTCGAAGATCATCGCGGGACTCCTACGGCTTACGAAGGGTAGTGGCCGGCCCGGCTAGGCAGCCGTACAGGGCTCAGCCGTCGAGCTTGCCGCCGGCCAGGGCGCAGAGTTCGATGGGGTCGAGAATATGCACCTCCTTGCCCTCGGCCTCGATCAGCTTGCTGTGCTGGAAGCGGGTGAATACCCGCGACACGGTTTCCACGGCCAGTCCCAGGTAGTTGCCGATCTCGTTGCGCGACATGGCCAGGCGGAACTGCTGGGCGGAGAAGCCGCGGGCGCGAAAGCGCGCCGAGAGGTTGACCAGAAAGGTGGCGATGCGCTCGTCGGCGGTTTTCTTCGACAGTAGTAGCAGCATCTGCTGGTCCTCGCGAATCTCCCGGCTCATCACGCGCATCAGCTGGCGTCGCAGCTGCGGCAGCTGCACGGACAGCTCGTCGAGACGCTCGAAGGGAATCTCGCAGACCGAGGTGGTTTCCAGGGCCTGGGCCGAGACCGGATAGCTCTCGGTGTCCATGCCGGACAGGCCGACCAGTTCGCTGGGCAGGTAGAACCCCGTGACCTGTTCTTCGCCGGCGTCGCTCAGGCTGAAGGTCTTCAGGGCTCCGGAGCGTACGGCGAACACCGAGCCGAAGGCATCGCCCTGGCGGAACAGGAATTCGCCTTTCTTCAGCGGCCGGCCGCGCTTGACGATCTCATCGAGGGCGTCCATGTCCTCGAGATTCAACGAGAGCGGCAGGCACAGCGGCGCTAGGCTGCAGTCCTTGCAGTGGGCTTGATGAGGTGCACGCAGGTTGGCGCATTGCGACATCGGGGTTGTCCCTGGCTAATCACACACTAGCAGCAAGGTTACAGCAGGCAGAGGTGCCCAGCCAGCCAATCCGGGCAAAGTTGCGGCGCGGTGCATCCCGGCCAGTGGCCGGCGGAGCGCCTGGCATGGAAGGCCGAGGGCGCGGCGAAATGCGCATGGGCGCCGATGCTGCCCGGTGGCAGGCGAAGCCGCCTAGATGATCCGGGAATAGCGCTGCGGACGCTGCTGGGGCGTCAGGTAGCGGTCGAACAGCATGCACAGCGCGCGGATCAGCAGGCGTCCGCCCGGGCGCACGCGGATCGCCTCGGGGCTCAGGACGATCAGGCCGTCGCGATGCATTCCCTGCAGCTGCGTCCAGGCCTCGGCGAAGTAGGTGTGAAAGTCGATGGCGAAGGCCCGCTCGATCGGCGCGAACGCCAGTTCGAAGTGGCAGATCAGCTGCTGGATCACCGCGCGGCGCAGGCGGTCGTCGACGTCGCACTGCAGGCCGCGCTGGGTCGCCAGCTGGCCGCTGGCCAGGCTGCTCTGGTAGTTGCCCAGGTCGCTGCCGTTCTGGCAGTAGAGATCGCCGATCTGGCTGATGGCCGAGACGCCCAGGCCGATCAGGTCGCAATGGCCGTGGGTGGTGTAGCCCTGGAAGTTGCGCTGCAGGCTGCCGTCCTCCTGAGCCATGGCCAATTCGTCGTCGGGCAGGGCGAAGTGGTCCATGCCGATATAGCGGTAGCCGGCGGCGCTTAGCTGCTCGATGCTGCCCTGCAGCATGGCCAGCTTGTGGGTCGGCGAGGGCAGGTCCTCGGCGCTGATCCGGCGTTGCGGCATGAAGCGCTCGGGCAGGTGGGCATAGTTGAACAGCGACAGGCGGTCCGGTTGCAGGGCGATCACTTCCTCGACGGTCTGGGCGAAGTGCGCCGGGGTCTGCAGCGGCAGGCCGTAGATCAGGTCGATGTTCAGCGAACGGAACTGCAGGGTGCGGGCGGCTTCGACTATGGCGCGGGTCTCCTCCAGGCTCTGCAGGCGGTTGATCGCGCGTTGCACCGTCGGGTCGAGATCCTGTACGCCGAGGCTGACGCGGTTGAAGCCGAGCTCGCGGAGCAGGCCCATGGTCGACCAGTCGGCCTCGCGCGGGTCGATTTCGATGCTGTAGTCACCGGAGTCGTCGTCCAGCAGCTGGAAGTGGCTGCGCAGCCGGGCCATCAGCTGGCGCAGTTCGTCGTGGCTGAGGAAGGTCGGGGTGCCACCGCCCAGGTGCAGCTGCTCGACCCGCTGGCGCGGGTCCAGGTGGCGGCCGATGATGCCTATCTCGTGCTCCAGCGCCTGCAGGTAGGGCTGGGCGCGGCCGCGATCCTTGGTGATCACCTTGTTGCAGGCGCAGTAGTAGCAGATGTGCGCGCAGAACGGCACATGTACATAGAGCGAAAGCGGGCGCAGGCCCTTGCGGCTGTCGCGCAGGGCGTGCAGCAGGTCGAAGGGGCCGATGTCGCCATGGAACTGCACGGCGGTGGGGTAGGAGGTGTAGCGCGGGCCGGCCTGGTCGTAGCGGTGGATCAGGTCGGCGTCCCACTGGATGGCATCGAGCATGGGCGAGGTTCCCGGAATAGCGAGCGATGCCGGGAGTCTAGGGGCGCGGGCCGGCGGGCATCTTGACCTGCATCAAGCGCGCCGGGTGTCGGCTCAGTGGCCCATCAGCCAGTGCTGGTGCGGGCCGGGCAGGGTCCAGAGGCCGAACAGGATCACCAGCAGGCCGCCGGCGGTGCGCACCCCCCGTCTGCGCAGCAGGGCGGTGAGGCGTTCTGCGGCCATGCCGGTGGCGAGCAGTACCGGCAGGGTGCCCAGGCCGAAGCCCAGCATCAGCACGGCGCTGTCCAGGGCGTCGCCCTGGCTGGCCGCCCACAGCAGGGTGCTGTAGACCAGGCCGCAGGGCAGCCAGCCCCAGAGCGCGCCGAGCAGCAGGGCCTTGGCCGGGCTGTCGACCGGCATGAAGCGCCGGGTCAGCGGCTGGATACGTCGCCACAGGCCGCCGCCGAGGGCCTCGATGCGGGTCAGGCCGCTCCACCAACCGGCCAGGTACAGGCCCATGGCGATTAGCAGCAGCGCGGCCAGCACGCGCAGGGCCAGGGCCGCGGGGCTGCTGGCCAGGGCCCAGCCGGCCAGGCCGAGGAGCAGGCCGGCGGTGGCATAGCTGAGGATGCGCCCGAGGTTGTAGCCGAGCAGCAGGCGCAGGCGCCGGGCCCGGCGTTCGGCGGGAATGGCCAGGGTCAGGGCGCCCATCAGGCCGCCGCACATGCCCAGGCAGTGGCCGCCGCCGAGCAGGCCGAGGATCAGCGCGGAGAGCAGCTGCGGCGCCAGTTCAGTCACCTTTCGGGCCCTGCTCGCTCGGCTTGTCCACTTCGTCGAGCGCGGCCTTGTGCTGCGGGTCCTCGTCGTCGAACAGGATGCTGTGGGCCGGGCCGTCGAGGTCGTCGTACTGGCCGCTGTCGACCGCCCAGAAGAACAGCCAGATGGCGAAGGCCACCAGCATCAGGGCCACGGGAATCAGGATATAGAGCGCGGACATCGGGTCTCCGGCCTAGGGTGCTGGGCTGCGCGTCAGGCGCAACGCGTTGAGCACCACCAGCAGCGAACTGAGCGACATGCCCAGCGCGGCCCAGATCGGGGTGATCCAGCCCAGGGCGGCGAAGGGCAACACCAGGCCATTGTACAGGCTGGCCCAGGCCAGGTTCTCGACGATGATGCGGCGGGTGCGCCGGGCCAGGCCGAAGGCCTGCACCAGGCTGGACAGGCGGTTGGACAGCAGCACCGCATCGGCGCTGGTCTTGGCCAGGTCGGTGGCGCTGCCCATGGCCACGCTGATGTCGGCGGCGGCCAGCACCGGCACGTCGTTGACCCCGTCGCCGAGCATCAGCACGCGGTGGCCCTGCTCGTGCAGGCGCTGCAGTTCCGCCAGCTTGGCGTCCGGCGTCAGGCCGCCACGGGCCTGCTCGATGCCCAGCTGGCGGGCCACCTCGGCGACCATCGGCGAGCTGTCGCCGGACAGCAGCAGCACCTGCCAGCCCTGGGCGCGGCAGGCGGCGAGCAGCGCGGGGGCGTCGTCGCGCAGGCGGTCGTTGAGGACGAACCAGGCCAGCGGGCCGTGCTCGTCGCCGAGCAGCAGCCACTGGCCCTGCTCGCCGGAAATAGTGGGCGCCGGCTGCTCGCTCAGTTCGCTGACGAAGGCGGCCTGGCCGATGCGCAGCAGGCGGCCGCCGACCCGGCCCTGCAGGCCGCGCCCCGGCGTGCTCTCGACGTGCTCGGCGGCCTGGGCGGCGCGGCCGAAGGCACGGGCGATGGGGTGCTCGGAGCGGTTCTCCAGGGCCGCGGCCAACGCCAGGCAGGCGTCGGCGTCCAGGCTGCCGAGGGGGTGGATGGCGCCGAGCGTCAGGCGGCCCTCGGTGAGGGTGCCGGTCTTGTCGAAGATCACCGTGTCGATCTGCTGCAAGCCCTCGAGCACATGGCCGCGGGTCAGCAGCAGGCCGAGCTTGTGCAGGCTGCCGGTGGCGGCGGTCAGCGCCGTGGGGGTGGCCAGGGCCAGGGCGCAGGGGCAGGTGGCCACCAGCAGGGCCAGCACCACCCAGAAGGCCCGCGCCGGATCGATCTGCCACCAGGCCAGGCCGACCGCGGCGGCGCTGACCAGAACGATCAGCAGGAACCACTGCGCCACCCGATCGGCCACCTCGGCCAGGCGCGGCTTGGCGCTCTGCGCCCGTTCCAGCAGGCGGACGATGGCCGACAGCCGGGTCGCGTCGCCGAGGGCCTCGACCCGCACTGTCAGCGGACCTTCGACGTTGAGGGTGCCGGCGGTGACCTCGTCGCCTTCGCCGCGGGGCCGCGGCAGGTACTCGCCGGTCAGCAGCGACTCGTCGACGCTGGAGCGGCCGCTGAGGATGCGCCCGTCGGCCGGCAGCTGGGCCCCGGGCGGCACCAGGACCCGCTCGCCGACTCGCAGCTCGCTGAGCAGGATGCGCTGGCCGTGGCCCTGGTCGTCCAGGCGCAGGCAGGAGGCCGGCAGCAGGTTGACCAGCTGCGCGGTGGCCGCCGCGGTGCGCTCGCGGGCGCGGCGCTCCAGGTAGCGGCCGGCCAGGAGGAACAGGGCGAACATGCCCACCGCGTCGAAATACAGCTCGCCCTGGCCGGTCACCGTCGACCAGATGCCGGCGACATAGGCGCCGCCGATCGCCAGGGACACCGAGACGTCCATGCTCAGGTGACGGGTGCGCAGGTCGCGCAGGGCGCCGCGGAAGAACTGGCCGCAGCAGTAGAAGACGATGGGCGTGGTGAGGAACAGGCTGGTCCAGCGCAGGATCTGGTCCAGCTCGGCGGACAGGTCGATGTTGAATTCCGGCCAGGTAGCCATGGTCGCCATCATCACCTGGATCCACAGCAGGCCGGCGACCCCCAGCTCGCGCATGGCGCGGCGGTTTTCCCGGGTCAGCTGGGCGCTGGCGCTGTCGGCCTGCCAGGGATGCCCGGCATAGCCGATGCGGCGCAGTTCGGCGAGCAGTTGGCTGAGCGGCAGCTGACTGTCGGCCCAGCGCACCTGCAGGCGCTGGTTGGACAGGTTGAGCTGGGCCTCGGCGACACCGGGCAGGGCGCGCAGGTGCTTCTCGATCAGCCAGCCACAGGCGGCGCAGCTGATGCCCTCGATCAGCAGGCAGGTCTCGCTGAGCTCGCCCTGGTGGGCGACGAAGCTCGCCTGCACTTCGGCGCGATCGTACAGCGCCAGTTCGTCGGGCAGCACCTGGGGCAGGGCCTGGGGGTTGGCGGCGGTGTCGCTGCGGTGCTTGTAGTAGTGCTCCAGGCCGCCGGCGACTATGGCCTCGGCCACGGCCTGGCAGCCGGGGCAGCACAGCTCGCGCGGCTCGCCGAGAATCAGGGCCTGGAAGCGGCTGCCGGCAGGCACCGGCAGGCCGCAATGGAAACAGGGAAGGGGTTGAGCCATCGGGGGCGATCTTCGACCTGTCGCTAGCGCGCGGCGCCGAGGTGGACGGCCTTGCCGGGTTCCAGGGTCCGTTCCTCGAACAGGCGCCAGTCTTGGCCACCTTCCTGGCCGATCAGCTCGACGAAGCGCCGGCCCTGCACGGCATCCTGCATCTGGCCGCGGTACAGGCCCTGGCCCTGGGGCTGCAGGATGATGCGCCGGTCGCGCTCGGGCTGGGTCGGCGAGATCAGGTTGAGTACCAGCTGCGCCGGGCCGCTGTACCCCTGCAGGCGCAGCTCGGCGATGCCGGTTTCTTCATCCAGCTCGAGGCGGGCGCTCAGCTGCAGGCGCTCGGCGAATTTCTCGCGCTCCAGCGACTGGTTGATGCCCTTGCCGACGTCGTAGTAGTCGTCGGAAATCAGTCCCGGCGGGTTCTTGCTGGCGATGGTCAGCAGGGTCACGCCCTGGACTACCGAATAACCCAGCAGGCCGAGGATGAACCAGGGCCAGAACTGCTTGTACCAGGGTTTGACCGGGGATTGTTCGCTCATGGATTGGGGCTCATGGGTCAGCGGACGGCCGGGCCGATGAAGCGGCTGTCGGCGTCGTTGGTGATGCGCGCATCGTCGATGGACTGGACGCGGAAGCGGATTTCGTTGGCGCTGGACGGCAGCTTCTCGGGCTCGATCGACAGCTCTACCGGCAGGCTCAGGACCTCGCCGGCCAGCGCCTTGACCTCGCGCTTGCCTTCGTAGACCAGGCCGTCGAGACCGTCGGCTTCGATCAGGTAGGTCACGTCGCGCTGGGACTTGTTCATGATCTTCAGGGTGTAGACGTTCTCGATACGGCCGGCCTCGTTCTCGCGGTACAGCACGCGGTCCTTGATCACGTCCAGTTCCACCAGGGGGCGGTTGGCGATGGCCCAGACGAACAGGCCGATCATCGCCAGCAGGGCCAGGGCGTAGCCGATCAGACGCGGCCGGGCCAGGTGGGTCTGCTGCCCCGACAGGTTGTGCTCGGTGGTGTAGCTGATCAGCCCTTTCGGGTAGTTCATCTTGTCCATGATGCTGTCGCAGGCGTCGATGCAGGCGGCGCAGCCGATGCATTCGATCTGCAGGCCGTCGCGGATGTCGATGCCGGTCGGGCAGACCTGCACGCACATCTTGCAGTCGATGCAGTCGCCGAGGCCCTCGGCCTTGTAGTCGGCGTCCTTCTTGCGCGGCCCGCGGTGCTCGCCGCGGCGCGGGTCGTAGGAGACGATCAGGGTATCCTGGTCGAACATCACGCTCTGGAAGCGGGCGTAGGGGCACATGTAGATGCACACCTGCTCGCGCAACCAGCCGGCGTTGCCGTAGGTGGCGAGGGTGAAGAAGCCGACCCAGAACACCGCCCAGCCGCTGGCCTCAAGGGTCAGCAGTTCGGGAATCAGCTCGCGGATCGGCGCGAAGTAGCCGACGAAGGTCAGCGCCGTGGCCAGGGATACCGCGACCCAGATGCCGTGCTTGGCCGCCTTGCGCAGGAGCTTGCGGCCGGTCATCGGCGCCTTGTCCAGCTTTATGCGCTGGTTGCGGTCGCCCTCGGTGACCTTCTCCGCCCACATGAACACCCAGGTGAACACGCTCTGCGGGCAGGTGTAGCCGCACCAGACGCGGCCGGCGAACACGGTGATGAAGAACAGGCCGAAGGCGGCGATGATCAGCAGGGCCGAGAGCAGGACGAAGTCCTGGGGCCAGTAGGTGGCGCCGAAGATATGGAACTTGCGCGCCGGCAGGTCCCACCAGACGGCCTGGCGACCATCCCAGCTGAGCCACACGGTGCCGAAATAGAGGATGAACAGCAGGGCGCCACCGAGCATGCGCAGGTTGCGGAACAGGCCGGTGAAGGCGCGGGTGTAGATCTTTTCGCGATTGGCGTAGAGGTCGACGGACTCGACCTTGGACGGGGCAGGGGTGACGTCTTTTACCGGAATCTGCGAACTCATCGGGGACTACCACAGCGGTTGACTGGCTGCCCCGGGGCGACGTGCACCGGCCCAGGGCATTTCACTAATACGCTATGGTACCCCCGACCGCGCCCGACTTGGGTGCGACCGGGGGTCGCGATGCAGCAGGAGCGAGCCTTACTGCTCTGCGCCTTGCTGCGACAGGCTGTACACATAGGCGGCCAGCAGGTGCACCTTGTCGTTGCCGAGGAAGGCCTCCTGGGCCGGCATCTGGCCGTTGCGGCCGTAACGCAGGGTCTGCTGCACCTGGGCAAAGCTGGAGCCGTAGAGCCAGGTCTTGTCGGTCAGGTTCGGCGCGCCCATGGCGTGCTGGCCCTTGCCTTCGGCGCCGTGGCACACGGCGCAGCTGCTGGCGAAGATTTCCTTGCCGGCGAGCGGGTCGGCATCGATGCCCTCGGGGGACTTCAGGCCGGACAGGCTGCGCACGTAGGCGGTAACGTGCTTGATGCCTTCCTCGCCGAGGCTGTCCTTCCAGGCCGGCATGGCCGCCTGACGACCGGCCATGATGGTGGTCTTGATGGTTTCCGGCTCGCCGCCGTACAGCCAGTCGCCGTCGGTCAGGTTGGGGAAGCCGTAGGCGCCCTTGGCGTCGGAGCCGTGGCACACCGAGCAGTTCGAGGCGAACAGGCGACCGCCCATCTTCAGGGCCTGCTCGTCCTGGGCGACCTGCTCGATCGGCATGGCCGCGTACTTGGCGAAGATCGGCCCGTACTGGGCGTCGGCCTTGGCCATTTCCTTCTCCCACTGGTGCACGCCGGTCCAGCCCGCGTTGCGCTGTTCGCCGTCGGCGATCTGCACGTTGGCGGCGAAGGGGGTCTTGGCCTCGTTATCCAGGTAGTCGTAGCCCGGCAGCAGGCCCTTCCAGTTGCCCAGGCCCGGGTAGAGGGCCAGGTAGCCGAGGGCGAAGACGATGGTGGCGACGAACAGCATGAACCACCACTTGGGCAGCGGGTTGTCGAACTCCTCGACGCCGTCGAACACATGGCCGACGGTTTCCTCGGTGCTCTCCTGGCGCTGGCCCTTGCGGGTGCCGAAGATCAGCCAGGTCAGGGCGAAGATGGTGCCCAGTGAAAGTACTGTTACGTACCAACTCCAGAACGTGGTCATTGGTTATTGCTCCTGGAAGATTGCTCGTCACGCTCGTCGGCTTTGGGGTCATCGGCAAAGGGCAGGTTGGCGGCTTCGTCGAAGCTCGACTTGCGTTTGCTGCTGTAGGCCCAGAGGACCACGGCGATGAAGGCGATGAACACCACCGCCGTGCCTATGCCGCGAATAGTCCCGACGTCCGTGAGAAAAGAAGGCATCGTGGATTACCGCTTGTTCTTGATGGCGGTGCCGAGGACCTGCAGGTACGCGACCAGCGCGTCCATCTCGGTCTTGCCCTTCACCGCATCCTTGGCCCCGGCGATGTCTGCATCGCTGTAGGGCACGCCGAAGTCACGCATGACTTCCATCTTCCTGGCGGTGTGCTTGCCGTCGAGCTTGTTCTCTACCAGCCAGGGGTAGGAGGGCATCTTCGACTCCGGCACCACGTTGCGCGGGTTGTACAGGTGGGCGCGGTGCCACTCGTCCGAGTAGCGGCCGCCGACCCGGGCCAGGTCCGGGCCGGTACGCTTGGAGCCCCACAGGAAGGGGTGGTCCCAGACGCTCTCGCCGGCCACCGAGTAGTGGCCGTAGCGCTCGGTCTCGGCGCGGAACGGACGGATCATCTGCGAGTGGCAGCCGACGCAGCCGTTGGAAATGTAGACGTCGCGGCCTTCCAGTTGCAGCGCGGTGTAGGGCTTGAGGCCTTCCACCGGCTCGTTGGTGACGTCCTGAAAGAACAGCGGGACGATCTGGGTCAGGCCGCCGATGCTGACGGCCAGGACCATCAGCAGGGCCATCAGGCCGATATTCTTCTCGATGATTTCGTGTTTCATCAGTGAGCTACTCCGGCGGGAATCTGCGCAGCCGCCTCGTATTCAGCCGGCTTGGCGGCACGCACGGTGCGATAGGTGTTGTAGGCCATCAGCAGCATGCCGGCGACGAAGAAGGCGCCGCCGATCATGCGCACCACGAAGCCGGGGTGGCTGGCTTCCAGGGCTTCGACGAAGGAGTAGGTGAGGGTGCCGTCTTCGTTGACCGCGCGCCACATCAGGCCCTGGGTGATGCCGTTGACCCACATCGAGGCGATGTACAGCACGGTGCCGATGGTGGCCAGCCAGAAGTGCGCGTTGATCAGGGCGATGCTGTGCATCTGCTCGCGGCCGAACACCTTGGGGATCAGGTGGTAGAGCGAGCCGATGGAGATCATCGCGACCCAGCCGAGGGCGCCGGCGTGGACGTGGCCGATGGTCCAGTCGGTGTAGTGCGACAGGGCGTTGACGGTCTTGATCGCCATCATCGGGCCTTCGAAGGTGCTCATGCCGTAGAACGCCAGGGACACCACGAGGAAGCGCAGGATCGGGTCGGTGCGCAGCTTATGCCAGGCGCCGGACAGGCTCATCATGCCGTTGATCATGCCGCCCCAGCTCGGGGCCAGGAGGATCACCGACATGGCCATGCCGAGGGACTGGGCCCAGTCCGGCAGGGCGGTGTAGTGCAGGTGGTGCGGGCCGGCCCAGATATACAGGGTGATCAGCGCCCAGAAGTGCACGATGGACAGGCGGTAGGAGTAGATCGGACGCTCGGCCTGCTTGGGCACGAAGTAGTACATCATCCCCAGGAAGCCGGTGGTGAGGAAGAAGCCCACGGCGTTGTGGCCGTACCACCACTGGATCATCGCATCGGTCGCACCCGCGTACATGGAGTAGGACTTGAACAGGCTGACCGGCATTTCCATGCTGTTGACGATGTGCAGCATGGCGGTGACCAAGATGAAGGCACCGAAGAACCAGTTGCCCACGTAGATGTGCTTGGTCTTGCGCTTGAGGATGGTGCCGAAGAACACCAGCAGGTAGCTGATCCAGACGATGCCCAGGAGGATGTCGATCGGCCATTCCAGCTCGGCGTACTCCTTGGAGCTGGTGTAGCCCATGGGCAGGGTGATGACAGCCAGCACGATTACCGCTTGCCAACCCCAGAAGGTGAAGGCGGCCAGACCGTCGGAGATCAGGCGCGCTTGGCTGGTGCGCTGGACCACGTAGTAGGACGTGGCGAACAGGGCGCAACCGCCGAAGGCGAAGATCACCGCGTTGGTGTGCAGGGGACGCAGACGGCCGAAGCTCGTCCATTCCATGCCCAGGTTGAGTTCCGGCCACACGAGTTGTGCGGCAATGAACACGCCTAGACCCATGCCGATGACCCCCCAGATCACCGTCATTACGGCGAACTGGCGGACCACCTTGTAGTTATAAGCAGTCTGACTGATTGCTGTGCTCATGCTGGGTTCCACGGTTAATGGAGTTTTTAGGGGACAAAAATCGGCGGCAAGTATGGAGAAAGCAGGTAGCCAATGCAACGACGCGAGCCGTTACAAATCAGGCTTGACGGGCTTTTTAGGGCGGTTCGGCGGCGCCGCTGCGGGCCCTTGGCCGGCGGCCGCCGACGGCGCGAGAGCGAGGGCGCCTTAGGCGCCTGGCCGCTGGCGCCCCGGCAAGGCTAGTCCATGCTGCGGGCGCCGGCCGGTCAGTCGTCGCCGCGGTGCGACACAGCGTCGCATTGGCCGCGTGGGCCGGTCCGCGGGGAGATGGGCCGGCGGCGCGCGGTGGCCGCCGGCGCGCGGGTCAGTGCTGGCTCAGGCGCGGGGCGGCGTCGCCGTCGCGGCTCAGGCTCAGTACATAGGCGGCCAGCAGGTGCACCTTGTCGTTGCCCAGGTACTGCTCCTGGGCCGGCATCTGGCCGTTGCGCCCGTAGCGGATGGTCTGCTGCAGCTGGGCCAGGCTGGCGCCGTAGATCCAGCCGGCGGGCTGGGTCAGGTCCGGGGCACCGAGCATGGCCAGGCCGGTACCGGCCGCGCCATGGCAGGCTGCACAGTTGCTGGCGAACAGTTCGGCGCCTTTCTCCAGGTGGATCGCGCTGCCTTCCGCCAGCGGCAGTCCGGCCAGCCGATTGCGCACGTAGGCGGCGACCTGGCGCACGCCGTCGTCGCCGAGCGCCTGGCCCCAGGCCGGCATCATGCCGTTGCGACCGCCGAGGATGCTGGCCTTGATGGTTTCGGCGTCGCCGCCCCAGCGCCAGTGCCGGTCGGTCAGGTCGGGAAAGCCCACCGCACCCTTGGCGTCCGAGCCATGACAGATCGAGCAATAGGTGGCGAACAGGCGGCCGCCCATCTTCAGGGCCTGCGGGTCTTTGGCCACCTCTTCCAGGGGCATGGCCGCGTATTGGGCGAAGATCGGTCCGTAGGCCCGCTCGGCCGTGTCCACCTCCCGCTGCCATTGGGCGACCTGGGTCCAGCCGTCCTGATAGCCGGGCAGCAGGCCCTTCCAGTTGCCCAGGCCGGGATAGAGCGCCAGGTAGCCGAGGGCGAAGACCAGGGTGGCGAGGAACAGCATGAACCACCACTTGGGCAAGGGGTTGTCGTATTCCTCGATGCCGTCGAAGGAGTGGCCCATGGTCTGCTCGGTGGTGCCTTTGCGTTCGCCCTTGCGGGTGGCGAAGATCAGCCAGAACAGGGCGAGCAGGCTGCCGAGGGTCAGCAGGGTGATATACCAGCTCCAGAAGGTGCTCATGGGGTGTCGTTCCTCGATGCGGCAGTCGTGAGTTCGTCGGCGAAGGGCAGGCGCGCGGCTTCGGCGAAGGCCGCCTGGCGCTTGCCGCTGTAGGCCCAGAGCAGCACGGCAGTGAAGGCGAAGAACACCGCTGCGGTACCCAGGCCGCGCAGGGTGCCGATGTCGATGATGTCGAAGGTCATGGGTCTACCTCTTGTTCTTCAGTGCGGTGCCGAGCACCTGCAGGTACGCGACCAGTGCATCCATCTCGCTCTTGCCCTTCACCGCATCCCTGGCCCCGGCGATGTCTGCATCGCTGTAGGGCACGCCGAAGCCGCGCATGACCTGCATCTTCCTGGCGGTGTCCTGGCCGTCCAGCTGGTTCTCCACCAGCCAGGGGTAGGCCGGCATCTTCGACTCCGGCACCAGGTTGCGCGGGTTGTACAGGTGGGCGCGCTGCCACTCGTTCGAGTAGCGGCCGCCGACCCGGGCCAGGTCCGGACCGGTGCGCTTGGAGCCCCACAGGAAGGGGTGGTCCCAGACGCTCTCGCCGGCCACCGAGTAGTGGCCGTAGCGCTCGGTCTCGGCACGGAACGGGCGGATCATCTGCGAGTGGCAGCCGACGCAGCCTTCCTTGATGTAGATGTCGCGGCCTTCCAGCTGCAGCGCGGTGTAGGGCTTGAGCCCGGCCACCGGCTCGTTGGTGACGTCCTGAAAGAACAGCGGGACGATCTGGGTCAGGCCGCCGATGCTGACGGCCAGGACCATCAGCAGGGCCATCAGGCCGATGTTCTTCTCGATGATTTCGTGTTTCATCAGTGGGCTCCTTCGACCGAAAACTGTGCGGCGGCCTGCACCTCGGCGGGTTTGCTGGCGCGCACCGTCTGCCAGACGTTCCAGGCCATCAGCAGCATGCCGGCGAAGAAGATCGCACCGCCGACCACCCGCACCACGAAGCCGGGGTGGCTGGCTTCCAGGGCTTCGACGAAGGAGTAGGTGAGGGTGCCGTCTTCGTTGACCGCGCGCCACATCAGGCCCTGGGTAATGCCGTTGACCCACATCGAGGCGATGTACAGCACGGTGCCGATGGTGGCCAGCCAGAAGTGCGCGTTGATCAGGCCGATGCTGTGCATCTGCGCGCGGCCGAACACCTTGGGGATCAGGTGGTAGAGCGAGCCGATGGAGATCATCGCCACCCAGCCCAGCGCCCCGGCATGCACGTGGCCGATGGTCCAGTCGGTGTAGTGCGACAGGGCGTTGACGGTCTTGACCGCCATCATCGGGCCTTCGAAGGTGGACATGCCGTAGAAGGCCAGGGACACCACGAGGAAGCGCAGGATGGGGTCGGTGCGCAACTTATGCCAGGCGCCGGAGAGGGTCATCATGCCGTTGATCATGCCGCCCCAGCTCGGCGCCAGCAGCACCAGCGACATGACCATGCCGAGGGACTGGGCCCAGTCCGGCAGGGCGGTGTAGTGCAGGTGGTGCGGGCCGGCCCAGATATACAGGGTGATCAGCGCCCAGAAGTGCACGATGGACAGGCGATAGGAGTAGACCGGGCGCTCGGCCTGCTTGGGCACGAAGTAGTACATCATCCCCAGGAAACCGGCGGTGAGGAAGAAACCCACGGCGTTGTGGCCGTACCACCACTGGATCATCGCGTCGGTGGCGCCGGAGTAGATCGAATAGGACTTGGTCAGGCTGACCGGCACCTCCAGGTTGTTGACCAGGTGCAGCAGGGCCACGGTGAGGATGAAACCGCCGAAGAACCAGTTGCCCACATAGATGTGGCTGACCTTGCGCTTGATCACCGTGCCGAAGAAGACCACGGCGTAGCTGACCCAGACCAGGGTGATGAGGATGTCGATCGGCCATTCCAGCTCGGCGTATTCCTTGGAGCTGGTGTAGCCCAGCGGCAGGCTGATGGCCGCCAGCACTATCACCAGCTGCCAGCCCCAGAAGGTGAAGGCGGCCAGCCTGGGGGCGAACAGCGCGGCCTGGGAGGTGCGCTGCACCGCGTAGTAGCTGGTGGCGAACAGGGCGCAGCCGCCGAAGGCGAAGATCACCGCGTTGGTGTGCAGTGGCCGCAGGCGGCCGAAGCTGGTCCAGGGCAGGTCGAAGTTGAGGCCGGGCCAGGCCAGCTGAGCGGCGATCAGCACGCCGAGGCCCATGCCGACTAGGCCCCACACCACTGTCATAATGGCGAACTGGCGGACCACCTTGTAGTTGTAGGCGGCACTGGTTGTTGTGTTCATGTCTGGGCTTCCATCCACGGTTATGGCAGAACGTTCGAAAGCGCTTGGCGCGGACGCCGGCAGTGGCGGCGCGCGCCAACGGATTCTTAAAGCGAGGCAAGCATGAGCAAAGGGCAGGGCATGGGTATTGACGGGGATCAATGCGCCCAGGGTGGGGAGTCATCGACCTGGTTGTGGAATCGGCCCGTGGGCGAGTGTCGGGCGACGCTGATCCTCGCCCACGGCGCCGGTGCGCCGATGGACAGCGACTTCATGCAGCAGATGGCCGAACGCCTGGCGGAGCGCGGCGTGGCGGTGGTGCGCTTCGAGTTCGCCTATATGGCGGCGCGGCGGCTGGACGGCAAGAAACGCCCGCCCAGCCCCCAGGCCAGGCTGCTGGACGAGTGGCGCCGAGTCCATGAGCTGGTGCGGCGACAGGTCGCGGGGCCGCTGGCGATCGGCGGCAAGTCCATGGGCGGGCGCATGGCCAGCCTGCTGGCCGATGAGCTGGGTGCCGATGCCCTGGTGTGCCTGGGCTATCCCTTCCACGCCATCGGCAAGCCCGACAAGCCGCGGGTCGCGCATTTGGCCGAGTTGCGCACGCCGACCCTGATCGTCCAGGGCGAGCGCGACCCCATGGGCGACCGCCCGAAGGTGGCCGGCTATACCCTGTCACAGGCGATCCGGGTGCACTGGCTGGCGGCCGCCGACCACGACCTCAAGCCGCTGAAAAGCTCGGGTTTCAGCCACCAGCAGCATCTGCAGGCGGCCGCGCAGGCGGTGCTGGCGTTCCTCGCGCCCTAGGGTCGCCCGTTGTTCGGGAGGAGCGGCGACGCTTCGGCGAGGAAGCGTCGACCTGTGCTGGTGGAAGGAGGCGAGGGGGCGCCGGGCGGAGCACCCCCCTGACGCTCAGCGGTTGAAGCGCTCCACCAGGGAGTACTGGCCGCGGGCGGTGGCCGTCAGCTCGCCGCTGAGCTGGGCCGTGCTCTGGGCCTCGCCGGCGGTCTGGTCGGCCAGCTGGGCGATGTTGGTGATGTTCTGGTTGATCTCATCGGCCACCGCGCTCTGCTCCTCGGCCGCGGCGGCGATCTGGTTGGCCATGTCGGCGATATTGGCCACCGCGTCGCTGATTCCGGCCAGGGCCTGGTCGGCCTTCTGCACGCTGTCGACGCCGTCGTCGGCCTGCTTGCGGCCGATCTCCATGGTCATCACCGCTTCCTCGGCGGTGCGCTGCAGCTTGGCGATCAGCTGATGGATCTGCTCGGTGGACTCGGCGGTGCGCTGGGCCAGCGAGCGCACCTCGTCGGCTACCACGGCGAAGCCGCGGCCCATCTCGCCGGCGCGGGCCGCCTCGATGGCGGCGTTGAGGGCGAGCAGGTTGGTCTGGTCGGCGATGCCCTTGATCACGTCGACCACGCCGCCGATCTCGTTGCTGTCCTGGGCCAGGCGGGTCACGGTCTCGCCGGTTTCGCCGACCGACAGGGACAGGCGCTGGATCGCCTCACGGGTTTCCGCGGCGATGTTGCGGCCCTGGCTGGTCAGGCGATTGGCTTCCTGGGTGGCGATGGCGGTGCGCGCCACGTTGCTCGCCACCTCCAGGGTGGTGGCGGCCATCTCGTTGACCGCGGTGGCCACCTGCTCGGTCTCCTGGCGCTGGCGGTCGAGGCCGGCCGAGCTGTTCTGGGCCAGGGCGTCGGCGCGCTGCGCCTGCTGGGTCAGGTATTCGGCGCTGTCCTGCAGGCGGGTCAGGCAGGTCTTCAGGCGGGCCTCCTGGCTGAGCATGGACATTTCCAGGCGGCCCTGGGCACCGCGGCTGTCACTGTACATCTGCGCGATCAGCGGGTCGGAGGTGGTTTGCTCGGCCAGCTGCAGCAGGCGCTTGATTCCCCGTTGCTGCCAGTTCACGCCGGCCAGGCCGAGCGGCACGCAGAGCAGGGCGGCCAGCAGGAAGCCCCAGCTGGAGTCGAGCCAGGCGCCGACCAGGAAGCCGGCCTGGCTGACCAGGATGAACGGCAGCCAGTTCTGCAGTACCGGCAGCCAGCGGTCGCGGCTGGGAATCGCCGACTTGCCGGCGTTGATCCGCTGGTACAGGGCCTCGGCGCGGCGCACCTGCTCGGCGGTGGGCTTGACCCGCACCGACTCGTAACCGACCAGTTGGCCCTTCTCCAGCATCGGCGTGACGTAGGCGTTGACCCAGTAGTGGTCGCCGTTCTTGCGGCGGTTCTTGACGATGCCCATCCACGGCTTGCCCTGCTTGAGGGTCTGCCACATGTGCTCGAACACCGCCGAGGGCACGTCGGGGTGGCGCACCAGGTTGTGCGGCGCGCCCATCAGCTCATCGCGACCGAAGCCGCTGATCTCGATGAAGGCTTCGTTGCAGTAGGTGATCTGGCCCTTGGCGTCGGTGGTGGAGATCAGGCGCTGCTGGGCCGGAAAACTGCGTTCACGCTGGGTGACGGGTTGGTTGTTGCGCATGGCTGAGATGTCCCTGGGAGCGATACTGTTCTTGTCGGCCATTGCCGCCGGAAGTTGAGCGCTAGGATAATGCGCCCGGGGCGACTTGGCTTGACCCGCGTCAGTATTATCACGCCAGGGCTATGGCAGGGCAGTGCCCTGCCAGCCCAGCCCTCAGCTACCGGCGATCAGTTGGCGCAGCACATAGTGCAGGATACCGCCGGCCTTGAAGTACTCCACCTCGTTGGCCGTGTCGATACGGCACAACACCTCGAAGCGCTCGGCGGAACCGTCCTCGCGTTTGACCTCCACCGTCAGGTTCATGTGCGGGTGCAGTTCGACGCCATCCAGGCCGCAGATGCTCAGGCTTTCCTTGCCGCTCAGCTTCAGCGTCTTGCGGTCCTGTCCCGGCTTGAACTGCAGGGGCAGCACGCCCATGCCGACCAGGTTGGAGCGGTGGATGCGCTCGTAGCTTTCGGCGATCACCGCCTTGACTCCGAGCAGGTTGGTGCCCTTGGCCGCCCAGTCGCGGCTCGATCCGGTGCCGTACTCCTTGCCGGCGATCACCAGCAGCGGCGTGCCGGCCTCCTGGTAGCGCATGGCGGCGTCGTAGATCGACAGCTTGTCGCCGCTGGGCACATGCAGGGTGTTGCCGCCTTCCTCGCCATCGAGCATCTCGTTCCTGATGCGAATGTTGGCGAAGGTGCCGCGCATCATCACCTCGTGGTTGCCACGGCGCGAGCCGTAGGAGTTGAAGTCTTTCGGTTCGACCCCTTGTTCGCGCAGGTAGCGGCCGGCCGGGCTGTCGGCCTTGATGTTGCCGGCGGGGGAGATGTGGTCGGTGGTCACCGAGTCGCCCAGCAGGGCGAGAATCCGCGCCTGATGGATATCGCCGATATGCGGCGGCGCGTCGGCGATGTTCTCGAAGAACGGCGGGTGCTGAATATAGGTGGAGTCGTCCTGCCAGGCGTAGGTGTCGGCATCCGGCACCGCGATGGACTGCCACTGTTCGTCGCCGGCGAATACCTCGGCGTACTCCTTGTGGAACATGGCCGTGTCGACCTTCTGGATCGCCTCGGCGATCTCCTGCTGGCTCGGCCAGATGTCCTTCAGGTAGACGGGCTTGCCGTCCTTGCCATGGCCGAGGGGTTCCTCGCCGATGTGCATGCGTACGCTGCCGGCGAGGGCGTAGGCCACCACCAGCGGTGGCGAAGCCAGCCAGTTGGTCTTCACCAGCGGGTGCACGCGGCCCTCGAAGTTGCGGTTGCCGGACAGCACCGAGGCCACCGTCAGGTCGTTCTCCTGAATGGCCTTTTCTATGGGCTCGAGCAGCGGGCCGGAGTTGCCGATGCAGGTGGTGCAGCCGTAGCCGACCAGGTCGAAGCCCAGCTCGTCCAAATAGCGGGTCAGGCCGGCGGCCTTGAAGTATTCGGTCACCACCTTGGAGCCGGGGGCCAGCGAACTCTTGACCCAGGGTTTGCGTTTCAGGCCTTTTTCCACGGCCTTCTTGGCCAGCAGGCCGGCCGCCAGCATCACGCTGGGGTTCGAGGTGTTGGTGCAGGAGGTGATCGCGGCGATCACCACGGCACCGTCCTTGAGCTTGTGGGTCTGGCCGTCGTGTTCGAAGTCGGCCTCGCTGACCTGGGAGGCGGCGCCGACCGCGGCACCGCCGCCGCCTTCGCCGAGCAGGCGGCTCTCCTCCTTGGGCGCCGGCTGCACGTGCAGGCCCATGAATTCATCGAAGGCCCGGCTGACCTGGGACAGCGCGACCCTGTCCTGCGGCCGCTTGGGCCCGGCCAGGCTGGCCTCGACGCTGCCCAGGTCCAGCGCCATGCTGTCGCTGAACAGCGGTTCGGCGCCCGGCTCGCGCCACAGGCCCTGAGCCTTGCAGTAGGCCTCGACCAGCTTGACGCCCTGCTCCGGACGGCCGGACAGGCGCAGATAACCCAGGGTGATGTCGTCGACCGGGAAGAATCCGCAGGTCGCGCCGTACTCCGGGGCCATGTTGGCGATGGTCGCGCGGTCGGCCAGCGGCAGGTCGGCCAGGCCGTCGCCATAGAACTCCACGAACTTGCCGACCACCCCCTTGCTGCGCAGCATCTGGGTGACGGTCAGCACCAGGTCGGTGGCGGTGATGCCCTCCTTGAGTTTGCCGCTGAGCTTGAAGCCGATCACCTCGGGAATCAGCATCGATACCGGCTGGCCGAGCATGGCCGCTTCCGCCTCGATGCCGCCGACGCCCCAGCCGAGCACGCCGAGGCCGTTGATCATGGTGGTGTGCGAGTCGGTGCCGACCAGGGTGTCGGGGTAGGCGAAGGTCTGGCCGTCTTCCTCCCTGGTCCACACGGTGCGACCGAGGTATTCCAGGTTGACCTGGTGGCAGATGCCGGTGCCCGGCGGCACCACGCTGAAGTTGGCGAAGGTGTGCTGGCCCCAGCGCAGGAAGGCGTAGCGTTCGCCGTTGCGCTGCATCTCCATGGCCACATTCTGCTCGAAGGCGGCGGGGCTGGCGAACTTGTCGACCATCACCGAATGGTCGATGACCAGGTCGACCGGTGACAGCGGGTTGATCTTCTGCGGGTCGCCACCGGCCTTGGCCATGGCCTCGCGCATGGCGGCCAGATCCACCACCGCCGGCACGCCGGTGAAGTCCTGCATCAGCACGCGGGCCGGCCGGTACTGGATCTCGCGCTCCGAGCGGCGATGCTGCAGCCAGTCGCCCATGGCCTGCAGGTCATCGCCGTTGACGGTCTGGCCATCCTCCCAGCGCAACAGGTTCTCCAGCAGCACTTTCAGCGACATCGGCAGCCTGGCGATGTCGCCGAGGGTTTTCGCCGCCTCTGGCAGGCTGAAGTACTGGTAGGTCTGGTCGCCGACGGCGAGGCTGCGACGACTGTTCAGGCTATCGAGCGAAGGCATTGTGGGTCTCCTGGGGGCTCGTTCGAGCGAGCCGGATTTAACTCGGCAGAGTCTTCAAACTAGCCCTGCTTGGCGCGCCTTGCCATCTGACAGGACAGGCCGTTGCCACCTGGGGCGGCCGACTCCGCTAGAATGCGCGCCTTGAGGAGAGCCCCGATGACTACTTTGTTACTGCACTGCCGCCCCGGTTTCGAGGGCGAGGTCTGTGCGGAGATCGCCGAACACGCCGCCCGCCTAGGGGTAGCCGGTTACGCCAAGGGCAAGCCGGGCACGGCCTGCGCCGAGTTCATCTGCAGCGAAGCCGAGGGCGCCGAGCGCCTGATGCGCGGGCTGCGTTTCAATCAGCTGATTTTCCCGCGCCAGTGGGCCCGGGGCAGTTTCGTCGAGTTGCCGGAGAGCGATCGCATCAGCGTGCTGCTGGCGCACCTGGCGGACTACCCCGTCTGCGGCAGCCTGTGGCTGGAAGTGCTGGACAGCAACGAGGGCAAGGAGCTGTCGAGCTTCTGCAAGAAGTTCGAGGCACCGCTGCGCCGGGCCCTGAGCAAGGCCGGCAAGCTGGTCGAGGACCCGCACAAACCACGCCTGCTGCTGACCTTCAGGAGCGGCCGCGAGGCCTTCGTCGGCCTCGCCGAGGCCAACAACTCGGCGCAGTGGCCCATGGGCATTCCGCGCCTGAAGTTTCCCCGCGAGGCGCCCAGTCGTTCGACCCTCAAGCTGGAGGAGGCCTGGCACACCTTCATCCCCCGTGAGCAGTGGGAGCAGCGCCTGTCGGACGAGATGACCGGCGTCGACCTCGGCGCCGCCCCCGGCGGCTGGACCTACCAGCTGGTGCGCCGCGGCATGCTGGTCACCGCCATCGACAACGGCCCCATGGCCGAGAGCCTGATGGACACCGGCCTGGTGCAGCACCTGATGGTCGACGGCTTCACCTGGAAGCCCAGGCAGCCGGTGGACTGGATGGTCTGCGACATAGTCGAGAAGCCGGCGCGCAGCGCCGCCCTGCTGGAAACCTGGATCGGCGAGGGCCTGTGCCGCGAGGCGGTGGTCAACCTCAAGCTGCCGATGAAACAGCGCTACGCCGAGGTACGCCGCCTGCTGCAGCGTCTCGAGGACGCCTTCGCCGCGCGCAAGATCAAGGTGTCGATCGCCTGCAAGCAGCTCTATCACGACCGCGAGGAAGTCACCTGCCACCTGCGCCGCCTGGGCAAGTAGCGGGTTCGACTGAGTCTCATTGTTCGTCGCGGGACGCAGGCGGCTGGGGCCTGGCCCAGTAGCTCTGCTTGTGGCCGCGGGCCTCGAACTCGCGGGCCAGGGCCTCGGCGGCGGCCCGGCTGAGGCCTTCGCGCACGACGAACTCGTTGCCGTTGTCGTCCAGGCGCATCAGGCACCAGTGCTGTGGCCGAGGGGCTGTCGACATGTCGGAACCCGCAGACTGTCCAGGCGTTACAGTCTAGCTCGCGCGCCGGGTCGCAGGCGCTCCTTCGGCGAAGGTGACCTGGAGGTCAGCTTTGCGCGACAATGGCGGCCTGTCCAAGGAGCCAGCCGATGTCCCTGCGAACCGATGCCATTCACGATGACCTGCTCGACGCCACCGGGTTGAACTGCCCGGAGCCGGTGATGATGTTGCACAACAAGGTGCGCGACCTGCCGGCCGGCGGCCTGCTCAAGGTGATCGCCACCGATCCCTCGACTCGCCGCGACATCCCCAAGTTCTGCGTGTTCCTCGGCCACGAGTTGCTGGAGCAGGCCGAAGAGGCCGGCACCTACCTGTACTGGATCCGCAAGAAGGTCGACTGATGGGCTGGTACTTCGCCTACGGCTCGAACATGAACCCGGCGCGCATGCAGGCCCGCGGCCTGTGCGTGCGCGAGGCCATGGCAGGCAGCCTGCCGGGCTTCGCCCTGTGCTTCAACAAGCGCGCGGTGGATCGCCCCGGCTGCGCCTATGCCAACATCCGCCACCAGCGCGGCGCCGTGGTGGAGGGCGTGCTCTATCGCCTGGCCGAGCTGGGGGAGATCGCCAAGCTCGATCCCTTCGAGGGCACGCCGATCTACTACAGCCGCGAGCGCCTGGCGATCCTCACCGTCCACGGCGTGCAGCCGGCCTGGGTGTATATCGCCAACCCGGCGTTTCGCGAGGAGGGCTTGTTGCCGGCCAGGGACTATCTGGAGCACCTGCTGGCGGGGCGCCAGTATCTGTCGGAGCCCTACTGGTCGCTGCTGGCGGCCTGGCCGTCCCAGCCGGTCTGACCCGGCGCCAGGCCGCAGCTCCTCAGGGTCTGCTGCCAGGCGCGTACATGGCGCTGGTTGGCCCGCTGGAATCCCTGCCATAAGGAGTCGCGCTCGCCCGCCAGGTCGAGCAGGTAGTCCCGGGTGCCCGGCGGAATCTGCGGCGCCTCGCCGAGTCGGCGCAGGCTGTCGCTCCAGCGTTGGCCGCGCTGGTGCACCATGGCCAGGTAGGGCTGCAGGCCGCCGGCGTAGAACTTGACGAAGATGTTCTGCAGGATGCGTCCGTCGCGGGTCGGTTTGCCTTGGGGGCAGAGCGGCCTGTGCTGCAGGCGACGCTCCAGGAGCAGGCTGGCCTGCTCCAGGGTGTGGCGCAGGCTGGCCAGGCTGGTGATCAGCTGGCCGCCCTGGTCGCTGCCGTGCAGGGCGAAGAACAGTGGGTCGAGTCGCGCCACCGGGGGCGGCAGGCGCTGCGGCAGGGCCGTGCCGAGGGCGGCCAGTTGCGCCAGGGCGTCGAGCGCCGCAGCGTCCTCGGCGGGCTGCACGGGCAGGGCCCGGTCGGCGAAGCGCAGGTAGCGTTCGACCTCGGCGCTGCCATTGACGGCGTTCCAGAACACCGCCGGTAGCTGCCGGCGCTTCTCCTGCGCCAGGGCGCTCAGGGTGGCTTGCAGGTGCGGGTTGCGGCCGGTTTCCAGGCTGTCGAGGCAGGCGTGCAAGGCGCGCAGCAGGTCGCCCTCGTAGCCCAGGCGGCTGCTCGGCTGCAGCTGCTTGCCCAGGCTGCTGTTGCGCAGGCTGATTTGTTGCTGCAGGGCCGGGCAGCGACGCACGTCGATGAGCAGGTCGAGCAGGCCGATGCGTATTTCGGGTATCTCGATCAGCCGTTCGCGCCGCGGCGGCATGCGGTAGCGCAGCAGTTGGTCCGGCGCGAAGTCCGCGAAGCCGTCGCCCTCGACGGCGTTGTCCAGGCGCTGCAGGTAGTCGGCCTGCAGGTCCAGGCCGTCATCGGCCGGGCCGCAGGCCGCGAGTCCGAGCAGGCCCAGCAGGACGAGAATTCTGCACTTCATCCCGCCAGCTTAGCCGCCCGAATGCGTCGCCGTGCGCTGCCGCTCAGGCGCAGCGCCAGCATGATCGCCGCGCAGGTCAGGCCGACCACCAGGCCCTGCCAGAGCCCGCGCGGGCCGCTGGGTTCGCCGAACCAGTGGGTCAGGCCCAGGCTGTAGCCGACCGGCAGGCCGATGCCCCAGTAGGCGAACAGGGTCAGCAGCATGGTCACCCGGGTGTCCTGATAGCCGCGCAATGCCCCGGCGGCGGTGACCTGCACCGCGTCCGAGAGCTGGAACAGTGCGGAGTAGACGATCAGCCCGGAGGCCAGAGCGATCACCGCCGGGTCCGGGCTGTAGATCCGCACGATCGGTTCGCGCAGCAGCAGGATCAGGCTGGCGGAGAGGCAGGCATAGGCCAGCGCGCTGGCCATGCCGACACCGGCGGCGAAGCGGGCCCCGCGTGGGTCGTTCCGTCCCAGGGCCTGGCCGACCCGCACGGTGACCGCCATGCCCAGGGAGTAGGGGATCATGAACACCAGCGAGCTGAAGTTCAGGGCGATCTGGTGGCCGGCCACCACGGTGGCGCCGAGGCCGCCGATCAGCAGGGCGATCACCGCGAAGATGCTCGACTCGGCGAATACCGCGATGCCGATCGGCAGGCCGATCGACAGTAGGCGGCGGATCACCGGCCACTGCGGCCGCTCGAAGCGGCCGAACAGCTCGCTCGCCCGGTAATGGGGCGCCCACTTCACCCACCAGAGCATGCCCAGCAACATGAACCCCATCACCAGGGCGGTGGCCCAGCCGCAGCCGACGCCGCCCATGGCCGGCAGGCCGAGCTTGCCGTAGATGAAGATGTAGTTCAGCGGGATGTTCAGCAGCAGGCCGATGATGCCCAGCACCATGCTCGGCCGGGTGTGGCCCAGGCCGTCGCTGAAGCAGCGCAGCACGTGATACAGGGCCACCGCCGGGAAACCGCAGGCCACTGCGCGCAGGTAGGCCATGGCCGGCTCGATCAGGCCCGGCTCGACATCCATCCAGCGCAGGACGATCTCGGCGTTCCACAGGGCCGCGGCCGCCGCGCCGCCGACCGCCAGGGCCAGCCACAGCGCCTGGCGCACCAGCGGGCCGATGGCGGCCTGCTGGCCGGCGCCGAAGCGCTGGGCGACCTTGGGTGTGGTGGCCAGGAGGATGCCGGTCATCAGCAGGAACACCGGCACCCAGATCGAGTTGCCCAGGGCCACCGCCGCCAGGTCGCGCGGGCCGACCCGGCCGGCCATCACGGTGTCGACGAAGCCCATGGCGGTATGCGCCAGCTGGGCGATGATGATCGGCGTGGCCAGGACCAGCAGGCTGCGCAGTTCGTTGCGCACGCGCCGCAGGCGAGAATCGGCAGGCATAGAGGTCATCCACTGGCGCTCCGGGAAAACCGCGCAGTCTACCTGTTGACGCATGGGTCAGGAAACGCAGTGGCGAGTTGTTTCGGCGATACAGTGCGGGGCGACGCTGGCGGCCGGCTGCCTTAGAATGGCCGCCTGACCTGCGGAGCCCTGCCATGCGAATAGTCGCGGACGAAAACATTCCCCTGCTCGACGAGTTCTTCGGCCCCTTCGGCGAGATCCGACGCCTGCCCGGCCGCGCCATCGACCGCGCGGCGCTGGGCGATGCCGAACTGCTGCTGGTGCGCTCGGTGACCCGGGTCGACCGGGCCCTGGTCGAGGGCAGCGCGCTGCGCTTCGTCGGCACCTGCACCATCGGCACCGACCACCTGGACCTGGAGTACCTGCAGCAGGCCGGGGTCGCCTGGGCCAGCGCACCCGGCTGCAATGCCCGCGGGGTGGTCGACTATGTCCTCGGGAGTCTGCTCAGCCTGGCCGATACCTATGGCGTGCCCCTGGCGCAGCGGCGCTTCGGCGTGGTCGGTGCCGGCCAGGTCGGCGGGCGCCTGGTCGAGGTCTTGCGCGGCCTGGGCTGGCAGGTGCTGGTGTGCGATCCGCCGCGGCAGGCGGCCGAGGGGGGCGACTTCGTCGAGCTGGAGCAGCTGCTCGAGGAATGCGACACGATCAGCCTGCACACGCCGCTGGATGCGGGCACCCACCACCTGTTCGACGCCGCCCGCCTGGCCCGGCTGAAGCCCGGCACCTGGCTGATCAATGCCAGCCGCGGCGCGGTGGTGGACAATGCCGCGCTGCGCGAGGCGCTGCGGCGGCGTGACGACCTGGAGGCGGTGCTGGATGTCTGGGAGGGGGAGCCGCAGGTGGATGTCGAGCTGGCCGAGCTCTGCCATCTGGCGACGCCGCACATCGCCGGCTACAGCCTGGACGGCAAGTTGCGCGGGACGGCGCAGATCTACCGGGCGGCCTGCCGGCACCTGGGGCTGGAGGCGACGCAGGATCTGGCTGAGCTGATGCCGGCGCCCTGGCTCGGCGAGCTGGCGCTGGATGCCGCGGCCGACCCGGACTGGGCCCTGGCCACGCTGTGCCGCGCGGTGTACGACCCGCGCCGCGACGATGCCGATTTCCGTCGCAGCCTGAGCGGTGACGCAGCTGGCCGCCGTGCGGCCTTCGACGCGCTGCGCAAGCACTATCCGGTGCGCCGCGAGATCGACGGCCTGCGGGTCGCGGTGCGGGGCGAGGCGGCGCGCCTGGTGCAACGGGTCAGGGCCCTGGGCGCCAGCCTCGGCTAGTGTCCTAGGGCAATGCGCTCAGGTGCGGACTGGGCGGGAGGGGGCGTGCCGGCATCAGTGCGGCTTGGGGATCACGAAGTCCTTGTCCAGCTCGTCGCAGGCGTGCTGGATCATGTGCTCGGTGATGGGCACTTCGCGGCCCTCGGCGTCGATGATCGAACCGCCCACCGGCTGTTGCGGTTCAGGGGTTTCAACCTGCTGATCGGGGGACTGCTTGGGCGAGTTCATGAGATGTCTCCTCATCGGTGGGTGCGCGCAGTCTAGAAGGTGCAGATGAACGCGCGGTGACAAATAGAGACGACGGTTTTTCGTCGCGAGTTACAGTCGCGCCGGCCAACGAACGGATGCGCCGCCGGCGTTACGTCAGTTACCAACGCCTTCGCAGGGGCGAGGGCCCAACGAGGTCATTATGCAACCGTTTCACCTGGGACTGATCATCAATCCACTGGCCGGTCTGGGCGGCCCGGCCGGGCTCAAGGGCAGCGACGGGGTGGCGGAGCAGGCGCTGGCCCTGGGCAGCACGCCGAAGGCGGCACAGCGCACCCGTACCGCCCTGGAGTGCTTGCGGCCGCTGCGCGAGCGCCTGGAGTTCCTGACCTTTCCCGGGGCGATGGGCGCGGACCTGCTGGCCGAGATGGGCTTCGCCTATCGCCTGGCCGGGGAACTGGCCGCGGCCCCGACCAGTGCCGTCGATACCCGTCAGGCCGTCATGGCGCTGCAGGAGGCCGGGGTCGCCCTGATCCTGTTCGCCGGCGGCGACGGCACGGCCCGCGATGTCTGCGCGGCGGTGCGCGAGGGCCAGCCGGTGCTGGGTATTCCGGCCGGGGTGAAGATCCATTCCGGGGTCTACGCGATCAGCCCGCGAGCCGCCGGCGAGCTGACCCGGCGTCTGGTCGAGGGCGGCCTGGTGCGCCTGGCCAGCGGCGAGGTGCGTGACCTCGACGAGGCGGCGCTGCGCGAGGGGCGGGTCGCGGCGCGCTGGTACGGCGAGCTGTGCGTGCCGGAGGAGGGCGCCTTCGTGCAGCAGGTCAAGCAGGCCGGGGTGGAATCCGAGGAGTTGGTGCTGAGCGATCTGGCGGACTGGCTGGAGAACAGCTGGGAGGACGGGGTGCGCTATGTCTTCGGTCCGGGCTCGACCCTGCACGGCCTGGCGCAGAACCTGGGCCTGGAGACCACGCTGCTGGGCGTCGACGTGATCGAGAACGGCCAGGTGCTCGCCCGGGACGTCACCGAGGCGCAGCTGTTCGCGCTGGTGGCCGGGCACCCGGCACGCCTGCTGGTCACCGCCATCGGCGGCCAGGGCCATATTCTCGGGCGCGGCAACCAGCAGATCAGCCCGCGGGTGCTGCGGGCCATCGGCCTGGAGCATCTGCGGGTGGTAGCGACCAAGCGCAAGCTCGCCACCCTGCAGGGGCGCCCGCTGCTGGTCGACAGCGGCGACGTCCAGCTGGACGATGCCTTTCCCGATGCGGTGCGGGTCTGGGCGGGGTACAAGGAAGAGTTGCTGTATCCCGTGGCCGCCGAGGTTTAAGCTGGGACTGGGCCTGGCCCGGATGCACCACAGGTTGGAGGATGTAGATGAGTTCAGGCGGGTCTCCCCCCCATATCCAGCCGGGCGAGCGACTGGTGCTGTTCGATGGCGTGTGCCGGCTGTGCAACGGTTGGGCGAAATTCCTGATCCGCCACGATCGCCAGCGGCGTTTCAGGCTGGCCGCCGTGCAGTCGCCCGAGGGGCGGGCGATCCTCGCCTGGTTCGGCCTGCCGCTGGAGCGCTTCGACACCATGGCCTATGTGGAGGCTGGCGAACTGTTCGTGCGCTCCACGGCGGTGCTGCGCATCCTCGGCCAGCTCGACTGGCCCTGGCGCGCCCTCGGCCTGTTGCGCCTGTGCCCCCGGTGGCTGCGCGACTGGGCCTACGACCGCATCGCGCTGAACCGCTATCGGCTGTTCGGCCGCTACGACAGCTGCCTGTTGCCCGACCCCGACCATGCCCGACGCTTCCTGCATGACTGAGCGCCGCCGGCCGCGTATCGCCGGTGCTCTGTTCGCTGGACTGGTGGGCGGAGTCGCCGCCCGGAGTGCGCGTTGAATCCTGACGAGCCGGGCCCCATGTCCCTCTGCGAGCAGCCATGATCGCGATTCTTTCCTCCCGCCAGCGCGAGGCCCTGGGCATGGCCTGGCGCTTCATCGCACCCTATCGCGGGCGCGTTCTCGGTGCCCTGTTGGCGCTGCTGTTCACCGCCGCCATCACCCTGTCCATGGGGCAGGGCATCAAGCTGCTGGTGGACCAGGGCCTGGCGACCCAGTCGCCCCAGGCGCTGCGCGACTCGATCGGCCTGTTCTTCGTCCTGGTGCTGGCCCTGGCCATCGGCACCTTTACCCGTTTCTACCTGGTGTCGTGGATCGGCGAGCGTTTCGTCGCGGATATCCGCAAGCGGGTGTTCAACCACCTGATCGAGCTGCATCCCGGCTTCTACGAGAGCAACCGCAGCTCGGAGATCCAGTCGCGTCTGACCGCCGACACCACCCTGCTGCAGTCGGTGATCGGCTCGTCGCTGTCGATGGCGTTGCGCAACCTGATCATGCTGGTCGGCGGCGTCGTGCTGTTGATCGTCACCAACCCTAAGCTCAGCGGCATCGTGCTGCTGGCCTTGCCCCTGGTGGTGGCACCGATCCTGATCTTCGGCCGGCGGGTGCGTCAGCTGTCGCGCCTGAGTCAGGACCGGGTGGCCGATGTCGGCAGCTACGTCGGCGAGGTGCTCGGGCAGATCAAGACGGTGCAGGCCTACAACCACCAGGCCGAGGACCGGCGGCGCTTCGCCCTGTCGGCGGAAGCCGCCTTCGACACCGCACGCCGGCGCATCAGGCAGCGCGCCTGGCTGGTGACCCTGGTCATAGTGCTGGTCCTGGGGGCGGTGGGGGTGATGCTCTGGGTCGGCGGCATGGATGTGATCGCCGGGCGGATCTCCGGCGGCGAGCTGGCGGCCTTCGTCTTCTACAGCCTGATCGTCGGCTCGGCCTTCGGCACCCTCAGCGAGGTGATAGGCGAGCTGCAGCGGGCGGCGGGGGCGGCCGAGCGCATCGCCGAGCTATTGCGGGCGCGCAACGAAATCATCCCGCCGACCGGCGACGCCGTGCTGCAGCTGCGGCAGCCGGTGCGCGGGCGCATCGAGCTCGAGGGGGTGCGTTTCGCCTATCCCTCGCGCCCTGGCAACTATGCGGTCGACGGCATCGACCTGAGCGTCGCGCCCGGTGAGACCCTGGCCCTGGTCGGTCCGTCCGGTGCAGGCAAGTCGACCCTGTTCGACCTGTTGTTGCGCTTCTTCGATCCCCAGCAGGGACGCATCCTGATCGACGGCCAGGCCATCGAGCGGCTCGATCCCGCGCAGTTGCGGCGCTGCTTCGCCCTGGTGGCGCAGAGCCCTGCGCTGTTCTTCGGCACGGTCGAGGACAATATCCGCTACGGCAGGACCGAGGCCGGCCACGCCGAGGTCGAGGCTGCGGCGCGGGCGGCCTACGCCCATGAGTTCATCATGAGGTTGCCGGACGGCTACCAGACCCACCTCGGCGACGCCGGCCTGGGCCTGTCCGGCGGGCAGCGTCAGCGCCTGGCAATCGCCCGCGCGCTGCTGGTGGATGCGCCGATCCTGCTGCTGGACGAGGCCACCAGCGCGCTCGACGCGCAGAGCGAGCACCTGATCCAGCAGGCCTTGCCGCGGTTGATGGCCGGGCGCACCACCTTGGTGATCGCGCACCGCCTGGCGACGGTGAAGAGCGCCGACCGTATCGCCGTCATCGAGCATGGCCGGCTGGTGGCCGTCGGCAGTCATGCCGAACTGATGGCCGGCAGCCCGCTCTACGCCCGGCTGGCGGCGCTGCAGTTCGACGCCGCCGGCTAGCTAGAGCGGCGTGCCCTTGGGGCGAATGGTGGCGGCGGCGCCGGCCGAGGCGAGGACGATTGCGCCGATGGCCAGCCACTGGCTCCAGTCCAGGCGCTCGCCGAGCAGCAGCAGGCCGGACAGCGCCGCGATCGCCGGCTCCATGCTCATCAGTACGCTGAAGGTGCGCGTCGGCAGGCGCGTCAGGGCGACCATCTCCAGGCTGTAGGGCAGGGCCGAGGAGAGCACCGCGACCGCCAGGGCGACGGGCAGCAGATCGAGCGCGAACAGGCTGGCGCCGGCCTGCCACAGGCCGATGGGCATCACCAGCAGGGCGGCGACCAGGGTGCCCAGGGCCACGGTCTGGCGGCCGTATGCGGCGCCGGCCTTCTGGCCGAAGACGATGTACAGGGTCCAGCACAGGCCGGCGCCGAGCGCCAGGGCGGCTCCGAGTGGATCGAGCCGGCTGTTTGTCGCGTCGCCGGGTAGCAACAGCCACAGGCCGAAGATCGCCAGGGCGACCCAGGCGAAGTCCAGGGCGCGGCGCGAGGAAAACAGGGCCAGGGCCAGTGGCCCGGTGAATTCCAGGGCCACGGCGATCCCCAGTGGCACCGTCTGCAGCGCCATGTAGAACAGCAGGTTCATGCCGCCCAGCGCCAGGCCGTAGGCCAGCAGCGCCTGGCCGCCTTCCAGGCTCAGGTGCGCGCGCCAGGGGCGCATGATCAGGGCGAGAATCACCGCGCCGAGACCCAGGCGCAGGGCGGTGGTGCCTTCCGCGCCGACCAGCGGGAACAGGCTCTTGGCCAGGGAGGCGCCGCCCTGGATCGAGAGCATGGCCACCAGCAGCAGGGCGATGGGGGCTAGGGCGGCGCGACCCTGCATGGGCTACTCCTCAGGTGGGCGCTGGACATAAAAAAACCGGCCATTGGGCCGGTTCTCGTCAGCCCGGGCGCTCAGCGGTATTCGCAGAGATAGGCGCTGTCGACGGCGACCTTCAGCTGGAACTTGCTGTTGGCCGGAACGGTGAACTGGCTGCCGGCGGCGAAGGTTTCCCAGCTGTCGCTGCCCGGCAGTTGTACGGTCAGGGCGCCGGCGACCACATGCATCACTTCCAGCTGGTTGGTGCCGAACTCGTACTCGCCCGCGGCCATCACGCCGATGGTAGCCGGGCCCGCGGCCATGTCGAAGGCGATGGATTTGACGGTGCCGTCGAAGTATTCGTTGACCTTGAACATCTGAACTCCTCGCAGAAGGGGCGGAAAAAGGTCGCCAGTATGCCCAAGCCTCGGCAAGGCGTCATCCGCTTTGCGGGCCGCTAGAGCGGCAGGGCAAGCGGTAGCAGGCGCGCGGTGTTGCGCGCGTCGGTCAGGGCCCGATGCTGCTGGCCGCCGAATTGCAGGCCGGCCAGTTGCAGTGCGTTGTTGAGGCCGACCGGGCGGGGCAGCTGGCGGGCTTCGGCGAAACGCCGTTTGAGGTTGAGGTGGGGCACCTCGGCGAGGCAACTGTGCAGCTGCAGGCGCTGCCAGTCCTGTTCCAGCTGGCGCCTGTCGTATTCGCCCCAGCTGGCCCAGCCCAGCAGGCGCGGTCGGTGGCCGCACAGCCAGCGCTCGAACTGCGGCCATACGAGGGGCAGTGGTGCGGCGGAGTCGATGCTGGCCTGGTCGATATGGGTCAGGGCGCGGCAGAAGGCGGTCAGGTGGGGCCGCCGCAGCGGTCGCACATAGCGCTGGAAGTGATCCACTTCCTGGCCGTTGGGGCGCACGAGGGAGGCGCCGATCTCGATGATCTCCATGTCCTCGAGCGGCCAGCCACCTTCCTCGGTGGTCGCTTCCAGGTCGATTACCAGCCAGTGTCCCATGGGCCCTCCCTTGCGTTAGAGGCAGTATGCAAGGCTTTTCGGGCCTGGCAAGCCCCGTGTTAGGCTGGTCGCCTTGTTCTCGGAGGTGTGTATGGCGAAGGTGGCCTTTATCGGTTTGGGCGTGATGGGCTATCCCATGGCGGGACATCTGGTGCGCGCCGGGCATCAGCTGTGTGTGTACAACCGCACGGCGACCAAGGCCGCGCAATGGCTGACGGAGCATGCCGGAAGCAGTGCGCCGACCCCGCGCGAGGCAGCGCAGGGCGCGGATTTCGTCATGGTGTGCGTGGGCAACGACGATGACCTGCGCGCCGTGGTGCTGGGTGCCGACGGTGCCTTCGCCGGCATGACCCCCGGCGCGGTGCTGGTCGATCACACCACGGCGTCGGCGAATGTCGCCCGCGAACTGGCCCAGCGGGCGGCCGAGCTGCACCTGGGCTTTCTCGATGCGCCGGTATCGGGTGGCCAGGCCGGTGCGCAGAACGGCGTGCTTACCGTAATGGTCGGCGGCGAGGCACAGGCCTACGCCCAGGTCGAGCCGGTGCTGCAGGCCTACGCGCGGATGGTGCGGCTGATGGGCGCCGCCGGCAGCGGACAGCTGACCAAGATGGTCAACCAGATCTGCATCGGCGGCCTGGTCCAGGGGCTCTCCGAGGCCCTGCACTTCGCTCAGTGCGCGGGGCTCGACGGGCATGGCGCGATGGAGGTGATCAGCAAGGGCGCGGCGCAATCCTGGCAGCTGGAGAATCGTCACAAGACCATGCTGGACGGGGAGTTCGACTTCGGTTTCGCCGTCGACTGGATGCGCAAGGATCTGGCGATCCTGCTCGAGGAGGCGCGCCGCAATGGCGCCCAGTTGCCCGTCACCGCGCTGGTCGACCAGTTCTACGCCGATGTGCAGGCGATGGGCGGCGGGCGCTGGGACACATCCAGCCTGATCGCCCGGCTGCAGGCGTCCAAGAGAGCCTGAGGGGGCGCCGCTCGTTGCCGGCGGGCGGCTGGCCCGAGCGTGCTTGCAATGGGCGAGCGCGAGCGCGAGCGCGGGCGGGGCCTGCGGCGCTTGTGCCGAGGTGCTCGATGGCCCTGGCCGACGGCCTGTCACTGCCGACTGTCGCCCGCGCCCTCGGGATGCGCCTCCAGATAGCTGCCAAGCCGCCGGGGTCTCGGGTAAGATCGCCGACCCGTCCCGATCTCCAGAATATTCCGAGGTTTCGTCGTCATGAACTGCCGTGCCGGCTGTGGCGCCTGTTGCATCGCCCCTTCGATCAGTTCCCCCATTCCCGGCATGCCGCAAGGCAAGGCGGCCGGCGAGCGCTGCATACAGCTGTCGGCAGACAACTTTTGCGGCCTGTTCGGTAAGCCTGAGCGGCCGGCGGTATGCGCGGCGTTTCAGGCGGATGCCGAGGTGTGCGGCGCCAGTCGTGAAGAGGCCATTCGGCTGCTTGGCTGGCTGGAGCAGAGCACGGCCTGGGCCAGTTGAGCGAGCGTCGGCGATGCAGCCGCCCGATGAAGAGGGCGCGCAGAATGCAAAAAAGGCTGCCTGAGGCAGCCTTTTTTGTGCGGTGCGACGAAGACGCTTAGCGCGGCAGGTCGCGCTGCGGGTGGCCGGTGTACAGCTGGCGCGGGCGGCCGATCTTGTACGGGCTGGAGAGCATTTCCTTCCAGTGCGAAATCCAGCCGACGGTCCGCGCCAGGGCGAAGATCACGGTGAACATGCTGGTCGGAATGCCGATCGCCTTGAGGATGATGCCCGAATAGAAGTCGACGTTCGGGTACAGGTTGCGTTCCTTGAAGTAGGGATCGGTCAGGGCGATCTCTTCCAGGCGCATGGCCAGTGCCAGTTGCGGGTCGTTGGTGATGCCGAGCTCGGCCAGCACTTCGTCGCAGGTCTGCTTCATCACGGTGGCGCGCGGGTCGCGGTTCTTGTACACGCGGTGACCGAAGCCCATCAGCTTGAACGGGTCGTTCTTGTCCTTGGCCCTGGCGATGAAGGCGTCGATGTTGGACACGTCGCCGATCTCGTCGAGCATGCTCAGCACGGCTTCGTTGGCGCCGCCGTGGGCCGGGCCCCAGAGGGCGGCGATACCGGCGGCGATGCAGGCGAAGGGGTTGGCGCCGGACGAGCCGGCCAGGCGCACGGTCGAGGTCGAGGCGTTCTGTTCATGATCGGCGTGGAGGATGAAGATCTTGTCCATCGCCTTGGCCAGCACCGGGCTGATCGGTTTGATCTCGCACGGGGTGTTGAACATCATGTGCAGGAAGTTTTCCGCGTAGTTCAGATCGTTGCGCGGATACATCATCGGCTGGCCCATGGAGTACTTGTACACCATCGCCGCCAGGGTCGGCATCTTGGCGATCAGGCGCATCGCGGAGATGTCGCGGTGCTGCGGATTATTGATGTCCAGGGAGTCGTGGTAGAAGGCCGAGAGGGCGCCGACCACGCCGCACATGATGGCCATGGGGTGGGCATCGCGGCGGAAGCCGTTGAAGAAGGTCTTCAGCTGCTCGTGAACCATGGTGTGGTTCTTGATGGAGCTGACGAAGGCGGCCTTCTGCTCCACGTTCGGCAGTTCGCCGTTGAGCAGCAGGTAGCAGGTTTCCAGGTAGTCGGAATGCTCGGCCAGCTGCTCGATGGGGTAGCCGCGGTGCAACAGGACGCCCTGGTCGCCGTCGATATAGGTGATCTTCGACTCGCACGAGGCGGTGGACATAAAGCCAGGATCAAAAGTGAAACGGCCCGTGGCGGTCAGGCCCCGTACGTCGATTACATCGGGACCAACGGTGCCGGTTAGGACGGGCAGTTCGACGGGGGCTGCGCCCTCGATGATCAACTGCGCTTTTTTGTCAGCCATGGGTGGCCTCCTAGTTATGCTTGAAATCATCTGTCAGCCCCCCACGCAGGGCCCGCACCACTATAGTGAGATAAATCCGAAAGTCAATTTGCGAAAAGCCAGGCAGTAGAAGGGTTTGAGGGCGGTTTTTGACGAAAAAAGGCCGCTATTTACGCCTTTTGCCTGGGCAGTGCAATGCGCATTTTGGTGGGGGGCTTTGCGTTGTCATTAGTAACCTAACTGTCTATACTCTGCGCCCGACCGCCGGGGGTTTCGAGCCCCATTTGATGCGGTCGTCACTCCTTGGGTGATGGGTACCTGACCAGTGCACTTCCCGACAACTTTGCCCTGCTAGTTAGGGGCTCTCAGTGTGATAAAAAAGCCGTGAATAGCCAACGACCTGTAAACCTAGACCTTAGGACTATCAAACTCCCAGTCACCGCTTACACGTCCATTCTTCACCGTATCTCCGGTGTCATCCTCTTCGTCGGTATCGCCGTGCTGCTGTTCGGCCTCGACAAGTCGCTGGCGTCCGAGGAGGGCTTCGCCCAGGTGAAGGAATGTTTGACCAGTCCGCTGGCCAAGTTCGTGATCTGGGGTCTGCTGTCCGCTCTGCTGTACCACCTGGTGGCCGGTGTGCGCCACTTGATCATGGACATGGGCATCGGTGAGACGCTGGAAGGCGGCAAGCTGGGCTCGCAAATCGTCATCGCCGTTTCGGTGGTCGTGATCCTGCTGCTGGGGGTGTGGATATGGTAACCAATGTCACGAACTTCTCGCGTTCGGGCCTCTATGACTGGATGGCTCAGCGGGTTTCTGCGGTCGTTCTCGCGGCTTATGTGTTGTTCCTGCTGGGTTTCGTAGTCGTTAACCCCGGCATGGGTTATGCCGAATGGCATGGTCTGTTCTCCGCTACTGCGATGCGCATCTTCAGTCTGCTGGCCTTGGTGGCGCTCAGCGCCCACGCCTGGGTCGGCATGTGGACGATTTCCACCGACTACCTGACGCCGATGGCGCTGGGCAAGTCGGCGACTGCCGTGCGTTTTCTCTTCCAGGCCGCGTGTGGCATTGCCATGTTCGCGTTTTTCGTCTGGGGCGTGCAGATTCTTTGGGGTATCTGATCCATGACTAGCATTCGTACTCTTTCTTATGACGCCATCATCGTAGGTGGCGGCGGCGCCGGCATGCGCGCAGCGCTGCAGCTGGCCCAGGGCGGCCACAAGACCGCGGTGGTCACCAAGGTCTTCCCGACCCGTTCGCACACCGTTTCCGCCCAGGGCGGCATCACCTGTGCCATCGCTTCGGCCGACCCGAACGACGATTGGCGCTGGCACATGTACGACACCGTCAAGGGCTCCGACTACATCGGTGACCAGGACGCCATCGAGTACATGTGTTCCGTAGGGCCGGAGGCCGTGTTCGAGCTCGAACACATGGGGCTGCCGTTCTCCCGTACCGAGCAGGGGCGCATCTATCAGCGTCCGTTCGGCGGCCAGTCCAAGGACTTCGGCAAGGGCGGCCAGGCTGCCCGTACCTGCGCCGCGGCCGACCGTACCGGTCACGCCCTGCTGCACACCCTGTACCAGGCCAACCTCAAGGCCGGCACCTCGTTCCTCAACGAGTGGTACGCGGTCGACCTGGTGAAGAACCAGGACGGCGCTATCGTCGGTGTCATCGCCATCTGCCTGGAAACCGGCGAAACCGTCTATATCCGCTCCAAGGCCGTGGTGCTGGCGACCGGCGGTGCCGGTCGCATCTATGCGTCCACCACCAATGCCCTGATCAACACCGGTGACGGCGTCGGCATGGCCCTGCGGGCCGGCGTGCCGGTGCAGGACATCGAGATGTGGCAGTTCCACCCGACCGGTATCGCCGGTGCCGGCGTGCTGGTGACCGAAGGCTGCCGTGGCGAAGGCGGCTACCTGATCAACAAGCACGGCGAGCGCTTCATGGAGCGCTATGCGCCGAACGCCAAGGACCTGGCCGGCCGCGACGTGGTCGCCCGTTCCATGGTCAAGGAAATCATCGCCGGCAATGGCTGTGGTCCGGAAGGCGACCATGTGATGCTGAAGCTCGACCACCTCGGCGAGGACGTGCTGCACAGCCGCCTGCCGGGCATCTGCGAACTGTCGAAGACCTTCGCCCATGTCGATCCGGTCGTCGCGCCGGTGCCGGTGGTCCCGACCTGCCACTATATGATGGGCGGCGTCGCCACCAACATCCATGGCCAGGCCATCACCCAGGATGCCAACGGTAACGACAAGATCATCGAGGGCCTGTTCGCCGTGGGCGAAGTGGCCTGCGTGTCGGTGCACGGTGCCAACCGCCTGGGCGGCAACTCGCTGCTCGACCTGGTGGTATTCGGTCGCGCTGCCGGCCTGCACCTGGAGAAGGCGCTGAAGGAGGGTGTCGAGGTCCGTGGCGCCTCCGAGACCGACATCGAGCAGTCGCTCAAGCGCCTGGCCGGGGTCAACGAGCGCAGCACCGGCGAAGACGTGGCACCGCTGCGCAAGGAACTGCAGAACTGCATGCAGAACTACTTCGGCGTGTTCCGCACCGGCGAGTACATGCAGAAGGGCATCACCCAGCTGGCCGACCTGCGCGAGCGCATCGCCAACGTCAAGATCGCCGACAAGAGCCAGGCGTTCAACACGGCGCGCATCGAGGCGCTGGAGCTGCAGAACCTGCTCGAGGTGGCCGAGGCGACCGCGGTGGCCGCAGAAGTGCGCAAGGAGTCCCGTGGCGCCCATGCCCGCGAAGACTTCGAAGAGCGCGATGACGAGAACTGGCTGTGCCACTCCCTGTATTTCCCGGGTGAGAAGCGCGTGAGCAAGCGCGCCGTCAACTTCGCGCCGAAGACAGTGCCGGCGTTTGAACCCAAGGTTCGGACTTATTAAGGGTGGCCGCTATGTTGCAAGTCAGTGTTTATCGCTACAACCCGGAGCAGGACGCTGCGCCGTTCATGCAGGACTTCCAGGTCGACACCGGCGGCAAGGACATCATGGTCCTCGACGTGCTGGCGCTGATCAAGGAACAGGACGAGGGCTTCTCCTATCGCCGCTCCTGCCGTGAGGGCGTGTGCGGCTCCGACGGTATGAACATCAACGGCAAGAACGGCCTGGCCTGCATCACGCCGATTTCCGCGGCCGGGCTCAAGGGCGGCAAGCTGGTGATCCGTCCGCTGCCGGGCCTGCCGGTGATCCGTGACCTGGTCGTCGATATGAGCATCTTCTACAAGCAGTACGAGAAGGTGCAGCCGTTCCTGCAGAACGACACCCCGGCGCCGGCCATCGAGCGCCTGCAGTCGCCCGAGGACCGCGAGAAGCTGGACGGCCTGTACGAGTGCATCCTGTGCGCCTGCTGCTCGACCAGCTGCCCGTCGTTCTGGTGGAACCCGGACAAGTTCCTCGGCCCCGCCGCGCTGCTGCAAGCCTACCGCTTCCTGGCCGACAGCCGCGACACCAAGACCGAGGAGCGTCTGGCCGCACTGGATGACCCGTTCAGCGTGTTCCGCTGCCGCGGCATCATGAACTGCGTGAACGTTTGCCCCAAGGGTCTGAACCCGACCAAGGCGATCGGTCACGTACGCAACATGTTGCTGCAGAGCGGTACCTGATTCTCAGCTGTTTGCAAGACCCGTTACACCTGCGACGCCGGCCCGACCCGGCGCCGCAGTCTAAGCCAGAGCCGCAGCCCACAAAGCCGTGGTTCTTATTTGAAAAATATGACGACCAGCAGGGGCATCCGGGCTGGTACCCGGACTATCTGCAGGATCCGTGGTGGCTTTACCGAAGTCGCTGCTTCAGGACTTCGAAAGGCCATGCGGTTTCCACGCCGATGGTGTCCCCTTACTGAGGGTGACCAAGCATGCAAGAAAGCGTGATGCAGCGCATGTGGGACAGTGCCCACCTATCTGGTGGCAACGCTGCCTACGTGGAAGAGCTCTATGAGCTCTACCTGCACGATCCCAACGCTGTGCCAGAAGAGTGGCGCACCTACTTCCAGAAGTTGCCGAGCGACGGCAGCGCCGCCACAGACGTATCGCACTCGACGATTCGCGACCACTTCGTCCTGCTCGCCAAGAACCAGCGCCGCGCCCAACCGGTTTCCGCCGGCAGCGTGAGCAGCGAGCACGAGAAGAAGCAGGTCGAAGTGCTGCGGATGATTCAGGCCTATCGCATGCGTGGCCATCAGGCCGCCAAGCTAGATCCGCTGGGCCTCTGGCAGCGTCCCGTGCCGGCCGACCTGGCGATCAACCACTATGGCCTGACCGACGCCGACCTGGACACCACCTTCCGTACCGGTGGCCTGTTCATCGGCAAGGAAGAGGCTACTCTGCGTGAAATTCGCGACGCTTTGCAGCAGACATATTGCCGCACCATCGGCGCCGAGTTCACCCATATCGTCGATTCCGAGCAACGCAGCTGGTTCCAGCAGCGCCTGGAAAGCGTGCGCGGCCGTCCGCAGTTCTCCGCGGAGGTGCAGGGTCACCTGCTCGAGCGCCTGACCGCCGCCGAGGGCCTGGAGAAGTACCTGGGCACCAAGTACCCGGGCACCAAGCGTTTCGGCCTGGAGGGTGGCGAAAGCCTGATCCCGCTGCTGGACGAGGTGATCCAGCGCTCAGGCTCCTACGGCACCAAGGAAATCGTCATCGGCATGGCCCACCGCGGCCGCCTGAACGTACTGGTCAACACCTTCGGCAAGAACCCGCGCGACCTGTTCGACGAGTTCGAGGGCAAGAAGGTCGAGGGGCTCAGCTCCGGTGACGTGAAGTACCACCAGGGCTTCTCCTCCAACGTCATGACCGCCGGTGGCGAAGTGCACTTGGCGCTGGCGTTCAACCCGTCGCACCTGGAGATCGTCTCCCCGGTGGTCGAGGGTTCGGTGCGTGCCCGCCAGGATCGTCGCAGTGACGTCGCGGGCGACAAGGTACTGCCGATCTCCATCCACGGCGATGCGGCGTTCGCCGGTCAGGGCGTGGTCATGGAGACCTTCCAGATGTCGCAGACCCGCGGCTTCAAGACGGGCGGCACCATCCACATCGTGATCAACAACCAGGTCGGCTTCACCACCAGCCGTGCGGAAGACTCGCGCTCCACCGAGTACTGCACCGATGTGGCGAAGATGATCCAGGCACCGATCTTCCATGTGAACGGCGACGACCCGGAGGCCGTGCTGTTCGTCACCCAGTTGGCCGTCGACTACCGCATGCAGTACAAGCGCGACGTGGTCATCGACCTGGTCTGCTACCGCCGCCGCGGCCACAACGAGGCCGACGAGCCGAGCGGCACCCAGCCGCTGATGTACCAGCAGATCGCCAAGCAGCGCACCACCCGCGAGCTGTACGCCGAATCGCTGACCACTGCGGTCAGCCACTCCGCCGACGAGGTGCAGGCCAAGATCGACGACTACCGCACCGCGCTGGACAACGGTCAGCACGTGGTCAAGAGCCTGGTCAAGGAGCCGAACAAGGAACTGTTCGTCGACTGGCGCCCGTACCTGGGCCATGCCTGGACCGCGCGGCACGACACGCGCTTCGATCTGAAGACCCTGCAGGACCTCTCCAACAAGCTGCTGGAGATCCCGGAAGGTTTCGTGGTTCAGCGTCAAGTCGCGAAGATCCTCGAAGACCGCCAGAAGATGGGCGCCGGTGCGCTGCCGATCAACTGGGGCTACGCCGAGACCATGGCCTACGCCACCCTGTTGTTCGAAGGCCACCCGATCCGCATGACCGGCCAGGACATCGGCCGCGGCACCTTCTCGCACCGCCACGCGGCGCTGCATAACCAGAAGGATGGCAGCACTTACCTGCCGCTACAGAACCTCTACGCCGGCCAGCCGCGGCTCGACCTGTACGACTCCTTCCTCTCGGAAGAAGCCGTGCTGGCCTTCGAGTATGGCTATGCCACCACCCAGCCCAACGCCTTGGTGATCTGGGAAGCGCAGTTCGGCGACTTCGCCAACGGCGCCCAGGTGGTGTTCGACCAGTTCATCTCCAGCGGCGAGCACAAGTGGGGCCGACTGTGCGGCCTGACCATGCTGCTGCCCCATGGCTATGAAGGGCAGGGGCCCGAGCACAGCTCGGCACGCCTCGAGCGCTTCCTGCAGCTGTGCGCCGAGCACAACATGCAGGTCTGCGTGCCGACCACTCCGGCGCAGATCTACCACCTGCTGCGGCGCCAGGTGATCCGCCCGCTGCGCAAGCCGCTGGTAGTGCTGTCGCCCAAGTCGCTGCTGCGCCACAAACTGGCCATCTCGACCCTGGAGGACCTGGCCGAGGGCTCGTTCCAGACGGTGATCCCGGAGCTCGATACGCTCGATCCGAAGAAGGTCGAGCGCCTGGTCCTGTGCAGCGGCAAGGTCTACTACGACCTGCTGGAGAAGCGCCGGACCGAGGAGCGCCAGGACATCGCCATCGTGCGCATCGAACAGCTCTATCCGTTCCCGGAAGACGATCTGGCCGAGGTCATGGCGCCGTACAAGAACCTCAAGCACATCGTCTGGTGCCAGGAAGAGCCGATGAACCAGGGCGCCTGGTACTGCAGTCAGCACCACATGCGGCGGGTCGCCACCGCGCACAAGAAGACGCTGTTCCTCGAGTACGCCGGTCGCGAAGGCTCCGCTGCGCCGGCTTGCGGTTACGCCTCGATGCACGCCGAGCAGCAGGAAAAACTGCTGCAAGACGCCTTCACCGTTTAACGCCTTCGCCCAAAAGAGGCGGCCTGCGTAGGCCGCCTCGCTGAAGAAACCGAATTAAAGGAACCACACATAATGGCTATCGAGATCAAAGCGCCTACCTTTCCGGAGTCGGTTGCCGACGGCACCGTTGCAACCTGGCACAAGAAGCCGGGGGATGCGGTCAAGCGCGATGAGCTGATCGTTGACATCGAAACCGACAAGGTGGTGATGGAAGTTCTGGCCGAGGCCGACGGCGTGCTCACCGAGATCGTCAAGAACGAAGGCGATACCGTGCTCAGCGGCGAACTGCTCGGCAAGCTGACCGCCGGCGCTGCCGCCGCTGCCCCGCAGGCCGCCGCTGCCCAGCAAGCCGCTCCGGCCGCCGCGGGCGACGACGCGATCCTCTCGCCGGCGGCGCGCAAGCTGGCCGAAGAGAATGGCATCGACCCGAACAGCATCGCCGGCACCGGCAAGGGCGGCCGGGTGACCAAGGAAGACGTGGTCGCCGCCGTCGAGGCGAAGAAGAAGGCGCCGGCCGCCGCACCGGCCGCCCAGCCAGCCGCCGCTGCCGCCCCTAAGCTGGAAGCCGGCGATCGCGTCGAGAAGCGCGTGCCGATGACCCGCCTGCGGGCCAAGGTCGCCGAGCGCCTGGTCGAGGCGCAGTCCTCCATGGCCATGCTGACGACTTTCAACGAAGTCAACATGAAGCCGATCATGGAGCTGCGCTCCAAGTACAAGGACCTGTTCGAGAAGAAGCACAACGGCGTGCGCCTGGGCTTCATGTCCTTCTTCGTCAAGGCCGCCACCGAAGCGCTGAAGCGCCAGCCGGGCGTCAATGCCTCGATCGACGGCAGCGACATCGTCTACCACGGTTACCAGGACATCGGCGTCGCCGTGTCCAGCGACCGTGGCCTGGTGGTGCCGGTACTGCGTAACGCCGAGCACATGAGCCTGGCGGAGATCGAAGGCACCATCGGCGCCTTCGGCAAGAAGGCCAAAGATGGCAAGCTGACCATCGAAGACATGACCGGCGGCACCTTCACCATCTCCAATGGTGGGGTGTTCGGTTCGCTGCTGTCGACGCCGATCGTCAACCCGCCACAGACCGCGATCCTCGGCATGCACAAGATCCAGGAGCGGCCCATGGCGGTGAACGGTCAGGTGGTGATCCTGCCCATGATGTACCTGGCACTGTCCTACGACCACCGCCTGATCGATGGTAAGGAAGCCGTGACCTTCCTGGTTACCATGAAAGACCTGCTGGAAGACCCGGCGCGTCTGCTGTTGGATATCTAATCCGTTTGTCCTGAGTGCGACGGCCCCCATAAGGGGCCGTCGTCTTCATCCGAAAAGGAATGAGTTATGACCCAGAAATTCGACGTGGTAGTCATCGGTGCCGGCCCTGGTGGCTATGTGGCAGCCATCAAAGCAGCCCAGCTCGGTCTGAAGACCGCCTGCATCGAGAAGTACCAGGATAACCAGGGCAAGATCGCTCTCGGCGGCACCTGCCTGAACGTCGGTTGCATTCCCTCCAAGGCGCTGCTGGACAGCTCCTGGAAGTACCACGAGGCGAAGGAAGGCTTCGCCATCCACGGTATCGAAGCCAAGGGCGTGACCATCGACGTCCCGGCCATGGTGGCGCGCAAGAACACCATCATCAAGAACCTCACCGGCGGCGTTGCCGGCCTGTTCAAGGCCAATGGCGTGACCCTGCTGGAAGGTCACGGCAAGCTGCTGGCCGGCAAGCAGGTGGAAGTCACCGCGCTGGACGGCACCACCCAGATCGTCGAGGCCGCGAACGTGATCCTGGCTTCCGGCTCCAAGCCGGTGGACATCCCGCCGGCCCCGGTCGATCAGGACGTCATCGTCGACTCCACCGGCGCCCTGGAATTCCAGAGCGTACCGAAGAAGCTCGGGGTGATCGGTGCCGGCGTGATCGGCCTGGAACTGGGTTCGGTATGGTCACGCCTCGGCGCCGAGGTCACCGTGATCGAAGCGCTGGAGAAGTTCCTCCCGGCCGCCGATGAGCAGATCGCCAAGGAAGCCATGAAGACCCTGACCAAGCAGGGTCTGAAGATTCGCCTGGGCGCCCGGGTGACCGGCTCCGAGGTGAAGAAGAAGCAGGTTACCGTGACCTTCACCGATGCCGACGGCGAGCAGCAGATGACCTTCGACAAGCTGATCGTAGCGGTCGGCCGTCGTCCGGTGACCACCGAGCTGCTGGCCGCCGACAGCGGTGTGACCCTGGACGAACGCGGCTTCATCTACGTCGACGACCAGTGCGCCACCAGCGTGCCGGGCGTCTACGCCATCGGCGACGTGGTGCGCGGCGCGATGCTGGCGCACAAGGCCTCGGAAGAGGGCGTGATGGTGGCCGAGCGCATTGCCGGGCACAAGGCGCAGATGAACTATGATCTGATCCCGTCGGTGATCTACACCCATCCGGAGATCGCATGGGTCGGCAAGACCGAGCAGCAGCTCAAGGGCGAGGGCGTCGAAGTCAATGTCGGCACCTTCCCGTTCGCGGCCAGCGGCCGGGCCATGGCGGCCAACGACACCGGTGGTCTGGTCAAGGTCATCGCCGACGCCAAGAGCGATCGCGTACTGGGCGTTCACGTGATCGGCCCGAGCGCCGCCGAACTGGTCCAGCAGGGCGCGATCGGCATGGAGTTCGGCACCAGCGCCGAGGACCTGGGGATGATGGTGTTCTCCCACCCGACCCTGTCCGAGGCGCTGCACGAAGCGGCCCTGGCGGTCAATGGCGGCGCCATTCACATCGCCAACCGCAAGAAGCGCTGAGTCACCGGCGTTGCGTCGCCGGCCTGACCGCCCCCAGGGTGGGTCGAGGCCGGCGACTGCAGGATAAGAAGAACCACGGCGATCTGCCCGCGTCGGCCCAGGCCTGGCGCGGAACGTACGTCGGACTGCCCTCGAAGGCGGTCACAGGTGGTGCGGCACCACAAGTGCAGCACCGGATGCGCAATACCCAAACGAAGACGGTAGACAAGCATGAATCTCCACGAGTATCAGGGTAAGCAGCTGTTCGCTGAGTACGGCCTGCCCGTATCCAAGGGCTTCGCCGTAGACACCCCGGAAGAAGCGGCAGCAGCCTGCGAGAAGATTGGCGGCAGCGAGTGGGTCGTAAAGGCTCAGGTCCACGCTGGTGGCCGCGGTAAGGCTGGCGGCGTGAAGCTGGTCAAGAGCAAAGAAGACGCCAAGGCCTTCGCCGCCAACTGGCTGGGCAAGCGCCTGGTGACCTACCAGACTGACGCCAACGGTCAGCCGGTCAGCAAGATCCTGGTCGAGTCCTGCACCGACATCGCCAAGGAGCTGTACCTGGGCGCGGTCGTCGACCGTTCCAGCCGCCGCATCGTGTTCATGGCGTCCACCGAAGGTGGCGTGGACATCGAGAAAGTGGCCCACGAAACCCCCGAGAAGATCCTCAAGGCCACCGTCGATCCGCTGGTCGGCGCGCAGCCGTACCAGGGCCGCGAGCTGGCGTTCCAGCTGGGCCTGAAAGGCGATCAGATCAAGCAGTTCACCCATATCTTCGTTGGCCTGGCCAAGCTGTTCCAGGACTACGACCTGGCCCTGCTGGAAGTCAACCCGCTGGTGATCAAGGCCGACGGCAACCTGCACTGCCTGGACGCCAAGATCAACATCGACTCCAACGCCATGTACCGTCAGCCCAAGCTGCGCGCCATGCACGATCCGTCCCAGGACGATCCGCGCGAGGCCCATGCGCAGAAGTGGGAACTGAACTACGTCGCGCTGGAAGGCAACATCGGCTGCATGGTCAACGGTGCTGGCCTGGCCATGGGCACCATGGACATCGTCAACCTGCACGGCGGTCAGCCGGCCAACTTCCTCGACGTAGGCGGCGGCGCGACCAAAGAGCGCGTGACCGAAGCGTTCAAGATCATCCTCTCCGACGACAACGTCAAAGCCGTGCTGGTCAATATCTTCGGCGGCATCGTGCGCTGCGACATGATCGCCGAAGGCATCATCGGCGCGGTGAAAGAAGTCGGCGTGAAGATCCCGGTCGTGGTTCGCCTCGAAGGCAACAACGCCGAACTGGGCGCCAAGGTCCTGGCCGAAAGCGGTCTGAACATCATTGCAGCAACCAGTCTGACCGACGCTGCCCAGCAAGTCGTCAAGGCCGCGGAGGGTAAGTAATGAGCATCCTGATCAATAAAGACACCAAGGTCATCTGCCAGGGCTTCACCGGCTCGCAGGGCACCTTCCACTCCGAACAGGCCATCGCCTACGGCACCAAGATGGTCGGCGGCGTGACCCCGGGCAAGGGCGGCAGCACCCACCTCGGCCTGCCGGTGTTCAACACCGTCAAGGAAGCCGTGGAAGCCACCGGCGCCGAAGCCTCGGTGATCTACGTTCCGGCTCCGTTCTGCAAGGATTCCATCCTCGAGGCGGCCAACGGCGGCATCAAGCTGATCGTCTGCATCACCGAAGGCATCCCGACCATCGACATGCTGGAAGCCAAGGTCAAGTGCGACGAGCTGGGCGTACGCCTGATCGGCCCGAACTGCCCGGGCGTGATCACTCCCGGCGAGTGCAAGATCGGCATCATGCCCGGTCACATCCACCTGCCGGGCAAGGTCGGTATCGTGTCGCGCTCCGGCACCCTGACCTATGAAGCCGTCAAGCAGACCACCGATGCCGGCTTCGGCCAGTCCACCTGCGTGGGCATCGGCGGCGACCCGATCCCGGGCTCGAACTTCATCGACATCCTCAAGCTGTTCCAGGAAGATCCGAAGACCGAGGCGATCGTCATGATCGGCGAGATCGGCGGCTCGGCCGAAGAAGAAGCAGCGGCCTTCATCAAGGCCAACGTCACCAAGCCGGTGGTTTCCTACATCGCCGGTGTGACCGCGCCTCCGGGCAAGCGCATGGGCCATGCCGGTGCCATCATCTCCGGCGGCAAGGGTACTGCGGACGAGAAGTTCGCCGCCCTGCAGGACGCCGGTGTGAAGACCGTGCGTTCCCTGGCCGACATCGGCAAGGCCCTGGCCGAGCTGACCGGCTGGGAAGTCAAGAACGCCTAAGCGTGCCTGGCTGATCGAGAGGCCGCCTTCGGGCGGCCTCTTGCGTTTGTGCGCAGGGTGGTTTCTGTCATGCATGCGACAGCGAGTTGCATCGTTTCGACAGTCTGACCGGGCTCTATGCCGTTGCCGCGGCGATATCGTTAGGCTCGCCGCGCGCATTCGCAGCCGCGCCTCCACAAGAGGTGCAGGGTGCCTCAGCGGCTCCGCCTAAGCGGCGGGGCGACGTTTCCCCCGACCCCTCGGGAAACCCTCGGAACTCAATACTTTCTGCCTGTGGTGTTCCCCTCTATGACTCGTTTGAAAGGCTCGGATCTCCTGGCCCTCGGTTTCATGACCTTCGCGCTGTTCCTCGGCGCCGGCAACATCATCTTCCCACCCAGCGCCGGCATGGCTGCGGGTGAACACCTCGGCTCGGCGGCCTTGGGCTTTCTCCTCACCGGGGTCGGCCTGCCGTTGCTGACCATAGTGGCCCTGGCCCGTGTCGGCGGCGGCATGGCGCTCCTGACCGCGCCGCTGGGCCGGCGTGCCGGCGTGCTGTTCGCGGTGGCGGTGTACCTGGCCATCGGCCCATTGTTCGCCACCCCGCGTACGGCCGTGGTGTCCTTCGAAATGGGCGTGGCGCCTTTCACCGGCAACAGCGGCACGCCCTTGCTGGTCTACAGCCTGGCCTATTTCGCCGCGGTGCTGTTTCTGTCCCTGAACCCGGGACGACTGGTGGACCGCATCGGCAAGTTCATCACCCCGGTGTTGCTGGCCGGATTGCTCGTACTCGGCGGTGCGGCCCTGTTCGCGCCGGCCGGCGAGATCGGCGATGCGGCCGAGGCCTACCGCTCGGCGCCCTTCGTCCAGGGCTTCCTGCAGGGCTACCTGACCATGGATACCCTCGGCGCCCTGGTGTTCGGTATCGTCATCGCCACGGCCATCCGCGACCGGGGCGTGAGCGAGCGTGGCTTGATCACCCGCTACTCGGTGATCGCCGGCCTGATCGCCGCCCTGGGCCTGTCGCTGGTCTATCTGGCGCTGTTCTACCTCGGCGCGACCAGCCAAGACATCGCCGGCGATGCGCAGAATGGCGTGCAGATACTCACGGCCTACGTGCAGCACAGTTTCGGTACGACCGGCAGCCTGTTGCTCGCCCTGGTGATCACCCTGGCCTGTCTGACCACGGCGGTAGGCCTGCTGACGGCCTGCGGCGAATTCTTCAGCGGCTTGCTGCCGGTGTCCTACCGTGCGGTGGTGGTGGCGTTCGGCCTGTTCAGCCTGGTGGTGGCCAACCAGGGCCTGACGCAGCTGATCAGCGTCTCGGTGCCGGTGCTGGTCGGCCTCTATCCGTTGGCCATCGTCCTGGTCGCCTTGAGCTTGCTCGATGGCCTGTGGCTGTCGCCGCGGCGGGTCTTCGTTCCGGTCATGTTGGTGGCATTGATCTTCGGCCTGGTGGACGGCGTCGGCGCGGCCGGCTTCCAACAGTGGGTGCCAGGGCTGTTCGGCGAGCTGCCGCTGGCCGAGCACGGCCTCGGCTGGCTGGTGCCGGTACTGGCGATGCTGTTGCTGGCCGCGGTGTTCGACCGTCTGCTCGGAGAAGGGCGCCGGGTCGCGGCCTGAGGCCTCAAATGCGTCGGCTCGAGTGGTGCGCGTGTCGCCCACTCGAGCCGAACGGCGGCGCTGAACCGCTGCAATGACGGGGCCGAGTCTTCAGCCGGTACGCTCGCCCAGATTGAAATGGCGTACCTGCAGGTTCAGCTGCTCCGCCAGTTGCGCCAGGCTGTGGCTGGCCTCGGTGACCTCGTTGGAGCCTTCGGCATTGCCGCTGGCCAGGTCACGGATCATCTGGATCCGCTGGCTGATGTCCTGGGCGACAGCGGCCTGCTGTTCGGCGGCGCTGGCGATCTGCACGGCCATCTCGCTGATCTCGCGATTGGCCTCGGTGATGGTTTCCAGGGCCTGGCCGGCCTCCTGCGCCTGACTGGCCCCGGATTCGGCCTGGGTACGGCTCTGGCCCATGGCGTCCGAGGCTTTCTGCGCGCGGTTCTGCAGGCGCTCGATCATCTCCCGTATTTCCATGGTGGAATCCTGGGTGCGTTTGGCCAATGAGCGCACCTCATCGGCTACCACGGCGAACCCCCGACCCTGCTCGCCGGCACGGGCCGCCTCGATGGCGGCGTTGAGGGCCAGCAGATTGGTCTGGTCGGCGATGCCGCGTATCACATCGAGGATGCCGCCGATGTCAGCCGTGTCTTGCGCCAGGGCCTGGACGGCGGCAGTGGCGTCGCCGATGTCGTGGGAGAGGGTGCCGATCGCGTCGACCATCTGCGCAACCAGTCTCTGGCCCGCATTGGCGGCCTGGTCGGCGCGCTGCGCCGCCTCGGCCGTTTGCGTCGAGTGGCGGGCGACTTCCTGCACCGTTGCCGCCATCTCGGTCATAGCCGCGGCCACCTCGGTGGTGTGCAGCTCCTGTTGCTGCAGGTTGTGCTGGGTCGATGCGGTGGTGCTGGTCAGTTGCGAGGCGGAAACGCTCAGCTGGCTGCTGGAGCTCAGCACATTGCTGACGATCTCCCGCAGTTTGCCCACCATCTGTCCGAAGGAGTGCGACAGCACGCCGAACTCTCCGCTGCTCTGCCCGTCCAGGTGGGTGCCCAGTTCGCCGGCTGCGACCTTGCGCGCCTCGTCGCTCAGGCGCAACAAGGCGCCGCTGACCTTGCGCCTAATCGCGAAGATACCCACGGCGGACACCAGAATCAGCAGCGCGACCATCAGGGATACGGCGAGCATGTAGCGCTCACCGACCTGGGTGTAGTGCGCCACGGCATCGCCGGTGCGGCGGTCGAGCAGGGCATAGAAGGCATCGACCGGATGCATGATCTTGGCCTTCTCCCGGTGGTAGGCCTGGTCGTGCATCAGGCGGCTGGCCAGTGCCAGGTCGGGTTCGCCCCTGCGGGTGAAGCCGCCCTGGCCGTCGGCGAACTGGCCCTTGACCGCGTTCATCGCCTCGGTCTCGATCAGTACCAGCGTGTCCGAGTTCGCCTGGGCCTCGGCCAGCTTGTCCAGTTCGGCCTGGGTGAAGCCTTGGCGGCGCATCAGCTCGAGCAGGGGCGCGCGCTCACCATCGGCTCTCGGCGCGGGATGGCCGGCGGCCAGGAAGTCCCAGTACAGGCGTTCGTATTGCAGCGGGCGCGGCAACTTGCCGTTGCGGATGTCCAATACCTGCCAGTACTGCTGTTCGTAGCGAGCCTCGCCGCTGACGGCATAGGTGCGCGCCAGTCGAGTGAGATCATCGGAGCTTTGCCGCAGCTCGTCCGCCAGCAGGTAGGACTGGTAGCGGTTCGCCTGGCTTGCGGTCAAGCGCCCCTGATTGTCGATCATCAGGAAGACCAGCAGCGCCAGCAGGCTGGTGCAGAGGATGATGGTGGCGAAAATAAGGGAAAACAAGCGCTGAACGGACACTACGGCTCTCCTTAGCAGTGGTTTCGCGGACGTCCTGTCATGGACACGGCGGTCGACTCGGCGGGGGGCGTCGAATTACCGGGAGCCATGCGCACTCATCTGGTGCGTGCTGACAGCATTGTCCAGGTACTGGCATTTTGCAATTCGCGCGTGCCTGTTCGCGGCAGGTTGGTTTAACAGGCACGGCAGCGCTGGCTAGACGTATGCTTGAAAAGCATAAGGCAGCAGTGTTTGCTGGTTGCCGGCTATAATCGCGTCTCAGCCGGGGGGATTGATGAACATCATTGACAACAATCTGTGGCAGCAGCTGCTGGCCATCGTCTGGTTCATGCTCTGTTGGGGGGGCTATACCCGCTATGCGCATTCCAAGGGGCAAAGCACACCCTGCCTGGCCAGCGTCCTGCACCTGTACCGGGAAGACTGGATGCGCCGCATGCTGCTGCGGGACAACCGTATCGCCGACGCCAACGTCATAGGCAATCTGGAGCGCAATGCCTCGTTCTTTGCCTCCAGTACCCTGATCATCCTGGCCGGTATTCTCACGGTCCTCGGTGCTTCCGATCGTGCGGTGTCATTGCTGGCCGATCTGCCTTTCGTGCAGGTCGCCAGTCGTGAGATGTCCGAGGTCAAGCTGCTCTGCCTGGGCGTCGTCTTCGTCTATGCCTTCTTCACCTTCAGTTGGTGCATGCGGCAGTACAACTTTGCTGCGATTCTGGTGGGCTCCGCGCCGATGGTCGGCGAGCGGCATGTCACCGAGCAGGAGCGCAACGCCTTCGCCGTGCGCACCGCGCGGGTGATCTCGATGGCCGCCAACCAGTTCAACTACGGGCTGCGGGCCTATTACTTCGGTATGGCGACATTGGCCTGGTTCATCAACCCTTGGTTTTTCATGCTGGTGACCGGAGGTGTGGTGGTGGTGCTGTATCGTCGCGAGTTCCATTCCGACGTGCTGGAAGTGATGGTCTACACCCAGACGCCGATGTTCGGAACAAGCAAGGAGAAGAGCGAGTGAGCCTGCCGTTCTGGTGCATCTTCATCAGCGCTCTGCTGATATTCCTGGCCAAGGCGCCCGTGGCCAAGGCCATGCAGGAGGAGGGCGGTCGTTACGACAATCGTCACCCGCGCAGTCAGCAGGCGCGCCTGCGCGGGTTCGGGGCCCGTGCCCTGGCCGCTCACCTGAACAGCTTCGAGGCATTCCCGTTGTTCGTCGCGGGTGTATTGATGGCCCACGTGAGCGGCGCGCAGGGGCTGCTGGTGGACGCTTTGGCGGTGACCTTCGTCGTCTCGCGGGTGCTGTACCTGCTGTGCTATTGGGCCGACTTGCACTGGCAGCGCAGCCTGGTGTGGGCGGTAGGCTTGCTCTGCAGCCTGGCGCTGATGCTCACCCCGGCGCTTTGAGCTGGCCGATACGACGAGGCCCGCTTGCGCGGGCCTCGTGCATTGCGGCGACCGGTTACTGCCCGTCGACCGCTTCCTTGGCGGCATCGCCGGCTTCCTGCATGGCATCGGCGGCATCGTCGGCAGCGGCTTCGATCTTCTCACCGGTGGTAGGCTCGTTGCCCATGACTTCGTTGGCTTTCTGCTCGATGGCTTCGCCGGACTCTTCGATGGCGTCACCCATGGCTTCGGCCGCCTCGGAGACCGATTCCTTGGCGTTGTCCATCTTGGACTCCGGGGTGTCCTCGCAGGCGGCTAGGGCCAGGGTGGCGGCGAGCAGCAGGGCATAGGTAAGGGGCTTTTGCACGGTCGTACTCCTTGTGGTAATCGTCAGTGCCGGGTTTGTCCTAGCATGGGCCGTTTGAGCCCGGGCGGTTCGCCGAAGTTCCCCTGGCAAACCGCGGGACCGCCTTTTCGCACCGACCGGCCGGCTGTCGCGGCTCTCCAGAGGGGGGCTGTAGTCCCGTATCGCGCAGCCGGATTTCGCGAGAATCCTCGACCTCTCGATAGAATCTCCGCGCGTGGAGCATTATTGTGCTGGTCATCTCGATGCCGTGCCTGGCGAGAGGGGCTGCCCTCGCCGGACCGGCGATTGCCGTCCGGCGAGGCGCACGAGCCAGCTCGCGCTTCAAGGGTTGGGGGCTTGAGTGCCGGACCGGGGGCGTTGGCCCGTTCACTAAGGAATTCTGGATGGATGCGTTGCTGATCCTCGGCGGCCTGTTGGTGATACTGACCGGCCTGGTCTGGCTGGTCGTGCGAGCCTTCGGCACCAGCCTGCTGTGGGGCTGGCTCGCGCTGTTGCCGCCGCTGACCCTGCTGTACGTGCTGCGTCACTGGCGGAGCGCCCGCCAGGCCTTGGCGCTGAGCCTCATGGGCTTCATTCCGCTGGTGGTCGGTCTGGCCCTGCTCGCCAGCCATGATCCTCAGCGCATGGAGGCGATACTCGGCCTGCGCTGGCTGGACGCCGACGGGGTAGCCCCCAGCGAACTGGATATCGAACTGCGAGGCGAGCTGAACGGCCAGCCGTTCGCACCCCAGCATGGCGAATTAGTCGACGGGGTGCTCAGGCTCAGCGAGGGGCAGGACTTCTTCGCCCACCGGGAAGTCTCTATTCGCTTGCCGCAGCCGTCGCCGGGGGCGATCCGCGTCGATGTGCTGCCCATGGATGAAGGCAGGTTGCCGGAGGTCGAGATCAGCTGGCTGTTGCCCGAGCAGGACTTGCCCGAGGCGCGTCGCCTGAGCCGTGGCTACAGCCTGCATTTAGACCTTGAAGTGCAACCCCCGAACAAGCTGGTGGGTGATTTCCACCTGGTGCTGCCGCCGCGATTCAAGACCACCTTGAGCGGCAGAGTCGAGCTGTTCAGCGACGGCCTGCGCTATCGCGACGGCAAGGTCGACCGCCATGTCGACTCCCGCGATACCCTGGTCCACGTCATCGAGGACTATTTGCAGCGGCGCTTCGCCACCCGCCAGGTACAGTTGCGCCCGCTGCCTGCGGTGTTGCTGCCGGCGCAGAGCCTGGAGCTGATCGTCGAGGCGCGGATAGACGGGCAGGAGCAGCGCCTGCCGCTACAGTTGCACAAGGGCGAGGCTCGCGGCTGGGCGGTGCGCTCCGATCGCTTTCCGGCCTTGCCTGAGGCCAGTGAGGCGCCGGCAACACCGGGGGCGGCGGCGCAGGTGGCTGCACCGGCGGTGAGCCCGAGCCGGCCGCTGGACCGCCGCCGGCGCTTCAGCCTGGAGGGCCTGTTGCGCAGCCCGAGTCGCTACCAGGACCTGAGCATGCGCGCGGTCACCGTGCGCGGCAGTACGGCCGAGGGGCGTTTCCAGGGCATCGACCAGCAGGGCCAGGTGGTCTTGCAGCAGCGCCTGGGCGGCAGCGGCCAGGCCAGTTTCCGCCTGCGCCCGGAGGAGATCAGCCGCATCGAATTGCTCGAACCTTGAGCGATACCACGGCTAAGCACTTGAAATCCCGGCCCAAGCCCCCATCTGCATGACATCCGCCGCACCGCGGCTTAGTCATCGATGGGGAGTTAGACGACCATGAGTGTGGAAACTCAAAAAGAGACCCTGGGCTTCCAGACCGAGGTGAAGCAGCTGCTTCACCTGATGATTCATTCGCTGTACTCGAACAAGGAGATCTTCCTCCGCGAGCTGATCTCCAACGCATCCGACGCGGTCGACAAGCTGCGTTTCGAGGCCCTGGCCAAGCCCGAGCTGCTCGAGGGTGGCGCCGAGCTGAAGATCCGCGTCAGTTTCGACAAGGACGCCAACACCGTCACCCTGGAAGACAACGGCATCGGCATGAGCCGCGAAGAGGCGGTGAGCCACCTCGGCACCATCGCCAAGTCCGGCACTTCCGACTTCCTCAAGAACCTGACCGGCGACCAGAAGAAGGACTCGCACCTGATCGGCCAGTTCGGCGTGGGCTTCTACTCGGCGTTCATCGTCGCCGATCGGGTCGACGTGTTCACCCGCCGCGCCGGTCTGCCGGCCAGCGAAGGGGTGCACTGGGAGTCCCATGGCGAGGGCGAGTTCAGCGTCGCCAGCATCGACAAGCCCGAGCGCGGCACCCGCATCGTCCTGCATCTGAAGAAGGGCGAGGACGAGTTCGCCGACGGCTGGCGCCTGCGCAACATCATCAAGAAGTACTCCGACCACATCGCCCTGCCGATCGAGCTGCCCAAGGAGTTCCACGGCGAAGAGAAGGACAAGCCGGCCGAGCCGGAGTGGGAAACCGTCAACCGCGCCAGCGCGCTCTGGACCCGTCCGCGCGCCGAGGTCAAGGACGAGGAATACCAGGAGTTCTACAAGCACGTCGCCCACGACTTCGAGAACCCGCTGTCCTGGAGCCACAACAAGGTCGAGGGCAAGCTCGAGTACACCTCCTTGCTCTACGTGCCGGGCCGCGCGCCCTTCGACCTGTACCAGCGCGACGCCTCCAAGGGCCTCAAGCTCTACGTGCAGCGCGTGTTCATCATGGATCAGGCCGACGAGTTCCTGCCGCTGTACCTGCGTTTCATCAAGGGCGTGGTGGACTCCAACGACCTGTCGCTGAACATCTCCCGGGAGATCCTGCAGAAGGACCCGATCATCGACTCGATGAAGTCCGCGCTGACCAAGCGGGTGCTGGACATGCTGGAGAAACTGGCGAAGGGCGAGCCGGAACAGTACAAGGCGTTCTGGAAGAACTTCGGCCAGGTGCTCAAGGAGGGGCCGGCGGAAGACTTCGCCAACAAGGAGAAGATCGCCGGGCTCTTGCGCTTCGCCTCGACCCAGGAAACCGGCGGCGAGCAGTCCGTGTCCCTGGCCGATTACCTGGGCCGCATGAAGGAAGGCCAGGACAAGTTCTACTACCTGACCGGCGAGTCCTACGCCCAGGTGAAGAACAGTCCGCACCTGGAGGTGTTCCGCAAGAAGGGTATCGAGGTGCTGCTGCTCACCGATCGCATCGACGAGTGGCTGATGAGCTACCTGACCGAATTCGACGGCAAGCAGTTCGTCGATGTGGCCCGCGGCGACCTGGACCTGGGCAAGCTGGACTCCGAAGAGGACAAGAAGGCCCAGGAGGAAGTGGCCAAGGCCAAGGAAGGGCTGGTCGAGCGCCTGAAAGCGGCGCTGGGCGAGCAGGTGGCCGAGGTGCGGGTGTCGCACCGCCTCACCGACTCACCGGCGATCCTGGCCATCGGCGAGCAGGACCTGGGCCTGCAGATGCGCCAGATCCTCGAGGCCAGCGGGCAGAAGGTGCCGGAGTCCAAGCCGATCTTCGAATTCAATCCGGGCCACCCGCTGATCGAACGCCTGGATGCCGAGCCGGACGAGGACCGTTTCGGTGACCTGTCGCACATCCTCTTCGACCAGGCCGCCCTGGCCGCGGGCGACAGCCTGAAGGACCCGGCCGCCTATGTGCAGCGCCTGAACAAGCTGCTGGTCGAGCTCTCGGCCTGATAGCCGGCGCAGTGAAGAAGCCCGCCTAGTGCGGGCTTTTTTCTTGGCTGTCGGCTGCCACGGGCTACTGTTGAAGAGTTACCCACGCAACAGGAGCGGGTCGATGAACAAGTCACTGATAGCCCTGGGAATGTGCGGCCTGGCCGGTCTCGCGCAGGCGGCCGTGGTGGTCGAGGCGGTGCCCTACGAGATCGACGGAGTCGCCTTCGAGGGGCGCCTGATCTACGACGACAGCGTCGCCACGGCGCGCCCTGGCCTGTTGATGGTGCCCGACTGGATGGGCGTGACGAAAAGCTCGGAAAAGCAGGCGGCCCTGGTTGCCGCTGACAAGTACGTGGTGTTCATGGCCGACATGTACGGCAAGGCGATTCGCCCGAGCAATGCCGAGGAGGCGGGGGCGGCGGCCGGCGCCGTGCGTGCCGACCGGGCGCTGATGCGCAAGCGCGCCCAGGCCGCCGTAGAGGTGTTCAGGGCGCGGGCCGCCGAGGCTCCCCTGGACCCCGGCAAGCTGGGCGCCATCGGCTTCTGCTTCGGCGGCGGTTCGGTACTGGAATTGGCGCGTTCCGGGGCGCCGTTACAAGGCTTCGTGTCCTTTCACGGCAATCTGGATACGCCCAATCCGGCCGATGCGCAGAACATCCAGGCGCCGGTGCTGGTGCTGCATGGTGCGGACGACCCTTCGGTGCCGGCGGCTCAGGTTGGCGCCTTCATGGCCGAGATGAAGGCCGCGCAGGCCGACTGGCAACTGGTCAGCTACGGCGGCGCGGTGCATTCCTTCACCAACCCCGAGGCCAACAATCCGGGGCGCAACCAGTACCATCCGCAGGTGGCGGCGCGGGCCTATCGGGCGATGAACGATCTGTTCGACGAGGTATTCGCCGCGGATTAGCCTGGCGGCAACTCGATGCGCCGGCGCTCCCCCGGCACCTGCGGCCAGTCCCGGTCCTGCCAGCGCACACGGGCGCTGGCGATCAGCGCCTGGTCACTGGCAACGAAGTTCCAGTACATGCGCCTGGGCCCGAGGGGCTGGCCGCCGAGCATCACCAGGTGGCACTCGCTGCAGGCGCTCAGGGTGAAGGTCTCGCCTTCGGGCAGCAGCGTCAGGCCGCGCAGCGACAGGGGTCGATCATCCAGCCGTGCCTCGCCGTCGATCAGGTAGAGCGCGCGCTCGGGATGTTCCGCGGCAATGGCCAGGCTGGCGCCTGTGGCCAGCTTGAGTTCGGCATACAGGGTCGGCGAGCGCACCGGCACCGGTGACTCCAGGCAGAAGCCGCTGCCGGCGATCAGGCGGATCTCCACGCCCAGAGCTTCACTGCTGGGCAGGCTGACGGCGGTATGGTGGCTGTAGCTCGCCTGGCATTGTTCCTCGGCCTCCGGCAGCGCCAGCCACACTTGCAGGCCATGCAGGCGCGAGCCGCGTTCGCGCAGCTGCGCCGGGGTACGTTCGACGTGGGCGACGCCGCGGCCCGCGGTCATCCAGCTGACATCGCCGGGCCGGACCAGCTGGTCCGAGCCGAGGCTGTCCCGGTGCTGCAGTTGGCCCTCGAACAGGTAGCTGAGGGTGGACAGGCCGATATGCGGATGCTGGTCGATGTTCAGGCCGCCGCCGGGCGGATAGTCGTGTTCCAGGATATGGTCGAAGAACACGAACGGCCCGACGCTGCGGCACTGGGCCGTGGGCAGCAGGCGCAGGATCGGTTGGCCCTCGAGGACCTCCGGGCGTGCCCGGAGCAGGAGTGGGGCATTCATGGTCGGACCCGGCGGGAAGGGGTGGTTCGCGGATTGCGTTCGAAACTCATGTGCACTGTGCTCCTGTTCTGGGGCGGCTGCACGGCTGCCGCTGCAGTATTGCCTATGCTGACACAGCGCGCCCGGGTAGGGCGCAGGCTGTGGCCAGCGCTACCGCCGCCCCGGGGCCGTCGACGCGGTCGGCGCCGGCCCAGAACCCAGTGGTGAGCGCGAGCAGGGCTGGAGGCTCGACTGAACTCGCGCCGGGCACCGAGGGTCTATCCAGCTCTCATGTTGCGGAGGGCTGCCCTTGAGCCTGGTTCGATACTGTGGTCTGGCGCTGCTGCTCGCCGCCGTGGCGGCTCAGGCCCGCGACTACCGCTACAGCGACGCGCACCTGCATTACGTGGACTTCTTCCAGGAAAGCGCCGGGATGGACGAGTTGCTCGCCGCCATGGCCGCCGGCAAGGTCGAGCATGCGATGCTCTCCGGCATTCCGGTGGCGAAGAAATGGCACGAGAACGAGCCGAAGCGACCGCGCTACTACGCCGGCGACGATGCCAATGCCTACTGGTACAGCGCCACCGACGTGCTGGTCGCTCATGCCTACAAGCAGTTGCCGGCGGCACAGCGCGAGCGCTTCCATCCGTTTCTCTCGGGCTTCAATCCCAACGACAAGAACTCGGACGCCCATATCCGGCGCATGCTCGAGCTGGACCCGGGCCTGTGGCAGGGCATAGGTGAGGTCTTCACCCGTCACGACGACCTCACGGCGCTGATTCACGGCGATGTGCCGCGGGCCAACAACGAGGCGCTGGCGCGGGTCTACCACCTCGCCGCGGAATACGATCTGCCGGTGATGCTGCATGCCAATATCACCTCCAAGCGCGAGCGCAATCCGCTGTACCTGGCGGAGATCGAAGAGCCGCTGCGCAATCATCCCCATGTGCGCTTCATCTGGGCCCACGCCGGCACCAGCATGGAAATTCACCGGCACCAGAAGAAGCTGGACTTCCTCCTGCCGACCCTGCGGCGCATGCTCGCCGCTTATCCGAACCTGTACATCGACCTGTCCTGGAGCGTGCTCAGGCCCTACCTGCTGGATCAACGGGGCAGGCCCGATGGCGAATGGCTGGAACTGGTCAGCAGCTATCCGGCGCGCTTCATGCTGGGCAGCGATGTGGTGGGCCGCTTCGACAGTCTCGGCGACCAGTTGCAGGGCTTCGCGCCCTTTCTCGACGCCTTGCCGGAGCCCGTGGCGCGGCGGGTGGCCCGGGACAACTTCCTCGCCGTGCTGCCGCGCCGCGTTCGTGCCGGGCTCGCCGACTAATGCTGTCATCAGCCTGTCATCGGGGCGTCATAGGCTCGCGCCATCTCAACCAAGGAGCACGTCATGCAATACACCCGTTTCAGTGCGCTGGCCGCACTCCTGCTGCTGACCGGACTGGTCCAGGCGCAGGTGCAAGTGAAGGGCGAGGTGGAGTACGGCATCTTCACGACCCCGTACCGGGACTTCGAGCCGGGCGAACGGGTGCTGACCCGCAGCAACCAGGCAATCGAGCGCACCGAGGTGATTCCGGCCAGGCTCGGCACCAAGTTCGGCCTGCGTTACCAGCTGAGCGGCAAGACGGCAGAGGGGGCGCCCCTGACCCTGCTGTACCTCACGCCCGGGGTGACGACCCCAGACGGTATCCGCCATGACAAATTCGTGGTGACACAGAAGCTGGTGCCCGGCGCGCCTCTGGACCTGATGGCGTTCGAGTTCAGCGAAGCCCACGAGATGGTTCCGGGGGAGTGGCATTTCCTGGTGTTCCAGGATGACCGCAAACTGGCCGAGCAGCGCTTTCTGGTGCGCTGACGCGAATGCCTCGGGATGGCCAGGCGGAAGCCCTGAAGTCCTCCTGCCAGAAAGAAGAACGGCGCCCGTAGGCGCCGTTCTTCATCGCAAGCAAGCTTGGCTTACTTGCCGGTCCAGCGCTTGAGCACCAGGGTGGCGTTGGTGCCGCCGAAGCCGAAGCTGTTGCTCATCACCGTGTCGATCTTGGCATTCTCGACGGTCTTGAGCTGTACCGGCAGGTCGGCGACCTCGGGGTCGAGTTCCTCGATGTTGGCCGAGCCGGCGATGAAGTTGCCTTCCATCATCAGCATGCAGTAGATGGCTTCCTGCACGCCGGCGGCGCCCAGGGAGTGGCCGCTCAGGCTCTTGGTCGAGCTGATCGCCGGTGCCTTGTCGCCGAACACTTCGCGGACCGCGCGGCTTTCCGCGACATCGCCGACCGGCGTCGAGGTGCCGTGGGTGTTCAGGTAGTCGACCGGCGTGTCGACGGTGGCCAGGGCCTGCTGCATGCAGCGCACCGCGCCTTCACCGCTCGGCGCGACCATGTCGTAGCCGTCGGAGGTGGCGCCGTAGCCGACGATTTCCGCATAGATCTTGGCGCCGCGCTTGAGCGCGTGCTCCAGTTCCTCGACCACCACCATGCCGCCGCCGCCGGCGATGACGAAACCGTCACGCTTGGCGTCGTAGGCACGCGAGGCCTTTTCCGGGGTCTCGTTGTACTGGGTGGAGAGGGCGCCCATGGCGTCGAACAGGAAGCTCTGGCTCCAGTGTTCCTCTTCACCGCCGCCGGCGAAGACCATGTCCTGCTTGCCCAGCTGGATCTGCTCCATGGCGGTGCCGATGCAGTGCGCGCTGGTGGCACAGGCCGAGGAGATCGAATAGTTCACGCCCTTGATCTTGAACGGCGTGGCCAGGCAGGCGGAAACGGTGCTGCCCATGGTGCGCGGCACGCGGTAGGGGCCGACGCGCTTGACGCCCTTCTCGCGCAGGATGTCCATGGCTTCCATCTGGTTGAAGGTGGAAGCGCCGCCGGAGCCGGCGACCAGGCCGACGCGCGGGTTGGAGATGTCTTCGGCGCTGAGACCGGCATCGGCGATGGCCTGCTGCATCGACAGGTAGGCGAAGGCGGCGGCGTCGCCCATGAAACGGTAGACCTTGCGGTCGATCAGCTCTTCCAGGTTCAGGTCGACGGAGCCGGATACCTGGCTGCGCAGGCCTTTCTCGGCGTATTCCGGGTTGAAACGGATACCGCCGCGGCCAGCCCGCAGGTTGGCGGAGACGGTGTCTTTGTCATTGCCCAGGCAGGAAACGATGCCCAGACCGGTAATCACGACGCGACGCATGGAGGGAATCCTTTAGAAACTGTCGGTGGAGGTGAACAGGCCGACGCGCAGGCCTTCGGCACTGTAGATCTCGCGGCCATCGACGCTGACGCTGCCATCGGCGATGGCCAGGATCAGCGAGCGGGTGATGGTGCGTTTGATCTGGATGTTGTAGGTGACCTTCTTGGCGGTCGGCAGGACCTGGCCGAAGAACTTCACCTCGCCGGAACCGAGGGCACGGCCGCGGCCGGGGTTGCCCTGCCAGCCGAGGTGGAAGCCGACCAGTTGCCACATGGCATCGAGGCCCAGGCAGCCGGGCATCACCGGGTCGCCTTCGAAATGGCAGCCGAAGAACCACAGGTCCGGGGTGATATCGAGCTCGGCGACGATTTCGCCCTTGCCGTACTTGCCACCGGTGTCGCTGATGTGGGTGATGCGGTCGATCATCAGCATGTTCGGCGCGGGCAGTTGCGCATTACCTGGGCCGAACAGTTCGCCGCGGCTGCAGCGCAACAGGTCTTCCCGGGTGAAGGCGTTTTGTTTGGTCATGCGAGCTCCTCAATAATCCCCACGCGCCAAGGCTGGGCAAGTCGTCCTGGCTGGCCGGCACCTCTGGGCGCCTGCCAGCAGCCTAGTCATAGACTGTTGCGATGTGCTGAAAGTCACAGCCTGTCGAGTACAGTTGTACTCCGCTCCCGGCGGCTTGTCACAGACGCCCGACCTGCGAGCCGTGACAAGCCACCGACGGAAGTTTAACAGTCCTGGCTGGCCACCGATGCCCTTGCCGGCAGCCAGCGTTGCATTACCCGCTGCAGGTCGGCCCGCTTGAAGGGCTTTGCCAGGTAGTCGTTCATTCCGCAGGCCAGGCAGGCATCGCGGTCGCCCTGCAGGGCGTTGGCGGTGAGTGCGATGATCGGCAGCTGGCCATGGGCGTCGAGCTGGCGAATCCGCCGGGTGGCCTCGTAGCCGTCCATGATCGGCAGGCGGCAATCCATCAGGACGGCCGCGTAGGGCCGCTGCTCGACGTGCAGCACGGCCTGGGCCCCGTCGGCGACCAGGTCGACCCGATAGCCGAGGCTGCGCAGCATGGCTTCTATCACCGTCTGGTTGACCGGGTTGTCCTCGACCAGCAGCACGCTCTGGTCTCGACCGTGGTGCTCCTCGGCCTCGGCGTTGGCCTGGGAGGGACGGGACTGGAGCGAGAAGGGCAGCGGTACCTCCAGGGTGAAGGTCGAGCCGCGGCCCTCCTCGCTCTGCGCCTGCAGCATGCCGCCCATCCGTTCGGCCAGGGTGCGGGCGATGGGCAGGCCGAGGCCGGTCCCGCCGTAGCGCCGGGAGATGGTGCTGTCGGCCTGCTGGAAGGCATCGAACATGTGCTCCAGGCGCTCCTGGGAGATGCCGATGCCGGTGTCGTGCACGGCGCAGCTGAACCACAGCACGCGGTCGTCCAGTTCCTGCCAGCGGGTCTCCACGCGAACGCCGCCTCTCTCGGTGAACTTCAGGGCATTGCCGATCAGGTTGACCAGTATCTGGCGGATGCGGGTCGGGTCGCCCTGCACCTCCAGTTGCTCCAGGCCGGCCTGGGTGTCCAGCTCGAGCGCCAGGCCCGACTGCTGGGCGCTGTGCAGGAATACCTGGGCCGAGCCCTGGACCAGCTCCAGCAGGTTGAAGGCGATGCACTCCAGCTCCAGCGCGCCGCGCTCGATGCGCGAGAAGTCGAGGATGTCGTTGATGACCTTCAGCAGGTGTTCGGTGGACTCGGTGGCGAGGGCCGTATATTCCGTCTGTTCCCCGCTCAGCTCGGTGGTCTCCAGCAGCTGCAGCATGCCCAGCACGCCGTTCATCGGCGTGCGCAGTTCATGGCTCATCATGGCCAGGAAGTCCGACTTGGCGCGATTGGCCAGCTCCGCTTCCTCGCGGGCCTTGACCAGCAGGGCCATGGCCTGGCGCTGCTCCTGGTCGGCGCGATCCAGGCCGCTGGCGAGGGCGTTGACGTGCTGGGCCAGGTCGCCGAGCTCGCCGGTTTCGAGCGCCGGCAGGCGGGTGCGATAGTCGCCTGCCTGGATCGCCGTGACTGCCGAACCTATGGCGCCGAGCGGCTTGGACAGGCGCCTGGCCAGACGACGGGCGAGGAGGAAGGTCAGGAGCAGGGCGAGCAGGGCCAGGATCGCGGCCTTGAGCAGCAGCGCCTGCTGGCGTTCGTTGAGGGCGTCGCTGGACATGCCGACCAGCACGTGGCCAAGCGGTTGATCGGGCGAGCCGCGTTCCTGGTCGGCGGCGTGCAGATCGACCCGTTGCAGGTGGATCGGCGCCCGGAAGACTTCCACCGGGCCGCTGGCCTGGCCCTGGCTGGCGGGCTGCTCGACGTACACCAGGATGCTGTCGTCGTGGTCGCGAACCTCGAGAAAGCGGACGTGGGGGGTGTTGAGCGTGGCCTGCAACAGGGTCTCGAGCACTTGCAAATTGCCCGATATCACCCCGTACTCGCTCGCCGGTGCCAGTTGGTTGGCAATCAACTGGCCGGTGCGGTTGAGTTCCTGGCGCAGGTCCTGCAGACGCTCGAAGGTGAAGAAGCCGGTCAACAGCAAGGTCAGCAGCAGCGCCGGTCCCACGCTGATCAGCTGCGTAAGGGTATGGATGTCCCAGCCGCGGCGCGCGCTCATCGACCCACTCCGTGGGCCGATGCCGGGCCCGGGCCGTGGCCCTGGGACGGCGCGCACGGCGATGGGCCGGGCCGTCGTCGTTGGCGAGCGGCGTCAGTGGCGGGAAGGGCGGCGGGTAATGGAGAGGCTGTCACGCAACGGCCTTGTTCGCGTCAAAAATGCCCATGTTAACCGAGCCGGCCGCCTTTGCCAGTCGCCCGGCGGCGCCCCGATGCCTTTTGTGCCGAACGGTGCACAGCCTGATAAAGCGGGCTAAACGCTGGCCGCCTTGCCCATGCCCCGTATAATGCGCGCAGATCGTCATCCCATGACCCATTACGGATTCGTTATGACTGAGCAGCACCCCATCGCCGTGCTCGGCGGCGGCAGTTTCGGCACCGCGCTGGCCAACCTGCTGGCGGAGAACGGTCGCCATGTCCTGCACTGGATGCGGGACCCGGAGCAGGTCGAGGCCATTCTGGCTACCCGCGAGAACCCGCGCTACCTCCAGGGCGTGAAGATCCATGCCGGCGTCGAGCCCCTCAGCGACCTCCCCGCGGCCCTGGCGGCCAGCCAGCTGGTGTTCGTCGCGCTGCCTTCCAGCGCCTTGCGCCAGGCTCTGCAGCCGGTGGCCGGGCTGCTGGCGGGCAAGTTGCTGGTCAGCACCACCAAGGGCATCGAGGCGCAGAGCTTCAAGCTGATGAGCCAGATCCTCGAGGAGATCGCTCCCCAGGCGCGTATCGGCGTGCTGTCCGGGCCGAACCTGGCCAAGGAGGTCGCCGAACATGCGCTGACCGCCACGGTGATCGCCAGCGAGGATGAGCCGCTGTGCCAGCAGGTGCAGGAAGCGCTGCATGGCCGCACCTTTCGCGTCTATGCCAGTGGCGACCGTTTCGGCGTCGAACTGGGCGGCGCGTTGAAGAACGTCTACGCCATCATGGCCGGCATGGCCGCCGCCCTGGGCATGGGCGAGAACACCAAGAGCATGCTGATCACCCGGGCGCTGGCGGAGATGACCCGTTTCGCCGTGCACCTGGGGGCCAATCCCATGACCTTCCTCGGCCTGGCCGGGGTGGGCGACCTGATCGTCACCTGCTCGTCGCCCAAGAGCCGCAACTATCAGGTCGGTTTCGCCCTGGGCGAAGGCCTGAGCCTGGACGATGCGGTCGAGCGCCTGGGCGAGGTGGCCGAGGGCGTCAACACCATCCGGGTGCTCAAGGCCAAGGCCGAGGAGCTGCAGGTGTACATGCCGCTGGTGGCCGGCTTGCATGCCATCCTGTTCGAAGGGCGCACGCTGGGACAGGTGATCGAACTGCTGATGCGCGCGGAACCGAAGACCGACGTCGATTTCATTTCCACCACGGGTTTCTGAACCCGCACCCTCAGGGAGAGCACCATGAGCGAAGAGAGCAAAGAACTGGAACGCGAATCCATCCTGCTGCGGATCCTCTGGATGGTGTTGTTCACCATCGTCTGGCAGCTGTCCGAACTGGTGCTCGGCGCCGTGGTGCTGTTGCAGCTGGGCTATCGACTGTTCTACGGCGCGCCGAGTGCCAGCCTGCTCGGCTTCGGCGACAGCCTCAGCCAGTACCTGGCGCAGATCGGCCGCTTCGGCACCTTCAACAGCGACGACAAGCCCTGGCCGTTCTCCGACTGGCCGACGCCCCGGGCGCCACAGGGCGAAGCGCCCCATGCCGTGCCGCCGGCCCCGCACCCGGTGCGCGACGAGGAGCCGAAGCTGTGAGCGCAGGGCGGTGAGGCTCTGGCTGTTGCGCCATGGACAGGCCGAGGCGCACGCGCCGAGCGATGCCGAGCGCGCGCTGACGCCGCGCGGCCGGGAGGAGGTCGCCCAGGTGGCGGTGCAGCTGCAGGGGCGGCCGCTCACGGCGATTCTCGCCAGCCCCTACGTGCGGGCGCAGCAGACCGCGGCCCTGGTGCGCGATGCCCTGGGCTACGCCGGTCCGCTGCTGACCGTGCCGTGGCTGACCCCCGACAGCGACCCGCGCCAGGTGCTGGCGCAGCTGGACCGGCACGATGCCGGCGAACTCCTGCTGGTCAGCCACCAGCCGTTGGTTGGCGCCCTGGCCGGGCTGCTGCTGCACGGTCACCGACAGCAGCCACTGCCCATGCAGACCGCCAGCCTGGCGGAGCTGGACGGCGAACTGGCGGCCGCAGGCTGCATGGACCTGCTTGCCCTGGTCCACCCCCGGCACGACAGGTAGTGCCGGCGCGCCGATACATTTCTTAACTTGCGGCCCCCCTTTTGTGCGTGGAATAGTCCGACCAAGCGATTGCTTGGTTGGCTCCACAAGAACAACAAAGGAGGAAGCCCGATGGTCGATGCTGTCCGTTTGCCGCTGGAAGTGTTCTACCAGCGCGAGGCCCGTCACCCGCGCAAGCGTTACCTGGTGCAGCCACTGCCGGGCGGGGCGCTGCAGGAGCTGAGTTGGGCCGAGGTCGGCGAGCAGGCGCGCCGCGCCGCCAGCTGGCTGCGGGCCCGGGAGCTGGCGCAGGGCAGTCGCGTGGCCATCCTGTCGAAGAACTGCGCGCACTGGCTAATCGCCGACCTGGCGATCTGGATGGCCGGGCACGTGTCGGTGCCGCTCTATCCCAATCTCGGCGCCGAGTCGGTGCGCCAGGTGCTGGAGCACTCCGAGGCGCAACTGCTGTTCGTCGGCAAGCTGGACGACTGGCCGAGCATGGCACCGGGAGTGCCCGAGACGCTGGCCAGCGTGGCCTTGCCGTTGAGCCCCGAGGGCACCTTCAGCTATCGCTGGCAGGACCTGCAGGCCAGCGCGCCGATCCGCGACGATCCCCGGCCCGCGGCCGACCGCCTGGCCACCATCATCTACACCTCCGGCACCACCGGAGCGCCGAAAGGCGTGATGCACAACTTCGGCAACTTCGGCTTCGCCGCCAGCCAGGCCATCGAGCTGTTCGCCGTCGGCGAGGCCGATCGGGTGCTGTCCTACCTGCCGTTGTGCCATGTGGCCGAGCGCATGTTCGTCGAGCTGGCATCGATCTATGGCGGGCAGACGGTATTTTTCGCCGCGAGCCTGGAGACCTTCCTCGACGACCTGCGGCGCGCGCGGCCCACGGTGATCTTCGGCGTGCCGCGGATCTGGACCAAGTTCCAGATGGGCGTCTTCGGCAAGCTGTCGGCGCAGCGGCTCGATCTGCTGCTCAGGTTGCCGGTTGTCGGCCGCTTGGTCGGCCGCAAGGTGCTCCGCGGGCTCGGCCTGGATGAAGTGCGCTATGCCCTGTCCGGCGCCGCGCCGGTGCCGGAGGCGCTGTTGCACTGGTACCAGCGCCTGGGCCTGGAAGTGCTCGAGATCTATGGCATGACGGAGAACTGCGGTTATTCCCACGTCTGTCGGCCGGGGCGTTTCAAGTCCGGCTGGATAGGCCAGAACAACCCGGCGGTCGAGGTGCGCATCGCCGCCGACGGCGAGGTGCAGGTACGCAGTGGCGCGACCATGCAGGGTTACTACAAGGAGCCGGAGAAGACCGCCGAAACCCTTACCGCGGACGGCTTCCTGCGCACCGGCGACAAGGGCGAGCAGGACGCCGAGGGCAACCTGCGGCTGACCGGGCGGCTCAAGGAGATCTTCAAGACCAGCAAGGGCAAGTACATCGCCCCGGCGCCGATCGAGAATCGCCTGGCCGCGCACTCGCGCATCGAGCAGGTGTGCGTGGTCGGCGATGGCCTGCCGCAACCCCTGGCGCTGTGCGTGCTGTCCGAGACCGGCCGGCAGGAGGCCGGCAATGGCGCCCGCGGCACCCTGGAGGGCAGCCTAAGGGCGCTGCTCGAGGAGGTCAATGCGGCCCTCGATCAGCATGAGCGCCTGCAGGGGCTGGTTCTCATCAAGGAGGTCTGGGCGGTGGACAATGGCTTCCTCACGCCGACCCTGAAGATCAAGCGCAACGCGGTCGAGGGGGCCTACGCCGGGCGATTCGTCGAGTGGGGGGAGCGCCGCGAGGCGGTGGTGTGGCATGAGTGAGGCCCCGGCCCCTTCGCCGACGAAGCGCCGCGGGGCCGGGAAGCGATAATCCAAGGGGGCGGCTAGCCACGCTGCTGGCCGGCCTCCCCTGGGGTTTGGCTCAATCGGCCTCGGTCGCTGGCGCTTTGGTCATTGCTGCCATGCCGCCGCTGCCGGACAATTTCCAGGTCCTTCCGCAAAAGCCAGCCGCCATGACCCAGCCCGTCTTCTTCGCCCATGCCAACGGTTTCCCTTCGGCCACCTACGGCAAGCTGTTCGCCGCCCTGGCCCCCGAGTACGAGGTGCAGCACCTCGAGCTGCACGGCCATGACCCGCGCTTTCCGGTGAACGACAATTGGAGCAATCTGGTCGACGAGCTGATCCATCATCTCGAGTCATGCGCCACGCCCGTCTGGGGCGTGGGTCACTCCCTCGGCGGCGTACTCCACTACCATGCCGCCTTGCGCCGTCCGGAGCTCTACCGTGGGCTGGTCATGCTCGACTCGCCGGTGCTGACCCGGGCCGACCGGGTCGTCATCCGTGCGGCCAAGCGTTTCGGCTTCATCGACCGCATCACCCCGGCCGGGCGCACCCTCGGGCGTCGCGAGGAGTTCGCCGACCTCGACGAGGCGCGCCGCTATTTCGCCGGCAAGGCGCTGTTCCAGCGCTTCGACCCGGAGTGCCTGGACGCCTACGTGCGCCACGGCCTGCATGGCGGAGGCAGTGGCCTGCGCCTGCGCTTCGATCCGGCCACGGAGATCAGCATCTACCGCAGCGTGCCGCACACCAGCCCGGGGCGGCCGCAGCAACTGCAGCTGCCCCTGGCGCTGGTGCGCGGGCGCCACAGCCGGGTGGTGCTGGCCCATCACGCCCGCCTGGTGCGCCGCGTGCCGAGGGGCGAGTACCTGACGCTGCCCGGCGGCCACATGTTCCCGCTGGAGCGACCGCAGGAGACCGCACAGCTGCTCCGCGCGCTGTTCGCACGCTGGGCCGGCCAGGGCAGCGGCGAGGCCTGCGCATGAGCCCGGGGTTCGAGGAAGTGCGCCTGCGCCTGCCGCACATCGAGCTGGCGGCGCATCTCTACGGGCCGGCGGATGGCGAGCCGGTGATCGCCCTGCACGGCTGGCTGGACAACGCCGCCAGCTTCGCCCGGCTGGCGCCCAGGCTGCCCGGGATGCGCATCGTCGCGCTGGACTTCGCCGGCCACGGCCACTCCGATCATCGGCCGGCGGGGGCCGGCTACGCGATCTGGGATTACGTGCAGGACGTCCTGCTGGTGGCCGAGCAGTTCGGCTGGCAGCGATTCTCCCTGCTCGGCCACTCCATGGGGGCGATCGTCTCGGTGCTGCTGGCCGGTGCGCTGCCGGAGCGGGTCGCGCGCCTGGCCCTGATCGATGGACTGATTCCCTACACCGGCGAGGCGGCCGATGCGCCACAACGCCTGGGCGAGGCGCTGAAGGCGCAGATGGCCCTGGGCGGCAAGCGCAAGCCCGTCTATGGCGAGTTCTCCCGGGCCGTCGAGGCGCGCATGCGCGGCGTCGGCGCGGTGAGCCGGGAGGCCGCCGAGTTGCTGGCCCAGCGCGGCTTGATGCCGGTGCCCGGTGGCTATACTTGGCGAACCGACAGCCGCTTGACCCTGCCTTCGCCGATGCGTCTGACCCGGGCCCACGCCATGGCCTTCGTCCAGCGGCTGCAGTGCCCGGTCAAGCTGGTGCTGGCGGAGCAGGGCATGCTGGCGGCGCAGCCGCACTTCGCCGAGTTGCTCGAGGACCGGCCGATAGTCCTGAGCCGCTTGCCGGGCGGGCACCATTTGCACCTGGACGACGAGGAGGGTGCCGGGCTGGTAGCAGACTGTTTCAAAGCTTTCTTGCGCTCGCCTTGACTTGCCGAAGGCAACTGGGGAAAGGTGTGGCCGATTGCCATGGAGATTTGCATGATCGACCTGTACACCGCCGCCCCCGCCAGTGGCCGCACAGTGGCCAAGCTCCTCGAGAAGCCGCCGTGCCGTGCGCAGGCGCTGCGCTTCGCCGAGCAGGGACACAGAGCCCCGGCGCTTCTCAAGATCAGCCGCAGTGGCCGCATCCCGGCCTCAGTCGATCGCGGCGACGAGCGTTTCGCCGTTCGTGCGTCCGGCGCCATCCTCATCCACCTGGCCGCGCGGGCGGGGCAGTTGCTGCCGCCGGCTGCCAGGGCGCGCCCGGCGCTGCCGCGCGGTCTGCAGGTTTCGCAGCGCGGAGTCGGTGATGCCTCCGCGCTGCGGAACGCCCAACCGATGCCGATCCGATGAGGCGGCCCATGCGCGGTATCGGCCTGTTTTTCGCGTGCATGGCGGGGGGGGCGGCCTGGGCCGCGGATCTGCCGGGTAGTCGCGACCTCGAAGTCTTGCCACGGTTTCCCGGGACCCAGATCGTCGCCTATGCCGAGAGCGGCGAGCAGGAGCGGATCTACCCGCAAGGGGCGATCCGCCGCATCAGCGGCCGCCTGCGTTACGAGCGCGAGGTCGCGGCCAAGGGGCAGTTCACCGCCTTGACCTACGAGCTGCCGCGCACCCACACGGCCGACGAGGTGTTCCGCGCGGCACGCGAGGCCCTGCAGGCCCAGGATGCCGAGTTGCTGTACTGGTGCGAGGGGCGCGAATGCGGTTCGAGCAACCTGTGGGCCAACGCGGTATTCGGCCGCTCCAGTCTGTACGGTTCCGACGACCAACAGGCTTATGTCCTGATGCGCCTGGCCGCGCCGCGCCAAGACAGCCTGCTGGCGCTCTACAGCATCACGCGCGGCAACCGCCGGGCCTATCTGCATGCCGAACTGCTCGCCGCCGATGCGGCGCTGGGCGAGTTGCTGCCGACGCCCGCCACCTTGCTGCGGCAGTTGCGCAGCAGCGGCGAACTGCGCCTGCCGAGGCAGAGCGAACCGAGCCCGGCCTGGGCGAATCTGCTGTCGCGCAGCCTCAATCTCGACAGCACCCTACGCGTCAGCCTCGCCGGTGCCCAGGCCGAGGCCTGGCGTGAGGCTTTGGTCGAGCAACGGGTGCGTGCCGCGCGCCTGGAGCTGGGCGATAGCGCGGTGCCGGGCCTGCGCATCAGCGTGCTGCGTTAGCGAGTCGGGTCCGGGCGCGGCCCGGGCTCGAGTGACGTGCCGGTGTCCGGCTCGGCCGGGCATGCCTGTTCCCGCTGTCGCCTGCGCCGCGATCGCCGGCCCTGAATGGTGAATCTTCTTCTTGCGGAGCCTCGCGAATGCTCAATAACGACCGCCTGCTGGTGCAGATCCTGCTCCTCGGGCTGCTGGGCGCCAGCCTCTGGGTGCTCGCACCCTTCTGGTCGGCGCTGTTCTGGGCCGCGGTGCTGGCCTTTGCCAGTTGGCCGCTGATGCGCCTGCTGACCCGCTGGCTGAACGGTCGACAGGCCACGGCAGCCGCCTTGCTGACCTTCGGCTGGATCGTCCTGGTGGCCGTGCCGTTGGTGCTGCTGGGCTTCAACCTGGCCGATCACGTGCGAGACGCCACGGCCCTGGTCAAGGGCTTTCAGGTCGAGGGGCTGCCGCCCCCACCGACCTGGCTGGCGGCCTTGCCGCTGGTCGGCGAGTCCCTGGTGTCGGCTTGGCAGACCGTCGATCAACAGGGTTCGGCATTCTTCGCCACCCTGCGTCCCTACCTGGGCCAGGTCGGCAACTGGTTGCTGGCGCGCAGCGCGCAGATCGGCGGCGGGGTGCTGGAGCTGGCCCTGAGCCTGGTCCTGGTGTTCTTCTTCTACCGTGACGGGCCGCGCCTGGCGGCCTTCGTCCACAGCCTGCTCGACCGCCTGATCGGCGCCCGTGCCGACCATTACCTGGAGCTGGTCGCCGGGACCGTGCAGCGGGTGGTCAACGGGGTGATCGGTACCGCGGCGGCGCAGGGCCTGCTGGCGATGATAGGGTTCTACATCGCCGGGGTGCCGGGCGCCCTGCTGTTGGGCATCGTCACCTTCGTGCTCAGCCTGATCCCCATGGGGCCGCCGCTGGTCTGGCTGCCGGCCACGGCCTGGCTGATCAGCCAGGGTGACTACGGTTTTGCCGTCTTCCTCGGCATCTGGGGCTTCTTCGTGATCAGTGGGGTGGACAACATCCTCAAGCCCTATCTGATCAGCCGCGGCGGCAACCTGCCGCTGGTGGTGGTGCTGCTCGGCGTGTTCGGCGGCATCCTGGCCTTCGGCTTCATGGGCCTGTTTCTCGGCCCCACGGTGCTGGCCGTGGCCTACAGCCTGCTCAGCGACTGGGTGGCGAACAAGGCGCCGCCCCCGGCCGCACCGGGCGAGGGGCCGCCCGCCGGGCTGAACCTGTAGCCGCGACGGCCTCAGCTATCCCCGCGTTCGTACTTGTCCAGGGCTTCGCGGGCGATCAGCTGGCCGAGCATGATCAGCTCCGGAGCCTTGTAGAACTCGAAGAAGCGGCAGGCGCGGCGGGGCACGTTGACCAGGATGTCCGGCGGATAGCCGGCAATCTTGTACTGCGCCAGGGACGTCTGCATGACCTCGAAGCTCTGATTGATCAGCTCCAGCAGGGACGCCGGGCCGCTCATGTCGGCGACCCGCGAGCCGCTGGCGGACTTGGTCGCAGCGGGGCTTTCCGCCTCGGCGGCGGGCTGGCGGTGTGCCGTCTGGTTCGCTGCCCGGGCGTCCGTGGGGTCCTCCAGGAGCAGCAGCTCATCGTCGTCGTCGCCATTCTTGCGGCGGAAGGAGGGCAGGTGCGAGCCGAGCGACGTCATCATCTGGTCGAAACGCCCCTTGAGTGCCAGCGGCCGCTCTATCACCGGCAGCTCGTAGTGCTTCTGGTTGGTCGAGTTGAGGTTGACCGCGACGATCAGGTCGCAGTGGCTGGACACCACGGGCACGATCGGCAGCGGATTGAGCAGGCCGCCGTCGACCAGCATGCGTTTGCCCTGGATCACCGGGGTGAACAGGCTGGGGATGGCCGCCGAGGCGCGCATGGCCTGGTGCAGGCAGCCCTCCTGGAACCAGATCTCCTGCTGGTTGGTCAGGTCGGTGGCCACGGCGGTGAAGGGGATCGGCAAGTCCTCGATGTCGATCTCGCCGATGATCTCGCGAATATGGCCGAAGACCCGTTCGCCGCGAATGGCGCCGAGACGGAAGCTCACGTCGAGCAGGCGCAACACGTCCAGATAGTCCAGGCTCTGGGTCCAGTCACGGTACTCCTTGAGCTTGCCGGCGGCATAGATGCCACCAACCACGGCCCCCATGGAACAGCCGGCGATACAGGCGATCTCGTAGCCGCGGGCCTCCAGTTCCTCGATCACCCCGATATGCGCATAGCCCCGCGCACCCCCGGCCCCCAAGACCAGCGCCACTCGCTTAGTCATCTCGCTATCCCCCGTAACGCATTGTTTTATCAACATACGCGCGCCGATGGCCGCCGCCAAGATGGCTTTTGCTAGAATGCCGCCGCCTGTCGACCCGATTAGTGAGATGCCATGAGCGCGCCCATTCGTTTGACCCAGTACAGCCACGGTGCCGGCTGTGGCTGCAAGATTTCCCCCAAGGTGCTGGAAGTGATACTCGCCGGCAGCGGCGCGCAGCACCTCGACCCCAGGCTGTGGGTGGGCAACGCCTCGCGCGACGATGCCGCGGTCTACGCTATCGATGGCGAGCGCGGGGTGGTGTCCACCACCGACTTCTTCATGCCGATCGTCGACGACCCCTACGATTTCGGCCGGATTGCCGCGACCAACGCGATCAGCGATATCTACGCCATGGGCGGCGACCCGCTGATGGCCATCGCCATCCTCGGCTGGCCGGTCAACGTGCTGGCGCCGGAGGTGGCGCGCGAGGTGATTCGCGGCGGCCGCGCGGTGTGTGACGAGGCCGGCATTCCCCTGGCGGGCGGGCACTCCATCGATGCCCCGGAGCCGATCTTCGGCCTGGCGGTCACCGGCCTGGTGGAAAAGCGCCACATGAAGCGCAACGACAGCGCCAGCGCCGGCTGCAAGCTGTACCTGAGCAAGCCGCTGGGCATCGGCATTCTCACCACCGCGGAGAAGCAGGCCAAGTTGCGCGCCGAGGACATCGGCCTGGCGCGGGACTGGATGTGCACCCTGAACAAGCCCGGCAGCCGCTTCGGCAAGCTCGAGGGGGTGGCGGCGATGACCGACGTCACCGGCTTCGGCCTGCTCGGCCATCTGGTCGAGATGGCCGACGGCAGCGGCCTGAGCGCGCGGATCGAGTTCGCCAAGGTGCCGCGTCTGGCCAGCGTCGAGTATTACCTGGAGCAGGGCTGCGTGCCCGGCGGCACCCTGCGCAACTTCGACAGCTACGGCGACAAGATCGCGCCGATGGCCGAGCTGCACAAGCTGCTGCTGTGCGACCCGCAGACCAGCGGCGGCCTGCTGATCGCGGTGACGCCGGAGGGCGAGGCGCAGTTCCTGTCCGCCGCCGCCGAACTGGGGCTGCTGCTCGAGCCGATCGGCGAGCTGCTCGAACGCCAGGATTACGCAGTCGAGGTGCTCTGATGCGCGACAACACCAGCGACTATCGGCGGCTGTTTCTCGACGGCGTGCCGATGATGGATGCCCGGGCACCGGTGGAGTTCGCCAAGGGCGCCTTCCCCGGGGTGGTCAACCTGCCGTTGATGGACGATAGCGAGCGGCAGAGGGTCGGCACCTGCTACAAGCAGCAGGGCCAGCAGGCGGCGATCGAGCTGGGCCATCAGCTGGTCAGCGGCCCGCTCAAGGCCGAGCGCATCGCCGCCTGGGCGGCCTTCGCCGAGGCCAACCCGGACGGCTACCTGTACTGCTTTCGTGGCGGCCTGCGCTCGCAGATCGTCCAGCAGTGGCTCAAGAGCGAGGCGGGCATCGACTACCCGCGGGTGCTCGGCGGCTACAAGGCGATGCGCAGCTTCCTCATCGACACCACCGAGCAGGCGCAGGCCCAGTGCCAGTTCATCCTGGTCGGCGGCATGACCGGCACCGGCAAGACCGAGGTTATCGCCCAGCTGGACAACAGCCTGGACCTGGAGGGCCACGCCAACCACCGCGGCTCCAGCTTCGGCAAGCGCGCCACCGGACAGCCGGCACAGATCGACTTCGAGAACGCCCTGGCTATCGACCTCCTGAGAAAGCGCGCGGCGGGCCACCAGCAGTTCGTCCTCGAGGACGAGGGACGGCTGATCGGTCGCTGTTCGCTGCCGCTGGAGCTGTATCAGGGCATGCAGGACTTCCCGCTGGTGTGGCTGGAAGACAGCCTGGCCGGCCGCACCGAGCGTATCCTCAAGGACTACGTGACCGACCTGTGCGCCGAGTTCGTCGAGCAGCTGGGGCCGGAGGCCGGCTTCAAGGCCTTCGCCGAGCGCCTGCAGCAGAGCCTGGCGAACATCCTCAAGCGCCTGGGCGGTGAACGCTACCAGCGCCTGGCGGCGATCATGGACCAGGCCCTGCTGGAGCAGGAGCGCCGCGGCGCGGTCGACCTGCATCGCGGCTGGATCGAGGCGCTGCTGGTGGAGTACTACGACCCGATGTACGCCTACCAGCGCGAGAACAAGGCCGGGCGAATCGAATTCGTCGGCGAGCAGGCGGCAGTGCTGGAGTACCTCCGCCAGCGGGCCGAGCGCTGAGGTTCAGGCACTTTTTCCGGGTCCGGCCGTCATAATCGTGTCAATTGTTTCCTGATCTTTTGTCGTTTTGAGGGAGTGTGCGCAATGAAAGCCTGGATCTGTCTACCTATGATTGCCCTGGTGCTGGCCGGTTGTGCCGGCAAGACGGCCTACCGCGACAGTTGCGCCAGTCAGCTGGATGCCGCCTGGCAAGAGCTGGATCTGGCCAAGGCAGAAGGCTTTGCCGGCACCGTCAGCTACTCCAAGGCCCTGTCGTTGCTGACCGCGGCCAAGACCCAGCAGCAGTTCGAGGCCTACGAGGGCTGCACCAGCAAGTCGGAGCGGGCGCGCTTCTATATCCGCGAATCGCGGGCCGGGCGCTGATGCTGCTGGATTTCGCCCAGCTGTCGCCGCTGGAGGCCTATCGCTGGCTGGCGTCCACGGTGACGCCGCGACCGATCGCCTGGGTGTCCAGCCTGTCGGCCGAGGGCGTCAGCAACCTGGCGCCCTTCAGCTTCTTCCAGGTGATCAGCGATCAGCCGCCGACCCTGATGGTCAATGTCGGCAGTCGCGACGACGGCAGCCTGAAAGACACCCTGCGCAACGTGCAGGCCACCGGCGAGCTGGTGATCCAGCTGGTGTCCTTCGCCCATGCCGAGGCCATGAACGCCAGCGCGGCGATGCTGGCCCACGGCATCAGCGAGTTCGAGCACTGCGGGATCGCCAGCGAGCCCTCCACCAGGGTGCGCCCGCCCAGGGTCTGCGGCGCGGTGGTGACCTTCGAGTGCGCCCTGGCCGAGGCCATGCCCTATCCACGGGAGCAACCCAACTGCCACCTGATCTTCGCCCGGGTGTTGCTGGCCCATATCGACGACGCCGTGCTGAACGAGCAGGGCCGCGTGGATGCGGCCAGGCTGGACCTGGTCGGCCGCCTGGGCGGCAGCTCCTACACCCGCACCCGCGATCTGTTCAGCCTGCAACGGCCGACTTGAGTCCCCGCGGCGTCGGCTCGCCGCCGCAGTCGCCGCTGCCAGGCTGAAGGCCAGTCGCAGGCCGATGGGCAGCAGTACCTTGCCCCCGACCACGGGGTTGTCGTCCAGGGTGACATGCATCGGAGCCAGCAGGCGTCGGCCGCGGGAGTCGATGCGCGCCCCTGACCTGGGGTCCATGGATAACGACACGGGGTGCCGAAAAGCGACCAGCACATAGCGAATGGCGACCCGCTTTACTTCGGACTGCTTGTTGCCGCTAATGCTTTGCTCCTATGTTGCCGACACAGGGTTCGAGCGTCTCGAAATCCTGAAAGCGTCAGCCTGATGGGGAAGGAATAATAATTATGTGGACTGTCCTGCAGCGAGGGCTCGCCAGCCTGAGCACGGCGAAGAAACTGGCCCTGGGTTTTGGTGTGGTGCTGTCGTTGACCCTGTTGGTCGCCGCCACCGGTTTCTCCGCGCTGCGCGGCGTGGCGGGCAGCGCGGACTTGCTCGAGCGCATGAGCACGATCGGCAGCCAGGTGCAGCGCATGCGCCGGAGCGAGCAGGAGTACGCCCTGACCGGCGACGTGCAGTACGCCAAGCGCCTGCATGAACAGGCCCAGGCGATTCTCGACAGCAGCGGAGCCCTGCAGGCCGAGTTGCCGGGCGGGGAGCGCAAGCTGCTCGAGGAGGCGGGCGGGGCGATCGGTGAGTACAAGACCGCCTTCGACCGCTATGTCGAACTGACCGACAACATGCGCCTGTCGCTGGATGGTGCCAACTGGCTGGTGGTGAGTGCGGCCAACAGCCTCGATCTGCTCAAGGAGGGCCTGGCCGAGGATGGTATCGACCTGCTCAAGAGCAGCCAGGGCCTGGAGGGCGATACCTCGGTCATGCAGGCCGCGCAGATCAGCAAGGTCCACCAGCTGCTGCTGCAGGCGCTCGAGCAGGCGCGGGTGCGTCTGGAGCAGAGTCGCAGCTCCGGCGAGGCGGTGCAGACGGTGATTCAGGACGCCCTGGATGCCCAGGCCCTGGCCGGCGAGTTGCGCGACGCCATGGACGATCCGGGCTACGCCTCGGTGTTGGCCGAGGTCGTCGGCAACGTCAACTCCTTCAACGACCGCCTCAAGGAATACACCGGCCATCTCCAGCAGCAGAAGCAGGAGTACGCCCGCCTGGTCGAGCAGGCCGAGCGCATCCTCGGGCTGGTCGATCAGGCGCAGGAGCTGCGCAAGGCCGACATGCAGGCGCAGTCCCAGGCCAGTGCGCTGCTGATCCTGCTGGCCGCCGGGCTGGCGCTGCTGATCGGCCTGCTGGCGACCGTGGCCATCACCCTGTTGATCGTGCGGCCGCTCAAGCAGGTGATCCTGCAGGCCCAGCAGATCGCCGAAGGCGACCTCAGCGTGCGCATCGAGGTGCAGCGGCGTGACGAGGTCGGGCAGCTGCTGACCGCCATGCAGGGCATGTCCGACAACCTGCGCGAGATGGTCGGTCGGCTGCAGGGCGGGGTGACGCAGATTTCCGCTTCCGCGCAGTCGCTGTCGGCGAGCACCGAGCAGACCCGCCAGGGGGTGAACGGACAGAAAGAGGAAACCGACCAGGTGGCCACCGCCATGAGCGAGATGACCGCCACGGTGCACGAGGTGGCGCGCAACGCCGAGGCTGCCGCCGCCTCCACCGCCCAGGCCGACCGCCGGGTGAGCAGCGGGGTCGAGGTGGTGCGCCAGACCCTGACGCGGATCGGCGAGCTGGCCAGCGCCGTGGAGACCACCACCCAGAGCATCGAGCGCCTCAGCCAGGACACCCAGAACATCGACTCGGTGCTGGATGTGATCAAGAACGTCGCCGAGCAGACCAACCTGCTGGCACTGAATGCCGCCATCGAGGCGGCCCGTGCCGGCGAACAGGGCCGCGGCTTCGCCGTGGTGGCCGACGAGGTCCGCGCCCTGGCGCGGCGTACCCAGCAGTCGACCGCGGAGATCGAAGGCCTGATCGCCACCCTGCGCGAGGGCGCCCGGCGTTCGGTCACCGACATGCGCCAGAGCGGCGCACTGGTCGAACAGGTGGTGCAGGACGCCAACCAGACCGAGGGTGCGCTGGCCGCCATCGCCGAGGCGGTGACGCAGATCTTCGAGATGAACCAGCAGATCGCCGCGGCGGCCGAGGAGCAAACCGCGGTGGCCGAGGAGATCAATCGCAGCGTCACCTCGATCCGCGATATCGCCGACCTGTCCGCCGCGGCCATGGACGAGTCCGCCAATTCCAGTATCCAGCTGGCCGAGCTGGGTCGCGAGCTGCAGGGCATGGCCGGGCATTTCCGCCTGTAACGCGGAGGGCCTGGCGCACACTTTGGTGAGCAAAGGTTTCCGGGCGCTTTGCCCGGGGGCCGTGGACCAGTAGCATCGGCGCACTTGCAATGGGGAGTGACGGATGCGCACGAAACTGGATGCCTGCCTGCACGCGGTGAATCAGGTGCTCTTGGGCAAGGAGACCCAGGTACGCCTGGCCCTGACCTGCCTGCTGGCGCGGGGGCACCTGCTGATCGAAGACCTGCCGGGAATGGGCAAGACCACCCTCAGTCATGCCCTGGCCAAGGTGCTGGGCCTGAGCTTTCAGCGCATCCAGTTCACCTCCGACCTGCTGCCCGGGGACATCCTCGGCACCTCGGTGTTCGACCGCGACACCGGGCAGTTCGTCTTCCATGCCGGGCCCATCTTCGCCGAGCTGCTGCTGGCCGACGAGATCAACCGGGCCACGCCGAAGAGCCAGAGCGCACTGCTCGAGGCCATGGAGGAGGGGCAGGTGACGATAGAGGGGGCGACGCGGCCGCTGCCCGAACCCTTCTTCGTCATCGCCACGCAGAACCCGGTGAGCCAGGGTGGTACCTTCGCCCTGCCGGAGTCCCAACTCGACCGCTTCCTCATGCGCCTGTCCCTCGGCTATCCGGCCCAGGCCGCGGAGAAGGCGTTGCTCCTCGGCGATCCACGCCGCTCGCTGCTGCCACGCCTGCAAGCGGTGCTCGACCACGAGGCGCTGGCGGCCGTCCAGGCCGAGGTGCCGAGGGTGCGGGCCAGCGATGCGCTGATCGACTACGTCCTGCGCCTGGTCGAGGCCACCCGCAGCCAGCCGCAATTCGCCCAGGGCCTGTCGCCGCGCGCCAGCCTCGCGCTGCTGGCGGCGGCCCGCGCCTGGGCCTTGCTCGATGGCCGCGACTATGTGATCCCCGAGGATGTGCAGGCGGTGCTGCCCTCGGTGGTCGCGCACCGCCTGCGCGAGCGGGCCGATCCCACCGGGCATGGCGGCGGGGCCCTGGTGCAGTGGCTGCTGCGCGAGGTGCCGGCACTTTGATCGGGCTGTTCAAACCCTACTGGACGCGCTGGCTGGACCGGCGGATTCCCGCCGCCAGCAGCGTCAGGCTCGACCAGCGCAAGATCTTCATCCGCCCGACCCGCATCGGCGCCGTTTACGTGCTGGCCCTGGTGCCGATGCTGCTGGCGGCGATCAACTACCAGAACAGCCTGGCCTACGGCCTGACCTTCCTGCTGGGGTCGGTGTTCGTCGTCGCCATCCTCCATACCTACCGCAACCTGGCCGGGCTGACCCTCAAGGCCGTCGCCGCGGAGGCGGTCTTTCTCGGCGAACAGGGCATCCTCCGGGTGCGCCTGGAGGACCGCCGGCGGGCGCATCAGGCGATCGGCCTGGGCTGGTCGCAGGATGCGCTGCAACTGGTCGACGTACCGGTCCAGGGCGCGGGCGACTGCGAGTTGAGCCTGACCACGCTGCGCCGCGGCTGGCTGCGGCCCGGACGCTTGCGGATCGAGAGCCGTTTTCCCCTGGGCATCCTGGTGGCCTGGAGCTGGGTCGACCTGGATCAGGCACTGCTGGTCTACCCGCGGCCGCTGCCCGGCGAGCTGCCGCAGTCGGCGGGTGGCGGCGATGAGCTGGAAGAGTTGGGGCTGCACCCCCTGGGCCATGGCTGCGACGACTTCCAGGGCCTGAGAGCCTACCAGCCCGGCGATTCCCGCCAGCGTCTGCACTGGAAGGCCTACTCCCGCGGCCAGGGCTTGCTGATCAAGGACTTCGCGACCCTCAGCGGCCGTGACCCGCAGTTGGACTTCGCGGCCCTGGACGGCGATGTCGAGACGCGCCTGGCGCGGCTCTGCCACTGGGTGCTGAAGCTCTCCGCGCGGCACCAGCCGTTCGCCCTGCACCTGCCGGGGCGGACGCTGGCAGCCGACAGCGGCGATGCCCACCGCGAGCGCTGCCTGCGCGCCCTGGCGCTGTTCGGAGCGGCGCCGTGAGTCCGCAGCCGGGCATTCCCCGGGTCAGCCTGAGCTGGCTGCTGGTCGCCCAGTTGCTGGTGATCATCCCCCACCTCGGCCATCTGCCGGCGTGGACCACCGTGCTGTGGCTCGGCTGCGCAGCCTGGCGAATCCAGATCTATCGCATGCGCGCCGGCTATCCCAGCGCCTGGGTCAAGGCCCTGCTGTTGCTGCTGGTCGCCAGCGGGGTGTGGTTGTCGCGGGGCGGCCTGGTCGGCCTGGACGCGGCGGTCGTGCTGCTGATCGCCGTCTTCATCCTCAAATTGCTGGAGATGCGCACGCGGCGCGATGCCCTGGTGCTGATCTTCCTCGGCTTCTTCGCCGTGGTCACCGCCTACCTGTTCGATGACGGCATGCTCGCCGCGCTGTTCAGCCTGCTGCCGGTCACCGCCTTGCTCGCCGCCCTGATCGGCCTGCAGCAGGGCGCCCTGGCCACCCAGCCCTGGCCGACCGCGCGGCTGGCCGGCGCGCTGTTGCTGCAGGCGCTGCCGCTGATGCTGCTGCTGTTCGTCTTCTTCCCCCGGCTGGGGCCGCTATGGTCCTTGCCGATGCCCAGCGACAAGGGCGTCAGCGGCCTGGCCGACAGCATGGCCCCGGCGGATATCGCCGAGCTGAGCCGTTCCGCTGCGCTGGCCTTCAGGGCCCGCTTCGATGGCCAGGCGCCGCCGCGCAGCCAGTTGTACTGGCGTGCCCTGACCTTCGAGCGGTTCGATGGCCGGCGCTGGTCGCAGTCCGCGGCCGTGCGGCCGGTGGCACCGACCTGGCACAAGCGCGGCGAGCCGCTGCGCTACAGCATCGTCATGCAGCCCAGTGCCCAGCCCTGGCTGTTTGCCCTGGATGTCGCCGAAACCTCGCTGCCGGGGGCCCGGCAGATGAGCGACTTCCGCCTGCAGCGGACGCAGCCGGTCGAGCGCTCGCTGCTCTACGAGGTGACCTCCTGGCCCGATGCCGTGCGCGAGCCCGAGGGGCCCGGCGCCGAGGCCGGCGCACGCCGGGCCCTGCAGCTGCCGGCGCAGGGGAATCCGCGCAGCCGCGCCTGGGCCGTGCAGCTCGCGCGCGAGCACGCGCAGCCCGAGCGTCTGGTCCAGGCACTGCTCGGCCATTTCCATCGCGAGCCCTATGTCTACACCCTGCGGCCGCCCAGCCTGGACGCGGACAGCGTCGACGCCTTTCTCTTCGATAGTCGCCGGGGCTTCTGCGCCCACTACGCCGGGGCCATGACCTTCGTCCTGCGCGCGGCCGGCATCCCGGCGCGGGTGGTGGCCGGTTACCAGGGCGGAGAATACAACCCGAGCGGCGACTACGTGCAGGTGCGCCAGTTCGATGCCCACGCCTGGGTCGAATACTGGCTGCCCGGCACGGGATGGACCAGCGTCGACCCGACCTTCCAGGTGGCGCCGGAGCGCATCGAGCAGGGCCTGGAAGAGGCGCTGGTCGAGGAGCAGAGCTTCCTCGAAGACTCGCCCTTCTCGCCGTTGCGCTACCGGCAGCTGGGTTGGCTCAACCAGTTGCGCCTGGGTTGGGACAACCTCAACTACGGCTGGCAGCGCTGGGTCCTCGGCTACCAGGCCGACCAGCAGCTGCGGCTGTTGCAGCGCTGGTTCGGGCAGTTCGATGGCCACCTGCCGGCGTTGTATCTGGGGGGTGGGGCCGCCGCGCTGCTGAGTCTGCTGGCGCTTGCCCTGTTCAGGCCCTGGCGCCGTCAACGCGATCCGCAGCGCCGGGCTTTTCAGCGCTTCGAGCGTCTGCTGGGGCGCCACGGCCTGCACCGGCAGCCGGGCGAGGGAGCGCGGGACTATGCCGAGCGGGCGGCGCGCGCGCTGCCCCGGCAGGCACAGGCGATCCGCGCGTTTGCCGCGGCCTTCGAGGCGCAGCGTTATGCCGGCGCGGGTGGCACGCCGGCGCTGTTGCGCCAGCGCCTGGCCGCTCTGCGCCGGGCGCTGCCGTGGCGGCTCAGCCGGGCGCGGTGAGGCTCGCGCCTGGCGACAGCCGCGCCGAAATGCCGCGCCGATTGGCCGAAGCGGCCTGCTGCCGGCCTATCGGCGCGGCGCGGGTTTCCCCTAAGATCAGCCGCGAACAACTGTCCCGAGGTAGTCATGACCTTTTCCGAATTGCTCCAGGCCGTTCGAACCGACGCCACGTCGCTGCAGATACCGGCCGCCTGGGCCCAGGGGCGCGCCAGCTTCGGCGGTCTGGTGGCGGCGTTGCTGTATGAGGCCATGGGCGCCCGGGTGCCGACGGGGCGCCCGGTCCGTTCCCTGGCGGTGACCTTCGTCGGCCCGGTGGCGCCGGCCCTGCCGGTGAGCTTTCAGGTCGAAGTGCTGCGCGAGGGCAAGGCGGTCAGCCAGGTACTGGGGCGGGCCGTGCAGGATGGTCAGGTGGTCACCCTGGTGCAGGGCAGCTTCGGCGCCGCGCGGAACTCGACGATCAGCGTCGCCGCGGAGGCGGCGCCGCAGCTCAAGCCGGTGGAGGAGTGTCAGGAGCTGCCCTATATCGCCAATGTGACCCCGTCGTTCACCCGGTTCCTGGCGATGCGCTGGGGCATCGGCGGCATGCCGTTCAGCAATAATCCGTCGCGGCAGATGGGCGGCTGGGTGCGCCTGCGGCCGGAGGTCGAGGGGCAGGTGCAGCCCCTGAGCGAAGCGCACCTGCTGGCCCTGGTCGACGCCTGGCCGCCGGCCGTATTGTCGCACCTGCGTGCACCGGCACCCGGCAGCTCGCTGACCTGGACCATCGAGTTCGTCCAGCCGGTGGCCGCGATGGATACCCTGGAGTGGTGCCGTTACCTGGCCCACATCGAGTACGCCCGCGATGGCTACGGGCATATCGCCGCAGCGCTGTGGAGCCCGGGCGGCGAGTTGCTGGCGATCAGCCGGCAGACGGTGACGGTGTTCGCCTGAGGTCAGGCGCCTAATCGGCCTGTGGCTCCTCGTCGATCGCCGGCAGGTCGAAGAACTGGCGGGCGGCGGCGGTAGTGTGCGCCGCCAGGCGTTCCTGGGATTCGCCCCGGTGCAAGGCCACCTCGCGCAGGACCTCGCCGAGCAGGGCCGGCTCGTTGCGCCCGCTCTTCGGCTTGGACCGCAGGCTGCGCGGCAGCAGGAAGGGCGAGTCGCTCTCCAGCATCAGCCGGCCGGCCGGGATCTCCCGCACCAGCGGGTGCAGGTGGCTGCCGCGACGCTCATCGCAGATCCAGCCGGTGATGCCGACATGCAGGTCCAGATCGAGGTAGTTGTACAGCGCGCGCTTCTCGCCGGTGAAGCAATGCACCACCGCCGCCGGCAAGCGGTCGCGGTAGTCGCGGAGGATCTCCAGCAGGCGCTGGTCGGCGTCGCGCTCGTGCAGGAACACCGGCATCTGCAGGGCGACGGCCAGGGCCAGCTGTTCCTCCAGGGCCTTCTCCTGTTGCGGGCGGGGGGAGAAGTCGCGGTTGAAGTCGAGCCCGCATTCGCCGACTGCCCGCACCCTGGGCTCGGCCAGCAGGGCCTTGAGCCGCGCGGCGCTGTCGCCGGTCCAGCTCTTGGCGTCGTGGGGGTGGACCCCGGCGGTGCTGAACAGTTGTTGGCCCGGTTCATCCAGCTGCTGGCACAACGCGATGGCCTGCTCGCTCTCGTCCAGGCTGGTGCCGGTCACCAGGATCTGGCAGACACCGGCGGCGTAGGCGCGGTCGAGCAGAGCCCGATGCTGTCCGGCAAAGCTGGGGTGGGTCAGGTTGACGCCAATGTCGATGAGCTGCATGGTGCTACCTGCTGGCTGGGGGTGGCAGCATAGCAAAGCTTTTTAACCAGAAATAAGCCCATTGCTTTCAAGGGCTTGGGGTCTGGTTCTGCTGCCAGTTGACGGGCTGTTCTGGTATCCGGAACGGGCCTGTGCGACCCTCCGCGCGCCGCGCGCCCGGGGAACTTGTCCGCGCTGGCCGTACTCTCAGTCGACCCGCTCCCGAAGCGTGCGACCCTGTCCTGGAGCCGCGATGTCGCGACCATTGTTCGTCCTGTGCCTGTTGCTGCTGCTGCCGTGGCCGGCCATGGCGCGCCTGGCCGGCCCGCAGGAAGTGGTGCGCCCGGTGCCTGCGCGGGATCTGGCGAGCATCCGCGGCAGCGGTGAGTTGCGGGTGCTGGTCAACCAGAGCCGCAACAGTTCCGGGGAGGTCAAAGGCCAGAGCATCGGCGTGGAGTACCACCGCCTGCGTGCGTTCGAGCAGTTCCTCAATCGCAGCGGGAAGGGCGGCGCGGGGCTCAAGCTCAAGATGGTGCCCATGGCCAAGGATCAGTTGCTGGCGGCCTTGCGGCGTGGCGAGGGCGACCTGGTGGCGCCGGGCGAGTTGCTCGGCCTGGGGGCTGGCGGCAACGTCCGGGCCAGCGCGGCGATTCGCAGCAACGTGCCGCTGATCGTCGTGGCGCGCCAGGGCGATCGCCGCTATCACAGCCTGGAGCAGATGTCGGGCCGCAGCCTGGCGCTGCCGGCCGGCAGCGCCGCGGGCGAGGCGGTACAGCGGCTCAACCGGCAGCTGATCGCGGCCAAGAAGCCGCCGATCATCGTCGAGTGGGTCGACCCGAGCCTGGCGGTCGAGGACGTGCTGGAAATGGTCCAGGCCGGTATCTTCAGCGTCACCGCGGTGGAGCAGCCGATCGCCGAGCGCTGGGTCAAGGTCATGCCGAAGCTGCGCCTGGAGCCGCATCTGGTCCTGGCCAGTGACGGCGACCTGCGCTGGTTCGTGCGCCGCGATGCCCCGGCCCTGGCGGCCAGCATCGATCGCTTCCTCAAGAGCTACCGCGCTCCGGCCGACCAGGACGCGGCCTTCCAGCGCATCTACCGGCGCCTGTATCGGGTCCACTCCCCCCTGGGGCGCGTCGAGCGCCAGCGTCTGGAGCAGCTGCGCCCGGTGTTGCAGCGGCATGCCGGCGAGCAGCAGTTCGACTGGCTGACGCTGGCGGCGCTGGCATTCAAGGAGTCCACGCTCAACCCCGGCGCGCGCGGCGCCGGTGGCGCCACCGGCCTGATGCAGATCACCCCGGCTGCCGCGCGCAGCGTCGGGGTCGGCGATATCGCGACACTGGAGAACAATGTGCAGGCCGGCGCCCGCTACCTGGCGATGATTCGGCGCAACTTTTTCAACAGCCCGCGGCTCAACGAGCGCGAACGCATGGCCTTCGTTCTGGCGGGCTACAACCTGGGGCCACAGCGGGTGCAGAGCATGCGCGCCGAGGCCAGGCGGCGCGGACTGAACCCCAACCAGTGGTTCTTCCAGGTCGAGCGGATCGCCCTGGAGCAGGTTGGCATGGGGGTGGTCAGCTACGTGAACAGCGTGAACAAGTACTACCTGGCCTACGACCGCGAGCGCTATCTGCTGGAGCCTCACTGACGGGCATTGCTCACTAAATATCTAGTAAATAGATTTGTTTGTGGGGAATTTTGCGCTATTAGCATCGTTTAATTCGTTTAATATACCGGCATCTCTTCCCAAGACAGGAATGCTGCCCCATGAATGCTCTACTCAAGTCCCTGGTTGCCACCCAAGCCGGTTACGGCCTGACCGTACTGCGGATCGTCGCCGGCGTGACCTTCGCCGCCCACGGCGCGCAGAAGCTGTTCGGCTGGTTCGGCGGTTACGGCCTGGAGGGTGTCGGCCAGTGGATGGAAAGCATCGGCCTGGCGCCGGGCTACCTGATGGCACTGCTGGCCGGCAGCGCCGAGTTCTTCGGTGGCGTGGCATTGATCGTCGGGGTGCTGGCCCGACCGGCGGCGGCGGTACTGGCGCTGACCATGCTGGTGGCAATCGTCAGCGTGCACCTGGCCAATGGCTTCTTCATGAGCAGCAACGGCTATGAGTTCGCCCTGGCGCTGCTGGCCATCAGCGTGGCGGTGCTGGTCGAGGGCGCTGGCAAGTTGTCGCTGGACAAGCGCCTCGCCGGTTAAGCCCGGTCAGTATCCAAGGCCCGCCCTGTGCGGGCCTTGTGCATTTCAGGAGGACGCTGGGCTGCGGGCCTGGGCCAGCTGTTCCGCCGCCTCCAGGCGCAGACGCTCGCGCTCGTCGAAATGCTCCGCGGCCAGGCGGGCGATGGCGGCTGCCTTGTCCCCCGCGCTGAGACCGCGGCTGGCCGCGATCCTGGCCTTGGCCTGCTGGTAGTCGGCGAGCCGCCGTGCCCAGGCCTGGCGCTTGTGGTCCAGGGCCTCCAGGCGTTCGGTGGCCGCGGCGCCAACCATCTGCAGGCGCAGATGCCGAATCTGCGCGGCGTCTGCGCCATCGACCTGCAGCTTGGCGGTCTGCTGGCGCAGGTCGTTCTGCAATTGCGGCAGCAGGCTGGCCTGTAGGTCCGGCGGCAGGCCCTCGCGCAGCCGGTCGAGGGCAGCGGCCTTGCCTGCGATGTCCAGGCCGGCGTCCTGCTGGATGGCCAGGCGCTGCAGGCTGTACTGGTTGTAGGCTTGCTCCCGGGCAAAGAATGCCAGATGCGCCTCAGGGCCGAACAGGCTGGCGCGCAGGGCCTGGACCGCGGCCTCACGCTGGCGCAGGGCGTCCAGGCTGGCCTGCTGGGGCCAGTCGCGCTCCAGCAACACCAGTTCGCGCCGGTAGTCGAGGTACTGGTTCAGCAGCGCCAGCGCCTGCTCCCGCGCCGGTGTCGGCAGTTGCTCGGCAATATGCAGGCGCAGGCGTTCGACGCTGCTGCGTAGCGGCTCCTCGCCGATGGCCGCGAGGAAATAGTCGAATATCCGCCGGATGTCTTCGCTGATGAGCAGGTGCCCGGCAGCGTCCGTGCGAAACCTCCCGTCCACCCGGGTGCCGGCGAAGGAGGCGGGCAGCGTCTGTGGCGCCTGGCTCCGGGCGGCCGCAGGTGAAGCGCTGGTGGACTGTTGCGGTGCAGTCTCGGCGGCCTGGCGGGCCCCGTGCGGAAGCTGAACGGCGGGTGTACTCGGGCCGGGCTGCGGCCCGACGAGATCGAGCAGGACGAGGAGGACGGCAATGAAGGCCAGCAGCGGGAGCAGCAACAGTTTCTTCACGGGTCGTTTCGCCGAGTGAGCATGGGCCCCGAGGCCGGGGCTTGGGGAGGCGGGGTCCTGCGGGACCCCGGGTGCTTACAGGCCGTCGTTCTTCAGGCGGTTGGCGTGTTGCCGGTAGACCGTCACCGGGTCGGTTTCGAACCAACTGGTCAGGCCGAAGGTCTGGTTGACCTCGTCGAGATGGTTCATCAGGTAGTCATCGCGAATAACCTTGCCGAGGTGCGAGCTGCAGCGCCCGACCAGACCGTCGTTGGCTTCGCCATTGAAGGTCAGCGCGCTGGCGCCGAGCATCAGGTCGCTCGGGTCGAGCAGGTGGGTCAGCGGGCTGGTGCCGCTCCAGGAGTAATAGCGCACACCGCCTACGCTGTAGGCCCCTTCGCCGCAACTGCTGGTCGGCACGCCCTGGGGGTACTTGGCGTTGAAGCGTGCCGCCCCTTCGCTGTTGAGCGATTCGAGGGCGCCCAGGGCATCCTGCGGGCTGGCGCTGGAGCTGCCGGAGAGAAAGTTGATCAACCCGCCGAGGCCGTTGACGATGCCGGCCAGCAGGGTTTCGCCGGCCGATCCGGGCGGTACCTGGCGGATGAAGTCCGCGGCGGCCGAGCCCTTGTGCGGCGAGCCGACGCTGGTGACCGAGGCGACCAGGTCCGGGCGGACGGCGGCCACATAGCGGATGGTCGGGCCACCGTGACTGTGGCCGATCAGGTTGACCCTGGACTTGCCGCTGATCGCGATTATCTCCTCGACCTGTTCCAGCAATTCTTCGCCACGGGCTTCCGAGGTGTTGAGCTGACTGACCTCGGTGACGTAGACCTTGGCACCGTCTCGGCGCAGGGCCGTGGGGATGCCGTACCAGTAGTCGACGCCGAGGATGCTGTCGAAGCCGAGCATGCCGTGGGCGAGCACGATCGGGTACTTGGTCTGGGTATAGCCGGAGGAGCCGAACCAGAAGGCCTGGGTCTGGCCGGAAAGCATGAGGCCGGCTCCGAGGCCGAGGGCGAGCAGGGTCTTGTTCTTGTGCATGGGTGCTCTCGCAAGGGGTGGGTCGGGCGATCAGCGACTCCGGCGATCCGCCCGGGGTGCGGCGGCTTGTCGCAGAAAGCGTGCCATCTTCGCCTCGAGTGGCACAGGGAGGCTCTGAAACAGGTACTTTCGTGCCAAACACTTTCCCTGACACGGGTTCGCCCCCTGTGGAGCCTGTTACGGTGCGAAACGCCAGGACTAGCGGATTGGCAACAGTGGCCACTGCTCGAGTTGCTGGTAGAGGCCACCTCGCTGGCTGGTTTCGGAGGCCAGCAGGGCGAAATGGCCGACCGACCAATCGAAGGTTGGGCAGGTCGGCGGCGGCCTCGCACTGCACCGGCGCATCAGGGTCAGATGGGCGAGAAAGGACCGCTCCTCCAGCGTGAAGCCGGCGGTGCGCAGTGCCAGATGCAGTTGCCCGGCCAAGTCCAGCAGCGCGGCGGGAGGCTCGCTAGGGGCCAGGTACAACAGGCCATTGCGACGGTGCACCAACCGGTCTAGGCGCAGCTCGAACGCCGTGGCCTGCAGCGCGGCGGCGAGGCCGCGCAGCTCGCCTAGCCGAGTGCTGGGTTGCTGGCCGAGAAAGGCCAGGGTCAGGTGCAGGTTCGCCGCGACCACGGGCCGGCCGCTCAGGCGCTGCCCATCGCGCCATTCGGCGATGCGCTCGGCCAGCCCGGTCGGGCAGCGAAGAGCGAAGAACAGGCGCATGCTGGGGGCATTCATGGGTGCGGCTTCGGCTGGCATATCCTTGTTGACAGTATCGCGCAGGCTTCTCTAGGATGCCGACCCATGCGCCGATTTAAACAGCTACTTGCGGGGCGCCGAGCGACTTGCCATGGGCAGGGCTCCGAGGAGACCTCCACGAGGTCTTCGAAATACCGCTAAAGCGCTGGTTCGGTGTCGCCTCTCACCGCTGCCCAGCGGGATTCCTGAGGCGGAGACGCGAGCATGACCTGTCCCCAACCGCTGATTCGATTGGCCCCCATCACCACCGGGCTGCGCCTGCGTAACGCCAAGATACTGCTTGGCGGCAGCCACCAGCCGACCCTGCTGCGCTACCTGGACGGCTGGCCCAAGCGCTGGGGCGGCTCGCCCGCCTTCCTGATCCAGTTTGCCCGTGCCGATGAGTCCCTGGCGCGCTTTGCCAGCGACAGCTTCGACCTGGCCGTGGTCCAGGCGCCGAGTGCCGAGCAGCTGCACGACACCGTGCGCGAGCTGACCCGGGTCGCCCGCCAGGGCTTGATCACCCGGCGCCAGGAACCGGGCATTCAGGGATAGTCGATCGCCACCACGTACCAGGTTTTCTCCCCGGTCGGCGTCTGCACCCGTACTTCGGCGTCCAGGGTTTTGCCGACCAGGCCGCGGGCCAGGGGCGAGTCGATGCTGATCAGGTTCAGCTTCAGGTCCAGTTCGTCCGGGCCGACGATGCGATAGCGCGCCTCCAGGCCCTCCTCGTCCTCGAGGGTGACCCAGGCGCCGAAGTAGATCTTGTTCGGGTCGCTCGGGCGGGCGTCGACCACCTTGAGGTTCTCCAGGCGCTTGCTCAGGAAACGCACGCGACTGTCGATCTCGCGCAGCATCTTCTTGCCGTAGGTGTACTCGGCGTTTTCCGAACGATCGCCCTGGGCCGCAGCCTCGCTGACCGCCTGGGTGACCTGAGGGCGGCGGACGTACCACAGCTCGTGCAATTCGGCGCGCAGGCGCGCCTCGCCTTCGGGGGTGATCAGGGGGGTACCGGCGGAGCGCGGCGGACGATAACGGCTCATGGGGTTGCGAGGGCGTGAATGGTGATGAGGGCCGCGATCTTATCAGCCCTCGCGCAATACCGTCAGCGGGCTGTGGTTCAGGGCCCGGCGCGTGCCGAGCACCCCGGCGCCGCCCACCAGCAGGGCGCCGAGCAGCGGCAGGCCGAGCAGCCAGGGGTGCGGCTGCCAGTGCAGGTCGAAGGCGAAGCGATAGAGCAGGGCGCTGATCAGCTCGCAGCCCAGCGCGGCCAGCACGCCGCTGGCCGCGCCGAGCAGGGCGAACTCCGTGCGCCGGGCGTCGATCAGCAGACGGCGTTCGGCACCCAGGGCGCGCAACAGGGCGCCCTGGCGGATGCGTTCGTCCAGGGTGCTCTGCAGGCCGGCGAACAGCACGGCCAGTCCGGCGGCGAGGACGAACAGCAGGACGTATTCGACGGCCAGGGTCACCTGGGCGACGATGCTGCGCAGCTGGGCCAGCAAGGCGTCGACCTGGAGCAGGGTCACGGCGGGGAAGGCCCGCGCCAGCTCGACCAGCTCGCGTTCCTGATCGGGCGGCAGGTAGAAGCTGGTCAGGTAGGTGAACGGCAGGTCCTGCAGGGTGCCAGGCTCGAAGATCATGTAGAAGTTGGGCTGGAAGTTGTTCCAGTCCACCTCGCGCAGGTTGCTGACCCGGGCCTCGCGGTTCAGGCCGCCGACACTGAAGCCCAGGCGGTCGCCGAGCTTGAGGCCGAGGCTCTCGGCCAACTTGGATTCCACCGATACCCCGGGTAGTTCGCCACCCTCATCACCCTGCCACCAGTCGCCGGCCAGCAGGCGATTGCCCTCGGGCAGCTCGGCGGCCCAGGTCAGGCTGAGGTCGCGGCGGATCGCGCGCTCGCCCTGGCTGTCCTTGCTGACGACCTGCCGCACCGGCTCGTCGTTGATCATCACCAGGCGCCCGGGCACCACCGGGTACAGCGGCGCGGGGTGGGGCGACAGTTCGGCGAGACGCGCGGCGAACGCCGCCCGCTCCGTCGGCAGAACGTTCAGGGCGAAGTGATTGGGCGCCTGCGCCGGCAATTGCTCCTGCCAGGTGTCGAGCAGCTCGCCGCGCAGCAGGGCGATCAGCGCCATGGCCAGGATGATCAGGCCGAAGGCCAGCGCCTGCCCGCCGCCGAGCAGGGCCAGGGTCAACTGCAGGTCCAGGCTCAGGCGCCACATGATCAGGCCCAGCGCCAGCAGGGCGGCGCCGTATACCAGCCAGGAGCTGGCCGGTACCGGCAACAGGTCGCGGCGCAGGCCGCCGCCGAGCAGGGCCAGGGTCAACTGCAGGTCCAGGCTCAGGCGCCACATGATCAGGCCCAGCGCCAGCAGGGCGGCGCCGTATACCAGCCAGGAGCTGGCCGGTACCGGCAACAGGTCGCGGCGCAGTACCCGCAGCGGCGGAACCCGGCCGAGGGCGGCCAGCGGCGGCAAGGCGAAACCGGCCAGGGCGACCAGCCCGGTGGCCATGCCGGCCAGTGCCGGCCCGGCCCCCGCCGGCGGGCAGGTCGGCGGGGAGCAGGCCACGGAGCAAATAGAACAGGCCGTGCTGGGCGAGCCAACCGAGCAGGGCGCCACTCAGGCTGGCGAGCAGCCCCAGCACGGCCAGCTGCAGGCCGAACAGGCCGAGTGCCTGGCGGCGCGACAGGCCCAGGCAGCGCAGCAGGGCGCTGGCATCGAAGCGGCGAACGGCGAAGCGTGCGGCGGACAGCGCCACCGCGACGCCGGCCAGCAATACGGCGGCCAGGCTGGCCAGGTTCAGGTAGCGTTCGGCGCGGCTCAGGGCGCCACCGACCTGGCGGCTGCTGTCGCGGGCATCCTCCAGACGCTGGTTGGCCGCGAGGGTCGGCTCGACGGCCTGCCGGTAGGCGGCCAGCACCTCGTCCGTGCCGCGCCATTGCTCGCGGTACCTGACCCGGCTGCCGGGCTGCACCACACCTGTGGCCGGCAAATCGTCGAGGTGCATCAGCACATGGGGGTTCAGGCTGTAGAAGTCTCCGGCCTCGTCGGGCAGATAGGTCAACACGCGGCTCAGGGTCAGGCTGGTCGCACCCAGTTCGATGCGGTCGCCGACCTGCAGGCCCAGGGCGGCGAACAGCCGCGCCTCGGCCCACACCTCACCCGGGCGGGGGCCGGAACCGGGTTGCTCGGCCGTATAGGGGGCCGCCGCGCTCTTCAGCCTGCCACGCAGCGGATAGTGGTCGTCGGCGGCCTTGACGCTGACCAACTGGATGGCCGCATCGCTGGCGATCACGCTGGAGAACTCGACCAGCTGGGCGTGCGCCAGGCCCAGGCGCGTGCCCTGGGCGATCTGCTCGGGAGCGGCGGGCGAAGTGCCGGTCAGCAGCAGGTCGGCGCCGAGGAACTCGCTGGCGCGCCTGAGCATGCCGTCATTCAGGCGCGCGCTGAAATAGCCGATGGCGGTGCTGGCGGCGACCGCCACCAGCAGGGCAAAGAACAGCACGCGCAGCTCGCCGGCGCGGGCGTCGCGCAGCAGTTGGCGGAGCGCCAGGGCCAGTAGCCGGGCAAGCGGCAGGCGGGCCATCAGGCCTCCACGTGATCGACCCGATGGCCGCCTTCGAGGCGGATCAGGCGCTGGCAGCGTTGCGCCAGGCGTTCGTCGTGGGTGACCAGTACCAGGGTCGCGCCGCGCTCCTGGTTCAACTCGAACAGCAGATCGCTGATGTGCGCGCCGGTGTGGCTGTCGAGGTTGCCGGTCGGCTCGTCGGCGAACAGCACGGCCGGGGCGGCGACGAAGGCCCGGGCGATGGCCACGCGCTGCTGCTCGCCGCCGGACAGCTGGCGCGGGAAGTGGCTCAGGCGCTGGCCGAGGCCGACCCGGTCGAGCAGGCCGCGGGCCCGGTCGCGGGCATCGCGCCGGCCCTCGAGCTCCAGTGGCAGCATCACGTTCTCCAGGGCGTTTAGGCTGTCGAGCAGTTGGAAAGACTGGAAGACGAAACCGACGTGCTCGGCCCGCACCCGGGCCCGCTGGTCCTCATCGAGCCGGCCGAGGTGGTGGCCGGCCAGGGCGACATCGCCGGCGCTCGGCAGGTCGAGGCCGGCGAGCAGGCCGAGCAGGGTGGATTTGCCCGAGCCCGAACTGCCGACTATGGCCAGACTGTCGCCGGCAGCCAGTTCGAGGGAGAGGCCGTGGAGTATGGTCAACTCGCCTTCCGCGCTGGGGACCACTTTGCTAAGGTTCCGCGCAGTGAGGATGGGTGAGTTCATGGAGGGTCCGATGCGTACAGGGTTGCTGGGGGCCATCTTGGCTCTGCTGCTGTCGGTGCAGGCCGCCGTGGCCGATACCGTGCTGGTTGTCGGCGATAGTATCAGCGCGGCTTTCGGCCTGGATACCCGCCAGGGCTGGGTCGCCTTGCTGGAGCAGCGCCTGTCGCAGCAGGGCTATGGGCACCGAGTGGTGAACGCTTCGATCAGCGGCGACACCAGCGCAGGCGGCGCTGCACGGCTTCCCGGGCTGCTTGCCGAGCACCGGCCGCGCCTGGTGATAATCGAGCTGGGTGGCAACGATGGCCTGCGCGGCCAGCCACCGGGGCAATTGCAACAGAATCTTGCAACCATGGTCCGGCAGTCGCGGGACGCCGGTGCCAAGGTGCTGCTGCTGGGGATGCGCCTGCCGCCTAACTACGGCCAACGTTACACCACGGCCTTCGCTGCGAGCTTCTCGGCAGTGGCAGAGGCGCATGAAGTTCCCTTGGTGCCGTTCTTCCTCGAAGGGGTCGGCGGGGTGCCGGGCATGATGCAGAGCGACGGCATTCATCCCACGGCGGCGGCGCAACCCGTTCTCCTGGAGAATCTCTGGCCGCAGCTGCAGCCACTGCTCTGACAGGCTTTTCTGCGTTCGGCCTTTCGGCTAAGGTGGCGCCCCCGCCCTGGAGCCCCCGATGCCGCGTCCTGCCTGGTCTTTGCATGCCTACCAACTGATCGAGCCGGACGAGCAGCTGGATCTGTTCGCCTGCCGGGAGGTGCGCCTGCACCTGGTCGCGCGTCAGCTGGAGCTGGGTGAGTTTGCCGATCGAACCCTGTGCGGAGGGCTGCTGCCGGCACGACCGCGCTGGCGTGGGCTGAACAGGCCGATGCTGCGTGACGCCCGCTTGTGTCCGGGATGCCGCAGTGCCTTCGAGGCCCAGCGCCGTGGCGCACGGCCGCCTTGGCCCGAGCGCTGAGGGCTCCCGGATAGGCGGGCGGCGGTGTACAATCACACGGCTAGTTCGTCAACCATTCTCGCCAAGGATTACCGGATGTTGTCGCGCGTTTCTGCCGTCGCCCGTTGCCTGCCACTCGCCATGCTGTTCTCCGCAGGCCCCGCCATCGCTCTGGAGTTGCCTCTGCCGCCGGCCGGCGAGGACATCGTCGGCCAGGTGCAGGTGGTCAAGGCCAAATACGAAGATACCTTTGCCGATCTTGGCGTGGCCAATGACCTGGGCTATCTGGAGATGATCGCGGCCAATCCGGGCGTGGATGCCTGGCTGCCCGGTGAGGGGACCGAGATCGTCCTGCCCACGCGCTTCATTCTCCCGCCGGGGCCGCGTGAGGGGATAGTGATCAACCTCGCCGAATATCGCATGTACTACTTCCCGAAGGGGCAGAGCGTCGTGCATACCTATCCTCTGGGCATAGGCCGCGAGGGCTGGAGTTCGCCGGTGGCCGATGCCCGTATCACCAGCAAGACGCCGAATCCAGGCTGGACTCCGCCGAAGTCGATCCTCGAAGAGCATGCCGCCGACGGTGACCCGTTGCCGGCTTATGTTCCACCAGGCCCCGACAATCCGCTGGGCCCCTACAAGATGTCGCTGTCGATACCGGGTTACCTGATCCATGGCACCAACAAGAAGTTCGGCATCGGCATGCGCGTCAGCCACGGCTGTTTCCGCATGCTCAACCAGAACGTGCTGCAGCTCGCGGATATGGTGCCGGTCGGTACGCCGGTGCGAATCGTCAATGAGCCTTACAAGTTTGGTCGCAGTAACGGCAAGGTCTATCTCGAGGCCCATGCCCCGCTGGACGACAGCGGTGCGCCTTCGGTGGTCGACAAGCACACTGCGGTCATCAATGCGCTGCTCAAGCGTGAAGAGCTGGGCGAATTGCGCCTGGACTGGGAGGTGGTGCGCGAGGTGGTCGCGGCCGAAGATGGCCTGCCGGTGGAAATCGCCGAACCCGATGCGCAGCTGGTCAGTAGAGCGGTCAACGCGTTCTGAGGTGCACTGGTTGAGACATGCCCGCCCTGCGCAAGCAGCGGCGGGTTTTTTATTGCCTTCGGTTCTCAGTCGTTCTCCGGGCAATAAAAAGCCGACCCAGAAACTGGATCGGCTCTAATAGCCGTTGCGGGCTATTTACTTGCGGCTGGCTTTTTCCAGCATGCGCAGAGCGCGCTCATTGGCTTCGTCAGCAGTCTGCTGAGCCTTCTGAGCAGCGGCCAGAGCTTCATCGGCCTTGCGATAGGCTTCGTCGGCACGGGCTTGAGCGCGAGCGGCTGCGTCTTCGGTAGCAGTCAGACGAGCTTCAGTTTCTTTGGACATGCTGCTGCAACCGGTAGCCAGAACTGCGGCCAGAGCCAGAGCAGAGAATTTCAGAACGTTGTTCATCGTGTTCCCCTTGAGGTGGAGTTTTCCATATAAAGCAATTTCCCAATGGTAGGAAATTAGCCGGCGTACATACTACCCGTAACCTGTAGTAAGTAAACGGAGGCGAGGCAAGCGCCGTACTTTTTTTTTTCATTGATTTCGTGTGTTTTTCCGTCAGCGTCAGCTTCTGTACAAAAAACACCCAGAACCTCCGCTTACGCTAGTTGCCCGGTGATGATAGGGGGACTACTGAGCCCAGTTGTGCTGCTCAAAAGTTGCGTGCGAACAAGCATTAGTCGACGGCCACGCAGAAGGCAAGTCGGTACAGATGGCAGCGATGCGCTTCCTTGGCTGAGGTGCTCGCCAGGATATTTCCCCTGCATCTTGTGCCTGACCCGCCGGAGCTCTCGGGACCCTCCATTCGGTACGCTAAGTCGTTGATTCGACGTGGCCGATCTTGAGGTGGGCTGATAAGCTCGAGGCATCCGTAACGAGGAGCAAGCTGTCTCAGGCCAAGGATGCGTGTATGTCGAAGTTGATTAAATGGGCTGTGCTGGCGGTATTGGCAGTCGCCGTGCTGATAAAGCTGTCGCTGTGGCTATCGGTGCGCTCGATCATGGAGGATGCGGCGCGGCAGCTGTCGCCGATCATGGAGATTCGCTACGGCGGGATTACGTCTTCGTTCGATGGCCGGGTGGGGTTGAGCCAGATTGAAGTTCGCGTGCCGGCCATGGGCGACAGCCTGCGGATTAGCCATGCCGCACTGAAGTTCGAGGGGCTCGGGGAGTTGCTGCGCTTCAAGGAGCGTTTGGCTGAAGGCCGGTTTCCCGAGCAGATGGCGGTTAGCCTCGAGGGTTTGAGCCTGGATGTCCATGGACCCTTCATGCGCCAGTTGTATGCCGTTCCGGCCGAGCGCAGTGTATTAACGGCGATGAGCGAAGTGGCCTGTGGCAAGATCCGCACCATAGGTACCGATGAGTTGCTGGATATGGGCTACCGCACCTTCGAGACGGACGGCGAGTTTTCCTACCGGATTCAGCCCGGGGCGCGGCGACTCCACCTCAACCTGACTTCGGATACGCGGGATATCGGTGAACTGCGGGTCGCCTTGTCCCTCATCAACATGGCCGACAACCCGGCTGATGTGCGCGTCAGCCCACCGCGGGTCGAGCGGCTGAGTGTCGAGCTCAACGACAACCAGTATCAGCGCAGGGTGCAGGCGTATTGCGCGGCCAAGCTGGACCTGGCACCCGAGGCCTATAGGAAGCTTGCGGTCGAACAGCTCGACAAGGTGCTGCGCAGCCAACGCGTAGCCCTGGATCAGCCGCTGCTGGATGCCTACGCGCTTTATCTGGAGGATCCACGCGCGCTGCATGTCGAGTTCCAGCCGAGCGAAGGCATGGTCTGGGATGGCCTGCAGTTCTTCGATGCCAAGGATGTGCTGGCGATGCTGCGCCCGGCGGTCCTGGTCAATCATCAGGCTGTTCAGCCGTTGGGCTTCGCCTGGGTGGACCCGACTGTGCGACTGGCTTCCGCGACGTCTGCGCCAGCAGCTGTCGAAAGGGTCGGCTCGGTGGCGGCGGGTGCGCGCACCGGGTTTGTCACGGTATCCAGCTTGGCCGATCATGTCGGCAAGCGGTTGCGCTTCGTCACCTACGATGGCATGTACTATCAGGGTATCCTGACCCGGGTTGCGAACGACAAGGCCTATCTCAGGCTACAAGCCGGAAATGGCACGGCGCAGATGTCACTCCGCCTGGAAAAGATCGATAAGGTGCGGGTGCAGTTCTAAGGTTTAGGAGAGGAGTAGCAATGAGCGAGGCGTTGTCCATTCACCATGACCTCCGGGGTCATCAGTTCGAGACCACAGTCGATGGTGATCGTGCCTACCTGGCGTATATGGACCTGGGTAAGCAGACCTTGGACATCTACCGGACCTTCGTCCCGAACACCTTGCGCGGCCGCGGCATTGCCGCGGCATTGACCGAGCATGCCCTGCAGTACGCCGAACGCAGCGGTTACACGGTGATTCCGTCCTGCTCGTATGTCGAGCGCTATATCGAGCGCCGTCAGCGTCATGCCGTGAAGGGCTGAGCCTTTGCCGGGCAGATAAACAACGCCGGGCAATGCCCGGCGTTGTTTATCTGCCTCGCCTCAAGCGCGATGGCGCTTGGGCAGCACATCCTTGAGCTTGGCATGCATGCCGCGCAGGGTTTTCTCCGTGCTGTCCCAGTCGATGCAGGCATCGGTGATGGATACGCCGTACTTGAGCTGGTCGAGGTCCTTGGGAATCGACTGGTTGCCCCAACCCAGGTGGCTTTCCACCATGAGGCCGACGATCGACTGGTTGCCTTCGAGAATCTGGTTGGCCACGTTGTCCATCACCAGCGGCTGCAACGCCGGGTCCTTGTTGGAGTTGGCGTGGCTGCAGTCGACCATGATGTTCGGACGGATGCCGGCTTTGGTCAGTTCCTGCTCGCAGACGGCAACGCTGACCGAGTCGTAGTTCGGCTTGCCGTTACCGCCGCGCAGCACCACATGCCCGTAGGCATTGCCCTTGGTGGTGACGATGGACACGCCGCCTTCCTGGTTGATACCGAGGAAACGGTGTGGGCTGGATACCGACTGCAGGGCGTTGATCGCCACGGTCAGGCCGCCGTCGGTGCCGTTCTTGAAACCCACGGCCGAGGACAGGCCCGAGGCCATTTCGCGGTGAGTCTGGGACTCGGTGGTGCGGGCGCCGATGGCCGACCAGCTGATCAGGTCCTGCAGGTACTGCGGGGAGATCGGGTCCAGGGCCTCGGTGGCGGTCGGCAGGCCCATTTCCGCCAGGTCGCGCAGCAGCTGGCGGCCGATGTGCAGGCCGTCCTGAATCTTGAACGAGTCGTCCAGGTAGGGGTCGTTGATCAGGCCTTTCCAGCCGACCGTGGTGCGCGGCTTCTCGAAGTACACGCGCATCACCAGGTACAGGCTGTCCGACACTTCGGCGGCGAGCACCTTGAGGCGCTCGGCATATTCATGAGCCGCCTTGATGTCGTGGATCGAGCAGGGCCCCACGACCACGAACAGACGGTGGTCCTTGCCGTCGAGGATGTTGCGGATCACCTGGCGCCCCGTCGCAACGGTGTGCAGGGCCGAGTCGGTCAAGGGAATCTCGCGCTTGAGCTGCGCGGGGGTGATCAGGGTTTCGTTGGAGGCGACGTTGAGATCGTCGATCGGTAAATCAGCCATCGTGCTTTTCATCAGGTCAGAGTCGTCAGGTCACGGGTGCCGGCCGCCAGCGATCCCCGTGTGGCGGAGCACAGCAGTATGAGCACAGCGGGGAAGCTGAACCTTAGCGCGTTAAGGCCCGGCGAGACAATGGGGCGAAGGAGGTAAGTCGGGGGGAATGGCTAAGTGAGGCTGGCGTCGGAGAACTCGGCGGCGTGCTGGGCGATCCATTCGCGGGCGACGCTCTCGATCTGCAGTGCATGGCCCAGTTCCCGCTCGCGCTGCCGACGATAGTGCTCGATCTGACAAATCTGCTCGACCATGCGGGCGCGGAACAGGGTGTCCTCATCGGTGAAGGCGATGCCGACCAGATAGTCCTCCTCAAGCTTATGGCACCAGGCGACCACGCCCGGATAGCGGGCCTGCTCGCCGAGCAGCGGAATGCGCAACTCGACCGCGGTGCCGCGGCGAAAACCCCGGCTGGAGTTGCACGCCACGCCGCCGAGACTGATATTGTTCAGGCGCTGGGTGGGCACGAAGTCCTGTTTACGGAGCACCAGCTCCACCGGCATATCACTGGGATGACGCAAGAAACGACGCATGACTACCGACTCCCAATGCCATCAAATTGACATCGTTAACCACAGTATAGTGAATGAACTGCAACTGACAGATTTTGATGCCGATCGCCGCCTGCTCGATCTGCCCGGAATCTCCCTGCTGATATTTACCAGCATAGGCTGTGCCAGCTGTCGCTGGGCGCGCCGGGAGTTGCCGCAATTGGCCCTGCCGGTGGCGCGCCTGGCCTGGATAGATGCCGCCGATAACGCGGGGCTGGTGGCACGTTATGAGGTCTTCCACTTGCCGGCGCTGTTCGTGGTGCGCGACGGTCAATTCTTTGGCGAGCTGCGCAGTCGCCTGCAGGTCGGCGATCTACTCGATGCCTTGGGCACGGCTCTGTCGCGCCCCGCAGAGGAGCTTCCTTGAGTACGACGATCCACAGTCCACGTATCGGTGTCATCGGTATCGGGGCGATCGGCGGTTTCGACGGCCTGATGCTGGCGCGCGCCGGCTTCGATGTGCACTTCCTGCTGCGCAGCGAGTTCGCCCCGGTGGCCGAGCGCGAGGGCTGTGACATGCCGCGGGTGCGCGCCCTGCATCAGGCGCTGTACTTTCTCGACCGGGCCAAGCAATAGTCGTTGAGTCGGAGGTGGTCATGGGCAAGGGGCTGGACGACAAGCTGGTGTTGGCGATCTCCTCGAGCGCGCTGTTCGACCTGCGCGAGAGTCATCGGGTGTATGAGGGGCAGGGCGTCGAAGCCTACCGCCGCTATCAGATCGAGCATGAGGACGAGATCCTCATGCCCGGCGACGCCTTTCCTCTGGTCGAGAAGCTGCTCGGGCTGAACCTGGCCTTGGGGCAACCCAGGGTGGAAGTGATCCTGGTGTCGCGCAACAGTGCCGACACCGGCCTGAGGGCATTCAATTCGATTCAGCACTACGGCCTGGGCATCTCCCGCGCGGCCTTCGTCGGTGGTCGCAGCCCGGACCCCTACCTGGCCGCGTTCGGCTGCCAGTTGTTCCTCTCCACCCATGCCGAGGATGTGCGCAGCGCACTGCGTTCGGGCTTCGGTGCGGCGACCATTCTTTCCGGCGGGGCGCGGCGGGCGGCGAGCAACGAATTGCGCATCGCCTTCGACGGCGATGCCGTTTTGTTTTCCGACGAGTCCGAGCGGGTCTATCAGCAGGGCGGCCTGGCGGCCTTTCAGAGCCATGAGCGCGATGCCGCCCGCGAGCTGCTCGGCGGCGGACCGTTCAAGCCCTTTCTCGCCGCCCTGCACCGGTTGCAGCAGGAGTTTCCGGAGGAAGCCTGCCCGATCCGTACGGCGCTGGTCACCGCACGTTCGGCGCCGGCCCACGAGCGGGTCATCCGCACCCTGCGCGAGTGGAATATCCGCCTCGACGAATCATTCTTCCTCGGCGGCCTGGAGAAAGCGGCGATTCTCGAGACCTTCGGCGCCGACGTGTTCTTCGATGACCAGGCCGGGCATTGCGAGAAGGCGCGGGAGGTCGTGGCCACCGGCCACGTCCCCCACGGGGTGAGCAACGAGCCGAGCCGCTAGCCGGCGGCGTATATAGCCATTGGTCCTAAAAGGTCGCTGTTTGGTTGACTTGCGGATGGCGCTGCTAAGCTCAGAAAAGGGCCCGCCGCGCCGGCTGTCGAGGAGGCCGCATGATTCGCTCGATTCTCTACGCCACCGATCTCGGCCTCTACGCCCCCTATGTCCTGCAGCACGCGCTGGCCCTGACTCGCGCCTTCAACGCCGGCTTGTATGTCGTGCATGCGGTCGAACCCATGGGGCTGTTCGCCGAGTCGGTGCTGCAGACCTATCTGGATGAGGAGCGTCTCAAGGAGTTGCGCAACAAGGGCCTGAGCACGGTGATGGCGAGCATCGAGCAGCGGGTTCTGGAAGGCTTTCGCGACGAAGTCGACGAGGCGCAGCATGAACTGGACATGATTCGGGGCGTACGGGTGGTGCAGGGCGATCCCCCCCTGGTGATTCTCGAGGAGGCGCAGAAGCTCGCGGTGGACCTGCTGGTGGTGGGAAGCCACAGCCATGGCACCGAGTTGGAGATCCCCTTGGGGCGAACCGCCGCGCGTCTGGTGCAGTTGTCGGAAGTGCCGGTGTATCTGGTGCCGATGCTGCAGCATCGCGGCCGTGGCGAGCCCTGAAGGACGGCTGAAAGCACTTCTAAATAAACCGTCTAGATTTATTGATTAAACCATTAATATGGTTATATGACCTGCCGACACCTGTGCGGCCGCCTATCTGCTTTGAGGGTTTTCTATGAAGCTTCAGCAACTGCGCTACATCTGGGAAGTCGCGCATCACGACCTCAATGTTTCGGCCACGGCGCAGAGTCTCTATACCTCGCAACCGGGCATCAGCAAGCAGATCCGCTTGCTCGAGGACGAGTTGGGAGTCGAAGTCTTCGCCCGCAGCGGCAAGCACTTGACCCGGGTGACCCCCGCCGGCGAGCGGATCATCACCACCGCCGGGGAAATTCTGCGCAAGGTCGAGAGCATCAAGCAGATCGCCCAGGAGTTCTCCAACGAGAAGAAGGGCACCCTGTCCATCGCCACCACCCACACCCAGGCCCGCTATGCCCTGCCTTCGGTGATCAGCGGCTTCATCAAGCAGTACCCGGATGTGGCCCTGCACATGCACCAGGGTACGCCGATGCAGATTGCCGAGATGGCCGCCGACGGCACCGTGGACTTCGCCATCGCCACCGAAGGCCTGGAGCTGTTCAACGACCTGGTGATGATGCCGTGCTACCGCTGGAATCGCTGCGTGGTGGTGCCCCAGGGACACCCCCTGGCGAAGATGCCGAAGCTGACCCTGGAGGCCCTGGCCGAGCACTCGATCGTCACCTATGTGTTCGGCTTTACCGGGCGCTCCAAGCTGGACGAGGCCTTCAGCCACCGCGGCCTGACGCCGAAGGTGGTGTTCACCGCCGCCGATGCCGACGTGATCAAGACCTACGTGCGTCTGGGCCTGGGCGTGGGCATCCTGGCCAAGATGGCGGTGGACGCCAAGCTCGACCCCGACCTGGTGGTGCTGGATGCCAGCGACCTGTTCGAAGCCAGCGTGACCAAGATCGGCTTCCGCCGCGGCACCTTCCTGCGCGGCTTCATGTGTGACTTCATCGAGAAGTTCGCCCCGCACCTGACCCGCGACGTCCTGGCCAAGGCCATTCACTGCCACAGTAAATCGGAGCTGGAGGAACTGTTCCACGGCGTCGAGCTGCCGACCTACTAGCGCGAAAGCCGCGCTGCTTGGGCGGACCCGCTGGGTGCAGGGTCGCTCGGGAGGCGCAAAGAAGAATGCCCGTATCGCGAGATACGGGCATTTTCGTTAGGCAGGCCGCCGGGCGGTGGCGGATCGGTCAGACCAGCACGCCCTGGCTGCGCAGGTAGTCGTCGTAGCTGCCGCTGAAGTCGACCACGCCGCTGTCGCTCAGTTCGATGATGCGGGTCGCCAGGGAGGAGACGAACTCACGGTCGTGGCTGACGAAGATCAGCGTGCCGGGGTAGTTCTCCAGCGCCAGGTTGAGTGCCTCGATGGACTCCATGTCGAGGTGGTTGGTCGGTTCGTCCATCACCAGCACGTTGGGCTTCTGCAGGATCAGCTTGCCGAACAGCATGCGCCCCTGTTCGCCACCGGAGATCACCTTGACCGACTTGAGGATCTCGTCGTTGGAGAACAGCATGCGCCCCAGGGTGCCGCGCACCAGCTGTTCGCCGCCCTGGGTCCAACGGCCCATCCACTCGAACAGGGTGCTCTCGTCGGCAAAGTCGTCGGCATGGTCCTGGGCGTAGTAGCCCAGCGCGGCGCTGTCGGTCCACTTCACCGTGCCGGCATCAGGCTGCAATTCGCCGACCAGGGTGCGCAGCAGGGTGGTCTTGCCGATACCGTTGGGGCCGATGATGGCCACCCGCTCGCCGGCTTCCACGGTGAAGCTGAAGCCCTTGAACAGCGGCTTGCCGTCGAAGCCCTTGGCCATGTTGTCCACGGTCACGGCCTGGCGGTGCAGCTTCTTGGTCTGCTCGAAGCGGATGAAGGGGCTGACCCGGCTGGACGGCTTGACCTCGGCCAGCTGGATCTTGTCGATCTGCTTGGCCCGCGAGGTGGCCTGCTTGGCCTTGGAGGCGTTGGCCGAGAAGCGGCTGACGAAGGTCTGCAGCTCGGCGATCTGCGCCTTCTTCTTGGCGTTGTCCGACAGCAGCTGCTCGCGCGACTGGGTCGCGGCGGTCATGTATTCGTCGTAGTTGCCCGGGAACAGGCGCAGCTCGCCGTAATCCAGGTCGGCCATGTGGGTGCACACGCTGTTGAGGAAGTGGCGGTCGTGGGAAATGATGATCATGGTGCTGTTGCGCGCCGTGAGGATGTTTTCCAGCCAGCGGATGGTGTTGATGTCCAGGTGGTTGGTCGGCTCGTCCAGCAGCAGCACGTCCGGGTCGGAAAACAGCGCCTGGGCCAGCAGTACGCGCAGCTTCCAGCCCGGCGCGACCTCGCTCATCGGGCCGAAATGCTGGGCCAGCGGGATGCCCAGGCCCAGCAGCAGTTCACCGGCGCGGGACTCGGCAGTGTAGCCGTCCAGTTCGGCGAACTCGGTCTCCAGTTCGGCCACCGCCATGCCGTCTTCCTCGGTCATCTCGGCCAGCGAGTAGATGCGGTCGCGCTCGGCCTTGATCCGCCACAGCTCGGCATGGCCCATGATCACCGTGTCGATCACATTGAAGTCTTCGTAGGCGAACTGGTCCTGGCGCAGCTTGCCCAGGCGCACGTTGGGCTCCAGCATGACTTGACCGGCCGAGGGCTCCAGGTCTGCGCCGAGGATCTTCATAAAGGTCGACTTGCCGCAGCCGTTTGCTCCGATCAGGCCGTAGCGGTTGCCGTTGCCGAACTTGACGGAAACGTTCTCGAACAGCGGCTTGGCGCCGAACTGCATGGTGATGTTAGCGGTGGAAATCAAAATTCTTACCTATCAATAACTTAGGGTTCGCTGGGATGGGCCGATAGCGATTCGCTAGCAATATTCAGCGCTCCAGCCGGAGTCTGAGTTGATCCAGCGGGCATACGTTGACAGCAGCATCAGCGCACCATGGCCGAGCTGCTGGGAAATTAATGCGGGGTTCACGCCAGATATTCGGCGCATTGTCGCATAGGTGCGACGGCAGTTGCATGAAGGCCGATGCCTGAAGCCCAGTACCGTCAGGCTCGGCGCCGTTGTCGATGCGCATCGGGTCGCGCGGGGAACGGGCTTGCCGCCGGTTTTCGCAGCATCCGCCATATCTTAGGTGTTTAGGCGCTCTGGCGACCGGTCCTGGCTCAGGCAGCCTCCGTGCTTCCGGCCATGGACAGTCCATTTGGCGGCGATTATCCCCCTTGAAGGGGCACTTAGTCAGAAGCAGACCGCTTGGCGAGTCGCGTCTCGTCCTTGTCGTTAGCTCATCGCGACTGATTGGGCCGAATGCTTCGGGAACGATCGACTTATGCCACTTGCAGAGTATAAAAAAATAGCAATATCAAAGAGATAGATTTACTGATTGCCAGATAAATTACGGACGACGTTTGCTTGACAATGCCAGGGAGCAATTCTTTAGTTAACCGTGGGAGAGGGAAGAATCATCTGTTATTCGCGAAGGAGAGGGCGCGAACAAACTGCGCAATAGCGCTAGGGGAGGTTGTGATGGACAGGTTGCTGCATGTTCCCGAGAGGAGACCTTGCCTTCACGATCTTATTCTGCTGGCTCCCTTGCATGGGCCTCCCTTTTCCTGAGCCGTGGCCTCGACGAGCTACGGCGCCATATCCACGTCCTCGCTGTTTCGCGACAAGGCTGCGGCCAACTGTCGCGAAGAGGACTGGTCATGGCCATGACTTCACTCAGCAGCATCTGTGGTCTGCGCCTGGCGCGCAGGGGTGCTTCGTGCGGCCTCGAGATTGGCTGGGCTGCGCCAGAGAACGTTAATGAGGAAAACGCCATGAAGACCCGACCACTGAAGCATACGGACCGGTTAAAGGCAGGGGACTGGAAGATCTCCATCCGTGCCGGCGGCTGGGAGCCGGTACCCGAGCTCCCGGGCGAGCTGGCGAACGGCGAGGGGCGGCGTGATTTCCTGCGGCTCACGGCGGCGGCCATGACGGCGCCGCTGTTCTTCGCGTCTTCTGCAAGCGAGGCTCGCCGCCGGCGCCGCGGGCGTGATCCGGAGCCGGAGCCGGAGCCGGAAGAGCCGGCGCCGCCGGCGGTGCCGCCCAGCCCGCCGAGCATTCCCTGGGTCGAGGAGCTGCCGGAGGAGCCGCCTATTCTCGAGGCCAGCGAGCTGGACCCGCTCCCCACGGGCCTGGCACAGACTGCTCTGGGCGAGTGCGGGCGTGACAAGCATCAACGCTGGGACGAGCTGTATGCCACTGCGCGCCAGTACCCGCCGGCGCTCTATGAGCTGAGTGTCGAAGAGAATGACGACTGGGAATTCAACCCGGCCTATCCGAAGCAGCGCATCTGGGGCTTCACCGGCGACTCCGGCAAGGCGACCACCCCGGGGCCGACCATCCTGGCCCGCTATGGCCAGCCGGTGGTGGTGCGCTTTAAAAACAACCTGCCGCAGGACCATGTGGGCTTCGGCTCGCCGGAAATCTCCATGCACCTGCACAACGCCCACGTCGGCTCGGAGAGCGACGGCTTCCCCGGCGACTTCTTCAGCCCGCTGAAGGCCGGCCCCACCCTGGCCGCACCGGGACGCTGGAAGGACCACTTCTACTCCAACATCTATGCCGGCTACGACGCGCTGCAGAACGGCATCGGCGACCAGCGCAACGCCCTGGGTACCCTGTGGTACCACGACCACACCTTCGACTTCACCGCGCCCAACCTCTATCGCGGCATGGCCGGCTTCTACCTGCTGTACGACCATATCGACTCGGGCGACGAGCGCGACCCGAGCCCCAGCGCCCTGCGCCTGCCGAGCTACCCTTACGACTACCCGCTGAGCTTCGGCGACCGGCGCTTCGACGCCAATGGCATGCTGCTCTACGACCAGGTGGGGCCGGACGGCACCCTGGGCGACAAGGTGGCGGTCAACGGCAAGATCGAGCCGGTGCTGCGCGTGGCGCGGCGCAAGTACCGTTTCCGCCTGCTGGATATCGGCCCGAGCCGCATCTACGAGCTGTTCCTGACCCGTACCAACGGCGTCGCGCAGACCTTCACCTACATCGCCAACGACGGCAACCTGCTGCCCGCGCCACTGCGCAACCAGATCAGCGTACGCATCGCCGTGGCCGAGCGCGCCGACATCGTCATCGATTTCTCCAGGTACAGCATCGGCACCGAGCTGTACCTGTCCAACCGTCTGCAGCAGAACGAGACGCGCCGGCACGAGGGGCTTGGCGCCGCCACCCCGCTGCTGAAGTTCATCGTCGACCGCGAACCGGACGAGCAGGACCTCAGCCAGGTGCCGAATGCGCTGCGTGAGCTGCCGCCCCTGGACCCGGCGGAGATCGCCGCCGCACCGGTACGGCGCTGGGTGTTCGAGCGCAAGAACGGCATGTGGGCGATCAATGGCCAATTCTTCAACCCCAACCAGCCGCGGGCGGTCATTCCCAAGGGCGGTGCCGAGGTGTGGGAGTTGGTCAATATCGACAACGGCTGGGACCACCCCATCCATATCCACTTCGAGGAGGGGCGCATCCTCAGCATGACCCGCGACGGCGTCAACGTGCCGGTGCCGCCGCACATGCAGGGCCGCAAGGACGTCTTCGTGCTCGAGCGCAACTCGAGCTTCCGGGTGCTCATGCGCTTCCGCGATTTCGTCGGCAAGTACGTGATGCATTGCCACAACCTGATCCATGAGGATCACGCCATGATGCTGCGCTGGGACATCAAGGAAGACGACTAGTCGCCGAGACCGGAGGTAATTGCGATGAACACGCGAAGAAAAGTACTGGCCGGAATGGGGGCGGTGGCCCTGGGCGGCCTGCTCTGGCAGCGTTTCCCGGCGGAGGCGGACAGCGATATCCTCGACACCGTGGAGGCGCCGGAGCCCACCTACTTTCCCAACGTCTGGGTCCGCACCCACGAGGGCGAGCGGGTGCGCTTCTACGACGATCTGGTGCGCGGCAAGATCGTCACGGTCAACATGATGTACGTGGACTGCTCGGGCGCCTGCCCGACCATGACCTCCAACCTGCGCCGGGTCCAGGAACTGCTGGGCGAGCGGTTGGGCCGGGATGTGTTCATGTACTCCATCACCCTGCAGCCCTTGCTCGACCGGCCGCAGCAGCTCAGGGAATACGTCAGGCAGCAGCGCCTGCTGCCGGGCTGGAAGTTCCTCACCGGCGCGCCGGACGATATCGAGCGCCTGCGCTACGGGCTGGGTTTCTACGACCCGGACCCGGAAGTCGACCGCAACCTGGCCACCCATACCGGCATGTTGCGGGTCGGCAACGACCGCAACGAGCGCTGGACCATGGCGCCGGCCCTGGCCGACCCGGAACGCATCATCACCACCATCAACCATGTCGATGGCGCCATGGTGCATACGGTCTACAAGGGGCACCAGGACAGCTCTCGCGTCGGTTAGCAGGCACCGAGCGGTGCCGTTAGGGAGCGTTTTGATGCTCGCAGCAAGGAGGTGCTCGGGCCCTAAACAAGGGTGAGTGTGATGAAACACACAACAGCCGGAAGCGGTAAGGACAAGAGTGATGCGTTATCTCATGACGCGTCTTCCCCGAGGCCAGTAGATGCCTTGCAAGAAATGGCGGCAGAGGACAATGGCCGCCGGGCCTTTATCACGGGTACGGCGGCGGGCTTGACGCTACCGCTGCTGCTGAGTAGCACGAGCGGTAGCGCCAAGAGGCGGGAGCGTCGGGACGACGATGACGCCGAGCCGGATGACCGGCCGGAGAAGAGCCCGCCAACCATCCCCTGGCAGATAGAGCTGCCATTGGCCTATGAGCCGTTGCAAGCCGTGGTGCTCGACCCGGCGCCGCAGGAGGAGGCCAATATCGCGGCGGGCGAGGCCGGCCGCGACGCCCATCAGCGCTGGGACGAGCTCTATGTACGGCCGAGGGAACTCCCGCCGATCCACTACGCGATCAGCGCCGAGGAAAACCCCGCCTGGATCTTCAATCCGGCCTATCCGCCCCAGCGCACCTGGGGCTTCGCCTATGGCGGCAATGCCGCGACCACGCCGGGGCCCACCATAGTCGCGCGCTACGGCCAGCCGACCATAGTGCGCATCTACAATCGACTGCCCCGGGACCACAAGGGCTTCGGTACGCCGGAGATCTCCACCCACCTGCACAACGCGCACACGGCCTCGGAGAGCGACGGCTTTCCCGGGGACTACTACAGCGCGGTCAAGGCCGGGCCGACCCTGACCGCTCCGGGCCAGTTCAAGGACCACTTCTACCCCAATATCTACGCCGGGTACGACGAACTGCAAAATGGCATCGGCGACCCCCGCGAGGCCCTGGGCACGCTGTTCTATCACGACCACACCATGGATTTCACCGCGCCCAATCTGGTGCGCGGCCTGATGGGCTTCCTCCTGCTCTTCGACGAGGTGGACTCGGGCGACGAGCGCGACCCCAACCCCGCGGCGCTGCGCCTGCCCAGCTACCCCTACGACTACCCGCTGGACTTTGCCGACCGGCTGTTCGACCGCAACGGCATCCTGTACTACGACCAGGTTGACCCGGACGGCACCCTGGGCGACAAGGTCACCGTCAACGGCTATATCGAGCCGCTGCTGCGGGTGGCGGCGCGCAAGTACCGCCTGCGCCTGCTCAACGGCGGCCCGAGCCGCTTCTACGAGTTCTACCTGGTCGACGGCAACGGCAGGGCGCAGCCCTACACCTATATCGCCAACGACGGCAACCTGCTGCCCGCCCCCCTGTTCAACCAGTACCGGGTGCGCCTGAGCGTGGCCGAGCGCGCCGACATAGTGGTGGATTTCGCCCGTTATCCGATCGGCACCGAACTTTATCTGGTCAACCGCCTCGAGCAGGACGACAGCCGCCGACCGGACGAGGCGGAGGCACCGGGCATGCGGGTGCTGAAGGTCATCGTCGATCGCTTTCCGCCCGAGCAGGACCTCAGCCGGGTGCCGCCGCTGTTGCGCGAGTTGCGTCCGCTCGACCCGGTGGAGATCGCCGCAGCCCGGGTGCGCCGCTTCGAGTTCGAGCGCACCAACGGCATGTGGGCGATCAACGACAAGTTCTTCAACCCCCTGCGCAGCGCAGTCGAGATCGGCCAGGACGCCGTCGAGGTCTGGGATCTGGTCAACGATTCGGGCGGCTGGGCCCATCCCATCCACATTCACTTCGAGGAAGGACGGATCATCGCCAAGTTCGTCGATGGCACCGACGACGACGATGAGGTGGCCGTGCCGCCCCATGAGCAGGGCCGCAAGGACGTCTTCAACCTGGCGCCCAACTCGCGGGTCAAGGTGCTGCTGCGCTTTCGTGACTTCCTCGGCAAGTACGTGATGCACTGCCACAACCTGATCCACGAGGATCACGCCATGATGCTGCGCTGGGATGTCGTAGGCCCGGATCGACCGCTTGCCGATGATGCTCCGGACGCGCCCGAAGCCCCGCCGCAGGAGCGGGGCGGCCGTGACCGGCGGCGCTCGTCACGGCGCAAGGGGCGCGAGTCCTAGCCGCTGCCCGTCGTCGGGCTCGCGCAGCCCCCGGTCACCACCTGTATGCCACATCCACTACGGTGTCCGGCCATGCTTCCAGAACCCTTGCACTAGAGCGGGCGCCGTGGGGCGGCCAAGTCATTGAGGCAGTACGATTTTTCTGGCGTTTGCTATTTGACGCAGCTGCACCAAACTAGGTTTGTGCCGCGTTTTTTTGATATGGTGACGGCGGAAAACACCAACTCAGTCCGCAGCAGTGATGCGCATAGGGAGCTCGCTTGATTAGGGTGCTGGTGGTCGATGACCACGATCTGGTTCGCACAGGCATCACGCGCATGCTGGCCGACATCGACGGCCTGCAGGTCGTGGGACAGGCCGAATCCGGCGAGGAATCGCTGAAGAAGACCCGCGAACTCAAGCCCGACGTCGTCCTGATGGACGTCAAGATGCCCGGCATCGGCGGTCTGGAGGCGACCCGCAAGCTGTTGCGCAGTCATCCCGAGCTGAAGGTGGTGGCGGTTACCGCGTGCGAGGATGACCCTTTCCCCACCCGGCTGCTGCAGGCCGGGGCGGCCGGCTACCTGACCAAGGGCGCCGCGCTGGCGGAGATGGTCCAGGCCATCCGCCAGGTGTTCGCCGGCCAGCGCTACATCAGCCCGCAGATCGCCCAGCAGCTGGCCCTGAAGTCCTTCCAGCCGCAGAGCCATGCCTCGCCGTTCGACCTGTTGTCCGAGCGCGAGATCCAGATCGCCCTGATGATCGCCAGCTGCCACAAAGTGCAGAGCATCTCCGACAAGCTCTGCCTGTCGCCGAAAACGGTGAACACCTACCGCTATCGGATCTTCGAGAAGCTGTCGATCACCAGTGACGTCGAACTCGCGCTGCTCGCGGTGCGCCACGGCATGGTCGATGCCGTCAGCTGAGATGAACACCCCGTTCGACGCCGGCGCCTTCCTCGCCACCTGCAGCAGCCGACCGGGCGTCTACCGCATGTTCGACGCCGACGCCAAGCTGCTCTACGTCGGCAAGGCGAAGAACCTGAAGAAGCGCCTGGCCAGCTATTTTCGCAAGAGCGGCCTGGCGCCCAAGACCGCGGCGCTGGTCGCCCGCATCGTCCAGGTCGAGACCACCATCACCGCCAACGAGACCGAGGCGCTGCTGCTCGAGCAGACCCTGATCAAGCAATGGCGGCCGCCCTACAACATCCTGCTGCGCGACGATAAGTCCTATCCCTATGTGTTCCTCTCCGATGGCGAGTTTCCGCGCCTGGGCATCCACCGCGGGGCGAAGAAGCTCAAGGGCCGTTATTTCGGCCCCTACCCCAGTGCCGGGGCGATTCGCGAGAGCCTGGGCCTGCTGCAGAAGGCCTTCCTGGTGCGCCAGTGCGAGGACAGTTACTTCAAGAACCGCACGCGGCCGTGCCTGCAGTACCAGATCAAGCGTTGCAAGGGGCCCTGTGTCGGCCTCGTCGACCCGCGGGAATACGCCGAGGACGTACGCCATTCGGTGATGTTTCTCGAAGGCCGCAGCAACGCCCTGAACGCAGAGCTGTCCGCGGCCATGCAGCAGGCCGCCGCCGCGCTGGACTTCGAGCGGGCCGCCGAATTGCGCGATCAGGTGGCCTTGCTGCGCCGGGTGCAGGACCAGCAGAGTATGGAGGGCGGCAGCGGCGATGTGGATATAGTCGCCTCCATGGTCAACCCCGGGGGCGCCTGCGTGCACCTGATCAGCGTGCGCGGCGGCCGGGTGCTCGGCAGCAAGAATTTCTTCCCGCAGGTGGCGATAGAGGAGGAGGGCAGCGAGGTGCTGCTCGCCTTCCTCGCTCAGTACTACCTTAGCAGCCAGGAGCGCGACCTGCCCGGCGAGCTGATCGTCAACGCGCAGCACGAGGACTTCCCCACGCTGATCGCCGCCGTCGCCGAGGCGCGCGGCCGCGAGCTGAGCATCAGCCATCGCGTGCGTGGCACTCGAGCGCGCTGGCAACAGCTGGCCGTGACCAATGCCGAACAGGCCCTGGGCGCGCGCCTGGCCAACCGCCAGCATGTGGCCGCGCGCTTCGAGGCCCTGGCCGAAGCCCTGAATATGGAGGAGATCCCGCAGCGCCTGGAGTGCTTCGACATCAGCCACTCCAGCGGCGAGGCGACCGTGGCGTCCTGCGTGGTGTTCGGACCGGAAGGCCCGCTGAAGTCCGACTACCGGCGCTACAACATCGAGGGTGTCACCGCCGGCGACGACTACGCGGCCATGCACCAGGCCCTGACCCGCCGCTTCAGCAAGATCAAGGACGGCGATGGCAAGCTGCCCGACATCCTCCTGGTCGATGGCGGCAAGGGCCAGCTGGCCATGGCGCGCGAAGTGCTCGCGGAACTGGCGGTGCCAGACCTGCTGTTGCTGGGCGTGGCCAAGGGCACCACCCGCAAGCCTGGGCTGGAAACCCTCTACCTCAACGACGCCGCCCACGAGTTCACCTTGCCAGGCCACTCGCCGGCCCTGCACCTGATCCAGCAGATTCGCGACGAGTCGCACCGTTTTGCCATCACCGGCCACCGCGCGCGGCGCGGCAAGGCCCGGCGCACCTCTAGCCTGGAGGAGGTCGCGGGGGTCGGGCCGAAGCGCCGCCGGGAGCTGCTCAATCATTTCGGCGGCTTGCAGGAACTGACTCGCGCCAGCGCCGAGGAGATCGCCAAGGCACCCGGTATCAGCAAAAAGCTCGCCGAGTCGATTTATGCCGCCTTGCACAGCGAGTAGAATGCCGGCTCACCTCGCAGCCCAGTTGTGCCGATGAATATCCCCAACCTGCTTACCGTGCTCCGCGTCCTGCTGATCCCGATCTTCATTCTGCTGTTCTACCTGCCATTCTCCTGGAGCTATTGGGCCGCCAGCGGTGTGTTCGCCTGCGCCGCGGCCACCGACTGGCTGGATGGCTATCTGGCACGGCGCTGGGAGCAGAGCACGCCCTTCGGCGCCTTCCTCGACCCGGTAGCCGACAAGCTGATGGTGGCCGTGGCCCTGGTGCTGCTCGTGGCCGAGCATGCCAACCTTTGGCTGACGCTGCCGGCGGCGATCATCATCGGCCGGGAAATCGTGGTCTCGGCCTTGCGCGAGTGGATGGCCGAGCTGGGGGCCCGCGCCCATGTGGCGGTGTCCAGCCTGGCCAAGTGGAAAACCGCCGCGCAGATGGTTGCGCTGATCATCCTGCTGGCCAATCCGCCGTTGTTCAGCCTCTGGGTCCTGCTCGGCTATGCGCTGCTGATCGTCGCCGCGGTACTGACCCTGTGGTCGATGCTGCAGTATCTGCTGGCCGCCTGGCCGCACCTGAGCACCGCCGTGGAAAAGAAATAAACTTTTTTGAATCAAGGGGTTGACGGGAGGTTCTGAAGCTATAGAATGGCGCCCGTCACCAAGACAAGCGGGAATAGCTCAGTTGGTAGAGCACGACCTTGCCAAGGTCGGGGTCGCGAGTTCGAGTCTCGTTTCCCGCTCCAGTTTCAACGGGCCGTTATGCAACGGCCCGTTTGGTTTCAAGGCTGAGTAGCAGAGTGGTTATGCACCGGATTGCAAATCCGTGAACGCCGGTTCGATTCCGACCTCAGCCTCCAATTAGAAAGCCCCAAGCAGTTGATAGTGCTTGGGGCTTTTTTGTTTGCCTGGTGTTACTTCTTACGGCGCACTCTGCGTGAGTCAGGGCCGCTTATGCAGCCTTGTCGAGTGGCTGTGGAACCGTTCCAGTCAATGCGCCCCAGTGTCCGAGTGGCACCTTTGGGCGGCGAAGGTACTTCGCGCAACTAGATGTGGACTGCCCTCAAACTGAGCGCCCACCTTCGGAGGCGCTCTGAGCCAGGCCCAGGAAAGCTCTTAAAATTAACGAGTTATGAGATTTATCAACAAGAAATGGCCGCTTGCGGGGCAACCGAGTGCTGTATATAGTCCCGACCTCGCTAGAGATCGCTGGCACTGCAAGCTGCAACAGAAGCCAGTCTGAGCAGCCAGGTGACGCATCACCACAGCGCCCCGATGGTGAAATTGGTAAACACAGCAGACTTAAAATCTGCCGACCGCAAGGTCTTGCCGGTTCGATTCCGGCTCGGGGCACCATTAAAGATCAGGCGTTCTCTGACTCGCCTGAAGTCCACAGAAAACGGCCTAATGGCCGTTTTTTCGTTTCAAGGAAAGCAACTAGCGCTACCAAGCCAGCTGCGCCTGGAGGCGGCCAGGAATAATCAGTCCCTGGCGGCGATAGGCCTCGATATCGATGCCGAAGGCGCCGGTCGGGCGCACTTGTGCGACACGGTAGGCGTTGCCGGTTTCGTCACAGGGATTCTTTAGCGGTGGGCTTACAGGGCTTCTTGCTGCTGTCGAGCACGCGCAGCAGGCGCGTGATGATGGCCACTTCGCCGCCGTTCCGTTCGACGCACTCTCCGGGCGCAAACGTCCCGACCAAGGGGATGAAGGCGAGAACCACTTCCTCGTCGAACTGGGCATCGGCCGCGTCGAAGAGGAGGCGCAGCGCCTGCATGGTAAGGATGTATCCATGAGGCCTCTCCAGACGGCGGACCAGGGTAATGGCTAATGGCCGCCAGCAATTGTCGGTCCTTGCCAGCGGGCTGTGACTATAGCGTCTGCTTTCCCTCTCGCCGTTAGCTGGCGTGACGAGGCTCTCGTGGCGTCGTCAGTCCGTTCACGGCACTGTCATGACCATGCCATATGCCTGCCACATGCATTGGTTGCAATCGGTGCAACTCTTCCGGAGGAGCGACCATGAGAATCAGTGTAATCGGGGCGGGCTATGTGGGCTTGGTGTCTGCGGCATGCTTCGCCGAGATGGGCAACCGGGTGGTGTGCATAGAGCGCGACCCTTCGCGGGTCGCCCGCTTGAAGCAGGGGGAGGCGACCATCTACGAACCCGCCCTGGAGCCGATGCTCAGGGCGCACCTGGCCAGTGGCCAACTGAGCTTCAGCCAGCAGATGGCGGAGGGCATTGCCCAGGCCGAGGTCGTCTTCATTGCCGTGGGTACGCCGAGCGGCGAGGACGGCTCGGCCGATCTGTCCCACGTCATGGCAGTGGCCACGGAGCTGGGCGAGCATCTGCAGCAACCTTGCCTGGTAGTCGACAAGTCCACGGTTCCGGTGGGTACCGCCGAGAGAGTGGCGCAGCGCATCAATCTCGGCCTGGGCAAGCGCGGCAAGGGCTTTCGCGTGGTGGTGGCCAGCAATCCGGAGTTCCTCAAGGAAGGATCGGCCGTCGACGATTTCATGCGCCCGGACCGGGTGATCATCGGCTGCGATGACCCTGCCGGTACCGAAGCGCTGCGCCGGCTCTACGCCCCGTTCCTGCGTAACCATGAACGCCTGCTGTGCATGGGGGTGCGGGCGGCGGAGTTCAGCAAGTACGCGGCCAACGCCTTTCTCGCCACGAAAATCTCCTTCATCAACGAGATGGCCGGGCTCTGTGCGCGCCTGGACGTGGATATCGAGCAGGTGCGCCGGGGCATCGGCAGCGACAAGCGCATCGGCACCCACTTCATCTACGCCGGCTGCGGCTATGGCGGCTCGTGCTTCCCCAAGGACGTGCGCGCGCTGATCCGCGCGGCGGAGCAGGAGGGCATAGAGCCGGGCATCCTGCGCGCAGTCGAGGCGCGCAACGCCCTGCAGAAGACCCTGCTGTTCCAGGCGCTGCGCGAGCATTTCTCGGGCCACCTGCAGGGCCGAGTGGTCGCCCTCTGGGGCCTGGCCTTCAAGCCGGGCACCGATGATCTGCGCGAGGCGCCCAGCCTGGTGCTGCTGGACGCGCTGCTGGCGGCCGGAGTCCGCGTCCAGGCCTGCGATCCGGTGGCTACCGGTGGCGTCGCTGCGCGTTATGCCCAGGCCCAGGAGAGTGGCCAGCTGCGGCTTAGCGAGTCGCCCTACGGCGTCGTCGAGGGGGCCGACGCCCTGGTGCTGGTGACGGAATGGAAACAGTTTCGCCAGCCGGACTTCGCCCGGATCCGCGGCATGATGCGCATGCCAGTGCTATTCGACGGGCGCAATGTCTACGACGCCGGCCAGCTCGCCGAGCTGGGTTTTCTCTACCGCGGCATCGGCAGGCCGGCGCTCGGGCGTTGTTTGGTCAGCGCAGCCTGATAGACTGCGTCGGCATTCTGTTCCCTGTTAAGGAGTCCCATGATTAAGAAATGCTTGTTCCCAGCCGCCGGTTACGGCACGCGCTTTCTACCCGCAACCAAGGCCATGCCCAAGGAAATGCTGCCGGTGGTGAACAAGCCGCTGATCCAGTATGGCGTCGAAGAGGCGCTGGCCGCCGGCCTGACCGAGATCGCCATGGTCACCGGTCGTGGCAAGCGCTCGCTGGAGGACCATTTCGATATCAGCTACGAGCTGGAGCATCAGATTCGCGATACCGACAAGGAGAAATACCTGGTCGGCATCCGCCGCCTGATCGATGAGTGCAGCTTCTCCTACACCCGCCAGGTGGAGATGAAGGGCCTCGGCCATGCGATCCTCAGCGGCCGCCCGCTGATCGGCGACGAGCCTTTCGCCGTGGTGCTGGCCGATGACCTGTGCCTGAATCTGGAGGGCGACGGCGTTCTGTCCCAGATGGTCAAGCTGTACAACCAGTTCCGCTGCTCGATCGTCGCCATCCAGGAGGTACCCGCGGAGGAAACCCACAAGTACGGGGTGATCGCCGGCGAGATGATCCGCGATGACATCTACCGGGTGCACAACATGGTGGAGAAGCCCAAGCCGGAGGATGCGCCGTCCAACCTGGCCATCATCGGCCGCTACATCCTCACCCCGGACATCTTCAAGATCATCGAGGACACCCCGCCGGGCAAGGGCGGCGAGATCCAGATCACCGACGCGCTGATGAAGCAGGCCCAGGACGGCTGCGTGCTGGCCTACAAGTTCAAGGGCCAGCGTTTCGACTGTGGCGGCGCGGAAGGCTACATCGACGCCACCAACTTCTGTTTCGAGCACCTGTACAAGACCGGCAAGGCCTACTGAGCCTCGGCCTGAGACAGAGCAGAACAGCCACCTTCGGGTGGCTGTCTTGTTCTCAGGGGATGGGCATGGCCTCCGAACCCGGCCCCAGGGGTTGGCCGTAGCTGAACTCCACGTAGTTTCCCGCCGGGTCGCGCAGGCCGCAGTAGTAGCCGACCGGATAGGGTTCATCGCGCGGTGCCCAGACCAGGCAGCCGGCCGCCTGCGCCCTGGCGGCCACGGCATCGACCTGCGCTCGGCTCGCCAGGGCAAAGCCGAAATGGCTGTAGTCGTCCGCGGCCAGCTGGCGATCGACACCACCGGGCATGATCACGAAGATAAAGCTGTGCTCCTTGCCCGGCTCGGCCATCCAGACGATGCGCGAGCCCTTGCCTGCGCGCTCGTGGATCACCCGCATGCCGCAGAACTCGGAGTAGAACGCCACGCAGGCATCCAGATCGGGGACATGCAGGGCTAGGTGGGTGAGGGTAGGGGGCATGGCGGTTCTCCCGTTCGACACCCTTCAAGCATAGGTCCGGGCGCCGCCTTCAGGCTATGACCGCGATTGCGCTATGCTGGCGGCCTGCTAAGGAGGCTGAGCATGACCTACGATTTCGACCTGTTTGTGATAGGGGCCGGTTCCGGCGGCGTCCGCGCCGCGCGCTTCGCCGCAGGCTACGGCGCCCGCGTGGCCGTGGCGGAGAGCCGCTACCTGGGCGGCACCTGCGTCAATGTCGGCTGCGTGCCGAAGAAGCTGCTGGTGTATGGCGCGCACTTCGCCGAAGACTTCGAGCAGGCCGCTGGCTTCGGCTGGTCGCTCGGCGATGCACGGTTCGACTGGCCGACCCTGATCGCCAACAAGAACCGCGAGATCCAGCGCCTCAACGGCATCTACCGCAACCTGCTGGAGAGCAGCGGGGTGACCCTGCTCGAGGGTCATGCGCGCCTGCTCGATGGCCACAGCGTGGAGCTGGACGGCCAACGCTACAGCGCCAAGCACATCCTCATCGCCACCGGCGGCTGGCCGCACATCCCCGAATTCCCCGGCAGCGAGCATGCGATCAGTTCCAACGAGGCCTTCTACCTCGAGCAGCTGCCCAAGCGCGTGCTGGTGGTCGGCGGCGGCTATATCGCGGTGGAATTCGCCTCGATCTTCCATGGCCTGGGGGCCCGGACCTCGCTGCTCTATCGCCGCGAGCTGTTCCTGCGCGGTTTCGACGGCGCCGTGCGCCGCCACCTGCGCGACGAACTGGGCAAGCGCGGCCTGGACCTGCAGTTCAATAGCGACATCGAACGCATCGACAAGCAGGCCGATGGCAGCCTGCTGGCCACCCTGCAGGATGGTCGCACGCTGGCGGCCGACTGCGTGTTCTACGCCACCGGCCGGCGGCCGATGCTGGACAACCTGGGCCTGGAGAACACCGCGGTGGCGCTGAACGACGCGGGCTTCATCCGGGTCGACGAGCACTTCCAGACCAGCGTCCCGTCGATCCTGGCCATCGGCGACGTGATCGGGCGCGTGCAGCTGACCCCGGTCGCCCTGGCCGAAGGCATGGCCGTGGCGCGGCGGCTGTTCAAGCCCGAGGCGTATCGCCGGGTCGATTACCAGACGATCCCGACCGCCGTCTTCAGCCTGCCCAATATCGGCACCGTGGGGCTCTCCGAGGAGCAGGCGCGGGCCGAGGGCTTCGAGGTGCAGGTCTACGAGAGCCGCTTCAGGCCGATGAAGCTGACGCTCACCGAATGCCAGGAGCGTACCCTGATGAAACTGGTGGTCGATGCCGAGACCGACCGGGTACTGGGCTGCCACATGGTCGGCCCGGAGGCGGGGGAGATCGTCCAGGGCCTGGCCGTGGCGCTGAAGGCCGGGGCCACCAAGCAGGTGTTCGATGACACCGTAGGCGTGCACCCGACCGCCGCCGAGGAGTTTGTTACCATGCGCACCCCAATCACCGTCTGAAGGTCGCATGACGCAACTCTTCTATCTGGCCGACCTGTTCGGCGTGGCGGTATTCGCCATCACCGGTGCGCTGATGGCCGGGCGCAAGTCCATGGACCTGTTCGGCGTGCTGGTCATCGCGGTGATCACCGCCCTCGGCGGCGGCACCCTGCGCGATCTGATCCTGGACAACCACCCGGTCAGCTGGATTCGCGACGACACCTATATCGCCGTGGCGACCCTGACGGCCGTCGGCACCGTGCTCTGGGTGCGCCTGACCCGCCCGATCCACGAAACCGGCCTGCTGATCGCCGACGCCTTCGGCCTGGCCGTCTTCACCGTGATCGGCACCGAAGTGGCGATGCAGCACGGCGTGCCGCTCAGCACCGCGGTGATCATGGGGGTGATGACGGGGGTGGCGGGTGGCGTGATGCGCGACGTGATCTGCAACGAGATTCCGCTGATCTTCAAGAAGGAAATCTACGCCACCGCCTGCATCGCCGGGGCGCTGGTGTTCATCGCCCTGCGCCTGCTGGAGACGCCGCACTGGCTGGATACCGGCATCGCCATGGCCACCGTCCTCGGTATTCGCCTGGCGGCGATTCGCTGGCATTTCTCCTTGCCACGCTTTCACCTGCTGGACCGTGACTGAGATGGGGCCGATGATCGATCGCCTGGATCACCTGGTCCTGACCGTGGCCGACATCGACGCAACAGTGGCGTTCTACGAGCGCGTCCTGGGCATGCGCCACGAGCTGTTCGGCAGCGGTCGCAGCGCCCTGGTATTCGGCCAGCAGAAGCTCAACCTGCATCGACTCGGTCGGGAGTTCGAGCCCAAGGCGCGGCGGCCAACGCCGGGTGCCATCGACCTGTGCCTGATCAGCAGCTGGCCGATCGAGCAGCTGCTCGCCCACCTGGCCGCGCAGGGCGTCGCCGTGGAGCAGGGGCCGGTCATGCGCACCGGCGCGCTCGGGGCGATCGAGTCGGTGTATTTCCGCGATCCGGACGGCAACCTCATCGAAGTCGGCCACTATCCGCAACACCCTTAGCCCACAGGGGCAGCCGAACTAGCGGCAGGCGCCCATCATTCTCCGGGTACGCGCCGCTCTACGACTTGAAGCGTCCTTCCAGGCGATGCCGGGAACCGGGATGGAGCAGGCGTGCCGAAGACACCGCGCGCTGGCCCGACCAGGTCCGGCGGCGTATCAGCAGACAGGGCTCGCTCCCCTCGACCTGCAGCAGGCGGCACTCCTCCGGCTCGGCGAGTATCGCCTCGACCACGTGTTCGCCTTCGGTCAGCGGGGCGACTTTCGACAGGTAGGCATAGGGCGTGAGGCGGGTGAAATCCTGCTGGAGGTAGTCGGGCGCCAGCAGCGCATTGACGTGGCGGTCCTCGAGCTGCACCGGCAGATCGTTCTCATAGTGCACGATGACCGAGTGAAAGACCTCCTGGCCCTCGCGCAGCTCCAGGGCCTGGGCGGTCTCCTGACTGGCCGGCTCGCGGCCCAGATGAATCAGTTGACTGTGGTAGCGATTGCCCCGGGCTGCGATCTCGTCGGCGATGTTGTTCACGGCGAACAATGCCGAGTGGCCTTTGGGTTCGGCGACGAAGGTGCCCACGCCCTGCATGCGGGTCAGCAGGCCGTCGTTGGTCAGCTCGCGCAGGGCGCGGTTGATGGTCATGCGGCTGAATCCCAGCTCCTCGACCAGCTCGCTTTCCGATGGCACCCGGTGGTGCGGCGGCCAGGTGCCATTCTTGATCTGCTGGACGATCAGCTGCTTGACCTGGGCATACAGCGGCGCCGGCGCATCGCTGAGCTGAGACGCCAGAGTGGCGGGCTTGGGTTCGGTGTTCGCCATGTAACGCTCCTTGCTGGTCCTGGGCCGTCGTTTACACTGGCGGCAAAGGCATGTATATGTATATACAAATAAAGGCCAGTACTTAGGACAATCATTATGCCTGCATTTTTCGCCGCTCGCGCACTGCTTGCCGAAGGCTGGGCGCAGAACGTGCGTTTCGAGGTCGATGCCGCCGGTTACCTGGAAAAAATCACGGCCAACGGCTCGGAAGAGGGGGCGCAGCGGCTCGCCGGACCGGTCCTGCCAGGCATGCCGAACCTGCATTCCCATGCCTTCCAGCGGGCGATGGCGGGTCTGGCGGAGGTGGCGGCCCATCCTGACGACAGCTTCTGGACCTGGCGTGACCTGATGTACCGCCTGGTCGAGCGGCTGGATCCCGAGCAGTTCGAGGTCGTCGCCCGCCAGCTGTATATCGAGATGCTCAAGAGCGGCTACACCAGCGTCGCCGAGTTCCACTATGTGCACCATGACAGCCGCGGCCAGGCCTACGCCGACCCGGCGGAGCTGGCCCTGCGCATCGCCAGCGCGGCGCAGGACGCCGGCATCGGCCTGACGCTGCTGCCGGTGCTCTATTCCCATGCCGGTTTTGGCGGGCAGGCACCCAGCGCGGGACAGCGGCGCTTCGTCCACGGCACTGACAGCTACCTGAAGCTGGTCGAACGCCTGCGCCCCGAACTGGCCGGGCGGCCGGGCCAGCACCTGGGGCTGTGTTTCCATTCGCTGCGGGCGGTCACCCCGCAGCAGATCGCCGCGGTCCTGGCGGCCGAGCGGAGCGACTGTCCGATACACATCCACATCGCCGAGCAGCAGAAGGAGGTCAGCGACTGCCTGACCTGGAGTGGGCGCCGGCCGCTGCAGTGGCTGTACGAGCATGTGGCGGTGGATCGGCGCTGGTGCCTGGTGCATGCCACCCATGCCAATCCCGAGGAAGTCCGCTGCATGGCTCGCAGCGAGGCGGTCGCGGGCCTGTGCCTGACGACCGAAGCCAACCTGGGCGACGGCATCTTCCCGGCGGTGGACTACCTCGCCCAGGGCGGGCGGCTGGGCATCGGCTCGGACAGCCATGTCTCGGTGAGCGTGGCCGAAGAGTTGCGCTGGCTGGAGTACGGGCAACGCCTGCGCGACCAGAAGCGCAACCGCATCTACCGCCGCGACCAGCCGACGATCGGCCGCAGCCTGTTCGACGCCGCCGCTGCCGGCGGCGCCCAGGCGCTCGGGCAGCCGGTCGGGGGGCTGGCGGTCGGCAAGCGTGCGGACCTGCTGGTGCTCGACGGCGATGACCCGTACATCGCCACGGCGCAGGGGGACGCCATTCTCAACCGCTGGCTGTTCGCCGGCGGCGACCGGCAAGTGCGGGACGTGCTGGTGGCGGGGCGCTGGGTGATTCGCGAGGGCCGGCATGCCGCTCAGGAACAGACCCAGCAGGCCTTCGCCCGCGTGCTGCGGCAGATGGCCTGAGCCACAGGGGGAGGTCGTTGCCGGGCCCGAGGCAGGCGGCGCGGCGTGGTAGACCAGTGATGCGTTGCGACCCCGCCCGGGTCGGAAAAGCCTTGATTCAAGTTGTATATACATGATTAGATATGCGCATGCCTCGTCAAGACTCGCAAGCAGCGTCGGGCAGGCGGCACTACTTTCTGGAGGATTCCCTGTGAGCAACTCGACCCGTTTCCGTGATGTCGAAATCCGCGCCCCGCGCGGCACCCAGTTGAACGCCAAGAGCTGGCTGACCGAGGCGCCGCTGCGCATGCTGATGAACAACCTCGACCCCGAAGTGGCGGAGAACCCCAAGGAGCTGGTGGTCTATGGCGGCATCGGCCGCGCCGCGCGCAACTGGGAATGCTTCGACGCCATCGTCGAGTCGCTCAAGCAGCTGAACGACGACGAGACCCTGTTGGTGCAGTCGGGCAAGCCGGTCGGCGTGTTCAAGACCCACAGCAACGCGCCGCGGGTGCTGATCGCCAACTCCAACCTGGTGCCGCACTGGGCCACCTGGGAGCACTTCAACGAGCTGGATGCCAAGGGCCTGGCCATGTACGGCCAGATGACCGCCGGCTCCTGGATCTACATCGGCAGCCAGGGCATCGTCCAGGGCACCTACGAGACCTTCGTCGAGGCCGGTCGCCAGCACTACGGCGGCAACCTCAAGGGCCGCTGGGTGCTGACCGCCGGCCTCGGCGGCATGGGCGGCGCCCAGCCGCTGGCCGCCACCCTGGCCGGCGCCTGCTCGCTGAACATCGAGTGCCAGCAGAGCCGCATCGACTTCCGCCTGCGCAGCCGCTATGTCGACGAGCAGGCCAGCGACCTGGACGACGCCCTGGCGCGCATCGCCAAGTACACCGGCGAAGGCAAGGCCATCTCCATCGCCCTGCTGGGCAATGCCGCCGAGATCCTCCCGGAGCTGGTCAAGCGCGGGGTGCGCCCGGACCTGGTCACCGACCAGACCAGCGCCCACGACCCGCTCAACGGCTACCTGCCGATCGGCTGGACCTGGGAGCAGTACCGCGACCGCGCCCAGAGCGAGCCGGCCGCTGTGGTCAAGGCCGCCAAGCAGTCCATGGCCGTGCACGTGCAGGCCATGCTGGACTTCCAGAAGCAGGGCGTGCCGACCTTCGACTACGGCAACAACATCCGCCAGATGGCGCTGGAGGAGGGTGTCGAGCACGCCTTCGACTTCCCCGGCTTCGTCCCGGCCTATATCCGTCCGCTGTTCTGCCGCGGGGTCGGCCCGTTCCGCTGGGCCGCGCTGTCCGGCGACCCCGAGGACATCTACAAGACCGACGCCAAGGTCAAGGAGCTGATCGCCGACGATGAACACCTGCACCACTGGCTGGACATGGCCCGCGAGCGCATCGCCTTCCAGGGTTTGCCGGCGCGTATCTGCTGGGTCGGCCTGGGCCTGCGCGCCAAGCTCGGCCTGGCCTTCAACGAGATGGTCCGCAGCGGCGAGCTGAGTGCGCCGGTGGTGATCGGCCGCGACCACCTGGATTCCGGCTCGGTGGCCAGCCCCAACCGCGAGACCGAGGCCATGCAGGACGGCTCCGACGCCGTCTCCGACTGGCCGCTGCTCAACGCCCTGCTCAATACCGCCAGCGGCGCCACCTGGGTCTCGCTGCACCACGGTGGCGGCGTGGGCATGGGTTTCTCCCAGCACTCCGGGGTGGTCATCGTCTGCGACGGCACGGACGAGGCCGCCGCGCGCATCGCCCGGGTGCTGCACAATGATCCGGCCACCGGGGTGATGCGTCACGCCGACGCCGGCTACCAGATCGCCATCGACTGCGCCCGCGAACAGGGCCTCGACCTGCCGATGATCACCTCGGGCAAAGGAGCCTGAACATGAGCACCCTGAATATCGTCCCCGGCCAGCTGACCCTGGCCCAACTGCGCCAGATCCACCAGGCGCCGGTGCACCTGTCCCTGGACGCGAGTGCCAGTGAGGCCATCGAGGCCAGCGTCGCCTGCGTCGAGCAGGTGCTCGCCGAGAAACGCACCGTCTACGGCATCAACACCGGTTTCGGCCTGCTGGCCTCGACCCGCATCGCCAGCGAGGACCTGGAAAACCTGCAGCGTTCGCTGGTGCTGAGCCACGCCGCCGGCGTCGGCCAGCCGTTGGACGACGCCCTGGTGCGGCTGATCATGGTGCTCAAGGTCAACAGCCTGGCCCGCGGCTTCTCCGGCATCCGCCGCAAGGTGATCGACGCACTGATCGCCCTGATCAACGCCGAGGTCTACCCGCACATCCCGCTCAAGGGCTCGGTCGGTGCCTCCGGCGACCTGGCGCCGCTGGCGCACATGTCGCTGGTGCTGCTCGGCGAGGGCAAGGCGCGCCACCAGGGCCAGTGGCTGCCGGCGGTCGAGGCGCTGGCCGTGGCCGGCCTGGAACCCCTGACCCTGGCCGCCAAGGAGGGTCTGGCGCTGCTCAACGGCACCCAGGCCTCCACCGCCTACGCCCTGCGCGGCCTGTTCGCCGCCGAGGACCTGTTCAGCGCCGCGCTGGTCTGCGGCGGCCTCAGCGTGGAAGCCATGCTCGGCTCGCGCTCGCCGTTCGATGCGCGCATCCATGCCGCTCGCGGCCAGCGCGGGCAGATCGACGCAGCCGCGGCCTACCGCGACCTGCTGACGCCGAGCAGCGAGATCTCCCTGTCCCACGAGCACTGCGACAAGGTCCAGGACCCCTATTCGCTGCGTTGCCAGCCCCAGGTCATGGGCGCCTGCCTGACCCAGATCCGCCAGGCCGCCGAGGTGCTGGCGGTGGAGGCCAACGCGGTATCGGACAACCCGCTGGTGTTCGCGGCGGAAGGGGACATCATCTCCGGCGGCAACTTCCACGCCGAGCCGGTGGCCATGGCCGCCGACAACCTGGCCCTGGCCATCGCCGAGATCGGCTCGCTGTCCGAGCGGCGCATCTCGCTGATGATGGACAAGCACATGTCGCAGCTGCCGCCGTTCCTGGTGGCCAATGGCGGGGTCAATTCCGGCTTCATGATCGCCCAGGTCACCGCCGCGGCGCTGGCCAGCGAGAACAAGGCGCTGTCCCATCCGCACAGCGTCGACAGCCTGCCGACCTCGGCCAACCAGGAAGACCATGTGTCCATGGCCCCGGCCGCCGGCAAGCGCCTGTGGGAGATGGCCGACAACGTGCGCGGCATCCTCGCGGTGGAATGGCTGGGCGCCTGCCAGGGCCTGGACCTGCGCGAGGGGCTGAAGACCTCGGCCAAGCTCGAACAGGCTCGCACGACGCTGCGCGAGCGGGTGGCGCACTACCAGCAGGACCGCTTCTTCGCCCCGGACATCGAGGCGGCCAGCGAGTTGCTGGCGTCGCGCTGCCTGAGCGCGCTGGTCCCGGCGCAGTTGCTGCCCAGCCAGTGAGATGAAAGACAGCGCAGGGTGCCGGCCTAGCCGTGCACCCTGCGTCGGTTTCTGGATTGCCGTCGACGGGTCGGTCCGGCACTGCTCTAGACTCGACCCCATCGCTACCGGCCTCGCCGCAGTGGTCGAGGCCGCCCCCATAGCACACGAGGAGCCCATCCCTATGCTGCGCCTGTGGTTCAACTGCCACGCCGCCACCATGGCCGGCGGCCGTTACTCGATCATCGAGGATGCGGCGCTGGTGACGCGTGGCACCCTCATCGAATGGATCGGCCCCCAGGCGCAGTTGCCGGCAGGCGACTATGCCGAACGCATCGACCTGGGCGGCAGGTGGCTGACCCCGGGACTGATCGATTGTCATACCCACCTGGTGTTTGGTGGCGATCGCAGCGCCGAGTTCGAGCAGCGCCTGCAGGGCGTCAGCTATGCCGAGATCGCCGCCGCCGGTGGCGGCATCGCCAGCACCGTGCGCGCCACCCGGGGTGCGGACGAGGAACAGCTGCTGGCCACGGCCACCCAGCGCCTGCGGGGGCTGCTGCGCGAGGGCGTGACCACGGTGGAGATCAAGTCCGGCTACGGCCTCGACCTGGGCAGCGAGCGCAAGATGTTGCGGGTGATCCGCCGTCTCGGCGAACGCCTGCCCATCACGGTCAAGGCCACCTGCCTGGCGGCCCACGCGCTGCCCCCGGAATTTGCCGGCCGCGCCGACGACTACATCGACCATGTCTGCGCCGAGATACTCCCGGCCCTGGCCGGAGAAGGCCTGGTCGACGCGGTCGATGCCTTCTGCGAGCACCTGGCGTTCTCGCCGGCGCAGGTCGAGCGCGTATTCCAGCGCGCGCGCGAGCTGGGTCTGCCGGTCAAGCTGCATGCCGAGCAACTGTCGCCGCTGCACGGCTCCAGCCTGGCGGCGCGCTACGGCGCCCTGTCGGCCGATCATCTGGAGTTCATGGATGAGGCCGATGCCCGAGCCATGGCCGCTGCCGGCAGCGTGGCGGTGCTGCTGCCCGGCGCCTTCTACTTCCTGCGCGAGACACAATTGCCGCCGATCGAGCTGCTGCGTCGGCACGGGGTGGCCATGGCGATCGCCAGCGACCTCAACCCCGGGACCTCGCCGGCGCTGTCGCTGCGGCTGATGATGAACATGGCCTGCACCCTGTTCCGCATGACCCCGGAAGAGGCCCTGGCCGGCGTCACCCTGCACGCGGCCGAGGCGCTGGGCCTGGCCGGCAGCCATGGCAGCCTGGAAGTGGGCAAGCACGCCGACTTCGTGGCCTGGGATATCCACCGGCCGGCCGAGCTGGCCTATTGGCTGGGGGGCGACCTGGACAAGCGGGTGATCCGACATGGCGAGGAACTGAGCGATGAGCAATAACAGCGATGCCTTCGAGTTCAGCCGGGGGAGGCTGCCGCTGCTGATCAGCATGCCCCACGCCGGCGTCCTGCTCACGCCGGCGGTCGAGGCGGGCCTGGTCGAGCGGGCCCGCAGCCTGCCGGATACCGACTGGCATATCCCCAGGCTCTATGATTTCGCCGCCGAGTTGGGGGCCAGTACCCTGGCGGCCCGCTACTCGCGCTATGTGGTCGACCTCAACCGCCCGGCCGACGATAAGCCCCTCTACGCCAGCGCGACCACGGGGCTCTTTCCCGCGACCCTGTTCGACGGCACGCCCTTGTTCCGCGCAGGGCTCGAGCCGTCGAGCGCCGAGCGGGCCCGCACGCTGGAGCAGATTTGGACGCCGTACCACCGCGTCCTGGCGGCCGAACTGGAGCGCCTGCGCGACGAGTTCGGTTACGCGATGCTGTTCGATGCCCATTCGATCGCCTCGCGGGTGCCACGCCTGTTCGACGGTCGCCTGGCGGACTTCAACCTGGGCAGCAATGACGGCGCCAGCTGCGCGCCGGCCCTGGCGATGCAACTGCAGCAGGTCTGCGCCGGTGCGAGCGGCTACAGCCAGGTGCTCAACGGACGCTTCAAGGGCGGCTATATCACCCGCCACTACGGCGGGCCTGCCGACAACATCCACGCCATCCAGCTGGAACTGGCGCAATGCACCTACATGGATGAAGCGCCCCCCTACGCTTACCGTCCGAAAGCGGCCGAATCCGTCCGCCCGGTGCTGCGCCAGTTGCTGCAGGGCCTGCTGCAGTGGGGCAGGGCGCACTACGTCCGCTAGGCCCAGGCACACAGCACAACGCCATCGCCTACGAGCGCCACGGCCATACAGGCCGTGGCGCTGCTGTCGGGCGAGAGGTGGTAGGGTTCGGGCTCGTCAGCGACGCTCGAGTTCGATAAGGCAGCAGAAAGCCGATGGGCCGCCGTGAATCTGCAACTCGGCGAGTTCGGCCGAACGCTCGACATGCAGGCAGTCGTACTGTCCCAGGACACCGCAGGCGGCGTTGTCCAGGTGCACTTCTACGCCGCTTTGCGCGGCGAACAGCAACAGGGTGGTGGCGCTGGTGAGGATTCGCTGAGCCTCGTCGGCGCGCAGCCACTGCAGGCGCGCGCCGAACAGATCGGGCGAATAGATCAGATTGAAGTCGCGGATCGCCCCCTTGAGCAGGCGGCAGTGCACGCGACTGTCCCCTGAGAAGGCGAAGGGCTCGAGCGCGAGCAGCGGGGGAGTATCAGTGCCATCGACTTCCAGCACCATGCCGCCACCCTCCAGCACGCTGATCACCCTCTGGTAGCCGGCGAAGGCAGAAAAACCGTTGGACTCATCTATGTCGGCAATCGACAGGCGCCAGCCAAATCCATCCAGCCCCTCGCCGGTGTCCCGCGCGACCTCGAGCGTACTGCCCAGGCCATTCTTCCAGGGCATTGGGACATAGGCGCTGGCTCGATGGATTTGCGTACGAATCATTCTGGCTAAGTTCCTCGGGGCGATGTCGCGTCTGCGCTTCACCGCAATGGCAGCATTGAGGGATGTTCCGCGCAGTTACGGGACCATCCCTGAATCACGCAGCAGGGACTCGGCTCTCGATAGGCGCGCGGCCTGAGTATTATACATGCATGTATAGATGACCTGGAGTTTCAATTCCGCGCCGCTATCAGGCATGGCGAGAGAAGACGCTCGGGTGGGTAGGTTGCTTCGACGGCGTTAGCTAGAGCAATAGATGATTTAACATAATATACATTATGCGAAGCCTCTATTTGGAATGACGTCACACCGGGGCTGCCATGGCTGACCCGCAGCTTTCGTTCGTACGTATGTCCGATCAGGACAGCAACTCAAAACGAATGGCTGAGCAGCAGCCCGCCGCCGGCATCGGGGCTGGCGTCGGAAAAGCCTTTGCGGGCATACAGCTGGATCTTCCAGGAGCGGCTGAGCCTCTGGGTCAGGAACAGGGTAAGTTCCTGAACCTCATGGCCATCGGCGCTCACCTCCTGTCGCCAGTCGTAAGCCGCGCCCGCGGAGGTCGCGGGCGCCAATCCGGTCACGAAGCCGAGCGACACGAAGAACGGGTCCCGAAGGTTGCTGCCCGAGGGGTCGCCGAACTTCTTCCAGCCCACAGTGGCGAAGCCGCTGACAGCGCCGAGTCGCTGCGTGATGTCGATTTGGGCGGAGAAGTCGGTCTTGCCGGTTCCCAGGCAGTCGTCTTCATCGGCTGTGGGCAGTTTGACCTTGCCGGTCAGGTCCAGAATCAGTCCATCGCCTCGGCTGCCGTCCAGCAGCGCAATGCTCGCACTCGCCACCGTGTCGCCCAGGCCCTTCTCGACGCGGCCACAGCCCCCAGGCAACGGTTCGCCATCCGGCCCCACCGAGGGATTGGTGATGCGCAGGTACGGGATGGTCAACCTGTAGAGCAAGGGGCCGGTTGCATATTTAACGACCACCGGGACATACCAGGTTTCGCTGGTTGTCGGAGTCCCGTAGTTCCCCCGCGAGTAATCGGCCCCGGTAGAAAGCGTGAACTCATCGGCCAGGGCCGGGCCGACCAGGGACAGCCAAAGGCAGGGTACGATCAGACGAGCAGCTAGCATATCGACCTCGTTGCAATCCAGACACCGAAGTTCACATCGCGACTGTTGCCGGCCCTGCTTAGCTTAGTCGTCCATCTACTCGCCGCTTGCACAAATGCCTGTCTCCCGCTGAGAGGGATTGGCCTCTAATGGGGCCCGGAGCGGTCCAGCCTCTCGACCCGCTCCACCTCAGGTCGATCGACGCGTTCAGGTTTGTCCACCCGCTCGATGCGTTCGATGCGCTCCACCCGCTCCGGTTTGTCGACCCGGTCCGAGCGCTCGATCCGTTCGATACGTTCGATCCGCTCGACCCGAACGCCGTTCTCGAAAATCTCGATCCGCTCCCGGGTTTCCAGGCGGTCGCCGGAATCGCGTATCTCGATCCGCTCGCGACGCTCCAGATCGCCGGCAGCGGACTCCTCCCTGCGTTCGAGCCTGACCCGCGTATCGCCATCGCTGCTGCGCTCGCGAGAGTCGACGCTGTTCCGACCGGAGCCGCCATCCTCGTGCTGCTCGCCGTCCTCCGCAGACGAGCCCCGATGGCCGGCACCTTCCTGGCTGGAGGTTGCGGGGCGCTCCCGGGCGAACTCGATGCGTTCGGCCCGGATATTCCGCCCCTCGCCAAACACGCCGGAGACCCGGATGCGCCGGTCGACTGCAAGGTCGGCGGCTTGCCCGCCGAGATAGGCAGTACCGCTGTCCACATAGGCCGTGAACCCGCCGAACTCGATGCGATCTGCCTGCCGCCCGCGCACCAAGCCTTCTACAAGCGCATTACGCACCCGTCCGGCAAAGGGAATACCTGGATCGCTGTTCGCCTGGACAACCTCCAGCTGGCTGCCATTCCAGGTGCCGCGCACCAGGACCTCATCGCGGGGTGCCAGCGGCTTGCCGAGGGTCAGTCCTTGCAGGTTGCCGGCTCGATCGATTGCGCCGATGGCACTGACCTGCGCCAGCTCCGGTGCGCGATCGATGCGGCTGGCGACCACTTCGCCCCGGGCATCGCGCAAGCCACTGACCCGTACCGGCTCGCCGATTCGCAGACCTTCGGCCACGTGGGCCCCTGCGGCGATGCGCACGGGCTGCCCCATTACCCGCATTGCCGCACTGCCCGTGGCTACATCGGTGATCGGACCTTCATAGGCATGGAGGATCGCAATATTCCGCGCCTCGAGCCCGCGTGGCGATCTGCGCGCCTCCACCGCCACCACCTGACCAATAGCCAGGTGCTCGCTGCCGACGGGTAGGCCGTTCTCACTGATCGCAGCCTTGTCATCGAAGTGCACTTCCACGCCGTTCACGCAGATCGAGGCGAAGCCGGTGATGGTTCCGACGATGCCTGTACCGCCGCTGCCACCTTCGCCGGCAGGTGCTCCGGTCCCCCCCATTCCGCCGTTGTTGGCCGGCGCGCCGGTACCGCCAACGCCCCCGTTATCGGCTGGCGCGCCGGTACCGCCGATACCGCCCGTCGCCACGGCGCCCGTGCCGCCCATGCCGCCGGGCTCGAGGCAAGCCGGTGCGGCGCTCAGGGCGGGAGAAGCCAGCAGCAATGGGCCGCAAATAAATATGAGGGCGAACAGCAAGCGCGTGGCAGTGTTCATGGCGAACTGGCCGTGGTGGGTTTGGTCACCGCTGGTGGATTGGGTTCAGTGTAGAAATAGAGACCGACGGTGATGCGCTGCCTGGCATCGGCTGGGGGCACGTCCTGTTCCTCCAGTTCGGCTGCCAGCAGGTTGAAACCGTTCAACACCAGCATGCCTTCTACCTTCACGGCCTCACGCAGTTGCTCGACACCGGCCGGCGACAGGCTGTCGTAGTGGACGCTGCGCTCGAAGAACGGTGCGCCGTCCTCGGTCAGGTTGTGCACGGCGGCGCAGGCATGATCGTGGAGGTTGTGCTGGAAGTAGGCGGCCTTCTCGTCAAATCCCCGTTGCGGAATGAACGCCATCGCCTCCAGATGGACCTGATCCTGTTCATCCATTCGCACAATCCCCAGCCGAAGCCACTCATCCAACACGACGCGGGCACGGATATCCTTGCTGACCCGAGCCACCAGGCTATCGAACGAGCACTCGCCACCCATGCTGGCCAGACGTGCCAGGGGCAGTGGCCGGCCGGGCGCCGCGCAGAACGGCGCGTGGTTCAGCCAGACGCTGATCAAGTGGGCCCCGAACGAAATATCCTCGGGCAGGATGGCCGCCCGCTCGCTCACCTTGGCCCGCAGGCGCCTGACATCCTTGCGGTGCACCCCCGTCAGCAGGCTGATCCGGCTGTCGGTCGACGGCTTGTCGTCGAGACGAAACTCGTGCTCGGCGACATCGACGAATATCTCCTTGAGCAGGTTGGCAAAGCAGGTGTACGAGACCCCCTTCTTGAGCATCAGCCTCACCAATGGGCGCATGACATGCGTCAGCGCCGGCAGTAGAGAGGGAGGCAGAGTGGGCAATCGCATCAAGACATTCCTTCAAACACTGTTGCTAGATTAAAACGCCCCCTGCTCAATCAGCCCAGCTTTTCGTCCGAGGCGCTCGACAATCCTGACCTCCGTGCCGATCGCGCTCAGCCTTTGTCACTCATCGCCTTGGACCGCCGTATTTCCCCTGTCCGGACCGCGCAGGCCTGGACGATATGCCGAGGCGCTCGGCGCACCCTTTCGGTTTCCCGGAGCTTGATAACCGCGGCGCAGAAGGAGTCGCAAACCCCTTGATGCTTGGGGATTTGCGACTCAGCGCGGATCCATCCTGCAGGCGCTCGGGACGTTCTCTAGTGCTGTACCTCGACCACGTCGACATCCGGAGCGTCGGGGCCGTCGTTGGGCTCGAACTCTACCTCGACCACATCGTCATCCGGCTCATCAGGCGCGTCCGGGGCATCGGGTGCATCCGGTGCATCGTCGTCATCCGGGCGGGCGGCCCTCGCCGCATCCCTGGCGGCGTCGCGCGCTACATTCGCAGCCGCTCGGGCAGCGTCTCGAGCCGCATCTGCCTCATCCTTGGCGGCGTCCCGAGCTGCGTCGGCAGCTGCTCTGGCCGCGTCTCGGGCCGCATCGGCAGCAGCCTTGGCGGCATCCCGGGCCGCATCTGCGTTCGGATCGCCGGCCGCCTTGGCCGCGTCTCGGGCGGCATCGGCCGAAGCCCTGGCGGCATCTCGGGCCGCATCTGCGGCATCTCTGGCAGATTCTCGGGCCGCATCGGCTGCGTCTCTGGCAGACTCTCGGGCCGCATTCGCCTCACTTCTGGCGGCGTCACGGGCCGCATCGGCGGCATCTTTCCCCGCGTCGTTGTCACGGGCATTGCCAGGGCCGCTGTTCCCAGCCATACCGCCGTGGTCGGCGTCACCGCCTCCCCGGCCGCTATGACCGTCACCGCCGTGGCCCCCTCGGCCGTGGCCACCGTCGCCTCTGCCGTCACCACCATCACCGCCGTGGCCACCGCCTCCGGAGCCGCTGTTGCCACCGCCGCCGTGGCCACCACCACCGCGGCCACCACCACCGTCGCCGCCACTGCCACTGCCACTGCCACTGCCGCTCCCGCTACCGCCTCCCCCGCTGCCGCCATCTTTGGCATACACGCTGGAGAAACTACTGACGTAATCGGGCACCAGGACCGTCGATGCCGACAGAACTCCACCAATTGCCAGAGCCAACAAACATTTCTTGAGCAGCATGATGCACCTCCGCTTGGAGTTGCGTCGTCATCTCCCTATCGAACGCAATGAGCAGTGAATACCAAGCCGTCCTCTGGGGCGGCCAACCAACCGGCGCGGCCATCTATCTGCAGCATCAGTGACGCAACTGCGGTTTCCGCACGATCCTTCTCAGCCAGTCAGTGCAAGTATGTGGGAATTTTTCCCACGCCTTCAAGTTAGCACTCTCGAGACGGCTGTCAACGACCGAACGTCCGGAGTTGCCGGGACGGCAACCAGATACCGTCCTCTTGGGTTCTGCGCCCTGGATCGGGTCGGGTAGCAGTGCCTATGGCGCAATCGCAAACCAATCGGCGCGCCGCGGGGCTGGGGGCATTTGCCCGGCAGGGCCGACTGCACTGTACGCCGACGAGGTCGGCCAGCTATCGCGCCGTTGTGCGTTCATCGCATCGCCCGGAACTGCCCCGCAGCTTGCACAGAGCATCGGCAAAGCCAGCCCCTTGAATGCAACCGCCGATCATTGCAGTCTGAAACAAGGGAACTCGATCCGTGGATGCAGGGACGCCTGTGATCTCGGGAGGTTGCCATGACGCACGGCAAGCCGTTCACCACCCTGTTTCTCGGCGGCGACCTGATGTGCGCGCGGGGCATCGACCAGATCTTGCCCTATCCGGGCGACCCCCGACTCCATGAGGCCTGCGTCAAGCATGCCGGCGACTATGTGCAGCTGGCCGAGCGGCGCAACGGTCCCATTCCCCGGCCGGTGGACTTCGCCTATGCCTGGGGCGCGGCCCTGGATGAGTTCAGGCGTCGCCGTCCGGACCTGCGCCTGGTCAACCTGGAAACCGCGGTAACTCGCCGCGGCCGGCCGCAGCCCAAGGGCATCAACTACCGCATGAACCCGGCCAACCTGCCGCTGCTGGAGGTCGCAGGCATCGACTGCTGCGCCTTGGCCAACAATCACCTGCTGGACTGGGGCGAAGCGGGCCTGCTCGATACCCTGAGTGGCCTTGATGCCCATGGCCTGCAGCATGCCGGGGCCGGAATCGACGAGGCCGGCGCCACGGCGCCGGCCGTCCTGAGTCTGCCCGGTGGCCGGCTCTTGTTTTTCGCCTTCGCCACCGAGGACAGCGGTGTCCCGGCGCACTGGGCCGCCGACCGGCTGCGGCCCGGGGTTGCCCGGCTGGACGACCTCTCGCCGCGGAGTCTGGAGCGTATCGCGCGGCTCATCCGCGCGGCCAAACGACCGGGCGACCGGGTGGTGCTGTCGATCCATTGGGGCGGCAACTGGGGCTTCGCCATCCCCCGCGAACAGGTCGACTTCGCCCATGGCCTGATCGATCGAGCCGGCGTGGACCTGCTGCACGGTCATTCTGCGCACCATATCAAGGCGATCGAGGTCTACCGGCAGCATCTGATTCTCTACGGCTGTGGCGACCTGCTGGACGACTACGAGGGCATCGACGGCTATAGGGCCTATCGCGGTGACCTGGGCCTGTTGTATTTCGCCGAATTGGACGGCGCGGGGCGGCTTGTGGCGCTGGAACTGCAGCCTACCTGCCAGCGTCGCCTGAGCATCCAGCGAGCCGAGGGCGCGGATCGGCAATGGCTGCAGGACACGCTCAGCCGCGAGTGCGGTCGTTTCGGTTGCGGGGTGCGGCCAACCTCCGAGAACGGCTTCGCCCTGGTCTGGGCGGATACCCCCTGTTAGCGGCCATGGCCATGACGCCAGCCCAAGCGCAGCCTCAGGGCTCGGCTGCGTCTTCACGTTGCCAGGCGCGCTGCAGCAACTCGATGACCTCGTCGTCCGACGTCTGGCCGAAATCCACGTACCAGTGCCCGATGGCCATCAGCAGTGGCGGCTCGCAGGGGCATATCAGTTCGTCGACCTGAGTGCGTAGCTGGGCGGCACTCTCCGGCGCGGCGACCGGCACCGCGATGACGATGCGCGCCGGCCCCTGCTGGCGCACCGCCTGAACGGCCGCCTGCATGGTGGCACCGGTCGCCACGCCGTCATCGACCAGTATGACCTGCCGATCACGCAGCGGCGGTAACGGCCGCCTGCCGCGATAGACCTGGGCACGGCGTTGCAACTCTGCGCCCTCCCGTGCCGCGACGGCCTCGATGCGGGCCTGGTCGACTCCGGCATACGCCAGCACGTCGCGATTCATCACCCGCACCCCACCACTGGCAATGGCCCCCATGGCCAGCTCCGAATGCCCCGGAACTCCCAGCTTGCGCACCAGCAGCAGGTCCAGGTGCAGGCCCAGCGCCTCGGCTATCTGGTAGGCCACCGGAACTCCACCCCGGGGCAAGGCCAGGACGATGGCGTCGGGGCGGCGGGCATAGGTCGACAACCGTGTTGCCAGGATCTGGCCGGCGGCTATTCGGTCGGGAATGGGGACGGGGATGGGGGCTTCCTGCGGCATGTTCACACCCTCGGCAAGAAAGCTCCTGTCACTATGCACCCGTGGCCCCATGCGATCCAGCGCGGCGGCGAGCGTGGCCGACCGCCGCGACCAGCGGACGATGTCCGACGCCTGAGCCGACGCAGCTGCAGGCGGTCCTCAGGCGCCACGGATGGTATCGAGAGGCTGCAATAGACTGGGCGGAGCGATGCAGGCCTGCCCGCTCGAGCGGGCAGAGGGCGGATCAGACCTGCAACACCACCCGCCCTCGACTCGGACAGGTCTCCATCAGCCGATGGGCTTCGACCACCTTGTCGAACGGGAATACTTGCTTGATCAGCGGCCGCAGCAGCCCGTCGCGGGTCAGCTGGTTGATGCCCTGCAGGGCCTTGTCCACGGCCTCCTTGTCCTGCGGAATACCCAGTTCTTCCTTGCCGGTGAAGTTGCCGAGGCAATGGACGAAGAACTGGATGTTCTTCTGGAACGCCGCACAGGCCGGAAACGGGGTCTCGTTGCCGCCCTGCAGGCCATACAGCACCAGGCGTCCCCGCGGCGCCAGGGCATCGCCGAGCAGGCACATCTGCGGCCCGCCGAGGGCATCCATGACGATATCGGCGCCCCGGCCGTCGGTCAGCTTGTTGACCCGGCTGACCAGGTCCTGCTCCTCGGTAGGAATGACGTGGTCGGCGCCCAGTTCGCGCAGGAAGTCCTGGTCCTCGCTGTCCGCGGTCGCGGCGATGACCCTGGCTCCCAGGGCCTTGCCCAGCTGCACTATATAGGGACCCCAGCAGCGGCTGGCCGCCGTGACCAGCACGGTTTCGCCGGGCTTGAGCCGTGCCAGTTCGACGAAGCCGAACCAGCCCACCAGCGAAGGCAGGTAGTGCACGCTGGCCTGCTGCGGGGTCAGCAGATCGGGATAGCGCGTCAGCGAGCTGCGCGGCAGCAGCACCTCTTCGGCGCAGCAGGGATAACGGTTGGCACTGTGGCCCGGGAAGCTGGCGACCTTGTCGCCCACCGCCAGGTCGTCGACACCCTCGCCCACGGCCAGGACTTCCCCGGCCAGCTCATGGCCGAGGCCGGCGGGCAGGGTCGCCGGGGTATTGGCCAGGTTCTGCCGCCAGAGCACGTCGTACCAGCTGACACCGAGCGCCTGGGCGCGGACCAAGACTTCGCCGGCGGCCGGCACGGGACGCGTACGCTCTTCGACCTTGAGGACGTCGGCCTCGCCGAACTGATGGAAACGGATGATGCGGGACATCGCAAACCTCACCGGTTGACCCCTTATGGCCATGGACTTTATCTGCGCTTTGTGGGCAATACCAGCCGCCGGGAGTGATATTCACCATGCTTGTCGGTGATGACAGCGCCGGCAACTATCATTGCCGGACACATCTTTGTTGCCTCGCGGCGCGACTTCGCATTAGCCTGAGACGGGCCGCCACGAGCCCACCACTCCTGTATGGACACCGGATGAACCGCAACGATCTTCGTCGAGTCGATCTCAATCTGCTGATCGTGTTCGAAACGCTGATGCATGAACGCAGCGTGACGCGAGCGGCCGAAAAGCTGTTTCTCGGCCAGCCGGCGATCAGTGCCGCCCTCTCCCGCCTGCGCGGCCTGTTCGACGATCCGCTGTTCGTCCGCACCGGGCGCAGCATGGAGCCTACCGCCCGGGCCCAGGAGATCTTCGCCCTGCTCGTCCCGGCACTGGACTCGATCTCCACGGCGGTCAGCCGCGCCGCCGACTTCGACCCGGCCACCAGCACGGCGGTGTTTCGCATCGGCCTGTCCGATGATGTCGAGTTCGGCCTGCTGCCGCCGCTGATCAAGCGCCTGCGCGCCGAAGCACCGGGGGTGGTGCTGGTGATCCGCCGCACCAACTACCTGTTGATGCCCGGTCTCCTGGCCTCCGGGGAGATCTCGGTGGGCGTCGGCTACACCGAGGAGCTGCCGGCCAACGCCAAGCGCAAGGTGATGCGCCGCAGCAAGCCCAAGCTGCTGCGGGCCGACAGCGTGCCCGGCCCGCTGAGCCTGGACGACTACTGCGCGCGGCCCCATGCCCTGGTGTCCTTCGCCGGCGACCTGGGCGGCTTCATCGATGCGGCGCTGGAAAAGATCGGTCGCCAGCGCCGGGTGGTACTGGCGGTGCCGCAGTTCAATGGCCTCGGCCCTCTGCTCAGCGGCACCGACATCATCGCCACGGTACCCGACTACACCGCCGCGGCCCTGACCGCCGCCGGCGGCCTGCGCACCGAGGACCTGCCGCTGGAGACCCAGACCTTCGAACTGCACATGGCCTGGCGTGGTGCCCAGGACAACGATCCGGCCGAGCGCTGGCTGCGTTCGCGGATCCAGATGTTCGTCGGCGACCCGGACAGCCTCTAGGTCGAACCCAGGACACCGCGCGCCCCAGGGGGACGCCCCGCCTCGATCATGGTCGTGCATCGATACCAGCCTCGTCATCATCATTGCCGGTGATAACCATATTTGCGGCGTTCGATTCGTCGCACGCCGGACCGCGCCGCAGACTCCGCCCATCGAATAAACCGACTGGCGGACCCCCCATGGAACAGTTCAGCAACCCCTGGCGCACAGCCCTGGCCCTCGTGGCGATGTTGGCGCTCGGCGCCTGTGGCCAGGCCCCCGAGACCATGCAGCAAATGCCCGCGGCGAAAGTCAGCGTGGCCGAAGTCATCGAACAACCACTCAATGAATGGGACGAATTCACCGGGCGCCTCGAGGCCCCGGAGTCGGTCGAGATTCGCCCGCGGGTTTCCGGCTTCATCGACCGGGTCGCCTTCGCCGAAGGCAGCCTGGTGAGCAAGGGCGACCTGCTGTTCCAGATCGATCCGCGGCCCTTCCAGGCCGAGGTCAAGCGCCTCGAAGCCCAGCTGCAACAGGCCCGTGCCAACCAGGCCCGCACCGCCAGCGAAGCCACGCGCGGCGAACGCCTGCGCAAAAGCAACGCGATTTCCGCCGAACTGGCCGATGCCCGCGCCAGCGCCGCCGCCGAGGCCCGCGCCGCGGTAGCCGGGATCCAGGCCGAACTGGACAACGCCCGTCTCAACCTCAGCTTTACCCGCGTGGTTGCGCCGATCGACGGCCGCGTCAGCCGCGCCGAGGTCACCGCCGGCAACCTGGTGGCAGCCGGGCAGCACCTGCTCACCACCCTGGTCAGCACCGACGAGGTCTATGCCTACTTCGATGCCGACGAAGGGGTATTCCTCAAGTACCTGGAACTGGCCCGTCAGGCCGGTGCCGATGCTCGCGCCGCCAGCCCGGTCTACCTCGGCCTGAGCAACGAGGACGGCCACCCGCACCTGGGCCAGCTGGACTTTCTCGACAATCAGGTCAATCCGCAGACCGGCACCATTCGTGGCCGCGCGGTATTCGACAACACCGACGGCCGTTTCACCCCGGGACTCTATGCCCGACTCAAGCTGGTCGGCAGCGATACCTACGCCGCCGCCCTGATCCAGGACGTCGCCGTGGGCACCGACCTGGGCAAGAAGTTCGTCCTGGTACTCGGCGCGGACAACAGCGTCAGCTACCGGGCCATCGAGCTGGGGCCCAAGGTCGAGGGCCTGCGCATCGTCCGCGCGGGCCTGGCCAAGGGCGAGAAGATCGTGGTCAACGGCCTGCAGCGCGCCCTGCCCGGCGCCACCGTCGACCCGCAGGCCGTGCCCATGGCCGATGCCGAAACCCTGGCCACCCTCGCCCGCCTGCGCCAGGCGGTAGAAGCCCGCGACGCGCCGCGGCTGGCCGAGCAGATCGGCAAATCGACCAGCGCACCACGGGGCTAAAGGTAGACAACCATGAACTTCTCGCAATTCTTCATTCAGCGGCCGATCTTCGCCGCGGTGCTGTCGCTGCTGATCCTGATCGGCGGGGCCATCTCGCTGTTCCAGCTGCCGATCAGCGAGTACCCGGAAGTGGTGCCGCCGACCGTGGTGGTGCGTGCCAGCTTCCCCGGCGCCAACCCCAAGGTGATCGGCGAAACCGTCGCCTCGCCTCTGGAACAGGCCATCACCGGGGTCGAGGGCATGCTCTACATGTCCTCGCAGTCCACCAACGACGGCAAGCTGAGCCTGACCATCACCTTCGCCCTGGGAACCGACCTGGATACCGCCCAGGTACAGGTGCAGAACCGCGTGACCCGTACCATGCCGACCCTGCCGACCGAGGTGCAGCGCCTCGGCGTGACCGTGGACAAGGCTTCGCCCGACCTGACCATGGTGGTGCACCTGACCTCGCCGGACGACCGCTACGACATGCTCTACCTGTCCAACTACGCCGCGCTCAACATCAAGGACGAGCTGGCGCGCCTGGAGGGCGTCGGCAACGTGCAACTGTTCGGCATGGGCGACTACTCGCTGCGCGTCTGGCTCGACCCGAACAAGGTGGCCTCGCGGGGCCTCACCGCCAGCGACGTGGTGGCCGCCATCCGCGAGCAGAACCGTCAGGTGGCCGCCGGCTCCCTCGGTGCGCCGCCCGCCGATGCCGGCAACAGCTTCCAGCTGTCGATCAACACCCAGGGGCGCCTGGTCAGCGAGGAAGAGTTCGAGAACATCATCGTGCGCGCCGGCGAGCAGGGCGAGATCACCCGCCTGAAGGACATCGCCCGGGTCGAACTCGGCTCCAGCCAGTACGCCCTGCGCTCGCTGCTCAACAACAAGCCGGCGGTGGCCATTCCGGTGTTCCAGCGCCCCGGTTCCAACGCCATCGAGATCTCCAATGCCGTGCGCGCGCGCATGGCCGAGTTGAAGCAGAGCTTTCCCCAGGGCGTGGACTACGAGATCGTCTACGACCCGACCATCTTCGTGCGCGGCTCCATCGAGGCGGTGGTGCACACCCTGCTCGAGGCCATCGTGCTGGTGGTGCTGGTGGTGATCCTGTTCCTGCAGACCTGGCGCGCCTCGATCATCCCGCTGGCCGCCGTGCCGGTGTCGTTGATCGGCACCTTCGCGGTGATGCACCTGCTGGGCTTCTCGCTCAACGCCCTGTCGCTGTTCGGCCTGGTGCTGGCCATCGGCATCGTGGTGGACGACGCCATCGTCGTGGTGGAGAACGTCGAGCGCAACATCGGTCTCGGCAAGTCCCCCATCGAGGCGACCCGCCAGGCCATGCAGGAAGTGACCGGCCCCATCGTCGCCACCGCCCTGGTGCTGTGCGCGGTGTTCGTGCCGACCGCCTTCATCTCCGGCCTCAGCGGCCAGTTCTACCAGCAGTTCGCCCTGACCATCGCCATCTCCACGGTGATCTCCGCGTTCAACTCGCTGACCCTGTCGCCGGCCCTGGCCGCCGTACTGCTCAAGGACCACCGCGCCCCCAAGGACGGCTTCTCGCGGCTGCTGGACAAGCTGTTCGGCGGCTGGCTGTTCGCGCCCTTCAATCGCCTGTTCGACCGCGCCAGCCATGGCTACGTCGGCACCGTGCAGCGCGTGCTGCGCGGCAGCGGCATCGCCATGTTCCTCTATGCCGGCCTGCTGGCCCTGGGTTACCTGGGCTTTTCCAGCACCCCGACCGGCTTCGTGCCGCAGCAGGACAAGCAGTACCTGGTGGCCTTCGCCCAACTGCCGGACGCCGCCACCCTCGACCGCACCGAGGCGGTGGTCAAGCGCATGTCGCAGATCGCCGGCCAGCACCCGGGCGTGGAGAACACCGTGGCCTTCCCCGGCCTGTCGATCAACGGCTTCACCAACAGCCCCAACAGCGGCATCGTGTTCACCCCGCTCAGGGCCTTCGATGAGCGCAAGGACCCGGCCATGAGCGCCGGCGCCATCGCCGCCGAGCTGAACCAGCAGTTCGCCGAGATCCAGGACGCCTACATCGCCATCTTCCCGCCGCCACCGGTACAGGGTCTGGGCACCATCGGCGGCTTCCGCCTGCAGCTGCAGGATCGCGGCAGCCTGGGCTACGAGGAGCTGTACCGGCAGACCCAGAACATCCTCAATAAGGCGCGCCAGCTGCCGGAGCTCAACCCCATGTCGGTGTTCACCAGCTACCAGGTCAACGTGCCGCAGGTGGATGCCAACATCGACCGGGAGAAGGCCAAGACCCACGGCGTGGCCATCAGCGACATCTTCGACACCCTGCAGGTGTACCTGGGCTCGCTGTACGCCAACGACTTCAACCGTTTCGGCCGCACCTACCAGGTCAACGTCCAGGCCGACCAGCAGTTCCGCCTGGAGCCGGAGCAGATCGGCCAGCTCAAGGTGCGCAACAACCGTGGCGAGATGGTGCCGCTGTCCACCTTCGTCAAGGTCGAGGACAGCGCAGGTCCCGATCGGGTGATGCACTACAACGGCTTCATCACCGCCGAGATCAATGGCGCGGCCGCGCCGGGCTACAGCTCCGGCCAGGCCGAGGCGGCGATCGGCCGGCTGCTCGCGGAGGAGTTGCCCAACGGCATGACCTTCGAGTGGACCGACCTGACCTACCAGCAGATCCTCGCCGGCAACAGCGCCATTTTCGTCTTCCCGCTCTGCGTGCTGCTGGCCTTCCTGGTGCTGGCCGCCCAGTACGAGAGCTGGAGCCTGCCGCTGGCGGTGATCCTGATCGTGCCGACCGTGCTGTTCTCGGCCATCGTCGGGGTGATCCTGGCCGGCGGCGACAACAACATCTTCACCCAGATCGGCCTGATCGTGCTGGTGGGCCTGGCGTGCAAGAACGCCATCCTCATCGTCGAGTTCGCCAAGGAGAAACAGGAGGAAGGCCTGGACCGCGTCAGCGCCGTGCTGGAGGCCTGCCGCCTGCGCCTGCGGCCGATCCTGATGACCTCCATCGCCTTCATCATGGGCGTGGTGCCCCTGGTGCTGTCCTCCGGCGCCGGCGCCGAGATGCGTCATGCCATGGGCGTGGCGGTATTTTCCGGGATGATCGGGGTGACCTTCTTCGGCCTGCTGCTGACCCCGGTGTTCTACGTGCTGATCCGCCGCTTTGTCGAGGGCCGTCAGGCGCAACGCGCCCTGCGGCTGCAGGAGGTGCAGGCATGAAGGCCTTGACCCCTGCCCTGCTCGCCCTGGCACTGAGCGCCTGCGCCGTCGGGCCGGACTATCGGGCACCGGCTACGCCGGCGCCCCTACTGCCCAGTGCCGAGCACCAGGATTACGATCGCTCGCACTTCGAGGCACTGTGGTGGCAGCAGTTCGACGATCCGGCCCTGAACCGCTTGGTCCAGCAGTCCCTGCAGGAAAACCGCGAGCTGCGGGTGGCCTTCGCCCGCCTGCGCGCGGCCCGAGCCATCCGCGACGAGGTGGCCAACGATCGCCTGCCGATTGTCGCCGCTCGGGCCAGCAGCGAAGTCGGCAAGGCCCAACAGCCCGGCGTGAGCGAGCGGCGGGTGAATGGCGAGCGCTACGACCTGGGCCTGGACCTGGCCTGGGAACTCGATCTGTTCGGCCGTATCCAGCGTCAGCTGGAGGCCAGCGAGGCGCAGATCGAGGTGGCCGAGGCCGACTATTACCGGCTGCAGGTCAGCCTGATCGCCGAGCTGGTGGACGCCTACGGCAGCCTGCGGGGCGCGCAGCTGCGCGAAGGCATCGCCCGGGAAAACCTGGAGAATCAACGGGAATCCCGGGCCATAGTCGAACGACTGCGCGACGCCGGCGTCGGCAGCGAACTGGACGTGCTGCGCAGCGAGGCGCGCCTGGCCGCCACCGAGTCCAGACTGCCGCTCCTGCAGGGCGAACAGGCGCGGGCGAAGAACCGCATCGCCACCCTGCTCGGCCAGCGCCCGCAGCAGCTGGCCGCGGACCTCGCGGTGCAGCCCTTGCCAGCCATCGCCAAGGCCCTGCCGATCGGCGATCCGGGCGAGCTGTTGCGCCGCCGCCCGGACGTGCTGGCGGCCGAGCGACAGCTGGCGGCGGCCACCGCCAGCATCGGCGTGGCCACCGCCGACCTGTTCCCGCGGGTCAGCCTGTCCGGCTTCCTCGGCTTCACCGCCGGCCGTGGCTCGCAGCTGGGCGCCTCGGCGGCGCGCGCCTGGGGCCTGGCGCCGACCCTCAGCTGGGCGGCCTTCGACCTCGGCAGTGTGCGTGCCCGCCTGCGCGGCGCCGAAGCCGGCGCCGACGGCGCCCTGGCCAACTACGAACACCGGGTGCTGCTGGCCCTGGAGGAAAGCGAGAACGCCTTCAGCGACTACGGCAAGATCCAGGAGCAGCTGATCGCCCTGCTGCGCCAGTCCGAGGCCAGTCGCGCGGCGGCCGAGCAGGCGGCGATCCGCTATCGCGAAGGCACGGTGGATTTCCTCGTGCTGCTGGACGCCGAGCGCGAACGCCTGGCTGCCGAAGACGCCCAGGCCCAGGCCGAGGTCGAGCTGTATCGCGGCATAGTCGCCATCTACAAGGCCCTCGGCGGCGGCTGGCAGCCCTACGGCTGAAACGAACCCACTCCTTGGTTGGCGGCACCGTTCGCCGACCCTTTCCCGCCCCACGACGCCGCTCCCTGCCGTGGGGCTTTTTTTATTCCTGCCTAGGCAAAGTGATGAGGCTCGCGGTAGCGGCTAGATGATGCCGCCATTGACCCTCAGCACCTGGCCGTTGACCCAGTCGCCCTCCTCGCCGACCAGGAAGGCCACGACGCTGGCGATATCCTCGGGCGTGCCCAGGCGCTCCAAGGGGGACTGCTTGGCCAGCCGCTCGATCGTATCCGCGCTCTTGCCACTGAGAAACAGGTCGGTTGCGGTCGGTCCGGGGGCAATGGCGTTGACGCAGATATGCCGGCCCCGCAGCTCCTTGGCGAAGATCTGGGTGAGGCTCTCCACCGCCGCCTTCGACGCGGCGAAGAGCGCATAACCGGGCAACGCCAGGGCCACCGCGCTGGAGGAAAAATTGACGATCCGTCCGCCTTCGCGCAGGCGTGTCGCCGCCAGGCGCAGGGTGTTGAAGGTGCCCTTGGTATTGATCGCGAACAGGCGCTGGTACAGCGCGTCGTCGCTGTCGGCGAGATTGACCGTGCCGGGCTGGATGATGCCGGCATTGTTGATCAGGATGTCGACGCCGCCGAAGCGCACTTCGGCCTGGTCGAACAGGGCCTCGACGGCCACCGGGTCGCTGACGTCGGCCAGCACCGCGTAGGCCTCGCCGCCGGCCCGGGCGATGCTGCGCACCACCTGCTCGGCATCGGCCGGCCGCGCCGTGTAGTTCACCACCACCCGAACGCCCTCGACGGCCAATCGCTTGGCGATAGCCGCGCCAATGCCCCGCGAGGCGCCTGTGACTATGGCTACTTTGGACATGACCACTCCTGGGCGTGCGGCTGGAAGAGCACCCGTCCCTCGTCCTCGTCCCGGCGGATGCGGTGCACGCCATACGCTGTGGTATAGCCGCCTTTGGCCCATCGCGTTCGACCGATCATCCCCGCGCCGGGCCGAGAAACGGCAGGAATCGCGCTTCTTGGCCCGCTTCAGGGGCGCCTGCGATGGCCCCACTGCCGATCCTGAACGCACCCGGCAAGCGGATTTTCGCCACTTTGGTTTGGGGAATTGGCGGCAATCCGCCAGCCAGCGTGATGTACGTCACGCCGTTGTTTCCACGCGCCGCGCGCTCAGCCGTCGCGAAGGCATTGGCGCAGGCATTGCAGTACGCAGATTCCGGCGCCCTGGCCGTACGGGCAGTGCAGGGACGTCACGCAAGCGGGCCACCTGGCGCCGCCGATCCCGACAACAAGAAAGGACATCTCAATGCGCACATCATTCTTCGTCCTGGCCCTCTGTGCCCTGGCCACGGTCGGCGCCCAGGCAGCGCCCCAGGCCGCGGGGCCCATCGTGATCAAGTTCGCCCACGTGGTCGCCGACAACACCCCGAAGGGTCAAGGCGCCCTGCTGTTCAAGCAACTGGTCGAGGAGCGTTTGCCGGGCAAGGTCGAGGTCGAGGTCCATGCCAATTCCTCGCTCTATGGCGATGCCGATGAACTGGAAGCGCTGCGCCGGAACGAGGTCCAGCTGCTGGCCCCGTCCTTGGCCAAGTTCGGCCAGTACACCAAGCAGTTGCAGGTGTTCGACCTGCCCTTCCTGTTCGACGACCTGGACGCGGTCAATCGCTTCCAGAAGCGCGCCAAGGGCCGCCAGTTGCTGCGCTCGATGGAGGCGCACGGCATCGTCGGCCTGGCTTACTGGCACAACGGCATGAAGCAGCTGTCCGCCAGCAGGGCCCTGCTGCTGCCGAGCGATGCGGCGGGGCTGAGCTTTCGCATCCAGCCTTCGGCGGTGCTCGATGCACAGTTTCAACGGCTCGGCGCCCGGACGCGGGCCATGGCGTTCACCGAGGTGTTCGAGGCCCTGCGCAGCGGACAGGTGCAGGGAGCGGAGAATCCCTGGTCGAACATCTACAGCAAGCAACTGCATCGCGTGCAGCCCTTCATCAGCGAGACCAACCACGGCGTGCTCGACTACATGCTGGTGAGCAACCCGCGCTTCTGGTACGCCCTTCCGCACAGCATCCGGGTCGAGCTGGAGGCCATAGTCGACGAGGTCAGCTACTCGGTAAACCGCCAGGCCGAGGCCGACAACCGCGCGGACCGGCAACGCATCGAGGCTTCCGGCAGCAGCCAGCTGATCAGCCTGACCGCCGAGCAGCGCGAGGCCTGGCGTAACGCCATGCGCCCGGTATGGCAGCAGTTCGAGGCCCAGATAGGCGCCGATGTGCTCCAGGCCGCCGAGGCCGTCAATCGCAAGTCGCGGCGCTGAGCGGACGCCTGCTCTTCACTCGGCGCAAACCACGCCTCCGTCCAGGGCCTGGATGAGCTGCTGCGCCGGCAGCGGATGGCCCAGGAGAAAGCCTTGCAGCGCGTCGCAACCCAGGTCGGTGAGGAAGCTCTTCTGCTGCAGGGTTTCCACGCCCTCGGCGACGATGCGCAGGTTCAGCGCCTGGCCCAGGGCGACGATGGCGGAGACGATCGCGGCATCGTCGCTGTCCTGGGCCAGGTCGCGCACGAAGCCCCGGTCGATCTTCAGCTCGTTGGCCGGCAGGCGCTTGAGATAGAGCAGGCTGGAGTAGCCGGTGCCGAAGTCGTCGATGGACAGGTCGACGCCCATCTGTGCCAACTGCTTGAGTACCAGCAGGCTGGCATCGGCATCGCGCATGGCCGTGGTCTCGGTGATCTCCAGGGTCAGGCGGTTGGCCGGCAGCTCGTGTTGTGCCAGGGCGCTGGCGACGCTCTCGACCAGGCCGGCATGGCAGAACTGCAGCGCCGACAGGTTGACCGCCACGCGCCAGTCGTGACGCCCCTGGTCGTACCATTCGCGCATCTGCCGGCAGGCCTGTTGCAGCACCCAGTCACCGATGGCGATGATCATGCCGGTTTTTTCCGCCAGGTCGATGAACTCGGCCGGCGAGACGAGGCCCCGCGCCGGGTGCTGCCAGCGCAACAGGGCTTCGGCCCCGGTCGGCCGGCCATTGAGGGCATCGAACTTGGCTTGGTAGTAGAGGCAGAACTCCTCGCGCTCCAGCGCCATGCGCAGGTCGTGCAGCAGCTGCAACTGGTTGCGCGCGTTGGCGTTCATCGACGCCTCGAAGAAGCTGTAGCCATTCTTGCCGGCGCCCTTGGCGTGGTACATCGCGGCATCGGCATTGAGCAGCAGGCTTTGCTGATCCGTGCCGTCACCAGGATAGAGGGCAATCCCGACGCTGGTGGAGACGCGCAGCTCATGCTCGGCGACCAGAAACGGCTGGCCGATCAGCCGAATGAGCTGGCCGGCGAGGTTCACCGCATCATCCGGTTCGCGCAGTTCCGCCAGCAGCACGAACTCGTCGCCGCCTACCCGCGCCAGGGTGTCCTGCGCCCGCAGCCGCTCGCGCAGGCGAGCGCCCACCGCGCACAGCAGCAGGTCGCCGATATGGTGGCCATAGGCGTCGTTGATCGGCTTGAAGCCATCGAGATCCATGAACATCAGCGCAAAATGCCCGCCTTTGCGCGCCATCTTGTGAATGCTCTGGCCGACCCTGTCCTCCAGCAGCAGGCGGTTGGGCAGCTTGGTCAGCGGGTCATGCAGGGCCAGTTGGGTCAGTTCCCGATTGGCCTTGGCCAGGGACTCGTTCAACTTGGCGATACGCGCCTCCATGCGCGCATCGAGGACCGAGGTGAGCAAGGCGATGGTCAGCACCGCGAGGGTGGCGATACCGACCAGACCGGCCAGCCAGACACTGTCCAGGCCGGCTCCCGCGGCCAGGCAGAAGCTGTCGAGGGGGAAGTTCGCCGCAGCCATGCCGGTGTAGTGCATGCCGACGATCGCCCCGCCCATGAGCACGGCCGCGCCGATGCGCGCCATGCGCACGAACGGCCCCGGCCAGCGCAGGCGAAAGGCGATCCACAGCGAGGCGGCGGACGCCGCCACGGCGATCAACAGGGACAGGCCGAACAGCAGCGGGTCATAGTCGATGCCCGGCTGCATCCGCAGGGCCGCCATGCCCAGGTAATGCATCGAGCTGATGCCAGCGCCCATCACCAGTGCGCCGAGCAGCCAGTGCCAGCGCAGCATCTGCGGCTGACTCACCAGCCACAGGGCGAATCCCGAGGACAGCATCGCCATCGCCAGGGACAGCAGGGTAATGCTGAGGTCGTAGCCCAGGGCGATCGGCAGGCGCAAGGCAAGCATGCCGATGAAGTGCATCGACCAGATGCCGATGCCCATGGCGACGGCCCCGCCGCCTATCCACAGCAACAGCGCCAGGCCCTTGGCCGTGGCGATACGCCCGGCGAGATCCAGTGCCGTATAGGACGCCAGGATGGCCACGGCCAGGGAGGTTAGTACCAGGGAAAAATCGTAGCTCGCAACCAGCATTACAACGCTCTAGACCCCGCTGAGTGAGCACCCGGGAAACGACGGTTGTACACGGCGGACGGAGGGGTTCTCCGGACCGCGATGGACGCCTGCGCGCGCAGCCCGCTTACGCCGGCGGCCACGCGACAAGCGCCGGATAGTAACGGATAAACCCTGATGCTTTCTGCATAAATCGAAACGTGACAACTACTTGCAGGCCGAACTTAACAGCGTTACTCAGGCACGCTTTAGCCGGCTGGCGTTCTCGAGGGCGGCATGACCCTCTGCGTCGAGCGCCGCGGGCACCCGCAGGGACTATGCTTGGAGCATGGTTCAGGCGACCTTCCGCTTCTACGAGGAGCTCAACGACTTCCTGGCGCCCGCCCGGCGTCGCAGGGCGTTCGACTGCGACTGTGCCCAGGCGGCGACCGTCAAGCACATGATCGAGGCGCTCGGAGTGCCCCACACCGAAGTCGAACTGGTGCTGCTCAACGGCGAATCGGTCGGTTTCGAGCGGATGCTGCTGGACGGCGACCGGGTGGCGGTGTACCCGAAGTTCGAGCGCCTGGACATCAGTCCGCTGCTCAAGGTGCGTGATCGGCCGCTGCGGGTGTTGCGCTTCGTCGCCGACGCCCACCTCGGCGGACTGGCCCGGTTGCTGCGCATGCTCGGCTTCGACACCCTCTACGACAATCACTTCGAGGACACGACGATCGCCGAAGTGGCCGCCCACGATGGGCGCATCGTGCTGACCCGCGACCGCGAGCTGCTCAAGCGCAGGGTCATCAGCCATGGTTGCTACGTGCATGCGCTCAAGCCGGCCCTGCAACTGCGCGAGCTGTTCGAGCGCCTCGATCTGGCGCGCAGCATCGCGCCCTTCAGCCTGTGCCTGCATTGCAACCTGCCGCTGCAGCCCATCGACCTGGAAGAGGCCCGCGAACGCCTGCCGAGCCGCATCGGCTACAGCTATTCACGCTTCGTCCAGTGCCGTGGCTGCCGGCGCCTGTACTGGCAAGGCAGCCACTGGCGCAACATGTGTGCCCTGCTGGCGCCGCTGCTGGAGGCGCAGGGCGCGGCCGATGCCTGAGGCACGCCGGCGGCCTCGCTCAGGCCGGCGGCGTGAGGCCCTTCTCGCGCAGCCACGCCGGGTTGAACAGGCGCCCGGCGTAGAGACCGCCGCGGTCGCAGAGCAGGGTCACCAGGGTATGCCCCGGCCCCAGGTCGGTGGCCAGGCGCACGGCGGCGCACAGGTTGATGCCGCTGGAGCTGCCGACGAACAGGCCCTCCTCGCGCAGCAGGCGGTAGACCATGTCCACGCACTGCTGGTCGTCTACCCGCAGGGCCGAGTCGATCTGGGTGTCCTTCAGGTTGGCCGTCACCCGGCTGGTGCCTATGCCCTCGGTGATGGAGCTGCCTTCGGCAAGCAGTTCGCCGTCCAGCACCCAGTGATAGAGCGCGCTGCCCATGGGGTCGGCGAGGACGATGCGCACCGCCGGATTGCGCTCCTTGAGATAGCGCGCCACGCCGGCCAGGGTGCCGCCGGTACCGGTGGCGCAGACGAACGCGTCGAGGCGCCCGTCGGTGTCGCGCCAGATCTCCGGACCCGTGGTGCGGTAATGGGCCTCGCGGTTGGCGGTGTTGTCGAACTGGTTGGCCCAGATCGCCCCGGGCATCTCGGCGGCCAGGCGCCCGGCGATCTTCTGGTAGTTGTGCGGGTCGCTGTAGGGCTTGGGCGGCACCGGCCGTACCTCGGCGCCCAGCTGGCGCAGCAGGTCGAGTTTCTCCGGCGACTGGTTGTCGGGGATCACGATGATGCAGCGGTAACCCCGCGCCGCACAGATATGCGCCAGGCCGATGCCGGTATTGCCGGCGGTGCCCTCCACCACGGTGCCGCCGCGGCGCAGCCGGCCGCTGCGTTCGGCGTCCTCGATGATGCCCAGGGCGGCGCGGTCCTTGACCGAGCCGCCGGGGTTGAGGAATTCGGCCTTGGCCAATATCTCGCACCCGGTCTCGGCGCTGAGCCGGGCGAGTCGGATCAATGGGGTATTGCCGATGGCACCGGTAAATCCCTCGCACAGGTTCATGGCACACCTCCAACCCGCTGTGACTCTTTCAGTCTAGCGGGCGCTGCGCGCGGCGGCAGATTGCGGCGTGCCGTGCAGGCCGATCAGTGCTGCTGCAGCATCAGCTGTTCGCGCAGGCGCTGGTTGTCCTGCACCAGCTGCCGCTGGGCGAAGGCATCGCGCAGCTGGCTGCGCAGGTCGTCGGCGTCCCATGGTTTGCTGATGAAGCGATAGACCACGCCCTCGTTGATCGCCTTGAGCACATGCCGCACTTCGCTGAAGTCGCTCAGCACCATGCGGATGATCTCCGGGTAGATGCGCCTGATCTGCCGCAGCAACTCCACCCCCTGGATGTCGGCCAGGTGCATCGCGGTCAGCACCACGTCGACGCTATGGGTTGCCAGCAGGTTCAGCGCCTCGCCGCTGTCGCCGGCGACCAGGATGCGGTAGTTCTCCAGGCGCAGCTCGCGCTGCAGGGTCGTGAGCACGCCCTGTTCGTCGTCGATCAGCAGCAGATGACAGGCGGGTTCGCCGGCCATCAGGGCCGGCAGCTTCAGTTCGCCGTTCTCGCCGAGGAACTGCAGGCAGGCCTGGGGCGGCAACGGCGGCGAGTAATAGTAGCCCTGCAGTTCGTCGCAGCCGGCGGTGCGCAGGAAGCCGAGCTGCTCGGCGGTTTCCACCCCTTCGGCGATCACCTTGATGCCCAGGTTGTGGCCGATGGAGATCATCGAGCGCACCAGCGAGGCACTGTCCGGGTCCAGGTGCACGTCGGTGACGAAGCTGCGGTCAATTTTCAGCTCGCTGAAGGGAAAGCGTTTCAGGTAGCCCAGGGACGAATAGCCCGTGCCGAAATCGTCGATCGAGAAACGCATGCCCAGGGCACTCAGCCTGCGCATCCTCTCCAGCACCTCGTCGGCATTGGTCATCAGCATGGACTCGGTCACCTCCAGCTTGAGCAGGGGCGGCGCCACCCCGTGCCGCTGGAGAATCGTCTGGATGCGCTCGACGAACTCCGGCGCCATGAAGCTTATGGCCGAGAAGTTCACCGCGATGCTGCCGTTCAGCAACAGGTACTTCCAGCTCTGCAGCTGCCGGCACACGGCATCGAAGACATGGAAGTCGATACCGACGATCAGGCCGGTTTCCTCGGCCAGCGGAATGAACTCGTCGGGCATCACCGTCTTGCCGTCGTGGCTCCAGCGCACCAGGGCCTCGAATCCGCACAGGCGGCCGTTGTTCAGGTCCAGCTGCGGCTGGAAGACCACCTGGAACTCGTCGTGCTGCAGGGCATGGCGGATGTCCCGGTCGAGCTGCAGGCGCCGCTGCATCTGCTCGTTCATCTGCGGGGTGAAGGCGCAGATACGGTCACGCCCCTGATGCTTGGCCTGGTACATGGCGGTATCGGCGTGGCGCAACAGCGTGCCGATGTCCTTGCCGTCATCGGGAAAGCAGCAGAAACCCATGCTGCAACTGACCACCACGTCCTGGCCGTCCAGGGTCAGGGGGGCGGCGACACTCTGTTTGAAGCGCTCCAGCCCACCGATACGCTTGGTGAGCTGACCGCCATCGGGCAGCAGGATGACGAACTCGTCGCCGCCCAGGCGGGCCACCGTATCGATCTCCCGGGCGCAGGCCTGCAGACGGTCTGCCACCTGCACCAGCAACTGGTCGCCGGTATTGTGGCCGAGGCTGTCGTTGACCACCTTGAAGTTGTCGATGTCCATGAACGCCAGGGTGAAGCCGCTCTGGTTGCGGCTGGCGAAGGCGATGGCCTGGAGTATGCGGTCGTTGAGCAGGTTGCGGTTGGGCAGGCCGGTCAGGCTGTCGTGGTTGGCCTGGTGCTCCAGTTCCTCCTGGTAGCCCTTGGCCTCGGTGATGTCGTGGAGGATGCCGACGAAGTGGCTGACCTTGCCGCGATCGTTCACCACGGGCGACAGCCGCAGCTCGTTCCAGAAGGCCGAACCGTCCTTGCGGTAGTTGCGCACAACGGCCCGCCCCTCCTCCTCCGCGTGCAGGGCCCGGCGAATGCTGTCCAGCTCAGGCTGGTCCCTCTTTTCACCTTGCAGGAAGCGGCAGTTGCGGCCCAGGACTTCCTCGCTAGGGTAGCCGGTGATGCGCTCGAAGGCCGGATTGACGTAGACGATCGGCTGGTCTTCCCGCTGATTGTCGGTGATCACTATGGCGTTGACGCTGGCTTCGATCGCCCGGGTACGGATGCGGATCTCCAGGTCGCGCTGGCGTTGTTCGCTGATGTCCTGGATTACCGCGATGGCGCCCTGCACCACCCCTTGCTCGTCGAGGTAGGGCACCGCCGAGTTGAGGGTGGTCTTGTGGCTGTCGTCGAAGGCCTGGATGTCGATCACCTCGTTACGCATCACCTGGCCATCGCGCACGGCCCTGGCCAACGGCCAGTCCGCGGCGCCCAGTGGTTCGCCGCGCTCCGACCAGGCCCCGTGATAGCGGTCATAGTCGTCCAGCTCGGCCGGCTGCGGACCGGCCCAGATCAGGCCGTTCTCCGGGTTGCTGAGAATCAGTCGTCCCTTGCTGTCGGCGACCGAGACGCCAACCGGCAGATTGTCGAGAATCTTGCGCAGCAGCGCCTCGTTCTGCGCCAGGGCCTGGGTGCGCTGTTCGACCAGTTGCTCGAGGCTTTCGAACAGGCGCACGCGCCCCAGTGCCATGGCCAGCTGCCGGCCGACGGAGGCCAGCGCGTTGAGCGCGTCCTCCGCCCAGATCTGCCCCTGGCTGCGCACCACATTGAGCATGCCGATGGTTTCCCCGCCCAGCTGCAACGGGATGCTGGCGTGGTTCTGCGCTTTCATCTGGGTCAGGGCCGGGCAGGCCGACATATTGCTCGGCACGCTCAGCTGATCGCGCAACCAGGCGTGCCGGCAGGGACAGTCCTGGGAACAGGCCGTCAGGCGCTCCAGGCTGTAGTCGCCATGGCGACCCCGGGCCGCGACCACCCGCAGGTTGGTGGCCGATCCGCTGCCGTCAGCATCGGCGAGCAGCAGCCAGGCGCCCTCCGCATTGGGGAATTCGAGAATTCGTCCCAGGGAGGTCTGGATCACGTGCTGCTCGCTTCTGGCGTCGGTCAGCCCGCTGGTGAACTGGAACAGGGAATTGAGCAGGGAGTTGGTGCGGGTCAGTTCTTCGTGCTTGGCCAGCAGTTCGTGGTTCAGACGCACGCCCTGCTCGTAGGTGGAGATCAGCAAGTCGAGTATCTGCTGGCGCCCGGCGGTGATGAAGTGCCGCTCGCCCTCCAGGACGACTTCGACGCCCATCTGTACCCGCTCGTTGGTGCGCAGTTCGAGATTGACCAGGAAGTAACGAATGCGCGACATCAAGTACTTCTCGTCGAAGGGCTTGACGATGAAGTTGTCGGCGCCGCAGGCCAGGCCATGTACAACGTCCCGCGCATCGGCCAGGCGGGTGACCAGGATCACCGGAATGCCGGCGGTGCCGGGCTCGCCCTTGAGCCGGCGGCACAGCTCGTAGCCGTCCATCTCGGGCATGACGATGTCGCTGATGACGATGGTCGGATGACGCTCGGCCAGGCTGGCAAGTGCCTCCACGCCGTTGCGTGCGACCCGTACCTGGCAGCCGGCGGCCTCGAGCAGAAACTGCAGTTCGGCGGCCTGGGTCGGGCTGTCCTCGACTATGAGAATCTCCGCGTCCGTGAACATCTTCACTCTCCTTTAGGCACAGTACTGCGTGAAGTCCCGCGCAGGGCGATCGAGTTGAGCAGTGCCGCGATGCCCTCCGGCGGCAGTACCTGGCGCGCCGCCTGCAGGCCTATCGCCGCCTGGGGCATGGCATCTATCACCGCGCTGGCCGGCTCCTGGACGATGGTCAGTGCGCCGCGACGATACATCTCGGCCAGGCCCTCGGCGCCGTCGCGGCCCATGCCGGACAACTGGACGCCGATGGCCTGGCTGCCTAGCCGCTGGGCGACGCTATTGAACAGATGGTCCGCGGAGGGGCAATGCAGCTCGCCGTTGCGCCGCTGCAGGTGAACCCGCAACTCACGGCCCACGCCCAGCTGGCTATCGTCCGGAGCCAGATAGAGCACGCCGGGACGCAATAGCTGACCGTTCTCGGCGATCGCCACCGCCAAAGGACAAATGCTCGCCAACCAGTCGCGAAAGCTGGCCACGAAACCCGCGGCGATGTGCTGCGCCAACAGCAGTGGCCACGGTTGCTGGGGCGCCAGGCGTGACAGCAGTTCCTTGAGCGCCGCCGGCCCGCCCGCCGATGCGGCGATCGCCACCAGCAGCGGCTGCGCACTGCTCTCCGGCCTGCCGGGCGGTAGGCTCGCGGTAGTCGGCCTCGGCGCGCGCGGCCGGCGCACTATCTTGACCTGCGCCATGCTGCGCAGGGTGCTCAGCAGCTCCTCGATGCGCTCCTCGAAGTTCGCCGCCCAGGGGCCTTGGGGCTTCTCCAACACGGCCAGTGCCCCGGCCTCCAGCGCATGCATGGCAGTTGCCGCCGCGTAGGCATTGGCGCTGGCGGTCAGCACCACCACCGGCAGCGCATACTTTTCGAGAATACGCGCGGTGGCTTCGTAGCCGTCCATGCCCGGCATGTGCACATCCATGGTGACGATGTCCGGCCGGTAGCTCTGCAGCACCCGCAAGGCCTGCTCACCACCGTCCGCCTCGCGCACCTCGAAGCCGGCGCCCTCGAGTACCGAGGTCAGCAACATGCGCAGCACCGGAGAATCATCGACAATCAGTACCCGCATCTCAGCTCCCGGTCAGATCAGACGGTCGATGGCGTCCAGCAGGCTGTCCTGCTCGAAGCCGCTCTTCACCAGATAGGCACTGGCCCCGACTTCCAAGCCCCGCGCCCGGTCTTCGGCCGAGTGCAGGGCCGTCACCAGCACCACCGGCAGGTCGGCCAGATCGCGGTCGGCGCGGATACGGCTGGTCAGGGTGAAACCATCCATGCGCGGCATCTCCACGTCCGACACCAGCAGGTCGAATGCGCCCTGCTTCAGGGCGTTCCAGGCCTCCAGGCCATCGTTGGCGGTGGTGACCTGATAACCCGCGCCCTCGAGAATGGCCTTGAGCAAGCCCCGTGAGGTGAAGGAGTCCTCGGCTATCAGCAGCCGCAGCGGCTTCGCCCCGACCGCTGCGGCCTCGCCACGCTCGAAGCTGCCGGCGCCCACGGCCAGGGCACTGCGATAGAGATCGCCGGGGTGCAGGATCGGCACCAGTTGGCCATCGCCGAGCTGGGTTGCGCCGAGCAGGTTGCGGACCCGTAGCAGCTGGCGGCCGAGATTCTTCACCGTGATTTCCTGATCGCCCAGCAACTCGTCCACCCGCAGGACGAAGCGTTCGCCACGAATCTTCAACAACAGAAGGATCAGGTCATCGGCCAGAACCAGCGGCTGCCCCAGGCCGAGCACATCGGCCAGGGACCAGACCGGCAGCACCTGGCCTTCGAACGCCAGCGAAGGACGGCCTTCGAGACTCTTCACCGCGCTGCTCGGCTGGCGCAGACAGCGCTCCACGGCGAGCGCCGGCACGGCGAAGGTGCGCTCGGCATTGCGCACGATCACCGCACGGAAGGTCGACAGGCTGAGGGGCAGGTGCAGGTGGAAACAGGTGCCCCGGCCCGGCTCGGACTCCAGCTCGATGCGCCCTCCCAGGCGCTCGACCACCTCCTGGACTATGGCCATGCCCAGGCCGCGCCCGGACAGGTCGGTGATCAGCGCACTGGTCGACAGTCCTGAGCGGAAGATCAGCCGCAGGCTTTCCGCCGCACCCAACGCGGCGACCTGCTCCTCATCGAGCGCACCGCTGGCCAGGGCCTTGGCCTTCAGCGCCGCCACCGAGATGCCGCCACCATCGTCCTGCACGCGCAACTCGAAACGGTCCGCCGACTCCTGCAGCAGCTCGACCTGGATCAGCCCCACCGCCGGCTTGCCGCATGCCTCGCGCTGCTGCGGGGTCTCCAGGCCGTGATCCACGGCATTGCGCAGCAGGTGGGTGAGCACCGTGCGCAATTCGTCGAGAATACGCTTGTCGACCTGCAGGTCGATGCCGCGGATCTGCAACTCGACACGCTTGCCCGCCTGGCTGGCCAGGTCCTGAACCATGGCCGGCAGCCCCTCGACCAGATGGCTGCCGGCCAACAGCAGGGCCGCCCGCAGTTCACTGGTATGCGCCTCGCAGAGCTGGGCCAGGCCCTGCGCCAGATGCCGGCCGGCCTTTTCCAGGTGGACCGCCTCGAAGTGCAGGCTGTCGAGCTGGGCCTGGCTCCAGTGCAGGTAGTCGAGCAGCCCCTTGAGCGCATCCCGGCTGGCCAGTGGCAGCTCCTCGAGCGTCGCGTTCAGCTGCTTGAGGCTGCCCGCCCCGAGCAGGCGCTTGCCGCGCTGCGGGTCGAAGGACGCCGCATGGTCGCGGAGACGGCGGGCATAGACCTGAGCCTCGAGCTTGTGCTGCAACAGGCTCTCACCGTGGAACAACAGGCGATCCAGGCGCTGGGCGGAGACTCTGACGGTGCCCGACTCGGCCAACTTAATCACAGCCGCAGGCGTCGCTGGCGCGACCTGGGCAGTCTTCGGCAACTCGACCGCTTCGCCGCGTGCGGCGCTCGCCAGCAACTCGCCGAATTGCTCGGGGTCGGCCCCGTCCAGGGCTTGCCCCTGATGCAACTGCTGCACCAGGCGCAAGGCCTGGCGGCACAGTTCGACACGCTCCGCCGACAACTCCAGCAGGCCGCTGCGCACCGCCCCCAGCAGACTCTCCCAGGCATGGCAGAGTCGCTCGATGGGCGCCAGCCCTACGGCGCGGGCTGCCCCTTTCAGGCTGTGCACCTCGCGAAACAGCGACTCGACGGAGTCTTCGCTGGCGGCCCCTTGGCGCCAGTCGGCCAGGGTGTCGGCGAGCACGCCGAGGCGCTCACCCGCCTCGATGCGGAAGCTCTCAAGCAGGCGCTGCTGCAACGCCTTGCGATCCAGGCTCATGGCCGGCTCACAGCTTGAACTGGGCCACCAGGCCCTGAAGTTTCATGCCCAGCTCATGCAGGTTGCGCGTGGCCTGGTCCATCTGCCGGGTGCCGCTGACGTTGCTCTGGCTGGCCTCGCGAATGCTGGCCATGGCGTTGGCGACCTGATCCATGCCGATCATCTGCTGCTGGCTGGTGACGGCGATCTGCAGCGCCATCTCGTTGGACTCGACAATGCTGCTGTCGAGGGCTCGAATCGCCTCGCCACTGCTCTGCGCCCGCTCGTAACCGGACTCCACCGCCTTGCTGCCCTGTTCGGCGAGCAGTACCGCCTTGGTCATGGCCTTCTGGATGTCGCCGAGGATGCCGCGTACCTGGGCCGTGGCCTGTTTCGACTGTTCGGCCAGGGCCTTGACCTCCTGCGCCACCACCGAGAAGCCCTTGCCGGTCTCACCCGCGCGCATCGCCTCGATCGAGGCGTTGACTCCGAGCAGGTTGGACTGCTCGGCCAGGTCGCTGACCGAGGCGACGATCTCGCCTATGGTCTGGCTCTGCTCGCCCAGGCGCATGATGCTTTCGGCCACCGCCTGCATCTGCTCGCGGATCTGCCCCATGCCCTTGAGCGCCTCCTCCACCGACTGGCGACCGCCCTGGGCCACCTCGCGGGTGCGGGCCGTGCTGTCGGCCACCGATTGCGCCTTGCCGCTGGCCTGTACTGCGGTCTGTTTGACCTCGTCCACCGTGGTGACGATCTCGCTGATGGCGGTGGCGGTCTCCTGGGTATTGGTCGCCACCTGGCTGGTGGCGGCCAGCACCTCCTCGCTGGATGAGGCGAGCACCGCGATGCCCTCGTTGAGCTCGCCGACCAGATTGCGCAGGTTGTTCAGCATGGTGGCGAAGGCGGTGCCCAGCACATCCTGCTCGGAGACCGGCTGGCTGTCCTGGCTGAGATGGCCCTGGGCCAGGTACTCAGCCTTGGCCGCCAGGGCCAGCAGATACTGGCTCATCTGGCTGAAGGCCTGGGCCAGGCGGCCCACCTCGTCTCGGCGGCTCTCGCTGCGCAGTTCCCGGGGTATTTCGCCGCGGCTGATCCGCTCGGCCATGAGGGTCAGCCGTGCCAGGGGCTGGGCGATGTGGCGACTGAGCTGCCAGGCCATGACGATGCCGAAGATCAGCATGAGCAACCCGAGTGTCAGCTGTTCGGTACGCTGGCGCTCCATCTGCAACTGTGCGTGCTCCAGGGTCTGCAGCACTTTTCGCTCGGTCAGCTCGGCCAGGTGCAGCCCGAGGTCGTTGATCTCCTCCATGCGCTCGAGCTGCACGCCCAGCGCCAGGGCCTCGGCCTCTTCCATCCGACCGGCGCGAATGAGGGGCAAAAGCTGCCTGTCGCGGGTCTTCACGAAGTCCGTACGTACTGCCCTCAACCGTTCCAGCAGCCTGCTCGTCTCGCCCTCGTCGCCCAGACCGGCGAGCAGATCGTCGAACAGGCGATCGTTGGCCTTGGACAGCGCCTCGATTTCCCCTTCGCTCTGCCGCAGGCGCCGCCCCTCGTCCTGGGCATCGGTCATGGCCTGCAGCAGCTCGGCGCGTTGGCTGATGATATTGACGCGCAGCTCCTTGACCATCGAGACCCGTTCGAAACTGCGCTGGAAGAGCGCGGCCTGGGTTTCCTGCAGACTGGCGAAACGCTGCAGGGAAGACAGCAGCAAGGCGCCAAAGCCGCAGATGAGCACGACGAACACCAGAATCAGCTTGCTGCCGATACTGAGGTTGGCAATGTTACCGAACATACCCGCGTCTCCTTGTCCGTGGACCCGATACATCTGTGCAACCGCCTACAGCCTGAAACGACTGGCCAGGCCCTGGAGCTTCAAGCCCAGCTGGTGCAGGTTGCGCGCCGCCAGGTCGACCTGCTGGGTGCCGCCGACATTGTCCTGGCTGGCCTGGCGAATGTTCGCCATCGCCGAGGCGATCTGGTCCATGCCGATCATCTGCTGCTGGCTGGTGGCGGCGATCTGCAGCGCCACCTCGCTGGAGGTCTCGATATTGCTGCTCAGGCTGCGGATCGCGTCACCGCTCGACTGCGCCCGCTCGAATCCGCTTTCCACCGTCTTGCTGCCCTGCTCGGCCAGCAGCACGGCCTTGGTCATCGCCTTCTGGATCTCGCCGAGAATGCCGCGCACCTGGGTGGTGGCCTGCTTGGACTGGTCGGCCAGGGCCTTGACTTCCTGCGCCACCACCGAGAAGCCCTTGCCCGCCTCGCCGGCCTTCATCGCCTCGATCGAGGCGTTGACCCCTAGCAGGTTGGACTGCTCGGCGAGGTCGCCGACCGAGGCGACGATCTCGCCTATGGCCTGGCTCTGCTCCCCCAGGCGCATGATGCTCTCGGCGACCGCCTGCATCTGCTCGCGGATCTGCCCCATGCCCTTGAGGGCCTCGTCCACCGCCTGGCGGCCGTTCTGCGCCACCTGGCGGGTGCGCTCGGTGCTTTCGGCAACCGTCTTCGACTTGCTGCCAGCCAGGACGGCGGTCTGCTTGACCTCCTCCACCGTGGTGACGATCTCGCTGATCGCCGTAGCGGTTTCCTGGGTGCTGGTGGCTACCTGACTGGCGGCGGCGAGTATTTCCTCGCTGGAGGAGGCCAGCACGCCGATGCCCTCGTTCATTTCCCGGACCAGTTCGCGCAGGTACTGGCCCATGTCGGCGAAAGCCTGGGTCAGGCGCCCGACTTCATCCCGGCGAGTACTGCTGACCATCTCCTGGGGAATTTCGCCGCGGCCGATGCGTTCCGCCCAGCCGGTCAGGCGTGCCAGCGGTCTGGCGATATGGTGACTGAGCAGCCAGGCCAGCAAGGCGCTGACGCCGACCAGCAGCAGGCTCAGGCGCAAGGTCCGCTCGCGCTGGGCATCCAGTATCTGACTGGAACGTGCCATGGCCGCGGCGACACGCCGGTCGGTCACCCTGGACAGGCGCACGCCGAGTTCATGAATTCTGTTCAACCGTTCGAGCTGGACACCGCTGCTCAGTTGCCGCGCCTGCGCGAGTGCCCCGGCGCGTAGCAGCTTCAGCTGTTCCGCCCGGGTCTTCGCCAGGGCCGCACGCTCCGCCAGCAGTTCCTCGAGCAGGTCGGCAAATTCCTGATCCTCGCTGGCGGTCTGTTGCAGGCGCCGTACCAGGCGCTCGTTCTCGGCGTTGCGGCGATCGATGGCCTGCTCGACGTTGTCCAGTTCGGCGAGCTGCTCCTCGTTGAGCAGCGTCAGCAGGTCGTTGCGTTGCGCCGCGATATTCAGGCGCAGATCCTTCACATCGGCGACACGCCCGTAGTGTTGCTGAAACTGCCGTTCCTCGTTTTCCTGCAGGCCGACGAAGCGCTCCAAGCTGCTGAACTGGAGGAAGCCGAAACCACCGATCAGCAGGGCGAAGGCGGCAATCAGTTTGCTGCCGATGCTCAGATTAACAAGCCTGTCCATAGATCCCCCTACTCCTCATCCATCACCCGCAGACTCGGGTCATTCAGCATCCGCGCGCCATCCAGCACCGTGCGTTGCTCCGTGGTGACCCCGAGCAGGTAGCTGGCGCGAACGCCGCCGAGATTGGCCAGTTTTTCCTGGACCGCATCGCGGCGTATCCGCGCCATTCCCTGGACCCGGTCGAGCAGCAGGCCGAACTCCATCTCGGTACTGCGCAGGATGGCCACGAAGTTTTTGTCGGAAAGACCGCCGAGCGGCAGATCGAACAACACGCGCAGGTCGAGCAGCGACACGATATGCCCACGCACACTGACGATGCCCAGCACGTGAGGCGGCGTGCCGGGCAAGGGGGTGTACTGAGCCAACGGCAGCACCTCGGCCACGTGCTCGCTGCCGATCGCATACAGCTCGCCGCTGAGGCTGAACATCAGCACCTCCAGCCAGTCTTCGGCCCGTTCCTCTTCCTCCTGCCGGGCCCATTGCCGGCTGCGCGCCAACACTCGGGCATCGCGCTCATCGGCATCGATCCCGAAGCCTTCCGCCAGACGCCGCTCGAATTGCGCCAGGCGCTGGCGAATCTGCGTCCAACCTTGATCTTCCTTCAGAGGCTCGGACATTAACGCCCTCCCTGTTGCAGTTGATCGCACAGGCGCAGCAACTGCGCACAATCAATACCGTCGCCATGGGGCACCAGCGCGTCCCCGTCCTGATCCAGAAGCAATTGCCGGCACACCCGCAAGGTCTTGTCGCTGGCACGCCCCTGGCCTTCGGCGCGGAGCAGGCGGGCGCGCAGGAAGTAGCCGAGGATGAACCCCGGATCCAGGTACAACGCCCGCTGCAGCGCCAGCAGGGCGGCGCGGTTGTCGCCCTCCTGCTGGGCCAGCAGGGCCTGCAGCCAATAGGCGGCGGGGGCTGCGCCATCCAGTTGCAGCGCCCGCCGCAGCCACTCCCTGGCCTGCTCGAGGCGCTGCTGGTCAGCCCAGCTGCGCGCCATGGCCAGGCAGGCCCGATGCTGCTGTTCCCTGCCCAGGCCGGTACAGCCCAGGTAGCCAGAGAGTGCTTCACGGGCCTGCCCATGCGCCCCCCGGGCCCTGGCCTGAGCGAACTGGCGCCAGTAATGCTCAGGCAGCCCCGACTCGTGCGCGGCGGCATCCCGCGCTGGAGGCTCGGCTGCCGGCGCCGGGGTTGGCACTCGCCACCACTCGACGGGACGCGGCAGCGGTGCGGGTTGCGGCGGCAGACATACCGGCGCAGGTGGCGCGGCCGGTCCCAGACCGACCGCGCCAGCGGCCAACAAAGCGTAGTTGCAACCCGCCCAACGGCCGCTGAGTCCGGCCTGGGTGGCCAGGCCAGCCTCGACGGCGCTCAGCAGCAGGGCGCCATCCGCACTCAGGCTGGCGAGCAGCCGGCGCAGGGCGGCGAGCGCTCGATCCGGGGAGAGGTACATCAGCACGTTGCGGCAGAGGATCAGATCGGCCTCGGCCAGCGCCGGGGGCAGGCGGCTGTCGGCGAGGTTGTACTGGACGAAGCGGATGCGCCCGCGCCAGGCCGGGCGAACCCGCCACTGGCGGCCCTCGGCCTGAAAGTGACGGTCGCGGAAATGCGCCTCGCTGCTGCGAAAGGCGTTGCGGCCGTATACGCCCTGTTCCGCCCTGGCGAGAAAGCCTGCGTTGATGTCGCTGGCGACCAGCTCCACCGACCAGTCCGCACCCTCGCCCGCCAGCAACTCATCGATCAGAAACAACAGGCCATAGGCCTCCTCGCCGGTGCAGCAACCGGCGCTCCACAGGCGCAGGTGGCGCCGCCCCGCGGCCCGACGGCGAGCCAGCAGCGCGGGCAGATGCTCGCTGGCGAGCCAGTCGAAGGCTTCGGCATCACGGCGGAAATAGGTTTCGCCGACGGTAAAGGCTGAGATCAGGCTCTGTACCTTGGCGGCGTCCCACTCGGCGAATGCCAGGTCCTGCAGCCAGCCGTCGAAATCATCGACCTCATGCTCCCTGGCGAGCAGTTGCAGGCGACGCAGCAGGTCGACTCGGCGGGTGCCGGAAAAGTCCATGCCCAGGTGCTGGAGCAGCTTGTGACTCAGGGTGGCGAGCAGGCGCGGTGAACAATGCGCTTCAGTGCGCGTCATCGAGACCTCCTGCCCTGGCGGTCAACAACGCGTCGAGCCGGCCCTCATCCTCGTCGCTGAGCAGTTGTTCGACGTCCTGGATCAGTAACAAGCCGTCGCCGCTGCGCACCACCCCGCGCAGCAAGGTGGAGGGCACCCGTGGATCGGGCGCCGCGGTGAAATCCTCGGCGGCGTAGATGCTTGCCGTTTCCACCCGCGCGACCGGCAGCAGCAGCTCGCGCGTGCTGCTGGTCAGCCAGATGAAGGGTTGCCACAGGCTGGGCGCAGTGGCGACCCAGCCGAAGCGCCGGGCCAGGTCCACCACGGGAAGCAGCTGGCCGCGAATATTGGCCAGACCAAGAATGCTCGGGGGGGCTCCAGGCAGGGGGGTGACCCGCAACGCCGGCAGAACCCTGACCACCTGTTCGAGGGCAATGGCCAGGCGTTGATCCGACAAGCCGAACGGCAATACCAACTGTCTGTCCATAGATGCATCCCTGCCGGCACACGCTATTTCTCTCCTAGTACCCTAGCTCAGGGATAGACGACGTCCAGTCGCCTGGAACAGGAATGATGGCAATTCGCTATCTTCCTTCCATGCCATCGGCGCCGGGGGCGCCACCGCCCTCGGCTGGCGCCTGCCAGCCACCACCCAGGGCGGCGATCAGCTGCACGCTGGCGCTCAGCCGACTGCCCAGCAGGGTCAGGCTGGCGCGCTCGTTGTTCAACGCGGTGGCCTGCACGTTGACCACGCTGTTGAAGTCCAGGGTGCCGGCGCGGTACTGGTTGTCGATCAGGCGCAGCGACTCGCGGGCGGCGTCCAGCGCCTGCTGCTGCACCGCACTCTCCTGCTCCAGCACGCGCAGCAGCACCAGCTGGTCCTCCACCTCGCGGAAGCTGTCCAATACGGCCTGGCGGTACTGCGCCACGGTCTGCTCGTAGACCGCCTCGCTGCGCTCCAGCTCGGCGCGGCGGGCGCCGCCGTCGAACAGGCTCAGGGCCAGTTGCGGGCCGAGCGACCAGAAGCGGTTGGGCACCTCGAGCCAGTCGGCGAAGCTGCTGCCGCGGTAGCCGCCACTGGCCGAGATCGTCAAATCGGGGAACCAGGCGGCCTCGGCCACGCCGATCTGCGCGTTGGCGGCCATCACCCGCCGTTCGGCGGCGGCCACGTCGGGGCGCCGTTCGAGCAGCTGCGAAGGCAGCGCCACGGGAATCTGCGGCAGCCCCGGCACGTCCTCGCGCGCGGCGATGGACAGCTCGGCCGGGCTGGCGCCGACCAGCACGGCGATGGCGTGCTCCAGCTGGGCGCGCTGCCAGTCGAGGTCGATGGCCTGGGCCTGGGTGCTCCTGAGCTGGGTGGTGGCCTGGGTCACGTCCGACCTGGGCACGATGCCGGCGTTGTACTGGTTCTCGGTCAGGCGCAGCGAGCGCGCGTAGGCGGCCACCGTGGCCTCGAGCAGGCGCTTCTGCTCGTCCAGCACGCGCAGCTGCAGGTAGTTCTGTACCAGCTCGCTCTGCAGGCTCAGGCGTGCGGCGGCCAGGTCGGCGGCGCTGGCATCGAACTCCGCGCGGCTGGACTCCAGGCCGCGGCGCAGCTTGCCCCAGATATCCAGCTCCCAGGCGGCATTGAGGCCCAGCTGGTAGCTCTTGGAGGTGTTCGAGGCGTTCGCGCCACTGATGCTCAGCCCATCGCCGGTGCCGATGGTGCTGTCGCCGCCGCCCTGGCCGGCGCGGGTCACCCCGGCGCTGGCGGACAGGGTCGGATAGAAGCTGGCGCGCGCGCCGCGCACCAGCGCGCGCGCCTGGCGGTACTGGGCCTCGGCGGCGGCCAGGTTCTGGTTGGACAGCTGCAGGCGCTCGACCAGGGCGTTGAGTTCGGCGTCGCCGTACAGCGTCCACCAGGCGCCGCGCTCCAGGGCGTCGCCGGGGCTGGCGGCCTTCCAGCCTTCGATCTGCTTGAACTGCGCCGGCGCCGGCAATTCCGGGCGCTGGTAGTCCGGGCCGAGCATGCAGCCGCCCAGCAGCAGGCTCAGGGCGATCAGGCTCAGGGGGCGTTTGACGGGCATGGCAAGGCTCATAGCGGGGTTTCCAACGAAGCATCGGTGCGCACGCCGCGCCGGCGGTTGACCCGATGGCGCAGGCGGTCGAAGTAGAGGTAGATCACCGGCGTGGTGTAGAGGGTCAGCAGCTGGCTCAGCAGCAGGCCGCCGACGATGGTGATGCCCAGTGGCTGGCGCATCTCCGCGCCCTCGGCGCCGCCCAGCACCAGCGGCAGCGCGCCGAGAATGGCGGCCAGGGTGGTCATCAGGATCGGCCGGAAGCGCAGCAGGCAGGCACGGCGGATCGACTCCTGCGGGCTGAGGCGCTCGCCACGCTCCAGCTGCAGGGCCAGGTCGACCATGAGAATGGCGTTCTTCTTGACGATGCCGATCAGCAGGAACAGCCCCAGCAATGAGATCAGGCTGAACGCCATGCCCACCAGTTGCAGCGCGAGCAAGGCGCCGACCCCGGCCGAGGGCAAGGTGGAGAGAATGGTCAGCGGGTGGATGTAGCTCTCGTAGAGCACGCCGAGCACGAGGTACACCACCACCAGGGCCAGCAGGATCATCAGTGGCTGGTTGTCCTGGGTCTGCTGGAACGCCGCGCCGGTGCCGCCCATCATGCCTTGCACCTCGCTGGGCAGGCCGACCCGCGCCACCGCCGCTTCGATGGCGCGGCTGGCCTGATCCAGGCTCACCCCCTCGGCCAGGGCGAAGCCGATGTTCTCCACGGCGAACTGGCCCTGGTGGCTGACCCGGTCGTTCTCCAGGCTGCGCTCCCAGCGGGCGAAGGTCGACAGCGGCACGCGCGCGCCGTCGGCGCCGATCAGCTGGATCTGGTCCAGCGCCTCGGGATGCTGGGCATAGCGCGGGTCGATCTCCATCACCACGCTGTACTGGTTGAGCGCCTGGTAGATGGTCGACACCTGGCGCTGGCTGAAGGCGTTGTTGAGTACCGCGGTGATCATGCTCATCTCCACGCCCAGGCTCTGCGCCGCCTCGCGATCGACCAGCAGGCGGATCTGCTGGGCGCCCTCGTTCTCCTTGGCGTCGATGTCGGTCAGCTCCGGCAGCACGCGCAGCGCCTCGCGTACCTTGGGCAGCCATTGGCGCAACGCGTCGAGATCGTCGGACAGCAGCATGTACTCGGTTTCCGAGCTGCGCCCCTCGCGCCCGCCGATGTGCAGGTCCTGGTCCGCCATCAGGAACATGCGCCCGCCCGGCACCTTCGGCAGACCGGCACGCAGGCGGTCGATCACCTGTTGCGAGGACACCCCGCGCTCGCCGACCGGCTTCAGCCGCACGATCATGAAGGCGTTGTTGATCCCGCCGCTGCCGCCGATGAAGCCGGCCACGCTGTCCACCGCCGGGTCGGCCAGCACCGCCTTGCGGAAGATCTCCAGCTTCGGTTGCATGACCTGGAACGACAGGCCGTCGTCGCCGCGGATGAAACCGATCAGCTGGCCGGTGTCCTGCTGCGGCATGAAGGTCTTGGGCACGCTGACGAACAGGTAGAGGTTCAGGGCGATGGTCGCCAGCAGGCTCAGCAGCATCAGCAGCGAATGGCGCAGCGCCCAGTCCAGGCTGCGCCCGTAGAACGCCAGCAGGCGCCCCTGCAGGCGTTCGCCCCAGTGCTGCAGGCGGTTCTGCGGCTGTTCGTCCTCGGCCTTGAGCCAGCGCGCGCAGAGCATCGGCGTCAGGCTCAGCGACACCAGCAGGGAGATGACGATGGCCACCGCCAGGGTGATGGAGAACTCGCGGAACAGCCGCTCGACTATGCCGCCCATGAACAGGATGGAGACGAACACCGCGACCAGCGACAGGTTCATCGACAGCAGGGTGAAGCCCACCTCGCGCGCGCCCTTGAAGGCGGCGTCCATGGGCTTCTCGCCGTCGTGGATATGCCGGGCGATGTTCTCCAGTACGACGATGGCGTCGTCCACCACCAGGCCGGTGGCGATGATCAGCGCCATCAGCGACAGGTTGTTCAACGAGAAGCCCAGCAGGTACATGGCGGCGAAGCTGCCGATCAGCGACACCGGTACCGCCAGCGCCGGGATCAGCGCGGCGCGCCAGCGGCCGAGGAAGGCCAGCACCACCAGGATCACCAGGGCCACCGCGATCAGCAGGGTCTGCTGGGCTTCGTGCAGGGTGGCGCGGATCACCGGCGAGCGATCCATGGCCACTTCCAGCTCGACACTGGCCGGGATCACCTCGCGCAGCGCCGGCAGCTCGGCGCGGATGTCGCCGATGGTCTGCAGGATGTTCGCCCCGCTCTGCCGGTTGATCACCAGCAGCACCGCCTGCCGGTCGTTGTAGAAGCCGCTGTTGTAGCGATCCTCGACGCCGTCGCTGACCGTGGCCACGTCGCCCAGGCGCACGGCGGCACCATCCTGGTAGCGGATGATCATCGGCAGGTAGTCGGCGGCCTTGGCCAACTGGTCGCTGGCCTGCACCTGCCAATGGCGCTGCGCGTCCTCCACCGCCCCCTTGGGGCGCAGCGCGTTGCTCGCGGCGATGGTCTGACGCACCTCGTCGAGGGCGATGCCGTAGTGATCGAGCAGGCGCGGCTCCAGCGCCACGCGCACCGCCGGCAGCGAACTGCCGCCGACCTGCACCTCGCCAACGCCGCCGACCTGGGCCAGTTTCTGCGCCAGGATGGTCGAGGCGACGTCGTACAGCTGGCCCTTGTTCAGCGTCGCGCTGGTCAGCGAGATGACCATGATCGGCGCCTGCGAAGGATTGACCTTGCGGTAGCTGGGCATGCTGCGCATGCCGCTGGGCAACAGGTCGCGCGCCGCGTTGATGGCCGCCTGCACCTCGCGCGCGGCGGTATTGATGTCCTTGTCCAGGTCGAACTGGAGCATGAGCCGCGTGCTGCCCTGGCTGCTGTTGCTGTTCATCTGGCTGACCCCGGCGATTGAGCCGAGCGAGCGCTCCAGCGGCGTGGCCACGGTGGCCGCCATGATCTGCGGGCTGGCGCCGGGCAGGCTGGCCTGCACGGTGATGGTGGGAAAGTCCATCTGCGGCAGCGGCGCCACCGGCAGCAGGCCGAAGCTGACGCCGCCGAGCAGCATGATCGCCAGGCTCAGCAGCAGCGTGGCCACCGGACGGCGGATAAAGGGCGCGGAGAGGTTCATCTAGATCGCCACGCCCGCCGCGCTGCGACCGGCGAAGCGCCGCGACAGGCGATCGAAAGCCAGGTAGATCACCGGCGTGGTGAACAACGTCAGCACCTGGCTGACCAGCAGCCCGCCGACCATCACCAGCCCCAGCGGCTGGCGCAGTTCGGCGCCGGAGCCTGTAGCCAGCATCAGCGGGATGGCGCCGAACAGCGCCGCCAGGGTGGTCATCAGGATCGGCCGGAAACGCAGCAGCGCCGCCTGGTAGATCGCCGCCTCGGGGGCCATGCCCTGCTGGCGTTCGGCCTCCAGGGCGAAGTCGATCATCATGATCGCGTTCTTCTTGACGATACCGATCAGCAGGATGATGCCGATGATGGCGATCAGGCCCAGGTCGTTGCCGGTCAGCAGCAGCGCCAGCAAGGCGCCGACCCCGGCCGAGGGCAGGGTGGAGAGGATGGTGATCGGGTGGATGTAGCTCTCGTAGAGCACGCCCAGCACGATGTACATGGTGACGATGGCCGCCAGGATCAACAGCAGGGTGGAGGCCAGCGAAGCGCGGAAGGCCTCGGCGGCGCCCTGGAACTGGGTCTGGATCGATGCAGGCAGGCCGATCTCCTGCTCCACCCGCTCGATCACCGCCACCGCCTCGCCCAGCGAGGCCCCCGGTGCCAGGTTGAACGACAGGGTCACCGCCGGGAACTGGCCGATGTGGTTGACCAGCAGGCTGGCCGGACGCTCCTCGATGCGCGCCAGCGACGCCAGCGGCACCGGCTGGCCATCACCGCTGGCCACGTGAATCTGGCGCAGCGCCGCCGGGCCGATGCGGCCGCCGTCGCGGCTCTCCAGCACCACGCGGTACTGGCTGGCCTGGGTGTAGATGGTGCTGATCTGGCGCTGACCGAAGGCGTCGTACAGCGCGTCGTCGATGTCGCCGACGCTGACACCTAAGCGCGCGGCGGCGTCGCGGTCGATGTCGAGAAACACCTGCAGGCCGCGGTTCTGCAGGTCGCTGGCCACGTCGGTGAGTTCCGGCTGCTGGCGCAGCGCCGCGACCAGGCGTGGCGTCCACGCCTCCAGCAGCGCGCCGTCCGGCGACTCCAGGCTGAACTGGAACTGGGTGCGGCTGATGCGGTCCTCGATGGTCAGGTCCTGCACCGGCTGCAGGTACAGCTCGATGCCGGGAATGCGCGCCAGCTCGGGGCGCAGCCGTTCGATCACTTCGCTGGCGGTCAGGTCGCGCTCGGCATGGGGCTTGAGGTTGATCAGCAGGCGACCGCTGTTCAGCGTCGGGTTGTCGCCGTCCACGCCGATCGACGAGGACAGGCTGGCCACCGCCGGATCGCGCAGGATCACCTCGGCCAGGCGCTGCTGGCGCTCGCTCATGGCGGCGAAGGAGATCGACTGCGGCGCCTCGGAGATGCCCTGGATCAGCCCGGTATCCTGCACCGGGAAGAAGCCCTTGGGCACCGCCAGGTAGAGCACAACGGTCAGCCCCAGGGTGGCCACCGCCACCAGCAGGGTCAGCGGCTGATGCCTGAGCACCCACTGCAACCACAGGCCATAGCGCTCGATCATGCGCTCGATGATGGCGCCGGCGGCATTGTAGAAACGTCCCTGCTGCTGCGGCTTCTCCGCCTTGAGCAGGCGCGCGCACATCATCGGCGTCAGGCTCAGCGACACCACCAGGGAAATCAGGATGGCCACCGCCAGGGTGATGGCGAACTCGCGGAACAGCCGGCCGACCACATCGGCCATGAACAGCAGCGGGATCAGCACGGCGATCAGCGACAGGGTCAGCGAGACCAGGGTGAAGCCGATCTGCCGCGCGCCCTTGAGTGCGGCCTCGAGCGGCGTCTCGCCCTCCTCCAGGTGGCGGGCGATGTTCTCCAGCATGACGATGGCGTCGTCGACCACGAAGCCGGTGGCGATGGTCAGCGCCATCAGCGTCAGGTTGTTGATGGTGAAGCCGGCCAGGTACATCACGCCGAAGGTGCCGATCAGCGACAGCGGCACGACGATGGACGGAATCAGCGTGGCCGACAGCTTGCGCAGGAACAGGAAGGTCACCAGCACCACCAGGGCGATGGCCAGCAGCAGCTCGTGCTGCACGTCCGTCACCGCGGCGCGTATGGTCTGGGTGCGATCGGTGAGTACCCTGACCTCGACGCTGGCCGGCAAGCCTTCGGTCAGGTGCGGCAGCAGCGCCTGGATGCGCTCGACCACCTCGATGACGTTGGCCCCGGGCTGGCGCTGCACGTTGACCAGCACCGCCTGGTTGCGGTCGGCCCAGGCGGCCAGGCGCTCGTTCTCGGCGCCGTCGACGATCTGCGCCACGTCCTTCAGGCGCAGCGCCGCGCCGTCCTGGTAAGTCAGGATCAGCTGGCGGTATTCCTCCACCGACTTGAGCTGGTCGTTGGCATCCAGTTGCGCGACCCGGGTCGGGCCGTCGAAGTTGCCCTTGGGCTGGTTGACGTTGCTGGCGCTGATCAGGCTGCGCACGTCGGCCAGGCTCAGGCCGTAGGCCGCCAGCGCCTCGGGGTTGACCCGAATGCGCACGGCCGGGCGCTGGCCGCCGGCCAGGGTGACCAGGCCGACGCCGCCGGTCTGCGCCAGTTTCTGCGCCAGGCGGGTGTCCACCAGGTCGTTGACCTGCGGCAGCGGCAGGCTCGCCGAGCTGACCGCCAGGGTCAGCACCGGGGTGTCGGCGGGGTTGACCTTGTTGTACACCGGTGGCGCCGGCAGGTCGCCCGGCAGCAGGTTGCTCGCCGCGTTGATCGCCGCCTGCACCTCCTGCTCGGCCACCGCCAGCGCCACCTCCAGATTGAAGCGCAGGGTGATCACCGAGGCGCCGCCGGAGCTGGTCGAGGACATCTGCTTGAGGCCGGCCATCTGGCCGAACTGACGCTCCAGCGGCGCGGTCACCGCGCTGGTCATCACGTCAGGGCTGGCGCCGGGATACAGGGTCAGCACACGGATGGTCGGGTAATCCACCTCCGGCAGCGCCGACACCGGCAACAGGCGGTAGGCGATCAGGCCGCTGAGGAAGATCGCCACCATCAGCAGCGTGGTGGCGACCGGCCGCAGGATGAAGGGGCGGGAGACGTTCATGCGTCGTTCCGCGCCTGGCGGGCCGCCGGTTGGCGCTGGGCGCCCTCCGGGCTCTGCACCACGGCCGGGTCGATCACTTCCACCACGCTGCCGTCGCGCAGGCGGTCGGTGCCCTCCAGCACCAGGCGCTCGCCGGGTTGCACGCCCTCGTCCACCAGGCTGCGCTCGGCGTCGCTGACGGCGATGGTGACAGGACGGATACTGACCTTGCTCTGCGCGTCGACCACATAGACGAAGGTCCCCTGGGAGCCGAACTGCACCGCGGCCGAGGGGACGATGGTGGCCTCCTGGCGGGTCTCCACGCGCAGGCGCACGTTGACGAATTGGTTGGGGAACAGCATCTGCTCGGCATTGGCGAAGCGCGCCTTGAGCTTGATCGTGCCGGTAGCGGTGTCGATCTGGTTGTCCAGGCTTTCCAGCACGCCCTCGGCCAATTTCAGCCGCTCGCCACGGTCCCAGGCCTCCACCGCCAGGGTCGTGCCAGTGCGAGTGCGCTGCAGCACCGCCGGCAGGTCGCCCTCGGGGAGGGTAAAGGTCACCGCGATCGGCAGGGTCTGGGTGATCACCACCAGCGGCGTGGTGTCCCCGGCGCTGACCAGATTGCCGACGTCCAGCTGGCGCAGGCCGAGACGCCCGGAAATCGGCGCGCGGATCTGGGTGAAGTCGAGGTTGAGCCTGGCGCTGGCGACGTCCGCCCGATCGCTCAGCAGGCCGCCGCGATACTGGTTGACCAGCGCCTGCTGGGTGTCCAGGGTCTGCCTGGCGATGCTGTCCTCGGCGTACAGCCCCTGGTAGCGGGCCAGGTCCAGCTCGGCGTTCTTCAGCTGCGCCTGGTTCTCCTGCAGGGCCCCCTGGGCCTGTTGCAGCGCCGCCTGGTAGGGACGCGGGTCGATCACCGCCAGCAGGTCGCCGGCCGCCACCTGCTGGCCCTCCTCGAACAGCACCTTGACCAGTTCGCCGTCCACCCGCGAACGCACGTCGACCCTGTTGTAGGCGGTGACCGTGCCGAGGGCCTTGAGCTCGACGGCGAAGTCGGCACGCTGCACCTCGGCCACCCGCACCGGCACCGGGCCCATGTCGCCGAAACGACCACGCCCCATCTGCTGCGGCTGCGCCTTGCCCGGCCAGAACCACCAGAGCAGCAGGAGCAGCACGGCGAGCAGGCTCAGGCCGATCAGCCACTGGCGGGAGGTTTTGGCAGGAGTCGCGGCGGTATCGAACATGGCGAGGACGGATCACTTCTTGAGGGAGCCGGAACGATAAGCACTGGCAACCGCGAAGCAAAGCCCATTTACCCGCTTTTACCCTCCCCTTACGTTTCTAACTGTTTGTGGCCTGCCATCCCTGGGGGCCACCCTTCGGGCCGTCGCAGGCGACGTAAAGTAATCGCTCCAGGCGTATTTTCGAGGCACGAACGAAAACGGCCTGCAGAGCAGGCCGTTGTCCAATCCCGGAACGTTACTTGAGCGCCGCCAGGGCCGCCGCGTAGTTCGGCTCGTCGGCGATCTCGGCCACCAGTTCGCTGTGCAGCACCTTGTCCTGCTCGTCCAGCACCACCACCGCACGGGCGGCGACACCGACCAGCGGGCCACCGGCGATGGCCACGCCGTAGTCCTCGAGGAAGGAGGCGCCACGCATCGTCGACAGGTTGACGACGTTCTCCAGGCCTTCGGCGCCGCAGAAGCGCGCCTGGGCGAACGGCAGGTCGGCGGAGATGCACAGCACCACGGTGTTGGCCAGTTGCGCGGCCTCGGCGTTGAACTTGCGCACCGAGGTGGCGCAGGTCGGGGTGTCGACGCTGGGGAAGATGTTCAGCACCTTGCGCTTGCCGGCCAGGCTGGCCAGGGTGACGTCGCTCAGGTCGTTGCCGACCAGGCTGAAGGCGGGCGCCTTCTGGCCGGCCTGCGGCAGTTGGCCAGCGACCGGGACCGGGTTGCCTTTGAGGGTGACTTGCGCCATGAGTTGATCCTTTTTCAGCAGAGTTGAGGACTTGACCTAATTAAGCGGGGAGCGGGAAGAGAAGCCTGACCCCTGGGTCAGACTCTGTTCCCCGGCCGCACGATACACCATTTTCTCGCGAAGTGATCCCTGGTCAGCTTGACCACTATCGGGCTGAGCAGCAGCAGCGACAGCAGGTTGGGCAGGGCCATCAAGCCGTTGAGAGTGTCGGCCAGCAGCCAGGCGAAGTCCAGTTGAGCCACCGCGCCGAAGGGCACGACCAGCACCCAGATGATGCGAAACGGCAGGATCGAGCGGGTACCGGCCAGGTACTCCCAGCACTTCTCGCCGTAATAGCTCCAGCCGAGGATGGTGGTGAAGGCGAAGACCACCAGGGCGATGCTGAGGATGGCGCCGCCGAAGCCGGGCATTCCGGCCTCGAAGGCCGCCGCCGAGAGCCCTGCGCCACTGGCGCCGCTGGTCCACATGCCCGAGCAGATGATCGCCAGGCCGGTCAGGGTGCAGATGATCAGGGTGTCGATGAAGGTGCCGAGCATGCCGATCATCCCCGAGCGCACCGCGCTGGTGGTGGTGCCGGCCGCCTGGGCGATGCCGGCGGTGCCCAGGCCCGCCTCGTTGGAGAAGATGCCGCGGGCCACGCCGAAGCGGATCGCCGCCATCACCGCGGCGCCGGCGAAGCCACCGGTGGCGGCCACCGGACTGAAGGCATGGGTGAAGATCAGCGCAAAGGCGCCGGGGATCGCCTCGGCGTGCACCACCAGCACGACGATGGCCGCGGCCACATAGGCGATGGCCATGGTCGGCACCAGGGAGGCGGCGACCAGGCCGATGCGCCTGATGCCGCCGAGGATCACCAGGCCGACGAAGACCATGGCGACCACGCCCGTGACCCAGGCCGGCACGCCGAAGGTGTCGGTCAGGGCGTGGGCCATGCTGTTGACCTGGACCATGTTGCCGATGCCGAAGCCGGCCAGGCCGCCGAAGATGGCGAAGGCCGTGCCCAGCCACACCCACTTGGGCCCCAGGCCGTTCTTGATCGCGTACATGGGGCCGCCGACGTGTTCCTTGCGCTCGTCGGTCTCGCGGTAATGCACCGCCAGCACCACCTCGCAGTACTTGGTGGCCATGCCGACCAGGGCGGTGCACCACATCCAGAACAGCGCGCCGGGGCCGCCGAGGAAGATCGCCGTGGCCACGCCGGCGATGTTACCGGTGCCGACGGTGGCGGCCAGGCAGGTCATCAGCGCCTGGAACGGGCTGATCTCGCCGCTGGCCTCGTCGCCCTTCTTGCGCCCCTGCCACAGCAGCTTGAAGCCGGCGCCTATCTTGGCCAGGGGCATGAACTTCAGGCGCAGCATGAGGAACAGGCCGGTGCCGAGGATCGCCACCAGCATGGGTGGACCCCAGACCAGACCGTTGATTTGATTGACCAGGGTGGTGATGAACTCCATGGCAGTCTCCTTCAACTGGTTGCGCGCGCCGCCCGCCGGCCGCGAACATCGACCCGCACGCGGGCGTGCTAGATCACTTTAGTTCAGCGAAGGCGATGCAGCCTCAGGGCGACGTGCCGTTGGCCAGGCCGAGACTAGAAGTCGCGGCGGTAGAACAGGTCCAGGGAGCTGGCCAGACCGCTGGCGGCCTCCAGATACAGGCGCTTGCTCAGCTGGTAGCGCAGCGCCAGGGTATTGGCCGGCTCGAACACCCCGACGCCGTAGCGCAGGCTCAGGCGCTCGGACAGATTGCCGCTGGCCACCACGCTGGTGGTCACCCCGCTGCCCTCGCTGTCCAACTGGAAGTCCTCGATGCCCAGGCGCTGGGCCAGCCCGCCGGTCAGCGAGGCGCTGCTGGCCAGGCCCATGGCCAGGGCCGCCTGGGCCAGCAGGTTGCTGTCGCCACTGCCCTGCCCCTGTGGCCGGCCGAGCACCAGGTAGGACAGCGCCTGTTCCTGGCTCATCGCCGGCTCGGAGAACACCTCGCTCCTGGGCTGATCGGCGCGGCCGCTCAGGCGCAGGCCGGCGATCACCTGGTCGACCCGACGAATCGCCTCGATGTCGAGGAACGGCTGGTCGATGGGGCCGGCGAACAGCAGGCGTGCGCGGCGGATGGTCAGGCGTTGGCCGTAGGCGCGGAAGCGCCCGTTGTTGAGGTTCAGCTCGCCGCGGGTGTCCAGATCGTCGCCGACGTGCACGCGCCCCGCCAGGTCGGCCCTGAGGCCGAAGCCGGAGAAGCTCAGGCGCTCCTGGCCGACCTCCACGTCGATATCCATGGCGATGGCCGGCAGCCGGTCCGGCGGGCTGTCCTGACCGACTATCACGGCGTCATCAGAGAGCTGCACGGTGGACGGCGGCAGCTCGCGGATGTGGATCTTGCCCCGCGGGATCGCCACCCTGCCGGCCAGGGTGAGCCGCTCTTCGGCCAGGCTGAGCCGCAGATCCGGCTCAACCTCCAGCTCCGCATAGGGCTCGACGCTGACCGGCAGGCGGCTGCCGCGCACGCGCAACTCCCCTTGCAGGCCGGCGCCCCAGGCCAGCTCGCCGCTGAGTTCGCCGCGCCCCTGCGCGCCGCTGTGCCAGCCGCCCTGTAGCTGCAGACGCTCGCCGGCAATCTGCGCCTGCAGTTGCAGGTCGCGGAAATTGCTCGGCAACTCGCCGCCGCTGATCACCCCGTCGTGCAGTCGCACATGGCCGTCGACCCGCGGCGCCAGCAACTCGCCGCCGAGGCTGCCGCTGCCCTCCAGGCGCCCGCCCAGATGCTCGACCCGCGGCACGAAGGGCCGGGCCAGGGCCAGGTCCAGTCCGCTCAGGCGGAAGCTGCCGGTCAGCGGCTTGTGCGCCGGACGCGGGTCGAGCGTGGCCTGCAGCGACAGCTCGCCGATCTTCGGGCCGCGCAGCATGAGGCGGGCATCGATCCCCTCGGCGCGCAGCTGGCTGTCCAGGCGCAGCTCGTCGTAGGCGAATGCCAGCCACTGCTCCTGTTCGCGGATGCGCCAGCTGCCGCGCCCGGCATCCACCGAGACCCGGCCGCGAGGCCCGCTGGCCGGCAGGTCCAGGGCGATCTCGGCGTCCAGCTGGCCCTGCCAGGCGACATCCTTGGGCAGCCAGGGACCCAGGCTGTCGAGGGGAAAATCGGCCAGGCGATAGCGAATCTGCGGCTCGGGCCATAGCCGTTGCGCCTCGCCGCACAGGCTGGCGGGGCCGGAACGCCAGCAATGGGCACCCAGTTCGAGGCGGCCGTCGGCCCGGCGCAGCAGGCTGGCCGGTTGCTGCAGACGCCAGTCCTGGCCGCCGCTGTGCACTTCGCCGCTGCGCAGCCGACCGCGCCAGGTGCCGCCGTTCAGCTCGCCGGCCACGGCCAGGGCGCTGCGCAGCAACGGCCCATCGAGCTGCACCTGCAGCTGCTGGCGCCGCGCATCGCCGCTGCCGGTCGCGCTCAGGCGGCCCAGCTCGCGCTCGTCCAGGGCGATGCCATCGGCTTGCAGCTCGATCCGCGCCTGCTGGGCAGCGTCCAGCCGGGCATCCAGTTCGAGGCGCTGCACGCGCCGCTCGGCGAAGGCCAGGCGCCGACCCTGGGCCTGCAGCCGGCCTTGCGGGGCCTGCAGGCTACCGGCCAGCTGCAGCTGGCCCTCCAGTTGTCCCTGCAGTTGTGGCCACAGCTGGCCCAGGCGCGGCAACGCCAGCTGCAACTGCCCGCTCAGGCGCTGCTGCCACTCGCCGCTGCCGTGCACCCGGTTATCCCCCAGACGCAGGTCGATCCGGTGCAGCGACCAGCGCCCTGCCGCCCCGCTCGCCGCGGCCTGCAGGCGTGCCGGCTGGCCGCGCAGACGGCCGTCGAGGGCGATGTCCGCCGCCAGACTCAGGCGCCCGTCCTGCAGCTCGCCGCGGCTGCTCAGGGGGCCGCCCAGGCGTCCCGGCATTTCGGCCAGCCAGTAGGCCGGATCGAGTTCGCTCAGTTGCAGTCGGCCGTCCCAGCTAAGGCTCTCGGCGAAGCCCAGGCTGAGCTGGCCGGCGGCCCGGCCCTGGCCGGCCTGCAGGAGCAGCTCCGGCAGGAACAGCTGCTGCAGGTCGCCGCTGAACGGGCTCTGCAGGCTGAAGGCGCCGGCCGGCCCCTGCAACTGCGCGTCGAAGTGACCGAGGTAATTGCCGTCCCGGTAGGCCAGTTCGCCCCCTAGCCGCTGCAGGCTCACCGGCGGTTCTTCGACCTCCGGCAGCAGGCGGCGCCAGGGGAAGTCCTGCCAGTCGAAGCGACTGTCGAGGCTCAGTGCCTGCTGCCAGTCGAGGCGGCCGCTGAGCCACAGGCGCCGCTCCGGCTCGGCCGCGAGGCTCAGTTCGGCCACCTCGGCACCCTGGGCATCCACCCGTCCCTGCAGCGCCAGGGTCAGCGCGCCGCCCTCCCCCGGCAGTTCGGCGCGGCCGGCGACCCGGTAACCGCTGGCCAGGTCGCCGCCGGCGCTGAGCTCGAGCTTGTCCAGGCGCAGGGTCGCCGGCAGCTCGGCGCTGGCCATGAAGCCGTCGGCGACCAGCCGGGCGCTCGCCGGCAGGTTCTCGGTCAGGGGTTGCACTTCCCCGCTCAGGTGCCCCTGCAGATAGCCACTGCTGTCGGCGCTCAGGCGCAGGCTGCCGAGCAGGTCGCCGTCCACCTCCAGGGCCAGGCGCCAGTCGCGTTGCTGCGGTGCCGGCAGGTGCAGCTGGCCGCTGGCGCGCAGCGGCCAGGCGCCCCTGGGCAGCAGATGCCCCTGCAGTTCGAGCTGCAGCCCACCGCGGCGCACCGCGAGATGGTCGATGCGCAGTCCCTCGGCCTGCCAGTGCGCGGCCAGCTGCAGGCCCTGCAGCTGTTCGTCGTCGTTGATCAGCAAGCTGCCGATGCGCAGCTCGCCCAGCTCCACGGCCAGGGGCAACTGCAGCTCCGGCAGGGCCAGAGGCTGCGACTCGGACGCGCTGCCAGGCGCCGTCAGCAGCTCGATCCGCTCGGCCTGCAGGCGCTCGACACACAGGCTCAGGCGCCACAGGCAGCGCGGCGACCAGTCCAGCAGCGGTGCCTGCACCACCAGGCGATCGCCGCCCTGCTGCCAGCGCAGGCGCTGGGCCTGCCAACTGCCGCCCAGGCGGCCCTCGAAGCCCTCGACCCGCAACCCTGGCACGCGCTCCAAGGCCCAGCGGCTGCCGCCGTTCGTGCCGAGCAGCAGCCACAGTGCCAGCACCACCAGGGCGATGACGGCGAGCAGGCCAAGGAGGCCGTGGCGCAGGCCGCGCCTCACAGCTCGGGCCCCATGGAAAAGTGCAGGCGCACGCCGCCCTGGTCATCCAGTGGATGGGCCAGGTCCAGGCGCAGCGGGCCGACTGGCGACACCCAACGCAGGCCGAGGCCCACCGCGCTCTTCAGGCTGGGGAGCTCCAGGGCGTTGAAGCTGTTGCCCTGGTCGATGAAGGTCGCCAGGCGCCAGCGCTCGGTCAGGCCGTACTGGTACTCGGCACTGGCGGCGAACAGGTAGCGGCCGCCGATCTTGTCGCCCTGGGCGTTTTCCGGCGCCAGGCTCTGGTAGTCGTAGCCGCGCACGCTCTGGTCGCCGCCGGCGAAGAAGCGCAGCGACGGCGGCACTGCCTTGAAGCCGCTGGACTCGGTGGCGCCCAGCTGCACCCGGCCGAGCAGGCGGTGGCGCTGGCCCAGGGTGGTCAGACCCTTGAGCAGCACGGTGGCGTGCAGCACGTCGGCGTCGGCGAGTAGCCCCTGCTTGGCCCCGGCCAGGTCGAACTGCAGGCGATAGCCGCGGTTGGGGTCCAGCTGATTGTCGCTGTGCAGGTAGGCGAAGCTGACGCCCGGCATCAACAGGGTGCTGAGCCCGCTGTCATCGCCCAGGCGGTACTCCTCGTGCTGCCACTTCAGCGAAAGTACCCGTTGCCAGCCACCGGCCAGGCGGCTGTGCCATTCCGGCCCCAGGGTCAGCAGGCGGCTGAGGCTGTCGGTATCGGCCAGTTCCTCGTACTGGTAACCGCCGGCATAGCGCAGCTTGTCGGTCAGCGGCGGGTCGAGCGGCACGTCGTACCACAGGCCGACGTTCTGCCGCGGCTGCGACAGCTCCATCTCCACCCCGTAGCTGTGCCCCTGGGGGTTGGCCCAGTGGCGTGTCCAGTTGGCCCGGCCGCGCACCCCGACGTCGGTGGAAACCCCCAGGCCCAGGCCCAGGCTGCGCGGCTTGCGCACCTGCAGCTGGACCTCGACCGGGATGGCCTCGGCCTCGGCCGTGGCCGGGTTGGCATCGACCCGGACCGACTCGAAGTAACCGCTGGAGCGCATCGCCTGGTACAGCTCGGCGATCAGTTCCGAGTCATAGGGACTGTCGGCTGCGAACGGCACCATGCGTCCCAGCAGCTCCTGATCGAACGGCGCATCGCCGCTGAAGCTCACCGCGCCCAGGCGGTAGCGCGGGCCGCTGGCGTAGACCAGCTCGACATCGGCCACCCCGGCATCCGGGTCGATGCGCAGGCGCTGGCGGCTGAAGCGTCCGGAGAAGAAGCCGTAGCGCGAGGCCTGGTTCTGGATGTGCCGCTTGGCGGCATCGTAGCGGCCATGGTTGAGCACCGCGCCGCTGCGCAGCTGGGCCTCGCGGGGCAGGCGGAAGGCCTCGAGGCGCTCGGCCGGGCCCTCGACCCGCAGGATGACCTCGCGCAGGCGCACCGGCTCGCCGGGATCGACGCCGATGATCAGCCGGTGCGGCTCTCCGGCGACCACTTCACTGGTGATGCGCGCCTGGTAGTAGCCCAGCGCCTGGGCCGCCTTGCGCGCCTGGGATTCGGCCACCCGGCGAAAACGCTGCAGGGACTCCGGGTCGCGCTCGCCGAGGCTGCCGATATGCCCCTCGATATTGCTCTTCAGGGCCTTGTTGGCCGGCTGCACCCGCACCTCCAGCCGCGCCTCGGCGAGGATGGATGCACTGAGCAGCAGAAGCGCGAGAGCCGCGCCGAGCCTGGTGAGGGTCGTCATGGACGCGATGCTAACATGCGCCGCCGCTCTAGCCAGGGCCTTCGCAGCAGTAGTCGCGGGAGGCGGACAAGGCTGCGTCTCAGGCGCTGGCCTTGACCGCGGGCTGCGGATTGGGGTGGAAGAACACGTGCTCGACGATGGGCCCGACCGCCACCTGACCGACCTCCTGGTAGCCCTGGCGCTTGTAGAACTCCAGATAGTGCTCGTCGCCGGTGTCCAGTACCACGCCGCGGGAGCTGCCGTCTTCGGCGCACCAGTTGTGCACGGCCTCGAGCAGCTGCTCGCCGAAGTGCCGGCCCTGGAACTCCGGATGGATGCCGAGCAGCGGCAGCAGGTGGTAGGTGCCCGGCGGCAGGCAGGCCAGCACCGCGGCGTGGTACTCCAGATAGCGCCGGGTGCAGCGGAAGCCGGTGGTCAGCAGCATGCGCATGCGCCAGCCCCAGCTCTCGGTGATGTCCATGCGGCGTTGCGGCGGCGCGATCAGCGCCATGCCGATCAGGCGGTCGTCGATCAGCAGGCCCAGGGCCGGCAGGTCCTCGCCGAAGTGCTGCTGCACCAGCTCGCGCACCGTGGCCCGCACCCGCTGGTCATAGCCCGTGCGCCCGGCCTCGAACAGGTAGGCGAAGGTAGGCTCGTGACGGTAGGCGTGATACAGCAGCGAGCGGGCCTCGCGGGCATAGCCGCCATCGAGCAGACGAATCTCGGCTGGACTGTTGGGCATGGCGCGACCTCTCTTCTTATTGGACTCTCTGGCCTTGGGCCACGTTAGCACCGCAGCCCCAAGCCCGCCAGGCGACTGGCCGCCTGCCCGGTGGATCGGCTAGCATCCCGGTTTTCCAGCCATCTGCCCCAGGACCTGCCGCCCATGAAGATCGTCTCCTTCAATATCAACGGCCTGCGTGCGCGCCCCCACCAGCTGGCGGCGTTGATCGACAAGCATCAGCCGGACGTGATCGGCCTGCAGGAGACCAAGGTCGCCGACGAGCAATTCCCCGAGGCGGAGATCCGCCAGCTCGGCTACCACGTGCACTACCACGGGCAGAAGGGCCATTACGGTGTCGCCCTGCTCTCGCGCCAGGCCCCGCTGGCCCTGCACAAGGGGTTTCCGGACGACCCCGAGGATGCCCAGCGGCGCTTCATCTACGGCACCTTCGCCGACGCCCAGGGCAATCCGGTGACCGTGATGAACGGCTACTTCCCCCAGGGCGAGAACCGCGACCACCCGCTCAAGTTTCCCGCCAAGCAGCGTTTCTACGCCGACCTGCAGCGGCTGCTGCGCAGCCAGTTCCAGCCGCAGCAGGCGCTGGTGGTGATGGGCGACATCAATATCTCGCCGGAGGACTGCGACATCGGCATCGGCGAGCCGAACCGCCTGCGCTGGCTGAAGACCGGCAAGTGCAGCTTCCTGCCGGAGGAGCGCGAGTGGCTGGCCGAGCTGAAGGGCTGGGGGCTGGTGGACAGCTTCCGTCGGCTCAATCCCGAGGTGAACGACCGCTTCAGCTGGTTCGACTACCGCAGCCGCGGCTTCGAGGACGAGCCCAAGCGCGGCCTGCGCATCGACGTGATCCTCGCCTCCCAGGCCCTGCAGGAACGCATCAAGGACGCCGGCATCGACTACGAGCTGCGCGGCATGGAGAAACCCTCGGATCACGCGCCGATCTGGCTGGAGCTGAGCTGAGTCCCGGCAGTCGACGAACCTGCCGGGGAACCTCGGCCTAGAGCATCCGCCCTACGCGACTGTCACATTACAGTCATCTTTCCGTCTTATCGTCGCGGCATCCTCATCCACCCACACAAGGTGTCTGCAGCATGCCGCGTGCCCTGCGAGCTCGTGATCGTCAACCCCGGAGCCTGACCGCAACCCTGCTGTTGCTCGGTCTTATCGGCTCGCTCCTGTCTGCGCCGGCCTCCGCCGCCCTGCCGCTTCCCGCCGACGGCAGCAGCGTGCTGCGCATCCAGGGCTCCAACACCATAGGCGCGAAGCTCGGCCCGGCACTGGCCAGGGGGCTGCTCGAGCAGCAGGGCGTCGCCGCCATCAGCGTGCGACCGGGCCAGGCGGAGAACGAGCAGCAGATAATCGGCACGACGGCACAGGGGCGCAGCGTGACCATCGAGGTGGCTGCCCATGGTTCCAGCACCGGCTTCGTCGCCCTGCACAACGGCAGCGCGGACCTGGCGGCCTCCTCGCGGCCGGTCAAGGCCAGCGAAGTGGCCACGCTGGCGGCGCTCGGCGACCTGAAGAGTCGCGATGCCGAACAGATCATCGCCATCGACGGCCTGGCCATCATTCTGCATCCGAGCAACCCCATCGACGCCCTGCGCACCGATCAGCTGGCCCAGGTCTTCGCCGGCGAGATCGGCGACTGGGCACAGCTCGGCGGCCGCCCGGGGCCGATCAACCTGTACGCCCGGGACGACAACTCCGGCACCTACGACACCTTCAAGGAACTGGTTCTGGTCGCCAATGGCAAGAGCCTGGCCGGAGGCGCCCGTCGCTTCGAGTCCAGCGAGCGCCTCTCCGACCTGGTCAGCCGGGACCCCCAGGGCATCGGCTTCATCGGCCTGCCCTATATCCGTCAGGCCAAGGCCCTGGCCATCGCCGCGGGGGACTCCCAGGCCATGCCGCCGAGCGAGACGCTGATCGCCACCGAGGACTATCCCCTGTCGCGGCGACTGTTCCTGTACAAGCAGCCGGAGGCTGCCAACCCCTGGGTCGACGCCCTGGTGCACTTTGCCCATAGCCCGCGGGGCCAGGCCATAGTGGCGCAGAGCGGTTTTATCGCCCAGACCGTCCAGGCGGTACGGGTGCAACCGAACCCGGCCATGCCGGCGGCCTACCGGACCCTGGCCCAGGATGCCCAGCGGCTGTCGGTGAACTTCCGCTTTCAGGAAGGCAGTGCCAGCCTGGACAACAAGACCCAGCATGACTTAGACCGGGTGCTGAGCTTTCTGAAGGACCAGGACAAGCTGCGCCACCAGGTGGTACTGGTCGGTTTCGGCGACCCCAAGTCCGACCCCGCTCGCGCCGAGCTGCTGTCCAAGCTGCGGGCCATGGCGGTGCGCCGCGAACTGGCCAAGCGCGGGGTGATCTTCCGCGACATCATCGGCCTGGGCGACGAGTTGCCGGTGGCCGTCAACGACACCGACGAAGGGCGGATCAAGAATCGCCGGGTCGAGGTCTGGGTCTACTGAACCCACCCCGGGCCGGACGGTGCCGGGGGATTTGCCCCGGACGCCATTCGGCTCTAGCCTTACTCCAGTGATACCGGGCCCCTCTGGCGGTGAATGCTCACCGTGATGTCGGCGTCACCAAGTTGATTCTCAACTTAGGCGGACATCAGGGAGGGCCTATGACCGCACCGGACAGCCTCTTCACCCTCTCCTTCCTCGGCACTCCCGGCTGGTTCTGGCTGGCCTTCGCCGCCATCGTCATCGCCCTGCTGGTCTTCGACCTGGGGGTGCTGCACCGCGAACAGCACGAAATCGAGATGCGCGAGAGCCTGCTGCTCTACAGCGGCTATGTCAGCGTCGGCATGGCGTTCGGCGCCTGGATCTGGTGGCAGCTGGGGGCAACCAAGGCCCTGGAGTTCTATACCGGCCTGCTGGTCGAGCAGTCCCTGTCGATGGACAACGTGTTCGTCATGGCGGTGATCCTGGGTTTCTTCGACATCCCCCGGCGTTACCAGCACCGCGTGCTGTTCTGGGGCATCCTCGGGGTGGTGCTGCTGCGGGCGCTGATGATCGGCCTGGGCACGGCGCTGGTGCAGCGCTTCGACTGGGTGCTCTACCTGTTCGGCGCATTCCTGCTGTTGACCGGGGTGAAGATGCTGTTCAGCCACGAGGAGCGCCGTCCCGACCTGTCGCGCAATCCACTGCTGAGGCTCTTGCGCCGGTACCTGCGGGTGACCGACGAACTGCATGACGGGCGTTTTCTGGTGCGCCTGCCGGAGCCCGGCGGCGGCAGGCTGCGGCTGCATGCCACACCGCTGCTGCTGGCCCTGGTGCTGATCGAGCTGGCCGACCTGATCTTCGCCGTGGACAGCGTGCCGGCGGTGTTCGCCATCAGCCAGGACCCGTTCATCGTCTACACCTCGAACATCTTCGCGATCCTCGGCCTGCGCGCGCTGTACTTCGCCCTGGCGGCGCTGATGCACCGCTTCATCTATCTGAAATACGCCCTGGCGCTGGTGCTGATCTTCATCGGCGGCAAGATCTTCCTGCACGACCTGGTCGGTCCTGTGCCGGCCCTGATGTCGCTTAGCGTGACCTTGACGCTGCTGATCGGTGGCGTACTGTTGTCGCTGTTCAAGACCCGCAAACACGCCAAGGACCGCCGCAGCCGTTGACCCTCCCCGAGATCAGTATCCACGCCGTCGTCCAGGGCCGGCGCCTGCTCTGGCAGGTACGCTGCGGCCGGCGCGCGCTGAACTTCCAGGAGGAACTGGCCGCCCGCGCCTTCGCCGCGCAACTGCACCTGCGTCTGCACTGGCTGCAGCGCGAGGCCGGCCAGGACGGCGAGCCGCGGCGCTGATCCCCCGAGCGACAGCTGCCCGCGCGAGGGCGGGCAGCTGGGTCGGCGCGACGGGCCGTGCCGTCAGCGGCTGGCTTTCATCGCCTCGCGGGACATGTACTTGCCGATCTCGAACTTGCCGACCGCGGCACGGTGCACCTCGTCCGGGCCATCGGCCAGGCGCAGGGTGCGCTGCATGGCGTACCAGTAGGCCAGCGGGAAGTCGTTGGAGACCCCGGCGCCGCCATGGATCTGAATGGCCCGGTCGATCACCCTGAGGGCCACGTTCGGCGCCACCACCTTGATCTGGGCGATCTCGCTGGCGGCGATCTTGTTGCCGACGGTGTCCATCATGTAGGCGGCATTGAGGGTCAGCAGGCGCGCCATGTTGATCTCCATGCGCGAGTCGGCGATGTGATCGATGTTGCCGCCCAGGCGCGCCAGGGGCTTGCCGAAGGCGCTGCGGCCGATGGCGCGCTCGCACATCAGTTTCAGCGCGCGCTCGGCCATGCCGATCGAACGCATGCAGTGGTGGATGCGCCCAGGGCCGAGGCGGCCCTGGGCGATCTCGAAGCCGCGGCCCTCGCCCAGCAGCACGTTCTCGTAGGGCACCCGCACGTTGTCGAACAGCACCTCGGCGTGGCCGTGGGGCGCGTCGTCGTAGCCGAATACCGGCAACGGCCGCAGCACCTTGACCCCTGGGGCATCCATCGGCACCAGGATCATCGAGTGCTGCTGGTGGCGCGGCGCGTCCGGGTCGGTCAGGCCCATGAAGATCATCACCTTGCAGCGCGGGTCGCAGGCCCCCGAAGTCCACCACTTGCGGCCGTTGATCAGCCACTCGTCGCCCTGACGTACCGCGCTGGCCTCCATGTTGGTGGCGTCCGAAGACGCCACGCCCGGTTCGGTCATGGCGAAGGCCGAGCGGATCTCGCCGCTGAGCAGGGGCACCAGCCACTGCTGCTTCTGCGCCTCGCTGCCGTAGCGCACCAGCACCTCCATGTTGCCGGTGTCCGGGGCGGCGCAGTTGAACGGCTCCGGGCCGATCAGCGAGCTGCCCATGATCTCGGCCAGGGGCGCGTACTCGGTGTTGCTCAGGCCGGCGCCGAGCTCGGACTCCGGCAGGAACAGGTTCCACAGACCCTCGGCCTTGGCCTTGGCCTTGAGCTCTTCCATGATCGCGGTCGGCTGCCAGCGGTCGCCCTCGGCCACCTGGCGTTCGAACACGGCCTCGGCCGGATAGACATGGGTCTCCATGAAGGCGGTGACGCGTTCACGCAGTTCCTGAACCTTGGGGGAGTAGGCGAAATCCATGGGAGCTACCTTCTGAGGAATTTTGAGTGGGGTCTTGGCGACATGGGGAGGATGCTAGAACAGGGGTGTGGATTTATCTAAGCTATTTTCGTCGTGTATAAACATTCATCACCGATATATGATCCGGCCATCGGACAATCCGCGGAGCCTGCTCGAAATGAATCTGAACAAGGTCGACCTCAACCTCTTCGTCGTCTTCGATGCCATCTACACCGAGGCCAATCTGACCCGTGCCGGGCAGATCGTCGGCATCACCCAGCCCGCCGTGTCCAACGCCCTCGCCCGCCTGCGCGAGACCTTCAACGACCCGCTGTTCGTGCGCACCGCCCAGGGCATGGTGCCCACGCCCATGGCGCAGAACATCATCGGCCCGGTGCGCAGCGCCCTGCAGCAGCTGCGCATCTCGGTGCAGGAAAGCCGCACCTTCAACCCGGCCCAGGCGGGCAAGACCTATCGCATCAGCATGACCGACCTCACCGAGGCGGTCATCCTGCCGCCGCTGTTCCAGCGCCTGCGCCGTCTGGCGCCGCAGCTGGTGATCGAGAGCATGCTGGCCAAGCGTCGCGAGACGACCAAGGAGCTGGCCGCCGGTCGCCTGGACTTCGCCGTCGATGCGCCGCTCAACACCGACCCCCAGGTGCGCCACGTCAAATTGATGGAGGACCGCTACGTCTGCGCCCTGCGCCCCGGGCATCCGCTGGCCAAGGACAAGCTCAGCCTGGACGAGTACCTGTCGCTGACCCATATCCACATTTCCAGTCGCCGCAGCGGCCTGGGCTATATCGACCTGGCCCTGGGCAAGATGGGCATCCAGCGCAAGATCGCCCTGCGCTCGCAGCACTACCTGATGGCCAGCACCGTGATGCAGCAGACCGACATGGCCATGACCGTGCCGGAGCGCTTCGCCCGGCGCAACGCCCTGCACCACGTGGAGCTGCCGGTGAACGACGTGCCGACCCTGGAGACCCACCTGTACTGGCACGAAAGCACCGACCAGGACCCGGCCAACCGCTGGATGCGCGAGCAGATCATCGAGATCTGCCAGCAGGTCACCGCCCAGGAGAAGAAGCTCGAGCAAGCCACTGCCTGAGCCCCCATAGAAAAAAGCCCCGCAGTGCGGGGCCTGGACACTCTGGGCGCCGCTCAGGCGCTCTCGCGCACCACCACCTCGAAGCCGACGTCGATGCACCGATGCTGCGGCTGCTCGCCGCGCATCAGGCTCATCAGCATCTGCGCCGCCAGTTCGCCGACCCTGCCGCGGGTGGTGCGTACCGTGGTCAGCGTCGGGTGCACCCAGGCAGCGGCCGGCAGGTCGTTGAAGCCGGCGATGGCCAGGCGCTCCGGCACCGCCAGGCCCAGCTGACGGGCGCGGAACAGCGCGCCCAACGCCAGGTCGTCGTTGTTGAAGAACACCGCGTCGATCTGCGGCTGCTGCGCCAGCAGGCGGTCGAGCAGGTCGGCGCCCAGGCCGATGGACGACAGTTGCGGGGTGAGCAATTCCAGGGCCGGGTCGTGGCACCCGGCCGCGCGCATCGCCCGGCGATAGCCTTCGGCGCGCTGCAGGGTACGCGGATCGAGCTGGGCGGCGGCGAAGGCGATCTGCCGGTAGCCGCGCTCGATCAGCGTCCGGGTCATGGCCGCGCCCGCCTCCTGCTGGGAGAAGCCGACGCAGTAGTCGTCCGCCGCGTCGCTCAGCTCCATCATGCTGACGATCGGCCCGCGGTAGCCGCCGAGGATTTCCCGCGCCGCGTCGCTGCGCTCGAACCCGGTGAGCAGCAGGCCGGCCGGCTGGTGCGCCAGGTAGGCGCGCAGCAGGCGCTCGTCCTCCTCGGGCCGGTAATGGCTGACGCCGAGCATCATCTCGAAGCCGGCCGGCATCAGCACCCGCTGGATCGCCTCGGCGGTGTCGACGAACACCGAGTTGGACAGCGACGGGATGATCACCGCGACCAGGTTCGAACGCGAACTGGCCAGCGCCCGGGCCGCCGAATGGGGCACATAACCGAGCTCCTTGACCGCCCGCATCACCTGCTCGCGCAGGGCATCGGAGACCATATCCGGCTGCGACAGCGCCCTTGAGGCGGACATCAGCGAGCAGCCGGCGGCCTTGGCCACATCGGACAGGGTGACGCGATCGGCGGTGCGACGTCGGCGCTGGCTCATGGCAGTTCCCGGAACAAGAAGCCGGCGATTCTACCAGCTGGTAAAAAGCGCGGGATACGCCGCCCTGGGCCGGCGCCATGCAGCCACCGGCATTTCTGGCGTACCCCGCGAAACCTCATCAGTGGGCGGCCTTGGCCGCCGCGGCCTGGACCTGGTCGAACAGCTCCTGGCCCACCGTCTCGACCACCTGCCGGATCGCCGGCTGGGCGATCTCGCGCATCTGCTGGACCTGCTCGGCACTGATCTCGTTGACCTGCATGCCGTTGGCCTTGAGCTGGGCCAGGGCCTTGGCGGCCTCGGCGCGGGTGTCCTGGCGCTCGAAGTCGCGGGCCTTGATCGCCGCCTGCAGGATGATCGCCTGCTCGGCCTGCGACAGGCCGTCCCACCAGCGCTTGGAGGCGGTGACGATCCACGGGCTGTACACATGGTTGGTCACGGTCAGGTACTTCTGCACCTCGTAGAACTTCGACGAGAGGATGGTGTTGAAGGGGTTCTCCTGGCCATCCACCGCCTTGGTCTCCAGCGCGGTGAACAGCTCGGAGAACGGCAGCGGCACGGCGTTGGCGCCCATCAGCTTGAAGGTCTCCAGGTACACCGGGTTGGGCATCACGCGCAGCTTGATGCCGGCGAAGTCCTCGACCTTGGCGATCGGCCGCACGTTGTTGGTCATGTTGCGGAAACCGTTCTCCCAGTACACCAGGCCGACCAGGCCCTTCTCTTCCAGCTTGTCCATCACCTGCCGGCCGAGCGGGCCGTCGAGCACGGCGTCGGCCTGCTGCTCGCTGCTGAACAGGAACGGCGTATCCCACACGGCCATCTCCTTGCTGATGCCGACCAGGGTGGCGGTGGAGCCGACCATCATCTCCTGGGCGCCGCCGATCAGCGCGTTCTGCATCTGGTTGTCGGCCCCCAGGCTGGCGGAGCCGAAGGTGCGGATCTTCAGCTTGCCGTCGGAGGCCTTGGCCACTTCCTCGGCCAGCAGCTTGGCGGCGCGGCCCTGGTTGCTGTCCTCGTTGAGGCCGTAGCCGAAGCGGATCAGCCGCGAGCGGATTTCGTCGGCCTGGACGCTGAGGGTGGCCAGCGGGCTGAGCAGGGTGGCGGCGGCGAGGCCGGCGAGCAGGAAACGTTTCATGGGGCTAGTACCTTTGTTGTTGTAGGAGAGTACGGGGTGACGCTTGCCCGGGCCACCGCGGCTCCGGGCTTGTTGGGTCTTTCCGTCAACGCAGCCATGCCAGCGGCACGGTGACGATTTGCGGAACGGCGATCAGCAAGATGACGATGGCCAGGTAGATCAGGAAGAACGGCATCACGCCGCGCACCAGCACGTCCATGCGCAGCCGACCGATGCCGCCGACCACGTTGAGCACGGTGCCCACCGGCGGGGTGATCAGGCCGATGGAGCCGATCAGCACGAACATCACGCCGAAGTACACCGGGTCGACGCCGGCCTTGACCGCGATCGGCGCCAGCACCGGCGCCAGGATGAGGATGGTCGGCGTCAGGTCGAGGACCATGCCCACCGCGATCATCAGCAGCATGATCGCCGCCACCAGCAGCTGCGGGTGGTCGGCCAGCGGGCCGAGCATGGCGCCGATCTCGTCCGGCAGTTGCGCCAGGGTGACCATGTAGGCCGACACCGTGGCCGCCGCGCAGAGGAACATCACCGAGGCGGTGGTGCGGCTGGCGCGGGTCATCGCCTCGACCAGGGCGCTCCAGTTGAGCTCGCGGTACAGCAGGGTCGACACGCCCAGGGCGTAGACCGCCGCCACCACCGCCGCCTCGGTGGGGGTGAAGATGCCGAAGCGCAGGCCGCCGACGATGATCACCGGCAGCATCAGCGCCGAGGCCCCGTCGACCAGCGCCGCGCGGCGCTCGGCCTCGCTGGCCCTGGGCGGGGTCGGTTCGGTGAAGCCGCGGGCGATCAGGCTCCAGGCCAGGATCAGCCCGCCACCCATGATCAGCCCCGGCACCAGGCCGGCCATGAACAGCTGGCTGATCGAGGTATTGGTGACCACGCCATAGATGACGAAGGGCATGGACGGCGGAATGATCGGCGCGATGATGCCGCCGGCCGCCACCAGCCCCGCCGAGGCGTGCAGCGGGTAGCCGCGCTGGCGCATCATCGGCAACAACAGGGTGGCCAGCGCCGCGGTGTCGGCCAGGGCCGAGCCGGACATGCTGGCCAGCAGCACCGCCGCGGCGATGGCGACGAACCCCAGGCCGCCGCGCTTGTGGCCGACGAAGGCCTGGGCCATGGCGATGATGCGCTTGGAGATGCCCCCGGCGTTCATCAGCTCGCCGGCGAGGATGAAGAAGGGCACGGCCAGCAGCGGGAAGCTGTCGGCGCCGGCCAGCAGGTTCTGCGCCAGCAGCTGCACGTCCCAGAACTCCAGGTACCACATCAGCACGGCGCCGGTGAGGATCAGGGCGAAGGCGATCGGCATGCCGAAGGCCATGAAGCCCAGCAGGGATGAAAGGAAAACCGCGACGGTCATCGGTGGGTCCTCGGTGGGCGGTGCCCGGTCTTGTTATGGGATAAGTCGTGCAAGGCGGACGCTTCAGTCGACCGTGACATTGGCCAGGGCGCCGGGCAGCCGGCCGGGCCGGCGCCAGACATTGACCAGCTGCACCAGGGCCAGCAGCACCAGCACCGTCATGCACGCCAGCACCGGCAGCATCGCCAGGGCCAGAGGGTAGCCGACCACCGGGCTGGCGATGCCCCAGCCGAACTGCAGCTGCTGCCACGCGCCCCAGCTCGCCAGGCCGCTGGCAATCGCCACCAGCAGCCAGCTGAGCGAGTCGATCAGCAGCCGCGCGGCTTTAGGGAAACGGTCGCGCATCAGCGAGAAGCTCATCAGCTCGCCGCGGCGCATGCTCGAGGCCACGCCGACGAACACCAGCCAGACGAAGGCCAGGCGCGACAGTTCCTCGGCGCCGGCAAGGCCGGAGTCGAAGGCGTAGCGCAGCACCACGTTGCCGAACACCAGCAGGACCATGAAGCCCATCAGCACGGCCATCAGGCCGTCGGTCAGGCGGTCGAACAGACGCGCCAGACCGCCGCTGTAGATGGGTTCGCCGGTGAGGTGCGCGCCCTCCCCCTTGGTAGCGCTATCAAATTCCGCCGCGGAAAGCCCCACGAGCTCGGCCATCCCCACCGCCGTGGCGCTTGGGCGCACCCAGGCACAGACCTGCTCGACCAGTTCGCTGCGGCTCTGGCTGCCATCCAGGCACAGCACCCCGGGCTCGCCGTCCGGCGCTTCGAGGGTGGCGAACTGGCTGTCGACCAGGGACGTCGGCATGAAGTGGCCGGGCCGCGCGCCGACGCGTTGCAGGGCGGTGGCGTGGTCGATATGCAGGTGGGCGAAGCGCAGCCCCGGCACGGCGGCGCGCAGGCGCTCGCGATAGCTGAGCTTGAGCGCCGAACAGGCCAGCACGAAGCCCTCGCCGGCGGCCTGGGCGGCCTGCATCTGCTGGATCAGGGCATCCAGCCAGTGCACCCGGTCGGTGTCGCTCAGGGGGATGCCGGCGCGCATGCGTTCGACGTTCTCCTGGGGATGGAACTGGTCGGCCTCGATATGCCGCCAGCCGAGCGTAGTGGCTACGGCCTGGCTGATATCGCTCTTGCCCGAACCGCTGACGCCCATGACCACCAATGTGGTGCGGGTAGGCAGTGCGAAAGGCTGTTGCTGCATGGGAACTCCAGGGCGCCATCAAGGGGGTGCCGCTAATTGTTTGAGCCAGATGTTAGCGCTACCACAATCGTTCGACAACCCTATATCGGCAATATTTCGTAGAGCATTTCTGCACCAGGTGGCGCATACGCTCTAGCGGTAAAGGCACAGATAGGCGTCTGGCGATTCAGTCCTGGTGCATCGGCGCGAATCCGCCGGCACAACTCGACCGCGCTGCAGCAGCTGCGGGTCGAGCAGCTCGCTGCAGAACGAAGCTGGAAGAAAGCCGACACCGCCCCCGCGGAGTCGGCTCGGCCTGGTCCACGGCCTCCTGCAGCAGGCCCATGACCCGCCCGGTGACGGTCAGGCAGGCCTCGGCCACCAGTTCGTCCTTGCCGCCGTGATGATGGTTGATCAGACCCACCGAGACCCCAGCCTCGGCGAAGATCTTGCTGATGGAGGCGCCCTGGAAGCCGTGCTGCTCGAGGTACTTGGGGGTGGCCTCGAGCAGATGCGCCTTGCGCAGCTCCGGCTCAAGACGGGCGAAACGGGTGTGTTGGGTCATGCTCGATCCTTATCCAGTCACAGCGCGTCCGACAGGACGCGCTGAACGACTGTACAGGGTGCGCCGGGCCGCGTTAGCGCCCCTGCAACGCCAGGTCCTGCTGGGCCTGCTGCCCGGCCTTGGCGCGGATCAGCCACTCGCCGATGGCCAGGGCCAGGCCGACCCCGAGCAGGATCTTGCCGGCGTTGTTCCAGTCGACCGGCTCGCCCGGGGTGACCAGGAACAGCAGGATGCCGGCCAGCACATGCAGCCCCACCAGCGCTGCCCACAGGCAGGCGCCGAAGTTGCCCAAGGGCAGGCGGAACGGCCGCGGCCGCGGGTCACCCAGGCGCAACTTGATAAAGGCCAGGCTCATCAGCACATAGGGCAGCATAAAGATCATCGCGAAGATCGACAGCAGGGTCCAAAACAGCTCCTCGGCGCTGCTCGCCACCAGGCCGTAGACCAGCATCACCACGATACTCACCGTCGAGGCCAGCAGCGCCGGGCCCACCGGGGTGTGGTAACGCGGATGGGCCACACCGAACAGCGCCGGCAGCTCGCCGGCCTTGGCCGCCGCCACCGCCGCGCGGTTGGTGCCCATGCTCCAGGTCACCATATTGGTGAACAGGGTGAACAGCACGAAGCAGGCGATCAGGCTGGCGAAGGCGCCGCCCAGGCCGTCGTGGCCGTACATCTGGTACAGCGACTCGGCGAAGATCTTGGTCACGTCGGTCTGGTCGCTGGGCACCGCGGCCAGCACGCCGAGGGTGCCGAACACGTTGAAGGCGGCGATCAGCAGGCCCGCGGCAAGAATCGCCCGAGGGATATCACGCAGCGGGTTGCGCATCTCCGGCGCACTGCAGCAGGCCAGTTCGGTGCCCATGATGCCGTACACCATGATGCCCAGGGCGGCTATCTCCAGCCCCGACGACGGGATCAGGTTGTCCAGGCTCAGGGGGTTGGCGAAGCCGTGCTGCAGGCCGTAGCGGATGCCGCCGATACCCAGGGCCAGCACCGCCACCAGCTTCATCAGCGCGCCCAGGTTGGGCAGCCACTTGCCGATGCCCAGCTTCACCGCATTGAACAGCGCGGTCAGCAGGGCCAGGGCTATGCCGATGGCGATCTGCGTCCACAGGCTCAGATCCGGCAGGAAGAACTCGCTGAGCATGGCGGCGAAGAGGATATACACCGAGGGCATCCACAACGCGTTGTTGACCCAATACATCCACGACAGGCGCGCGCCCCAGCGGGCGCCGAAGGCCAGCCGCACCCAGTGGTAGACCCCGCCACTGCCGGGGTAGGTGGTGCCCAGCTCGGCGGTCATCAGCGCCATGGGCACGAACAGCAGCACCAGCACATAGGCCCACCAGAACAGGCTGGTGGCACCGAGGGACGCGGCCAGGGCGATCTGATCCATGAACAGCATGGCCGAGACGGTGTAGAGGGTGACGTCACGAAAGCGCAGGACCTTGTTCTTGTTGTCGTCCATTTGGAGCCTTCCTTCTGTGAATGAAATGGGGCGCTAGTAGTGGCCGGCTTGTTTGAGATCTTCCAGGGTCTCGAGGATGCTTTCGCGCAACACCCGGACGATAAAGTCCACCTGCTCGCGGGTCAGGATCAACGGCGGCGACATCACGTTCAGGTGCACCATGGGGCGCACCAGCAGGCCACGCTTCTGCGCCCTCAGATGCACCCATTCGCCGATGTTCAGCGCCTCGGGGAACAGCGCCTTGCTCGCCTTGTCGGCGACGAACTCGACGCAGGCCATAAAGCGCAGGCCACGCACGTCGCCGACGATGGGCAGGTCGAGCAGGGTCTTGAGCTGCTCCTCGAAGTAGCGACCGACCTCCTCGACGTGCTGCAGGATGCCCTCGCGCTGGATGATCTCGATGCTCTTCAGCGCCGCGGCGCAGGCCACCGGATGCCCGGAATAGGTGAAACCGTGGGTGAAACAGCGGCCCTGATCCGGCTCGGCGATCACCTGCCAGATGCGCTCGGAGAACAGGCAGGCGCCCAGGGGCTGGTAGCCGCTGGTCAGGCCCTTGGCGGTGGTGATGATGTCCGGCTGCACGCCGAACACCGACTCGCTGGCGAAGAAGTGCCCCAGGCGGCCGAAGGAGGTAACCACCTCGTCGGCGATAAAGAGGATGTCGTAGCGCTGGCACAGTTCCCAGATGCGCCGGTGATAGCCGGCCGGCGGCACCATCACCCCGCCGGAGCCGAACACCGGCTCGCCGATAAAGGCCGCCACGTTTTCCGCCCCCAGTTGCAGCACCTTGGCCTCGAACTCGGCCACCAGGCTGTCCAGGTACTCGGCCTCGCTCAGGCCGGCGGGGGCGCGATAGGGATAGGGGCCACTGAGGTGGTGGATGCCGTCCTGGATAAAGTCGAAGTGGCCCTCGCGGTCCACCTGCTTGCCGCCCAGGGACATGCCCAGGTAGGTGGAGCCATGGTAGGCGTGGCGGCGACTGAGAATCTGCTTCTTGTGCGGCAGGCCGCGGCAGTTCTGGTAGTAATGCACCAGGCGGATGGCGGTATCCACCGCGGTGGAGCCACCGGTGGTGAGGAACACGTGGTCGATATCGCCCGGGGCCAGCTCGGCCAGCTTGGCGCACAGCTCCACCGCCCTCGGGTTGGCCATGTCGCAGAAGGGGTTGGCGTAGGCCAGCTGGCGGGTCTGCTCGGCGATGGCCTCGACCATCTCCTCGCGGCCCAGACCGATATTGGTGCACCACATGCCGCCCACCGCATCCAGGTAGCGGTTGCCGGCCAGGTCCTGGATATAGGCGCCGTCGCCAGCGCCGATCTGCAGCGCGTCCTGCTGGCGGTGCTCGTCGAACAGGTGATAGCCGTGCATGTAATGGGCGCGATCGAGGGCAGCCAGACTGGCCTGGTCGCTTACGGCGGCGGGCATAGGGGTGACGATGGACATGGGCTGACTCCTGCTGGACTGTGTTGCCTGCAGGCTAAGAAGCCGCGACACAGGCGGCCATACCTCATTTGAGGGTATGCCGGCCCGGGTCGGATACGCTGGGGTATGCTGAGCGCCCCTGCAATGAGGAGTTGCCCCATGCTCGCCCCGGACAGCCTGCAGCGCTGGCATCAGGCCCTGGCCCGGGCCATGGCCGCCTGCCATGGTCCGCACTTCGCCGAGGCCCTGGTCGACGCCCTGGCCAGCCTGGTGCCCGTCGAGTCGGTGATGATCAATCTGGAGCGCATCGGCGGCGCCCCCAGCCTGCTCTACGAACGCGGCATCCCGGCCGAGAACCGCGAACTGCTGTTGCAGCGCTACTTCTCCCGCGGCTACCTGCTCGACCCTTTCTGCCTGGCGGTGGCTCAAGGCCTGCCCGAGGGGTTCTACAGCCTGGGCGAGATCGCCCCCGACGACTTCTTCAGCAGCCAGTACTACAAGACCTACTACCTGGGCGCCGGCTCAGTGGAAGACTGCTATTTCATGCTCAGACTGAACCAGCAGGAGCGTGTTTCGCTCAGCCTGTACAACGGTCTCAGCGCCACGCCATTCGCACCGGGGCAATTGGACCTGCTGCGCAACACCGCCCCGCTGGTGCTGGAACTGGGTCGCCAGCACTGGCACAACGCCGGTGCTGGTGTACAACAGCAAACCCCCGACTTCGAACAACAGCTACGCGAAGCCTTCATGAGCTTCGGCGAGGGCAAACTGACTGCCCGCGAGCTCGAGGTGTGCCACCTGTTGCTGCGCGGCCACTCGGCCAAGTCCAGTGCGCGCTGCCTGGGCATCGCCGCGGAAACCGTGCGCATGCACCGCAAGAACCTCTACACCAAGCTGCAGATCGGCTCCCAGGCCGAGCTGTTCTCGCTGTTCATCGAATGGCTGAGCAAAGGCGCGAGCTGAGCACAGGTGCCCCCGCTCCGCATCGCCCTGCAACCAGGGGACGATTACCACTGCTGCTGACGGCGCCGCAGCTCACAGGCTGCGCGCGATCACCAGGCGCTGCACGTCGCTGGTGCCCTCGTAGATCTGGCACACGCGCACGTCGCGGTAGATGCGCTCGACCGGGAAGTCCTGCAGGTAGCCGTAGCCGCCGAGGGTCTGGATGGCCGCGGAACAGACCCGCTCGGCCATCTCCGAGGCGAACAGCTTGGCCATCGAGGCCTCGGTCAGGCAGGCCAGGCCGGCCTCGCGCAGGCTGGCGGCGTGATGCACCATCTGCCGCGCCACGGCGATCTGGGTGGCCATGTCGGCCAGGCGGAAGGCCACCGCCTGGTGCTCGATGATCGGCTTGCCGAAGGTCTGCCGCTCATGGGCGTAGTCGCGGGCCGCCTCGAAGGCGGCGCGGGCCATGCCCACGGCCTGGGCGGCGATGCCGATGCGCCCGCCTTCCAGGTTGGCCAGGGCGATGCGGTAGCCCTCGCCCTCCTCGCCCAGGCGCAGCTCGGCCGGGATGCGCAGCTCGTCGAACTGGATCTGGCAGGTGTCCGAGGCATGCTGGCCGAGCTTGTCCTCGATGCGGACCACCGAATAGCCGGGGCTGTCGGTGGGCACGATAAAGGCGCTGATGCCCTTCTTGCCGGCCGCGGGATCGGTCACGGCGAAGACGATCACCAGCCCGGCGTGGCGGCCGGAAGTGATGAACTGCTTGCTGCCATTGAGCACGTAGTGGTCGCCGTCGCGCCGGGCGCGGGTGCGCAGGTCGCTGGCGTCCGAGCCGGCCTGGGGCTCGGTCAGGGCGAAGGCGCCGAGCTGCTTGCCCTCGGCCAGGGGCTGGAGGAAGCGCCGCTTCTGCTCCTCGCTGCCGTATTTCAAGATCGGCATGCAGCCCACCGAGTTGTGCACGCTCATGATGGTCGAGCAGGCACCGTCGCCGGCGGCGATCTCCTCCAGGGCCATGGCGTAGGCCAGGTGGCCGGTCTCGGCGCCGCCCCACTGCTCCGGCACCAGCATGCCCATGAAACCCAGCTCGCCCATCTCGGCGATGGCCTCGGCGGGGAAGCGATGCTCGCGGTCCCATTCGGCGGCGAACGGCCTGAGCCGCTCCTGGGCGAACTGGCGGGCCATGTCGCGGATCTGCAGGTCTTGTTCGGATGGAATCATGGGGTTCTCCCGGTTCAATTCAGCAGTTCGATGGCCATGGCCGTGGCCTCGCCGCCGCCGATGCACAGCGAGGCAACGCCGCGCTTGAGGTCGTGCTGGCGCAGGGCGTTGAGCAGGGTCACCAGCACCCGCGCGCCCGAGGCGCCGATCGGGTGGCCGAGGGCACAGGCGCCGCCGTGCACGTTGAGCCGGTCGTGGGCGATATCGAGGTCGCGCATGGCGGCCATCGGCACCACGGCGAAGGCCTCGTTGATCTCGAACAGGTCGACCTGGTTCAGTTCCCAGCCGGTGCGGACCATCAGGCGCTGCAGGGCGCCGACCGGCGCGGTGGCGAACAGCTTCGGCGCGTGGGCGAAGCTGGCATGGCCGCGGATCGCCGCCAAGGGCGTCAAGCCGCGCTTCTCCGCCGCGGACAGGCGCATCAGCAACAGCGCGGCGGCGCCGTCGGAGATCGAGCTGGCGTTGGCCGCGGTCACCGTGCCGCCTTCGCGGAACGCCGGCTTGAGGCTGGGGATCTTGTCCAGGCGCGCCTTCGGCGGCTGCTCGTCGCTGTCGATCAGGCGCATTTCGCGTCCTACCCTGGCCTCGACCGCGACTATCTCGGCGGCGAAGCGCCCTTCGTTCATGGCGTTCTGCGCGCGGGTCAGGGAGGCGATGGCGAAGGCGTCCTGCTGCTCGCGGGTGAAGCCATAGGCCTCGGCGCAGTCCTCGGCGAAGGTGCCCATCAGCCGACCCTTGTCGTAGGCATCCTCCAGGCCGTCGAGGAACATGTGGTCGAGCACCTTGCCGTGGCCCATGCGGTAGCCGCTGCGCGCCCGCTCCAGCAGGTAGGGCGCACCCGACATGCTCTCCATGCCGCCGGCGACCACCACCTCGGCGCTGCCGGCGAGCAGCAGGTCGTGGCCCAGCATCGCCGCCTTCATGCCCGAGCCGCACATCTTGTTGACCGTCGAGCAGGGCGTGCCCTGGCTCAGGCCGGCGCCGAGGGCCGCCTGGCGCGCCGGGGCCTGGCCCTGTCCGGCCTGCAGCACGCAGCCCATCAGCACCTCCTCTACCGCGTCGCTGGCCAGGCCGGCGCGCGCGAGGGTGGCGCGAATGGCCGCGGCGCCGAGCTGGGCCGCGCTGACCTCCTTGAAGTCGCCGAGAAAACCGCCCATGGGCGTGCGGGTGGCGCTGACGATTACCACCGGATCGGAATGCATGTTCATGTCGCTGTCCCTCTATGAGCCTGTGCCGGGCAACCTCGGTGCGATCCGAGCCGCCCAGTCTTTTGACAAGATTATTTCGCCGCCATGCGCAGGGCGCCATCCAGGCGGATGACCTCGCCGTTGAGCATGGAGTTCTCGATGATGTGGCGCACCAGCGCGGCGTATTCGTCCGGGCGGCCCAGGCGCGGCGGGAACGGCACGTTGGCCGCCAGGGAGTCGCGCACTTCCTGGGGCATGCCGGCCATCATCGGCGTCTCGAAGATGCCGGGGGCGATGCACATCACGCGGATCCCCGAGCGCGCCAGGTCGCGCGCCGCCGGCAGGGTCATGGCGGCCACCCCGCCCTTGGAGGCGGCGTAGGCGGCCTGGCCCATCTGCCCATCGTAGGCGGCGACCGAGGCGGTGTTGATGATCACCCCGCGCTCGCCCTCCGCGTTCGCCTCGCCCCGGGCCATGGCCTCGGCGGCCAGGCGCAGCATGTTGAAGCTGCCGACCAGGTTGACCTGGATCACCCGGTTGAAGCTGTCCAGGCCATGCACGCCGCCCCGCCCGAGGACCTTCTCCGCCGGGGCGATCCCGGCGCAGTTGACCAGCCCGTGCAGGCCACCGAAGGTCTCCATGGCCGCGGCCACCGCGCGACGGCCGTCCTCTTCGCGGGTGATGTCGGTCGGCACGAAACGCGCCTGGGCGCCCAGCTCTTCGGCCCGCGCGGCGCCGGCCTCGGCGTCGATGTCGGCCAGCAGCACCCGGCCGCCCTGTTCAAGCAAGGCGCGGGCCGTGGCCAGCCCCAGGCCGGAGCTGGCGCCAGTGACGAGAAAAACCCGGTCTTCGATACGCATGATTTCGTTTCCTTAATTCAGTGGGTGGCCGCCTGGGCCTTGGCGATCTCCTGGTTGCGCAGGAGAAAGCGCTGGATCTTGCCGCTGGGGGTCTTCGGCAGCTCAATGACGAACTCGACCTCGCGCGGGTAGGCATGCGCCGACAGGCGCTTGCGCACATGCTGCTTGAGCTCCTCGGCCAGCTCGGCCTCGCCGCGGAACTGCGGCTGCAGGACCACGAAGGCCTTGACCAGCTCGGTGCGCTCCGGGTCCGGCTTGCCGATCACCGCCGCCTCGATCACCGCCGGGTGTTCGATCAGCGCGCTCTCCACGTCGAACGGGCCGACCCGGTAGCCGGAGGTGGTGATCACGTCGTCGCTGCGGCCGACGAAACTGATGCTGCCGTCCTCGTTCAGCTCGACGGTGTCGCCGCTGAGGTAATAGTCGCCGACGAAGGCCTTGGTCGGCATGTTCTGGTAGCCGGGGAACCAGAACAGCGGCGAACGCGGCCGGTCCAGCGCGAGGATGCCCGGCTGGCCGGGCGGCAGCTCGCGGTTTTGCTCGTCCAGCACCACCACGCGATGGCCGGGAACGGCAAAACCGGCGGCGCCCAGGCGCACCGGATGGGCCAGCGCATGGTGGTTGCACAGCACCATGCCCAGTTCGGTCTGTCCGTAGTGGTCGTGGATGCAGGTGTCCAGGCCATCGGCGAACCAGCGGATCACCTCCGGGGTCAGCGGCTCGCCGGCGCTGCTGACCGCCCGCAGGCGCCCGCGCAGCAGCGGCTCGACCTGCTCCCGGGCGGCCAGCAGCAGGCGGTAGGCGGTGGGCGAGCCGGCCAGGTTGCTGATGCCGTACTGGCGGATGATCCGGCAGGTGCTCTCCACACTGAACGGCCCTTCGTAGAAGGTGGTCGGGTGGCCCATGGCCAACGGGCCGGTCACCGCATAGTAGAGACCGTAGGCCCAGCCGGGATCGGCCAGGTTCCAGAAGGCGTCCTCGGGACGCAGGTCCACCGCATCGCGCAGGTAGCCGACGAAGGCCAGGATCGCCTTGAGCGGCACCGCCAGCGGCTTGGCCAGCCCGGTAGTGCCGGAGGTGAACATCATCAGGAAGGGATCCTCGGCCGAGCGCAGCACCGGCTCGAACGCCGCCGAGTGACGTTGCAGTTCGGCCCAGAAGCTGCAATCGCCGCGCTGGATGCCCTGGCCCTTGGCGCCCGCGACCGTGACCAGCAGCGGCGCGCCCTCGACCTCATCGAGTTTGCCGCGATTAGCCGCATCGGTCACCACCACCTTGGCGCCGGAACCCTGCAGCCGGTGCTCGATGGCCTTGGGGCCGAACGCGGTGAACAGCGGCTGGTAGACCGCGCCCAGGCGCCAGGTGCCGAGGATGCAGATCAGCAGCTCGACGTTGCGCGGCAGCATGCCCGCCACGCAGTCGCCGGGGCGCACGCCCTGGGCCTGGAGGAAGTTGGCGAAACGCGCCGCCTGCTCCTGCAGCTCGCAGAAGGTGTAGCTGGCGCTGCTGCCGTCGCGGCCTTCCCAGAACAACGCGATACGCCCCGGCAAGGCATGCCGGTCGCAGCATTCGACACAGGCGTTGAGGGCGTCGAGGGAACCGGCCAGGGTGGCGGCGGCGGTGCTGGGCAGATCGAAGTCGCGGGCAGCGCTCAGGTAATCCTGCATCTCGGTGACTCTCGGTGTGTTGTTGTCCCGAAATAGTCGCGGCGGCGGCGTGCGGCGACAATGTCGACAGGCGTCTATCGGCCTGAGCGATTTGGACAACCGGAGTCAGGCTGCTCGGGATGCATCAGCGCGCGGTACTGCCCCGGGGTGGTACCGGTCCACTTCTTGAACGCCTTGTAGAAGGCGCTGCTGTCGGCGAAGCCCAGCTCGAAGGCCAGTTCGGAGAAGTTGCCCTCGCCGCTGTCCAGCCGGGCGATGGCCTGGTCGCGCCGCACCTGGTCCTTCAGGCCCTGGTAGGACTGGCCTTCCAGGGCCAGCTTGCGCCGCAGGGTCGAGGGCGCCATGTAGAAGTGTCCGGACAGGTTCTCGAAGTCCGGCCAGCGCTCGGGCTTGAGGTTGCGCAGGTAGACCTTGATCCGCGCCCCGAGGCTCCGCGGGTCGCGGTAACGCACCAGGATATTGCCCGGCGCGCCGGCGAGAAAGCGCTTGAGCTCAGGCTCGCTGCGCCGCACCGGCAGCGCCAGGCAATCGGCGTTGAACAACAGGCGGCTCTGCGGCCGGGCAAAGCGCAGGTTGTCGCTGAACATCACCCGATAGTCGGCCAGGTAGTCCGGCGCGGCGCAGCGCAGCTCCACACCGAGAATGGGGATGCGCCTTCCCGCCAACCAGCAAACCAGGCCGTGCAGCATCATCCACAGGGTGAAATAGGCGAAGGCCCGACTCGGCGGCGCGCCCTCCTCGTCGAGGACGATATGGGCCAGGCTGCCCTGACGCTCCAGGCGCGGCTGCAGCCCGTCGAAGACCAACCCGGCAAAGCGCAGCATGCTCTGCAATGCGGCGCCAATGTCCGGCTCACGTAACGCGGCATGCGCCATGAAGGCGAAGCTGCCGGACTTCATACGCCTGGGGTTCATACCGAAGAACTCGTCGTCCGAGGCCGCGGCAATCGCGCGCCACAGGCGCCCATAGGCCTGCGCCGAAACCCGTGCATAGGGCCGCTGCAGCAGCGCCGGGGCAATCCCGGCGCGCTCTAGCAGGGGCACGTCATCGAGGCCCTGTTGGCGCAGTTCCAGCAAGGCCTCGTTGACCAGGCGTACGGAGATGGTGCCCTTTTCGGCAGAAGTGCCCGTCATGTTTTCCCTGTGCCAGGCCAGTTGCGGGTCGAGGCATCACTGTCGCAGGGACGCGACACCCAGGCAATCGCCGCCGCGAAGCGCGGCGCACCCGGGCGCTGCGACCGGCGCGCTCAGACGGACTCGGCCAACGCCAGCTCCTCGATGCTGATCTCGCGCATGCGGAACTTCTGGATCTTGCCGGTCACGGTCATGGGGAAGGCATCGACGAAGCGGAAGTGGCGCGGCACCTTGAAATGGGCGATGCGGCGCTTCGCCCACTCGCGCAGTTCGCCTTCGCTGGCGCTGTGGCCGGGGTGGAATTTGATCCAGGCGACGATCTCCTCGCCGTACTTGTCGTCGGGAATGCCCACCACCTGCACGTCGGCCACCGCCGGATGGGTGAAGAAGAACTCCTCCAGCTCGCGCGGATACACGTTCTCGCCGCCGCGGATGATCATGTCCTTGCTGCGTCCGACGATGCACACGTAGCCCTGCTCATCCATCGAGGCCAGATCGCCGCTGTGCATCCAGCGCGCCGCGTCTATCGCCTCGGCCGTGGCCTCTGGGTTGTTCCAGTAACCGAGCATCACGCTGTAACCGCGGGTGCACAGCTCGCCGATCTGGCCGCGCGGCACCAGCCGCCCCTGCTCGTCGACTATCTTGGTCTCCAGCTGCGGCTGGCTGCGCCCGACCGTGGTCACGCGCAGCTCCAGCGCGTCGTCCGGGCCGGTCTGCAGGGACACCGGGCTGGTCTCGGTCATGCCGTAGGCGATCTGTACCTCGGCCATGTGCATCTCGCCAATGACCCGTTTCATCACCTCGATCGGGCAGGTGGCGCCGGCCATGATCCCGGTGCGCAGGCTGGACAGGTCGAACTCGCCGCGCCGGGGATGATCCAGCTCGGCGATAAACATGGTCGGCACCCCGTACAGCGCCGTGGCCCGCTCCTCGGCTACCGCCTGCAAGGTGGCCAGCGCATCGAAGGCGTCGCCCGGGTAGATCATGGTGCTGCCGTGGGTCAGGCAGCCGAGGTTGCCCATGACCATGCCGAAGCAGTGGTACAGCGGCACCGGAATCACCAGGCGGTCGTGCTCGCTCAGGCCCAGGCTCTCGCCGACCATATAGCCGTTGTTGAGGATGTTGTAGTGGCTCAGGGTGGCGCCCTTGGGGAAGCCGGTGGTGCCCGAGGTGTACTGGATATTGATGGGGTCGTCGAACTGCAGCCCGGCCTGGCGCTCCAGCAGGGTTTCGCGGTCCACCGCGGCGGCCTTGGCCAGGAACTGCGCCCAACTGAGCAGGCCGGCCGGTGGCGCCTCGGCCAGGCTGATCACTCCGCGCAGCTGCTCCAGCCTGGCACTGGCCAACTGGCCAGGGGTACTGCCGGCCAGCTCCGGCACCAACTCCAGGAGCATGGCGTGGTAGTCACTGGTCTTGAAGGCGTCGGCGCAGATCACCCAGCTGCAGGCGGACTGCTTGAGCGCATAGTCCAGCTCGCTCAAGCGGTAGGCCGGGTTGATATTGACCAGGATGGCGCCGACCTTGGCGCTGGCGAACTGGGCGATGCACCACTGGGCGCAGTTCGGCGCCCAGATTCCCAAGCGATCGCCGGCCTGCACGCCCAGCGCCAACAGCGCGCGGGCGGCGCACTCCACCTGATCGGCCAGCTGCGCCCAGCTGTAGCGTATCCCCTGGTGGCGCACCACCAGCGCTTCGCGCTCGGCATAGCGCGCCACGCTGGCATCGAAGGCCTCGCCAATGGTCATGGCCAACAATGCTTGGTCCTGCGGGCCGCGGGTGTAACTGAGTCGGTTCATCGAACAATCCCCTAGTTGTGCTTGTAATGGGATGCTTTCCAGAGTGTGAAGGCCCGGCGACAACCACCCTTGCCTTTACGTTAACGGCAAGCTAGCGCAAGACTTCGCCGACTGTCCAGTCAGTCATTGGTCGTATGCCTGGGCATTCAACCAACACCGGCCAGAACCGGTGCCCGCCCGTTCACCCCATGTCCAGGTAGTGCATCTCGGTCGATTCCCCCATCAACAGCGGGCGATTGAGCTCGGCGCAGGCGCGCAGGTACTCGGCGGCCAGGGTGACGCGCTTGAGCTTGCGCAGGTCCTCGCTGTAGGACAGCCAGAACTGGCGGATGACGTCGACCTGATCGGGCAACACCTCGCACAGGCGCGGGTCCGGCCCGGCCAGGAAGCTCGGCAGGATGGCCATGGCCCGCCCCTGCAACACCGCATGGTACTGGGCGATCACGCTGGTGCTGCGCAGGTGGCTGGTGGCGCCGGGCACCATATCGTTGAGGTAGAACAGCTTGGCGCTGAAGGCCAGGTCGTCGACGTAGGTGACGAAGGGATGGCCGATCAGGTCCTCGCGCTCACGGATCGGTGCATGGCTGGCCAGGTACTGCGGCGTGGCGTACAGGCGCAGGCGGTAGTCGCACAGCTTGGAACAGACATAGGGGCCGCGCTCCGGGCGCTCCAGGGTGATGGCGATGTCCGCCTCGCGGCGCGACAGGCTGACGAAGTGCGGCACCGGCAGGATATCCAGGGAGATATGCGGGTAACGCTCGAGAAAGCCGCTCATCTGCGCACTGACGAAGCAGCAACCGAAGGCTTCGGTGCTGGCGATGCGCAGGTGGCCGGAAAGCCCGAGACTGGTGCCGGACACCTGTTCGCAGGCGGCCTGCAGGGTGCTCTCCAGGGTTTCCGCATGGCCCAGCAGGCGCTGGCCCTCCACCGTCAGGACGAAGCCGGCCGAGCGCGACTTCTCGAACAGCAGGGCTCCCAGGCTCTGCTCCAGGGCGCGGATGCGCCGCGATACCGTGGTGTAGTCCACCCCCAGGCGCCGCGCCGCCGCGCTCGCGGTGCGGGTACGTGCCACTTCGAGAAAGAACCGCAGGTCGTCCCAGTTGAGCTTGTCGCCAGCCGTGTTTTTTTGCATAGGCGCTCGTCTTTCTTAGGGGTACAGGCGATAGGTGCGCACAGGTATACCCCGGGCCAGCTTCCACGACCAGTGCGGCCATTGGTATTTTTTTGCACATCCATTCGGTTTATTTGCGCCTGTTTGCTGCGCAAACGCTTACCTATACTCGAGCCATCCGCCTGATCGAGCTGTGCATCAGGCCACCCGACAACAACACAACAGGGTCAGCACCATGAACAGCAACTGCCACCCCTTCCTCGCCGCCCGCGACTTCCTGCTGGCCCATCGCAGCGACTACGCCACCGCCGTACGCGACTTCCGCTGGCCGCAGCTCGACCAGTTCAACTGGGCACTGGACTACTTCGACGTCATGGCCGCCGGCAACCAGAGCCCGGCGCTGTGGATCATCGAGGAGGACGGCAGCGAGCAGCGCTACAGCTTCGCCGAGCTGAGTGAGCGCTCCAATCGGGTGGCCAACCACCTGCGCGAGTTGGGCGTGCGCCGTGGCGAGCGCATCCTGCTGATGCTGGGCAACCACATCGCCCTGTGGGAAACCATGCTGGCGGCGTTCAAGCTCGGCGCCGTGGTGATCCCGGCCACCGCCCTGCTCACCGCCGCAGACCTGCACGACCGCATTGAGCGCGGCGGCGTGCGCCACCTGGTGGTGGGCAGCGAACATGCCGACAAGTTCGAGCAGCTCGCCCCGGGCTGCACGCGCATCTGCGTCGGCCAGCCGGTCAGCGGCTGGGTCCCGCACAGCGCCGCCGGCGATTACCCCGCCCGGTTCCAGGCCGACGGCAGCACCAGGGCCGGCGACCCGCTGCTGCTGTACTTCACCTCCGGCACCACCAGCAAGCCGAAGATGGTGCTGCACAGCCACCAGAGCTACCCGGTCGGCCACCTGTCGACGATGTACTGGATCGGCCTGCAGCCGGGCGATGTGCACCTGAACATTTCCTCGCCGGGCTGGGCCAAGCATGCCTGGAGCTGCCTGTTCGCGCCGTGGAACGCCGGCGCCTGCGTATTCATCCACAATGTCGCGCGCTTCAGCGCCCCGGCCCTGCTCGAGGTGCTGGAGCGCTACGGCGTCACCAGCCTGTGCGCGCCGCCGACGGTCTGGCGCATGCTGATTCAGCAGGACCTGGCCGGCTGCCGCGAGCGCCTGCGTCTGCGCGAGCTGGTCGGCGCCGGCGAACCGCTCAACCCGGAGATCATCGAGCAGGTCCAGGAGGCCTGGGGCCTGCCGCTGCGCGACGGCTTCGGCCAATCGGAAACCACCGCGCTGGTCGGCAACACCCCCGGCCAGCCGCTCAAGCCCGGCTCCATGGGCCGTCCGCTGCCCGGCTACCGGGTGTGCATGCTCGACCCGGATGGCCTGCCGGCCAGCGAAGGCGAAGTCGCCCTGCCGCTGGATCCCGCGCCGCTGGGCCTGATGCTCGGCTACGAGGACAGCCCGGAGAAGACCGCCGAAGTGATGCGCGGCGGCTACTACCGCACCGGCGACACCGCGGCCGTCGACGCCGAGGGCTACATCACCTTCGTCGGCCGCGCCGACGACGTGTTCAAGGCCTCCGACTACCGCATCAGCCCGTTCGAGCTGGAGAGTGCGCTGATCGAGCACCCGGCGGTGATGGAGGTGGCGGTGGTGCCCAGCCCCGACCCGCTGCGCCTGGCGGTGCCCAAGGCGTTCCTCATCCTCGCCCACGGCCAGGTCGGCGACGCCGAACTGGCCGCGGACATCCTCGCCTTCGCCCGCGAGCACCTGGCGCCCTACAAGCGGGTGCGGCGCATCGAGTTCGTCGGCGAGCTGCCCAAGACCATCTCCGGCAAGATCCGCCGGGTGGAACTGCGGCAGATGGAGCTGCAGCGCCGGCAGGACGACAGCCGCGCGCCGCTGGAGTTCTTCGAGGAAGACTTCCCCCAACTCAAGGGCTGAACCGGCTGGCGCGGCAACCGCGCCCTCCCCCGACATATCCGTACGCGGCTGCAGTGGCCGCTGGACCTAGCTCGCCCCACTCAACAGGCAGGAACCAAGATGACCGCTACCCCCTCCATCCCCAGCGTGAAACTGCTGATCAACGGTGAATTCGTCGAATCGACGAGCAGCCAGTGGCGCGACGTGGTCAACCCGGCCACCCAGCAGGTGCTGGCTCGCGTGCCTTTCGCCACCGACGAGGAAATGAACGCCGCGGTGGCCAGCGCTGCCTTGGCCTTCAAGACCTGGCGCAAGACCCCGATCGGTGCCCGTGCACGGATCTTCCTCAAATATCAGCAACTGATCCGCGAGAACATGCAGGAGCTGGCGGCGCTGCTCAGCGCCGAACAGGGCAAGACCCTGGCGGACGCCGAGGGCGACGTGTTCCGCGGCCTGGAAGTGGTCGAGCACGCGGCCAATATCGGCAGCCTGCAGATGGGCGAACTGGCCAACAACGTCGCCGGCGGCGTCGATACCTACACCCTGCACCAGCCGCTGGGCGTGTGCGCCGGCATCACCCCGTTCAACTTCCCGGCCATGATCCCGCTGTGGATGTTCCCGATGGCCATCGCCACCGGCAACACCTTCGTGCTCAAGCCGTCCGAACAGGACCCGCTGGTGACCATGCGCCTGGCCGAGCTGGCGCTCGAGGCCGGGGTGCCGGCCGGCGTGCTCAACGTCATCCACGGAGGCGCCGAGGCGGTCAACCTGCTGTGCGATCACCCGGCCATCAAGGCGGTGTCCTTCGTCGGCTCGACCAAGGTCGGCACCCACGTCTACAACCGCGCCACCGCCAACGGCAAGCGCGCGCAGTGCATGATGGGGGCGAAGAACCACGCCATCGTGCTGCCCGACGCCAACAAGCAGCAGACCCTCAACAACCTGCTCGGCGCCGCCTTCGGTGCCGCCGGCCAGCGCTGCATGGCGCTGTCGGTGGCGATCCTGGTGGGCGAGGCGCAGAGCTGGCTGGCGGAGCTGATCGAGAAGAGCAAGACCCTGAAGGTGGGTGCCGGCAGCGAACCGGGCACCGACGTGGGTCCGGTGATCTCCTGCGCCGCCCTGGACCGGGTCAGCGGCCTGATCGCCCGCGGCATCGAGGAAGGCGCCGAGCTGGTCCTGGATGGCCGCAACCCGCAGGTGCCCGGCTACCAGGACGGCAACTTCGTCGGTCCGACCATCTTCGCCGGCGTCACCCCCGAGATGAGCATCTATAAGGAAGAGATCTTCGGCCCGGTGCTCTGCGTGATGCACGCCAAGACCCTGGACGAGGCGATCGAGCTGATCAACGCCAACCCCAATGGCAACGGCACCGCCCTGTTCACCCGCTCCGGCGCCGCCGCACGGCGCTTCCAGGAAGACATCGACGTCGGCCAGGTGGGCATCAACGTGCCTATCCCGGTGCCGGTGCCGCTGTTCTCCTTCACCGGCTCGCGCGCCTCCAAGCTCGGCGACCTCGGTCCCTACGGCAAGCAGGTGGTGCAGTTCTACACCCAGACCAAGACCGTGACCCAGCGCTGGTTCGACGAGACCGAGGCCGGCGGTTCGGTCAACACCACCATCACCCTCAAATAAAACAAGCGGGACGGCCTGGAGAGCCTGTTCACGATCTCGCGAGCTAGCACCATGCAAGGCGAAAACAGACGAGGAAGCGCAGTTTACGAGCTGTAAATGAGCATTCCGAGTCTGTTTGACACGCGTTGCTCGCCCTTCGGGCCAGCCTACGGCTGTTACTCCCGTTGGTCGTTGCAACGCAGCAGGGCCGACGCGCAGCAGATCATGAGCAGGCTCTGGGGCCGGCCCCTCGGGAGACATCACCATGGACTACCAAACCCTGCTGGTCGAGGTTCGCGACCGGGTCGGCCTGATCACCCTCAACCGGCCCCAGGCGCTCAACGCCCTGAACAGCCAGCTGGTCGGCGAGCTCAACCAGGTGCTCGACCGCCTGGAGGCCGACCCCGAGGTCGGCTGCCTGGTCATCACCGGCTCGGCCAAGGCCTTCGCCGCCGGCGCGGACATCAAGGAGATGAGCGCGCTGAGCTACCCGCAGATCTACCTGGACGACTTCTTCGCCGCCGCCGACCGCATCGGCAACCGGCGCAAGCCGCTGATCGCCGCGGTGGCCGGCTACGCCCTGGGCGGCGGCTGCGAGCTGGCGCTGATGTGCGACTTCATCTACGCGGCCGACAACGCCCGCTTCGGCCTGCCGGAACTGAGCCTGGGGGTGACCCCCGGCATCGGCGGCACCCAGCGCCTGACCCACGCCCTGGGCAAGGCCAAGGCCATGGAACTGTGCCTGACCGGCCGCCAGCTGGGCGCCGAGGAAGCCGAGCGCGCCGGCCTGGTGGCCCGCGTGTTGCCCGCCGCCGAGCTGCTCGAGCAGACCCTGGCGGTGGCCCGCGGCATCGCCGCCAAGTCGCTGCCGGCCACCCTGCTGGTCAAGGAATGCGTCAACCGCGCCTTCGAACTCGGCCTGGCCGAGGGCGTGCGCTTCGAGCGCCGGGTGTTCCATTCGCTGTTCGCCAGCCACGACCAGAAGGAAGGCATGAACGCCTTCGTGGAAAAGCGCCAACCCAACTTCCAGCACCGTTGAGCCCCCCATTACAGAGGTATCCACCATGCATATCGGTTTTCTCGGCCTCGGCAACATGGGCGGCCCCATGGCCCGCAACCTGCTCAAGGCCGGTCACAGCGTCAGCGTCTTCGACCCCTCGAACCAGGCCGTCGCCGTCCTGGTCGAAGCCGGCGCCCAGGCCGCCACCTCGCCCGCGGCAATTGCCCAGGCCCAGGTGGATGCCATCGTCACCATGCTGCCGGCGGCAACCCAGGTGAAGCAGGTCTACCTGGGCCAGGACGGCCTGCTGGCGCATGTCCGTCCGGGCGTGCTGCTGATCGACAGCTCGACCATCGACCCGCTCAGCGCCCGCGAGGTGGCCGCCCAGGCAGCCGCCCAGGGCAACCCCATGCTCGATGCGCCGGTGTCCGGCGGCACCGGCGGCGCCGCGGCCGGCACCCTGACCTTCATGGTCGGTGGCGAGGTCGCCGACTTCGACCGGGCCGGGCCTATCCTCGCCGCCATGGGCAAGAACATCGTCCACTGTGGCGCCAGCGGCAATGGCCAGGTGGCCAAGATCGCCAACAACATGCTGCTGGGCATCTCCATGGTCGGCGTCGCCGAAGCCATGGCCCTGGGCGTTGCGCTGGGCATGGACGCCAAGGTGCTGGCCGGCATCATCAACACCTCCAGCGGCCGTTGCTGGAGTTCGGAGATCAACAACCCCTTCCCCGGCGTGCTGGAAAACGCCCCGGCCTCGCGCGGCTACAGCGGCGGTTTCGGCACCGACCTGATGCTCAAGGACCTCGGCCTGGCCACCGAAGCGGCCCGGCACGCGCGCCAGCCGGTGCTGCTCGGCGCCGCCGCGCAGCAGCTGTACCAGAGCTTCAGTCTGCAGGGTAATGGCGGCCTGGACTTCTCCGCGGTGATCAAGCTGTACCGCAAGGAGGCCTGAACATGAGCGCAACCGAGGCCCCCGTACTGGCAGAAGTGCGCAACCGTGTCGGCCACCTGAGCCTCAACCGGCCCGCTGGGCTGAACGCCCTGACCCTGCCGATGGTGCGCCTGCTCCTGCAACAGCTGCATGCCTGGGAGCGCGACCCCGAGATCCTCGCGGTGGTGCTGCGCGCCAACGGCGAGAAGGCCTTCTGCGCCGGCGGCGACATCCGCATGCTGTACGACAGCCACCGATCCGGCGGCAATCTGCACGAAATCTTCCTCGAGGAGGAGTACGCCCTCGACGCCTACATCCACGCCTACCCGAAACCCACGCTGGCGTTGATGGACGGTTTCGTCCTCGGCGGCGGCATGGGCCTGGTCCAGGGCGCGAGCCTGCGGGTGATCAGCGAACGCACGCGCATGGCTATGCCGGAAGTCGCCATCGGCTTCTTCCCGGATGTCGGCGGCAGTTACTTCCTGCCGCGCCTGCCCGGCGAGCTGGGCATCTTTCTCGGCGTCACCGGTATGCAGGTGCGTGCTGCAGACGCCCTCTACTGTCGCCTGGCCGACTGGTGCCTGCCCAGTGAACGGCTGGCCGAATTCGATCGCGGTCTCGACGACCTGCACTGGACCGGCCAGCCGCGGGAAGCCTTGCGCAACCTGGTGGCCAGCCTGGCGACCGACCAGCTGCCCGGCGCCGAGCTCAAAACCGTCCGTGCGGCCATCGACCAGCATTTTGCCCTGGCCGACCTGCAGAGCATCCGCACCGCGCTGGCGCAGGAGACCCGAGCCGAGCTGCGGGCCTGGTGCGATGAAGTCATTCGAGTGCTCGACAGCCGTTCCCCCCTGGCCATGGCGGTGACCCTGGAGCTGCTGCGGCGCGGGCGCCAGTTGCCGCTGGCCGACTGCTTCGCCCAGGAACTGCACCTGGACTACCAGTGGTTCGACCAGGGCGACCTGATCGAAGGGATACGGGCGCTGATCGTCGACAAGGACAAGACCCCGCGCTGGCGCACGGCCCGCATCGAGGCCCTGGATGCGCAGCAGGTGCAGCAATTTTTCAGTGGCTTCAAGCCAGCCCCGCGCGCGAACCAGCGCACTGCCTGAACGGCGCCCCATAACAGGAGAACGGTGCGATGCACGACATCGAGCTGACAGAAGAGCAATGCATGATCCGCGACATGGCTCGCGACTTCGCCCGCCGCGAAGTCGCCCCCCACGCCCAAGCCTGGGAGAAGGCCGACTGGCTCGACGACGCCGTGGTGGCGCAGATGGGCGAGCTGGGCCTGCTCGGCATGGTGGTACCGGACCAATGGGGCGGCAGCTACACCGACTATGTGGCCTATGCCCTGGCCGTAGAGGAGATCTCCGCCGGCGACGGCGCCCTCGGCGCCCTGATGAGCATCCACAACTCGGTGGGCTGCGGGCCCATCCTCGGCTTCGGCACCCAGCAGCAGCAGGATCGCTGGCTGCCGCTGCTGGCCAGCGGCCAGGCCATCGGCTGCTTCTGCCTGACCGAGCCCCAGGCCGGCTCCGAGGCGCACAACCTGCGCACCCGCGCCGAGCTGGTCGACGGCCACTGGGTGCTCAACGGCGCCAAGCAGTTCGTCAGCAACGGCAAGCGCGCGCGCCTGGCCATCGTCTTCGCCGTGACCGATCCGGAGCTGGGCAAGAAGGGCCTGTCGGCCTTTCTGGTGCCGACCGATACGGCGGGGTTCGTGGTCGAGCGCAGCGAGCACAAGATGGGCATCCGCGCCTCCGACACCTGCGCGGTGACCCTGGACGACTGCCGCATCCCCGCCGACAACCTGCTCGGCGCGCGCGGCAAGGGCCTGGCCATCGCCCTGTCCAACCTCGCCGGCGGGCGCATCGGCATCGCCGCCCAGGCCCTGGGCATCGCCCGGGCCGCCTTCGAGGCCGCCCTGGCCTATGCCCGCGAGCGCATCCAGTTCGGCAAGCCGATCGCCGAGCACCAGAGCATCGCCAATATGCTCGCCGACATGCACACCCGGCTCAACGCCGCCCGCCTGCTGATCCTGCACGCGGCGCGGCTGAAAAGCGCCGGCCTGCCCTGTCTGTCGGAGGCCTCCCAGGCCAAGCTGTTCGCCTCGGAAATGGCCGAGCGCGTGTGCTCCAACGCCATGCAGATCCACGGCGGCTATGGCTACCTGGAAGACTACCCGGTCGAGCGCTACTACCGCGACGCACGTATCACCCAGATCTACGAGGGCTCGAGCGAGATCCAGCGCCTGCTGATCGCCCGCGAACTGGCCAACTACCCGCTGTAACCGGCATTGGCCAAACCGCTCAGGCCAACCGAGCGCTGGCGACCTGGGTTTTCCCCGCCCGGGGCGCCATGCTCGGCACTCGCCCACTCACAGCCAATGCACCGCCATGCCCGCCACTCAACGACTTGCCGATCCCTCGCGCTACCAGGCCACCCGCAGCCAGGCCCTGAGCCTGTTCGCCGAACGCGGCTTCAGCCGCGTGAGCATGCGCGACCTGGCCGAGCACCTGGGGATCAAGCCCGGCTCGATCTACCACCACATCGAGAGCAAGGAAGCGCTGCTGTTCGAGTTGATCGAAGAGCTCTACGAACAGCTGCTGCACGGCGCCCGTCAGCTGAGTCGCCGCGCCGCCACGCCAGCCGAGCAGCTGCATGGGCTGCTCGAGGCGCACCTGCGCTTGCACGCCAGCATGGGCGCGCATTTCCGCCTCGCCGAATACGACGGCCACTGCCTGGCCAGCGAGCAGCAGGCGCGGATCGGCGAGCTGCGCGGTCGCTACGAACACCTGCTGATACAAGGCGCGGAGCGATTCGGCGGGCAACCGCTCGGCAGCAGCCGGCGCGCGGCCTTGAGCAGCATCGTCAGCCTGCTCAACCAGCTACCGGCCTGGCTCGAGACGCCAGGGCTGAGCGCCCCGGCACGGCTCGAGCTGCTCCACGACATGGTCATGAGCGCCCTGCGCGCGGCCTTGCGCGCGCCCCAGGACTGACGGGCGGCGACCCGGGCTTCAATGGGTCTCGGGAATCTCCAGCAAGGCGGCGCGGCAGCGCTCTTCGGCGGTGTCCAGTTCCAGCTGCATCTGGCGGATATCCAGCAGCTGCTGCTCCAGTTGCAGGCGCCGCTCGGCGATCTTGCCCAGCATGATGTTGAGCTGGTGACGGTTGTCACCCTGGGGGTCGTACAGCTCGATCAGGGTCTTGCACTCGGCCAGGGAGAAGCCGATGCGCTTGCCGCGCAGAATCAGCTTCAGCGCCACCCGGTCCTTGGGCGTGTAGATCCGCTCCTGGCCGCGCCGGGTCGGCGACAGCATGCCCTGCTCTTCGTAGAACCTAATGGTGCGGGTGGTCACGTCCAGCTCACGCGCCAGTTCGGAAATGCTGTAGGTCTTGGCGGTCATGCTTGATCCTTGGTCTATTGCCCAGGCGCGACAGCGCGCAGCGGCGCGTATGGCATGGGTTCATGGCTGTGTGAACCTTGGGACGCTAACAACTCATTACGTTAACGTCAACGCAATGGCTCCCCGACTACCGGCGAGAATGGCCGTCAGAGATGCATGGTCGGCAAACGGCTCGCATCAGCATTGAGGCCGGAGAATAAAAAAGCCGGGCCACCAGGGCCCGGCACAGGACACACCGGGGAGCAAGCGAATCGAGCGGCTAGCCCGGCCTTACCAGAGCGGCAGGCTGTAGCTGAGGATCAAGCGGTTCTCGTCCAGGTCGCTGCCGAAGTTGCTGCGGGTGGTGGCGTTGCGCAGGCGCAGGCCGAGGTTCTGCAGCGGGCCGCTCTGCACCACGTAGGCGATATCGGTGTTGCGCTCCCAGGTCTTGCCCTCGCGCTGGCCGGCGCCGCGGTCGACGTTGTCGCCGGACAGGTAGCGGGTCATGAAGGTCAAGCCCGGTATGCCAACGGCGACGAAGTCGAAGTCGTAGCGCAGCTGCCAGCTGCGTTCGTCCTGGTTGCCGAAATCATTGATCTGCACCAGGTTGACCAACGCGTTGTCGGCGCCGGCGATGTAGGCGAAACCGGTGTCGCCGGAGAGGTGCTGGTAGCCGGCGGTGAAAGCATTGCCGCCGAGGCGGTAGCTGAACAGCGCGCCGAAGGCATCGTTGTCGACGTTGCTGCCGCCGTCGTCCGTGGAGCGGGCGTAACGGATATCCGATTTGAAGCTCTGCCCCTCGCCCAGCGGCAGCTGATGCACCAGGTTGACCAGGTGCTGCTTATAGATGCCGTCGAGGCCGCCATAGTAGTAGCTGGTGGCCAGCTCGGGTGTCCACTGGTAGCGGCCGCCGGCGAACAGGAACTCGTCGCTGGTCTTGCTGCTGCCCAGGGTGATGTTGCGCTTACCGCCGTTGAACACGGTCATCTCCTCATTATCCGAGGAGTCGCGCAGGTTGATCCGGTCGAGGCGCCCAAGGTCCAGGCTCAACCCCTCCACCTCGTTGCTGTTGAGCCAGGCGCCGCGGAAGGTCTGCGGCAGCAGACGGCTGTCGTTGCGCATCACGGCCGGCAGCACCGGCTGCAGGGTGCCGAGCTTGAGGGTGCTGTTCGACGCCTTCAACTTGGCGGTCAGACCGACTTCGCCGTATTCGTCCTGGGCACGCTTGGGCGCCTCGCGGTCGCTCTTGAGGATACCGGTGCCGACCCGGTCCGAGCTGGAATCGAGCTTGATGCCGAGCAGGCCGATGGCGTCGAGGCCAACGCCGACGGGCCCCTCGGTGTAGCCGGACTCGAAGCGCAGCATAAAGCCCTGGGCCCACTCCTCGGCCTTGGCCTGTTTGGCGCCGTCCTGACGGAAGTCGCGGTTCATGTAGAAGTTGCGCATATCCAGGCTGGCCTTGCTGTCGTCGAGCAACGCGGCCGAGGCCGGCGTGCAAATTGCGAAGGCCGCGGCCAGGCCCGAGAGCATGAATACCTGAGTAGGACGAAGTACGGACATAGGTCTCTCTTCTTGTAGATGGGGTAGTGCCGCATCCCAGACAGCCCACTGCGGCGCGTAACCCGGCGAAGGCCGGTGGAGCCGGCCCATTAGCCACGGGTTTGCCGTGGCGGCTAGACAGCCCTGCCGACCACTCGACCGGGCGATTTCGGCAAACAGCCCCCCCCGGCGCGGATCTCGGTCCGCACCCGAAGTACCAAGGAGGGCTTGCTCTAGAAGTTGCGCCTGGCCAGCTTCAGCACCCAGCCGACGATGCCGGCTCGGAACAGCAGCACGCAGATGACGAAGATCACCCCGAGGATCACATGCACCCACTCGCCCAAGGGACCGTTGGACAGGTAGCTCTGCAGGGTGACCACCACGCCGGCGCCGACCAGCGGCCCGAGCACGGTGCCGACACCGCCGAGCAGGGTCATCAGGATCACCTCGCCGGACATGTGCCAGTGGGCATCGGTCAACGAGGCCAGCTGGAACACCACGGTCTTGGTCGAGCCGGCCAGACCGGTCAGCGCGGCGGAGATAACGAAGGCCAGCAGCTTGTGCGCGTCGACGTTGTAGCCCAGCGAGATCGCCCGCGGCTCGTTCTCGCGGATCGCCTTGAGCACCTGGCCATAGGGCGAATGGATGGTGCGCTGGATCACCGCGAAGCCGAAGATGAACACCGCCAGGACGAAGTAGTACAGCGTCAGGTTGTCGTTCAAGTCGAACAGGCCGAGCAACTGACCGCGTGGCACGCCCTGCAGGCCGTTCTCGCCGCCGGTGAACGGCGCCTGCACGTAGATGAAGAACACCAGTTGCGCCAGCGCCAGGGTGATCATGGCGAAGTAGATGCCCTGACGGCGGATCGCCAGCAGGCCGAACAGCAGGCCCAGCACCGTGGAGGCCAGGGTGCCGGCAAGTATCCCCAGCTCGGTGCCCAGGCCGCTGTACTGGCTGAGCAGGAAGCCGGTGACGTAGCCGCCGGTGGCGAGAAAGGCGGCGTGGCCGAACGACAGCAGGCCGGCGTAGCCGAGCAGCAGGTTGAAGGCGCAGGCGAACAGGGCGAAGCACAGCAGCTTCATCAGAAACACCGGGTACACCGCCAGCGGCGCGACCAGGGCGACACCCAGCAGCGCCAGGTAGAACCAGCGCTGGCGCCGCTGCGCGGCCTGCTGGCGCTCGCGCACCGCCTGGGGTTGCGGCACCAGGCTGTCCTGCTTGATATGCAGACTGGTCATGGCTATGCCTCCTTTCCGAACAGTCCCGCGGGACGAATCAACAGCACCAGCACCATCACCAGGAACACCACGGTGTTGGACGCCTCCGGATAGATCACCTTGGTCAGCCCCTCGATCAGGCCCATGGCCAGGCCGGTGACGATGGCGCCCATGATCGAGCCCATGCCGCCGATGACCACCACGGCGAACACCACGATCAGCAGGTTGGCGCCCATGGTCGGGGTGACCGAATAGATGGGCGCAGCCAGCACCCCGGCGAATGCCGCCAGTGCCGCGCCATAGCCATAGGTCAGGGTGATCAGCAGGGGCACGTTGATGCCGAAGGCCTGCATCAGCTTGGGGTTCTCGGTACCGGCGCGCAGGTAGGAGCCGAGCCGGGTGCGCTCGATCATGTACCAGGTGGCCAGGCACACCAGCAAGGCGGCCACCACCACCCAGGCGCGGTAGCTGGGCAGGAACATGAAGCCCAGGTTGTAGCCGCCCTTGAGCAGCTCGGGCATCGGGTAGGACGCACCGGAGACGCCGAACAGCTTGACGAAACAGCCCTCGACGATCAGCGCCAGGCCGAAGGTCAGCAACAGCCCGTAGAGGTGATCCTCGCCGGCGATCCGGCGCAACAGGCCGCGCTCGACGAGCATGCCCAGGGCTCCGACCAGCAGCGGTGCCAGGACCAGCGCCACCCAGTAATTGACGCCCAGGTAGTTGAGGCCGAGCACCGCGGCGAAAGCCCCGAGCATGTACTGGGCGCCATGGGCGAAGTTGATGATCCGCAGCAGGCCGAAGATGATCGCCAGGCCCAAGCTGAGCAGGGCATAGAAGGCCCCGTTGATCAGGCCGAGCAGCAGCTGGCCGAGCAGCACGCTCAGCGGTATGCCGAGTACCATAGTCATGATTGTCCACCCGCTGGAGGTCAGTGACACCCGGCTGCAGCAGCCGGGTGGTGAGCTGATGTCGACTGCCGGTCAGTTCTTCGCCAGCAGCTTGCACTGGCTCGCGGCCAGCGGACGGAAGGCCTGGTCACCCGGGATGGTGCGGACGATCTTGTACAGGTCCCACTCGCCCTTCGACTCGGCCGGGCTCTTCACCTGGGCCAGGTACATGTCGTGGACCATGCGGCCATCGGCGCGGATATGGCCGTTCTTGGCGAACATGTCGTTGACCGGCGTGGCCATCATCTGCGCGCGCACCGCCTGGGTATCGTCGCTACCGGTGGCCTTGACCGCGTTCAGGTAGTGCATGGCGGCCGAGTAGATACCGGCCGGCACCATGCCCGGCATCTTGCCGACGCGTTCCTCATAGCGCTTGGCCCAGGCACGGGTCTCCTCGTTGAGGTCCCAGTACCAGCCGGTGGTCAGCATCAGGCCCTGGGTCACGTCCAGGCCCATGGCGTGGATATCGTTGAGGAACACCACCATGCCGGCCAGCTTCTGCCCGGACTGGGCGACGCCGAACTGGTTGGCGGTCATCAGCGAGTTGACCGTGTCGGCGCCGGCGTTGGCCAGGGCGATCACATCGGCCCCGGAGCCCTGGGCCTGGAGGATGTAGGAGGAGAAATCGCTGCTCGGGAACGGATGGCGAACCTTGCCCAGCACGGCGCCGCCATCGGCTTCGACCACCCTGGTGATGTCACCTTCCATGGCATGGCCGAAAGCATAGTCGGCGGTCAAGATGAACCAGTTCTTGCCGCCGTTAGCCAGCACCGCCTTGGCTGTGCCGTTGGCCAGGGCGAAGGAATCGTAGGTCCAGTGGACATGGTTGGGCGAGCAGAATTCGTCGGTCAGGCTGGAGGCCGCCGCACCGGAAATCAGCGCCAGCTTGCCCGACTGCTCCACCACCTTGCTCGCCGCCAGCACCACCGAAGAGGCGACCAGGCCGGTGACCATGTCGACGTTGCGCTCATCGACCCATTGGCGCACGGTGTTGGCGCCGACATCCGGCTTGTTCAGGTCGTCGGCACTGAAGATCACGATCTTCTTGCCATCGATCTGGCCGCCGAAGTCCTCGACGGCCATCTTCAGCGCTTCCAGGCCGCCCGGCCCGGAGAGGTCGCGGTAGGTGCCGGACATATCGGCCAGGTAGCCGATGCGGATTTCGTCGTCGCTGACCTGCGCCTGGGCGGCGCAGGCGATCAGGCTGCTGGCGAGGATGGTGCTTGCTGTCTTCTGGAACAGATTCATCGGGTTACCTTCCACAGTTATTGTTGTTGTACCGGGAAAAGCGCCCTCGATCCGGCGGGCCTGGGGCGCGCCGCACGGCATGTTTCGAGGGGTGAGACTGGGGGTCAGACGCCGAGGCTGCTGTGCAGCAACTCCTGCTTGAGCGGCAGTTCGGCGGCGCTGATTTCCTCCACGATCTGACCGTGATCCATCAGGTAATGGCGGTCGGCCAGCGGTGCGGCGAAGCGGAAGTTCTGCTCCACCAGCACTATGGTCAGGCCCTTCTCCTTGAGCTTGAGCAGCACCTCGGCCAGCTTCTGCACGATCACCGGGGCCAGACCCTCGGTGATCTCGTCGAGCAGCAGCAGGTTGGCGCCGGTGCGCAGGATGCGCGCCATGGCCAGCATCTGCTGCTCGCCGCCGGACAGCCGGGTGCCCTGGCTGAAACGCCGCTCGTAGAGGTTGGGAAACATCTCGTAGATCTCGTCGAGGCTCATGCCGCCGCTGCGCACCATGGGCGGCAGCAGCAGGTTTTCCTCGACGTTGAGGCTGGCGAAGATGCCGCGCTCTTCCGGGCAGAAGCCCACACCCAGGCGCGGGACCAGGTGCGCGGCCATGCCGAGGGTCTCGTTGCCGTTGATCACGATCGAACCGGTACGCCGGCCCACCAGGTTCATGATCGCCCGCAGCGTGGTGGAGCGCCCCGAGCCGTTGCGTCCGAGCAGGGTCACCAGTTCGCCGCGGCGCACCAGCAGGTCGATGCCATGCAGGATGTGCGATTCGCCGTAGAAGGCATGCAGGTCGCTGACCCGCAGCTGCTCGTAATGCGGACTGTGCAGGCTGGTCATGGGTGTGCCTCCTCGAGGACGGCCGCTTCGCTGCCCAGATAGGCCTCGCGCACCTGGGGGTTGGCCGAGACGCTGGCGTAGTCGCCCTCGGCGAGGATCGCGCCACGGGCCAGCACGGTGATGCGGTCGCACAGCTGGCTGACCACGCCGAGGTTGTGCTCCACCATCAACACCGTGCGCCCCGCCGCGGCGCGGCGCACCAGGCCGATGACCATTTCCACGTCCTCCGCGCCCATGCCCTGGGTCGGCTCGTCGAGCAGCAATACGGTCGGCTCCAGGGCCAGGGTGGTGGCCAGTTCCAGGGCGCGCTTGCGCCCGTAGGGCAACTCGATGGCCAGGGTGTCGGCGAAACCGAGCAGGCCCACTTCGTCGAGCATCTGCCGGGCGCGCTGATCGAGGCGCTCGAGCGTACGCTCGGATTGCCAGAACCGAAACGAGTTGCCCAGCTTGCTCTGCAGCGCCACACGCACGTTCTCCAACACGCTCATGTGGCCGAACACGGCGGAAATCTGGAAGGAGCGCACCAGGCCCAGGCGGGCGATCTCGTTCGGCTGCAGGCCGGTGATCGCCTTGCCCTGGTAGAGGATCTCGCCGCGGCTCGGCGGGAGGAACTTGGTCAGCAGGTTGAACACCGTGGTCTTGCCGGCCCCGTTGGGTCCGATCAAGGCATGGATGTGTCCCTGCTGCACACGCAGGTCGACCGAGTCCACGGCGGTGAAGCCGCGAAATTCCTTGGTCAATCCGCGCGTTTCCAATACGAACTCTGGTGACATGTGGAGCCCTCTAACCTTGATTGTTGTTATTGGTTATGGCGCTGCAGACACTATTACCTTTACGTAAACGAAAAACATTATACGAAGGTCTAATCCCGACCTCATGATCTATCCGCGAGCTACATTGCCCGGACATATCCCTATGCTTCCGGTTCGTTGCCTCTGCCCATGGCTGCTGCCGACAGGGCCAACCGGGCGACGCGCCGATGACCGGCGAGCCAGAGTATAAGCAGGCATTCGTAAAATAATAACGAGCAAAAAATCAGGTGCGTTATGCAAAAATATTGCACCGACCGGCGAGGCGGCAGCAGCCAGCCACAGCCCTGCCCTCCCCTGAACGCGAGGCGGGAAGGCGCTGCAGTCACACTCCGTGGGCCGCCCGCTGGCGACGGGCACCGCGGCGCTCGGACGGCCTCAACGCGGCGCCCTGGGCACGCGGCCCATCAGGTAGAACTCGGGGTTGGGCGGCGTACCGGCCAGCGACACCAGGCGGTTGGACAAACTGAAGAACGCGGTGATGGCGCCGATGTCCCAGATATCGTCGAGGCTGAAACCGACAGCCTGCAGACGCGCCTGCCAGTCGCCATCCAGACCGCCGCGTTCGAGCCCGACATGAAAGGCGAAATCGAGCATCAGCCGCTGGCGCCCGCCGAGCGGCGCGGTGCGGTGGTTGACCGCCAGCTGATCGGCGAGCAGCGGATCCTTGCTGTAGATGCGCAACACCGCACCATGCGCCACCACGCAGTACAGGCAGCCATGCCGGGCACTGGTGGCGACTACGATCATCTCCTTCTCCGCCGGCGTCAGGCTGTCGGACTCCCGCTCCATCAGGGCATCGTGATAGGCGAAGAAGGCACGGAACTCGTCCGGGCGGTGGGCCAGCATGAGAAACACATGGGGCACGAAGCCGGTCTTGTCTTGTACCGCGAGAATCCGCTCGCGCAGGTCGTCCGGCACGTGCTCGAGGCTGTCAGGTAGCGGGAAGTGGCTGATCGCCGGGCGCATCGGATACTCCTTTATCGGCAGCGGCAGCTTCTACACCGGCACCGCTGTTGGCCGCGGCACGTGCCGGCACACGCTGCAGAGCTTGGCATGCGAGCCTTGCGCAGCTTGTCGCTGACCGCCATGGGAAGGCTTCGACGGCTTCGCCCAGCACCGGCTCGGCCATCGTCGTCGCGAGTGATTCCGTTAACGTAAACTGGTGATCTGCACCTGTCTAGTTACCCTCGGGGCGAATCTGGCCGACTTATCTCGATCAGTGCACATCGTCACGTTGCCGGCTGATGTCGGCTAGCGCACCGGGAGATCGCGGCTATTCTCACCAACGCAATTGGAACCATGGTGCTTGCTTCTCTGCCCCCCGCGGTACTTCCGCCGAAGCACGGGGCCGGGTTGCCGTCTTCGGGCATCGTCAACCCCAATCGCACGAAGGAAGCAAGGAGCCTCGAAGCGTTATCGCGTTTTGAGGGTACACAGGGATGTGCAGTCCGCAGACGAGGGGTCACGCCCCCCGCAGTCGCGAGAGTTCGCCGGCGATCGACGCCGGTCCGGACGCCCTCTGCAGGCGCCACGAGCGCGCTGCCGAGCATCCCTCTATCAGTCAGGAGCGACGAGGCCGCAACCCGCGCGCCCGTTACCCACCTAATACAGGGGATATGCAAACGTGACTTCTACCCGTACTCGCACCACGCGTGCCCTGCGCCACCCTGCGCTGGCTACCGCCTGCGCTGTGGCAATCGCCGCACCCATGGCCTTCGCCGCGCCAGACGCAGCTAGCGCACGGATCAACACCAGCGTGCTCAAGGAAGGCCAGAACTACGATCGCTTCATCGTCAAGTACCGCAGCGGCAGCAGCGAACTGGCCAGCAGCAGCATGCGGGCCCAGGCCCTCAACGAGGCCGGCCTGCTCCAGGGCCTCGGCCTAGGCCAGCTGCGCCGCACCGCCCTTGGCGCCGATGTCATCAAGTCGGCCCGCAAGCTCGACCGTGCCGGCGCCGAGGCCCTGATGCAGCAGATCGCCGCCAACCCCAACGTCGAGTACGTCGAGGTGGACGCCCTGCTCAAGCCCGTCTTCACGCCCAACGATTCGCGCTACAACGAGCAGTGGCACTACTACGAGGCCACGGCCGGGATCAATGCACCGGCCGCCTGGGACCGCAGCACCGGCAGCGGCACGGTGGTCGCGGTGCTGGACACTGGCGTCGTCAGCCATCCCGACCTGGACGGCAACCTGGTCGCCGGCTACGACATGATCTCCGATACCGAGGTGGCCAACGACGGCAACGGCCGCGATGCCGACCCGTCCGACCCGGGCGACTGGACCACCGGCCAGTGCGGCACGCCCAGCGACTCCAGCTGGCACGGCACCCACGTCGCCGGCACCGTGGCCGCCGTGACCCATAACGGCGAGGGGGTGGCGGGGGTCGCCTACAACGCCAAGGTCATGCCGGTGCGCGTGCTCGGCACCTGCGGCGGCTACACCTCGGACATCGCCGACGGCATCGTCTGGGCCTCCGGCGGCAGTGTCAGCGGCGTGCCGACCACCAGCACCCCGGCCCAGGTGATCAATATGAGCCTGGGCGGCAGCGGCAGCTGCAGCCTTACCACGCAGAACGCCATCAACAGCGCGGTCGGCCGCGGCACCACCGTGGTGGTCGCGGCGGGCAACAGCAACGCAAACGCCAGCAACTTCAACCCGGCCAACTGCAACAACGTCATCACGGTGGCGGCGACCACCCGCAGCGGGTCGCGCTCGAGCTTCTCCAACTACGGTTCTGTGGTCGACCTCGCCGCGCCGGGGTCGGGGATTCTCTCCACCCTGAACAGCGGTACCACCACCCCCGGCAGCGCCAGCTACGCCGCCTACAACGGCACCTCGATGGCCGCTCCGCACGTAGCCGGGGTGGTCGCCCTGATGCAGACCGCGGCGCCGAAGACCCCGGCGCAGGTGGAAAGCCACCTGAAGAACTCTGCCCGGCCGCTGCCCGGCAGCTGTTCCGGAGGCTGCGGCAGCGGTCTGGTCGATGCCCGCGCGGCAATCGACGCGCAACTCGGCGAACCGCCGGTGAACGACGATACGCTGTTCAACGGCCAGCCGATATCCGGGCTCTCCGGTAGCAAGGGCTCGACCAAAGCCTACAACATCACCGTGCCAGGCGGCGTCGGCAGCCTCACCTTCAGCCTCTCCGGCGGCACGGGGGATGCCGACCTCTACGTGCGCTTCGGCACGCCCCCGACCACCAGCAGCTACGACTGCCGTCCCTACCTCGACGGCAACAGCGAAACCTGCACCTTCAACACCCCACAAGCCGGCACCTATCATGTGATGCTGCGCGGCTACTCCAGCTACTCCGGCGCCAGCCTGGTAGCGCACCACTAAAAGCGCCTGCTGTTTGCCCCAGCCAAGCGACAGGTCTCGCCGCGCGGCTGGGGACTCTTCCAGGGTCTGCCCCCCTGCCGGACGACCACTCGGTGCACCGGGGGAGGAAGCAACAGTTCTCGTTACACCTTAGGTTAGTTTTGTACCTAATTGTCTTATAGGATTTTTTCCTACATTCCTTGGCACCCTGCCCCAGACATTCTTGTGACGGGCGTTGACTTAGAAGCCCGGCACGTTTACGTTAACGTAAAGCACAGCAGCCGAGATCTACGCATGGCCGCCACCTACGGTATCTCCGACCTGGCCCGCGAGCTGGACATCACCACCCGCGCCATCCGCTTCTACGAGGAGCAAGGCATGCTCAGCCCCGAGCGGCGCGGCCAGGAGCGCATCTACAGCGCCAAGGACAAGGTCACCCTGAAGCTGATCCTGCGCGGCAAGCGCATCGGCTTTTCCCTGGCCGAGTGCAAGGAGCTGATCGAGCTGTACGACCCGGGCCACGGCAATCGCAAGCAGCTGGAGACCTTCATGGGCAAGATCGCCGAGCGCCGCGCCCAGCTGCAGCAGCAGCTGCTGGACATTCAACAGATGCAGCTGGAATTGGATACAGCCGAGGAGCGCTGCCTGATCGCGCTGGCTGAAATTGTTAAAAAACAAAGCGTTAACTACTGAACTTAAATCGAATAATCACAGGTGGAACCATGAGCTATCCGTCCCTCAACTTCGCCCTCGGCGAAACCATCGACATGCTGCGCGAGCAGGTCCAGGCCTTCGTCGCCGCCGAGCTGGCGCCCCGCGCCGCCGCCATCGACAGTGACAACCTGTTCCCCGCCGACATGTGGAAGAAGTTCGGCGACATGGGGCTGCTCGGCGTCACAGTATCGGAGGAATACGGCGGCGCCGGTCTCGGCTACCTGGCCCACGTGGTGGCCATCGAGGAGATCAGCCGCGCCTCGGCCTCGGTCGGGCTGTCCTACGGCGCCCACTCCAACCTGTGCGTCAACCAGATCAACCGCAACGGCACGGCCGAACAGAAGGCCAGGTACCTGCCCAAGCTGATCAGCGGCGAGCACATCGGCGCCCTGGCCATGAGCGAGCCCAATGCCGGCTCCGACGTGGTGTCGATGAAGCTGCGCGCCGAGCGCCGTGGCGACCGTTTCGTGCTCAACGGCAGCAAGACCTGGATCACCAACGGTCCGGACGCCGACACCTATGTGATCTACGCCAAGACCGACCTGGAAAAAGGCCCCCACGGCATCACCGCCTTTATCGTCGAGCGCGACTGGAAGGGTTTTTCCCGCGGCAGCAAGTTCGACAAGCTGGGCATGCGCGGCTCCAACACCTGCGAGCTGTTCTTCGATGACGTCGAGGTGCCGGAGGAGAACATCCTCGGCGTGGAGAACGGCGGCGTGAAGGTGCTGATGAGCGGCCTGGACTACGAGCGCGTGGTGCTGGCCGGCGGCCCGGTCGGCATCATGCAGGCCTGCCTGGACGCGGTGCTGCCCTATATCCACGACCGCAAGCAGTTCGGCCAGAGCATCGGCGAGTTCCAGCTGATCCAGGGCAAGGTCGCCGACATGTACACCCAGCTCAACGCCAGCCGTGCCTACCTCTATGCCGTGGCCCAGGCCTGCGACCGCGGCGAGACCACCCGCAAGGACGCCGCCGGGGTGATTCTCTACAGCGCCGAACGCGCCACCCAGATGGCCCTGGAGGCGATCCAGATCCTCGGCGGCAATGGCTACATCAACGAGTTCCCCACCGGCCGCCTGCTGCGTGATGCCAAGCTCTACGAGATCGGCGCCGGCACCAGCGAGATCAGGCGCATGCTGATTGGCCGCGAGCTGTTCAACGAAACCAAGTGATCCGTAGGGTGCGCGGGGCCGCCCAGGCTGTGCGCACCACAAGACAACGGCGTGGTGCGCAGAGCGCACCCTACAGGAAGCGACCATGGCCATCCTGCACACCCAGATCAATACCCGTTCGCCGGAGTTCGCCGCCAACAGCACGGCCATGCGCGATCAGGTCGGCGCCCTGCGCAGCCTCCTCGCGCGCATTCACGAAGGCGGCGGCGAGAAGGCCCAGCACCGCCACATCTCCCGCGGCAAGCTGCTGCCGCGCGAACGCATCAACCGCCTCCTCGACCTCGGCTCGCCCTTCCTCGAGATCGGCCAGCTGGCCGCCCACGGGGTGTACGGCGAAGAGGTGCCGGCCGCCGGGGTGATCGCCGGTATCGGCCGCGTGGAAGGCGTCGAATGCATGATCGTGGCCAACGACGCCACGGTGAAGGGGGGCAGCTACTACCCGCTGACGGTGAAAAAGCACCTGCGCGCCCAGGCCATCGCCCGCGAGAACCGCCTACCGTGCATCTACCTGGTGGACTCCGGCGGCGCCAACCTGCCGCGCCAGGACGAGGTGTTTCCCGACCGCGAGCACTTCGGGCGGATCTTCTTCAACCAGGCCAACATGAGCGCCATGGGCATCCCGCAGATTGCCGTGGTGATGGGCTCCTGCACCGCCGGCGGCGCCTATGTGCCGGCCATGGCCGACGAGGCGATCATGGTGCGCAACCAGGCCACCATCTTCCTCGCCGGCCCGCCGCTGGTGAAGGCCGCCACAGGCGAGGTGGTCAGCGCCGAGGACCTGGGCGGCGCCGACGTGCACTGCAAGACCAGCGGCGTGGCCGACCACTATGCCGACAATGACGAGCACGCCCTGGCCCTGGCCCGGCGCAGCATCGCCAACCTCAACTGGCGCAAACAGGGCGTGCTCAACCACCGCGAGCCGATCGCCCCGCTGTACGACGCCGAGGAGCTGTACGGGGTGATCCCCAGCGACGCCAAGCAGCCCTTCGATGTGCGCGAGGTGATCGCCCGCATCGTCGACGGCTCGCTGTTCGACGAGTTCAAGGCGCTGTTCGGCGCCACCCTGGTCTGCGGCTTCGCCCACATTCAGGGCTACCCGGTGGCGATCCTCGCCAACAACGGCATCCTGTTCGCCGAGTCGGCGCAGAAAGGCGCGCACTTCATCGAACTGGCCTGCCAGCGCGGCATCCCCCTGCTGTTCCTGCAGAACATCACCGGTTTCATGGTCGGGCAGAAGTACGAGGCCGGCGGCATCGCCAAGCACGGCGCCAAGCTGGTCAACGCGGTGGCCTGCGCCAAGGTGCCGAAGTTCACCGTGATCATCGGCGGCAGCTTCGGTGCCGGCAACTACGGCATGTGCGGCCGCGCCTACGACCCGCGTTTCCTGTGGATGTGGCCGAACGCGCGGATCGGCGTGATGGGCGCCGAGCAGGCCGCCGGCGTGCTGGTGCAGGTCAAGCACGAGCAGGCGGCCCGTGCCGGCCAGGCCTTCTCCGCCGAAGAGGAAGCCAAGCTCAAGCAGCCGATCCTCGAGCAGTACGAGCGCCAGGGCCACCCTTACTACTCCAGCGCCCGGCTGTGGGACGACGGCGTCATCGACCCGGCGCAGACCCGCGAGGTGCTCGGCCTGGCGCTGTCCGCCGCGCTCAACGCGCCGATCGAGCCGACGACCTTCGGCGTGTTCCGCATGTAAGCCAGGGAAATGACCATGACCGACTTCACCACCGTACAACTGGAAACAGACCCGCGCGGCGTCGCCACCCTGTGGCTCGATCGCCCGGACAAGCACAACGCCTTCAACGCGCAGATGATCCGCGAGCTGATCCTCGCCCTGGACGCGGTGCAGGCCGACAAGGGCCTGCGCTTCCTGGTCCTGCGCGGGCGCGGCAAGCACTTCTCCGCCGGCGCCGACCTGGCCTGGATGCAGCAGTCCGCCGCGCTGGACTACGACGCCAACCTCAACGACGCCCGCGAGCTGGCCGAGCTGATGTACAACCTGCACAAGCTGCCCATCCCCACCCTGGCGGTGGTCCAGGGCGCGGCCTTCGGCGGCGCCGTCGGCCTGGTCAGTTGCTGCGACATGGCCATCGGCGCCACCGATGCGCTGTTCAGCCTGTCCGAGGTGCGCATCGGCCTGGTTCCGGCGGTGATCAGCCCCTTCGTCGTCCAGGCGATCGGTGAACGCGCCGCCCGCCGCTACGCCCTGAGCGCCGAGCGCTTCGGCGGCGAACGGGCCCGCGAGCTGGGCCTGCTGGCCGAGTGCTACCCGGCCGCCGAACTGGAGCAGGCCGGCGTCGACTGGGTCGCCAACCTGCTGCTGAACAGCCCCCAGGCCATGCAGGCGACCAAGGACCTGCTGCGCGAAGTCGGCAGCGGTGTGCTGACCCCGGCCCTGCGCCGCTACACCGAGAACGCCATCGCCCGTATCCGCGTCAGCGCCGAGGGCCAGGAAGGCCTCGGCGCCTTCCTCGACAAACGCCAACCCGCCTGGCAGGAGCCCCACGCATGAGTCTCAAGCATATCGACACCCTGTTGGTGGCCAACCGCGGCGAGATCGCCTGCCGGGTGATGCGCAGCGCCAAGGCCATGGGCATCCGCACCGTGGCCGTGCACAGCGCCATCGACCGCGCTGCCCGGCATGTGCGCGAGGCGGACATCGCCATCGATCTGGGCGGCGCCAAGCCGGCCGACAGTTACCTGCGCATCGACGCTATCATCGCGGCGGCCAAGGCCAGCGGCGCCCAGGCCATCCACCCGGGCTATGGCTTTCTCTCCGAGAACGCCGGCTTCGCCCGCGCCATCGAGCAGGCCGGCCTGCTCTTCCTCGGCCCGCCCGCTTCGGCTATCGACGCCATGGGCAGCAAGTCGGCGGCCAAGGCCCTGATGGAACAGGCCGGCGTACCCCTGGTGCCCGGCTACCACGGCGAAGCCCAGGACCTGGAGACCTTCCGCGCCGCCGCCGAGGTGATCGGCTACCCGGTGCTGCTCAAGGCCGCCGCCGGTGGCGGCGGCAAGGGCATGAAGGTGGTCGAACGCGAAAGCGAGCTGGCCGAGGCCCTGGCCAGTGCCCAGCGCGAGGCGCAGTCCTCGTTCGGCGATGCGCGCATGCTGGTGGAAAAGTACGTGCTCAAGCCGCGCCACGTGGAGATCCAAGTGTTCGCCGACCAGCACGGCCACTGCCTATACCTCAACGAGCGCGACTGTTCGATCCAGCGTCGTCACCAGAAGGTGGTCGAGGAAGCCCCCGCCCCCGGCCTGACAGCCGAGCTGCGCCGGGCCATGGGCGAGGCGGCGGTCAAGGCCGCCCAGGCCATCGGCTATGTCGGCGCCGGCACCGTGGAGTTCCTGCTGGATGAGCGCGGCGATTTCTTCTTCATGGAGATGAATACCCGGTTGCAAGTGGAGCATCCGGTCACCGAGGCCATCACCGGTCTCGACCTGGTGGCCTGGCAAATCCGCGTGGCCCGTGGCGAAGCGCTGCCGATCAGCCAAGAGCAGGTGCCGCTGATCGGCCACGCCATCGAGGTGCGGCTCTACGCCGAGGACCCGGACAACGACTTCCTGCCCTCCACCGGCACCCTGGCGCTGTATCGTGAAGCCCAGTCGGGTCCCGGGCGCCGGGTCGATACGGGCGTGGCCGAGGGCGACGAGGTGTCGCCTTTCTACGACCCCATGCTGGGCAAGCTGATCGCCTGGGGCGACAACCGCGAGGAGGCGCGCCTGCGCCTGCTGGCCATGCTCGACGAGACCGCCGTCGGCGGGGTCAGGACCAACCTGGCCTTCCTGCGTCGCGTGCTGGCCCATCCGGCCTTCGCCGACGCCGAGCTGGACACCGGCTTCATCCCCCGCCACCAGCAGCAGTTGCTGCCGGAAGCGAGCGCCCTGCCCGCCGAGTTCTGGCAACTGGCCGCCGAAGCCTTCGCCCAGGGCGAGCCGCTGCGGCGCAAGCACGAGGACTTCCATTCGCCCTGGAGCGCCACCAGCGGCTGGCGCGCCGGCCTGCCGGCGGAGACCGACCTGCACCTGGTCTGCGCCGGTGAGCGCCAATTGGTGCGCCTGCGCCCGAGCGCCGCCGGCGCCGTGCGACTCGAGGGCGAGCGCCTGTGGGTCGAGCGGCAGGGCCTGCGCCGCCCGCACCTGGCGATCCGCCGCGGCGCCAGCCTGTTCCTCGAGTACCGGGGCGAACTGCACGCCGTCAGCCGGGTCGACCCGATCGCCGAGGCCGAGGCCCGCCACAGTCACCACGGCGGCCTGACCGCACCGATGAACGGTAGCATCGTCCGCGTGCTGGTCGAGGCCGGACAAGCCGTCGAGGCCGGCACCGCCCTGGTGGTGTTGGAGGCCATGAAGATGGAGCACAGCATCCGCGCGCCCCATGCCGGCACGGTCAAGGCGCTGTACTGCGGCGAGGGCGAGATGGTCGCCGAAGGAAGCGTGCTGGTGGAACTGGAGGAAAACGCCTGATGGCTATCGCCCTGTACAACCCATCCCACAAGATGGCTGGCGTAGGATGGGTTGAGCACAGCGATACCCATCGAATAGGCCAACCAACGCAGAGGCAACGATGAATCTACCCAAACAGGTGCGCCTGGTCGAAGTCGGCCCGCGCGACGGCCTGCAGAACGAGAAACAACCGATCAGCGTGGCCGACAAGGTGCGCCTGGTCGACGACCTGAGTGCCGCCGGCCTCGCCTATATCGAGGTCGGCAGCTTCGTCTCGCCCAAGTGGGTGCCGCAGATGGCCGGAAGCCGAGAGGTGTTCGCCGGCATCCAGCAGCGCCCAGGCGTCACCTACGCCGCCCTGACGCCCAACCTGAAGGGCTTCGAGGCCGCCCTCGAGGCCGGGGTCAAGGAGGTGGCGGTGTTCGCCGCGGCAAGCGAAGCGTTCTCGCAGAAGAACATCAACTGCTCCATAGGCGAGAGCCTGCAACGCTTCCTGCCGCTGCTCGATGCCGCCCGGCAGCACGGCGTCCGCGTGCGCGGCTATGTCTCCTGCGTGCTCGGCTGTCCCTACGACGGCTTCGTCGCCCCCGAACAGGTCGCCCGCGTGGCCCGCGACCTGTTCGCCATGGGCTGCTACGAGGTGTCCCTGGGCGACACCATCGGCACCGGCACCGCCGGCGATACCCGCCGGCTGATCGAGGTGGTCGGACGCGACATCCCGCGCGACAAGCTCGCCGGGCACTTCCACGACACCTACGGCCAGGCCCTGGCCAATATCTACGCCAGCCTGCTGGAAGGCGTCGGCGTGTTCGACAGCTCGGTCGCCGGCCTGGGCGGTTGCCCCTACGCCAAGGGCGCCACCGGCAACGTCGCCACCGAGGACGTGCTGTACCTGCTCGACGGCCTGGGCATCGCCACCGACGTCGACCTCGACCGGCTGATCGCCGCCGGCCAGCGCATCTGCACGGTGCTGGGCAAGGAAAACGGCTCGCGGGTGGCCCGGGCGCGGCTGGCCGGCGCCTGAGCGGGCGAGGCCGTCAGCCATTGTTTACGCCCTGTAAAGCGCCGCCGCCAGGAGGGCCGCGCCGACGACCATGACCGGTGCAGCGCCGCCACGGCACGGCCCAGGTCGGCAGCCGAGTAAAAAGGGTCGCTGGCGTTCAAGGCGCGTGGCGAGCGCTAGGCTAGCGTGCCATCGGCCAGCTTCGATGGTCTGGCACAACACGAATGAAGATGAGGAGTCGTCATGCAACAACCCCTGTGGGCCCCTTCGGCCGAGCGTATCGCCGCCACCCGGATGGACGCCTTCCGCCGCTTCGTCAACCAGCGCCACGGCCTCGAACTGGTCGACTACCCGGCCCTGCACGACTGGAGCGTGGCGCAGCGCGAAGCCTTCTGGCAGGCCGTGGTCGACTTCTTCGAGATCCGCTTCCGCCAGCAGCCGCACGCCGTGCTGCAGGAAGGCCCGGCCATGCCCAGCGCCCACTGGTTCCCCGGCGCGACGCTGAACTTCGCCGAACACCTGCTGCGCCGCCGCGATGCCCATCCGGCGCTGGTCGCCGTCGGCGAGGACGGCAGCCGCGAGCAACTGAGCTACGCCGAGCTGGCGTCCCATGTCGCCGGCCTGCAGCAGAGCCTGCGCGACGCCGGCGTGGGGGTCGGCGACCGGGTCGCCGCCTTCATGCCCAACACCTGGCAGACGGTGGTCGGCATGCTCGCCGCCACCAGCCTCGGCGCCACCTGGTCCTCCTGCTCGCCGGACTTCGGCACCCAGGGGGTGATCGACCGCTTCGGCCAGATCGAGCCCAAGGTGCTGATCGCCGCCGCCGGCTACCGCTACGCCGGCAAGAACCTCGATCTGACCGGCAAACTGAATGAAATCCTCGAACGCCTGCCATCCCTGCAGCAGCTGATCGTGGTGCCCTACGCCAATGCCGACGCCAAGCCCGGCGATTTCCACTCCAGCGCCCGGATCGCCCTGTGGGACGACTTCTACCGGGCCGGCGGCGAGCCGCAGTTCACCCCGCTGCCCTTCGACCACCCGCTGTACATCCTCTATTCCAGCGGCACCACCGGCGTGCCCAAGTGCATCGTCCACGGCACCGGCGGCGTGCTGCTGCAGCACGTCAAGGAGCTGGGCCTGCACACCGACCTGACGGCCGACGACTGCCTGTTCTACTACACGACCTGCGGCTGGATGATGTGGAACTGGCTGATCTCGGGCCTGGCCCTGGGGGCCACCCTGGTGCTGTTCGACGGCTCGCCCTTCCACCCCGGCGCCGAGCGCCTGATCGACCTGATCGACGCCGAGGACATCAGCGTCTTCGGCACCAGCGCCAAGTACCTGGCCGCCCTGGAGAAGGCCGGTGAGAAACCGGGCAGCAGCCACAGGCTGACACGCCTCAAGGCCATCCTGTCGACCGGCTCGCCGCTGTCCCACGAGAGCTTCGAGTACGTCTACCGCGAGATCAAGGCCGACCTGTGCCTGTCGTCGATCTCCGGCGGCACCGACATCGTCTCCTGCTTCGCCCTCGGCAACCCGGTGCTGCCGGTGTGGCGCGGCGAGTTGCAGTGCAAGGGCCTGGGCATGGACGTGCAGGTGTGGAACGACGCCGGCCAGCGGGTGCTGGGCGAGAAAGGCGAGCTGGTCTGCGCCCGCCACTTCACCTCCATGCCGGTGGGCTTCTGGAACGATGCCGACGGCGCCAAGTTCCAGGCCGCCTATTTCGATACCTTCCCCGGCATCTGGGCGCACGGCGACTACGCCGAGGAGACCGCACACGGCGGCCTGGTGATCCACGGCCGTTCCGATGCCGTGCTCAACCCCGGCGGGGTGCGCATCGGCACGGCCGAGATCTACCGCCAGGTGGAGAAGGTCGAGGAGGTGCTGGAATCCATCGCCATCGGCCAGGACTGGGAGGACGACGTGCGCGTGGTGCTGTTCGTCCGCCTGCGCGACGGCGTGGTGCTGGACGACGCGTTGCAGGCGCGCATCCGCCAGGTGATCCGCGCCAACACCACCCCGCGCCACGTGCCGGCCAAGATCATCGCCGTGGCCGACATCCCGCGCACCATCAGCGGCAAGATCGTCGAGCTGGCGGTGCGCAACGTGGTGCACGGCAAACCGGTGAAGAACACCGACGCCCTGGCCAATCCGCAAGCGCTGGAGCTGTACCGGGATCTGCCCGAACTGCAGAGCTGACCGCAGCGCCCCGCAGCAGGGCCGATTCCCCCGCTCCCTGCTGCCCCCTTCACGCCCCTCCCAGCGCCCGCCCATCAGCGCTGTGCGGATGGACAGCACGGAACGGATCGAATAGCGTCGGGGGACGGACATCTCCGGCGGCGGCTCGACCGCGCCCGGCCCTTCAGGGTGGACAAAACCGTGCATACTCCCGACTACCGCATCAGAACCATGCGCCGCGCAGAGCTCGCTATCGCCATCGACTGGGCCGCGGCGGAAGGCTGGAATCCAGGCCTGCACGATGCCGATTGCTACCATGCAGCCGACCCCGATGGCTTTCTCATCGGCCTGCTGGGCGATGAGCCCATTGCGGTCATCTCGGTGGTGAAATACGGCGCCGGCTTCGGCTTTCTCGGCTTCTACATCGTCAGGCCGCAGTACCGCGGCCAGGGCTACGGCCTGCGGCTCTGGAACGCCGGCCTGGCCTACCTCGCCGGGCGCACCGTCGGCCTGGACGGCGTGGTCGAGCAGCAAGGCAACTACGCCAAGTCGGGCTTCGCCCTGGCCCATGCCAACGTCCGCTACCAGGGGCTCGCGGGCGGCGAGCCGCGCACCGATGCCGAGATAGTGCCCCTGTCCAGCCTGCCCTTCGCCGACCTGTGCGCCTACGACCGGCCATTTTTCCCGGAGAGTCGCGCAGAGTTCCTGCGGCACTGGATCGCCCAGCCCGAGAGCACGGCGCTCGGCATCCTTGGCGACCGGCAGCTGGCCGGCTACGCCGTGCTGCGCAGGTGCCGCAGCGGATACAAGATCGGCCCCCTGTTCGCCGACACCGCGGAGCTGGCCGAGCGGCTGTTTCTGGCGCTGCGGGCCGCGGCCCCGGCCGGCGCGGAGATCTTCCTGGATGTGCCGGCGACCAACGCCGCGGCGGTCGCCATGGCGCAGCGTCACGGCATGACGGTATCCTTCGAGACGGCCCGCATGTACCGAGGCACCGTCCCCACCCTGCCCCTCGGACGCATCTTCGGCATCACCAGCTTCGAGCTCGGCTAAGCGCCGAGCCGGCTGGGCAGCGGCGGCTAGTGCGCCGCCATTCGCCGCGCCACCATCGCCAACCAGGAGACAGCCGAGACATGGACGTTCACTGCCAATCGCTCGCCGAAGTGCGGGCAAACATCGATCGCATCGACCGCCAGCTGGTCGCCCTGCTGGCCGAGCGCGGCGCCTTCGTCGCCCAGGCCGCGCGCTTCAAGCGCAACAGCGAGGAGGTCAAGGCGCCGCAACGGGTCGAGCAGGTGATCGCCAAGGTGCGCGAGTTGGCGCAGGCCTTGGGTGCCAACCCGGATGTCGTCGAGCCGGTCTATCGGAGCATGATCGCCGCCTTTATCCAGGCCGAGCTCGCCGAGCACGCGGCCCTGGCCCAGCAGCCTGGCTGAGCCGAGAGTCACCCCACTTCCAGGAGATCACCCCACAAGGAGCCCCAGCATGGCTGGACAGTACCCCGACAAGATCAAGAGCCTGCCCCTGTACGACGGCCGCTTCGATGCCTACAGGCTCGCCGCCGAGGGCGCCGATGTGCTCTTCGCCTCCTACCCCGCCGACACCCGCATCCCGGCCCACGCGCATGACACCGACAACTATGGCGTGATCACCCGCGGCGCACTGATCCTGACGATGCAGGGTTCGACCACCACCTACGGGGTCGGCGACTGGTATCACGTGCCGGCCGGCGTCGAACATGCCGCCGAGTTCACCGAGGATAGCGACGAGATCGAGTTCTGGTTCCGGGCCCAACCCTGACGACAACGAGCGCCCTGATCGTTTCGGCTACTTCGAGCGGGAGGGCGCACCGCGGATGCTGCAGGGGCCTGACACCGCGGTCTGTGGCATGCAGCGCCCGGGGCCGAAGGGCAAGGGTGTCCACTTCCAGCTGGTGTCTCGGGCGCTGACCGGCCTGTCGGCCCGTCTGCAGGACGTCGGCGTGAAACCGGAAACCCGGATCTGCGAATCCTGGCACCGCGCCGATGCCATCGAGCATGGAATGCCTGGGGGAGCGGGACGCGGCGGTCGAGTCCGGGGGCTCGGTTTCGTCTTGAACAGCCTGCCCCACGGCTTCGATGAGCCCAAACAGATGCCGGGCGGACAATGGCGACGGGACGCAGCTGGCGGGCTGGTAACCAGCCCTGTCAGTTAAAGCCGAACCTGCAGATAGGGGCGAACCGCCGCCAGCGCCCGCTCGACGAACTCCTGCTTCTCGCCGACCGGCGCCACGTAATGCAGCGCCTCGGCGCAGGCCTGCTCCCCGGCCAGCCTGGCGATGACCCAGGCCGCCAGGTAGGGCGACGATAGGCAGCCGCCGGCAGTGGCCAGGTTGCCTTGGGCATGGAAGGGCTGATCCAAGACCCGCACACCCGCCTCCATCACCCAGGGTTTGGAGGTCAGGTCGGTGCAGGCGGGCATATCGTTCAGCAATCCCAACTTGGCCAGTAGCAGGGCCCCGGAGCACTGTGCACCGATCAACTGGCGTTGCGGATCGAGTTGCAGGCGCTCGAGAATGGCTGGGGTTTCGGCAATCGCACGGGTGTGAATGCCGCTGCCGAACAGCACCACATCCGCCTGATTGGCATATTCCAGGGGCTGTTGCGCCTGGACCCGCACTCCGTTCATCGAGATGACCTGCTCGCTGGGGCAGGTGATCTGGGCCTGCCAGCCCTGGCCGCGCAGGCGGTTGAGCAGCCCGGCCACGACAAAGGAGTCCAGCTCGTTGAATCCCTCGAAGGTCAGCACGGCAATTCGCATCACAGTCTCCTGTTCGAAAGCCCGAGTCGCGGGCACCGAGCCAACATAAAGCTTCTCGAGGTGAGGGGTCAGTTACAGTGGCAGGCCAAATTTCCTGTACAGCTGCCGGGGCGAAGGTGGCGTCGAGACGACTGCCGATGCTGACTAGATCCCCGAGCGCCCCGGGTCCTCGGACGGCGCCTCCTCCTCGATCGCTTCCAGCTTCAGCTCCAGCCCCCAGTCGCCCTTCGCGCTCGCCGCGGCCGGCGTCGCGGCGGCCTTCTCGGCCACGGGTGCCGGGCTCGGCGTGGCAGGGTTGTCCCGATACAGCTTGAGCTTGAGGCGCACGTTGTTCGCCGAGTCGGCGTTCTTCACCGCCTCCTCCTCATCGATGGCGCCTTCATGGACCAGATCGATCAGGGCCTGGTCGAAGGTCTGCATGCCGAGATTCTTCGACTTCTCCATGATCTCCTTGATCTCGGAGAACTCGTTGCGCTTGATCAGGTCGCGGACGGTCGGCGTGCCCAAAAGCACTTCCACCGCAGCCCGGCGCTTGCCGTCGGCGGTCTTGACCAGGCGCTGGGAGACGAAGGCCTTGAGGTTGTTGCCCAGGTCATTGAGCAGCTGCGGGCGGCGCTCCTCGGGGAAGAAGTTGATGATGCGGTCCAGCGCCTGGTTGGCGTTGTTGGCATGCAGGGTGGAGATGGCCAGGTGGCCGGTGTCGGCGAAGGCCAGGGCGTGCTCCATGGTCTCGCGGTCGCGGATCTCGCCGATCAGGATCACGTCCGGCGCCTGGCGCAGGGTGTTCTTCAGCGCGGCGTGGAAGCTGCGGGTATCCACCCCCACCTCGCGCTGGTTGATGATCGACTTCTTGTGCCGGTGCACGTATTCCACCGGGTCCTCGATGGTGATGATGTGGCCGCCGCTGTTGCGGTTGCGGTAGTCGATCAACGCCGCCAGCGAGGTGGACTTGCCCGAGCCGGTGCCGCCGACGAACAGCACCAGACCGCGCTTCTCCATCACGGTCTTGAGCAGCACCTCGGGCAGCTTGAGGTCCTCGAACTTGGGAATCTCCATCTTGATGTTGCGCGCGACGATGGACACCTCGTTGCGCTGCTTGAAGATGTTGATGCGAAAACGGCCGATGCCCGCCAGGGAAATCGCCAGGTTCATCTCCAGTTCGCGCTCGAATTCCTCGCGCTGCGCGCTGTCCATGATCGATTCGGCCACCTGCGCCACGTCGCCGGACTTCAGCGGCTCCTGACCGAGGGCCTTGAGCACGCCGTTGAACTTGGCGCAGGGCGGCGCACCGGTAGACAGGTAGAGATCGGAACCGTCCTGGCTGGCCAGGATTTTCAGCAGCGAATGGAGATCCATGGGGCGGTGCTTCCGTTGGGTGGACTTAATACGTTAGGCCAGATTCGGCCGCTACTCCCGGCAAAACAGCAGTCTCGAGGCTGGCGTCATTCTGCTGGCGCGCCGACTACTGGCACAATAGCCGCCCAGTCGAAATGAGGAACCCGTCATGGCAAAGGCAATGGCCCGCCACATCCTGGTCAAGACCGAGGCGGAAGCGGCCGCGCTGAAGAAGCGCATCGCCGCCGGCGAGGCCTTCGACGTCCTGGCGCGCAAGTATTCCACCTGTCCGTCGGGCAAACGCGGTGGCGACCTCGGCGAGGTGCGCCCGGGGCAGATGGTGCGAGTGATCGACCAGATCATCTTCAAGAAGCCGCTACGTGAGGTGCACGGCCCGGTGAAGAGCCAGTTCGGCTACCACCTGGTCCAGGTGTTCTACCGCGACTGAGTGGTCTGTCCCGGAGCTGGTGGACAGACCAGGGAGCACGTCAGGCATCCACTCAGTTTGTGTAGACCCTTGGCGCATAGCGGAACTCAGGACCTGGCCCTAGAGCCAAGCCAAAGTGTGGACCCGGGTGCGAACTCAAGCTCGCTAGAAACGACAAAGCCCCGAATATCGGGGCTTTGTCGTGTACATTTGGCGGAAGCGGTGAGATTCGAAACCCCGGCTCAGCAATTTTCGAACGTAAATACTGGCTTTGCGGGCACTTTTTCGTGGATTTCTGTTGCCATTTTGTTGCCATCAATTTTCGCGCGGCAGGAAAGTACCCTGGGGCAGCAGCGGTTTTCCAATTTTCGGTTGCCCCCTCAAAAGAGGGTAATTTTGGTTAGGTGCTTTCGATAAAGGATTAAATCTCTTTAATTTCAATGATTTAGAATGATTGTTTAAAGGTAATAAAATGGTAATTCCTTGGTAAGCACCTAACCCGTTTTCATGGTTGCCATGACATTAGACATACCCTTTTAAAATCAATCACTTACGGAAAAATTACCTTTCACCTAACCGTAAATTACCATTTCAGGTAATCGCTCAAACTCAGCAACCACGGGGCCTTGAGCATCACCGCACCACTGAACTAACCAAAATTACCCTCCCGCAACGTGTCGACTGAAAACCGTGAGCCGTGAGGGCGTCCCAGAGCCCGCATGTAGCACGCTCCGGCGCAGGGTTTCGCAGGCATTCTTCCAGTTCTGGTCGCAGCCAGAGCCCCCAGCCATGGCCGCATACGCTCCACTGCAGGCGTGCAGAAATAACGACCTATTTAGCCCGCAGGCGTGGTGGGGGGACGACGGCGCGCGCCAGGGCTGGACTACTCCGACTGTGCCGCTGGTCGGTCTGGTGCGCCTGCTGGATGTGCGGGCACAAAAAAGCCGCCTCGAGGGCGGCTGGTTGGTGCAGCTGGTGATCAGCTGGTCGGGCTCACCTCAAACGGCTTGAACCGCACCACCTCCTCCCCCAGCCACTCATTCACCTGGCTCAACCTCGCCTGCAGCGGCTCCAGCTCGTTCACCGCCCACACCTCGGCGGCCTCTTTGATCGAGCCGAAGCCGCCGGCGTTGACCGGCACGATGCCCATCAGCTGCGGCGGGATCCGCAGCGCCGCGAGCATGTCGTCGCGGCTGATGTTCTTGATCGAGCCGAACTCGTCCTTGGCCGCCACCTCGCTCACCGGGATCAGCTGGATGCCGTCCTTCTTGCCGCCAGGGGCGTACATGAACAGGTTGCGGAAGTTGCCCGGGCCCTTGGCCGATTTCAGAGCCGTGCGCAGCGCGCCGACGTCCGTCTCGTTCTGCGCCGTGTCGGTCATATAGAGGATGAAGCCGGCGTGGCTGCCGTTGTTGTAGTACTTGCGGCGGAACAGCGTGGCCGACTCGTTGAGCAGCGCGCTTTGCAGCGCCGACAGCCACTCCGGCAGGCCGTAGATCTCCTGGTTGATGTCCGCCTCGCGCAGGTGGCAGATGCTGCCCGCGTCGAACTCGTGCTCGTCCTTCCAGCCCCGCACTTGGTAGTAGGTCTCCAGGTCCACGCCGCGGCGCATGTACTTGGCCAGCGTCGGCTGCAGCCCCAGGGCCTGGCGCAGCATGTTGCGGCGTTTCTCCAGGTAGGCATTGCCGCACCACAGCCAGTCCAGGGCGAACTGCTCGAAGGCCTGGCGGCTGAGCAGCTTGTGCGGGATAAAGGTGCGCGCCAGCAGGTTGCGCTTGAAGTTCAGCCCCGACTGCAGAAACACGCTGGCCCGGGACGATTTCGCCAACCCATCCAGCGACATCGGCGGCTCATACCAGCGCCCGTTCAGCCAGCACTCCAGGTAGTCGAGTACTTCGCGGCCATCCAGCACCGGCGTCGGGTCGCCAAAGGTGAACGCCTCAATGCCCGGCGCAGCGGCCGGCGTGGTTTCGGTAGTCATCAGTAAATCTCCATGAATCCGGTATTGGCAGCGGTCTGCCCCTCGAGTGGCTCGTTGTGCAGTGCATGGAATAGCGCCCACGCCAGGTCCGCGTGGCCGGTGTTATCGGTGCGCCCGGCGGTGTAGGTGAACTGCCGGCCACTGGCCGTCACCGTCTTGCGGATGGCCATCAACGACTGCGCCAGGTCCGTCCAGCCGGCGTCGAACTCCAGCCGGCCGTTGTGGATCACGTCATAGGCCTTGAGCACCAGGCGCGTCTTCACCTCCGGCGAGTAGCTGAAGGTGGTCACGTTGGGGAAGAACTGCCGCACCAGCTGCGCCACGCCCGAGCCCATGCCGGTCTGGTCGATGCCGATGTAGGTCACCCAGTAGCGCTGCGTTACCTGGCGGATGGCCTCGGCCTGGGCGGCGAAGTCCATGCCGCGAAACTGGTGGCGCTCCAGCACGCGGAACTTGCCCCCCGGCACCAGCGGCGGCGCCACCACCACCAGGCCCGAGCTGTCGCCCGTCTCGGCCGGGTCATAGCCCACCCACACCGGTCGATCGCCAAACGGCCGCAAGGCGAACGGCTTGTAGTCCTCGCTCCAGGCCTCCCAACTGTCCACCATGCCCTTCTGCAGCATCGCCAGCGGGAAGATGCTCGCCCCGTCGTCGACGAACTCGCACATCAGCAGATTGGCGAAGGCGTCCGGGCTGTACTCCCGGCGCAGCTCCTCGATGTCGAACAGGTCGCAGCCGCCGCGCTCGGCGTCCAGAATCGTCACGATCTGCCGCCACAGCTTGTCCTCGCACAGCCGCCCCTGCTGCAGCGCCCCGTGGCTGATGTCCACCTTCAGGTGCTGCGCCGCCGGCTTGCCCTTGTTGAAGCGCTCGCCGGTCCAGAAGCTGTACGCCTCATGGGCCATGCTCGAAGGCGTCGAGAAGTACGTCTTGCGCCACTTCTTGTGCATCGCCATGCCCGAGGCGACCTTGTTCAGCTCCTCGAACTTGAACGTCCAGAAGAACTCGTCGAAGTAGAAGTTGCCGTGGTAGCCCTGCGCCGTGCGCGCATTGGTGCCCAGGAAGAACAGCTCGGCGCCGTTCGGCAACACGATCGGGTCGCCGGTCAGCTCAACCCCGCACACATCCCGGCAGAATGCCTGGATATAGCCGCGGAACAGGTACGCCTGATTCTTCGAGGCACTGAGGAAGATCTGGTTGCGGCCGGTGGTCAGCGCGTCGATGAACGCCTCCCGGGCGAAGTAGTAGGTCGCGCCGATCTGCCGGCTCTTGAGGATCACCCGCGTGCGCTGGTTGCCCGCCCGGTACCAGTCCTTCTGGTAGTCGAAGCAGCCATCCAGGAAGGCCTCGACCAGCTGCTCGACCTGCTCCTCGCTGAACTCGTTCTTCGCCGGCTTCTTCTTCGGCCCCTCGTTGCGCTTGGCCAGCTTCGGGTTCAGCTCGGTTTCCGTGCCGCCGCCCTGGTAGCGCTCGATGCGCGCCTGGCGCTCCAGTTGGCGGTGCAGCAGGTCGATCTCCTTGAAGTCGCCGCCGGTCTTGCCCTCCTTCAGGATCAACTGCACCAGGCGGGCTTCCAACGCCCCGCCGATCCGCTCTACATTGTCCGCCCGGTCCCACTCGTCCCGCGCCTTCCAGGAGTGGACGGTCTTCTCCTTCTCGCCCAGGTACTCGGCAATCTCGGTGACGCGCCACCCCGTCCAGTACAAGAACTTGGCCTGGCGGCGGTTATCACGGGCGGGAATTTCAACGGCGGCATTCATGGCGCAGATGCTGCCGCCCGCGCGCGAGGCCCAGTAGCGCCGCACCCTGTAGCGTCATGCCCTACAAGGGCGGCAGATTGCCCGCCAACGCCCAGCTATCGACCATGCCCTCAACGCAACGGCAGCACGCCGCCCCCGCATCGAGGACAGACCCAATGTCGAAGAAATACCGTTCCAAGTGGTTCCGCGTGGCCGTCGAGGGCGCCACCACCGACAAACGCAAGATCGAGCGCAGCTGGCTGGAGCAGGCGGCCAAGAACTTCAACCAGGCCACCTACGGCGCCCGCGTCTGGCTCGAGCACTTCCGCAGCCTGCTGCCGGACAGCCCCTTCAAGGCCTACGGCGACATCCTCGCGGTCAAGGCCGAGGAGGTCGAGATCAACGGCCAGAAGAAGCTGGCCCTGTTCGCCCAGATCGAGCCCACCGAAGACCTGGTGGCCATGAACAAGGCCAAGCAGAAGATCTACACCTCCATCGAGATCGACGACAGCTTCGCCGATACCGGCGAGGCCTACATCGTCGGCCTCGCCGTTACCGACTCGCCGGCCAGCCTGGGCACCGACGTGCTCGCCTTCTCCGCGCAAAAGCCCGAAGCCAGCCCCTTCAAGGATCGCCACTACTCGGCGACCTCCATGTTCACCGAGGCCCTCGAGGCCCAACTCGAGTTCGAGGAAGTCCTCGACGCGGAGAGCAAGGTCACCGGCCTGTTCACCCGCGTCCTGGAAGCCCTCGGCAAGAGCAAGGAAGCCGACGGCAAGGATGCCGCCCTGTTCGCCGAACTCGGCGAATCGGTGGAAGCCATGGCGGCGCACGTAGCCGACCAGGGCAAGGCCTTCGCCGCCGAGCAGACCAAGCTCGCCACCCTGCAAACCGCCCACGACAAGCTGGCCGGCGAGTTCGCCGACCTGGTCAAGCGTCTCGCGGGTACCGAAGACCACCGCCAGCAGCAGCGGCCCGCTGCAACGGGCGGCGATGCCAACCGGGTTACCACCGACTGCTAACCCACGGACAGCCATCCAGCAAGGACTACCCGGAGAACACCATGCGCAACGAAACCCGTGCCCTTTTCAACGCCTACCTGCAGCAGCTCGCGCAGCTTCACGGCGTGCCCGACGTCACCACCAAGTTCACCGCCGCCCCGAGCGTCGCCCAGACCCTGGAAACCCGCATCCAGGAATCCAGCGAGTTCCTCCGCCGCATCAACATCCACGGCGTGCCCGAGCAGATGGGCGAGAAGATCGGCCTCGACATCGACGGTGTCATTGCCGGCACCACCGATACCAACGTCCAGGACCGCGAGCCACGCGACCCTAGCGCGCTCGACGATCGTGGATACATCTGCACCCAGACCAACTTCGACACCGCGCTCAAGTACAGCAAGCTGGACCAATGGGCCAAGTTCCCCGACTTCCAGGCCCGCATCCGCGACGCCATCATCAAGGCGATGGCCCTGAACCGCATCATGATCGGCTGGAACGGCACCAGCCGCGCGGCCACCTCCAACCCGGCCACCAACCCGCTGCTGCAAGACGTCAACGTCGGCTGGCTGCAGAAGATGCGCACCGAGAATGCGGCCCGCGTGCTGGCTGAAGTCGTGCCTGCCAGTGGCAAAGTCGAAATTGGCACGGCCAAGGACTTCGAGAACCTGGACGCCCTGGTGGTCAGCATGGTCAATGAGTTCATTGAGCCTTGGTATCAGGAAGACACCCAGCTGGTGGTCGTCTGCGGTCGCCAACTGCTCGCCGACAAGTACTTCCCAATCATCAACCAGACCCAGGCCCCGAGCGAGATGCTCGCCGCCGACATCGTCACCAGCCAGAAGCGCCTCGGCAACCTGCCGGCCGTGCGGGTGCCGCACTTCCCGGCCACCGGCCTGCTGGTCACCCGCCTGGACAACCTGTCGATCTACTGGCAGGAAGGCACCCGCCGGCGCACCGTCGTCGACAACGCCAAGCGCGACCGCATCGAGAACTACGAGTCGGTCAACGAGGCCTACGTCATCGAAGACCTCGGCTGCGCCGCTCTGGCTGAAAACATCGTCCTGAGCTGAGGCCCGCCACCATGACCAATCCCTGCCGCCGCCACTTCCAGCGTGTCACCGCCGCCATCGCGGCGGCGGCAGTCGCTGGCCCGGCCCAGACCATGGAAGGCGCCAACGCCTACGAGCTGCAAATGGCCCAACTGCTCCAGGACCGCCTGCGCCTCAAGCAGGTGCAGTCCAACCAGGGCAAGGCCGAGCTCAAGGCCCAGCTGCTGCCGGCCTACGCGCCCTATGTCGAAGGCGTCCTGCAAGCCGGCAACGGCGCCCAGGACGAGGTGCTCACCACCGTCATGGTCTGGCGCATCGACGCCGGCGACTACCCCGGCGCCCTGGCCATCGCCGCCTATGTGCTGCAGCACGGCCTGGTCATGCCCGACCGCTTCGAGCGCACCACCGGCACCCTCATCGCCGAAGAAATCGCCGAGGCCGCGCTCAAGGCGCAGAAGGCCGGCGAGGCCTTCCCGCTGTCCGTGCTGGAGAACGCCGAGCAGATCACCGCCGCGCAGGACATGCCCGACCAGGCCCGCGCCAAGTTGCACCTGGCCATCGGCAAGGCCCTGGCCGCCCTGTTCGCCGACGATGCCCCGGCCGGCACCGACACCGCGCCGCTCGAGCAGGCCAAGCAGCACCTGGCCCGCGCCATCGACCTGCACAGCAACTGCGGCGGCAAGAAGGACATGGAGCGCGTCGACCGGCTCCTGAAGAAACACGCTGGCCCCGCCAGCTAACCGAGCGTCCCCACGCACCCCGGCGGCTCGGGGTGGAGCAGCAGGTTTACTCCTTGGCCTGGCTGTGAAGCCCCGACCACCGCCGATCTATTCGAGTGGCCACCATGAGCGGATTCGTAGCCGGCGGCGCCCCGCAGGCATTCACCCTCAGCAACGACGGCTTCTGGCCCGACGTGGACGCCGACGCCCTGCGCGCCGCCCTGCGCATCGACGCCAGCGTCACCAATGCCCGCCTGGAGGTGGCCGCCGTTGCCGCCGTGCTCAGCGTCAACCGCGAGCTCAAGGCCCCCAAGCTCGCCTGGCAGGCCGAGGGCCACGCCACCCTGGCCGCCGTGCCGGCCGACCAAGTCAACGGCCAGAGCGAGCTGCTCGCCCTCTACCGGCGCGCCGTCTACTGCACCACCGCCGCCGAAGTGGCCGAGCGCTACCGCAGCTTTGATGCCACCAACAGCGGCGAGGCCAAGGCCGACGAGCTAGCCCCCAGCGCCGACGAGTACCGCCGCGATGCCCGCTTCGCCATCCGCGACCTGCTCGGCGTCAGCCGCACCACCGTGGAGCTCATCTGATGGACCAGACCCGCGCCCAGCAGGGCGACACCCTCGACCTGCTCTGCTGGCGGCACTACGGCCGCACCGCCGGCGTGGTCGAGCAGGTGCTCGAGGCCAACCCGGGCCTGGCCGACCTCGGCGCCACCCTGCCCCACGGCACCCTCGTCAACCTGCCCAGCGCCCCGGCCCAGGCCGAACAACGCCAGATGGTGAACCTATGGGACTGATCTACCTCGCCCTCTACAAAGGCCGCGGGCGCCTGTTCAACCGCCTGATCCGCCTGTGGACGCGCTCGCGCTACAGCCACTGCGAGTTAGTCATGCCTGATGGCCGCTGGCTGTCCGCCTCGGCCATGGACGGCGGCGTGCGCGCCAAGCGCATCGAACTGGATCTGGCGCACTGGGACCTGATCCCCCTGCCCTGGGCCAACACGCACCAGATCCAGGCCCTGTTCCAACGCCACCAGGGCAAGGGCTACGACTGGCTCGGCATCCTCGCCAGCCAACTGCTGCCCCTGGCCGTCAACAACCAGCGGCGCATGTTCTGCAGCGAGTTCTGCGCCGCTGGTCTCGGCTTCCCCGATGCCCAGCGCTACAGCCCGGCCCTGCTGGCCGACGTGGTGCAGCGCATCAACGCCCTTCCCTTCGTCCAGCTCGGCCACTCCCTACAGGGGGGCTAAGGAATGCCCAACATGCCTGATCGTCCGGAAACCTGGGCCCTGCTATTCGCCTGGCTCGAGCAGCACCACCCGCTCATCTACGCCGCGGTGCTCTCGGCCCTGCTCGCCTCAGCCCGCTTCATCTACGCCGGCGGCAGCCTGCGCCGCGCCCTGGGCGAAGGCTTCATCTGCGGGCTCATCACCCTGGCCGTCAGCAACGGCCTGGCCCTGTTCGGCATCCCCGAGCAGTTTGCCCCCTTCTTCGGCGGCGTGGTCGGCCTGCTCGGCGCCGACTTCGTCCGCTCCAGCCTCAAACGCATCGCCACCCGCAAGGCAGACCAACTATGACCCAGCTCCTGCGCCACGGCGCCCGCTCCCAGGCCGTGCTCCAACTGCAAAAGGCCCTCAACCAGCGCGGCGCCACCCTGTACCCTGATGGCGACTTCGGCGACGAGACGGAGAAGGCCGTGCGCGCCTTCCAGCGCAAAGCCGGCCTGGTCGACGACGGCATCGCCGGACCCAAGACCCTCGCCGCCCTGGCCGGCGCCGACTGCGCGCGCCTGCTCGGCCATGCCCAGTTGCGCGCCTCCGCCCAGCGCCTGGGCGTCGAGCTGGCCACCGTCTACGCGGTCAACGAGGTGGAAAGCCTCGGCGAAGGCTTCCTGGCCAACGGCAAGCCCAAGATCCTCTACGAGCGCCACGTTATGCACCGCCTGCTCGCCACCCCGCGCCACGCGGGCGACGACGCCGCGGCGCTGCAGGCCCACGCCGAGCAGCTGGCCCGCCTCTATCCCAACCTGGTCAACCCGCGCCCCGGCGGCTACGCCGTCGGCACCGCCGAGCACGCGCGCCTGGCCTCGGCCCGCCTGCTCGACGCCCTGTGCGCCGACGAATCGGCCAGCTGGGGCGCCTTCCAGATCATGGGCTACCACTGGCAGGCCCTCGGCTACGCCAGCCTGGCCGACTTCACCGCCCGCATGGCCGCCAACGAGGCCGAGCAGTTCGAGGCCTTCGTCCGCTACATCGAATCCGACCCGGCGCTGCACAAGGCCCTCAAGGGCAAGAAGTGGGCCCAGTTCGCCAAGGCCTACAACGGCCCGGCCTACGCCCGGAACCTCTACGACGTGAAGCTGGAACGCGCCTACCAGCGCCATGCCAACTGCCACTGCAACAAGGAAGCGGCATGATCGACCTCACCCAGGTACGCAAGCTCAGCCCCCGGGACGGCGACGTCTTCGCCCTGCCCGCAGGCACCAGCCAGCAGGCCGCCGCCCAGTTCGCCGAGGCCCTGCACCTGGCCGCCCCTGGCGTGAAGTGCCTGGTGGTCATCGGCGAGCTCAAGCGCCTCAGCCGCGAGCAGATGAACGCCGCCGGCTGGTACCGCGCATGAGCACCCTGCGCCAGGGCCTCTACGGCCTCGCCCTGCTCGCCGCCCTGGGCCTGCTGCTGTGGGGCCAGCAGCAGCGCATCGGCGCCGCCGATGGCCGCGCCGCCCTCGGCGCCGAGCAGGCCCGCCACAGCCAGCAGGCCGCCGCCACCGCCCAGGCCAACGCCGCACGCCTGCAGGGCCTGCTCGCCGACGAGCGCCAGGCCCAGGCCGACCTGCGCCACCTGCACAACCAACTGCGCGCCGGCCTGGTCGCGCGCAACCAGCAGATCGAGGAGCTGAAACGTGAGAACCAAGAACTGCGCCGCTGGGCTGACCAGCCTCTGCCTGCTGCTGCTCGCCGGTTGCGCCAGCGTCCTGCCCTCAGCGGTGCCGCCGCTTATCGTGACTGGCTGTCCGGCCGTGGTGCCGTGCCAGCTGCCGGCGACCCGCCCCCATAGCAACGGCGACCTGCTCACCGACCAGGACGCCATCGAGGCTGCCTGGGCCGAATGCGCCGCCCAGGTCGACACCGTCTACCAGCAGCAACAGAAGGCCGCCCACCCATGAACAAACCCGACTCCCTGCGCGCCCACCTGCTGGCCAGCGTGCCGGAGCTCAAGCACAACCCCGACCGCCTGCTGGTGTTCATCGACCAGGGGCGCATCCGTAGCACCGCGACGCCCGGGCTGTCCTTCGAGTACGGCTACAGCCTCAACCTCATCCTCACCGACTACGCCGGCCACCCGGACGCCGTAGCCGTGCCGCTGCTGGCCTGGTTGCTGGTCCACCAGCCCGAGCTGCTGCTCAACCAGGAAAAGGGCAAGGACGCCATCGCCTTCGAGGCCGATGTGCTGGCCAACGACAAGGTCGACCTGTCCATCACCCTGCCGCTCAGCGAGCGCGTCATCGTCAAGCGCCAGGAAGACGGCAGCCTCAGCGTCACCCACGCCGCCGAGCCGCCGCTCACCCCCTACGAGGACGCCGGACTGATCCAGCTCTACGCCAACGGCGAGCTGCTCGCCGAATGGCACAACCCGGGGCTAGAAGCCGTCGATCTGCCCCCCGTCCACCCGGGCCGCCGCCATGGCGGATGACCTCAGCGCCCTGGAAGACTGGGCCGGCGCCCTGCTCGCCAAGCTCGAGCCCAAGGCCCGCCGCCAGCTCAACCAGGGCCTAGCCCGCGAGCTGCGCCACGGCCAGCAGCAGCGCATCGCCGCCCAGCGCAACCCGGACGGCACCCCCTTCGCTCCGCGCAAGCCCCGCGAGCCCCTGCGCGGCAAGGCCGGGCGCATCAAGCGCCGGGCCATGTTCGCCAAGCTGCGCCAGGCCCGGCACCTCAAGCTGCAGAGCGACGCCGGGCGCATCGCCATCGGCTTCCTCGGCCGCACCGCGCGCCTGGCCCGCGTCCACCAGTACGGCCTGCGCGATCGCCCCGGCCGCGGCGCCAGCGAGGTGCAATACGCCCGCCGCCAGCTGCTCGGCCTCACCGCCGCCGACCTGGAGCTGATCCGCGACCGCCTGCTCGATCACCTCGCCGACTGACTGCGCCCTGTAGCGCCCGCCCCTACAGGGCCGGCGCCGTGCACCCCGCGCGCGCGAGGGCGAGCATTCGCCCATGGACCCGATCGCCGAACTCAACCGCCGCCTCGACAACCTGATCCGCCCCGGCACCGTCGCCGCGGTCGACCTGGTCAAGGCCCGCTGCCGGGTGAAAACCGGCGCCATCACCACCGGCTGGCTGCCCTGGTTCACCCGCCGCGCCGGCAGTACCAACGAGTGGGACCCGGTATCGGTCGGCGAGCAGTGCCTGGTGCTCAGCCCCAGCGGCGAGCCGGCCCAGGGCTTCGCCCTGGTCGGCCTGTACTCCGACGCCCACCCGGCGCAGAGCGCCAGCGCCAGCCTGCACCGCCTCCAATGGGCCAACGGCGACTTCCTGCAGCACGACGCCGCCACCGGCGCCCTCACCATCCAATGCGCCGGCCCGGTGAAGATCCTCGGCAGCCGCATCGACCTCAACGAGTAAGGAGCCCGCCCATGCCTGCCGTCTCCCGCCTCGGCGACCTATGCACCGGCCACGGTTCCTGGCCGCCGCGGCCCAGCACCGGCGCCTCGCCCAACGTGTACGCCAACGGCACCGCCGTGCACCGCCAGGGCGACGCCTGGGCCAGCCACTGCAACCCCACGCCCTCCTGCCACGCCAGCACCCTGGCCGCCGGCAGCACCACGGTGTTCGCCAACGGCAAGCAACTGGCCCGCATCGGCGACCCGGTTGCCTGCGGCAGCAGCGTGGCCCAGGGCTCGGCCAACGTCTTCGCGGGGGGCTAAATGAATCGAGCCACAGGTCGTGCCATCACCCGCCTCGAGCACCTGCGCCAGTCCGTGGCGGACATCCTCACCACGCGGATCGGCAGCCGCGTCATGCGCCGCGAATATGGCAGCCTGCTGCCCGAGCTGATCGACCAGCCGTTCAACGGCACCACCAGGCTGCGCGCCTACGCCGCCACCGCCATGGCCCTGATGCGCTGGGAGCCGCGCCTGCGCCTGACCCGCGTGCAGCTCAGCCAGGGCAGTGACCCCGGCCAGGTCGAGATCACCCTCGACGCCACCGTCCTCGACAGCAACGAGCAACAAAGCCTCAGCATTCCGCTGCGCCTGGGGGCCATCCTGTGAGCCAGTTCACCGCCATCAACCTCGCCCTGGTCCCCGCGCCCAAGGTGGTCGAGGTCATCGACTACGAGCAGGTCCTCGCCGAAATGCTCGCCGACCTCTCCAGCCGACTGCCGGACTTCGACACCTTCCTCGAGTCCGACCCGGTGGTGAAAATCCTCGAGGTCGCGGCCTACCGCGAAACCCTCCTGCGCCAGCGCATCAACGACGCCGCCCGGGCGGTCATGCTGCCCTATGCCCTGGGCACCGACCTGGACAACCTCGGCGCCCTGTTCGGCGTCACCCGGCTGGAGATCGCCCCGGCCGACCCCAGTGCCATCCCGCCCATCGCCGCCGTTTATGAGAACGACAGCGACTTCCGCTACCGCATCCAGTTGTCCCTCGAAGGCCTCAGCACCGCCGGCCCCGAGGGCGCCTATATCTTCCACGCCCTCAGTGCCAGCGGTCAGGTGCTGGACGCCAGCGCCATCAGCCCGACCCCTGGCGAGGTGCTGGTCACCGTGCTGTCCCGCGAGGACGACGGCACCGCCAGCGCCGACTTGCTCGCCACGGTCGGCGCCGCGCTCACGGACGAATCCGTGCGCCCGCTCACCGACTTCGTCCAGGTCCAGGGCGCCACCATCGTCCCCTACCAGGTAGAGGCCACCCTGCATTTCTATGCCGGGCCGGATAGAGCCGTGGTCATGGCCACCGCCCAGGCGGCTATCGAGGCCTATGCCGCCAGCCAGCACCGCCTCGGCCTCGACGTGACCCTGTCCGGCATCTATGCCGCCCTGCACCAACCTGGCGTGCAGCGGGTCGAGCTGGCCTCGCCCAGCGCCAATCTGGTCATAAACCGGCAAAGCGCCTCCTATTGCACGGCCATCGACCTGACCGACGGTGGCCTCGATGAATAACCTGCCGAGCCTGCTGCCCAGCAACGCCACCGAGCTGGAACGCGCCGTCGAGCAGGCCACCGCGCGCCTGGCCGGCCTGCCGGTGCCGCTGCGCGAGCTGTGGAACCCCGACACCTGCCCCGAGCACTTGCTGCCCTGGCTGGCCTGGTCGCTGTCGCTCGACAGCTGGCAACCCTACTGGCCGGAGTCGGTCAAGCGCGCGCGCATCCGGGCCGCCGTGGAGATCCAGCGGCGCAAGGGCACCGCCAAGTCGGTGCGCGACGTGGTCGCCTCCTTCGGCAGTGCCCTGGCCTTGCGCGAGTGGTGGCAGCTCAGCCCCGCCGGATTGCCGCACACCTTCGAGGTGGTACTCACCCTCGGCGCCGGCGTACCCAACACCGCGGCCTACCAGCAGGACGTCATCGGCGAAATCGAACGAACCAAGCCGGTGCGCTCGCACTTCACCTTCACCCTCGGCCTGGCGGCCAGCGGTGGCCTGGGGCTGCAAGGCGCAGCCCGGCCCATCGTCTACCGCCGCCTCCAATGCACTGAGGCCCCCTAATGGCACTGCAAATCACCATCACCAACGCCGGCCGCGCGGAAATCATCAACGCCAACAACACCGGCACCGGCCCGGTGGTCATCACCGCAGTCGGCTTCGGCACCGGCCAGTACAGCCCGGCGAAAACCCAGACCGCCCTGCAGGCCGAAGTCAAGCGGGTCAGCACCATCGCCGGCCAGGCGGTGGCGGATGACACCATCCACGTCGTCGCCAAGGACGAAGGCCCGGACGCCTACAACGTCGGCGAGTTCGGCCTGTTCAGCGCCAGCGGTACCCTGGTCGCGGTCTATTCACAGCCGGCCGGCGCCGGCTGGATCATCCAAAAGGCCGGCGCCTCCACCCTGCTGCTCGCGACCGACATCATTCTCGAGTCGCTCGACGCCAGCAGCCTGACCTTCGGCGACATCCTGTTCATCAACCCGCCGGCCACCACCACGACCCCAGGCGTGGTCGAACTGGCCGATGCGCAGGAAACCCAGGACGGCCTGGACGGCACCCGCGCCGTCACCCCCGCGGGGCTGAAAACCCTCACCGCCAACACCAGCCGTGCGGGCCTGGTACAGCTCGACAACAGCCTGGCCAGCACCAGCACGAGCAAGGCCCTGACGGCCGCCCAGGGCAAGAAGCTGCAGGATGAAAAGGAACCGGCATTCGCCGCCGGCACTACCGCGCAGTACCGCCGGGGCGACAAGACCTGGCAGGATCTTGCCGCGGCGGTGCGCGCAGTACTGATGACAGGGCTGTCCACCGCTACTGCGACGGCTGTCGCTGCTACTGATTCGCTGCTGACGGCCATCGGCAAACTGCAGGCGCAGATCACCGGGCTGAACAACACCAAGCTCGACGCGACCGCCAACGCCGTATCGGCGAGCAAGCTAGCGACGGCGCGGACTATCGGCGGTGTGAGCTTTGACGGCACGGCGAACATCAACCTGCCCGGGGTGAACGCCACAGGTAACCAGAACACCACTGGCAACGCCGGCACGGCGACCAAGCTGGCCACCGCGCGTACCATCAACGGCGTCAGCTTCGACGGCAGCGGCAATATCGTGGTGGAGGACGCCACCAAGCTGGCCAAGGCCGGCGACAGGATGACCGGCGCCCTGGCGCATGAGGTGATTGCCGGCGGGGGCGGAATACTGTCGATCGACTACCCGGACGGCGCCGACTATCAGGAGTCCGGTGCGGTCAACGGCACGATCAAGATCACACTGCCCAAGTCGTGGTCCAACACCATGATGCGCCTGCGCATTGCCGTGTACGACTACACGGACGGCTATGGCGCCGCCGAGCTGCTGGTGAGCGGTTATACGCCGACGGCCAACAGCGCCTGGTACTACACCTCGGCGCAGGCGGTTGGGCTGCACAAGTTCGGCGCTACCGTGCGTTTCGGCCATGACGGCACCAACTGCTGCATCCTCCTGGGCACTACCGGCACCGCTCACTCCTACCCGAAGGTGGTGGTCGAGAACATGCTGGCCATGTATTCCGGGGTGGACGATACCTGGCGCTCGGGCTGGTCGATCAGCCGCATCACCAGCGAGGCCGGCATCACCGTAACGGCAGCGGGCACCGAGCGGTTTAACGAAAACAGCCAGGCCGACCGCCTGCTGTGGAAGGAATACGGGCCGAATCATTGCATCTTCGATGCCTCTGACAGCACGGCGCCGGACGGCTCGGCGATCAGTAACACCGACCCCGCGCAGCCATGGCAGGCGCTGCACCCTACCCTGATGGGCTGGAACGGCTCGCAAACCTACGGCGTGCGCGTGGATATTGCGCGCTACGCCGAGCGCCTGAAGACCGTGCGCACCATCAACGGCGTGGCTTTCGACGGCACTTCGAACATCACCGTGGCAGACGCCACCAAGCTTCCCACCGCTGGCGGCACCATGGACGGCAGCATCGTATATGAGGCCGACAACTACGGATCCGGCTGGGCGCGCGGGTTTAACATCACCGATGGCGGCGCTACGGTCGCCGGCATGGGTGGTTACGGCGGCGCCGGCACCTTCATTCAGGCGTATTTCGCCCTGGGCGCTACGCCTTACCTCAACGGCACCGGCTTTCGCCTGAGCCCCGGCACGATTACGACCGAAGGCGAAATGGTGCTTGGTGGCTCCAAGGTTCGACCGATTTCAACCAAGCTATCCGGTGGTGCTTACGGCTATTACGACAGCACCAAGATCGGCCACGTCTGGTCGATGGGCACGCAGTACGCCATTCCTGATGATGGCGCCAATTTCGGCAACATCTACGGCATGGCCTACAAGCACACGGCCAACCCGACCGGCGGCACCATGGCCGGCGGTCACCAGCTGGTGGTGTGCAGCAACGGCGTGCCTGGCGTGGCCCTGGGCATGGCTGGTGGCATCTGGACTTCCGGTCTGACCGAAACCGCCGCGCTCAAGGTCAACGGCCAGACCACGCTGCTCAACGGCACGCTGCTGGACGGCACCACCAACGGCCTGAAGATCACCAACGGCGCCAACGGCACCATCGAGATCGGCAACCGCAACACCAGCTATACGCACTACGGCAGCAGCACCGGCAACCACTACTTCTACGGCAACGTCACCGTCCAGACCAACATCGCCGCCAGCGGCACCATTACCGCCAGTGGTGGCTTCTCGGGGGGCGGCGGCAGCATCACCGGCCTGAATGCCAACAACCTGGCATCAGGCACCGTACCGGAGGCCAGGCTCCTTGGCGTATATGCCGGCGAAGTCGCGTACTTCGCCATGGCCGCGCCACCCACCGGCTGGCTCAAGGCCAATGGCGCGGCCGTCAGCCGCTCCACCTATGCGGCGCTGTTCGCCGCCATCGGCACGACCTACGGCGCCGGCAACGGCTCCACCACCTTCAACCTGCCGGACCTGCGCGGCGAGTTTATTCGCGGCTGGGACGACGGACGTGGCGTGGACGGTGGACGAGCGCTGGGTAGTGCTCAGGCGGCCCTTGCGCCTGATATTCCTCGCGATGGGTGGGGGACTACTGGATCGGCCCCGCAGCCATCCGTCTCAGTGCTAGCCGGACGCCTCGTTGTGGGCTCAGGCGGGGGTGAGATTGCGGAGACCTTGGAAAGCCTCCGGGCCGCAGGCAACAACGTCACCCCGTCTGCTGGCGACAACCGGCCTAGAAACATCGCGCTGCTTGCCTGCATCAAGTATTGATCGAGGATCACCATGGAAATCTACTGCGCCCACCCGCTCACCCGCGAATACCTCGGCATCAGCAGCGCCGACCCCGATCCGCTCGATGCCGATAACTGGCTGATTCCGGCCCACGCCTATGCCGACGCGCCGCCGGCCATCCCAGCCGGCCAGGTCGCCCAGCGCAGCGCCGACGGCAGCGCCTGGCAGCTGGTCGAGGATCATCGCGGCACCGTCTACAGCACCACCACCGGCGAGGCGCAGCAGCACGGCGACCTGGGCGAGCTACCCGAGGGGCTCACCAACCAGCCTCGCCCCTCGCCCGACCACCTGTGGGCGGGCACGTCCTGGGTGCTCGACGCCGCCCTGCAGGCGGCCAACCTGCGGGCCCTGCAGGCGGGCCTCTGCGCCCAGATCGACACCGCCGCCGATGCCGCCCGCCGCGCCGTGGCCGGCGACCCGCTGCGCGCCGTGGAGTACGACCGCGCCGCCGCCGAGGCCCAGGCCTTCGCCGCGGCCGGCTACCCCGAGGGCGCCGTGCCGCGCACCGTCGCCGCCTGGGCCATCAACGGCCGCAGCGCCCAGCAGGCCGCCGACAGCATCCTCGCCGAGGCCGCGGCCTACACCGAGGCCCTGTACCAGATCCGCGAGGCCCGCCTGCAGGCCAAGGAGCAGGTGCGCCAGGCCATGGACCAGGGCGACCCGGAGCAGGCCCAGGCCATCGCCGCCGCGGCCATCGCCGCCGCGGCCATCGCCAGCATCGCGGCCGCCGTGGCCGGCGTCGGCAACAACGCCGGCTGATCCCCCTTACACCTGGAGCAAGCCCCGCCAGCCGGGGCTTTTTCTTGTCCGCGCTGTAGCGCCCCGCCCTACAAGCCCCGCCGCTCGCGGCCGCCGCGCGCGCGCGTCACCCTGCAGGCTCACTGATCCAGTTATCGCCCAGGCATAACGCCGGCCGAACCGCCCAGGAGCTGCAGCCCATGGCCACCGATTACCACCACGGCGTGCGCGTCGTCGAAATCAACGAGGGCACCCGCCCGATTCGCACCATCTCCACCGCCGTGATCGGCCTGGTGGCCACCGCCAGCGATGCCGATGCCGTGGCCTTCCCGCTCGACACCCCGGTGCTGCTCACCGATGTGCTGACCGCCATCGGCAAGGCCGGCACCCAGGGCACCCTGGCCAAGGCGCTGGACGCCATCGCCGACAACGCCAGCCCGCTCACCGTGGTGGTGCGCGTCGCCGAGGGCGTCGACGAGGCCGCCACCACCAGCAACGTCATCGGCAGCGTCACCGCCGGCGGCCAGTTCACCGGCCTCAAGGCCCTGCTGGCGGCCAAGACCAAGCTCGGCGTTACCCCGCGCATCCTCGGCTGCCCGGGCCTGGACACCCTGGCGGTGGCCACCGAACTGGCCAGCATCGCCCAGCAGCTGCGCGCCTTCGCCTACGTCAGTGCCTGGGGCTGCGCCACCAAGGAAGAGGCCGTCGCCTACCGCGACAACTTCGGCGCCCGCGAGCTGATGGTCATCTGGCCGGACTTCCAGATCTGGGACAGCGTCACCAGCCAGGCCCTCAACACACCGGCCGTGGCCCGCGCCCTGGGCCTGCGTGCCAAGCTCGACGAGCAGGTGGGCTGGCACAAGACGTTGTCCAACATACCGGTGAACGGCGTCACCGGCATCAGCAAGGACGTGTTCTGGGACCTGCAGAACCCCGCCACCGACGCCGGCTACCTCAACGCCAACGAGGTCACCACCCTGATCCGCGAGGGCGGCTTCCGTTTCTGGGGCTCGCGCACCTGCAGCGATGACCCGCTGTTCGCTTTCGAGAACTACACACGCACCGCCCAGGTGCTGGCCGACACCATCGCCGAGGCGCACCTGTGGGCCGTCGACAAGCCCATGCACGCCAGCCTGGTGCGCGACATCATCGAGGGCATCAACGCCAAGTTCCGCGAGCTCAAGGCCCAGGGCTACATCATCGACGGCCAGTGCTGGTACGACGAGGCCGCCAACGACGCCACCACCCTCAAGGCCGGCAAGCTGTACCTGGACTACGACTACACCCCTGTGCCGCCGCTGGAGAACCTGCTGCTGCGCCAGCGCATCACCGACCGTTACCTGGTCGACTTCGCCAGCCGCATCGGCGGCTGAGCGCCGCCCCGCCTCTAGGAGAGCCCCACCATGGCCCTGCCCCGCAAGCTCAAGAACATGAACCTGTACAACGACGGCGCCAGCTACATGGGCCTGTCGAAGTCGGTCACCCTGCCCAACCTCACCCGCAAGATGGAAGCCTGGCGCGGCGCCGGCATGGACGGCCCGGTCAAAGTGGACTTGGGCCACGGCGACGACGGCATCCAGGTCGAATGGACCCTCGGCGGCTACGACATGACCGCCGTGCGCCAGTACGGCATCACCTCGGCCAGCGGCGCCATGCTGCGCTGGGCCGGCGCCGTTCAGCGCGACGACACCGGCGAGGTTTCGGCGGTGGAGGTGGTGGTGCGCGGTCGCCATGAGGAGATCGACTTCGGCGACGCCGAGGTCGGGGAAGACACCGAGCACAAGATCACCACCACCTGCAGCTACTACAAGCTCACCGTGGACGGCAACGTCGAGGTCGAAATCGACCTGCTCAACTTCGTATTCATCGTGGGCGGCGAAGACCGCCTCGCCGAGCAACGCAAGGCCATCGGCCTGTAACCCCTGCGCCCGGCCGCGCGCCGGGCGCCCTCATCCCCAAGGAGCCACCCCATGACCCAACCCACCCACAGCGCGCCCATCGTCCTTGAGCAGGCCATCGCCCGCGGCAAGGAACGCATCGACAGCATCACCCTGCGCAAGCCGGCCGCCGGCGAGCTGCGCGGCCTCAAGCTGGCCGACCTGCTGCAGGGCGACGTCAACGCCGTGATCCGCCTGGTGCCGCGCATCAGCCAGCCGACCCTCACCGAGCCGGAGGTGGCCGCCCTGGACGTGGTCGACCTCACCGCCTGCGCGGACGAGATCGTGGTTTTTTTGCAAACGCGGGCGCCCAAGGCGCAGGCCGAGCCCTCCCCCGCGTCGTAGATGACGCCATGGCCGACATCGCCATGGTCTTCCACTGGGGGCCGCAGCAGATGGACGCCATGGACCTGGCCGAACTGATGGACTGGCGCGAGCGCGCCCGCGAACGATGGGAGCTGCAGCATGGCGCGCGATCTAAAACTTGAGGTAGTACTCCACGCGCTGGACCGCGCCAGCAGACCCTTCAAGGCCATCGCCGGCAGCGGCGTCGGCCTGGCCCGCACCCTGCGCGACACCCGCGGCGAGCTCAAGGGCCTGCAGGCCCAGCAGAAGGACATCGCCAGCTTCCGCAGCCTCAAGGGCGCCAGCGAGCAAACCGCCAGCGCCCTGCAGGCCAACCGCGACACCCTGCGCCAGCTGTCCCGCGAGCTGGCCGGCCACGAGCGCACCCTCGCCCCGCTGCAGGCCAGCTACGACGCCCTCAGCGCCGAATCCAACACCCTGGCCGACAAGCACCAGGCCCTGACCAAGCAGCTGCGCCTGGCCCGGCAGGAGTCGCGCACGGCCAACCAGGTCTGGCAGGAGAACCGCAAGCGCATCCGCGAGCTGGGCCAGCAGCTGGGCAACACCGCCCAGCCCACCCAGAAGCTGCGCGACGAGTACGCCCAGCTGGTCGCCAAGCAGAAGGACCAGTTGGTCCTGGTGCGCCGCCTGGGCGACGAGCAGAAGGCCCTGGCCCAGCAGCATCGCGCCAGCTCAGCCAGCACCAAGCAGACCAAGGAGCGCGTCGCCGAGCTGGCCACCCAGCTGCGCGAGGCGCGCACGCCGCTGCAGGCGCTCAACCAGGCCTTCCGCAGCAACCTCCGCGAGGGCCATGCCCTCAAGGCCAAGCATGCCGAGCAGCAGCGCGAGCTCCAGGGCCTGCGTGGCCAGCTCAACGCCGCCGGCATCAGCACCCGCACCCTCGGCCAGCACGAGCGCGATCTGCGCGGCAAGATCAACCAGACCAACCAGGCCCTCGCCCTGCAGGAGGCGCGCCTCAAGCGCGTCACCGCCCAGCAGCAGCGCCTGGCCAAGGCCAAGGGCCAGTACGACGCCACCCAGGCCCTGGCCGGCAGCATGGCCGCCAACGGCGCCGGCGGCCTGGCGGCCGGCAGCGGCATTCTCTACAGCGGCGCGCGCCTGCTCGCCCCAGGGCTGGACTTCGACGCCAGCATGAGCAAGGTGCAGGCCCTCACCCGCCTGGCCAAGGATGACCCGCAGCTGCAGGCCCTGCGCGACCAGGCCCGGGCGCTGGGCGCCAGCACCCAGTTCACCGCCGGCCAGGCCGCCGACGCCCAGGGCTTCCTGGGCATGGCCGGCTTCGACCCCAAGGCCATCCAGGCCGCCATGCCCGGCATGCTCGCCCTGGCCAAGGCCGGCGACAGCGACCTGGCGGAAACCGCCGACATCGCCAGCAACATCCTCACCGGCTTCAACCTGCAGGCCGGCGAAACCGGGCGCCTGGGCGACGTGCTGGTGGGCACCTTCACCCGCTCCAACACCAACCTGCAGATGCTCGGCGAAACCATGAAGTACGTGGCGCCGGTGGCCGCTGGCGTGGGGCAGGACATCGAGACGGTCGCGGCCATGGCCGGCAAGCTGGGCGACGCCGGCATCCAGGGCAGCATGGGCGGCACCGCCCTGCGCGCCATCATCAGCCGCCTGGCCGAGCCGCCGAAGATGGCCGCCAAGGCCCTGGCCAAGCTCGGCGTCGAGGCCAAGGACGCCCAGGGCAACCTGCGCGACCTGCCCAGCGTGCTGGCCGAGCTGCACAGCAAGACCAAGGCCCTGGGCAACGCCGACCGCGCCGGCTTCTTCAAGGCCATCGCCGGCGAGGAGGCCTTCAGCGGCCTGCAGGTGCTGGTCGACCAGGCCGGCAGCGGTAAGCTGCAGCAGTTCATCGGCACCTTGCGCCAGGCCCAGGGCGAGGCCGAAACCACCGCCAAGGTCATGGCCGACAACCTGCGCGGCGACCTCGATTCCCTAGGCAGCGCCTGGGAGGATCTCGGCATCCAGCTGCAGGACCAGCAGAACGGCCCGCTGCGCGGCCTCACCCAGGGCCTCACCCGCGTCATCGGCAGCGTCAAGGGCTGGATAGCCGAGAACCCCGAGCTGGCCGGGCAGATCGTCAAGACCGCCGCCGGCATCGGCCTGCTCATGGCCGGCATGGGCGGCCTCACCCTGGCCATGGCCAGCATCCTCGGCCCCTTCGCCATGGTGCGCTTCGGCATGATGCTGCTGGGCATCAAGAGCCTCGGCCTCGGCCAGGGCCTGCTCTGGCTGGGGCGCACCGTGCTGCCCCTGGTCGGCAAGGGCCTGCTGCTGATCGGCCGCGCGCTGATGCTCAACCCCATCGGCCTGGCCATCACCGCCATCGCCGGCGGCGCCTACCTGATCTACCGCAACTGGGACAAGGTCGGCCCCTACTTCCAGGGCCTGTGGGGCGAGATCAAGGCCGGCTTCAGCGGCGGCCTGGCCGGCATCGCCACCACCCTGCTCAACTTCAGCCCCCTGGGCCTGCTCTACCGCGCCTTCGCCGGCGTCATGGGCTACCTGGGCGTGGAGCTGCCCGGCAAGTTCAGCGAGTTCGGCGGCATGCTGATGACCGGGCTGGCCAACGGCATCCGCAACGCCCTGGGCAGCGTCAAGACCGCCGTGCTGGACGCCGGCGACAGCGCCATCGGCTACTTCAAGGAGAAGCTCGGCATCCACAGCCCCAGCCGCGTGTTCGCCGAGCTGGGCGGCCACACCATGGCCGGGCTCAGCCAGGGCCTCGAGCGCGGCCAGGGCGGCCCCCTGGCCGCCATCGGCAGCCTCGGCAAGCAACTGGCCCAGGCCGGCGCTCTAGCCCTGGGCATCGGCAGCGGCGCCGTGGCCCTGGACAGTCGCGCGCCCCTGGCCGCCAGCAACGGCGGCGCGCCGGTGGTGGTCCAGGGCGACACCCTGCACATCACCATCCAGGCCGCACCGGGCACCGACGTGGCCGGCCTGCGGCAGATGCTCAACCAGCTGCTCGACGAACGCGAGCGCGGCAAGGCCGCCCGCGTGCGCTCGGCGCTCTACGACAGGGACTGACCCATGATGATGAGCCTCGGCATGTTCGTGTTCGGCATGCCCACCCTGGCCTACCAGGAGTTCCAACGGCAAACCGAGTGGCGCCACGCCAGCACCTCGCGCATCGGCGTGCGCCCGGCGCGCCAGTACCTGGGCCCGGGTGACGACAGCATCACCCTGCCCGGCGTGCTGCTGCCCGAGCTGGCCGGCGAAACCCTGAGCCTGGACACCCTGCGCATCATGGCCGACACCGGCAAGGCCTGGCCGCTGATCGAGGGCACCGGGCGCATCTACGGCATCTACGTCATCGAGTCGCTCAGCGAGACGCGCACCCTGTTCTTCCCGGACGGCGCCGCCCGGCGCATCGAGTTCAGCCTCGCCCTCAAGCGCATCGACGAGGGCCGCGTCGACCTGCTCGGCAGCGTGTTCGGCACCCTGGGAGACCTGCTGCGATGATCGACGGACTCACCCACCAGGCCCTGGGCGTGCTGCGCGACCAGGCCGACCGCCTGCGCAACGACCTGAGCTACGCCCGCCCGCTGTGCCGCGTGCTGGTCGACGGCCGCGACATCACCGCCAGCATCAGCGCGCGCCTGGTGAGCCTCACGCTCACCGACAACCGCGGCCTGGAGGCCGACCAGCTCGACATCCAGCTCAGCGACCACGACGGCCTGCTGGCCATCCCCCCGCGCGGCGCCGTGGTGCGCCTGTGGCTGGGCTGGAGCGACAGCGGCCTGGTGGATAAGGGCAGCTACACCGTGGACGAGGTGGAGCACAGCGGCGCGCCGGACGTGCTCAACATCCGCGCCCGCAGCGCCGACCTGCGCGAGGGCCTGGCGCGCAAGCGCGAGCGCAGCTGGCACGGCCAGACCCTGGGCGACATCGTCCGCGCCATCGCCGTGGAGTACGGCCTGCAGCCCCTGGTGCAGGTGGCCCTGGCCGCCATCGGCCTGCCGCACCTGGACCAGACCGGCGAGAGCGACCTCAACCTGCTCACCCGCCTGGCCCGCGAACACGACGCCATCGCCAGCATCAAGGCCGGGCGCCTGCTCATGCTGCCCATGGGCAAAAGCGCCTCGGCCAGCGGCCTGGCCCTGCCGCACATCCCCCTCACCCGCCGCGACGGCGACCAGCACCGCTACCTGGAGGCCGACCGCGATGCCTACACCGGCGCCAAGGCCTACTACTACGAGCTGGGCAGTGCCCAGCGCAAAGAGGCGATCGCCGGCAGCGACGACAACGCCAAGGCCCTGCGCCACACCTACGCCGACCGCAGCAGCGCCCTGCGCGCCGCCCGCGCCGAATGGCGGCGCCTGCAGCGCGGCAGCGCTACCCTCAGCTACACCCTGGCCAAGGGCCGCCCGGACCTCATCCCCGAGCTGACCTACAGCCTCACCGGCATCAAGGCCGAGATCGCCGCCATCGTCTGGCTCGGCGGCAACGTGACCCACAACTTCACCCCGGACGCCTACACCACCAGCCTGGAGCTCACCAGCAAACTGCCCGACAGCGACGAACTGACCAGCGACCAAACCGAGCAACACAGCGGCGTGCTGGCCTGGTATCGCGACGAGAAAACGGGGGAGCAGAAACAGGTCAGCGCCGGCGAGCAGAGCAACCCCAAACGGCTGACGCACCTGTACGCCAGCAAGGCCAGCGCGGAGCGGGCTGTAGAGCGAGAGTGGAGCGGTTCAAGGTTCATCCATCACATATGAACCGAACTGGAAACCTAGGCTTCCCGCTCGTCATGAGATCAAGCAAAAGATCAAAACATTGCATCTTAAAATAAACTTCACGCACATACAGTTTCCAGCAGTGAAAAGTGTAGTCTCTCGATGAACGACCCACTGCCAACTTCTTATTGAGGCAGAGAAATCCGGCAATGCTCCCTAAAGAACACCCGTTATAGTTATCTGCCACACAGAGGCGCCCTCCCATCTTCTGCAACCACCTGGCAAATACTATCCAATCGCCCTCCACTTCACGCCAGGCGCGATCATTTAGGAGGCCAGACAACTAAGTACGAAAATATAACGTCGCCAATACGGTTAGAATTGATCCCGAAGCAGCCGCCAGGAGCGCTGTTGTCAGCATGCTAAAATCATGGCTATTATGTAAAACGGAATAGTTCCGCCTTCCTCCAGGAAAGTCCCTTACCAATGTTTGATATTCATCGAACACCATCGACTTCACCACATCACAGACAAAAAGCTCAACAATCAGAAGCGCTTGCTCTGCACTTGCCTCGTCGTAATAAAATTTATAGTAATGTTTGAACTTTGTGCGCCAGTGCTGACTAAGCTCAGACATATTCTCAAGGGCTTTCTTTTCGCCCAGAAGACAAATAGGGATATGGCTATACCGCTCTCGCACCGACATAATCAATTGAACAGATTTCTTTACGCCCAAATCATGGTACAAGTCTATACAAAGCGCATTAACCTCTTTACTGTCCAACGCCTTAAACAAGTCTTCCTTTGTCGAAAATTCATAAACATCCACATTGTGCCTGGCAGTGCTAAAAAGTTTCTTTAGCTTATTATTTTTATCGCTAGACAATCCAAGCAACGCCACTTTTATATCTGCAGAATCTAGATTTGACATTACCAGTCACTCCTATAGTTATCGAATAGCAGCCTAGTAGGCTGTGCGCCTTTCGCACGATGACAGCACGCGTACATACAACTGAATGCATGACTTGTTGAGTCGTTCGACGAAGCTCTGCTGGGCGAGATGGTTAAATCGATGAGTGCATTTCAACATGGCTAGCATCCTTGCGTGATCAGATTATCTTCGCAGCACAATGCCTAATTAAGAAACATAGCCTATAGCTTGCCCATCACAAAGGCCCCCTGCATCCTTGCAGGGAACCTAATTTTGCTAACGTGACATCTGCACAATCGCCTCAATCAGCCCGAGCACATCCCGCTGCACCTGCGACGTCAGTTGCCGGAAGCGCTGCAGCAGCAGATGCTCCATCTCGTTTTGCGGTGCGTCTTCTGCGGCCCGCTGGGTGGTCGGGTGTTTGTTCTCCAACATCGCTTACTCCCTTCTTACATGCCGGGCGACTGGCGCCTCCTGTAGCGCCACCCCATTCGCCCGGGGAGCTTGTGATTTTCATCACGTTTTTGCGGGCCACCAGCCCTGCTTAACCAGGCGCTATGGTCTGGACTAGAGCGTGCGGGGGAGTTCCGCCCAGCGGCTGGTGTAGCCCGGCGAGCGCAGCTGTTGCTTCATCGCCCAGCCGGCGCTGGCCGGTACGCGGGCCAGGCGCACGGTGCCGCGACCCATGTTGGCGTTTATGCGGTCCATGGTGGCCATGAGGGCATCGGTGCTTGGCCGCGGCGCCGGGGCGAACAGGTCGGGCTGGATGTGCTTGGGGCTGGTCAGGTTCATCAGCACCACGCCGGCCTTCTGGTAGCGGTAGCCGGGCTGGTAGATGCTCGCCAGCCCGGCCAGGGCCGCATGCACCAGGTCGCGGGTGTCGTTGCTCGGCGTGGTGAGCGGCACGCTGGCGGTGCGGGAGTAGCGCGGCTCGTCGGGGTTGAACACGCCGGTGCGGATGTACACCTGCAGCAGCTGGCACAGGTCGCCCTGTCCCCGCAGCTTCTCCGCGGCGCGGCTGGCGTAGCTGGCCACCGCCTCGCGCAGGGCGGGCAGCTCGGTCACGCGCTCGGAGAACGAACGGCTGCAGGCGATCATCTGCTTGGGCTCGGGCCCGTCGTCCAGGCCGTAGCAGGCCTCGCCGCGCAGCTCGCGGATGGTTTTCTCCACCACCACGCTGAACAGCTTGCGCATGCTCTTGGCGTCCTGCTGGGCCAGGTCCCAGGCGGTGGTGATGTTCAGCGCGGTGAGGTGGCACTGCATTTTGCGGCCGATGCCCCACACCTCGCCCACCGGGGCGGCCTTGAGCAACGCCACCTGCTGCTCGGGCCGGGTGGCGACCACCACGCCGGACTGGCTGCGCTTTTTCGCCGCCCAGTTGGCCAGCTTGGTGAGGGTTTTGGTGGTGGAGATGCCCACCCCCACCGGCATGCCGGTGAGCCGCTCCACCTCGGCCTTGATGAAACGCCCATAGGCCGCCAGCGGCCGGTGAAAGCCGGTGAGGTCGAGAAAGCTCTCGTCGATCGAATACACCTCCATGCGCGGCGCCAGCTCGCGCAGCACGCTGACCACCCGCGCCGAGATGTTGCCGTACAGCGCGTAGTTGCTGCTGAACACCTCGATGCCGTGGGGCTCGATCATGTCGCGGATCTTGAAGTACGGCTCGCCCATGCCGATGCCCAGGGCCTTGGCCTCGTTGCTGCGGCTGACGATGCAGCCGTCGTTGTTGCTCAGCACCACCACCGGCGTAGCGCGCAGGTCCGGCCGGAACAGGCGCTCGCAGCTCACGTAGAAGTTGTTGCAGTCCACCAGGGCGTAAACGGTGCGCATCAAAACACCGGCAGCTTGTGGATGCAGTTGGTGACCACGCCGAACACCTCCAGCTCCTCATCCTCGCGCAGGCGGATGTCCGGGTAGCTGGGGTTGGCGGCCTTGAGTAACGGCAGGCCCTGCTCGAAGGCCAGCTGCTTGCAGGTGAAGTCCCCCCGCACGATGGCCACCACCACCATGCCGGCCTGGGGCTTGAGGGCCCGGTCCACCACCAGTGTGTCGCCGTCGAAAATGCCCAGGCCGGTCATGCTGTCCCCGGCTACCCGCAGGAAATAGGTCGAGGCCGGGTGGCGCACACACAGCTCATCCAGCGAGAGATTGGCCTCGATGTGATCCTCAGCGGGGGACGGAAAGCCAGCCGCGATGCGGCTTAGAAACAGCGGCAGCCTAAGACCTGGCCGCTCGCAGCGGCCGATTACTGTCAGGGCCATGGGGTTACCTCAAGTAATACTGTATATAAATACAGTATTATTGCACTCCCCGCGAGGTATTTACAGCTAGACCGATGCAGCCCCTGCCCATTCCGGCTGTAGCTCCATCCATTCAGGTCATCGGTATGGATGAAAAACTGCGCCTAGCTTGACCACGCAGGTGCCTTGGCGTTGACTAGCTCGTGCGCTTGACCTGACCACCGCCCCTCAATCGTAATCAGCAGGTACCGGCCAAAAGCGGACGGCGGCTGCCGGTGGATGAATGAGCCCCCTTTCTTCGCTCACAATGACTATACTGGCTATCCATACAGGCATGTGTAACGACTCGCTCGTTTTCAGGCATAGATGCCTGCCCTTTCAGCCAGGCATTCTCTAAGATAGCGACCAAATTTCTCTCGCTCGGGTCTCAGACGCACCAACCAGGAACGCCAACGAACGGGAGCAGGACAAGGACATGGCAGAGACACAGATCGAGTGGACTGACTCCACTTGGAACCCGGTGGCAGGCTGCTCAATCATCAGCGCAGGCTGCAAGAACTGCTACGCCATGGAGATGGCCAGACGCTTGGAATCCATGGGTATGACCAAGTACACCGGTCTGACCCGTAAGAAGAACAAACGTGTTGTCTGGAATGGCAAGGTCATCGAGGATAGGGAGTCACTCGAAATCCCTTATCGCTGGAAGAAGCCTCGCAAGGTGTTTGTTAACTCCATGAGCGACTTGTTCCATGAGCAGGTCAGCGATAGCTTCATCCAAGACGTCTGGACGGTGATGCGGGATACCCCGCAGCATAACTATCAGATCCTGACAAAGCGCCCTGAGCGAATGAAGCAGATCCTCCAGGACATCATTCAAGAGGTTCTTCCTAACGTTTGGCTCGGTACATCGATTGAGAACAGCGAGACCGCCTTTCGTGCTGAGCACATCAAGGAGACCCCGGCTCAGATCAGGTTTATCTCGTTTGAGCCTTTAATTGGCCCTGTAGGCCCAATTAATCTAACAGGGATAGATTGGGCCATTGTTGGTGGCGAGAGCGGTAACAAGGCCCGCCAGATCAAGGAGAACTGGATTGATGAGATCTATGCTCAATGTCTTGAGAGCGATACCGCATTCTTCTTCAAGCAGTGGGGAACCTGGGGTAAGGACAACATTCGCCGATCCAAGAAAGCGAATGGTCGTGAGTATAGAGGCAAGACCTGGGATGAAATGCCCGTCAACATCGTAGGCACTGCTTCCCTGTAGAAAAATAACGGCTTGATAGGGACATTGAGATGGTAGGAAAGAAGTACGAGTGGCAAGGCGGTGCTGAACTGGCCGACCATTCGAGAATGAAACACCAGATCCTCCGTGAGTATTTCTACGAGTACGTCATCACCCGCTGCCAGACACCTAAAATGGAACGTTTCCGCCTAGCTATTGTGGATGGCTTTGCAGGCGGAGGACGATACAAATGTGGAGCACCTGGCTCCCCCCTGATCTTCATCCAAGAGCTTCATCGAGCAATTAATGTCATCAATGTGAATCGGGCGGTGCAGAACCTCGCACCTATCCGCATTGATTGCACCATGGTGCTCAACGACTATGAGCCAGCTGCACTAGACTCCCTCAAAACTCACATAGCCCCAGTCCTCGTTGAGTACGTTGACTCAAGCGAGTACCTATCAGTCCAAATCGACTATCTGAATGATGAGTTTGAGATGGTTTACCCGCGAATCAAGGAATACCTGCAGCGAGGTAGATTCCGGAACATCCTGTTCAACCTGGATCAGTGCGGACATAGCCACGTCACGACCGAAACACTGCGGGACATCATGAGCTCGGACACATCGACCGAGATCTTCTACACCTTCATGATTACTGCGCTGCTGACTTACCTGCAGAAAAACAATCCGCAGATGCTCGAGCGGCAACTGGCGCATCTCTCGATAAGCAAACTCGACCTCGACCTTCTAACCGAGCAAATGAGCAATCGCCAATGGCTCGGAACCGCAGAAAATATCGTCTTCTCTGCCTTCCAGAAATGCGCACAGTTCGTCAGTCCGTTCTCCATCAACAACCCTCAGGGATGGCGCTATTGGCTCATACACCTTGCCAGTTCTTACCGGGCACGTCAGGTGTACAATAATGTGCTGCACAAGAACAGCAAGTCCCAGGCTCACTTTGGTCGCTCGGGCCTGAATATGCTGGCTCATGACCCTCAGGAAGAAGGCACCCTGTACCTATTTGATATGAATGCGAGGGATGAGGCTAAAGGTCAGCTTCATGAAGACATACCCAAGCTGGTTTCGGAGTTTGGCGATGCGCTGAACATGGCCGAGTTCTATGGCCGAATTTACAACCACACCCCAGCGCATAGCGACGACATTCACGTGACGATGATCGAGAACCCCGACCTCGAGATTATCACCCCGTCAGGTGGAACACGGCGTAAAGCAAACCAGATCGACATCAAAGACACGATTAAGCTCAAATCCCAGACCAGCTTCTTCCCGATGTTCCAACGGAAGACCTAGCGGGCTCTGATAGATCCCGCATCGATCACTGACCTGCCGGTAGCAGGGTATCGAGACAGTGGCGATGTACTGCTTAGGCCTCCTCCTGCGCTCAGCTAACCACATTGAGGTAGAAATGAAGATGGATCGAGAGCGGCTTGAGCTAGCGGCGATTGCTTGCCGTAGAGGCCTCATGGGGCTATCTGGCGATAAGGGCTCCGTCTTTCATGGTTTTCCCAGAGCAGCTTGTGGGCCGGCTTCGGAAATACTTGGCCGACTTCTGAAGGAAGAGCTCGGCTACGATGGCGTCTACGTTTGCGGGAAAGATCATCCCTATTTGGGACAAGAGCAATCGCATGCTTGGTTCGAGGTAGGCGAGTTCCTGGTCGACATTACCCATGATCAGTTTGAAGGAACCAGTCTCTGCGGTTGGGTATTTGAGCGCGGAAATGAATGGCATACCCTGTTCAACGAAAGAGACCCGCGCCCGGGCTTCTGTATGCCATCAAACTGGCCGTGCTATCCGCACGATGGGTACCAAGCTGTATTGGTAGAGTTCAAAAAGGGTTCTCAGTAGAGGGTCAGGGGAAGCGCGATGGCCGAGATCGATGCGTTCGAGCGGCGCAAGCTCGAAAAACTGCTAGGGATGGGAAACGGCTACGTTCTGGACTTCTCGGATCGCACCTATGCGGAGTTCTTCATCGACTTTCGGGTCGACATCGATGCGCCCCAATTCCGGACTGGGGGAGACTCCAAGGCCAAGAGGATGCGAACCTTCTGGGATATCGCTTCGAGCCACACGGTTGGCAAAGTGCTTGAAGGGCTCATCGCCTACGGCGTGCAGAGTGACAACCTGGGCGACAGTAACCCGGTGCTGGTCGACGATTGCCGCAAGATCGCACAGCGCCTGCTCAGCGACCAGCCCGTCACCGACCTGGATGCTCTGACCGCCATTGCAGAAGAGCGTGACTTCGAAGTGGTGGCCGAGCATGTTCGCGAGGCCATCGAGAAGAACCAGCCCGAGGGCGCGCTTGATCGCCTACACACCTTCGTCAACAAGTTCATCCGGGTCACCTGTGAACCGCATGGCATCACGATTAGCCGGGACAAACCTCTGCACAGCGTCTTCGGCGAGTATGTGAAAGCCCTGCGCGAAAGCGGTCACCTAGAGTCAGTCATGACTGATCGTATACTCAGATCCTCCATTTCCGTGCTCGAGGCCTTCAATGACGTAAGGAACAATAAGAGCCTAGCCCATGACAATCCCATTCTGAACTACGACGAGAGTTTGCTCGTGTTTAATCACGTGGCCTCATCCATCCGATTCATCAAGTCACTCGAAGCACGGATCAAGGCGAAGAATCTGCAACAAGCTGCAGAGCCAGTTTGGGACGACTCAGTACCGTTTTAGGAACGCCCACACAGGAAAGCGAGTTCATGGCAGACAACAGCCTAAAAGTAAGCGAACTGGCCCGGTTCGCCAGGAATCTGGAAAACTTCGCCAAGACTAGCCCTGAAGAAGCGATGTACCACCGCTTTCACGGCATACTAGAAAGCCAAATCGTCACACTGCAATGCTGCGGGGTGATAACGAGTCAGGGAGCGGTCAAACTGCATGAGCAGATGGCAGAGGTGATCCGCAGCAAGCGCGATACTACGCAGCAGTCTGCGCCATTCAACTAAAGCGGTCTCCAATTTTTAGACGCTCTATGGCCGGTATCTGCCCGATGCGTCAGGCATCTATGGGGCGATCACTGCCAGACACATCGCTACCACCCACCGGCCAAATCGGGCGCAAACAGTGGTCAGCGCCGATGGAGCTGACCGGCCAGACGGGTCAATTAGGCAGTATGGGGTCCCCTACCAGCACCGCCCTGCCGACATCCCCCTCACAGCCAGCAGGCGGTGACCACTCCAGCGCGGCGCCATGGGTGGTGAGGTCGATTACCAAGTGCCGATCCAGACAGTGGCCCACGGCTATACTGGCCTGCGCCTGTACGCGCTCTGCCGTCCAGCTGGTGACCTGGTAGGCGAACACCTGCGCTTCCAGGTCCTCACCCTCATCGTGATGCAGGATGGAGGCAACCGCCTCGGTGCAGGCTTGCCGCTCGCGGTTGCAGCGGATCTCCACTGCGTTAACGCCCGGGGCCATGTAGCCCGCCACCGTACGCCAGCCGCCCCATATCAGCACATCACCGCCCAGCTGCTTCACCTCAAGCGGTGGCAGGGTCGTGATGGGTTCAATGGGGGCGGGATTGTGCAGCCAGAGCGCCGCATATGCGGCGCCAAGGGCAGAAGCGAGGGAGATCAGCAGGTAGTTGAGGTAGCGCATGGTCGAGTCCTTTCTTGATGGTTGGCCGTCCTGGCAGGCATGAGTCTGGCTCAATTAGTCGAGATGTAAAATCGACCAGTTCCAGATAACACTAGAAAGATGCATAAATAGAGTCATGTATCTGTCGTATTTTCTCGACGTGGAATTTCGCTGAATTCAAACTTGATCGCATTCCGTAAAAATCCAAAACCGTCTTCTGCTTCTTAATCTGAGAAAAAAGCTTAGATAACTCAATAAGAGAATCTCGCGCTTGCTCCATCACACCTAAATCGTCAGCACAACAAGCCGCAAGATACGTGGAGTCATCTAGCAGGCTTTGACCAACATCTCTAATGCCTTGAAATTCTTTTAGAATTGAATCCGCCTGTGCTTTCTTTGATGGACTAACCTCAGTGAACGCTTTGTAGAATGCAAAAAGAACATATTTGGCAAATTGATGAGCCCTAAAGACCTCCTCAATAGTTGTTGAGCGCTGACCAGCATGAGCAAAGGCATGTCTCCACGTCAGCAACTGTTCATACCAATCGTCAATTGGTTGCTCACCCAGTCGCCCCTTAATCCTTAACAGCTCGTTATTGAATTTCTTCTCAAGAATCTCATCAAACTTTCTAGCATAACCTCTCAAATCCTGAAGATTTATTTTACTATTAATCTTATCAAACTGTTTTTCAACAAAAAAAGAAAACTGATCATTATGGCTATCAGCATATGAAATCAAGATTTTCTTAACTGCATTCTCATAGGACGAGACAAACGAGACAATTAAAAGACCTGCCAAGTCCGCCCTCAGGTCTAACTCAATCGGAGCACTACCAACGACTCTTCCAATCTTTCTAAGAAGCTGGCGTCCGCCCGCAAAATTAATCATCCCTAGCCCCCCAACAAAATCACCTAATCACCAAGCACCTTCTTCGCCATGGCAATACGTCCTTTTAAAACATTGGTGTCGGTGGTAGGCCCTTTTGTTAGCTCTTCAAATTCCCCATCACTAATTAGCATCAAATATCGCTCACTTAAAGCATCATGCGAGATATCAGGTAACTCCATTAGGGCAATAATAACAGCCTCAAGCGTGGCGGTGTTCAATACACCCTTGGGCCGGAAAGGCTTGGCAATTACACTATTAACGAAATCAACAACTTGCGGAAATCGCTCTGTGAATCTGGCAGACCTGACAGAAGAAAAATCCGAATTCTCCTTCATCGAACCATTGAGGAAATGAAGCATCGGCTTCTCATAATTTCCCCAGTTCTCAAATAACGAGAAGAGCCGCAAAACTATCTCAACATCTCTCTGATTTTTATCGGGAGTTTTAATCCCAAGAATACGCCGCCAAGAACTGCTTTCATTTAATCGCTGCAGCTCACCAACTATCCGCCCTCTATACACAGCGTTTCTAATTTCCTGCGACTTAAGCCGCGTACCGCCAGTATTGAGGCGCTCAAAAATATGAAAAACGCTATCATTTCTTTTGCTTGGGTGTAGCTGCTTTACATTTATCGCACGCAGCGTCGATAAACGAAGCTTGCGTTGATCTTTAGGAGCAAGATCCACAAACCGCTTATTATTAAATGGCGATTGCTCTGCCAGTTTCAACTTAAACTCTGTACGCCTGCCGCGCGCATCAGCCTCACCGAAGTACCCCTCCATAAAATACTTAACGGACATAATTCGTTGCTGCCCATCAATTACCTCAAGCTGATTGTCATCATTCACATACAAGAAAATTTGCGGAACAGGCAACCCCATCAAGAAAGACTCAATCAAACGCGAAGCTTGATCAATTTTCCAAACATATCTACGTTGGTAAAATGGTATCAGAATATCTTTATTTTCCAGCTGAGTGACCAGCTGCTCGAGCTGCGGATCGGAAGGAGTGGACGAAATATCAAACTCCACATATGCCAACTCGTCATTTTCAACCTCTACCTGAAGCTCTTCCAGATCGCTTTCTTCAAACATTAACGACACCCCTTTATTCTTTAATTTCCAGCACAAATTAATGCCGCACTAGCTCAGTAGTGACTCACAATCTATTTACACTTACCGACCCACTAAACATGCGCCATGATTCGCCCTATTGCACGCTCAACGACTTACCTGCTTATCAGACACAGCACGATAAGTTCTTTCTGTCATTTACAAAAGAAATGAGTTGTATTGTAGATACTCGCACCAATGTCTCGAAGCATACACACTAACTGCCAAAGCAATTGAGGCTGCACCATATACACGACATAGTGATGGAGAAGAAACAACAGGAATACAAAATAGAGAGGCGGGCCAATCAGTATCATAGCGGCATCGGATAATCGATGATTACGCGATGCGAGAATCGCTTGCTGAATGTTCAATCCTTAAGCCTTCCTTCCCTGAAACGCCAGCCCTCCGCCAGCGAACGTAGTCTGCAGCCCTAACTGACCCCGTGTGGGTCCGCAAGGGTAGTGGCCAACTGCGCCAGCGTGGCTTTGACCGTAACCGGCAGTGAGCGGTAGTGCTCGAGCAGTTGGGCTTCGTCTGCGGGAATGCAGTCGACGGCAGCGGGCTTGCGCTCGCCTGTCACCACATACAGCACATCCACGCCCCGCTCAGCTACAGAAGCTAGGTAGTCCGCTCCCGGGAAACGCTCCCCGCTTTCGTACTTGCCTTGAGCATTGGCCTTCACACCACCAATTTCACCAAAGGCGGCCTGAGAGAGTCGCAGGCGCTCTCTTTCTTCGCGCAGCCGGTCGCCAATACCACTCATTTGAATAGATTTTCCCGTTGACACCACTCATTTGAGTGGTATTCTTTGGCCAATTAAACGCTTTTGAATGGTTTTGAATCATGCACGCGACTCGCACCCCAGCACAAGCGAAGGCCTGGCTCGCAGCGCAAGGCAAGTCGGTCAAGGAGTTCGCTAACGAGAACGGTCTTGACCCAGCCACCACCTATCAGGTCTTAGCGGGCACCAAGAAGGGCCGCCGAGGCGAAGCGCACCGCGCCGCCGTGTTGCTCGGCATCAAGGAAGGCGTAGTCGCACAGTAGTGCGCTCAGGGCCAGGGGGAAACGAGAAGATGAAACGGACGATTCTAGAAACCCGCCGCCAGGTAATGAGCGCCGTGGTGAGTGCCTACCCGGGCGGGCGCGAGTGCGCTGCCAGCCGCCTGGGCCTGAGCACGGTGAAGAAGCTGGACAACCACGTGTACGAGAACGCCGGTAGCCAGCCGCTGACGGATGAGCAGATTCACACCCTGGAGCAGCAGGCCGGTACCACCCACCTGCCGGACTACATCTGCGCGCTGTACGGCGGTGTGTACGTGCCGATGCCCGAGCAGCAGGCGCTGGACAACCTGGACCTGTACGCCCGCGGCATGGATACCGCCATCAAGCGCGGCAAAGTGGACGCCATCATCGCCGCCGCCCTGGTGGATGGGGAGATTACCGAAACCGAGATTGCCGAGATCATCGCCGCCCACCGCCAGCACATCGCCGCCCGGCATGCCGAGGTGGGCGCGGTTATTACCCTGCACCGTCGTCACATCAAGGAGAACGCGCAATGAGGAGTTTTGACGTACGCATCGACATCACCGGCCTCCCTGGTTCGGGCAAATCCGTGATGCTGGGCCTGGTGGGCCACTGCCTGCGGCAGGCGGGTTTCAATGTGCGCTGTGCGGATGACCTGGGCGAGGTGGACCCAAGCCAGGGCATCGACAGCTTGCTGGCCCATTTTCGCGAGTGTCCGCCGCGCCCTGGCCTGGTTTCAGTGGCTACCCACTGCGGGAGAGCTGAGGATGTCCAGCAGTTCTCTGCTCGGCCCTACACTGCGCGCAATCCGGATGGGTTCGCGGCCAAGGGCGGCGAAGAGCTGGTCGAGGTAGGTTTTGTGCCCCGTCTCGTCGAGGGTGCGGACCACATCGTTGCACAGCTTGAGGCCTTGCTCCCGTTGGCCTTGCGCCACCAGCAGGCAGCCCATGGCGAACAGGTTGCGCAGGGCCACCGCGACTTCGAGGGTGTGGGTTTTGCTGATCAACCTGTCGAGTTGAGTGGCGCAGAGGTCGGCGGTGGACATACTGGTTACTCCTTCCGTGGTGATTGAGCCATGAGCGTTTACAAGCTCGTTTGCCCAGCTTGCGGGCACCGCATGCGCATTCGCAATAGCGAGGGGCAAACGCCAGTGTTTCGCAGTATGTACGCGCAGTGCATGCACCTGCCCTGCGGGGCCACGTTTAGCGGCTCGCTGACGTGGGATTACGCCCTGAGCCCTTCGGGCATGGAGAAGCCGCTGGTGGTGCTGCCGGTGGCGCCGGCGATACAGCGAATGCAGGCGCGACGCGACCTGCGGGAAAAAACCGATCAACTGGACCTGCTCGATGCAGCGGAGGCAAGCGCATGAACATCCCCAGCGAAACGGAATACCGCGACAGCATGCAGGCCGCCGCGATGGCGTTTTTGCAGCGCCACCAGGGCGAGTACCTGGGCAACGAGCAGTTGCTGTTCACCCGCGCGGTGAGCCACCTGCAGCACGCGCTGGACGTGCCGCTGTACATGGCCGAGAACCTGGTGGGCCTGGCCTATGGCGAGCTGCGCTCCCAAGGCCTGCGCCTGCAACTGGATGTGGCCAGTAGCAGCAGCCATACCGCGATGATTACCGACCCAGGCAGCGGCATGACCTTTGCCGTGCCGGTGGCGCTGATTGTGCAGCACCTGATTGAGTCCCCCGCCCGACGACGACTGCGCGCCGTCAGCTAAGCCCCGTTAACCCCCTGCCCTATGCCCGCCTTGCGTGGGTAGGGGCAAGTTGCGCCCGATTGGTGACCCTATGAGTGACATCACCGTTTCAATCCAGCTGGACCGGCAGCAGTGCCGGGCCTACTTGCGTTGGCTGGCCAGCCAGTACGAGCAGGCGATGGCCGACTGCTGGTACTCCGACCGCTACCGCTATGTGCCGGAGGGCCTGCGGGCGCAGCGCGTGCTGGCCGACCACCCGCACATTGCCGGCATCAGCCGCAGCGCACGGGAGCTGCGCAAGCTGCTGGCCGCGCTGGGGGAACGGCCGTGAAGGCGATGGCGCGGGAGATACGCAGCGAGGTGCTGCGCCGCTTGCAGGCGGACTATGGCCTGCAGCCTGTGCAGGGCACGGCGTACCTGCGCAAGGGCACCTGCCCGAGCTGCGGCAAGCGGGAGCTGTATTCGCGCCAGGACGAGCCCTGGTTCATCCGCTGCGGGCGGGAGAGCAAGTGCGGCGAGCAGTGGCATGTGAAGGAGCTGTTCGAGGACCTGTTCGACGACTGGAGCAAGCGTGCGCCAGCAACCGATGACAACCCGTGCGCGACGGCCGACAGCTACCTGCAGTTCGCCCGCGGCTTCGACCTGGGCCTGATCAAGGGCTGGTACAGCCAGGAAAACTACTGGGACCGCGACCTGGGCATTGGCAGCGCCACGGTGCGCTTCGCCCTGGAGAAAGGCGGCTACTGGGAGCGGCTGATCGACCGGCCGCATCGTTTCGGCAAGAAGAAGGCACGCTTCGCCCCCGGGCAGAGCCCGCGCGGCCATTGGTGGTGCCCGCCGTGCGTGGACCTGCTGGAGGTGAAGGAGCTGTGGATCGTCGAGGGCATCTTCGACGCCATCGCCCTGCTGCACCACGGCATCGCCGCGGTGGCGGCCATGGGCAGCGGTTACTTCCCCGAGGAGTCGCTCAAGGCCCTGGCGCGCAACCGTGGCGGCAAGCTGCCGCGCCTGGTGTGGGCGCTGGACAACGAGCCCAGCGGCCACCGCTACACCCGCAAGCATGTGCGCCTGGCCCGGGAGCTGGGCTATGCCTGCGAGGCGGCGCAGATACCCCAGCGCGAGCGTAAGGTGGACTGGAACGACCTGCACCAGCGCTGGGCCTTTATCGACGACGCGGACAAGCGCGCCGAGCGCATTGAGCGTGACCTGGCAGAAGCCCGCTACCACGGCGCCCTGCTGATCGCCGAGAGCGCCGCCGAGAAAGGCATGCTGATGTACGACTGGCGCGAGCGCCTTGAATTTCACTTCGGCTTCGAGAACCGCCTGTACTGGTTCAGGATGGACGTGGAGAAGTACAACAAGGCCAGGCAACAGCTGGAGAACTCCGACAGCCACGAAGACGCCCTGCTCAACGAAAAGCAGCGCCGCGAGAAGGCGCTGCGCCAGTGCGGCACGGTGGTGGAGATCGCCAACTGCTACCCGCAGGCGCTGTACTTCCAGCGCAACGAGGTGACGGACGAGAGCTGGTACTACTTCCGCGTGGACTTCCCCCACGACGCGCCGGCGGTGCGCAACACCTTCACCGGTGGCCAGGTGGCGGCGGCCAGCGAGTTCAAGAAGCGCTTGCTGGGCATGGCCGCCGGCGCGGTGTTCACCGGCAGCGGCGCACAGCTGGACAAGATTATGAAGGACCAGCTGTACGGCCTGAAAACCGTGCAGACCATCGACTACATCGGCTACAGCAAGGAGCACGGCTGCTATGTGTTCGGCGAGCTGGCGGTGCGCGGTGGCATCGTGGAGAAGGCCAACGCCGAGGACTACTTCGAGTTCAAGCAGCTGCGCCTGAAGACGCTGCAGAAGTCCATCAAGCTGGAGATTGCCCGCGACGCCCAGGGCTACCGCGCCGAGTGGCTGGACTGGCTGTGGACCTGCTTTGGCGCCCAGGGGGTGATCGGCCTGGCCTTCTGGTTCGGCTCGCTGTTCGCCGAGCAGATCCGCGCGGAGTTCCAGAGCTTCCCCTTCCTGGAGGTGACCGGCGAGGCCGGCGCGGGCAAGTCGACCCTGCTGATGTTCCTGTGGAAGCTGCTGGGCCGCCCGGACGAGGAAGGCAAGGACCCGTCGAAGATGAGCCGCGCGGGCCTGCGCCGCTGGATGGGCCAGGTTTCCGGCATGCCCCTGGTGTTGCTGGAGGCCGACCGCAACGACAACGACCGCGGCCCAGTGAAGGGGTACGACTGGGACGAGCTCAAGCCCTTGTTCAACGGCGGCACCCTAGGGGTGACCGGGGTGAAGACGGCCGGCAACGAGACGCACGAGCCGCCCTTTCGCGGGACCATCGCCATCAGCCAGAACGCCACGGTGGCGGCCAGCGAGGCCATCCTCACCCGGATCGTGAAGCTGCACTTTGTGCGCCCTTCGGTGACCGACGCCAGCCGAGTGGCGGCAGATAACCTCAACCACCTCACGGCGCTGGACGTGAGCCACTTTCTGCTGCTGGCGGTGAAGGCCGAGCAGGCGGTGCTGGAGGTGTTCCGCCGCCAGGTGCGGGTGCATGAGCAGGCCCTGCGGGCGTTGGGCCAAATTCGCGTGGAGCGGATCATCAAGAACCACGCCCAGTTGATGGCGCTGGTAGACGCCCTGGCGACCATCGTGCCGCTGAGCGAGCGCCAGCACGGCAATGCCTTGGCCGAGCTGGAGCGCATGGCGGTGGAACGCCAGGGCGCGATCAACGCCGACCCGCTGGAGGTGGCGGAGTTCTGGGAGGTTTACGAGTACCTGGAGTCGATCGGCGATGACCCGGTGGTGAACCACAGCAAGAACGAGGGCCTGATCGCCATCAACCTTAACGAGTTCTGCGAACGCGCCGCCGAGCACCGCCAGAAGCTGGCCGACATCGCCACCCTGCGCAACCTGCTGAAAAACAGCCGCAGCCGCCCCTACGTGGAGGCCAACAAGTGCGTGGACAGCGCCGTGCGTGCCGCCTTCAACACCCGTAACCCGCTGGCGGCGCGTAGCACCACGGTGAAGTGCTGGATTTTCAAGAAGCCGTAGGGGCTGCCTCTACAGACCACCACCGCAAAAAGGAGAAGCACCATGGAGAAGCCACACCACCACCCATCCATCTGGCGAGAAACCGCCCTCACCTGCGCTGGCAGCCTGGCTGCGCTGGTGTTGCTGATGGTTATTGGGAATCAGGTGCCTGAGCTGTTGATGGCGTGGGTGCGTTAGGGGAGCGCCCAGGAAGCACCACCAGCCCGGTGAGCCTATGCATCAGCCCGATGCGCCCTCCTGGCCGGTGGTGCCACGGCAGTTTTCCATACGCTCGCTGGCCGAAGTTGCGCTGGGGCGACCAATAGATGCGTCGGCGCGAAAGGCTCGCGCCTAGAACAATCACATAACCTTTCTAGGCCCGGCGACGGGCCTTTTGTATGCCGGCCGGTAAGCTGGTTTTTTGCAGCAGCGTGGGGACGCAGATGGCAAATGGAGTTCAGGTGCGTGGGAAGTCCATCCGCATCTACTTTCGCTACAACGGCGAGATGTGCTGGGAGCCGGTAAAGGGGCCGGCGACTGCCGAGAGGATTGCGCACTACGAGCGGCTTGTGGCCTCGATCAATTATGAGATCGACACCGGCAGCTTCGATTATGCCCGCCACTTCCCCAAGAGCGCGGCGCTCGAGCAGAACCGCTTTGGGTTCTATCTGGACCTGTGGCTGGGCATCAAGCGTAACGAGGTGGCGGCGAGCAGCTACCGGGGCTATGTGAGCCGGGTGGAGAACCACATCCGGCCCAAGTGGGCGAACGAGTTGATCGAGGACATCGACCATTTGAGCTTGCAGGCCTGGGTGCAGGATGAGCTGATGCCCAAGCTGCACAACAAGACGATCAAGGACATCGTCAGCTACGTGGGTCAGGTGTTCCGCCTGTACCGCACGCGCAATCGCTCGGCGCACGACCCGGTTGAGGGCATCCACATCCGCCAGCCGGACCCGGATGAGCCGGATCCGTTCACCCGCGAGGAGATCCGCGCCATTCTGCAGACGCCGAGCGAGCGGCAGCAGGAGGTGAACCTGGCGCAGTTCATGCTGTGGAGCGGGCCGCGCATATCCGAGGCGATCGCCTTGGCTTGGGAGGATGTCGACCTGAAAAGCGGCGAAGTGACGTTCCGCCGGGCGCGCGTGCGCAGCCAGTACAAGGTGACCAAGACCAGGCGCTCGAAGCGGCGCATCAAGCTGCTGCGCCCTGCCCTGGAGGCCCTGCAGCGGCAGTACAAGCTGACGGGCGAGCTGCCGGCGGTGGAGATCGGCGTAACCGATCGGGACAACCGGTCAGTGCGTAAGCAGCGCGTGCGGTTCGTGTTCCACAACGAGGCCAGCGGCCGGGCTTACAGCACGGCGGATAACTACCGAAACGGCTGGTGGAATGCCCACCTGGAGAAGGCCCAAGTAAGGCACCGCGGGCCGAACCAATGCCGGCATACATTCGCCAGCCAGATGCTCTCGAGCGGTAAGGTCACGGTGGATTGGGTGGCCGATCAACTGGGCCACACATCAACGCAAATGGTGTGGCGCCACTACGGCAAATGGATCAACGAGGACGGGCCTGATATGGCCAAGCTGGTAGAGGCCGCACTGGGTCTCTGAGCCCTAAACAAACAAGGCCCGGCAAGGTGTGAAAACACCCCCTGCTGGGCCTTTTTGTTGCCAGATTTGTTGCCATTTCCGCTGCCAAACGCAGATTTCTGGAAAAATAATCAACAAAATCAAAGGCTTATGTGGCGGAAGCGGTGAGATTCGAACTCACGGAAGAGTTTCCCCTTCGACGGTTTTCAAGACCGTTGCATTCAACCGCTCTGCCACGCTTCCGGCGTCGTGCGGGCGGCAATCTTACCGGAACGCAACACACTGTCAAACTCTGTGCCTTGGCACTGTCCTATGCTCTGTTATGATCGAAACCAGCTCTGACCACGGAACCATCCGCACTGCATTAATAAGGAGTGTCGCCATGCGCGAACAAGATTACGCACTCAGCCACTCGCAGGTTGAGCAACAAGAAGTCAGCCGCGTCCTGCGCAACACCTACGGCCTGCTGGCCATCACCCTGGCCTTCAGCGGCCTGGTGGCGTTCCTGGCCCAGCGCGCCAACGTGCCCTATCCGAACATCTTCGTGGTGCTGGTGGGTTTCTACGGCCTGTTCTTCCTCACCGCCAAGTTGCGCAACTCGCCCTGGGGGCTGGTATCCACCCTCGCCCTGACCGGTTTCATGGGCTATACGCTCGGCCCGATCCTCAACCGCTACCTGGGCATGGCCAACGGTGCTGAAGTGGTCAGCTCGGCCTTCTCCATGACGGCCCTGGTGTTCTGTGGCCTGTCCGCCTACGTGCTGACCACACGCAAGGACATGAGCTTCCTGAGCGGCTTCATCACCGCCGGCTTCTTCGTCCTGCTGGGCGCCATCGTGGCCAGCTTCTTCTTCCAGATCAGCGGCCTGCAACTGGCGATCAGCGCCGGCTTCGTGCTGTTCTCCTCGGCCTGCATCCTGTATCAGACCAGCGCGATCATCCACGGCGGCGAGCGCAACTACATCATGGCTACCATCAGCCTGTACGTGTCGATCTACAACCTGTTCGTCAGCCTGCTGCAACTGTTCGGCCTGATGGGCGACGACTGATCGAGTAGCCCCCATCGAAAGCCCGCTTCGGCGGGCTTTTTCATTTCCGCGGCGAGCATCTTACGCGCGCAGGCTTTATCATTCCGGCAGGTTTCCCGCTTGGCCGCCCTATGAAATTCGCCATTGCCCTGTTTTCCGCTCCCCACGCGCCCTCCTCCCGCCGCGCCCTGCGCTTCGCCCAGGCGGCCCTGGACGCTGGCCATGAGATTGTGCGCCTGTTCTTCTATCAGGACGGCGTGCACAGCGCGTCCAGCAGCGTGATTTGCGCCCAGGATGAACTGGACCTGCCCAGCGAATGGCGCCAGTTCGTCCGCGAGCAGCGACTCGACGCCGTGGTCTGCATCGCCGCGGCCCTGCGCCGCGGCGTACTCAATGCGGAGGAGGCCCGGCGCTATGGCCGCAGTGCGGCCAGCCTGGAGGCGCCCTGGGAGCTGTCCGGCCTGGGCCAGTTGCATGAGGCGGCGCAGACAGCCGATCGCCTGGTGTGCTTCGGAGGACCATGACATGAGCAAATCCCTGTTGATCATCAGCCGCCAGCCGCCCTGGGCCGGCCCCGGCGCACGGGAAGCCCTGGACATCGCCCTGGCCGGCGGCGCCTTCGACCTGCCGATTGCCATGCTGTTTCTCGACGACGGCGTATTCCAGCTGGCCAGGGGGCAACGATCCAAGACCTTGCAACAGAAAGACCTGGGCGCCAACCTGCAGGCCCTGCCGATGTTCGGCGTGGAGTCGCTGTATGCCTCGGCGCACAGCCTGCAGGAGCGCGGCCTGGCCAGCCAGGAACTGGCGCTGGCGGCCGACGTACTGGACGACGCCGGCCTGCGCGCACTCATCGACCGTTACGACCAGGTGATCACCCTCTGATGCCTACCCTGCACCTGCTTTCCCACTCGCCCTTTGCCGACGACCGCCTCAACAGCTGCCTGCGCCTGCTCGGCTGCGCCGATGGCTTGCTGCTCAGCGGCGATGCGGTGTATGCCCTGAGCGCCGGCAGCGCGCCGCACCAGGCGCTGGAGCAGCTGCCCGAGGGCGTCGAGCTGTTCGCCCTGGCCGAAGACCTGGACGCACGGGGCCTAGCAGTACCTGCGCGAGTGCAACGGGTCGACTACCCGCAGTTCGTCGCGCTCACCTGCCGTTTCGCCAAGGTCAACAGCTGGCTATGAAGCAGCTGTTGATCGATGGCCAGGCCATCGCCCTGGACAAGGACGGCTACCTGGCCGCACTGGACGACTGGTCCGAAGCGGTGGCCGAAGCCCTGGCCCGCGAGGAAGGGCTGCACCTGGGCGCCGACCACTGGGCAATCCTCCGCGTGCTGCGCGCCTTCTACGCCGAGTTCCAGCTGTCGCCGGCCAATCGCCCGCTGATCAAGTACGTGGCGCTCAAGCTCGGGCCGGAGAAAGGCAACAGCCTGCACCTCAACCTGCTGTTCAAAGGCGCTCCCGCCAAACTCGCCGCCAAGCTGGCGGGCCTGCCCAAACCGACGAATTGCCTATGAACCTCGTAGCCCCACCCGAACACCCCTTCGCCCAGTTCGTGCGCATCCTCGGCAAGGGCAAGCGCGGCGCGCGCAACCTGACCCGTGCCGAGGCCCGCGAGGCCATGGCCATGCTGCTGGACGGCAAAGTCGAGGACACCCAGCTCGGTGCCTTCCTGATGCTCCTGCGGCACAAGGAGGAGAGCGCCGAGGAGATGGCCGGCTTCGCCGAGGCGATCCGCGAGCGCCTGCACGCCCCCGCTATAGCCGTGGATCTGGACTGGCCCTGCTATGCCGGCAAGAAGCGCCACCTGCCCTGGTTCCTGCTGGCGGCCAAGGCCCTGGCGCAGGGCGATACGCGCATCCTCCTGCACGGCGGCGGCGCCCACACCGCCGGGCGCCTGTACAGCGAGCAGTGCCTCGACCCGCTGGCCATCCCCCGGTGCCAGAACTGGGACGAAGTCGGCCGCGCCCTGGACGACCAGCGCCTGGCCTTCATCCCCCTGGGCGCCTGGATGCCGCAGCTGCAGCGGATGATCGATCTGCGCAACACCCTGGGCCTGCGCTCGCCGATCCACTCCCTGGCGCGCATCCTCAATCCGCTGGGCGCACGCTGTGGCCTGCAGAGCATCTTCCACCCCGGCTACCAGGCGGTGCACCGCGAGGCCAGCCAGTTGCTCGGCGACAGCGCCGTGGTGATCAAGGGCGAAGGCGGCGAGATCGAGATCAACCCCGACGCCACCAGCCACCTCTACGGCACGGCTGACGGGGCCAACTGGGACGAGGACTGGCCGCCGCTGTCGCCCCAGCGCCACGTCAAGCCCGAGCGCCTGGAGCCCGCTCATCTACAGGCGTTCTGGCGCGGCGAAGCCGAGGATGCCTACGGCCGGCTGGCCGTGCTGAGCACCATGGCGCTGGCCCTGCGCGCCCTGGGCAAACCGCGTGACGAGGCCTTCGTCGAGGCGCAACGGCGCTGGGATGCCCGGAAACCAATCTAGTTATCCGATTATATAAGCCATTATTTTGCGCTTTTCTATCGATAAGTCCTGGATAGACTGAGCCTCTACTTTCCAACAGAAGAGGACGGGCGCAATGGGGCTGCTGATCGATGGACGCTGGCACGACCAGTGGTACGACACGGGCGAGGATGGCCAGTTCAAGCGCGAGAGCGCCCAGCGGCGCCACTGGATCACCGCCGATGGCACCCCCGGCCCCAGCGGCGAAGGCGGCTTTGCGGCCGAGGCCGGACGCTACCACCTGTACGTTTCGCTGGCCTGCCCCTGGGCCCACCGCACCCTGATCCTGCGCACGCTCAAGGGCCTGGCGGGCCTGGTCGACGTCTCGGTGGTCGGCTGGTTGATGCGCGGCGACGGCTGGACCTTCGACCCGCAGCACGGCTCCACGGGCGATGCGCTGGATGGCCACGGTTTCCTGCACCAGCGCTATACCGCCGACGACGCCCGCTACAGCGGCCGGGTCACGGTGCCCCTGTTGTGGGACAAGCAGCGCCAGCGCATTGTCAGCAACGAGTCGGCGGAGATCATCCGCATGTTCAATTCGGCCTTCGACGGCCTTACCGGCGACCGCCTGGATTTCTACCCGGCAGAACTGCGCGGCGAGATCGATGCGCTGAACGCGCGCATCTACCCGGCGGTCAACAACGGCGTCTACCGCGCCGGCTTCGCCACCACCCAGGCGGCGTACGAAGAGGCCTTCGGCGAGCTGTTCGACGAACTGGAGCGCCTGGAGGCGCTGCTAGGCGAGCGCCGCTACCTGGCCGGCGAGTACCTCAGCGAGGCCGACTGGCGCCTGTTCACCACGCTGATCCGCTTCGATGCGGTGTACCACGGCCACTTCAAGTGCAACCTGCGGCGCATCGAGGACTATCCCAACCTGTCCCACTGGTTGCGCGAGCTGTACCAGTGGCCGGGCGTCGCCCAGACCGTGGATCTGGCGCACATCAAGAACCACTACTACGCCAGCCACGCCAGCATCAACCCGAGCGGCATAGTGCCACGCGGACCGATGCTGGACTTCGCCCGCCCCCATGATCGCGCGCGCCTGTCCGGCAGAGGGGTCTGGCAGAAAACCTGATCGGCTGTCGAGGCGTGCGCCCGAGGCAGTACCTCCAGACTCAGACCTGGTCCTGGGCGCCCTCGAACCAGGCCAGTTTGTCCCGCAGCTGCACCACCTCGCCGACTATCACCAGGGTCGGGGCATGCACCTCGTGATCGCCGACCAGATCGGCCAGGTTGGCCAGGGTGCCGGTGAATACCCGCTGGTTGCTGGTGGTGCCCTGCTGGACCAGCGCCGCCGGCGTATCCGCGGCGCGGCCGTGGGCGATCAGCTGCTCGCAGATCAGCGGCAGGCCGACCAGCCCCATGTAGAACACCAGGGTCTGGCGCGGCGCCGCCAGCTCCGGCCAGGGCAGATCGCAGCTGCCGTCCTTGAGATGGCCGGTGACGAAGCGTACCGATTGCGCATGGTCGCGGTGGGTCAGGGGAATGCCGGCATAGGCCGCGCAACCGCTCGCCGCGGTGATGCCCGGCACGACCTGGAAGGGAATGCCCTCGGCCGCCAGCTGCTCGATCTCCTCGCCGCCACGGCCGAAGATGAAGGGATCGCCGCCCTTCAGGCGCAGGACCCGCTTGCCGGCCTTGGCCAGGCTCACCAGGCGCTGGTTGATCTGTTCCTGGGGCACGGCGTGCTCGGCGCGGCGCTTGCCGACGTAGATGCGCTCGGCATCGCGCCGGCACAGCTCGATGATCGCCGGCGCCACCAGGCGGTCATAGAGCACCACGTCGGCCTGCTGCATCAGGCGCAGGGCGCGGAAGGTCAGCAGATCGGGGTCGCCCGGGCCGGCGCCGACCAGGTACACCTCGCCCAGCGCCCTGGGGGCAGCCCCGGCGATCTTCGCCTCGAGCAGGCGCTCGCCCTCGTGCAGCTTGCCGGCGAACACGCTCTCGGCCACCTGGCCCTGAAATACCTCCTCCCAGAACACCCGGCGCTGCTGCACATCGGGAAACAGGCCTTTGACCTGGGCGCGGAAACGCTTGGCCAGGCCGGCCAGCTGGCCATAGGCGGCGGGAATCCAGGTCTCGATCTTGGCCCGTATCAGCCGCGCCAGCACCGGCGCATCGCCGCCGCTGCTGACCGCGACGATCAACGGCGAACGGTCGACGATCGCCGGGAAGATCACGCTGCACAGCTTCGGCGCATCGACCACATTGACCGGGATGCCGAGGGCCTGGGCCTGTCCGGAAATCTGCGCATTGAGCGGCTCGTCGTCGGTGGCGGCGATGACCAGCGCCATGCCGGCCAGGTCTTCGCGCTGGTAACCGCGCAACAACAGCTGATTGGCGCCCTGCCCGGCCAGCGCGCGCAGCTCGTCGCGCACCTCGGGCGCCACTACTCGCAGCGTCGCACCGGCATCGACCAACAGGCGCCCCTTGCGCAGGGCCACCTCGCCGCCACCGACCAGCAGCACCCGACGGTCCTGCAGCTTGTGGAACAGGGGTAGGAAATCCATCGCGGCCTCGACGAGCTAGAAAGGTAGGGTGGAAAACCGCGAGGCGCTTTCCACCGAGGGAGCGTCTGGCGGAAAAGACCCGGGGTCCTTTCCGCCCTGCGGGTCAGCCGATCACTTCGATGCCGCCCATGTAGGGCTTGAGCACCTCCGGCACGCGGATGCTGCCGTCGGCCTGCTGGTAGTTCTCCAGCACCGCCACCAGGGTGCGGCCCACCGCCAGGCCGGAGCCGTTGAGGGTGTGCAGCAGCTCCGGCTTGCCGGTCTCCGGGTTGCGGTAGCGCGCCTGCATGCGCCGCGCCTGGAAGTCGCCGCAGTTGGAGCAGGAGGAGATCTCCCGGTACTTGTCCTGGCTCGGCACCCAGACTTCCAGGTCGTAGGTCTTGGTCGCGCCGAAGCCCATGTCACCGGTGCACAGGGCCAGCACCCGGTACGGCAGCTCGAGCAGCTGCAGGACCCTCTCGGCGTTGCCGGTGAGCTCCTCCAGCGCCTGGTAGGAGGTGCTCGGCTCGACGATCTGCACCATCTCCACCTTGTCGAACTGGTGCTGACGGATCATGCCGCGGGTATCGCGACCGGAGGCCCCCGCCTCGCTGCGGAAGCACGGGGTGTGGGCGACGAACTTGAGCGGCAGCTGCTTGGCGTCGAGGATTTCGCCGGCGACTATGTTGGTCAGCGATACCTCGGCGGTGGGGATCAGGTACAGGTCGGCCTCGTTCTCGCGGCCGATCTTGAACAGGTCTTCCTCGAACTTCGGCAGCTGGCCGGTGCCCTGCAGGGCCGGCGCCTGGACCAGGTAAGGCGTGTAGGCCTCTTCATAGCCGTGTTCGGCGGTGTGCAGGTTGATCATGAACTGCGCCAGGGCACGGTGCAGGCGGGCGATCGGCCCGCGCAGCAAGGCGAAGCGCGCGCCGGACAGCTTGGCGGCGGTCTCGAAGTCCAGCCAGCCGTGTTGCTCGCCCAGGCTGACGTGGTCCTTGATCTCGAAGTCGAAGGTCTTCGGCGTGCCCCAGCGCCGCACTTCGACGTTGTGGTCTTCGTCGTCGCCCACCGGCACCGATTCGTGGGGCAGGTTGGGGATGTTCAGCAGCAGGCTGTCCAGCTCGCTCTGGATGGCATCCAGCTCCTGCTTGCCGGCGTCCAGCTCGCTGCCCATGCGGTCGACGTCGGCCAGCAAGGGGGCGATATCCTCGCCGCGCTGCTTGGCCTGGCCGATGGCCTTGGAGCGGCTGTTGCGCTCGGCCTGCAGTTGTTCGGTGCGGGTCTGCACGGTCTTGCGCTGGGCCTCCAGCGCCTCGAAACGCGCTACATCCAGTTCGAAGCCGCGGGTCGCCAGGCGCTGGGCAATGTCTTGCAGTTGGGTGCGCACCAGTTTGGAGTCGAGCATGTCGGGTTCTCGTCGATCAGAGTTTGGTGAAAGATAGGCCGGCCCAGGTCGCGAGCAGGCCACCCGACACGCTGAGCGCCACGTAGCCGATGGCCAGCGGCGCCTGGCCGCTTTCCAGCAGGCGCAGGGTGTCGAGGGAAAAGGAAGAGAAGGTGGTCAGGCCGCCGAGGAAGCCGACGATCAGGCCGGCACGCACCTCCAGCGGTACCTCCGGGCGCAGCAGGAACAGGCCGTAGAGGTAGCCGATCAGCAGGCAGCCGAGCAGGTTCACCGCCAGGGTGGCGATATTGAAGTGCTGCGGCCAGTGGGCATTGATCCAGTTCGCGGTGGCGAAGCGCAGCAGGCAACCCGCCGCGCCGCCGGCCGCCACGGCCAGGGTGGCGCCTAGCATGGCTTCCTCCGTTGCCGTGGACTGAGCCGATCCTGCTCGGCCAGGTGCCTGAGCTTGTCGCCGATCTTCAGCTCCAGGCCGCGCGGCACCGGCTGGTAGTAGCGGCGTGGCGCCAGCTGTTCGGGGAAGTAGTCCTCGCCGGCCGCGTAGGCCTCCGGTTCGTCGTGGGCGTAGCGGTACTCGTCGCCGTAGCCCAGTTCCTTCATCAGCTTGGTCGGCGCATTGCGCAAGTGCAGCGGCACCTCCTGCGAGCCGTGCTCGGCGGCATCGCGCAGCGCCGCCTTGAAGGCGTTGTACACCGCATTGCTCTTCGGCGCGCAGGCCAGGTAGACGATGGCCTGGGCCACCGCCAGCTCGCCTTCCGGGCTGCCCAGGCGCTCCTGCACGTCCCAGGCATTGAGGCACAGCGTCAGCGCCCGGGGGTCGGCATTGCCGATGTCCTCGCTGGCCATACGCACCACGCGGCGGGCGATATACAGCGGGTCGCAGCCGCCGTCGAGCATGCGCGCGAACCAGTACAGCGCGCCGTCCGGACTGGAGCCGCGCACCGACTTGTGCAGCGCCGATATCTGGTCGTAGAAGGCCTCGCCGCCCTTGTCGAAACGCCGGCGGCTGTCGCCGAGCAGGTCCTGCAGCATCTCGACGCTGATCTCGCCGCCGTCGTCGGCCAGGTCGGCGGCGTTCTCGAGGAAGTTGAGCAGGCGCCGGCCATCGCCGTCGGCGGCGGCCAGGAGGATCTGGAAGCTGGCATCCGGCAGGCTCAGGCGGCGCTCGCCCAGCCCCCTGGCGTCGCTCAGGGCGCGCGTCACCAGTTTGCGCAGGGCCGCCTCGTCGAGGCTTTTCAGCACATAGACGCGAGCCCGCGAGAGCAAGGCGTTGTTCAGCTCGAAGGAGGGGTTCTCGGTGGTGGCACCGATGAAGATCAGCGTGCCGTCTTCCACATAGGGCAGGAAGGCATCCTGCTGCGACTTGTTGAAGCGGTGCACCTCGTCGACGAACAGGATGGTGCGTCGGCCGTACTGCGCCGCGTGCTGCTGGGCGACTTCGACCGCCTGGCGAATCTCCTTGACCCCGGAGAGCACCGCGGAAATGGTCTCGAAGTGGGCGTCGGTGACCTGGGCCAGCAGCCGCGCCAGGGTGGTCTTGCCCACCCCCGGCGGGCCCCAGAAGATCATCGAATGCAGCGCACCCTGCTCCAGCGCCTCGCGCAGCGGCTTGCCGCGGGCGAGCAGGTGTTCCTGACCGACGTACTCGTCCAGGCTGGCGGCGCGCAGGCGGGCGGCCAGGGGTTGGGCGACGGGAGCCTTGCTGAACAGGTCCATGGAACCGGGTGGCGGCCTCTTACTCTTGGATGACGTCCGCGCCCTCGGGTATGTCGAAGCTGAACTGGCCATCATCCAGGCTCTGGTTCATCTGCACATTGAGGAACAGGATATTGGTGCGCTGGCCGATGCTGTCGATCAGCTGCATGTCGTTGAGCACGCCGCTGCGAAAGGACAGGCGCAGGCTGTCGAACAGGCTGTCCTTGGCCCTGGGCTTGAGGGTGAAGTCGACCACGCTGCCACCCTCCTTGTGGCTGATCTCGAAGTTCTCGCTGATCTTCGACACGTCGCCGGACAGCAGCAGCGCCGGAGTGTGGGTCAGGCGCTGGTCGAGGGTCTGGATGGTCACCTGCTCCAGGTCCGGGTCATACAGCCAGACCTTCTCGCCGTTGGACACCAGCAGCTGCTCCATCGGCTCGTCGGTGTGCCAGCGGAACAGCCCGGGGCGCTTGAGCGCCAGCTGGCCGGCGGTTTCCTGCAACTGGGTGCCGCTGCCGTCCAGGGTCAGCTGGGAGAAGCGCGCGGTGATGGTCTGGGCCTGGCTGAGCAACTGGGTCAGGCGCTGCACGGCGACCTCGTCGGCCGCCTGGGCGGTAAAGCTGGCGATGCTCAGTAACACCAGCATCAGCATGCGAATCGGGCGCATGGTAGTCCTCATAGAGTCGGTTTCCCGTTATCAGTCGCGAACGGGCCCTGGCGCGATGACTTCGCGCGAGCCGTTGGTATTCATCGAAGTCACCACGCCGGCCATCTCCATGGCCTCGATCATGCGGGCGGCGCGGTTGTAGCCGATCTTCAGCTTGCGCTGCACCGCGGAGATCGAGGCGCGGCGGCTCTCCAGGACGAAGGCCACGGCCTCGTCGTACAGCGGGTCTTCCTCGCTGCCTTCGCCGCTCCCCTCGCCGCCACCCTCGAAGCCGCTGCCGGCCTCTTCGACGCCGGCCAGGATGTCTTCGATATAGTCCGGCGTGCCACGCTGCTTCCACGCCTCGACCACCCGATGCACCTCCTCGTCGGAGACGAAGGCGCCGTGCACGCGAATCGGCAGGCCGGTGCCGGGCGGCAGGTAGAGCATGTCGCCGTGCCCCAGCAGCTGCTCGGCGCCGCCCTGATCGAGGATGGTCCGCGAGTCGATCTTGCTGGACACCTGGAAGGCCATGCGGGTCGGGATGTTGGCCTTGATCAGGCCGGTGATCACGTCCACCGACGGTCGCTGGGTGGCGAGAATCAGGTGGATGCCCGCGGCCCGCGCCTTCTGCGCGATACGGGCGATCAGCTCCTCGACCTTCTTGCCGACGATCATCATCATGTCGGCGAATTCGTCGACTATCACCACGATGGTCGGCAGGGGCTGCAGCAACGGTGCCTCGTCCTCCATGCTCTGGCGCTTGTACAGCGGATCGGGCAGCGGCGTGCCGGCCTCGATGGCGTCCTTGACCTTGCGGTTGAAGCCGGCCAGGTTGCGCACGCCCATCGCCGCCATCAGCCGATAGCGCCGCTCCATCTCGGCCACGCTCCAACGCAGGGCGTTGGCCGCCTCCTTCATGTCGGTGACCACCGGGCACAGCAGGTGCGGAATGCCCTCGTAGATCGACAGTTCGAGCATCTTCGGGTCGATCATGATCAGCCGCGCGTCTTCCGGCTTGGACTTGAACAGGATCGACAGGATCATGGCGTTGACCCCCACCGACTTGCCCGAGCCGGTGGTGCCGGCCACCAGCAGGTGCGGCATCTTCGCCAGATCGGTGATCACCGGCTTGCCGCCGATGTCGTGGCCCAGGGCCAGGGTCACCGGCGACTTGGCATCGTCGTACTCGGCGGACGACAGCACCTCGGAGAAGCGCACGATCTGCCGGTCCTCGTTGGGGATCTCGATGCCGACCGTGGTCTTGCCGGGGATGACCTCCACCACCCGTACGCTGATCACCGCCAGCGAGCGCGCCAGGTCCTTGGCCAGGTTGGAGATGCGGCTGACCTTGACCCCTGCGGCCGGCTGGATCTCGAAACGGGTGATCACCGGACCCGGGTGCACCGACTCGACTATGACCTCGACGCCGAACTCCTTGAGCTTGATCTCCAGCAGGCGCGACATGGCCTCCAGCGATTCCGGCGAGAACTGCTTCTGCTTCTTCTCCGCCACATCGAGGATGGAGATCGGCGGCAAGGAGCCTTCCACCGCCGTATCGACGAACAGCGGCGCCTGCTTTTCCTTCAGCACCCGCTTGCTCGGCTCGGCGGCCTTGGGTGCGGCCGGCGGCGTGATGACCGGCGCCGGGCGCTTCTCGCGCTCGCTCATATGCTTGCTCAGGGCTTCCTCGCGCTCGATCAGGCGCTCCTTGACCTTGGCCTGCTCGCGGCGATCATGGACCACCGGCGCGGCGACTTCGCTGACCCGTTCGTCGGCCTCGCGCAGTTGCGCGACCAGCTGTTTGCGCTCCTGGCGCGCGCTCCACCAGCGGTTGACCAGCCCCTGGATCAGCTCGGCCAGGTCCAGGGTGATCTTGCCGGTCAGGTCCATGACCCTGAACCAGGACAGATCGGTGAATACCGTCAGGCCGAACAGGAACAAGGCGATGAACAGCAGGGTGCTGCCCTGCACGTTCAGGGCATTGACCGCCAGCTGGCCGAGGCTCTCGCCCAGGGCACCGCCGGCCGAGGCCGGCATGCTCGAGCCGGCATGGAAGTGGATATAGGCCAGGGTGGCACCGGACAAGACCAGGAATACCAGACCAATCAGGCGCCAGGAAAACAGCCAGCCGCTCCATTGCCAGGGCTGATGACGCGCGCGGAAGACCTGCAGGGTCTTGGTGCCCAGCAGCAGCGGGAATACGTAGGCGAAATAACCCAAGGCCATGAACAGGATGTCGGCGAACCAGGCCCCCGCCCGCCCGGCGGCATTCTGCACCTGCTGGACGTTGCTGGTATGGGTCCAGCCAGGGTCGGCGGCGTCGTAGGTCAGCAGCGCCATCCACAGGTACAGGCACAGGGCGCCCAGGGCGATCAGCGCACCCTCCTTGAGCCGGTAAGACAGTTGCTGGCGCCAGACGGGCGCCTGGGCAGTAGAGCTAGAGTTCTTCAAAACGCATCCATTCCTGCGTCGGCAAACGCCGATTCATCGGGTAACGGCGAAAATGTGGCCTATTGTACGGGTTTACCTGGGCGATGCCACGCCGCACGGCGCGCCGGCGCCTGCGACTCCCGCTCGCTCCCGCTTCGGTGTAGCATAGCCCGCAACAACTTTCGCGCGGCTCAATTGGAGCATGCATTCTCTTTTGTGACAAAGGCTTATGAGGTGTTTTTATGAGCGAAGTCAAGCATTCGCGCTTGATCATTCTGGGCTCCGGACCGGCCGGGTACAGCGCAGCCGTCTATGCCGCCCGAGCCAATCTCAAGCCCGTGATCATCACCGGCATCCAGCCCGGCGGCCAACTCACCACCACCACCGAAGTGGACAACTGGCCAGGTGACGTCGAGGGGCTGACCGGCCCCGCCCTGATGGAGCGCATGCAGAAACACGCCGAACGCTTCGCCACCGAGATCGTCTACGACCACATCCACACCGCAGAGTTGCAACAGCGCCCCTTCACCCTCAAGGGCGACAGCGGCACCTACACCTGCGATGCCCTGATCATCGCCACCGGCGCCAGCGCCCAGTACCTTGGCCTGCCGTCCGAAGAAGCCTTCGCCGGCAAGGGTGTTTCGGCCTGCGCCACCTGCGACGGCTTCTTCTACCGCAACCAGGTGGTCGCCGTGATCGGCGGCGGCAACACCGCCGTGGAAGAGGCCCTGTACCTGTCCAACATCGCCAAGGAAGTGCACCTGGTGCATCGTCGCGACAAGCTGCGCGCGGAGAAGATCCTGCAGGACAAGCTGTTCGACAAGGCCGAGAACGGCAATATTCGCCTGCACTGGAACCACACCCTGGACGAGGTGCTGGGCGATGCCAGTGGCGTCACCGGCATCCGCCTGCAGGACACCAGCAGTGCCGCGACCAAGGAGCTGGCGCTGTCCGGGGTATTCATCGCCATCGGCCACAAGCCCAATACCGAGCTGTTCCAGGGCCAATTGGAAATGCGCGACGGCTACCTGCTGGTCAAGGGCGGCAGCGAGGGCAACGCCACGGCGACCGCCATCGCAGGCGTATTTGCCGCCGGCGACGTGGCCGACCACGTCTATCGCCAGGCAGTTACCTCCGCCGGGGCCGGCTGCATGGCCGCACTGGATGCCGAGAAGTTTCTCGACGACATCTGACCACTCCCAGGGCGGACGCCCCGCGCCCGCCCTGCCCTCCCTCCGGGGCGCTCGATGCTGACCTGGCTGCAACGCGACTCACTGCACTTCCCCCCGCTCGAACGGGCACTTCGCGACCCCAATGGACTGCTGGCCGCCGGCGGCGACCTGAGTGCCGAGCGCCTGATCCAGGCCTACCGGCATGGGTGCTTCCCCTGGTTCCAGGACGGCCAGCCGATCCTCTGGTGGTCACCCGACCCGCGCACCGTACTGATCCCCCAGGAGCTGCACCTTTCCCGCAGCCTGGCCAAACTCCTGCGCCAGGGCCGCTATCGCGTGACCTTTGATCAAGCGTTCAGCGAGGTGATCCGGGCTTGCGCCGCGCCCCGGCGATACGCCGACGGCACCTGGATCACCGATGAGATGCAAGCAGCCTATCTCGAACTGCATCGCCGCGGCATCGCCCACTCGGTCGAGGTCTGGCAGGGCGAGCACCTGATCGGCGGCCTCTATGGCCTGGCCATGGGCCGCCTGTTCTTCGGCGAATCCATGTTCAGCCGCGCCGACAACGCGTCCAAAGTAGGCTTCGCCACCCTGGTCCAGCACCTGCAACGCTGGGGATTCGCCCTGATCGACTGCCAGATGCCCACGCAGCACCTGCACAATTTCGGCGCCCGCGCCATCCCCCGCAGCGAGTTTGCCCAGGCGCTGCGGCGCCATCTCGACCAACCCAGCGGCGCCGACTGGCTCGCCTAGGCGAGCACGGCAGCCTGGCATACACTTACTCAAGGCTAACCCCGAGAGTCGATCATGACCGAGCTGGCCCGCTTGAAGTTCTACGCCACCCAGCCTCATCCATGCAGCTATCTGCCCGAAGAGCAGGCCACGACCCTGTTCCTCGACCCCAGCCAGCCCATGGATGCAGAGGTCTACGCCGAACTTTCGGAAATGGGCTTTCGCCGCAGCGGCGACCACCTCTATCGCCCGCATTGCCAGCACTGCACCGCCTGCGTAGCGGCGCGCATTCCCGCCGCCCAGTTCCACCCCAGCCGCCAGCAACGGCGCATCCTCAGGCGCAACCAGGATATCCAGGTGCGCCCGGTACGACCGGCGTTCAGCGAGGAGTACTACGCCCTCTACGCCCGCTATATCGAACAGCGCCATGCCGATGGCGACATGTACCCTCCCAGCCGCGAGCAGTTCTCCACCTTCCTGGTACGCGACCTGCCTTTCTCGCGCTTCTACGAATTCCGCCTGGAGGGCCGACTGCTGGCTATCGCCGTCACCGACGCCCTGCCCAACGGCCTGTCGGCCGTCTACACCTTCTACGATCCAGGCGAGGAGCGCCGCAGCCTGGGCCGCTTCGCCATCCTCTGGCAGATTGCCGAAGCGGCACGCCTGGGCCTGCACGCCGTCTACCTCGGTTACTGGATCAAGAACTGCCGCAAGATGAACTACAAGACGCAATACCGCCCGATCGAGCTGCTGGTCAATCAGCGCTGGGTCACCCTCAGCTGAAGGTCTTGGCGGAAACCTCCGTTTTCGGGCACAATGCACGCCGCTTTTGCCTGGGGCCAGTTGCGCCGGGCCATTCTTTGGATACCGAGGGCTTTACTGCATGTCGAAAGAAGACAGCTTCGAAATGGAAGGCACTGTCGTCGACACCCTGCCCAACACCATGTTCCGTGTGGAGTTGGAAAACGGGCACGTCGTTACCGCGCACATCTCCGGAAAGATGCGCAAAAACTACATCCGCATTCTGACTGGCGACAAGGTCCGCGTTGAGCTGACGCCTTACGACTTGAGCAAGGGCCGCATCACCTACCGCGCCCGCTAAGCCAAGCACCAGTGAAAACGCCCGGCATTGCCGGGCGTTTTTGTGTTGCCGCGAAAACTCAGGCCATCTCGGCCGTGGTCTCGAAGCTGAAGGTCAGCTCACCTTCGGCCAGATCGACATGCACGACGCCGCCATGCTCGGCCAGCTCACCAAACAGGATCTCCTCTGCCAGCGGGCGCTTGATCTTGTCCTGAATCAGCCGCGCCATCGGCCGGGCCCCCATCTGCACGTCGTAGCCCTGCTCGGCAAGCCAATCACGCGCCTCGTCACTGACCTCGAGCATGACGCGCTTGTCCTCCAGCTGCGCCTGCAGCTCGGTAAGGAACTTGTCGACGATGCTCTTGATCACCTCGTGGCTCAGGCGGCCGAACTGGATGATGGTATCCAGGCGGTTGCGGAACTCCGGCGTGAAGCTCTTCTTGATCACCTCCATCGCATCGGACGAGTGATCCTGATAGGTGAAGCCAATCGATGCCCGGGCCGCGGTTTCGGCACCGGCATTGGTGGTCATGATCAGGATGACATTGCGGAAGTCCGCCTTGCGCCCGTTGTTGTCGGTCAGGGTGCCATGATCCATCACCTGCAGCAGCAGGTTGAAGACCTCCGGATGCGCCTTCTCGATCTCGTCGAGCAGCAGCACGCAATGCGGCATCTTGGTGATCGCCTCGGTCAGCAGACCACCCTGATCGAAGCCCACATAGCCCGGCGGCGCACCGATCAGCCGCGACACGGTATGCCGCTCCATGTACTCGGACATGTCGAAACGCACCAGCTCGATGCCCAGGGCCTTGGCCAGCTGCCGCGCCGCCTCGGTCTTGCCGACCCCGGTCGGACCGGCGAAGAGGAAGGAACCGACGGGCTTGTCCGGGGCCTTGAGCCCGGCCCGCGACAGCTTGATGGCAGTGGACAGCGAGTCGATCGCCGCGTCCTGGCCGAACACCGTGAGCTTGAGGTCGCGCTCCAGGTTGCGCAGCAGCTCCTTGTCCGAACTGCTGACGTGCTTGGGCGGGATGCGCGCAATCTTCGCGACTATGTCCTCGACCTGGGCCACATCGATGCGCTTGACGCGCTTCTCTTCCGGTTGCAGGCGCTGGTAGGCGCCCGCCTCATCGATCACGTCGATGGCCTTGTCGGGCATGTGCCGGTCATTGATATAACGGGCCGCCAACTCGGCCGCCGCACGCAGGGCCTCGTCGCTGTACTCGATGCTGTGGTGCTGCTCGAAGCGAGCCTTCAGCCCACGGAGGATACCGACGGTGTCCTCGACCGACGGCTCGACCACGTCGACCTTCTGGAAGCGCCGCGCCAGGGCGCGATCCTTCTCGAAAATGCCGCGAAATTCCTGGAAGGTGGTCGAACCTATGCAGCGGATCTCCCCCGACGAAAGCATCGGCTTGAGCAGGTTAGACGCATCCATCACCCCACCGGACGCCGCTCCGGCGCCGATGATGGTATGAATCTCGTCGACGAACAGGATGGCATGGGGGCGCCGGCGCAACTCGTTGAGCAGCGCCTTGAAGCGCTTCTCGAAGTCGCCCCGGTACTTGGTGCCGGCCAGCAGGGCACCCAGATCCAGGGAGTAGACCACGCTGTCGGCCAACAGGTCGGGGACTTGCAAGTCGACGATGCGCTTGGCCAGACCTTCGGCGATCGCCGTCTTGCCCACCCCGGCCTCGCCCACCAGAAGCGGGTTGTTCTTGCGCCGGCGCGCGAGAATCTGCGCCACCCGCTCCACCTCCAGTTCGCGCCCGACCAGCGGATCGATCCGCCCCAGGCGCGCCAACTCGTTGAGGTTGCTGGCATAGGCATCCAGCGGATTGCCCGAGGTGGAGGCATCGCCGCCCTCCTCGTCCTGCAGGTCCTGCTCCGACTCCGGGTGACCACCATGGCCCGGCACCTTGGAGATGCCATGGGCGATGAAGTTGACCACATCGATTCGGGCGACGCTTTGCTGCTTGAGCAGGAACACCGCCTGACTTTCCTGCTCGCTGAAGATCGCCACCAGCACATTGGCGCCGGTCACTTCGCGCTTGCCGGAACTCTGCACATGGAACACCGCCCGCTGCAGCACACGCTGGAAGCCCAGGGTCGGCTGGGTTTCACGCTCTTCGTCGTGCTGAGGAATCAACGGCGTGGTGGAGTCGATGAACTCCTGCAGGTCATGCCGCAGTTTATCGAGGTTGGCGCCACAGGCGCGCAATACGCTGGCGGCGGCTTCGTTGTCCAGAAGAGCCAGCAGGAGGTGCTCAACCGTCATAAATTCATGACGCTTGGTGCGAGCCTCTTTGAAGGCCAGATTGAGGGTGACTTCGAGCTCTCGATTTAACATAGCTTCACCTCATGCCCAAGCGGCCGGCGTTAACCGTCCTTCTCGATCTCACAGAGTAATGGATGCTGGCTTTCTCTCGCGTACTGGTTGACCTGCATCGCCTTGGTCTCGGCGATATCCCGGGTAAACACCCCGCATACGGCCCGTCCCTCTGTGTGGACGGTCAGCATGATCTTGGTCGCCAGCTCCCGGTTCAGACTGAAGAACACCTCGAGCACCTCGACCACGAAATCCATGGGCGTGTAGTCATCATTGAATAAGACCACCTTATACAGCGGTGGTGCCTGCAGCGCCGGCTTGGATTCCTGTACGGCCAGGCCGGTGGAGTCGTCCTCGTGCGCTGCAGGGCGGTCCTGATTGAATGTTAGTCGAATCTGGCTGCTTGCATGCATGCTGAATAGTGCTTCACGGCTGGGCGAATACTGGTGCTAGACGGAGTTTGAACGGCTTCTCAGCCGGTTGCAGCATTGCCTTGACTATCGGCAAAACGGTGTTACAAACAAAGAATACCCACTACGGGTAGAGGGATTCCGCGCCTTCGCCCAACCCGGTCGAATCGTGCGCGGAATCGAAGTGGATGATACTCCAGTGATGGAGTCCTTTGCAGAGGGATATGAGCATGCTTAGCGGTAAGGTCAAGTGGTTCAACAACGCCAAAGGCTATGGGTTCATCCTCGCCGATGGCCGAGATGAGGACCTGTTCGCCCACTACTCGGCTATTCAGATGGACGGTTACAAGACACTCAAGGCCGGCCAACCGGTAAATTTCGACATTATCCAAGGCCCAAAAGGACTCCACGCCGTGAACATCCGCGCGATATCGGCTAACGCCGAAGCGCCTGCTGCCATCAGCCAGCCACAAGACACGACGATTGAAGTCTGAACCCCTGGGCCACCACTAGCCCAATTAAAAAGGCCGGTCGACAGACCGGCCTTTTTTTGCCCTCGAGCGGTTTACATATGGGCGATCATGGCGTCGCCGAACTGCGAGCAGGACATCAGCTTGGCTCCTTCCATCAAGCGCTCGAAGTCGTAGGTCACGGTCTTCGCGGCGATGGCGCCGTTGGTCCCCTTGATGATCAGGTCGGCCGCCTCGGTCCAGCCCATGTGGCGCAGCATCATCTCGGCCGAGAGGATCACCGAGCCCGGGTTGACCTTGTCCTGGCCGGCGTACTTAGGCGCGGTGCCGTGAGTGGCCTCGAACATGGCGATGGTGTCGGAGAGGTTGGCGCCAGGGGCGATGCCGATGCCGCCGACTTCCGCCGCCAGGGCGTCGGACAGGTAGTCGCCGTTGAGGTTGAGGGTCGCGATCACGTCGTACTCGGCCGGACGCAGCAGGATCTGCTGCAGCATGGCGTCGGCGATGGCGTCCTTGACCACGATATCCTTGCCCGTCCGCGGGTTCTTGAACTGCATCCAGGGGCCGCCATCGAGCAGTACGGCGCCGAATTCGTCGCGCGCGACCTCGTAGCCCCACTCCTTGAAGGCACCCTCGGTGAACTTCATGATGTTGCCCTTGTGGACCAGGGTCACGGAGCTGCGATCGTTGTCGACCGCATATTGCAGGGCCTTGCGCACCAGGCGCTTGGTGCCCTCCAGGGAAACCGGCTTGATGCCGATGCCGCAGTTCTCGGTGAAGCGGATCTTCTTGACGCCCATCTCCTCGGTGAGGAACTTGATGACCTTCTCCGCTTCCGGCGAGCCGGCCTTCCACTCGACGCCGGCGTAGATGTCCTCGGAGTTCTCACGGAAGATCACCATGTCGACATCGCCCGGCTTCTTCACCGGGCTCGGCACGCCTTCGAACCAGCGCACAGGGCGCTGACAGACGTACAGGTCGAGCTCCTGGCGCAGCGCGACGTTCAGCGAGCGGATGCCGCCGCCGACGGGCGTGGTCAGCGGCCCCTTGATCGACACGACGTAGTCACGCACGGCTTCCAGGGTCTCCTTCGGCAGCCAGGTGTCCTGGTCGTAGACCTGGGTGGCCTTCTCGCCGGCATAGACCTCCATCCAGGAAATCTTGCGCTCGCCACCGTAGGCCTTCTGCACGGCCGCATCGACGACCTTGATCATCACCGGACTGATATCGACGCCGATGCCATCGCCCTCGATGAAGGGAATGATCGGGTTGTTCGGAACTTTGAGGGACATGTCGGCATTGACGGTGATTTTGTCACCGGTTGCTGGCACCTGGATCTTTTGATATCCCATGCTGGACTCCGTCTCGTGGTTAAACAGCGCTCAGCTTTCGAGAGTAGCGCACTTGAATCGGGTCGAACCATATGTTCGTTGGTCTTATGCACAAGGGCATTCTGCGACCTCTGGTCGCAGTGATATACTGGGCGGATGACCAATAGGTCATGAGGGGGCCGCTTGCCTTGAATCAGGCAGCCGCCTCCTGAGCCCGCCGAACGGCTACCGCAACTCGGCGGCTCGAACTGCTCGACACTCTACTGGTGCATCCATCATCACCGCGGCGAGTTCTCGACTTCTGGCTCCAGCCCATGGCGGGCGAGCCAGGGCGCCTACCTGCGCATGTCGAGATTCTGTGTACGCTCAGCAAAAGAGAGAGTTAACCCCCAATGCCCACCCGCTCGAAGATTATCTATACCTTCACCGACGAAGCCCCGGCCCTCGCCACCTACTCGCTTCTGCCCATCGTGGAAGCCTTTGCCGCCTCCGCTGGCATAGCCGTCGAAACTCGCGACATCTCTCTCGCTGGGCGCATCCTGGCCAGCTTTGCCGACCAACTGGGCGGCGAGCAGCGCGTCGAGGACGACCTCGCCAAGCTCGCGGACCTGGCCACCACGCCGGACGCCAACATCATCAAGCTGCCGAACATCAGCGCCTCGGTGCCCCAGCTCAAGGCCGCCATCGCCGAATTGCAGGCCCAGGGCTACGGCATCCCGGACTTCCCGGAAGACCCGCAGAGCGACGCCGAGAAGGACGCCCGCGCCCGTTACGCCAAGGTCCTCGGCAGCGCGGTCAACCCGGTTCTGCGCGAAGGCAACTCCGACCGCCGCGCCCCGGCGGCCGTCAAGGCCTATGCCCGCAAGCACCCGCACTCCATGGGCAAGTGGAGCATGGCCTCGCAGTCTCACGCCGACTACATGCGTGGCGGCGATTTCTTCTCCAGCGAGCAGTCCATCACCATGGACCAGGCCGGCGAGGTGCGCATCGAGTTCGTCGACAAGCGCGATCAGGTCGAAGTGAAGAAGCAGCTCGCCCTGCAGGAAGGCGAGGTGTTCGACAGCATGTTCATGAGCTGCCGCAAGCTGCGCGACTTCTTCGAAAAGACCCTGCAGGACTGCAAGGAAACCGGCGTGATGTGGTCGCTGCACGTCAAGGCGACCATGATGAAGGTGTCCCACCCCATCGTCTTCGGCCATGCCGTGAGCGTCTATTACAAGGACGTGTTCGATAAGTACGGCGAGCTGTTCAAAGAGCTGGGCGTGAACCCGAACAACGGCATCAGCAGCGTCTACGACAAGATCAAGGTGCTGCCGGCCTCGCAGCAGGAAGAGATCCTCCAGGACATCCACGCCTGCTACAGCGGCCGCCCGGAAATGGCCATGGTCGACTCGGTCAAGGGCATCACCAACCTGCACATCCCCAGCGACGTGATCGTCGACGCCTCGATGCCGGCCATGATCCGCAGCTCCGGGCAGATGTGGGGCAAGGACGGCAAGCTGAAAGACGCCAAGGCCGTCATGCCGGAAAGCACCTATGCGCGCATCTACCAGGAGATGATCAACTTCTGCAAGACCAACGGCGCGTTCGACCCGACCACCATGGGCAGCGTGCCGAACGTCGGCCTGATGGCGCAGAAGGCCGAGGAGTACGGTTCCCACGACAAGACCTTCGAAATGACCGCCGACGGCACCATGCGCGTGGTCCTGGCCGACGGCACCGTGCTGATGCAGCACGAGGTGGAAGCCGGCGACATCTGGCGCGCCTGCCAGACCAAGGACGCGCCGATCCGCGACTGGGTCAAGCTGGCCGTCACCCGTGCCCGCCAATCCGGCACCCCGGCCATCTTCTGGCTCGACCCGGAGCGCGCCCACGATCGTCAGCTGCAGAAGAAGGTCGAGGCCTACCTGCAGGAGCACGACCTCACCGGCCTGGACATCCGCATGATGGGCTACAACGAGGCCATCCGCGTCAGCATGGAGCGCATGATCCGCGGCCAGGACACCATCTCCGTGACCGGCAACGTGCTGCGCGACTACCTGACCGATCTGTTCCCGATCATGGAGCTGGGCACCTCGGCCAAGATGCTCTCCATCGTGCCGCTGATGGCCGGCGGCGGCATGTACGAGACCGGCGCCGGCGGTTCGGCCCCCAAGCACGTGCAGCAGCTGATCGAAGAGAACCACCTGCGCTGGGATTCGCTCGGCGAGTTCCTGGCCCTGGCGGTATCGCTGGAGGAGACCGGCATCAAGACCGACAACCCGAAAGCCAAGCTGCTGGGCAAGGCCCTGGATGCCGCCACCGGCCGCCTGCTCGACAACAACAAGTCGCCGTCGCGCAAGACCGGGGAGCTGGACAACCGTGGCAGCCACTTCTACCTGGCGCTCTACTGGGCCCAGGAGCTGGCCGCCCAGACCGAAGACGCCGAGCTGCAGGCGCAGTTCACCCCGCTGGCCAAGGCCCTGACCGACAACGAGGAAAGCATCGTCGCCGAACTCGCCGCCGTCCAAGGCCAACCGGTGGACATCGGTGGCTACTACCGTGCCGACTCGCAGCTGGCCAGCCAGGTGATGCGCCCGAGCGCCACCTTCAACGCCGCCCTGGCGGCCCTGGCGTAACGCCTCCCCAGCGTCAGCAGAAACCCCGGCCAGGCGCCGGGGTTTCTGCTTCTCGGCCATGGCAGAAGCACGAGCCGCACCTGCCATGACCGCCTCTTCCGACACGAGGTCATCCGCAATGGACTGGAACCCCCATATCACCGTCGCCACCATCGTCGAGGACCGCGGTCGCTTCCTGCTGGTAGAGGAGCTCAAGGGCGGACGCCTGGTGCTCAACCAGCCCGCCGGCCATCTCGAAGCCGACGAAACCCTGCGCCAGGCCGCCGTACGCGAGACCCTCGAGGAAACCGGCTGGGAGGTCGAGCTGACCGGCGTGGTCGGCATCTACCTCTACACCGCACCGAGCAACGGCGTGACCTATCAACGCGTCTGCTTCGCCGCCCGAGCCCTTCGCCATCACCCGCAGCGCCCACTGGACAGCGGCATAGTCGCCGCCCCCTGGCTGAGCCGCGCCGAACTGGCCGTCCAGCCGCAACGCTGGCGCAGCGAACTGGTGCTGCGCTGCATCGATGACTACCTCGCCGGACCAACGCACGGCCTGAGCGTGATCCGCGACTGAACGCCGTCTTCGCCTTGCCGCGGCCGGCCTGTTAGAATTTCGTCCTTTTTTGCAGACCCACGCCGAAATCCCATGTCCGATCCAGCCCTGCCAAGCTCAGAAAAGCCACGCGTCATAGTCGGCATGTCCGGCGGCGTCGATTCGTCCGTTTCCGCCCTGCTGTTGCTGGAGCAGGGCTATCGGGTCGAAGGCCTGTTCATGAAGAACTGGGACGAGGATGACGGCACCGAGTACTGCACGGCCATGGACGACCTGGCCGACGCCCAGGCGGTGTGCGACAGGATCGGCATCAAGCTGCACACCGCCAACTTCGCCGCGGAATACTGGGACAACGTGTTCGAGCACTTCCTCGCCGAGTACAAGGCCGGGCGCACGCCCAACCCGGACATCCTGTGCAACCGCGAGATCAAGTTCAAGGCCTTCCTCGACTACGCCCTGGCCCTCGGCGCCGACCTGATCGCCACCGGTCACTACGTGCGTCGCCGCGATGTCGACGGGCGCACCGAGCTGCTCAAGGGCCTGGACCCGAACAAGGACCAGAGCTACTTCCTGCACGCCGTCGGCGGCGAGCAGATCGCCAAGACCCTGTTCCCGGTCGGCGAGCTGGAGAAGCCCGCCGTGCGTGCCATCGCCGAAAAGTATCAGCTGGCCACGGCGAAGAAGAAGGACTCGACCGGCATCTGCTTCATCGGCGAGCGGCGCTTCAGCGATTTCCTCAAGCAGTACCTGCCGGCCCAGCCGGGCAATATCGAGACCACGACCGGCGAGATCATCGGCCGCCACCATGGCCTGATGTATCACACCATCGGCCAGCGCCAGGGGCTGGGCATCGGCGGCCTGAAGGATGCCGGGGACGAGCCCTGGTACGTGCTGCGCAAGGACCTGCAGCGCAACGTGCTGGTGGTCGGCCAGGGCAACGAACACCCCTGGCTGTTCTCCCGCGCCCTGCTGGCCTCGGAGCTCTACTGGGTCAACCCGATCGACCTGAGCCGCCCGCGCCCGCTCACCGCCAAGGTGCGTTACCGGCAGAGCGACCAGGCCTGCACCCTGGAGAAGACCGCCGACGGCTATCGCGCGGTGTTCGAGCAGCCGCAGCGCGCCGTGACGCCCGGTCAATCGGTGGTGTTCTACGACAACGAGGTGTGCCTCGGCGGCGGTGTGATCGAAACGGCCGAACCCTGGACTCCCGAGAGTGAAGACGCATGACGCCAATGCAGGAACAACTCATCGCCCTGGGCGCCGTCTTCGAATCCGCGGTACTGGTCGACAAGCTGGCCAGGACCGGCCAGATCGGCGAGCCGGCCCTGGCCTGCATGCTCGGCAGCCTGCTGGTGCGCGATCCGCAGAGCACCCTTGAGATCTACGGCGGCGACGACCTCGGCCTGCGCGACGGCTATCGCGCCCTGGTCGGCGCCCTTGAGCGCGACCCCAGCAGCCTGCAGCGCGACCCGCTGCGTTATGCGCTGGCCCTGCTCGGCCTGGAGCGGCAACTGGAAAAGCGCGACGACCTGCTGCAGATCATGGGCAGCCGCCTGGATCAGATCCAGCAGCAGACCGAGCACTTCGGCCTGGTCCACGACAACGTGATCGCCTCCTGCGGCAGCCTCTACCAGGACACCATCAGCACCTTCCGCCAACGCATCCAGGTGCAGGGCGACATGCGTCACCTGCAGCAACCGAGCAATGCCTCGAAGATCCGCGCCCTGCTGCTCGCCGGCATTCGCGCGGCGCGCCTGTGGCGCCAGCTGGGCGGCCACCGCTGGCAGCTGGTGTTCAGCCGCGGCAAGCTGCTCAAGGAACTCTACCCGCTGCTGCGCGGCTGAGCGATGCGCCCCCGCTCGGTCAGGCCCGCCCAGGGCGCCGCCCTGCTGGCCTGCTCGGCCCTGCTGTTCGCCCTGATGGGCATGGGCATTCGCGAGGTCTCCGCCAGCGTCAACAACGAGTCGGTGGTGTTCTTCCGCAACCTGGTCGGCGTGCTGTTCTTCCTGCCCCTGATAGCGCTCAGGGGCTGGCGGCCGCTGAAGACCGAGCGGCTCAGCGCGCACCTGTGGCGCACGGCCTTCGGCCTGGCGGCGATGTACTGCTTCTTCTACGCCATCGCCCACCTGCCCTTGGCCGACGCCATGCTGTTCACCTACTCGGCGCCGCTGTTCACGCCGCTGATCGCCCGCTGCTGGCTGAAGGAACCGCTGACCAAGCGCATGCTGCTCACCAGCGCGGTGGGTCTGGTGGGTGTGCTGCTGGTCGCCAAGCCCTCCGCCGCGCTGCTGGATGCCCAGGCCTCGATCGGCCTGGCCGCCAGCATCCTGGCGGCATTCGCCTTCGTCTCCATCCGCGAGATGAGCGACAGCGAGCCGGCCTTTCGCATCGTCTTCTACTTCGCGCTGTTCGGCGCCCTGGCCTCGGCGATTCCCCTGACCTGGGCCTGGCAGCCGCTGGGCGAGCGGGAGCTGGGCGCGCTGCTGGTGATCGGCCTGCTCGCCACCGTCAGTCAGATCATCATGTCCAAGGCCTACGCCCTGGCGCCGCCGGGACTGATAGGCCCGTTCGCCTACCTGGCCATCGTCTTCGCCGGTCTGCTGGCCTGGCTGCGCTGGGGTGAAGCCCCGGCCCCTAGCTCGCTGTTAGGCGCCGCGCTGATCTTCGTCGCCAGCCTGCTGTCGATCCGCCGCCCGGGACGCTGAAAGGCGATTGGCGGGGCGCGGCCCGGGCCGCAATTTCATGTATGATATGCGCCCTTTTCAATGCCCGACTGTCCGAGAACGCCTCCCATGCAGCTTTCTTCGCTCACCGCGGTTTCCCCCGTCGATGGCCGCTACGCCGGCAAAACCAGCGCCCTGCGCCCCATTTTCAGCGAATACGGCCTGATCCGCTTCCGCGTCCTGGTCGAGGTCCGCTGGCTGCAGCGCCTGGCCGCCCACGAGGGTATCGCCGAGGTCGCGCCCTTCTCCGCCGAAGCCCAGGCGATTCTCAACGAGCTGGCAGACAACTTCGCCCTTGAGCATGCCGAGCGGGTCAAGGAAATCGAACGCACCACCAACCACGACGTCAAGGCCGTGGAATACCTGCTCAAGGAGCAGGCCGCCAAGCTGCCGGAGCTGGAGAAGGTCAGCGAGTTCATCCACTTCGCCTGCACCAGCGAGGACATCAACAACCTGTCCCACGCCCTGATGCTGCGCGAGGGCCGCGATAACGTGCTGCTGCCGCTGATGCGCCAGACCGCGGGCGCCATCCGCGAGCTGGCGGTCAAGTTCGCCGACGTGCCGATGCTGTCGCGCACCCACGGCCAGCCGGCCTCGCCGACCACCCTTGGCAAGGAGCTGGCCAACGTGGTCTACCGCCTGGAGCGGCAGATCGCCCAGGTCGCGGCGGTGCCGCTGCTGGGCAAGATCAACGGCGCCGTGGGCAACTACAACGCCCACCTCTCGGCCTACCCGCAGGTGGACTGGGAAGCCAACGCCCGCGCCTTCATCGAAGACGACCTGGGCCTGCAGTGGAACCCCTACACCACGCAGATCGAGCCGCACGACTACATCGCCGAGCTGTTCGACGCCATCGCCCGCTTCAACACCATCCTCATCGACTTCGACCGCGACGTCTGGGGCTACATCTCCCTCGGCTACTTCAAGCAGAAGACCATCGCCGGCGAGATCGGCTCCTCGACCATGCCGCACAAGGTCAACCCGATCGACTTCGAGAACTCCGAGGGCAACCTGGGGATAGCCAACGCGCTGTTCCAGCACCTGGCCAGCAAGCTGCCGATCTCGCGCTGGCAGCGCGACCTGACCGACTCCACCGTGCTGCGCAACCTCGGTGTCGGCTTCGCCCACAGCGTCATCGCCTACGAGGCAAGCCTCAAGGGAATCAGCAAGTTGGAACTCAATATTCAACGTATTGCTGAAGATCTGGACGCCTGCTGGGAAGTGCTCGCAGAGCCCATCCAGACCGTCATGCGCCGCTATGCCATCGAGAACCCCTACGAGAAGCTGAAAGAGCTGACCCGCGGCAAGGGCATCAGCCCCCAGGCGTTGCTCGAGTTCATCGACGGCCTGGACATGCCGGCCGAAGCCAAGGCCGAGCTCAAGCAGCTGACCCCGGCCAGCTACATCGGTAACGCAGTGGCCCAGGCCCAGCGCATCTAAACGGCGACAGCCCATCGGACGCCCGGCTGTGCCGGGCGTTTTTATTTATGGGTATTTATTACTTTCAAGGGCTTACCGATGAATCCTGATACTCCGCTGCAAATGCTGGGCGGCCTCACGGCCCGCGAGTTCCTGCGCGACTACTGGCAGAAGAAACCCCTGCTGGTACGCCAGGCCATCCCCGACTTCGAAAGCCCCATCACGCCGGACGAGCTGGCCGGCCTGGCCCTTGAAGAAGAAGTCGAGTCGCGCTTGGTCATCGAGCACGGCGAGCGCCCCTGGGAGCTGCGCCGCGGCCCCTTCGCCGAAGACGCCTTCGCCACGCTGCCCGAGCGCGACTGGACCCTGCTGGTGCAGGCCGTCGACCAGTTCGTCCCGGACGTGGCCGAGCTGCTCGAGCAGTTCAAGTTCCTGCCCAAGTGGCGCATCGACGACGTGATGATCAGCTTCGCCGCCCCCGGCGGCGGCGTCGGCCCGCACTTCGACAACTACGACGTGTTCCTGCTGCAGGCCCATGGCAGGCGGCGCTGGCAGGTCGGCCAGCGTTGCAACTCCGACAGCCCGCTGCTGGCCCACGCCGACCTGAAGATCCTGGCCGAATTCGAACAAACTGAAGAATGGGTGCTGGAGCCCGGCGACATGCTCTACCTGCCGCCGCTCCTGGCCCACTGTGGTACCGCTGAGGATGACTGTATGACCTATTCCGTAGGCTTCCGCGCGCCGAGCGCCGCCGAAGTGCTGACCCATTTCACCGACTTCCTGGGCCAGTTCCTGCCCGAGGAGGAGCGCTACAGCGACGCCGACGCCGAGCCGGCCAGCGACCCGCACCAGATCCAGCGCGACGCCCTGGATCGCCTCAAGGCCCTGCTCAACGAGCACATGGGCGACGAGCGTCTGCTGATGACCTGGTTCGGCCAGTTCATGACCGAGCCGCGCTACCCGGAACTGGTCAACGGCCTGGAGATCGACGAGGCGGCCTTCCTCGGCAACCTGGAGGCCGGCGCCGTGCTGATCCGCAACCCCAGCGCCCGCATGGCCTGGTCCGAAGTCGGCGAAGACCTGGTGCTGTTCGCCAGCGGCCAGAGCCGCCTGCTGTCGGCGAGCCTGCGCGAATTGCTCAAGCTGGTCTGCTCGGCCGATGCCCTGCACATCGACAACCTCGGCCAATGGCTGGGCGACGACGAAGGGCGTAATCTGCTCTGGGAACTGGTCAAGCAAGGAAGTCTGGAGTTCGCCGATGAATGAGATCCACGTGCGCCTGGCCGACTGGCACAAGAACAACGCCGAACTGCGGCGGATCCGCGAAACCGTATTCGTCGGCGAACAGGCGGTGCCGCCGGAGCTGGAGTGGGATGCCGAGGACGCCGAGGCCGTGCATTTCCTCGCCTACGAGGGCGACTACGCCATCGGCACCGCGCGCCTGCTGCCCGACGGGCATATCGGCCGCGTCTCGGTGCTCAAGGACTGGCGCGGACTGAAGGTCGGCGACGCACTGATTCGCGCGGTGATCGCCGAGGCGGAAAAACGTGGCCTGCAGCAACAAATGCTCAGCGCCCAGGTGCACGCCACCGCCTTCTATGAAAGGCTAGGCTTCGAGATAGTCAGCGGCGAATACCTCGACGCCGGCATACCCCACGTGGACATGGTGCGCCACGGCGCGGCCCCCTGAGGTCAGGATGAACGACGATAACGCCCCGCACGACTTGAACGGCAGCACTGAGGCCCGCGAGCTTCCCGCCATCGAGTTCGAGTCGCCGGGGCGTTTCGCCGTGCACAACCCCGAGCCCCCGCAGGCGGACGCCGGGCGCCGCGAGCCGGCCCCGTTCCGGCTCGGCGAGCATCTGCCGCTGGAGCGTTTCGACCGGCCCGAGCAGGCCCGCGCCCACGCCCTGGCCCTGCTGCAGCAGGCCCGCCGCAGCCTGTGCATCTTCAGCGACGACCTCGAGCCCTGGCTCTATCACCACAGCAGCGTGCAGGACGCCTGCACCGCCTTCCTCCTGGCCAGCCCGAAGAATCACCTGCGCATCCTGCTGCGCGACGCGACCCGCGCGGTGAAGGAAGGACATCGCCTGCTCAGCCTGTCCCGCCGCCTGTCGAGCAACCTGCAGATCCGCAAGCTGCATCCGGACTACCCGGGCGAGGACATCGCCTTTCTCCTGGCCGACGACCGTGGCCTGCTGCTGCGCCCGGAGCCGGAGCAGTTCGCCGGCTACGCCCTGTACCAGGACCCGGCCCGCGTGCGCCTGCGCCAGGCGCAGTTCGATCAGGCCTGGGAAACCAGCATCAGCGATCCTGACCTACGGAGCTTCCTGCTATGAGCCTTCGCCTATTGACCGCCGGGCTGCTGCTTTGCAGCGCTCTCGCGGCCAACGCCGCCACCGAGGTCATCGCCCTGAACTACCGCAGCGCCGACGAGGTGTTGCCGGTGGTGCAGTCGGTGCTGGGCAACGAGGGGCGCGTCAGCCCCTACGGCAACCAGCTGATCGTCAACGCGGCGCCGGAGAAAATCGCGGAGATTCGTCAGCTGCTCGATCAGCTGGACACCCGCCCGCGCCGCCTGCTGATCAGCGTGGCCAGCAGCGAGTCGAGCTACCAGAGCGATCGTGGCTACCGTGCCGACGGCTCGATCAGCGCCGGCGGCGCCGAGGTGGTGATCGGCCAGGGCGAAATCGACGGTCGCGACCAGTTGCGCATCATCCGCCGCAGCACCGACAGCCGCGGCGGCGGCACCCAGCAGGTGCAGGCCACCGAGGGCTACCCGGCGCTGATTCAGGTCGGTCAGAGCGTGCCCCTCACCACCTATGATCGCAACCATTACGGGCAGGTCTACGGTGCCACCCAGTACCGCGATGTCACCCGCGGCTTCTACGTCACCGCCAGCCTGAGCGGCGAACTGGTGCATATCAGCATCAGCAGCAACCGCGACCGGCTGAGTGCGTCACAGCCCGGCGTGATCAACCTGCAGAGCACCGACACCCGGGTCAGCGGCCGCCTCGGCGAGTGGATCAGCATCGGCGCCGTCGATGAGCAGAACCAGGCCGACCAGGCCGACTTCCTCCAACGCCGTTCGACCCAGGGCCGCGAGGACCTGAGCCTGCGGGTCAAGGTCGAAGTCATCGATTAAAGCCTGGCCGGAACTGACTCGCCGGTCGTCGTAAGACTTATGTAGTAGTCGCCAAAAAGCACTACAAAACGTTTGACGAACCCTCCCTGCAGAGGCATGATGACCTCGCTCCCGCTTATCAGGGGCCCTAGAAAGGGCCTCCGGGTCGCTCTCCAGGCTTACCGCCCGAGACGATTCGCGTTGTAAAGCCCACAAGGCAGTTCGACGAGATTGCGACTGGAACGAAGTTGTCCTGAGGGACGGGGAAGCGTTTAAGGCATCAACCAGCCAGACCGTAACAGCCAGTCTGCTCGACGGCATCCACGAGCCGGAACAGCAAACCACGCCGCAGTCTCGCTCGGTGCACGCGTCACCCCTCCTCCCGGTTTCAACACCGTCCTGGTCAATATTTCGCCGTGCTGTTGTGAGCCCCGCAACCAGAACCGCCGTGATGCAGTTTCTGAGTGGGAAAGTCGGTGCTCAACCAAACACATACATTGAAGGATTGACCATGTCCGCATATCAAAACGACATCAAGGCAGTCGCTGCGCTGAAAGAGACCTTCGGCAGCACCTGGAGCGCTATCAACCCGGAATCCGTGGCTCGTATGCGTGCTCAGAACCGCTTCAAGACTGGTTTGGATATCGCCAAGTACACCGCGGCCATCATGCGCAAGGACATGGCCGAATACGACGCCGACTCCTCCGTCTACACCCAGTCCCTGGGCTGCTGGCACGGTTTCATCGGGCAGCAGAAGCTGATCTCGATCAAGAAGCACCTGAAGACCACCAACAAGCGCTACCTCTACCTGTCCGGCTGGATGGTCGCCGCGCTGCGCTCCGAGTTCGGCCCGCTGCCGGACCAGTCCATGCACGAGAAGACCTCGGTCGCCGCGCTGATCGAGGAGCTGTACACCTTCCTGCGCCAGGCCGACGCCCGTGAGCTGGACCTGCTGTTCACCGCCATGGACGAAGCCCGCGCCGCCGGCGACAACGCCAAGGCCGCCGACATCCAGGAGCAGATCGACAACTACGAGACCCACGTGGTCCCGATCATCGCCGACATCGACGCCGGCTTCGGCAACCCGGAAGCCACCTACCTGCTGGCCAAGAAGATGATCGAAGCCGGTGCCTGCTGCATCCAGATCGAGAACCAGGTATCCGACGAGAAGCAGTGCGGCCACCAAGATGGCAAGGTGACCGTGCCTCACGCCGACTTCCTCGCCAAGATCAACGCCGTTCGTTACGCCTTCCTCGAACTGGGCATCGACGACGGCGTGATCGTCGCCCGTACCGACTCCCTGGGCGCCGGCCTGACCAAGCAGATCGCCGTGACCAACCAGCCGGGCGACCTGGGCGACCAGTACAACTCCTTCCTCGACTGCGAGGAAATCTCCGAGGCCGAACTGGGCAACGGCGACGTGGTGATCAAGCGCGAGGGCAAGCTGCTGCGTCCCAAGCGTCTGCCGAGCAACCTGTTCCAGTTCCGCAAGGGCACCGGCGAAGCGCGCTGCGTACTGGACTGCATCACCTCGCTGCAGAACGGCGCCGACCTGCTGTGGATCGAAACCGAGAAGCCGCACGTCGGCCAGATCGCGGCCATGGTCAACGAGATCCGCAAGGAAATCCCGAACGCCAAGCTGGTGTACAACAACAGCCCGTCCTTCAACTGGACCCTGAACTTCCGTCAGCAGGTGTTCGACGCCTTCGTCGCCGAAGGCAAGGACGTCTCCGCCTACGACCGCGCCAAGCTGATGAGCGTGGAGTACGACGAGACCGAACTGGCCCAGATCGCCGACGAGAAGATCCGCACCTTCCAGCGCGACGGTTCGGCTCAGGCCGGCATCTTCCACCACCTGATCACCCTGCCGACCTACCACACCGCGGCGCTGTCCACCGACAACCTGGCCAAGGGCTACTTCGCCGACCAGGGCATGCTGGCCTACGTCAAGGGCGTGCAGCGTCAGGAACTGCGTCAGGGCATCGCCTGCGTCAAGCACCAGAACATGGCCGGCTCCGACATCGGCGACAACCACAAGGAGTACTTCGCTGGCGAAGCCGCGCTGAAGGCCGGTGGCAAAGACAACACCATGAACCAGTTCCACTGAGTGGAACCGGCTCGGCCAGGCGGAACCCCGCATTCCGCTTGAGCGTGGCGTAGGAAGAACCCAGCAGCAATGCTGGGTTTTTTCTTTTCTGCCCTGCCCAGAAGTAGCGACTGACCACACTGTCGACTGCCGCACAACCGTTGTCATCGTCCCGTCGTTTTCCTTGGTTAGCGTCATGGCTCCGTCGATTAGCCCCAAGGAGCCCCCATGCGCCAGGAAGATGACCACAGCGTACTGTTCGGCAGTGGCGATGAACTGCCCAGCAACCATTCCGGCAACACGCATTTCAGCGAGCTGATCAATCCCGGCCTCGCTCGCCGCCAGGTGCTGGCCGGCGGTGCGGCGCTGGGTGCCCTGGCCTTTCTCGGCGCCGCCCTGCCGGGCACCAGCGAAGCCGCGCCTGCGGCCGGCACGCCGCACGCAGGTCCAGTGTTCAGGCCGCGGACGAAGCTGCCCTTCACCCCCGTGGCCATCGGCCGGGCCGACGCCATCAGCGTCCCCGCCGGCTACCAGGCCACGCCCTTCATCCCCTGGGGCACGCCCATCACCGGCAGCTATCCGGCCTTTCTCGAGGACGCCAGCAACAGCGCCGCGGACCAGGCCCAGCAGACCGGCATGCACCATGACGGCATGCACTTCTTCCCCATCGATGCCCAACGCGGCCGTGGCCGCAGCAGCGATCACGGCCTGCTGGTGCTCAACCACGAATACATCGATGCCGGACTGATCCATCCCAACGGACCGACCGTGGTGGACGGCAGGCGCGTCAGCGCCGAAGAGGTGCGCAAGGAAATCAACGCCCACGGCGTCTCGGTGGTGGAAATCCGTCGCAACCCGCAGGGCGACTGGGAGGTGCTGCCGAGCGCGCGCAACCGCCGCATCACCGCCGCCACGCCCATGCAGATCCGCGGCCCGGCCCGCGGCCATGCCCTGTTGCAGACCCGCTACAGCCCGGATGGCACGGCCACACGCGGCACCCAGAACAACTGCGCCAACGGCTTCACGCCCTGGGGCACCTACCTGACCTGCGAGGAGAACTGGGCCGGCTACTTCGCCTCCGGCGACAGCGAGCTGCCCCGCCAGTTGAGCCGCTACGGCCTGCGCAGCAGCAGCCGCTATGGCTGGGAAACCCTGGCCGGCGACGAATTCGAGCGCTTCGACGCCAGCCGCAAGGCGGCCCGAGCCGACGGCGACTACCGCAACGAACCCAACCACTTCGGCTGGATCGTCGAGATCGACCCCTTCGCCCCCGAGTCCGTGCCGGTCAAGCGCACCGCCCTGGGCCGTTTCGCCCACGAAGGCCTGGTGTTCGCCCCGGTCAAGCCGGGCCGGCCGGTGGTGTGCTACTCCGGCGACGACTCGCAGAACGAGTACATCTACAAGTATGTCAGCCGCGCCAAGTACCGCCCCGGCCGCAGCAACGGTAGCCTGCTGGACGACGGCACGCTCTATGTCGCCCGTTTCGACGCCAACGGCAGGGGCAAGTGGCTGGCCCTGGATATCCACGACAGGGCCTTCCAGAAGGCCTGCCACGCCGCCGGCGTGAGCTTCGCCGACCAGGGCGAGGTGCTGATCAACACCCGCCTGGCCGCCGACATCGTCGGTGCCACCAAGATGGACCGCCCTGAATGGGGCGCCGTGAACCCGGACAACGGCGAGGTCTACTTCACCCTCACCAACAACAGCGCCCGCGGCGAGGGCGATGCCGCCAATCCGCGCCCGGCCAACGCCTACGGCCATATCATCCGTTGGCGCGAACGCAGCTGGAACCATGCCGGGCGCAGTTTCACCTGGAGCCTGTTCCTGCTGGCGGGTCCGGAAAGCGACAGCCTAGGGCCGAACGGCCGCCCATTGAACGCCGACAACCTGCTGGCCAGTCCCGACGGGCTGTGGTTCGACCCGGAGGGTCGCCTGTGGATCCAGACCGACATGAGCCGCAGCCAGCTGCGCAGCGGCCCCTTCGGCAACAACCAGATGCTGGTCGCCGATCCGAAGAGCGGTGAGCTCAAGCGCTTCCTGGTCGGCCCGTCGGGTGCGGAAATCACCGGCATCAGCGCCACCCCGGACTTCCGCACGCTGTTCGTCAACGTCCAGCATCCCGGCGAGGGTTCGACTGCCGGCAACCTGCTCAGCACCTGGCCGGACGGCCCCGGCAAGCGTCCGCGCTCCGCCACCCTGATCATCACGCGCGAGGACGGCCGCCGCCTGTTGTGAGCCCCCCGGCGACCAGGCGCAACAGCCCGGTCGCCCCTCTCCGCCGGTTCCCGAGCGCCATGATCGCATGCCGGTCACCGTTACCGGACCTTCCCTGAGCGATGAACGGGTCTTAAAACAAGGCCTTGCGGCCATGTTCTAAAAATTATCGCTCGAAAACTTACCAAGGGCTCAGCTGGGGCCTAAGCTCAAAGCAGTATCTCAGGCGGTCGCCAGCGTTCGTCCGCAGAGACTCAATCCAATAATTTGCGAAAGAGCGCCGTTCCTTTCCAGGGGGGAGTCCGGCATGTCGGAAGCAAGCGCAACTCTGTCCCACGACTGGGCGCTGGCCGTGTTCCTGCTCGGCATCGCCGGTCTTTGTGCCTTCATGCTCGGCCTGTCCAGCCTGCTGGGTGGCAAGGCCTGGGGCCAGCGCAAGAACGAACCCTTCGAAGCCGGCATGCTGCCCACCGGCAGCGCCCGCCTGCGCTTTTCCGCGAAGTTCTATCTGGTCGCGATGCTCTTCGTGATCTTCGACGTCGAAGCCCTGTTCCTCTTCGCCTGGGCCGTCTCCGTTCGCGAAAGCGGCTGGGCCGGCTTTATCGAGGCTACTATTTTCATAGCGATTCTGTTGGCCGGGCTTGTCTATCTCTGGCGCATCGGGGGGCTCGACTGGTCCCCGGCGGGACGTCGCGAACGGCAGGCGAAGCTAAGACAATGAGGCCTTGGCGATGCAATACACACTTACTCGGGTCGACCCGGATGCGCCGAACGAGCAGTATCCGATCGGCCAGCGGGAGACCGTTGCCGATCCGCTGCTAGATGGCCAGGTGCACAAGAACATTTTCATGGGCAAGTTGGAGAACGTGCTCAACGACGCGGTCAACTGGGGGCGCAAGAACTCCCTGTGGCCCTACAACTTCGGCCTGTCCTGCTGCTACGTGGAGATGACCACGGCCTTCACCGCGCCCCATGACATCGCTCGCTTCGGCGCCGAGGTCATACGCGCCTCGCCGCGCCAGGCCGACTTCATGGTCATCGCCGGCACCTGCTTCATCAAGATGGCGCCCATCATCCAGCGCCTGTACGAGCAGATGCTCGAGCCCAAGTGGGTCATCTCCATGGGCTCGTGCGCCAACTCCGGCGGCATGTACGACATCTATTCGGTGGTCCAGGGCGTGGACAAGTTTCTCCCCGTCGATGTCTATGTGCCCGGCTGCCCGCCCCGTCCCGAGGCCTTCCTGCAGGGCCTGATGCTGCTGCAGGAGTCCATCGGCCAGGAGCGCCGCCCGCTCTCCTGGGTGGTCGGCGACCAGGGTGTGTACCGCGCCGAGATGCCCTCGCAGCGCGAGCAGCGACGCGCCCAGCGCATCGCCGTCACCCAGCTGCGCAGCCCCGACGATGTTTGAGCCCCCATGAGCAACCCGGCACTTTCCCCAGCTTGACCGACAGCGACCGAGACCATGACTGCAGACAGCGCCGTGTCACCTCCGCCCTACAAGGCCGACGCACAAGACGTCGTCGCCGAGCTGCAGGCCCGTTTCGATGCCGCGAGCCTGACTCTGCAGGCCAGCCGTACCGGCATGCCGGTGGTTTGGGTGCCCCGCGACAGGCTGGTCGAGGTCCTCGGTTTCCTCCGCGGCCTGCCGCGGCCCTACGTCATGCTCTATGACCTGCATGGCATCGACGAGCGCCTGCGCACCCAGCGCCGTGGCCTGCCCCCGGCCGACTTCACGGTGTTCTATCACCTGCTGTCGATCGAGCGTAACAGCGACCTGATGGTCAAGGTGGCGCTGAGCGAAGGCGACCTGAACCTGCCGACGATCACCGCGATCTGGCCGAACGCCAACTGGTACGAGCGGGAAGTCTGGGACATGTTCGGCATCGGCTTCCAGGGCCACCCGCACCTCAGCCGGATCATGATGCCGCCGACCTGGGAAGGCCATCCGCTGCGCAAGGACTACCCGGCGCGCGCCACCGAGTTCGACCCCTTCAGCCTGACCCAGGCCAAGCAGCAGCTGGAGGAGGAAGCCGCCCGCTTCAAGCCGGAAGACTGGGGCATGCAGCGCCACAGCGAGCACGAGGACTACATGTTCCTCAACCTCGGCCCCAACCATCCCTCGGCCCACGGCGCCTTCCGCATCATCCTCCAGCTGGACGGCGAGGAGATCGTCGACTGCGTGCCCGACGTCGGCTATCACCACCGCGGCGCGGAGAAGATGGCCGAGCGCCAGTCCTGGCACAGCTTCATCCCCTATACCGACCGCATCGACTACCTGGGCGGGGTCATGAACAACCTGCCCTACGTGCTGGCCGTGGAGAAACTGGCCGGCATCAGGGTGCCCGACCGGGTCGACGTCATCCGGGTGATGCTGGCGGAGTTCTTCCGCATCACCAGCCACCTGCTGTTCCTCGGCACCTATATCCAGGACGTCGGCGCCATGACCCCGGTGTTCTTCACCTTCACCGACCGCCAGCGCGCCTACAAAGTGATCGAAGCCATTACCGGCTTTCGCATGCACCCGGCCTGGTACCGCATCGGCGGCGTCGCCCACGACCTGCCGCGGGGCTGGGACGGCCTGGTCAAGGAGTTCGTCGACTGGCTGCCCAGGCGGTTGGACGAGTACGAGAAGGCCGCGCTGAAGAACAGCATCCTGCGCGGCCGCACCCTGGGCGTCGCCCAGTACAACACCCGGGAGGCCCTCGAGTGGGGCGTCACCGGCGCCGGGCTGCGCGCCACCGGCCTGGACTTCGACCTGCGCAAGGCGCGTCCCTACTCGGGCTACGAGCACTTCGAATTCGAGGTGCCACTGGCGCACAACGGCGACGCCTACGACCGCTGCATCGTGCGGGTCGAGGAGATGCGTCAGAGCGTGCGCATCATCGAGCAGTGCCTGCACAACATGCCGGCCGGCCCCTACAAGGCCGATCACCCCCTGACCACGCCGCCGCCGAAGGAGCGCACCCTGCAGCACATCGAGACCCTGATCACCCACTTCCTGCAGGTTTCCTGGGGTCCGGTGATGCCGGCGGGCGAAACCCTGCAGATGATCGAGGCGACCAAGGGCATCAACAGCTACTACCTGACCAGCGATGGCAGCACCATGAGCTACCGCACCCGCATTCGCACCCCCAGCTTCCCGCACCTGCAGCAGATTCCCTCGGTGATCCGCGGCAGCATGGTGGCCGACCTGATCGCCTACCTGGGCAGTATCGATTTCGTCATGGCCGATGTGGACCGCTGACATGAACCAGAGCGACCTGATCCAGACCGACCGCTTCGTCCTCAGCGCCAGCGAACGCGCGGCCATCGAGCATGAGATGCAGCACTACGAGGACCCGCGTGCGGCGTCCATCGAGGCGCTGAAGATCGTGCAGCAGGCGCGCGGCTGGGTGCCCGACGGCGCCGCCGACGCCATCGGTGCGGTGCTCGGCATTCCGGGGAGCGACGTCGAGGGGGTGGCCACCTTCTACAGCCAGATTTTCCGCCAGCCGGTGGGCCGCCACATCATTCGCGTGTGCGACAGCATGACCTGCTTCATCGGCGGCCACGAGTCGGTGCTGTCTAGTATTCAACGAGAGCTGGGCATCGGCCTCGGCCAGACCAGCGCCGACGGCCGCTTCACCCTGCTGCCGGTGTGCTGCCTGGGCAACTGCGACAAGGCGCCGACGCTGATGATCGACGACGACACCTTCGGCGATGTGCTCCCCGAGTCCGTCGCCAAGCTGCTGGAGGGCTATGCATGAACGCCAAGCTGCTGACCTCGGCCGGCCCGGCCAACCGCATCGCCCGCCCGGAAGAGACCCATCCGCTGACCTGGCGCCTGCGCGATGACGCCCAGCCCGTGTGGTTCGACGAGTACCAGCAGAAGAACGGTTACAGCGCCGCGCGCAAGGTGTTGGGCGAGATGGCCCCGGCCGACATCGTGCAGACGGTCAAGGAATCCGGCCTCAAGGGCCGCGGCGGCGCCGGCTTCCCCACCGGGGTGAAGTGGGGCCTGATGCCCACCGACGAGTCGCTGAACATCCGCTACCTGCTGTGCAACGCCGACGAAATGGAGCCCAACACCTGGAAGGACCGCCTGCTCATGGAGCAGCTGCCGCACCTGCTGATCGAGGGCATGCTGATCAGCGCCCGCGCGCTCAAGGCCTATCGCGGCTACATCTTCCTGCGCGGCGAGTACGTCGACGCGGCGCACATCCTCGAGCGCGCCGTGGCCGAGGCCAAGGCCGCCGGCCTGCTGGGCCGCAACATCCTGGGCAGCGATTTTTCCTTCGAGCTGTTCGTGCACACCGGCGCCGGGCGCTACATCTGCGGCGAGGAAACCGCGCTGATCAACTCCCTCGAGGGACGCCGCGCCAACCCACGCGCCAAGCCGCCCTTCCCGGCCGCCGTCGGCGTCTGGGGCAAGCCCACCTGCGTGAACAACGTCGAGACCCTGTGCAACGTGCCGGCGATCATCGGCAACGGCGTGGACTGGTACAAGAGCCTGGCCCGGCCCGGTAGCGAGGATCACGGCAGCAAGCTGATGGGCTTTTCCGGCAAGGTGAAGACCCCCGGCGTCTGGGAGCTGCCCTTCGGCATCAGCGCCCGCGAACTGTTCGAGGACTACGCCGGCGGCATGCGCGACGGCTATCGCCTCAAATGCTGGCAGCCCGGCGGTGCCGGCACCGGCTTCCTGCTCCCGGAACACCTCGAGGCGCAGATGTACGCCGGCGGCATCGGCAAGGTCGGTACCCGCATGGGCACCGGCCTGGCCCTGGCGGTGGACGACGGCGTCGGCATGGTGGCCTTGCTGCGCAACCTGGAGGAATTCTTCTCCCGCGAGTCCTGCGGCTGGTGCACCCCGTGCCGCGATGGCCTGCCCTGGAGCGTCAAGCTACTGCGCGCCCTGGAGCGCGGCGAAGGCCAACCGGGCGACCTGGAGACCCTGGAGCAGCTGTGCAACTTCCTCGGCCCCGGCAAGACCTTCTGCGCCCACGCACCGGGGGCCGTCGAGCCCCTGGCCAGTGCATTGAAGTATTTCCGCGGGGAGTTCGAGGCCGGCATTGCCGGCCAGAACACGCCGGCGGGCAGCGCGCAGCTGGCCCCGGCATGAAGTTTTTGCGTCGCGCCGGCCATTCACCCGGCCCCGCGACAAACCGTGACGCCCTTAGCCAAGCCCGCTGCGGCGGGTGAGAAGACACGAGACCATGGCCACTATCCACGTAGACGGCAAAGATCTGGAAGTCGATGGCGCAGACAACCTGCTGCAGGCCTGCCTGTCCCTGGGGCTCGACATTCCCTACTTCTGCTGGCACCCCGCCCTGGGCAGCGTCGGCGCCTGCCGCCAGTGCGCGGTGAAGCAGTACAGCGACGAGAACGACAGCCGCGGTCGCCTGGTGATGTCCTGCATGACCCCGGCCAGCGACAACAGCTGGATCTCCATCGACGACGAGGAGGCCAGGCAGTTCCGCGCCAGCGTCGTCGAGTGGCTGATGACCAACCACCCCCACGACTGTCCGGTATGCGAGGAAGGCGGCCACTGCCACCTGCAGGACATGACGGTCATGACCGGGCACAACGCCCGCCGTTATCGCTTCACCAAGCGCACCCACCAGAACCAGGAGCTGGGGCCCTTCATCGGCCACGAAATGAACCGCTGCATCGCCTGCTACCGCTGCGTGCGCTACTACAAGGACTATGCCGGCGGCACCGACCTCGGCGTCTATGGCGCCCACGACAACGTCTATTTCGGCCGGGTCGAGGACGGCACCCTGGAAAGCGAGTTCGCCGGCAACCTGGTCGAGGTCTGCCCGACCGGGGTGTTCACCGACAAGACCCACTCCGAACGCTACAACCGCAAGTGGGACATGCAGTTCGCCCCGAGCATCTGCCACGGCTGCGCCGCCGGCTGCAACATCAGTCCCGGCGAGCGCTACGGCGAGATCCGCCGCATCGAGAACCGCTTCAACGGCTCGGTGAACCAGTACTTCCTCTGCGACCGCGGCCGCTTCGGCTATGGCTACGTCAACCGCCCGGACCGCCCGCGCCAGCCGCTGATGGTGCTGAGCCAGATGAAGATGGGTCTGGACTCGGCCCTCGACCAGGCCGCCGCCCTGCTGAAGAGGCGCCGGGTGATCGGCATAGGCTCGCCCCGCGCCAGCCTGGAGAGCAACTTTGCCCTGCGCGAACTGGTCGGCGCCGAGCACTTCTATGCCGGTATGGCCGAAAGCGAACTGCAGCTGCTGCAGCTGATCCGTGACCTGCTGCAGAACGGCCCGCTGCCGGTGCCGAGCCTGCGCGAGGTGGAGGCCCACGACGCGGTGTTCGTCCTCGGCGAAGACCTGACCCAGACCTCGGCACGCCTGGCCCTGGCGCTGCGCCAGGCGGTCAAGGGCAAGGCCAACCAGATGGCCGCCGCCCTGAAGATCCAGGACTGGCACATGGCCGCGGTGCAGAACGTCGCCCAGCAGGCGCTGAGCCCGCTGTTCATCGCCAGCGTCTGCGCCACCCGCCTGGACGACGTCGCCCGCGAGTGCGCCCACGCCGCGCCCGGCGACCTCGCCCGCCTCGGCTTTGCCGTGGCCCACGCCATCGACCCGAGCGCGCCGGCCGTGAGCGGCCTGGAAGCCGAGGCCGCCGAGCTGGCCCGGCGCATCGCCGAGGCGCTGCTGGCGGCCGAACGGCCGCTGATCGTCGCCGGCGTCTCCCTGGGCAGCCGGGCGCTGATCGAGGCGGCAGCCAATATCGCCGGCGCGCTGAAGAACCGCGCGAAGCACGGCTCGCTCAGCCTGGTGCTGCCGGAAGCCAACAGCATGGGCCTGGCGCTGCTGCAGGGCGAGGCCCTGTGCAGCCAATCGCTGGACGCCGCGCTGCAGGCCCTGAGCGCCGGCGAGGCAGACGCCCTGGTGGTGCTGGAGAACGACCTGTATCGCCGTGCCGAAGCCACCCGGGTCGATGCCGCCCTGGCCGCCGCCAAGGTGGTGCTAGTCGCCGATCATCAATACACGCCGACCGCCGCCAAGGCCCATCTGCTGCTGCCGGTCGCCACCTTCGCCGAGGGCGACGGCACCCTGGTCAGCCAGGAGGGACGCGCCCAGCGTTTCTTCCAGGTCTTCGATCCCGCCTACCACGACGGCGACAATCTGGTGCGCGAAGGCTGGCGCTGGCTGCATGCGCTGCACGCCACCCTGCAGGGCGGGAGCGTCGACTGGACCCAGTTGGATCAGGTCACCGAAGCCTGCGCCGCGGCCGTGCCGGCACTGGCCGGCATCCGCACCGCCGCGCCGTCCGCCACCTTCCGCATCAGGGGCCTCAAGCTGTCCCGCGAGCCCCACCGCTACAGCGGCCGCACGGCCATGCGCGCCAATATCAGCGTGCACGAACCGCGCCAGCCTCAGGACCAGGACTCCGCCTTCGCCTTCTCCATGGAGGGCTATTCCGGCTCCGCCGAACCCCGCCAGCAGATTCCCTTCGCCTGGTCGCCGGGCTGGAACTCGCCCCAGGCCTGGAACAAGTTCCAGGACGAGGTCGGCGGCCACCTGCGCGCCGGCGACCCCGGCGTGCGCCTGTTCGAAGCCGCCGGCGTTGCCCTGCCCTGGTTCGCCCCGTGCGCCGCCTTCAGTCCGCCCCCGGGCAGCCTGCAGGCGGTGCCCCTGCACCACCTGTTCGGCAGCGAGGAGACCTCGGCCCGTGCCGCGCCGATCCAGGCCCGCGCGCCACAGCCTTATGTCGCCCTGGCCCGGGCGGAGGCGGCTCGCCTGGGGGTCGACGACGGCGCCCTGCTCAGCCTGACGCTCAATGACCAGGAGCTGCGCCTGCCGCTGCAGGTGCGCGAGGACCTGGCCCTGGGCCTGGCCGGACTGCCCGTGGGCCTGCCCGGCATTCCGCCGGCGCTCGCGGGCGCCGTGGTGACGGCGATACGGGAGGCCGCGCAATGAGCTGGCTGACGCCCGAGCTGGTCGACATCCTGGCGGCGGTGGCCAGGGCCGTGGTCATCCTGCTGGTGGTGGTGGTCTGCGGCGCCCTGCTCAGTTTCGTCGAGCGCCGCCTGCTGGGCTGGTGGCAGGACCGCTACGGGCCCAACCGGGTCGGGCCGTTCGGCCTGTTCCAGATCGCCGCCGACATGCTCAAGATGTTCTTCAAGGAGGACTGGACCCCGCCCTTCGCCGACCGGGTGATCTTCACCCTGGCCCCGCTGATCGCCATGAGCGCCATGCTCATCGCCTTCGCCATCATCCCCATCACCCCGACCTGGGGCGTGGCGGACCTGAACATCGGCATCCTGTTCTTCTTCGCCATGGCCGGCCTGTCGGTCTATGCGGTGCTGTTCGCCGGCTGGTCGAGCAGCAACAAGTACGCCCTGCTCGGCGCCCTACGCGCCTCGGCGCAGACGGTGTCCTACGAGGTGTTCCTGGCCCTGGCGCTGATGGGCGTGGTGGCCCAGGCCGGCTCGTTCAACCTGCGCGACATCGTCGACTACCAGGCCCGGCACCTGTGGTTCATCATCCCGCAGTTCTTCGGTTTCTGTACCTTCTTCATCGCCGGCGTCGCGGTCACCCACCGCCACCCCTTCGACCAGCCGGAAGCCGAGCAGGAACTGGCCGACGGCTACCATATCGAATACGCCGGGATGAAATGGGGCATGTTCTTCGTCGGCGAGTACATCGGCATCGTCACCATCTCCGCGCTGCTGGTGACCCTGTTCTTCGGCGGCTGGCATGGTCCTTTCGGTCTGCTGCCGCAGATCCCGTTCTTCTGGTTCGCCGCCAAGACCGCCTTCTTCATCATGCTCTTCATCCTCCTGCGCGCCTCGATCCCGCGGCCGCGCTATGACCAGGTCATGGCGTTCAGCTGGAAGTTCTGCCTGCCGCTGACCCTGCTCAACCTGCTGGTGACCGGCGCCCTGGTGCTGGCCGCGGCCCAGTAAGGAGAACCACCATGTTCACCTACATCCGTCACATCCTCCACGGCACCTTCACCCAGCTGCGCAGCCTGGCGATGATCTTCGCCCACGGCTTTCGCAAGCGCGACACCCTGCAGTACCCGGAAGAAGCGGTGTACCTGCCGCCGCGTTACCGCGGACGCATCGTCCTGACCCGCGACCCGGACGGCGAGGAGCGCTGCGTGGCCTGCAACCTCTGCGCGGTGGCCTGCCCGGTCGGCTGCATCTCGCTGCAGAAGGCCGAGGCCGAGGACGGTCGCTGGTACCCGGAGTTCTTCCGCATCAACTTCTCGCGCTGCATCTTCTGCGGCATGTGCGAGGAGGCCTGTCCGACCACGGCGATCCAGCTCACCCCGGACTTCGAGATGGGCGAGTTCAAGCGCCAGGACCTGGTGTACGAGAAGGAAGACCTGCTGATCTCCGGTCCCGGCAAGTACCCCGACTACAACTTCTACCGCGTCGCCGGCATGGCCATCGCCGGCAAGCCGAAGGGCGCCGCGCAGAACGAGGCCGAGCCGGTCGACGTGAAGAGCCTGCTGCCCTGAGGGAGGAACGATGGAACTGGCATTCTATTTCGCCGCCGGCGTCGCCGTGATGTCCACCCTGCGGGTGGTCACCGGCAGCAATCCGGTGCATGCCCTGCTGTACCTGATCATCTCCCTGCTGGCGGTCGCCATGGTGTTCTTCAGCCTCGGCGCGCCCTTCGCCGGAGCCCTGGAGATCATCGTCTACGCCGGCGCCATCATGGTGCTGTTCGTCTTCGTGGTGATGATGCTCAACCTCGGTTCCGCCGCCGTCGAGCAGGAAAGGCGCTGGCTCACGCCAGGCATCTGGCTGGGTCCGGCGATCCTCTGCGCGCTGCTGCTCGGCCAGCTGCTCTACGTCCTGCTCGGCACGCCGAGCGGCGCCCTCATCGGCCATACCACGGTGGACGCCAAGACCGTCGGCATCAGCCTGTTCGGCCCCTACCTGCTGGCCGTCGAGCTGGCCTCCATGCTGCTGCTGGCCGCCCTCGTCGCCGCCTATCACCTCGGTCGCCACGACGCCAAGGATGCCACGCCATGAACGGGATCCCGATGGAACATGGCCTGGCCCTGGCCGGGGTGCTGTTCAGCCTGGGCCTGGTGGGCCTGATGGTGCGCCGCAACATCCTCTTCGTGCTGATGAGCCTGGAGGTGATGATGAACGCCGCGGCCCTGGCCTTCGTGGTCGCCGGCGCCCGCTGGGGCCAGGCCGACGGCCAGGTGATGTTCATCCTGGTGATCAGCCTGGCGGCCGCCGAGGCCAGCATCGGCCTGGCGATCCTGCTGCAGCTGTACCGCCGCTTCAACACCCTGGATATCGACGCTGCCAGCGAGATGCGCGGATGAACCTACTATTTCTGACCTGTCTGTTCCCCCTGCTCGGCTGGCTGGCGCTGGCCTTCAGCCGCGGGCGCTGCTCGGAAGACACCGCGGCGCTGATCGGCGTCGGCTCGGTCGGCCTGTCGGCGCTCACCGCCGCCTGGATCATCTGGCAGTTCAACGTCGCGCCGCCACCCGGTGGCGTCTACACCCAGCTGCTGTGGCAATGGATGGCGGTGGACGGCTTCGCCCCCAGCTTCACCCTGTACCTGGACGGCCTGTCGCTGACCATGCTCGGCGTGGTCACCGGCGTCGGCTTTCTCATCCACCTGTTCGCCAGCTGGTACATGCGCGGCGAGAAAGGCTATTCGCGCTTCTTCGCCTACACCAACCTGTTCATCGCCAGCATGCTGTTCCTGGTGCTCGGCGATAACCTGCTGTTCCTGTACTTCGGCTGGGAAGGCGTGGGCCTGTGCTCCTACCTGCTGATCGGCTTCTACTTCAAGCACAGCGCCAACGGCAACGCGGCGCTCAAGGCCTTCATCGTCACCCGGGTCGGCGACGTGTTCATGGCCATCGGCCTGTTCATCCTGTTCTCCCGGCTCGGCACCCTGAACATCCAGGAGCTGCTGCTGCTGGCGCCGCAGAAGTACGTCGCCGGCGACACCTGGCTGTGGCTCGCCACCCTGATGCTGCTCGGCGGCGCCGTCGGCAAGTCGGCGCAACTGCCGCTGCAGACCTGGCTGGCCGACGCCATGGCCGGCCCGACCCCGGTCTCGGCGCTGATCCACGCCGCCACCATGGTCACCGCCGGGGTCTACCTGATCGCCCGCACCCACGGCCTGTTCCTGCTGACCCCGGAGATTCTTGAGCTGGTCGGCCTGGTCGGCGCCGCGACCCTGGTGCTGGCCGGCTTCGCCGCCCTGGTGCAGACCGACATCAAGCGCATCCTCGCCTACTCGACCATGAGCCAGATCGGCTACATGTTCCTCGCCCTGGGGGTCGGCGCCTGGAGTGCGGCGATCTTCCACCTGATGACCCACGCCTTCTTCAAGGCCCTGCTGTTCCTCGCCGCAGGCAGCGTGATCAACGCCTGCCACCACGAGCAGAACATCTTCCGCATGGGCGGCCTGTGGAAGAAGCTGCCGCTGGCCTACGCCAGCTTCATCGTCGGCGGCTCGGCCCTGGCCGCGCTGCCGCTGCTCACCGCGGGTTTCTACTCCAAGGACGAGATCCTCTGGGAGGCCTTCGCCAGCGGCCATGGCGGCCTGCTCTACGCCGGCCTGGCCGGGGCCTTCCTGACCTCGCTCTACACCTTCCGCCTGATCTTCATCGCCTTCCACGGCGAGGCCAAGGCCGAGGCCCATGCCGGCCATGGCGTGGCCCACTGGCTGCCGCTGTCGGTGCTGATCGTCCTCTCGACCTTCGTCGGCGCGCTGATCAGCCCGCCCCTGGCCGGGGTCCTGCCGCAGAGCGTCGGCCACGCCGGCGGCGAGGCCAAGCACAGCCTGGAGCTGGCTTCCGCGCTGATCGCCCTGGCCGGCATCGGCCTCGCCGCCCTGCTGTTCCTCGGCCAGCGCCGCCTGGTCGGCGCCCTGGCCGGCAGCGCGCCGGGGCGTCTGCTCGGCGCCTGGTGGTTCGCCGCCTGGGGCTTCGACTGGCTCTACGACAAGCTGTTCGTGCGCCCCTACCTGCTGGCCTGCCGGCTGCTGGGCCGCGACCCGATCGATTCGAGCATCGGCCTGATCCCGCGCCTGGCCCGCGGCGGCCACGGCATCCTCAGCCGCAGCGAAACCGGGCAGCTGCGCTGGTACGCGGCGTCCATCGTCGGCGGCGCCGTGCTGGTGCTGGCCGTCGTGCTGATGGCCTGAGCCGACCATGATTCCATTGCGCAAGGAACCCCGCCCATCATGATCCTGCCCTGGCTAGTCCTGATCCCCTTTATCGGCGGCCTGCTGTGCTGGCTGGGCGAGCGCTTCGGCACCACGCTGCCGCGCTGGGTCGCCCTGCTGACCATGAGCCTGCTGTTCGGCCTGGGCCTGTGGCTGTGGTCCAGCGCCGACTTCAGCCTGGCCCCGGCGCCGGGTGCCGATCCGGTCTGGGCCTACGAGTTCCAGCTGCCGTGGATCGAACGCCTGGGCATCAGCCTGCACCTGGCCCTGGACGGCCTGTCGGTGCTGATGATCAGCCTCACCGGACTGCTCGGGGTGCTCTCGGTGCTCTGCTCCTGGCACGAGATCCAGAACCGCGTCGGCTTCTTCCACCTCAACCTGATGTGGATCCTCGGCGGCGTGGTCGGGGTGTTCCTGGCCATCGACCTGTTCCTGTTCTTCTTCTTCTGGGAAATGATGCTGGTGCCGATGTACTTCCTCATCGCGCTCTGGGGCCACAGCGGCAGCGCCGGCAAGACCCGCATCACCGCCGCCACCAAGTTCTTCATCTACACCCAGGCCAGCGGCCTGATCATGCTGGTGGCGATCCTCGCCCTGGTGTTCGTCCACTACAACGGCACCGGCGTGCTGACCTTCAACTATGCCGACCTGCTGAAGACCCAGCTGGCGCCGGGCACCGAATACCTGCTGATGCTCGGCTTCTTCGTCGCCTTCGCGGTGAAGTTCCCGGTGGTGCCCTTCCACTCCTGGCTGCCGGACGCCCACGCCCAGGCGCCGACCGCCGGCTCCGTGGACCTCGCCGGCATCCTGCTGAAGACCGCCGCCTACGGCATGATCCGCTTCGCCCTGCCGCTGTTCCCCAACGCCTCGGTGGAGTTCGCCCCGGTGGCCATGGCCCTGGGCGTGTTCGCCATCGTCTACGGCGCCCTGCTGTCCTTCGCCCAGACCGACATCAAGCGCCTGGTGGCCTACTCCAGCGTGTCGCACATGGGCTTCGTGCTGATCGCCATCTACTCCGGCAGCCAGATCGCCCTGCAGGGCGCGGTGGTGCAGATGCTCGCCCACGGCCTGTCGGCCGCCGCGCTGTTCATCCTCTGCGGCCAGCTCTACGAGCGCCTGCACACCCGCGACATGCGCGAGATGGGCGGCATCTGGGCGCGCATGCCCTGGCTGCCGGCGCTCTGCCTGTTCTTCGCCGTCGCGGCGCTGGGCCTGCCGGGCACCGGCAACTTCATCGGCGAGTTCCTCATCCTCGTCGGCACCTTCCCCAGCGCGCCCTGGGTCACCGTGCTGGCCGCCAGCGGCCTGGTATTCGGCTCGGTCTATTCGCTGATCATGATCCACCGCGCCTTCTTCGGCCCGGCCAAGGCGGAGGGTGCCCTGCTCGGGCTCAAGCCCCGCGAGCTGGGCATGGTCCTGGGCCTGGCCGTGCTGCTGGTGCTGCTCGGCATCTACCCGCAGCCGGTGCTCGACACCTCGGCGGCCAGCATGCAGGGCGTGCAGCAGTGGTTCAGCAGCAGCCTCAGCCAATTCGCCTCGGTCAGGTAACAGCCCTATGGAAAGCAGCGCCATGCCATTCACCCTCCAGCACCTCATCGCCCTGCTGCCGCTGCTGGTGACCAGCGCCACGCTGATCCTGGTCATGCTGAACGTCGCCTGGAAGCGCAACCACGGCCTGACCTTCCTGATCTCGGTGGTCGGCCTGAACCTGGCCCTGCTGTCGATCATTCCGGTGCTCGAGGTGGCCCCGTTGCAGGTCACGCCGTTGCTGCTGGTGGACCAGTTCGCCTGCTACTACATGGCCCTGATCCTGGCCGCCACCCTGGCCTGCGTGACCCTGACCCACGCCTACCTGGGCGAGGCGACCCTGAACGCCGGCGAAACCAGCCGCCAGGGCTATCCGGGCAACCGCGAGGAGATGTACCTGCTGATGCTGCTGTCGGCCGCCGGCGGCCTGGTGCTGGCCGGCGCACAGCACCTGGCCGGGCTGTTCATCGGCCTGGAATTGCTCTCGGTGCCGATCTACGGCCTGGTCGCCTATGCCTTCTTCGACAAGCGCTCGCTGGAGGCCGGCATCAAGTACATGGTGCTGTCGGCCGCCGGCAGCGCCTTCCTGCTGTTCGGCATGGCCCTGCTCTACGCCGACTCCGGCAGCCTGGGCTTCGCCCAGATCGGCGCCAGCCTCTCCGACGGCGGAGGCCTGCTGGTGCAGATCGGCATCGGCATGATGCTCATCGGCCTGTCCTTCAAGCTGTCGCTGGTGCCCTTCCACCTGTGGACCCCGGATGTGTATGAAGGCGCACCGGCGCCGGTGGCGGCCTTCCTCGCCACGGCCAGCAAGGTCGCGGTGTTCGCCGTGCTGCTGCGCCTGTACCAGATCTCCCCGGCCACCGCCGGCGGCTGGCTGAACGATCTGCTGACCCTGATCGCCATCGCCTCGATCCTGTTCGGCAACCTGCTGGCGCTGCTGCAGAGCAACCTCAAGCGCCTGCTGGGTTACTCCTCGATCGCCCACTTCGGCTATCTGCTGGTGGCCCTGGTCGCCAGCAAGGGCCTGGCCGTGGAGGCCATCGGCGTCTACCTGGCCACCTACGTGCTGACCAGCCTCGGCGCCTTCGGCGTGATCACCCTGATGTCGACCCCCTACAACGGCCGCGATGCCGACGCCCTGTACGAATACCGCGGGCTGTTCTGGCGCCGCCCCTACCTGACCGCGGTGCTCACGGTGATGATGCTGTCGCTGGCCGGCATACCGCTCACCGCCGGCTTCATCGGCAAGTTCTACGTCATCGCCGCCGGCGTGCAGGCCCAGCTCTGGTGGCTGCTCGGCGCCCTGGTGCTGGGCAGCGCCATCGCCGTGTTCTACTACCTGCGGGTGATGGTCACCCTGTTCCTCAACGAGCCCAACCTGCGCCGCCACGACGCCCCCTTCAACTGGGGACAGCGCGCCGGCGGCATCATGCTGCTGTTCGTGGCGCTGCTGGCCTTTGCCATCGGCATCTACCCGCAGCCGCTGCTGGCGATGCTCAGCGGCATCAGCCTGGGCTGAAACGACAGCGGGGTTGCCGAATGACCGGCAACCCCGCGTTGTCCCTGGCCCGCGTTGGCGCCCCTGGCCCTTACAACACCATCGCCGCCAGCCAGCCGAACGCCAGCAGCGGCAGGTTGTAGTGCAGGAAGGTCGGCACCACGCTGTCCCAGATGTGGTTGTGCTGGCCGTCGATGTTCAGCCCCGCGGTCGGGCCCAGGGTCGAGTCGGAGGCCGGGGAGCCGGCATCGCCCAGGGCCCCGGCGGTGCCGACGATGGCAACGATGGCCAGCGGGCTGAAGCCCAGCTGCACGCCCAGCGGCACGAAGATCGCCGCGATGATCGGCACGGTCGAGAAGGACGAGCCGATGCCCATGGTCACCAGCAGGCCGACCAGCAGCATCAGCAGCGCGCCTGTCGCCTTGTCGTGGCCGATCAACTCGGCGGCGCCGTCGACCAGGGTCTTCACCTCGCCGGTGGCCTTCATCACCTCGGCGAAGCCGGCGGCGGCGATCATGATGAAGCCGATCATCGCCATCATCTTCATGCCCTCGGTGAACAGGCCGTCGGCCTCCTTCCAGCGCACCACCCCGGACAGCGAGAAGATCACGAAGCCGGCCAGCGCACCGATGATCATCGAGTCCAGCCACAGCTGCACGATGAAAGCGGCGGCGATGGCCACCCCGGCCACAAGCAGGCTGAGCGGGTTGTAGGCCACGTCCACGCGCTCGACCCGCTCGATCTTCGCCAGGTCATAGACCCGCTTGCCGCGATAGCTCAGCAGCACCGCCACCAGCAGGCCGCACAGCATGCCCAGGGCCGGAATGGCCATGGCCTGCGCGACGCCGATGCCGCCGGTGTCCACCCCGGCCTGGGCCACGTTGGCCAGCAGGATCTCGTTGAGGAAGATGCCGCCGAAGCCCACCGGCAAAAACATGTAGGGGGTGACCAGGCCGAAGGTCAGTACGCAGGCGATCAGCCGGCGATCCAGTTGCAGCTTGCTCAGCACGTAGAGCAGCGGCGGCACCAGCAGCGGGATGAAGGCGATATGGATCGGCAGGATGTTCTGCGAGGCGACCGCCACCGCCAGCAACAGCGCGATCAGCGACCACTTGAGCAGCCCGCCGCCGCCCGCCTGCTGCCGGCCGACCAGGGCCAGCGCCCTGTCGGCCAGGGCATGGGCCAGGCCCGACTTGGCGATGGCCACGGCGAAGGCGCCGAGCAGCGCATAGGACAGCGCCACGGTGGCGCCGCCGCCCAGGCCCCGATTGAAGGCCGCCAGCGTGCCCTCGACGCCCAGGCCGCCGAGCAGGCCGCCGAGCAGCGCCCCGACGATCAGGGCGACCACCACGTGCACGCGGCACAGGCTGAGGATCAGCATGAGGCCGACCGCTGCGATTACTGCGTTCATGAATGCGCTCCCAGGAAGCTTGCGAATAGCCCGGAAACTCGCACCCTTCGCGGGGCGCCCGGAAAAAAGTCGCGTACTCTGCCGCAAGCGCCGGGAGCTGTCAAAACAGGCGTGCGAAATATCGATCGGCATGTGCATAATTCAGACCTCCGGCATGCGCGATCACCCGAATCGACGGGCGGCCCCAGGGCCCAGCTCCAGCAGGGTCAAGAAAGCCCGCGGCGTGCCGATAGTGGACCCATAAGTCGTTTTCAGAATAAAGGAACGCCGCATGTCGCCCAGCCGCCTGTCCATCCAGCTGAAAATCACCCTGCTGGCGGGCCTCTGCCTGACCTTCATCGTCACCCTGCTGGTCGGGGCTTCGCTCTACCAGTCCACCCGCAGCGCCGAACTGGTGCGCACCGCCAGCAGCGACATGCTCAAGAGCAGCGCCCAGCTGCGCCTGCAGGCCCGTGGCGAGCTGCAGGCGATCCGCATCCAGCGCTATTTCATGGACGCCTATCAGTACGGCAAGGGCTTTTCCCGGCAGATCCTGTTCCTGCGCGACCAGGCGCAGAAGCGCTTCCTCGACGCCTTCGACCTGCGCGAAGACCTCACCCGCCAGGTGCGCAGCAGCCTGGAGGCCAACCCGGCGCTGCTCGGCCTCTACCTGGTGTTCGAGCCCAACGCCCTGGACGGCAAGGACGAGCTGTTCGCCGACCAGGCCGAACTGGGCAGCAACGACCGGGGACGCTTCTCCCTCTACTGGGCACAACCCTCGCCGGGCACACTGGAATCCGAGTCGATGAGCGAGGAGATGCTCGGCGATACCCAGATCGGTCCCAGCGGCGACCCCTACAACGCCTGGTACACCTGCCCGCGCGACAGTGGCAGGACCTGCGTGCTGGAACCTTACTTCGACGAGGTCGGCGGCAAACAGGTGCTGATGACCAGCATCGCCTTCCCCCTCGAGCTGGACGGCAAGGTGATCGGCGTCATGGGCGTGGACATCAGCCTGGACAGCCTGCAGCAGCTGAGTCTGCAGGCCAACCGCGAACTCTACGACGGCGCAGGCCATATCAGCATCTTCAGCCCCGCGGCCCTGCTGGCCGGCCACAGCCGCGACGCCGGCCTGCTCAGCACCGCGGTCGACAAGGCCTATGCCGAGCATGCCGGCGAGCTGCGTCCGCTGATCGGCAACGGCCAAGCCGCCCAATTGCAGCACGGCGACATGATGCGCGTCCTGCAGCCCTTCAAGCCGATTCCCGATGCCCAGCCCTGGAGCGTGCTGCTCGAGGTGCCCGAACAGGTCCTGCTCGGCCCCGCCCTGCAGCTGGAACAGCAGCTCGACAGTCGGCGCACGACCGACAGCAGCCTGAGCCTGCTGATCGGCCTGGCGGCAGTCAGTGCCGGCCTGCTGCTGATGTGGCTGACGGCCCGCGGGGTGACCCGGCCGATCCTCGGCGTGGCCGCCATGCTCGAGGACATCGCCAGCGGCGAAGGCGACCTGACCCGCCGCCTGGACTACGCCAGGCAGGACGAACTGGGCGAACTGGCGGGTTGGTTCAACCGCTTCCTCGACAAGCTGCAGCCGGTGATCGCCGACGTCAAACGCAGCGTGCAGGACGCCCGCGGCACCGCCGACCAGTCCGCCGCCATCGCCAGCCAGACCAGTGCCGGCATGCAGCAGCAGTTCCGCGAGGTCGATCAGGTGGCCACCGCCTTCCAGGAGATGAGCGCCACCGCCCACGACGTCGCACACAACGCCGCGCAAGCCGCCGACGCCGCACGCAGCGCCGACCAGGCCAGCCGCGAAGGCCTCGGCGTGATCGGCCAGACCACCGCCTCCATCGAACTGCTGGCCAGGGAAATGAACCAGGCCATGCAGGAGGTCGAGGGCCTGGCCAGCAGCAGCGAGCAGATCGGCTCGGTGCTGGAGGTGATCCGCTCGATCGCCGAGCAGACCAACCTGCTGGCGCTCAACGCCGCCATCGAGGCGGCCCGTGCCGGCGAGGCCGGCCGCGGTTTCGCCGTGGTCGCCGACGAGGTGCGCAACCTGGCCAAGCGCACCCAGGACTCGGTGGAGGAGATCCGCCAGGTGATCGAGGGGCTGCAGAGCGGTACCCGCGAGGTGGTCAGCAGCATGCACAGCAGCCACCGCCAGGCCCAGGGCAGCGTCGCCCAGGTCGAACAGGCGGTCGCCGCCCTGCAGCGGATCGGCCAAGCGGTCGGCGTGATCACCGACATGAACCTGCAGATCGCCAGCGCCGCCGAGGAACAGAGTTCGGTGGCCGAGGAGATCAACCGCAACGTCGCCTCCATCCGTGACGTCACCGAGTCGATCTCCGGCCAGGCCGAGGAATCGGCACAGGTCAGCCAGAACCTCAACCGCCTGGCCAACCACCAACAGAGCCTGATGGATCAGTTCCGCGTCTGACACTGCCCCGGGCCGAGGCCGACGCCCTTGCCGCCCAGGCCAGCCGCCGCTAGCCTGGGCGCTTTCATTGCAGGGACAGGGAAATGCTGAATTTCGCAGTAGTGGCCGGCTCCGGTCGCAGCAACAGCCAGTCGGCCAAGGTCGCCCGTTTTCTCCGCCAGCGCCTGCTGCAACTGCAGCTGACCGACCAGGACTCGAGCAGCCTCATCGACCTGGGGCTCGCCCCCTTGCCGCTGTGGCCCGCCGAGGATAGCGGACCCTGGAACCTCTACCGGCAGCAGCTGCAGGCTGCCGACGCGCTGCTGATCATCGCCCCCGAGTGGAACGGCATGGCCTGTCCGGCCATCAAGAACTTCTTCATCTATGCCGGCAAGGGCGAGCTGGCGCACAAGCCCGCGCTGCTGGTCGGCGTCTCCGCGGGCATGGGCGGCGCCTACCCGATCAGCGAGCTACGCGCCTCCAGCTACAAGAACTGCCGGCTCTGCTACCTGCCCGAGCACCTGATCGTCCGCCGTGTCGAAAGCCTGCTGAACGGCCCCGAGCCGGCCGGCGAAGACGACCGCCGCCTGCGTGCGCGCATCGACTACGACCTGGACATCCTGGCCAAGTACGCCCAGGCCTTGAAGCCGGTACGCGGCAGCATCGACATGACCACCCCGGACTTCGCCAACGGCATGTGAGGCTGCGCGCCGGACAGCGACCACCCCATGCGGCGAACGCCGGCAGGCTGGGCTTATTGCCGCCGGCCCGGGTCCAGCATTCACCGCCTGAAGGGCCTTGGCCGCTCTGCGCAGGCCCCTATAATCGGGGCCTGGGTGATGGAGAGGAAGATGAGCGCGATTCACATCAAGTCCCCTGCCCTGACGATCAAGGCAGGCCGCCGCGCCTTGGCGCGCATTCGCCAGCGCGGCCTGCAACCGGCGGATGTCGGCATTCTGCCCGGCGCCGCCGGCGGCCCGAAAGCCCTGGGCATCCAGGGGCTCGATCTGGCGCTGTTCGGCGACTGGCTGCCACGCGCCCCGCGCGAGCGCGCGCTGATCGGCGCCTCCATAGGCTCCTGGCGCTTCGCCAGCGCCTGCCTGGCCGACGCTGCCGCCGGCATCCGCCGCCTCGGCGAGCTGTATACCGAACAGCAGTTTGCCAAGGGCGTGAGCATGGCCGAGGTCTCGCGCAGCTGTCGGCTGATGCTCGAGCAGCTGTTGGAGGGCCAGGACGCCCGGGTGCTGGACAACCCGCACTACCGCCTGAACATCATGGTGGTGCGCAGCCAGGGTCTGCTCCGGCATGACCATCGCGCCGCCCTGGGGCTGGGCCTGTCCGCGGTCATCGGCAACAACCTGCTGGGACGGCCGCGCCTGGCCCGGCATTTCGAGCGCATCATCCTGCATGACGCCCGCCAGGCGCCGCCATTGGCGGCCCTGGCGGACTTCCCGTCACGCTGCCTGCCACTGGACCGGCACAATCTGCGTCACGCCCTGCTCGCCTCCGGCTCGATTCCCATGATCATGCAGGGCGTTCGCGATATTCCCGGCGTCGGTCCCGGGATCTATCGCGACGGCGGGCTGCTCGACTACCACCTCGACCTGCCCTACGACGGTGACGACATCGTGCTGTATCCGCACTTCACCGACCGGGTGATTCCCGGCTGGTTCGACAAGAATCTGCCCTGGCGCCGCGGCGATGACCGGCGCCTGCAAGACGTGCTGCTCCTCGCCCCGTCGCCGGAGTACCTGGCGCGCCTGCCCCATGGCAAACTCCCCGACCGCAGGGACTTCACCCGCTACCAGGGCGACGACCACGGACGCCGGCGTTACTGGCACCAGGCCATGGACGAGAGTCGGCGTCTCGGCGACGAGTTCCTCGAACTGCTGGAGAACGGCGGCCTGGCACAGCGCATGCGGCCCCTGTGAGGCCAGCGGCGCACCGAGAAAGCCGACCAAGCGGGATTCGACCAAGGAAGGACATCTATGAAACTGGCAGTCGCCATCATCCACGGCATTGGCACGCAACCCGACCTGCGCGACGGCGACGGCCAGCATGTCTTCGCCCAGGAACTGATCGCGGGGCTGCGCCAGCGCCTGGGTGCGGAGGCCGACCAGGTGGCCTTCCAGACCCTGTACTGGGCCAGCGTGCTGGACAAGCGCCAACTGGCCTACCTCGAACGGCTGCGCGACCAACCGGTCCGCTGGCGCTGGTTGCGTCGCATCGTCACCCTGTTCCTCGGCGATGCCAGCGGCTACCGCCAGGTCAGCCAGGCCTACGACACCACCTACGAAGAAGTGCACCAGTGCCTGCGCAACGGTCTCAACCGTCTGCGCGCCCGGGTCGACGCCACTACGCCACTGGTGGTGCTGGCCCATTCGCTGGGCGGCCACATCTTCTCCAATTTCGTCTGGGACCAGCAGCGCATCAACCGGACGCCGAGCTGTCCCCTGGACCCCTTCCTCGCCCTGGAGACGCTGACCGGCCTGGTCACCTTCGGCTGCAACATCCCCCTGTTCACCTTCGCCTACGACCCGGTGGTGCCGATCCGCTTTCCCGGCCATTGCCTCGACGAGGAGGTACGCCAGCAGGCGCGCTGGCTGAATCTCTATGCGCCGGCGGACATTCTCGGCTACCCGCTGCGGCCGATCGCGAGCTACGCCGGAGTGGTGGACGAAGATCGCGCGATGCCCGTGGGCCCCTGGTATAAACGCCATACCCCGATGAGCCACCTGGCCTATTGGCAGGACAGAAACTTCCAGCGTTATGTCGCGCACTACTTGCAACAGGTCTTATCCAGTTGCACTGAGCCTGGCGGCCCCATCGGCACTAACGCAGCGCACCGCTGACACAACGCACGACGCCCCCGCGTACTTCAACAGTTCACCTGTCGAAGTACGCGGGGGCGTCGAATGTGCACCACAAGTTGAAGGCTTAAGTTCCTATATAACCGAGCTCGAACTTAACCTCAGGGCACCACCTACCAGGCAGCCAGGGCCGCATTGCGCGGCGCCGTGGCAGCAGCCTGGCTTTCGCGCACGGCTTCGCGCTGCTTCGCCCACTGGGTGAGCAGCACCATCGCGAGGAAACCACCGACGATCAGCACCGGATAGGCGGCGAGAATCTCGACCAGCGAGTACTTCCAGGACAGCGGGCGACCGACCCCCAGCATCGCCGCGTAGAACCAGGAAACCCCCGACAGGGCACCGGCGAACAGGGCGAACATGCGCATGCTGAACTTCAGCTCGAGCAGCGAGCCGGCCTTCTGCAGGGCGGGCAACACCAGGCCGTGCAGCAGCATGCCGTTGAAGGTCAGCAGCATCACGATGGCAATCTTGGCCTGCAGCTTGGGGTTGAGCAGGTAGGACAGGCCGTTGGCGTTGATATCGAGCCAGATGATGGCGATACCGCTGACCCAGAGTACCGCCAGCGCCGCGGAAACCGACTTCTGCAGGCTTTCCATGTGCTGGCTGTCCTGCAGGTGGGACTTCCCGCCCTTGAACAACTCTTTGATCATTGCGAAATCGCTGGTCAACACCATGCCGATGGCGACACAACAAGCGATCAGGTGCGCATACACTATCCCTAGGCGCATAAACTCCATGGTCGATTTCTGCTCGAAAAACGCAGCGATTACATTCAGGTCCATGGGGGCCTCATTTTTATAGTCGAGTGAACCAAACAGTCCGAATACTGGACTCAAGTGTTTTTACATTTGCAGTGAAGAAACGACTCCAGTGCAGCTTTATCGGTTTCAGTGAAGAAACATCAAATGCAGAACAGCCTGGCGAATGAACTTCTAATCATTCGATTTCCTCTTTCAAAGGTAAAAGCTCCCCCCACACACATGTGCCGTACATGTGAGAAAAAGCTCCTGGTTGGGTTGAAAGCGAGGCGAATGCCACCGCCGTCGACTGGCTACTCTCTGAGCGGCGCAAAGGCGCTTTGTTCATTTTTTGCTCGAAGAGGCCGACGAACGGCGACCGCTCCGCCCCGTCCATGATCACCGCTCAAGCGCTCAGCGGCCGGCTCGAGCGCGGGTTTCCGACATCCATGAACAGTTTCGCGACAGCTTCTGTGATGCAGCTGAACTTTTTCATCGGGCCATGTGACTTACTAGTCAGGGTCGGTCATCAATCACTATGACCGGCCAGCGTGCAGCCACGCCGCTGTCCCACCAACCTTTGGGATCATCTCGGAGAACCCCATGAACGCCCCGCTGCGTTTCAACGAAGCCCTGCTCATCGCCGACCGCGCCTTCAAACCCTTCCAATGCGTCGCCTGGTCCCCGCAGGACGGCACCGGTGAGCTGAGCCTGACGGTCATCGACCGCACCAGTACCCGCCTGCTCGGCCGCACCCAGCTGTCCAGCAGCATCTACAGCGACCCGGAAAAACTGGCCAAGGTGCTGAAGACCTCCCGCGACGAACTGAGCAGACAAGGCTTCGACCTGGCACCCTGGTCCATGCCGGACTGATACGCGCCGACTGCCACTTTCCCACCAGCGCGGCGCCAGGCGCCGCGCAGCCTCTCCTGTCGGCCCCTGACATTAGCCCGCACTCCGAGCATCGAGAGTGCCGCGAATGGCAATATCTGTGGGCTTTCTGTCCTTGTTGCCAGGTCTTCGGCGAGCGCACACTGCGTCCATCGCTCATCGAGACCGCGCCATGGACACGCAGAAAACCATCGCCTGCCTCATCTACCCCGAGGTCATGAGCCTCGACGTCACCGGCCCGCTCCAGGTGTTCGCCTCGGCCAACGACGAGCGTCGGCGCCATGGCCTGCCGGCCTGCTACCGCCTGCGGCTGCTGGGGCCCCAGGCGGGGGCCATTGCCACTTCGGCCGGTCTCCGGCTGGTGGCCGATCAGGCCTGGAACGAAATCGACCCGGCGCACCTCGATACCCTGCTGATTCCAGGCGGCCTGGGAGTCCGCAGCCAGTGCCAGGACGCTGAACTGCTGGCCTGGCTGCGCGTGGCCGAGCCCCAGGTACGACGGCTCGGCTCGGTCTGCTCGGGCGCGCTGATCCTGGCGACCGCCGGCTTGCTCAAGGGGCAGCGCGCCACCACCCACTGGGCCGACCTCGAGACGTTGGCCTGGCGCATCCGGAGGTCGAGGTGCAGGGCGACTGCCTGCATACCTATGCTCCCGAGAACCCCGACGGCGCGCACATTTTCACCTCGGCCGGCGTCACCGCCGGCATCGACCTGGCCCTGGCGCTGGTGGAGGCCGACCTCGGCCGGGCCATGGCCCTGGCCATCGCCCGGCGCCTGGTGATGTTCCTGCGCCGGCCGGGCGGCCAAGCGCAGTTCAGCACCCTGCTCGCCCCGGAGCCGAGCCGGGTACCACGCCTGGTCGCCCTGCTCGAATGGATTCCGGCCCATCTGGCCGACGACCTGTCCCTCTCCGCGCTGGCCGAGCAGGCCTGCATGGCACCGCGCACCCTGTCACGGGTATTCGTCGAGGAGCTGGGCATGGGCCCCGGCCGCTATGTCGAGCGCGTCCGCCTGGAGGCCGCCCGTCAGCTGCTGCAGGATGCCCAGGCGTCGATCGCCACGGTCGCGCGCCTGACCGGCTTCGGCCATCCGGAAAACCTCCGGCGCGCCTTCCACAGACATCTGGCGGTCAGCCCGCAGGCGTACGCCGAACGCTTCACCTGAAGTCACTTCCCCCACGCCAGGAGCTCAACATGTTGCAACTGCGCCCTAACTGCGAATGCTGCAATCGCGACCTGCCGCCGGACTCGACAGAGGCGCGCATCTGCTCGTTCGAATGCACCTTCTGTCGCGCCTGCTGCGACCAGCTGCTGCACGGCCGCTGTCCGAACTGCGGCGGCGAACTGCTCAGGCGGCCGACCAGGCCGGCTGGCGCCCTGGACCGGTTTCCCGCCGTCCGTGAACGCATCCTGAAACCCTGCCACTGAGCGAGCATCATGCTGACTTACCTACGGAAACTGCGAGGCGCCGCGAGCGCCCTACCACCTCGCGCGACGCCCCGGCAGATGGCCCTGGCCTGGCTCGGCGGCGCCCTGGCCATGGCCTGCGTGGCCAACGTCGGCGAGCAGCTGCCATCGGGCCTGCTGCTGGGCTCCTTCGGTGCCTCCTGTGTGCTGGTGTTCGGCTATCCCGACCTGCCGTTCTCGCAGCCGCGCAATGTGATCGTCGGTCATCTGCTGAGCAGCCTGGTAGGCCTGCTGTTGCTCCATGGCGTCGGCCCGCAATGGTGGTCGCTCTCCCTCGCGGTGGGCAGCGCCATCGCCCTGATGATGCTGACCCGCAGCGTCCACCCGCCGGCAGGCTCGAATCCGGTGATCATCTTTCTCGCCCAACCGAGCTGGGACTTCCTGCTGTTCCCCACCCTGTTCGGCGCCCTGCTGCTGGTCGTCGTCGCCCTGCTGTACAACAACGGCACCCGCAGCACGCGCTACCCCCAGTACTGGTAGCCTGGCGCGGGCGCACGACACGGGCGCCGCTTGCTCCACGCCCGGCCTGACGGGGCACAGAGCGGCGAGGAGTGGCCCTACTGGGCGGCGGGATGGTAAAGGCTGGTGCGGTTGCGGCCGCCCTTCTTGGAGTCGTAGAGGGCGTGGTCGGCCCACTCGATGAACTGCTGGTAATCGTTGCTGCGCCGGCCGAGATCAGCCACGCCGAGGCTGATGGTCACCGGAATGGCAACGCCGTCGTGCTCCACCCGCATGGCCTCCACCGCCAGGCGCAAGCGCTCGGCGAACAGCCGGCCGCCCTCGGCATCGGTGTCCGGCAACAACACGGCGAATTCCTCGCCACCGTAGCGTCCGGCGACATCCGTGGTGCGCACGCGGGCGAGCACCAGTTCGGCGACGGCCTTGATCACCTTGTCGCCGGCCTGATGGCCATGGCTGTCGTTGACCTTCTTGAAATGATCGATATCGAACATCACCAGCGCCGCCATGCTCTGGTAGCGCTGGTGGCGGGCATATTCATGGCGCAGGGCTTCTTCCCAGTGCCCTCGGTTATTCAGGCCGGTGAGCCGGTCGGTACTGGACAGGCGCTTGAGCTCGCGGTTGGCGCTCTGCAGCTGGCGCTTGTTGACCGCCACCTCGGTGACGTCGTAGATGATCACGCAGATGTGCGCGACCTCGCTGTCGGTCGCCCGCAGCGGGATCAGCGTGACGTTCTGGAACATGTGATCTTCCTGCCCGGTGATCGGCTGGTAGCTCTTGAAGCGCATCAGGTAGGGCCGCTGCTCCCAGATGGTGAAGGCCGGCGTCCCCAGTTGGCTAACGGTCTCCAGTTTCTGCCGGAACCACGCCTCGTCCACCTCGGGGAACACGGTGAAGAAGGACTGCTGGTGCACCTCGCCGGGCTGGCGGCCGGAATGGTTCTCCATGAAGCTGTTCCAGATTTCGATACGGCATTCGCGATCCAGCATGACCACGCCGACATCGATGCTCTGCACGATCGCCATCAGCCAGTGAAACTCGTTGAGATCCAGCGGTGCGTTCATGATCAGCTCATCAGGTAGGCGGTTTTGTGGGAAAGCCTGGCCACCGAGTCTTCGGTGAACAGCAGCAGCAGGTCGAAATGAATATCGTGTCCCTCCAGGCTGTAGCTGAGCTCGACCGCCAGGGTCTTCTTCCAGCGGCGCTGATTGACGCGGATCAGCTCGTCGATGGACGAATGCTGGCCGAGCACCACCGGATGCCCCTGGGAGAAGCTGACATCGAGCTGCTCGGCGATGCCGCTCAGGCAGGCGCCGATCAGGATGCTGGCCAGGTCCAGCAGCATCTCCAGCTCGCCATCCCGATTGACCGGCTTCCAGCGCATCAGCTTGGCCATGTCCCGCACTTCGGAGTCATGGAAGATCAGCAGCGCCTCCCCCGCGATGCCACTGCCGATATAGCCCTGGCACACCGCCGACAGCTGGTCGCCCTGCTGGGCGTGGGCCAGGGCCATATGCAGTTCGCCGACCTCGAGAATATTGACGTTGGGGATCGGCAAACGCACGAACACATCCAGCAGCCGGGCCAGCAAGGCCGCGGCCTGGCCCATCGCCACGTTCACCACCTCGCGAAAGGCATCGCGAAACTGCACACTGGGCTCGTCGAAGGCGGACTGCGGGACCAGCTCGTTCCGGCGCTCGACCAGCAATCCATGCTCGAGCAGGGTACGCCGGAGCAAGTCCGGGTCGACGGGCTTCTTCAGGAAGGCCAGTGCGCCGAGGGCGTGGACCCGCTTGACCGCCTCGTCCTGCACGTCGCCGGACACCACTATGACCCGGGCATCCAGCGCCTCGGCGCGGATCGCCGCCAGGACTGCATAGCCATCCAGTTCGGGCATGGTCAGGTCGAGCAGCACCAGGCCGATGCCGCCCTGGCGAATGGCTTCGAGCCCTTCGCGGCCGTTGACGGCCTGAACCACGGTCACCGACCAATCGGCGGGCAGCGCCCGGATCAGCTGTTTGCGCGCCATATTGGAGTCATCACACACCAGCAGCGAGGATATCGACAAGGTCGCGGGCTCTTTCCAGTGGCTAACGGATGGTGCTTGTTTCCCGCAGCATAACAGCACCTCGCCGCCGGAGGCTCAACCGCTTGTAGCGCGCCATAAACGCAGAAGGCGACCTTCGGTCGCCTTCTTCTCGCACTGCCGCCTCAGTAGTAGGCGTTTTCCCTGTTGCTGTGATCGGTCACGTCGCGCACCCCCTTCAACTCCGGGATACGCTCGAGCAGGGTCTTCTCGATGCCTTCCTTGAGGGTCAGGTCCGCCTGGCCGCAACCCTGACAGCCGCCGCCGAACTGCAGTACGGCGATACCGTCGTCGACCACGTCGATCAGGCTGACCTGGCCGCCGTGGCTGGCCAGGCCCGGGTTGATCTCGGTCTGCAGGTAATAGTTGATGCGCTCGTTGAGCGGGCTGTCCTCGTTGACCATGGGCACCTTGGCGTTCGGCGCCTTGATGGTCAGCTGGCCGCCCATGCGGTCGGTGGCGTAGTCCACCACGGCATCCTCGAGGAACGGCTCGCTCACCGCATCGATCCAGGCGGTGAAGCTGGCCAGGGCCAGGGCGGTGTCCTCGGCCTTCTGCTCGCCCGGCTTGCAATAGGCGATGCAGGTTTCCGCATACTGGGTGCCCGGCTGGGTGATGAAGATGCGGATGCCGATGCCGGTGGTGTTCTGCTTGCTCAGCAGATCGGCCAGGTAATCGTGTGCGGCGTCAGTAATGGTGATGGTGCTCATGGCAACTCCTCGCAAACATGGGCGCAGTGTACGCCAAGCATCGGCCCTCTATAAAGCCCGAGCGTTTCCGTCGGATAAACAGCGCTGTAACGGCGGCCGACCTGGCGAGTCCAGAGTCCAGGTCACGCCTCGAGGTCCGGCCATGCGCAAACCGCCGCTTGCCTTGCCCCTCGCCCTGCTGCTCTGCAGCCTCCTCGCCCGCGCCGAGGACGGCCTGCATATCAGCAGTGGCGTCTCGGCCACCGCCGTGCTGGAACTTTACACCGCCCAGGGCTGCAGTTCCTGCCCGCCGGCCGACCGCTGGTTGTCCGCGCTGCGCGAGCATCCGGCACTGTGGCACGGCCTGATCCCCCTGGCCTTTCATGTCGACTACTGGGACCGGCTGGGTTGGCCGGACCCCTTCGCCAACCCCGAGCATAGTGCCCGGCAGCGCGGCTATGCTCGGGCGGGGGCCAGCCGTGGTGTCTATACCCCCGCCTTCATCCTGGCCGGGCGCGAGTGGCACGGCTGGTTCCGCGACCAGCCACTGCGCCTGCCCTGCGCCACCGAGGTCGGCAACCTGAGCCTGCGCCTGGAGGGCGACAGCCTGCAGCTGTCTTTCGCCCCCAGCCGCCCGGCGCCGCCTGGCCTGATCGCCCATGTCGCCCGCCTCGGCTTCGGCCTGCGCACCGAAGTGCAGCGCGGCGAGAACGCCGGCAAGCGGCTCGGACATGATTTCGTGGTGTTGAGCCTGCAGCGCATTGCCCCCGACATGGCGAATCGCTGGCAGACGCGCCTGCACCGCGACCGGCGCGGCGAACGCCAGGCCGTGGTCGCCTGGCTCAGCGCCCCGGGTCGGTTGCCCCCCTATCAGGCGGTCGGCGGCTGGCTGCCCGCCTCTGCCGAGCTCGACTCGCACTGAGCCCCGCGGCCGACTGCACGCGGGCCCGACGATCATCTGCAATACTCAGTGCAAGGACGACTCTCTGCTGGAGAAGCCATTCACCCCGAATGAGGAACCATCGGATGTACCGCCAAATCATGATTCCCGTCGACCTCGCCTATGTCGAGCGCCTGGAGAAGGCCCTGGCGACCGGCGCCGACCTGGCCAAGGTGTATGGTGCCCCGGTCTGCTATGTCGGCGTGTCGAGCAACACGCCCAGCGCCATAGCCCACAACCCCGCCGAGTTCACCGCCAAGCTGGAGGCCTTCGCCAAGGCCCAGGCCCAGAAGTACGGCCTGGCCACGGTCAGCAGCGCGGCCTACATAAGCCATGACCCGGCCGTGGACCTGGACAAGACCCTGCTGAAAGCGGCCAAGGAGCAGCACGCCGACCTGGTGGTCATGGCCTCCCATGTGCCCGGCCTGGCCGAGCACCTGTTCGCCTCCAACGCCGGGTATTTCGCCTCCTACTCCGATGCCTCGGTGCTGGTGGTGCGCTAGGTCGGCGGGGCCTGCCACGGGCTGCTAGAGGTTCTGGTAGCGATTCATGTCCAGCACGCCAGCCTCGATGGGCTCGTGCTCGCGGATGTAGGCCGACAGGTCATGGAAGTAGTGCCAGAACTGCGGGTGACTGCGGCGTATTCCCCAGCGCTCGACCAGCCTCTCCAGGTCCCGGGCGTCGCGTACCCGCTCCAGCTGCATGACGAACGCCGGCACCTGGACCGCCGTCATATCGAACAGGAAGTTCGGATAGCTGCTGAGCACCCCGGGGTAGACGGTCAGGGAGTCGCGTCCGGGCTGGTAGCGCAACGCCTCGCCGAGCATGAAGGCCACGTTGCTGTGGGCGCGATTGCGCAGCAGGCTGTAGACCTCCCGCCGTCCGTCCGCTGGCACCACCCGCAGCAGGGTCGCCTCCGGCAGTAGCCTGATGACCTCGAGCTCCGCCGCCGGCCGGCCCGCCAGACGGCTCAGAGCCTGCTCGGCCGCCTGCAGCTCGCGGCCGAGGCCCTCGCGGTGGCAGCGCGAATCCTGGCATCGGTTGAGCGGATCGGGCCGGGCATTGAGGCCGGCGTAGCGCACCAGCAGGGCCTCGGCGAAACTCCGCTTGGGGTCGCTGCCTGCCAGCGCCAGCGCACTCGGCGTGCGGACGTCGATGCCTGGATAATCCAGCCACAGCTTGAGCTTGCCGCTTCGGCGGTACCAGCTGCCGAGTATCTCCTGGCGCGACTCGGCCGGCATCAGCCGCAGGAAGTTCTGCTCGGCGCCGTTGCGGATCAGGTCGAAGTACAGCCGCGTCTGCGCCTGATGGGAGACGTTGCCGTACACGTCGAAATTCACCACCAGCTGGTAGTAGGTGCGCTCCAGCAGCGGGTAGTCCATCCACCAGAGGGTCTGCGGGATCGCGCCGATCAGGCCCTTGCGCACCGAGGCACTGTCATGCTGGCGGAAGATCGACAGCAAGGCGTTGTCATTGCCACTCCAGATATGCGCCCAGTCCGCCGCCGGCGCGGCGGCATAGGCGCCCCGGCGCAGGGCCTCGTATTCGTTGCGCTTGTCGCGGTAGTCGAGCCAGAGCCCTAGCAGGTCGCCGATCTCATCGAACTGGCCGGGCATGGCCAGCAGCGGCGTGGCCTCGGCACGGTACAGCGGATCGGTGAGATAGAGGTCGTGCCGCGGGTCCTGGAACAGGGTCCAGAAGTTATCGCGAATCACGTCGGTGGCGATCTGCCCGCGGCACACCGGCCCACGGATAAAGGTACGCACGAAGTATTCGGCGTCGTCCAGCATGAACTGGTAGCGCGCCTGGGGCGGAATGGCGGCGAAGGTGGCGAAGGGATTGGCGCGGCGCTGGGCGCCATAGCCGGGCACGCCGTCGGCCTGCCAGTCGCCGGCGAAGAACAGCTGCCTGACCCGCGCCAGCTTCTGCTCGCTCAGGCCGTAGGTGATATGGGTCTTGTGCACGATGACGCCCTGCACCGGCGCCAGGCGGTAATAGAAGACGGTGCCCGGGGCCTCATTCGGCCGCCGCGTGGCGATGGGGTCCACCGGGTGACCGCTGGGGGTGCGCGAACGCAGCAACTGAAAGAAATGCCCCGCCTCGCCGTCCTGAAAGTACAGGTGGGCGAGGAACAGGTGCTCGTACAGCCAGCGCGCCACCAGGCTCTCGCGGGCTCCGGGGGCATTGAACAGGCGCTCCCAGGCCGCGATCTGGCGGGCCTCGCTTTCACTCGCAACGATGTCCTGGGCGTCGACCGGCGCCCCTTCGCGCAACCAGCGTTGCAGGGTCCGATAGTCCGCGTCGCGCAGACCGGTCACGGCGAAGGGCATCCCGGCCCGCGGATGCTGGCGGGCGAAGTCGTCGAACTCGTTCGGGCGCGGGCACTGGTTGGCCCGCCGGATGTCGATCGCCAACCCGTCCGGCAACTTGGCATTGGCCGGCAGCGGCGCCGCATGCCCCAGCTCGAGCATGCGCGCCATCAGCGCCGCCTGGCTGCCCCGGTGCTCCAGCACCGAGAAGAAGCCCTTGCGCCGCCAGGCCTCGCTGCCCTGGGCGTCGAGAAACAAGCGGGTGGTGGCCTGGGCCTCGGTGCGCACCCCGTCGTACACCGGCAACTTGTGGGCGCCGCGCGCGGCGCCTTCGCCGCTGCCCAGGTTGAGTTGGCAGGGCGAGTCGTAACAGGCATGGCAGGCCACGCAATGGCGGGTGAAGATCGGCTGGATGTCGCGGCTATAGGACAGCGGCTGCGCGGCCAGCGGCGGGCCGATCAACAGCAGACAAGCACTGAGCAGCGCGCGATACGGCATGTCCCTATTCCTTGCATGGCAATGGCTCGATTCTACGCGCGCCCCCTAGGCGCGGGGGAATCGAGCAACATGAACATCATTCATGCAAATGGCCGACCTGCTCCAAAAGCGCACAGCTTTGCTATGATCGCCGACCCATAGTTTCCGCTTTGCTCAGGTAGTACCAATCATGTCCCCGTCCGACCGCAGCGCCCGTCTCAATGCCCTTCAGCACGCTCTGCAAGAGCGCATCCTGATCCTCGACGGCGGCATGGGCACCATGATCCAGAGCTACAAGCTGGAAGAAGAGGATTATCGCGGCGCGCGCTTCGCCGACTGGCCCCAGGACGTCAAGGGCAACAACGACCTGCTGATCCTCAGTCGCCCGGACGTCATCGGCGCCATCGAGAAGGCCTACCTGGACGCCGGCGCCGACATCCTCGAGACCAACACCTTCAACGCCACCCGCGTGTCCCAGGCCGACTACGGCATGGAGGAACTGGTCTACGAGCTGAACGTCGAGGGCGCCCGCCTGGCCCGCCAGGTGGCCGACGCCAAGACCGCCGAGACGCCGCACCGGCCGCGCTTCGTCGCCGGGGTGCTGGGTCCGACCAGCCGCACCTGCTCGATCTCTCCGGACGTGAACAACCCCGGCTACCGCAACGTCACCTTCGACGAGCTGGTGGAGAACTACACCGAGGCGACCCGCGGCCTGATCGAGGGCGGCGCGGACATGATCCTGATCGAGACCATCTTCGACACGCTCAACGCCAAGGCGGCGATCTTCGCGGTCCAGGAGGTCTACGAGCAGCTCGGCGTCGAGCTGCCGATCATGATCTCCGGCACCATCACCGATGCCTCCGGCCGCACCCTGTCCGGGCAGACCACCGAAGCCTTCTGGAACTCGGTGCGCCATGCCAAGCCGATCTCCGTGGGGCTGAACTGCGCCCTCGGCGCCAAGGAGCTGCGCCCCTACCTGGAAGAGTTGGCGACCAAGGCCGAGACCCATGTCTCCGCCCACCCCAACGCCGGCCTGCCCAACGCCTTCGGCGAGTACGACGAGACGCCGGCGGAGATGGCCGCGGTGGTCGAGGAGTTCGCCGCGTCCGGCTTCCTCAACATCGTCGGCGGCTGCTGCGGCACCACCCCCGGGCACATCCAGGCGATTGCCGAAGCGGTGGCCAAGTACCCGCCGCGCGCCCTGCCGGATATCCCCAAGGCCTGCCGGCTGTCGGGCCTGGAACCCTTCACCATCGACCGCAACTCGCTGTTCGTCAACGTCGGCGAGCGCACCAATATCACCGGCAGCGCCAAGTTCGCCCGGCTGATCCGCGAGGAGAACTACACCGAGGCCCTGGAAGTCGCCCTGCAGCAGGTGGAAGCCGGCGCCCAGGTGATCGACATCAACATGGACGAGGGCATGCTGGACTCGCAGAAGGCCATGGTCACCTTCCTCAACCTGATCGCCGGCGAGCCGGACATCTCCCGCGTGCCGATCATGATCGACTCCTCCAAGTGGGAGGTGATCGAGGCCGGCCTCAAGTGCATCCAGGGCAAGGGCATCGTCAACTCGATCTCCATGAAGGAAGGGGTCGAGGCCTTCAAGCACCACGCCAAGCTGTGCAAGCGCTACGGCGCCGCCGTGGTGGTGATGGCCTTCGACGAGGCCGGCCAGGCCGACACCGCCGCGCGCAAGCGCGAGATCTGCCAGCGCTCCTACGACATCCTGGTCAACGAGGTGGGCTTCCCGCCGGAAGACATCATCTTCGACCCGAACATCTTCGCCATCGCCACCGGCATCGAGGAGCACAACAACTACGCGGTCGATTTCATCGAAGCCTGCGCCTTCATCCGCGATCATCTTCCGTTCGCCCTGTCGAGCGGCGGGGTGTCCAACGTGTCCTTCTCGTTCCGCGGCAACAACCCGGTGCGCGAGGCGATCCACTCGGTATTCCTCTACTACGCGATCCAGAACGGCCTGACCATGGGCATCGTCAACGCCGGCCAGCTGGAGATCTACGACGAGATCCCCAAGCAGCTGCGCGACGCGGTCGAGGACGTGGTGCTCAACCGCACGGCGAACGGCACCGAGGCCCTGCTGGCGATCGCCGACCAGTACAAGGGCGACGGCAGCGTCAAGGAAGTGGAGAACGAGGAGTGGCGCTCGCTGCCGGTCAACCAGCGCCTGGAACACGCCCTGGTCAAGGGCATCACCGCCTTCATCGTCGAGGACACCGAGGAGTGCCGCCAGCAGTGCGCGCGGCCCATCGAGGTGATCGAGGGGCCGCTGATGAGCGGCATGAACATCGTCGGCGACCTGTTCGGCTCGGGCAAGATGTTCCTGCCCCAGGTGGTCAAGTCAGCCCGGGTGATGAAGCAGGCGGTGGCCCACCTGATCCCCTTCATCGAGGCGGAGAAAGGCGACAAGCCCGAGGCCAAGGGCAAGATCCTCATGGCCACGGTCAAGGGCGACGTGCACGACATCGGCAAGAACATCGTCGGCGTGGTGCTGGGCTGCAACGGCTACGACATCGTCGACCTTGGCGTGATGGTGCCGGCGGAGAAGATCCTGCAGACGGCCAAAGAGGAGAAGTGCGACATCATCGGCCTGTCCGGGCTGATCACCCCATCGCTCGACGAGATGGTCCACGTCGCCCGCGAGATGCAGCGCCAGGGCTTTTCCCTGCCGCTGATGATCGGCGGCGCCACCACCTCCAAGGCCCACACCGCGGTGAAGATCGAGCCCAAGTACCAGAACGACGCGGTGGTCTACGTCACCGACGCCTCGCGCGCCGTCGGCGTCGCCACCCAGCTGCTGTCTAAGGAGCTCAAAGCCGGCTTCGTCGAGAAGACCCGCGCCGACTACGTCGAGGTGCGCGAGCGCACCGCCGCCCGCGGTGCTCGTACCGAGCGCCTGCCCTACGCCAAGGCGGTGGAGAACAAGCCGAAGTTCGACTGGGCCGGCTACCGGCCGCCGGTGCCGAGCTTCACCGGGGTCAAGCTGCTGGACGACATCGACCTGGCGACCCTGGCCGAGTACATCGACTGGACGCCCTTCTTCATCGCCTGGGACCTGGCCGGCAAGTACCCGCGCATCCTCACCGACGAGGTGGTCGGCGAAGCCGCGACCGCACTGTTCGAAGACGCCCAGGCCATGCTCAAGAAGCTGATCGACGAGAAACTGGTCCAGGCCCGCGCACTGTTCGGCTTCTGGCCGGCCAACCAGGTCAACGACGACGATCTGGAGCTCTATGGCGACGACGGCCAGCCCCTGGCGACCCTGCACCACCTGCGCCAGCAGACCATCAAGCCGGACGGCAAGCCCAATTTCTCCCTGGCCGACTTCGTCGCGCCGAAGGCCAGCGGCATCACCGACTACGTGGGTGGGTTCATCACCACCGCCGGCATCGGCGCCGAGGAAGTGGCCAAGGCCTACCAGCAGGCCGGGGACGACTACAACTCGATCATGGTCAAGGCCCTGGCCGACCGCCTGGCCGAGGCCTGCGCCGAATGGCTGCACGCCGAGGTGCGCAAGCACTGGTGGGGCTATCAGCCGGACGAGCGGCTGGACAACGAGGCGCTGATCAAGGAGCAGTACGTCGGCATCCGCCCGGCGCCCGGCTATCCGGCCTGCCCGGATCACACCGAGAAAGGCACCCTGTTCGAGCTGCTCGACCCGACCGCCGAAGAAGGCAAGCCGGGCCGCAGCGGCGTGTTCCTCACCGATCACTACGCCATGTTCCCCGCCGCCGCCGTCAGCGGCTGGTACTTCGCCCACCCGCAGGCGCAGTATTTCGCCGTCGGCAAGGTCGACAAGGACCAGGTACAAAGCTACACCCGGCGCAAGGGCCAGGAACTGGCGGTCAGCGAACGCTGGCTGGCGCCGAACCTGGGCTACGACTACTGAAGTCGACCCCGGAACGAGCACAAGGCCCGCAACTGCGGGCCTTGTGCTTTGACGGCCAGAAGCCTTTCAATACCCCCGACCGCCTACCCAGCGCCATCCAGTCATCTCGGCAGTGATGGCTGGGAGCTCACTACCAGTAATTTTTCAGCCCCCACAAGGGCACGTGAGAAAGACGCCCGACTCCACTCATCTGCCACAGAGGAAAGCATCCATGCAGATCCATCGCATCAACCCCACCAAGCGCTGGTCCGACATCACCGTGTTCAACGGTATCGCCCACTTTGTCGAGATTGCCGACGCCGACCCCAAGGCCGATATCAAGGGCCAGGTCGCACAGATTTTCGCCCAGGCCGAACAGTCGCTGGCGAAGATCGACAGCGACAAGACGCGCATCCTCTCCACGACTATCTACCTCACCGACTTCGCCAACCTGGCGGCGCTCAACGAACTCTGGGACGCCTGGTTCGAGGAAGGCACGGCGCCGAGCCGCGCCTGCGTCAAGGCGGAGCTGGCAAACCCGGACTACCTGGTGGAGATGACCTTTGTCGCCGCCGCCGGCGCCGGCTTCTCCGAGTAAGGGATCCAGGCCGTACGTGGCCTATGCAAGGGCGGCCTGGCCAAGGCATCGAGCCAAATGGCTAGCCCGCTGCCAGTATTGCAAGGGCATAATGCGGCCTACACCCACAGCTCGGCACCCGACAGGCCATGCCCCTGACTCTTCTCACCAGCGCAGGCGTTCTCTTGCTCCTGGCGCTTCTGGCCATTGTGCATCGCCGTGAGCGCCACGCTCGCGAGCAACTCGCCCAGTACCGGGCGCTGGCCGAACGGCTGTCCGAGGGCGTATTGCAGGTCGCGCGCGATGGCCGGATCAGCCGCCACAACCAGGCGGCCGCACGCTTGCTCGGGCATGGTGACGCGGCGCTGGTCGGTCAGCACCTGGTGGACTGCCTGCCGCAGCTCAGCGGAATGGCGGCATATACCCCCCAGCGCTGCGGCCTGAACGAAGATGACGAAAGTACCCGCGCGGCACTGGAGGCCCTGCGCATTGGCCCTGCCGATAGCGATACCGGCATCTTGTTTATCCGGCCTGCCAGCAAGGGCAGCAGGCCGGCTGAAGACGTCGAGCGTTTCAAGCGCAGCCAGTACTTCGCCCGCATCGGCACCTGGGATTGGCGCATCGACAGCGACGAGCTCTACTGGTCGGATGCCATCTACGGCATGTTCGGCTACCAGTTGGGCCAAGTGACGCCGTCTTACCAGCTGTTCTGCGCCAGTGTTCATCCGGATGACCAGGCCCAGATCCGCGCCGGCGAACTGCGCTGCATCGAGACCGGCGAAAACCACGACGAGGAGTACCGGGTGGTCTGGCCGGACGGCACCCAGCGCTGGCTGCGCGAGACCGGTAATGTGGTCAAGGACACCGCTGGGCGCGCCGTGCGCATGATGGGCGTGGTACGCGACATCACCGAAGAAAAGGCCTCGGCCCGCGAGCTGCATCAGTTGGCCCACCATGACCCGCTGACCGGCCTGGCCAACCGCCTGGTATTCGAAGAGCACCTGGCCAGGGCGATCGAACGGGCACGGCGCAATGTCACGCGCATCGCGCTGGTGTTCATCGACCTGAACGGTTTCAAGACCATCAACGACCAACATGGCCACGCCGCCGGGGACCAGGTGCTGGTCACCACCGGCGCACGCCTGCGCCGTACCCTGCGCGAGTCTGACACCCTGGCGCGGATCGGCGGCGATGAGTTCGTCGCCATCCTGGAAGACTTCTCGATGACGCGGGCTGTCGAAGACGAAGCCCGGGCCATCGCCGAGAAACTCCTCGCCGCCCTGACGAAACCCATCCAGGTCGGCGACACCCTCCACCGCACCGGCGCCAGCCTGGGCATCGCGGTGTTTCCCGACCACGCCCCCAGCATGGACAGGCTGATCCATCTCGCCGACATGGCGATGTACGAAGCCAAGCGCAGCGGCAACAATCAGTATCGCCTGGCGCTACAGGCGTAACCCCAGGGTCGCCTTGCGCGCCGCCATGGCCCTTACCTCAAGCGCGAATCCGAGCGGCGGATAATCTTGATCGAATGCTTCAGCGTCGGCTTGCGGGTGACGCTGATCGCCTTACGGGTCACGGTATCGATGGTGATGTTCCAGAAACCGCTGCTGGGCACGGTTATCTTCGCCGGAAACTTGTCGAAGGCACCGCCGTGATAGGTATGGCGCCCGCCATTCTTGAAACTGCGGAAGTTCGCGTCATTCATCAGGCGGATGTTGCAGGGCTGCGAACACTCGATGACGACGATATCGTCCTCGTTCAGATGCTCGCGCTGGTGTATGAACTTCATCGACAGCTCCACGCCGCTTTTATCGGAAAATCAAGACGATAGCACGAGGCGCAGGCGAATGCCGCGCCCGCCCATGCACCTCGCGTGCGAACGGATACCGCCGCAATAGCACCGGTGGTAGGATGCGCGCGCCATGCACATCCACGACTTTCACCAGCGCCTCGCCGAACTCGGCGCCAAACCCCAGCACATCGGGCGCATCACCCGTGCCTGGCTGCAGGGCAAGGCACTGGACAGCGGCACGCGCAACCAGCGCAGCGAAAACTTCCTGCCGCTCGCCGTGCGCCAGGCCCTGGCGGAACTGGCCGGGCAACTGGACGGGCTGGCCCGCCTGCGCTCAGAGCATCCGGGTGCCGACGGTTCGGCGCGCCTGCTGGTGGAGCTGGGCGACGGCCAGATGGTGGAAAGCGTACTGCTGCCGCGCGACGGCCTGTGCGTGTCGAGCCAGGTCGGCTGCGCGGTGGGCTGCGTGTTCTGCATGACCGGCAAGAGCGGCCTGCTGCGCCAGTTGAGCAGCGCCGAAATCGTGGCCCAGGTCGCCCTGGCCCGGCGCTTTCGCAACGTCAAGAAGGTGGTGTTCATGGGCATGGGCGAGCCGGCGCACAACCTCGACAATGTGCTGGCGGCCATCGACCTGCTCGGCAGCGAAGGCGGCATCGGCCACAAGAACCTGGTGTTCTCCACCGTCGGCGACCCGCGCGTGTTCGAGCGCCTGCCGCAGCAGCGGATAAAGCCGGCCCTGGCGCTGTCGCTGCACACCACCGATGCCGAGTTGCGCCAGCAGCTGCTGCCCCGGGCGCCGCGTATCGACCCGGCGGAGCTGGTCGAGCTGGGCGAAGCCTATGCCCGCAGCGTCGACTACCCGATCCAGTATCAATGGACGCTGCTCAAGGGCATCAACGACAGCCAGGAAGAAATGGACGGCATCCTGCGCCTGTTCAAGGGCAAGTTCGCCGTGCTCAACCTGATCCCCTACAACAGCCTGGAAGCCGACGACTTCCAGCGTCCGGACGGCGAGCGCATCGTGCAGATCGTCCGCTACCTGCACAGTCGCGGCGTGCTGACCAAGGTGCGCAACTCGGCGGGGCAGGATATCGACGGCGGCTGCGGCCAGCTCCGCGCCCGGGCCTCGGCCCTGCTCAACGCCCGCCAGGCACGCGCCCGCTGAGCGGGCCGCGCCTCTGGCGACACGCTATCGCCCGGCCACTCAGCAGGTCTCCAGCACCGTTTCATCCGCCTTCAACCAATCGCCCAATGGGCGCGGCTTCTGCACCCCGAAGCCCTGCACATAGTCCACGCCCATTTCCGTCAGCCGGGTCCGTATCGATGGGGTCTCCACGTATTCGGCGACGGTGCGACGGCCCAGGGCGTGGGCGATCTCGTTGATCGAGCGGACCATCGCCAGGTCGCTCGGCGAGCGTTCGATTTCCCTGACGAAACTGCCGTCGATCTTCACATAGTCCACCGGCAGGCGCTTGAGGTAGTCGAAGGAGGAAAAGCCGACGCCGAAGTCGTCGATCGAGAAGCTGCAGCCCGACCGCTGCAGGTGCCGCACCAGGTCCGCGGTCTTGGCCAGGTTGGCCACCGCGGCGGTCTCGGTCAGCTCGAAGCAGATGCGCCGCGGGTCGACGGCATAACGCTCGAACAGGCTCTCGATAAAGCCCAGCAGGCGGTCGTCGTTGAGACTGCTGCCGGACAGGTTGATCGACAGGCCCGAGCAACGCTGCCAGATCTGCGGGTTGCGCTCCAGCTCGCTGAAAATCCGCCTGAGTACCCAGCGATCGACCTTGGTCATGCGGTGATAACGCTCCGCCGCGGCGATGAAGTCCTGCAGCGGCAACTCGTTCTGCATCACCAGCAGCAGTTCGTAGTGCGGCAACTCGGCAGAATCGGCCGCCGCGGGGGCGATCTGCTGCACGCGCAGGGAAAGCTCCTCGCGCTCGACGATGTCGTCGACCCGCGCGGCGATCGCCAGCAGCCCGACGTGCCCGTCCTCGAGCACTTCGCTGAAGCGCTGCACACGATTGCGTCCGGCCTCCTTGGCCCCGTTGCAGGCACTCTGCAAGTCGAAGAACAGGTTGCCGACATCATGTCGCCGGCCCGCCTCGACCACGCCGATGCTGAGGGTCAGGCCATGGCGATGGCCGTTCCACTCGAACCCCTCGGCCTCCACCGCCTCCCGCAAGGCCTCGGCCAGTTCGGCGGCCCGTGCCTCCTCGCACGCCGGCAGGACCACGGCGAACTCCACACCGCCGACCCGCGCCAGGCTTTCGGCATCCGGCAACCAGTGCTGCAGCCGACTGGCCACCTGGCGCAGGCAGGCATCTCCGGCCACCGGCCCGGCATGGCCGTTGATCAGGCTGAACTGGTCGATATGGGCCATCAGGAAAGCCGGCACTTCGCGGGCCGCCAGGCTTTGGGCCAACGCGCCCTCGAAACTGCGCCGATTGAGCAGGCCAGTGAGTTCGTCGTGGCTACGGGCATGCGCGATCTCGCGATAGAGCCTGCCAACTATGTCCTGCAGGGTGCGCTGGAGCAGGCCCTCTCCGCCTGCACCATCGACCACCAAGGCGCCTTCGGCCAGCTTGCCAGCCAACTCGGCCACCCCGAAACTGCCCGCCTCGTGCCCCTGATCATCGACCAAGACATAGTGGTCCATCTGTGGGTTGCGCCAGATCAACTGCAAGGGCTGGCCATCCTCAGTCAACAGCCAGTCGCCCTGCTGCAGCGTTTCCAGACGCTCGCGCCAGCGTTGCAACTGTATGGGTACCGCCGGTGCCGCTGGCGGCAGGGGCGGCCCCTCGACCAGCTCTACCGGGCTCATGCCGAGCAGCTGCTCGCGCAGCTCCACCAGCACCGATCCCTGCTGAAAATGCCCCGCACCAAACTCCTTCATGCGCCGACGCAGGATCTGCAGCAGGTGATCCACCTCATCCACCCGGGTAGCCCGTTCAGTCTCTGCCAGACCCTCAGAGGCTTCCTGCAGGCGCTTTACCAGCAGGCTGGTGAGGGCCAAGTCGGCCCGCCAGGAAAGCTTTTCATCATCCGAGCGAATCAGCTCGTTGACCAACAGATCACGCCAGCCGCTATCCAGCCACTGCGCCAGCAGCTTCGGCACCCGCTCACCGCAGATTGCGGCCATGGCCACCGCCACCTCACGCTGGGCGCTCGCCAGAATGTCGTGACCGCGGTGCAACTGCATAACCCGCTGAGCACTACGCTGGTAACCGCGCTGCTGGATGCTCAGCAACTCATCGAGCTCCGCATCGAACCGTGTGAATACTTCGGCGTCGCCCTGGTACTCGTCGAGGATGCGCTCGACCAGATTCTCCACCCCAGCCTCCAGCGTCTTGTTCGGCGGCTCGGTGTAGTCGCACAGCTGCAACAGACGATCGAGGGTGGCGCGTACCGGGTGAGCGCTGTCGGCAATGGCTGCCGGTTCGCGCAGTGTGGCTTCGAGCACCGGGAGCAACAGACGCTGGAGCAAGGGCCGCAGAGTCGGCGCCAACCCGGCCTCCTGGCCAAACGCCTCGAACACCTCGCTGACCAGATGGGTGTCCTCGTATTGGCGGGGCGTCAACTGGCAGCCTTGCTGCTGCAGCTGTTCGAGCAACTGCTGGGCGCCCCAACCACTGGTCGGTGCCTGTTGCCGCTGTAATGCGGTCATGGCCTCACTGAGCGGCCCGTCTCCGGCGTCATGAGCCGGCGCAGGGGACGGGGATACGGGCGCATCCGTCCGGCGCATGCGGCGAATCGCCTGACACACCGCGTCGGCACTATCCGGCTGACGGGCCTGCGGCTCACAGCGACCGCGCATCAACACTTCGGGTTGCGGCAGGGGCTCCACCCGCTGCATCTCGAACTGCGCCGCCAAGGCCTGCAAATAGGGTCGCAGGGCCTCGGGCAGCACCCGTTCGGCTTCGGCTTGAAACAGGCTACGGATCAATACGGGACGCTCGCGCATGGCCAGTCCGGCCTGTAGCCGGCGCAGGAGGAATTCGAGCGAGAGGGCATTATCGGCGTCCGGCAAATAGTGCCCGGCCAATCGACTCAGGCAGGCACAGGCGCGCCATTCGAACACTCCCAAAGTCTCGCGAAGGGCCCGCACCAAGTTGCGTGCCAGGAGCATGTCCTCCACTTCGCGATCGTCCACCAAGCTCCATTCGCTGACGTTCTGGTGCTCAGCCGACGTCTCCGCGCCATCGGCGCTCAGGTGCTGGCGAATCGCGTTACAGCAGGTGTCGATGACCCGCTCGCCATGCGTCTTGCAGAACTGCTGGAATTCGTGGAGGGTCTGGGCGTCTTGATTGGAACCTGCCCGCAGAAACTGCTCGGACAAGGCCGAGTCGAGTCCCCTGAATAGCTCATGCAATGCCTCGGGCAGCGCGCTGCGCACAACCGAACCAAGCGCTTCGTCGAGCCTATGGAAAGCCGAGTTGGGCATCGAGCACACGCCTCCCGCATGTCATGGCACTCCCGTTGAGACTATAGCTGCATCCAGACTTCCAACAGAATCCATCACACCCTGACGGCGTCAGCAGGCATGTGGCACGCCGCACCCCGCCGACTGAATGGCTGGCAAACTCTGCTGTGCCGGTAATAATGCTCCGTGAACTTTCGATGGGTACAGGGAATGGCCGAATACACTGCGAACATCATCTGGGAACGTGGCGAACAAGACTTCCTCGCCAATCGCTACAGCCGGGCCCACCGCTGGCGCTTCGACGGCGGAGTGGAAGTGCCGGCCTCCTCCTCGCCCCACGTCGTGCCGCTGCCCTGGTCCGATGCCCATGGAGTCGACCCGGAGGAAGCCTTTGTCGCCGCCTTGTCGAGTTGCCATATGCTGTGGTTCCTGTCGCTCGCGGCCAAGCAGGGGTTTCGGGTCGATCGCTACGCCGACCACGCCCAGGGTGTAATGGCCAAAAATGCCGAGGGCCGACTGGCCATGACCGAAGTCCTGCTGCGCCCGCATGTCACCTTCGGCGGTGAGCGCCAGCCGAGCAGCGAGCAGTTGAGCGCCCTGCACGAGCAGGCACACGAGGAATGCTTTATCGCCAATTCGGTGAGAAGCGACGTGCGTTGCGAGCCGGTACTGGGGTGAAAGCCTCTGAACCGGGCGGGAGGAGCAGCTCATACGACTAAGGTTACCGAGGAGGCGCCTCGCGAGAGCCTGCGGCGCGCCCCCGAGGTGACCCGCCCAGGCCGACCCCATTGGAGGCAGCATGAGTAACAAGCAGAAGCAGGATGAGCAGCCACTGACCTTGCGCGAGATGTTGCAGAGCGTCCTGGCGGCGGCTTTGGGCGTGCAGAGCAGCAAACACCGTCTGCGTGACTTCAGCCGCGGCAAACCCAGTCATTTCATCGTCCTCGGCGTGCTGTTCACCCTGGTTTTCGTGTTGCTGCTCGTTGCCGTGGTCAAGCTGGTCCTGCACCTGGCCGGCCTCTGATCAGCGCAGCAGCGGCTCCACCGAGAATCGATAATTGCTCATATCCGGCTGGTACAGGGCACTGAACTGGCGAAAATCTAGGCCGTAACCGGGCATGCGCAGACGCTTCAACAGCGCCGCGGCCTGCTGCTTGTCGAGCAGGCTGAACAGGGCGTCGACGCGATCCTTGCCGCCGCGCAGGGCGAAGTCCTGCCCGGCGTGGTGGTCATGCAGCAGCACCATGGCCCACCCCCCCAGGGTGAAGTGCCCGCCTACCAGCACGCACAAGGGCCCCGAGATGCGGGCTTGGAGCACCTCTTCCGAGTTGTTCAGCGCGGAAAAATGCAGGTCCCTGCCCGGGTCTAGGCCCAGTTCCCGCGCCGCACGCATCGCGCCAAACGCCATTTCGTCATTCGCCGCCCACACCAGCCGCACCTCGGGGTAACGCGGCAACAGCAACTTGGCCTGCTGATAGGCGCGCTGCCGCGCCCACTGGCCGTATACCAACTGTTGCAGTTTCACCTCCGGATGTTCCGCCAGCGCCTGGCGCAAGCCGTCTTCACGCAGGGTGGCCGAAGGCGTGTGACGCACACCGGAGAATGCCAGCATCTCCCCGGGGCGACCGCCGAGCTTGGCGATCAGGGCCTTGCCCATCAGGTACCCGGCCTCCCGATCGTTGGGCACCAGGCTGCCGATCCAGTGCCGATAACGCTCCCTTGTGCCGCCGACGAGCGCCTGCTGCTCCGGCGTCAGGGTGCTGTGCAGGGAGAACAGCTTGATCGGGCTGTCGGCGAACAGTCGCAGCAATTCGGGGCCGGTGTACATCTCATTGACGAATACCAGGTAGTCGGGCTGCTCGGCCTCGGCCAACACCCGCTGCGCATTGCTCAACAGAAGCTTGGGGTCGCGCTCGCCATAGATCACCCGCAGGCGCATGCCGAGACTGTCGGCAGCGGCCTGCATGAAGTCGCTGTAGCCGACCCAGAACGGCTCGTTGGAATAGCCCGGGTTGAGAAACACCACGGACGCCCCTGGCGTTGCGGCGACCTTGACTGGCGAGGCCAGCGCCAGCCCACAAAGGGTGGCCAGCACTAGGCCAAAGAATATCCTGACAGTTGACCCGATCACGCCATGCGCTCCGCCGCGAAAAAGCGCGCGCAGTATAAGGCGTCGGAAGTGGCCGCTTGCCACCATCCGTCCGAACGCCGCGGCGGGACGGTCCCTGGCCTATTGCTGGCTGACCCAGAAGACTGCCGTGGCGACGACAATGAGGATCAGGCTGAAGATGGCCCTGGCATCGACGACGCTATCGCGCTGCTCCGGCGAGGAATGTTCGTTCATTGGCGGATCCTTTTCTTGTGTTTATGGGGGCTTCGCCAGAGCAGTTAAGACCAGGCTTGCGGCATGCTCAAGCACTGGGGTTATGCTCCTGCCCATCCTTAGCGCTAAAGGTTCTTTCCATATATTTAAACATCACTTTTGCGCATATCCCCGAACTGGTATCTTCCTTCGCCTCCGCTGGGAGAGCGCGGCCGTGCGCGCTGATTTGCTGCAAGCAGCCTGATAACAGGACACTTCATGTACGTATACGACCAGTACGACCAACAAATCATCGAGGACCGCGTCCAGCAGTTCCGTGATCAAACGCGCCGCTACCTGGCGGGCGAGCTGAGCGGCGAAGAGTTCCGCCCGCTGCGCCTGCAGAATGGCCTGTATATCCAGCGTTATGCGCCGATGCTGCGCATCGCGGTGCCCTACGGCCTGCTCTCCTCCCAGCAGGTGCGCATGCTGGCCAAGATCGCCCGCGACTACGACAAAGGCTATGCGCATATCAGCACCCGGCAGAACGTGCAGTTCAACTGGCCCGAGCTGGAGGATGTACCGCAGATTCTCGCCGAACTGGCCACCGTGCAGATGCACGCGATCCAGACCAGCGGCAACTGCATCCGCAACACCACCACCGACCAGTTCGCCGGCGTGGCCAAGGACGAGATCGTCGATCCGCGCCCCTGGTGCGAGATCATCCGCCAGTGGTCGACCTTCCACCCCGAGTTCACCCATCTGCCGCGCAAGTTCAAGATCGCCGTCAACGGCGCCGTCGGCGACCGTGCGGCGATCGAGGTGCACGACATCGGCCTGGAAGCGGTGAAGAACGACGCCGGCGAGCTGGGCTTCCGCGTCTCGGTCGGTGGTGGCCTCGGGCGTACGCCGGTGGTCGGCAGCTTCATCAACGAATTCCTGCCGTGGCAGCACCTGATCAGCTACCTCGACGCCATCCTGCGCGTGTACAACCGCTATGGCCGTCGCGACAACAAGTACAAGGCGCGGATCAAGATCCTGGTCAAGGCCCTGACCCCGGAGGTGTTCGCCGAACGGGTCAACGCCGAATGGGCGCACCTCAAGGATGGTCCGACCACCCTGACCGAGGCCGAAGTGGCCCGTGTCGCCGCGCACTTCATCGACCCAAGCTACAAAGCCCTCGACGACCAGGACGCCGCGCTTGCTGCGCTGGATGCCGAGCACCCGGGCTTCGCCCGCTGGCGCCAGCGCAACTGCTTCGCCCACAAGAAGCCCGGCTATGTCGCCGTCACCCTGTCGCTGAAGCCCACCGGCGTCGCCCCGGGCGACGTCACCGACAAGCAGCTGGACGCCATCGCCGAGCTGGCCGATCGCTACAGCTTCGGCGAGGTGCGCAACAGCCATAACCAGAACATCATCCTCGCCGACGTCGAGCAGGCGCAGCTGTTCACCCTCTGGGGCGAGCTGCGCGAACAGGGCTTCGCCACGCCGAACGTGGGCCTGCTGACCGACATCATCTGCTGCCCGGGCGGCGACTTCTGCTCCCTGGCCAACGCCAAGTCGATTCCCGTGGCCGAGGCCATCCAGCGCCGCTTCGACGACCTCGACTACCTGTTCGACATCGGCGACATCGAGCTGAACATCTCCGGCTGCATGAACGCCTGCGGTCACCACCACGTCGGCCACATCGGCATCCTCGGGGTGGACAAGAAAGGCCAGGAGTTCTACCAGGTCTCCCTCGGCGGCAGCTCGGGCCGCGAGGCCAGCCTGGCGCAGATCCTCGGCCCGTCCTTCGCCCAGGACGACATGCCGGACGTCATCGACAAGATCATCAAGGTCTACGTCGAGCAGCGCAACGAAGAAGAGAGTTTCCTCGACACCTTCCGCCGCATCGGTGTCGACCCGTTCAAGGAGCGCGTTTATGCAGCGAATCATTAAGAACGGCCAGGTCGTCGACGAGAGCTGGCACCTGCTGCCCAAGGATGTGAGCTTCGACGAGCTGCCCAACTGCGACGACGTGATAGTCCCGCTGGGCCTGTGGGTCGACCACGCCCCGGCCCTGAAGGCCCGCGACGGTGGCCTCGGGGTCTGGCTGGAAGCCGGCGAGGAGATCGAGGAGATCGCCGACCAGCTGGACAACTTCCAGGTCATCGCCCTGAACTTTCCGTCCTTCACCGATGGCCGGCACTGCTCCACCGCCTACCTGTTGCGCACCCGCTACGGCTACAAGGGCGAAGTCCGTGCCATCGGTGACGTACTGCGTGATCAGCTGTTCGCCCTCAAGCGCTGCGGTTTCGATGCCTTCGCGCTGCGCGAAGACAAGGACCCGCACGACGCACTGAAGGCCTTCGCGGAGTTCGGCGAGGTCTATCAGGCCTCCAGCGACCAGCCGCTGCCGCTGTTCCGCCGCCGCGCCTGAGCACAGGCTCACGCAAAAAGCCCCGCCTTGCGGGGCTTTTTGCGTTTCCGGCCCCGAGGTACTCCCTGGCCAGTTGCACCAGCGGGCCGGTGCAATGCTGCCGAACGGGTCGCCGGAAGCCTGGCCGACGCCCCGATTCCCGCCGGCAACCACGGTACTCCCCGGGGTATGAGGGTGGAACACCTGGCCAAGGTCGATGGCGACATTCGTACGCTTGCCGATGGCCGCGCAGTGGACCGGAACGCGCAGGGGGACCTGAAGATCGCGGTCATGACCTATGTCGGCGACCAGCCGGTACTGCGCGCCGAGATCAGCATCTACTTCAGCCGTGCCTGAAGGCACACGGCCCGGTGCGACCGGACCATCTGCCCGCCGGGCCTCAGTCGAGCCGGACCAGCACCCGGCCCACCAGTTGGCCGGCCAGGATGCCGCGAATGGCGTCGGGTAGTTGCGCCAGACCGACCTCGGTGACCAGACGGTCCAGGTCGAGCTTCCACTGCAGCGACAGCTTGTCCCACATGGACGCCTTGACCACCAGCGGCAGCTCGACCGAGTCGACCCCCAGCAGGTTCACCCCGCGCAGGATGAAGGGCAGCACGTTGGCCTTGAACGCGACGCCGGCGGTCAGGCCGCAGCAGGCCACGCTGCCGCCGTAACGCAGGGACTTGACCACATTGAACAGGATGTCACCGCCCACGGTATCGACCGCGCCGGCCCACTGTTCCTTGAGCATCGGCCGCTCGACGCCCTCCTGCAGCTCGCCGCGCAAGACGATGCGCTCGGCGCCCAGGGCCTGGAGAAACGCGCCCTGCTCCGCCTTGCCCGTGGCCGCCGCCACCTGATAGCCGAGCTTGGCCAGCAGGGTCACGGCAACACTGCCCACGCCGCCGGTGGCACCGGTGACCAGGACGGGACCGGCGTCCGGAACGACCCCGGCCTGCTCCAGCTTGTCGACACACAGGGCGGCGGTCAGCCCGGCGGTGCCAAGCACCATCGCCTCGCGCAAGGACAATCCAGCCGGTCGCTTGAGCGCCCAGGCCGCCGGAACGCGGATGTACTGGCCGAAGCCACCGGCCGTGTTCATGCCCAAGTCGTAGCCGGTGACTATCACCTCGTCGCCAACGCCGAACTCGGCGACGCTCGACTCCTCCACCACACCGGCGGCATCTATGCCCGGGGTGTGCGGGAACTGCTTGGTCACCCCGCGATTGCCACTGGCGGACAGCGCATCCTTGTAGTTCAGCGAGGAGTACTTGACCCGAATCAGCAGCTCGCCGGCCGGCAGATCGTTGGTGTCGCGCTCGACAATCGCCTGTTCGAAATCGCCCGACGTACCTTCGCGGGCCTGCAGTGCCATGAACTTACCCATGTCGTTCCCCCTGTACGGAAAGTGAGTTACCAGAAACGCTGCTGGCTGAGGCGACCCAGCCAGGTGAGCACGAAACGATCCAGGGCCACGCCGGCCGCCAGGCCTACGCGCTCCTGCAGAGTCTTCTTGGTGGCGAAGTGCAGATGGAAAAGCTCGGCTTCCCTGGCCCGGCTGGCGAGGTATTCATCGCTGGTCTGCAGCTGATCGACCAGCTGTTTCTCCAGGGCCGCCAGCCCCAGCCAGACCTCGCCGGTCGCCACCTCTTCGATCTGCAGTTGCGGCCGATAGCGGGAAACGAAGCCCTTGAACAGGCCGTGGATGCTTTCCAGGTCTTCCTGGAACTTCTCCCGCCCCTTCTCGGTGTTCTCACCGAAGACCGTGAGGGTGCGCTTGTACTCGCCGGCGGTGAGCACCTCGAAATCGATGTTGTGCTTCTTCAACAGGCGATGCACGTTCGGCAGCTGCGCCACCACGCCGATCGAACCGAGAATGGCGAATGGCGCCGAAATGATCTTCTCGCCGATGCAGGCCATCATGTAGCCGCCACTGGCCGCCACCTTGTCGATGCACACGGTCAGAGGAATGCGTGCCTCGCGAATGCGCGCCAGCTGCGAGGCCGCCAAACCGTAGCTGTGGACCATGCCACCGCCGCTTTCCAGGCGCACCACCACCTCGTCCTGCGGCTTGGCCAGGCTCAACAAGGCCGTCACCTCGTGGCGCAACTGGTCGACGGCCGACGCCTTGATATCGCCATTGAAATCCAGCACGAACACCCGCGGCTTGTGCGCGCCGGATTTCTTCGCCAGCTTCTCGGCCTTGGCCTCCGCCTTGTACTGGGCCTTGAGCTGGTCCTTGTCCAGCACCGCCTGCTCCAGGCGCCGGCGCAACGCCTTGTAGAAATCGTTGAGCCTGTCCACCTGCAACTGCCCAGGCGTCTTGCGCCCCTTGCTGCGCGCCACGACACCCGCCGCCAGCACCACCAGCACGGCAACCACCAAGGTCACCACCTTGGCCAGAAAGCCCGCATACTCAGCCAGAAACTCCACGTCATTCCCCTCGTAGTCCATGCCAGCGCCCAGCCTTGAGCAGCGCCCGCGCCGCTCAAGCATACCGACGCACCCGCACCGCGGCCAGCCACCGGCAGGCCGGAGCGACCACCAAGGCAATTCAAACAAGCGTATGTTTTTTCGTTGACAGCCCCCCGCTATCCTCATACCCTCGCGAAACTCTAACCGTACCGGGATAGCAGCGGACGTGGGCAGCATCTACCTGATCCGACATGGCCAAGCCTCGTTTGGCGCCGAAGATTACGACGTGCTATCACCCATCGGCATTCGTCAGGCCGAAGTGCTGGGGGCACACCTGGCACAGCTCGGCATCCGCCTGGACCGCAGCCTGAGCGGCACGCTGCGGCGCCAGCAGCACACCGCCAGCGCCGCGCTGGGCCAACTGCAGGCGGCCGGCCAGAGCACACCGCCGCTCGAGGTCGACGCCGCCTTCAACGAATTCGATGCCGACGCGGTGATCCGCGCCCTGCTTCCCGAACTGCTTCCAGAAGAACCCGACGCCCTGCAGATCATGCGCAACGGCGCGCAGAACCGTGCCGAGTTCCAGCGCCTGTTCGCCCGCCTGATAGGACGCTGGCTATCCGGCGAGTACGTGCGGCCCGGCCTGCAGAGCTGGACGGAGTTCGTGGCCCAGGTCCAGGGCGGCCTCGCCCGCCTGCTGGAACGGGCCGAGCGCGGCCAGAACATCGCCCTGTTCACCTCCGGCGGCACCATCACCGCGCTGCTGCACCTGATCACCGGGGTACCGCCGACCAAGGCATTCGAGCTGAACTGGCAAATCGTCAATACTTCCCTGAGCTGCCTGAAGTTCCGCGGCAGCCAGGTGAGCCTGGCTTCCTTCAACAGCCACACGCACTTGCAGCTGCTGAAGGCGCCGGAACTCATCACCTTTCGCTGAGTGCCGGCCCACTGCACCCATACGGGCGCGAGAAAAACCTGAAACCAAAGGAAGAAACCATGAGCGTTGCAGACATCGTCCAAACCATGCAGTCCAAGTTCAACGCCGGTGCCGCTGCAGGCCTGGACCTGGTATTCCAGTTCAACATCGAAGACGGCGAAAACCACTACCTGGTGGTCAAGGATGGCACCTGTGACGTCCAGCAGGGCGATGCCGACAACGCCAACGTGACCCTGATCATGGACACCGAGACCCTCAAGGGCATCACCAGCGGCGAGACCGATGGCATGCAGGCCTTCATGGCCGGCAAGCTGCGCGCCGAAGGCGACATGATGCTGGCGATGAAGCTGGGCGAACTGTTCCCGGTCTAAGCCTCGCGGCAACGCCGATTCGAGAAAACCGGGGTCCCGCACTCCGGTTTTTTTTCGCCTGGCGAGCGGACTCCGGTCAATCAGGCAGCTTGATCGAGGGGCAACACGCCCGCCTATAAAGGCGCGTATTGCTTGTGACCACCGGGATGCAGAATTAGATTAGCCAATAATCTAGGGCACCCATCATAAGTAGAAGGGATATGCATGGCGCTTACTGATCAGTCCACCGGCATCCGCACAGGCGAAGAACTCGACGCCGCGATCATCGACCCCTACCTCAAGGCCCAGATTCCCGGACTGAGTGGCCAGCCGCGCATCAGTCAGTTTCCCGGCGGCGCCTCGAACCTGACCTACCTGCTCGAATACCCGGAGCAGGAATTCGTCCTGCGCCGCCCGCCATTCGGTCACAAGGCCAAATCCGCCCATGACATGGGCCGCGAGTTTCGCATCCTCAACCAACTCAACGGCGGCTTTCCCTACTGCCCCAAGGCCTATGTGCACTGCACCGACGAGTCGGTGATCGGCGCCGAGTTCTACGTGATGGAACGGGTCAAGGGCATCATCCTGCGCGCGGAAATGCCGGCCGAGCTCGACCTCGATGCCGGGCAGACCCGCACCCTGTGCAAGAGCTTCATCGACAAGCTGGTCGAGTTGCACAAGGTCGACTATCAGGCCTGCGGCCTGGGCGACCTGGGCAAGCCCGACGGCTATGTGCAGCGCCAGATCGACGGCTGGAGCGCTCGCTACGAGAAGGCCCTGACCCCCGACGCCCCCCTGTGGGAACCGGTCAAGGCCTGGCTCAAGGACAAGATGCCGGCCGACCACGCCCGCCCCGGCATCGTGCACAACGACTACCGTTTCGACAACGTGATCCTCGACCCGCACAAGCCGATGCAGATCATCGGCGTACTGGACTGGGAACTGACCACCCTCGGCGATCCGCTGATGGACCTGGGCAACACCCTCGCCTACTGGATCGAGGCGAACGATCCGCCGCCGGTCCAGCTGATACGCCGCCAGCCGAGCAACGCCCCCGGCATGCTGCGCCGCCAGGAGTTCGCCGACTACTACGCCGAACGCGCCGGGATCGAGATCGGCAGCATCGACTTCTACTACACCTACGGCCTGTTCCGCCTGGCCGGCATCGTGCAGCAGATCTACTACCGCTACTACCACGGCCAGACCCAGGACAAGCGCTTCGCCCAGTTCATCCAGATGAACAAGCTGCTGGAGCACATGAGCCTGCAGGTCATCGCCAAGTCGCAGCTGTAACCCGGCCGAACGGGCCTCAGATAGAAGGAAAGAAGCCATGTCCAAGACGCAACTGTTCGACCTCGAGGGCAAGATCGCCTTCGTCTCCGGCGCCAGCCGCGGCATCGGCGAGGCCATCGCCAAGCTGCTGGCCCAGCAAGGCGCCCACGTGATCGTCTCCAGCCGCAAGCTCGAGGGCTGCCAGGCCGTCGCCGACGCCATCAGCGCCGCCGGCGGCAAGGCCACCGCGATCGCCTGCCATATCGGCGAGATGGAGCAGATTCAGGGCGTCTTCGCGCAGATCCGCGAGCAGTTCGGCCGCCTGGACATCCTGGTCAACAATGCCGCCACCAACCCGCAGTTCTGCAACGTGCTGGACACCGACCTGTCGGCGTTCCAGAAGACGGTCGACGTGAACATCCGCGGCTACTACTTCATGTCCATCGAAGGCGGCAAGCTGATGAAGGCCAACGGTGGCGGCAGCATCGTCAACGTCGCCTCGATCAACGGCGTCTCGCCGGGCGAGTTCCAGGGCATCTACTCGGTGACCAAGGCCGCCGTGATCAGCATGACCAAGGTATTCGCCAAGGAATGCGCGCAGTTCGGCATCCGCTGCAACGCCCTGCTGCCGGGCCTGACCGACACCAAGTTCGCCTCGGCGCTGACCAAGAACGACGCCATCCTCAACCTCGCCCTGCAGCGCATCCCGCTCAAGCGCGTGGCCGATCCGAGCGAGATGGCCGGGGCGGTGCTTTACCTGGCCAGCGACGCGTCCAGCTACACCACCGGCGTGGCGCTCAACGTAGATGGCGGCTTCCTCTCCTGAGGCCAAACCCAGGACACAAGAAAGGGACCTGCGGTCCCTTTTTTCGTGCCTGAACGACCGCTGCCTAGCGCCAGTCCTCCAGGGCCTGCTTGGCCGCCGGATTCATCGGCTGCGCCAGCAACCCGGTCGAGGTCAGGCTGACGGCATAGCTCGCCCCATCGGCCAGCGGCAGGAAAGTCACCCGGCGCGCCTGGGGATCGAACATGAACAGGTCATGCCGGCCGAGCCGCAGCCAGCGCCACAGGTCCACGCCATAAGGGCTTTGCGCCAGCTCGATGCGGCCGTGCTGAGCCCGCGCCTGCTGCTCGATGGTGAGAAAACGCCCCGACAGTCTTTCCAGGCGATAACCCGGCTGCAGACCGATCAGCGCGGCCAGCCCCTTCCACTGCAGCAGGCGGGCATCCAGCTGCCACAGGTCGCCCTCGAAGGTGAAGCTGCGTTCGCGCGCGCCCTCCAGCACGCTGACCCGGTACGCCGCGCCGTCCGCCTGGAAGGTCAGGGTCGCCAGCGGCTGCCCCTCGGCTATCGGCCGGTAACTGGACAGGTCGTAGGCCACCAGGCCGATCAACCCGGCCAGGGCGACAAACGCCAGGCCGCAGGTGCCGCGCAACCAGCCGAGAAACCAGCGCAGATTGAACAGGATGCGCGCGGCGACCAGCAGCGCCAGCAGCGCCAGTAATGCGGCCGCCCAAGCCAGAGCGTCGTACTGCATCGACTCCATTCCTTCTCCTGGAAAATGCCGGCATTATGCGCTGCCGTCGCGCATGTCGAACAGCGAGTGCGCGGCACAATCGGACATAGGTCGTCTTTTCATGCCCCTTCCCTTCGAGCTGGCCGTCGACCCGGCGGTGCTGGCTGTTCTGGCCCTGGTTGCCTTCCTGGCCGGGTTTGTCGATGCCATCGCCGGCGGCGGCGGCCTGCTGACCATTCCCGCCTTGCTGACCGCCGGTCTGCCGCCGCATCTGGTGCTCGGCACCAACAAGCTCTGCGCCACCTTCGGCTCCGCCACGGCCAGCTACACCTTCTACCGGCGCAAGCTGTTCGCCCCCGCACAGTGGCGCAACGCCCTGCTCGGCACGGCCGTCGGCGCCCTGCTCGGCGCGGCGGTGGCCCACTGGATGCCCGCGGCCTGGCTCAACCAGATGCTGCCGGCCGTGGTCTTCGCCTGCGGGCTCTATCTGCTGCTGGGCAGGCCGCCCGAGGCGCCGGTGGACTCCGCGGCGCTGCCCGCCAGGGGCCGGCAGTGGCCGCAAGGCTTGGGGCTGGGCTTCTACGATGGCATCGCCGGTCCGGGCACCGGCGCGTTCTGGACGGTCAGCAGTCTGCTGCTCTATCCCCTCGACCTGGTGCGCGCCAGCGGCGTGGCGCGCAGCATGAACTTCGTCAGCAACGCCTGCGCCCTGGTCGTATTCATCGGCACCGGACAGGTGGCCTGGGTGCTGGGCCTGAGCATGGGCCTGGCGCTGATGCTGGGTGCCTACCTCGGCGCGCGCACGGCGATCCGCGGCGGCGCGAAATTCATCCGCCCGGTGTTCATCCTGGTGGTCCTGGCCCTGACCGCGCGCCTAGCCTGGCAGCACTGGTTCGGCTAGCCCGAGGCGCCGGGCGACGTAGAGGTCGATCAGGTAGCGGGCGATGGAACGCGGCGCCGGCAAGGGCGGCAACTGGTGCACGCTGAACCACTGCGCATCCTCGATCTCCTCGGGCTGCATGACGATCTCGCCGCCGGCGTACTCGGCATGGAAGCCGAGCATCAGCGAATGGGGAAAGGGCCAGCCCTGACTGCCCAGGTACTGCAGGTTGCCGACCTCGACCCCGACCTCTTCGCGCACCTCGCGGGCAACGCACTGCTCGACCGACTCGCCGACCTCGACGAAACCGGCCAGGGTGCTGTAGACGCCGGGAACGAAGCGCGGCGAACGCGCCAACAGCACCTCGTCGCCGCGGGTGACCAGCACGATCATGCTCGGCGACAACCGCGGATAGTGCCGCAGCTCGCAGCGCGGGCACTGCATGGCGCGCTCACCGGCCACCGCCGACATGGCGCCGCCGCAGCTGCCGCAGAAACGGTGCTGGCGCGCCCAGGTGCCGATCTGCGTGGCGTAGCCGAGCAAGCGGAACAGGTCCGCCTCGCCCTGCAGCATGAAGTACCGCAGGCTCTGCCAGGCGCATCCCGGCAGCTCCAGCGGCCGCTCCAGCTCCAGCAGGTAGACCGCATCGCCAGCGAAGTGGCCGAGGCCATGCTCGGCGAGGATCGTCAGCTCCTGCTTCTTCAGCCACTCGCGGGGGAACAGCACGCCATTGGCATCGCCGAGGAACTGCTGGTGACAGTGCAGCAGCGCCCAGCCGCCGGGCTGCCGCACGTCGAGCAGGGCCGGCTGCCAGTGCCGAGTCATCTAGACGGCCACCTGCATGCCCAGGGCATGGACGCTGTCGGCGGCCAGATCGAGCACGCTCGGCTGGGTTTCCGGACGCAACACGGCGCCGGCTTCCAGGTAGTACTCGAGGCTGCTCAAGGCATCGGCCAGGGTCTCCAGCATCTGCTCCGACGGCATCTGCGGCGCATCGAGCATCTGCGCCTGGATGTAGTCGCTGCAGGCCGCCACCAGCAGGGCTGCGCGCTCCTGGCCGAGGAACCACAGGCCACCGCGCACCGCCTGCAGACTGAAGGGCACGTTGGACAGGTGCATGCGGTCACCGCCGGCTTCCAGATAGGCGGTGATCGCCCGCTTGGCCAGCGCCAGACCCGCCCGGGCCTCGTCGACCACGACGATGCGGGCCTCATTGAGCTGGTGCAGGGCGAATGACTCGGCCTCGTGTCCGGGCCGCGCCTGGGCCGGACGGCTGTCGCGCCGCTCGCCGCTCTCCAGGCTGGCGACCATGCCCTCGACGTAGAGCACCGCCTCGGCCAGCCTGTTCAGTTCGGCCGGCTCCGGCACCACCTGTTCGCGCCAGCCGGCGACCGTCTGCAGCTGCGCCGCCAACGAGTTGCCCGCCGAACTGAGCCCCACCATGCCCAGGGTCTTGCTCAGCTTGCCGAGCATCGCATGCAGGCTGCTGAGGTTCTCCGCCTGCACGGTGCCGCGCTCGATCAGATCGAGCATGTCCTTGAGGGCGGTCAGTTCCTCGCGAATCGCGGAACTCAGCGAGCGCATCACCGACTGCCCCGGCCCGGCCAGGCGCCGGTACTCTTCTTCCAGTAAATGGTCGGTGAAGGGCAAGGGCGCCAGCCCGAAAACCTCCCGCACCGGGGTGACGGCCGGTCCGCGGCTGTCGCCCAGGGCGACCAGGTAGAGCAGCTCCTTGAGCAGGCTGCGCGGGGTCTCGTGCTGGGCGTTGCCGAACATCTGCTTGAGCTCGCGGTCGACCCGGGAGAACAGCTGCTTGCGCGACTTGCGCGCCAGCAGCTGACCGTCGACCTGCGCCTCCAGGGCCGCCGCGGCGATCCAGCACAGGCGCCCGCGCGGCTCGTTGCCGAACAGGCCGTCCAGACGGTTCATCGCCCGGGCCATCAACTTCAGGCTCGCCAGCGGGTTCTGCTCACGGATGAAGCCGAGCAGCCCGACCTGGTACATATGGCGCAGACGCCGCCCCTCGCCTTGCTTGGCCGCGGCATCCAGGGCCGGCGTCGTCCTGCGCGGGCGCGGCTGGTCCAGACGCACGCTGAAGAAGAAACTCTCGGGCAAGGCGGCCTGGCCACCCGCCAGACGCAGGTGGTTGATCGCCGGCAGCAGCAGTTCGGGCATTTCCTGGCGATTGGCGTCGACGCTCTCCAGATAGCGACGCAGCACGTGCAGGGCGTTGCTCAGGGCCGCCAACTGCTCGTCGCGCTCGCTGCCGGCATCGGCGGGAATGTCGGTGGCCTGGTCGAGCACCTCCTGGGCCAGCAACTCCGCCCCGGTCAGTTCGACCAGATTGAGCGCGCCGCGCACCTGCTGCAGCCCCTCGACGGCCTGCTGCAGCAGGCTGCCGTTGTGCCGCTCGGCGATGAACTGCTCCAGGCTGGCCTCGGCCTCTTCCATGGTAGTGAACAGCTCATCGCGTACCAGACTCAGCGACCTGGCTCCTGAAACCATGGGCTAATGCGCCTCCCGCGCCGGTAGAGAAGACAGTTGCAGGCAGTGCATCAGTCGGCGAACTCCGGTTTCTGCTTGCTCATGTGCGCCGCCATGGCCACGCGCAGGTCTGCCGACTGCAGCATCGCGGCGTTCCAGGTGGCGACGTACTCCAGGCCGTCATCGACCCGGTGATCGCGCATGTAGCGAATCATTTCCTTGGTGCCGCGCACCGCTATCGGCGACTTGGCGGCGATCTCCCGGGCGATCTCCATGACCCCGTCGAGCAGCGCCGAGGCATCGGCGAAGGTGCGGTTGACCAGGCCGAGGCGGCGCGCCTCCTCGCCGTCGATGGTGCGCCCGGTATAGGCCAGCTCGCGCATCATGCCGTCGCCGATGATCCGCGGCAGGCGCTGCAGGGTACCGACATCGGCGGCCATGCCGATGTCGATCTCCTTGATCGCGAACTGCGCATCGGCGGTGGCGTAGCGCATGTCGCAGGCGGCGATCAGGTCGATGGCGCCGCCCAGGCAATAGCCCTGGATCGCCGCCAGCACCGGCTTGCGGCACTGGTCCACGGCGTTGAACGACGCCTGCAGCTCGAGGATCTTGCGCCGCAGGGTTTCGGCATTGCGGCCGACGTCCTTACCCAGCTGGCTGCCGACCTGGGCCAGCAGCATCAGGTCGATGCCGGACGAGAAGTGCTTGCCGGCCCCCGACAGGACCACCACCCGCACTTCGTCGGTGGCGTCGACCCAGCGGAAGATCTCGATGATCTCCGCCCAGAAGTCGGCATTCATGGCATTGACTTTTTCCGGCCGATTGATCGTCACCTGGGCGACCTTGTCTGCCAACTCGACACGAAAGGCTTTGTAGTCGGACACGGCAGTCATCCTCGAGCAGATGGCGCGAACGCGCCGAGATATTCTTGGGATTAGAACCGGGCAACTATAACAAGGACGTCATGAATGTCGATGCCGGCCAGTGTGACGCAGACCACGTCGCGGGACTTAAGTCGGCGTTCGCAACCCATCGTTAAGCGATTGATCTGCCTAGGGTCTGATGCAGTCGACGGTGTAGACAATGCCCTGCGCGCCCTCCTGGCGCTGCAGGCCGTGCACGTCGGCATCGAAGCCGGGGAAGCTGTGGTCGAAGGTGCGGGCGAACGCCAGGTAATCGATGATCGCCCGGGTCGCCGGGGTGAAGCGCTCGCCCGGCATGATCAGCGGAATACCCGGCGGGTATGGCACCAGCATCACCGCGGCGATACGTCCTTCCAGGCGGTCGATCGGCACCGCCTCGACCTCGCCCCGCACCAGCTGGTCGTAGGCATCGGCCGGCTTCAGCGCCACCTCCGGCAGCACCGTGTACATGCGCTTGAGCGCCTTGGCCGTGGCGTTGTCGCGGTAGCAGCCGTGCAGCGCATCGCACAGGTCGCGCAGGCCCATGCCCTGGTAGTGGGCGCCGCCGGCCTGGGCGATGGAGGGCAGGGCCTCGCCCAACGCCTGGTTGGCGTCGTAGCAGCGCTTGAACTCCAGCAGCTCGGTCAGCAGGGTGCTCCACTTGCCCTTGGTGATGCCCATGGAGAACAGCACCAGGAAGGAATACAGGCCGGTCTTCTCCACCACCAGGCCGCGCTCCCAGAGGAACTTGCCGACCACCGCGGCGGGAATTCCGCACTGGTCCAGGCTGCCGCCGGCGGTCAGGCCCGGGGTCACCAGGGTGACCTTGATCGGGTCGAGCAGCACATAGTCGTCGGCCACCTCGCCGAAACCGTGCCATTCGGCCTGCGGCTGCAGCAGCCAGTCGCCGGTGGCCACCTCCTCGGCCCCCTCGGCCCGGGGTGGCTGCCAGATGCTGAACCACCAGTCGCCGACATCGAGGTTCTGCCGCAGATTGGCCAGGGCCCGGCGGAAGCTCAGGGCCTCGTCAAAGGTCTCCTGGATCAGCGAGCGCCCGGCCGGCCCCTCCATCATCGCCGAGGCCACGTCGAGGGAGGCGATGATGCCGTACTGCGGCGAAGTAGAGATGTGCATCATGAAGGCTTCGTTGAAGCGGTCGCGATCCAGCTGGCGGCTGCCGCTGTCCTGCACGTGGATCATCGAGGCCTGACTGAAGGCCGCCAGCAGCTTGTGGGTGGAATGGGTGCTGAACACCAGCGGGCCCTCTGCCTCGCACGAGGTGCCCATGCCGTAGCGCCCGGCGTAGAACTCATGGAAGGCCGCATAGGCGTACCAGGCCTCGTCGAAATGCAGCACCTCGACGCTGTCGCCCAGGGTCTGCTTGATCAGCTCGGCGTTGTAGCACAGGCCGTCGTAGGTGGAGTTGGTCACCACGGCGAGCTTGACCTTCTGCGGCGCGCCGGGGGCGCGGGCCTGGGCCAGCGGGCTGGCGGCGATCTTGGCCTGGATCGACTCGGCGGAAAACTCGTCGAGCGGGATCGGCCCGATGATGCCCAGTTCGTTGCGCTCCGGGCTCAGGTACAGGGGGATGGCGCCGGTCATGATGATCGAATGGAGGATCGACTTGTGACAATTGCGATCCACCAGCACCAGGTCGTCGCGGGCGACCATGCTGTGCCAGACGATCTTGTTGGCCGTCGAGGTGCCATTGATCACGAAATAGGTATGGTCGGCGCCGAAGTTGCGTGCGGCCCTGGCTTCCGCCTCGGCCAGGGGGCCGGTGTGGTCCAGCAGCGAACCCAGTTCCGGCACCGACACCGACAGGTCGGAGCGCAGCGTGTTCTCGCCGAAGAACTGGTGGAAGGCCTGCCCCACCGGGCTCTTGCGATAGGCCACGCCGCCGCCGTGACCGGGCGTGTGCCAGGAGTAGTTGGACTGCGCGGTGTGCTGCACCAGCGCCTTGAAGAACGGCGGCAGCAGGCCGTCCAAGTAGTTGCGCGCGGCGCGGGCCACCTGGCGGGCGAGGAACGCCACCGTGTCCTCGAACAGGTAGAGGATGCCGCGCAACTGGTTGAGGTCGGCCATGGCCTCGGCCGGCGCGTTCTCGATGGTCACCTGCTCGCCGAGGGCGAAGATCGGCAAGTGCGGCGCCCGCACCCGGGCGATGCGGATCAGCTCGACCATGTCCTGCAGCAGGTGCTTGTTCTCCCCCGCCCCCTCGGCCGTCACCAGGATGCAGGCCAGGCCGTGGTGGGTCGAGGCGACGATGCGCCCCTCGGCGGCGCTGGCGGTGGAGACGATGCTGAAACCGTCCTGCTCCAGTTCATGGGCGATCGCCCGCACCCGCTCGCCGGCCACGGTGTCGGCCTTGATGTCGCGGTGGACGATCAGCACGGGGAACTTGAGGTCTTTGTACATGACGGCTCCTGCGCGGCGGATAAGGGATTGCCTGCCCTCAGGGTAGAGGCTCCACGGCGCCATGTGGCAGGAAAGTTATAAGAACCCCGGCACGCCGCCGCTCGCCAGTCCGGCCAATCACTACACAATGACTCGCAAACACGACTAAACGACCATATTTTTCATCTAACTGATGCCTTGTGCGTCTTATTGTCGAACCAACTGCTCTCTAGACTGGCCCCATCTGACACGCAACCTTGGAGATAACAACAATGAACGTCCTCCTGCTCGGCGCGGGCCACATCGGCTACACCATCGCTCAGCTGCTGCACAAATCCGGCGACTACCAGGTGCTGGTGGCCGACCGCGACGCCGGCTCGCTGCAGGCCATCGCCGACCTGGGCATCGCCACCCGCGAACTCGATTCGGCCGACAGCCAGGCCTTGGAAGCCGCCATGCAGGGCCAGGATGCGGTGCTCAACGCCCTGCCCTATCACATGGCCATCGCCGTGGCCCAAGCCGCCAAGGCCAGCGCCACCCACTACTTCGACCTGACCGAAGACGTGCACGCGACCAAGACCATCATGGAGCTGGCCAAGGACGCCAAGACCGCCTTCATGCCGCAGTGCGGCCTGGCGCCGGGCTTCATCGGCATCGCCGCCCACTCCCTGGCGCGCCACTTCGACAGCGTGCGCGAGGTGAAGATGCGCGTCGGCGCCCTGCCCGAGTTCCCCACCAACGCCCTGAAGTACAACCTGACCTGGAGCGTCGACGGCCTGGTCAACGAGTACTGCCACCCCTGCGAGGCCATCCGCAACGGCAAGCTGCAGATGGTCCAGGCGCTGGAAGGCCTGGAGCACTTCTCCCTGGACGGCGTCGAGTACGAGGCCTTCAACACCTCCGGCGGCCTCGGCACCCTGTGCGAGACCCTGCAAGGCAAGGTCGAGGTACTGGACTACAAGACCGTGCGCTACCCCGGCCACCGCGACCTGATGAAGTTCCTCCTGGAAGACCTGCGCCTGGCCGCCAACCAGGATAAGCTCAAGGACATCCTGCGTGGCGCGGTGCCCAGCACCATGCAGGACGTGGTGCTGGTGTTCGTCACCGTCAACGGCCTGCGCGGCGGCAAGCTGGTGCAGGAAGTGTTCAGTCGCAAGATCTTCGCCGCCGAACAGAACGGCCGCCTGACCAGCGCCATCCAGATCACCACCGCCGCCGGCATCTGTGCGGCCCTGGACCTGTTCCGCGAGCAGCGCCTGCCGCAGTCGGGCTTTATCAGCCAGGAGCAGGTGGCGCTGGAGGACTTCCTCGGCAACCGCTTCGGCCAGGCCTACGAGGAGCAAGAGGTGCAAACTCAAGAGGCCGCCTAAGCCTCGGCGAGTCATCGATCCCCGGTCGCCGGCAGTAACCCTGTCGGCGACCGGGGATTTTTATTGCCCGCAATAATAGGAGCCTATGGCGCCGAGCCCACGCCCGCGCGGCGGCCTGCCCGCCTAGGGCCCTAGAGCTTCTGCCCGCGATCCAGCTTGCACGAGAGGATGATCGAGGTAGTGGTCTTCTCCACCCCGTCCACCTCGCCGATCTCGTCCAGCAACTGGTCGAGGCGCTCCGGCGAGTCGGCCCGCAGCCAGGCGACGAAATCGAACTCGCCGCTCACCGTACACAGCTGCTGCACCTCGGCCATGCTGGTCAGGCGGCGCAGCACCTCCTTGCCCGAGCGCGGCTGCAGGGTGATCCCCACATAAGCCTGCAGCCCGCCGTCCAGCACCCGCTGGCCCAGGCGCAGGCCGTAGCCGGTGATGACCTTGTGCTTCTCCAGCCGGGCGATGCGCGAGATCACCGTGGTGCGGGCGATGCCGAGCTTGCGCGCCAACATCGCCACGCTCTCGCGGGCATTGAGTTGCAGCGCGGCGATCAGCTGCCGGTCGATATCGTCCAGGCGCAGCGGGTTCAAATCAGACATTCAGGACCAACCTCAAGAACTCACAAGACAACGAAACGCCGCCCGGCAAGGCCGGCCAGCGTTGGCAATTTACTGATTTCGCTACGACTCGGGCGCCGCCCCTGGAGGCGCCCGAGTCGGCGTGCATGGCGTCAAGGACGCCAGCGCAGTCTGCTTATGCGCCGGCGCCGCGTAAAGCAGCCGGCGCGTTCCTGCCCCCTCGCCTCGGGCGGCACCGGGCGCAGGCGGCTCAACGGCCCTGACAGGCATCCACCCGCAGGCGTCGCTCCAGCAGGCGGAAGCCCTGCACCAGCAGGTAGGCGGCCAGCAGATAGAACAGCCCGGCGGCGAAGAAGATCTCCACCGGCTGGTAGGTGCGGGCGATGATGGTGCGCGACATGCCGGTCAGCTCCAGCAGGGTGATGGTGCTGGCCAGGGCGCTGGCCTTGAGCATCAGGATCACCTCGTTGCTGTAGGCCGGCAGGCCGATGCGTGCGGCCCGCGGAAGGACGATGTACAGCAAGGTCTGCCAGCGCGCCATGCCCAGGGCCCGCGCCGCCTCGATCTCCCCCGGCGGAATCGCCTGGATCGCGCCACGCAGGATCTCGGCGATGTAGGCGGCCGTATGCAGGGTCAGGGTGACGATGGCGCACCAGTAGGCGTCGCGCAGGTAGGGCCACAGCGGCCCTTCGCGCACCGCCTCGAACTGCGCCAGGCCGTAGTAGACGAGGAACAGCTGCACCAGCAGCGGCGTGCCGCGGAAGAAGAAGATGTAGGCGTAGGGCAGCGCGCGCAACCACCAGTGCCGCGAGGCTCGGGCGATGCCCAGGGGGATGGCCAGGATCAGCCCGGCGATCACCGCGATGGCGACCAGCTCCAGGGTCAGCCAGGCGCCTTCGGCCAGGCGCGGCAGCCACTTGACGATCAATTCCCAGTTCATGCGGCAGCCCTCAGGAAACCACGGCTGGCACGCTTCTCGAGCAGGTGCAGGCCGATCATGGCGAGGATAGTCAGGCTCAGGTAGATGAACGCGGCCACCAGGAAGAAGGTGAAGGGCTCCTTGCTGGCGGTCACGGCGATCTGCGAGCGGCGCATGATCTCCTCCAGGCCGATCACCGAGACCAGCGCGGTGTCCTTCATCAGGATCATGAACAGGTTGCCCAGGCCCGGCAGGGCGATGCGCCACATCTGCGGCAGGATCAGCCGCCAGAGAATCCGCGCCTTGGACAGGCCGAGGGCCTGGCCGGCCTCGCGGTGGCCCTTGGGAATGGCCAGGATGGCGCCGCGGAACACCTCGGTGGCGTAGGCACCGAAGCACAGCCCCAGGGCGATCACCCCGGCGGCGAAGGGCGACAGCTCCAGGCTGGCCACGCCGAGCAGGTCGGCCAGGCCGCGCATCAGGCTGACCGTGCCGAAGTAGATCAGCAGCACCCAGAGCAGCTCGGGCACCCCGCGCACCAGGGTCGAGTAACCGCCGCCCAGCCACTGCAGCGCCTTGTACGGCGAGGTCTTGGCCAGCGCGCCGAGCAATCCCAGGACCAGGCCCAGCGACAGGGCCGAAAGCGCCAGCTTGATGGTCATGCCGGCGCCGGCGAGCAGCGCCGGGCCGAACCCGTAGAGATCAGGAGTCATAGTGCGAACCTACGCAAGAGCTGGCGTGGACGCGGCGCCCCTGGCCGGCTCCACCGAGCGGCCAGGGAAAGCACTCGTCCTCCTCGCCAGCGGAGAGGATCAGTAGATGCTGAAGGGGAAGTACTTGTCGTTGATCTGCTGGTAGGTGCCGTCGGCCACCACCTCCTTCAGCGCGGTGTTGAGCTTCTCGCGCAGCGGATCGCCCTTGCGCACGGCGATGCCGATCTTGTCGTTGTCGAACACCGGCTCGCCCTTGAACTCGAAGCCCTTGCCGGCGTCGCTCTTGAGCCACTCCCAGTTGACGAAGGTGTCGGCCAGCACGCCGTCGAGGCGGCCCGAGGACAGGTCCAGGTAGGCGTTCTCCTGGGTGTCGTACAGCTTGATGTCGACCACGCCGTCGAGGTTGTCCTCCAGCCAGGTGCCGGCGATGGTGGCGCGCTGGGCACCGATCACCTTGCCCTTGAGGCTGGCCTTGTCGGTCTTGAAGTCGCCGCCTTTGGGGGCGATGAACTGCAGCTTGTTGGTGTAGTAGGGCTCGGTGAAGTCGACCGCCTGCTGGCGTTCCTCGGTAATCGACATGGAGGCGACCAGGAAGTCGAACTTCCTGGCGTTCAGGGCCGGGATGATGCCATCCCAGTCGGAGGTGACCACTTCGCACTCGGCCTGCAGCTTGGCGCACAGGGCCTGGGCGATCTCCACGTCGAAGCCGACCGCCGCACCGCTGGCGTCGATCAGGTTGAACGGCGGGTAGGCGCCCTCGGTGCCGATCTTCAGCGTGTCGGCGGCTACCGCGCCGCTACCTAAGGCCAGGGTGGCGGCCGCGGCCAGCAGGATCTTCTTGTAGTTATGCATGGGTGACGCTCCCTCAGTGGTTACTGGACATGAACTGCTTGCAGCGCGCCGACTGCGGGTTGTCGAACACCTGCGCCGGCGGGCCCTGCTCTTCCACCAGGCCCTGGTGCAGGAACACCACCTCGCTGGACACCTGGCGGGCGAAATTCATCTCGTGGGTCACCAGCAGCATGGTGCGGCCCTCCTCGGCCAGGGCGCGGATCACGCTGAGCACCTCCTGGACCATTTCCGGGTCGAGGGCCGAAGTCGGCTCGTCGAACAGGATCACCTTGGGCTCCATGCACAGGGTGCGGGCGATGGCCGCACGCTGCTGCTGGCCGCCGGACAGCTGGTTGGGGTAGACGTGGCGCTTGTCGGCGATGCCGACCTTGGCCAGCAGCGCCTCGGCCCGTTCGACGGCCTCGGCCTTGCTCAGGCCCAGCACCCGGCGCGGCGCCTCGGTGATGTTGTCGAGCACGCTCATGTGCGGCCACAGGTTGAAGTTCTGGAAGACGAAGCCCAGCTCGCTGCGCAGCCGGTTGATCTGCTTGCCGCTGGCCGCGTGCAGTTCGCCGGCCGCCCCGCGCTTGAGCTGCAGTTCCTCGCCATTGACGATGATCTGCCCCTGGTGGGGGTTTTCCAGCAGGTTGATGCAGCGCAGGAAGGTGGACTTGCCGGAGCCGGAGGAACCGAGGATGGAGATCACGTCGCCGTCGCGGGCGCTCAGGGAGATGCCCTTGAGTACCTCGTGAGCGCCGTAGCGCTTGTGCAAATCGCGGATTTCCAGGGCGAAGGGGGAGCTGGTCATGCGGTACCTCTTATTATTCTTTTTAAGCCTGGCAGATACTGCCGCCCGCCAGGGCCATGCACCTAACAGTCAGGCGTCATCGACGGCCTGAATCGCGTCATCCGCCTGTCGGCGCTCAAGCTGCTGCGGCCTTTCGGGCGCCAGCCCAGGCCGCCGTCGGGTATCGATGAAAACAAGGATGGGCACTGGCCTCAAACGAAAAGAAGGACTCGGTTCATTCCAAAATCTACGGAACCTGGAGGGCCGCACGGCGGCGCGATACGCCCCGCCAGCGCCTGGCCGATCGACGGTCGCCGACTCGCCGGCACGGCCACTGCCCCGCGCTACGCTCAAAGGGTTGGCAACCTGAGGAGGTGGAAAATGACCGGCACATTCTCGATTCACCCAGCGATCGACAACGGCATCCAGCCCGGCATCGAGGGCTTCGCCGGGGGCACCCTGAGCTGTCACTGCCCCCAGGACCCGGTCAAGGTGCGGGTCGACGCGCAATCGGCGCACAACCACGCCTGCGGCTGCACCAAGTGCTGGAAGCCCAAGGGCGCCCTGTTCTCCCTGGTCGCCGTGGTGCCACGGGACAAGCTCAAGGTCACCGAGCACGCCGAGAAGCTCGCCGTGGTCGACTCCGACGCCACCATCCAGCGTCACGCCTGCCGCCAGTGCGGCGTGCACCTGTTCGGCCGCATCGAAAACCGCGCCCATCCCTTCTATGGGCTCGATTTCATCCACACCGAACTGTCGCCGGACCAGGGCTGGTGCGCCCCGCAGTTTGCCGCCTTCGTCTCCTCGATCATCGAGTCGGGCACCGATCCGGCGCTCATGGGCGAAGTGCGCGCCCGCCTCAAGGCGCTCGGCCTGGAACCCTACGACTGTCTGTCGCCCGCGCTGATGGACGCCATCGCCACCCACGTGGCCAAAGCCTCAGGCGCGCTGAAGGCCTGAGGCACGCCGGGGCCGGCGCCCGGTCACGGACCGGGCTGCGCTCTCAGCGCGCGGGAATTCCGGGCCCGGCAGCCGGCCCGGGCGCCTCGTCCTGCTCGCTAGGCCTGGCCTGGCCCCCGCCCGGTGCCTGGCCACGGGCCGCATGGCTATAGGGCCAGGAGTGTATCGCCTGGTCCAGGTCCGCACTCGGCGGCGCCGCCAGCTCCTCCAGATGGTTGATGATGTCCTCCGGCTTGAGCACCAGCACGTCGCAGTCCAGGCTGTCGAGGACGGTTTCGGCGGTGTTGCCGATCAGCGCACCGGACAGGCCGCTGCGGGCGACGCTGCCGATCACCGTGAGCGCCACCCCCAGGCGCCTGGCCACCGCGGGAATCAATGAATCGGCCGGGCCTTCCTCGATATGCAGGCAGTCGTCGGCAATCGCGAACTCCGCCAGCAACGCCCTGCACTGGCTGCGGTACAGCGCCTTGATGTTGTCCTTGACGCGAAACAGCGGATCGGCCGCCATCAGCTCGGCGCACGGGTGTGCCGTCATCAGGTGCAGGGCCCCGCCGGTCATCCTGGCGATGTCGTGGGCATGGCCGACGATGCCGGCATGCAAGACGCGATGATCGACATCGCTGTTGCCCGCGTCGATGGCCGCGAGGATGTGGCCGCCCTGCCAGGGGCTGTCGGTTCTGACGATCAGCACCGGCGCCGGACAGTAGCGCAACAGCTTCCAGTCCTCGGAGAGAATCAGGTTCTTGCTCAGGCGGGTGTCGCGCTGATGTTGCTTGATCACCAGGCCGCACCCCTGCTGCTGTTGCGCGGCGATGATGGTCCGGTGCTCGCTGCCGCGCCAGGCCTGCTCGGCGCTGACGCTGAAATCCTCGCCGCGCAGGGTTTCCTGCGTCTGCGCCAGCAGGGCGGAATGATCGTTGTGCTTGTCGCACACCAGCAGATGCAGGTGCGACTGGGTCGCGCTGGCGATCAGCTTGGCCCGGTTGAGTATCTGGGATGCGGGTTGCGTTACATCCAGCACCACGAGGGTATTGCGGATAGTTTGCATAACGAACGTCCTGTGCGTGAGTTTGATCTGCATCGGCTCGACGACAGGAGATGACCTGGGTCCGGACTCGGGCGGGCAGCTCGCGGTCGCGGGTGCCTGTCCCGATCCATCGAGCTGTCAACAGCAGCCGGTACTGCGAGCACGGCACGCAACGGTGGTAAAGACACTGACTGAAACCCGGCGGGCGCTGGCGCCTGCCGTGAAAACAGGCCGGTCGGACTAGGCCTGCTGGAGATGAATACCGTTACATGGGCCGGGGCCCGGCGAATGCGTGTTGTTGTTCCGGTATGTCTGGTCAAGGATTAAAGAGCGCGGTGCAGCCTGCGGCTCGCACCGAGGGCCGTAGCCCAAGTGCCTGGTCAGTCGGCTGGCGGTCGAGGGGGGACGGATTGACCATCGCCAGGCATCGACCCCGCGGCGTCCTCAGGCCAGCCTGCGCAGACGCCCCCAGGCAACAGGGCATCCGCCATGGCGCTCGCGGGCGATCAACAGCGCTCGACGATGGTATGCACGAGCCAATCTGTCGCCTCTGGCTCACCCTTCAGTGTGGTCGCTGTGTCGGGGCCCGCCAGCACCGTTAGTCGATTGCACCGGCCCCGGCCCAGCCGGCAGCGCCCGTATTGCGGGCGGCCGGACCGGCCGGGTTCAGGCCAGGCGGGCCAGGACCCGGTCCAGGGCAGTGAGGAACTGCTGGCAGTTCTGCGCGCTGAAACAGGCCGGCGGCTTGATCTTCATCACGTTGTGCAGCGGCCCTTCGCTGCTCAGCAGGATGCCGTGCTCGCGCTTCATCTCGCCGATGATGGAGTCCAGCTCCGCGGCCGCCGGTTCCAGGGTCTGACGGTCGCGCACCAGCTCGATGCCGATGAACAGGCCGATGCCACGCACATCGCCGATGATTTGGTACTTCTGCGCCAGCCCGCGCACGCCCGCCATCAGCTGCTCGCCCAGCACCGCGCAGCGGTGCATCAGGCGCTCGTCGCGTATCACGTCGAGCACCGCCAGGCCGATCTCCGCCGACACCGGGTTGCCGCCGAAGGTATTGAAGTACTCCATGCCGTTGGCGAAGGCGTTGGCGATCTCCGCGGTGGTGATCACCGCCGCCATCGGGTGGCCGTTGCCGATGGGCTTGCCCAGGGTGACGATGTCCGGCACCACGCCCTGGGTCTCGAAGGCCCACATATGGCTGCCGACGCGGCCGAAGCCCACCTGCACCTCGTCGGCCAGGCACAGGCCGCCGGCGGCCCGCACATGGCCGTAGGCCGCCTGCAGGTAGCCCGGCGGCGCCACCAGCTGGCCACCGGTGCCGAGGATGCCCTCGCTGAAGAACAGCGCCGGCTTGCGCCCCTGCTCGGCCATGGCGTCGATCTGGCGCGCGACGTCCTCGGCGTACCGGGCCCCCGCATCGGCCTGCCCGTAGCGGAAGCGCCCGCGGTAGGCATCGGGCAACTCGCTGACCCAGACGTGCTCCGGCTTGCCCGCGCCGCCCTGGCCGTTGAACTTGTACGGGCTGACGTCGATCAGGCTGCTCAGGTGGCCGTGGTAGGCATGGTCGACCGTGATCAGGTCGCGCCGGCCGGTATAGGCCCGCGCCAGGCGGATCGCCAGGTCGTTGGCCTCGCTGCCGGAGTTGACGAAGAAGCACACGTTCAACGGCTCGGGCAGCAAGGCGGTCAGCCGCTCGGCATATTCCACCAGCGAGTCGTGCAGGTAGCGCGCGTTGGTGTTGAGCCGCGCCTGCTGCGCCTGGGCCGCCTGCACCACGCGCGGGTGGCAGTGACCGACGTGGCAGACGTTGTTGACCATGTCCAGCCAGCGCCTGCCCTGCTCGTCGATCAGGTAGGCGCCCTCGCCGCCGACTATCTTCAGCGGCTCGTGGCCGTAGGCGATGCTCAGGGAGCGGCCGATGCGCCGGTGCCGTTGGCGCACCAGCCAGTCCTTGTCGCGCGCCACCGTGACCGCGCACCGGGCGTGCAGGCCGAGCACCACGCTGGGGTCCGGGCTCAGCGCGCGCCAGACCTGCCAGTGCTGTGCCACGCCGACGCCGTACATGCCGGCCTGCAGGCCGAGATGGTCGGTGACCAGCTGAAAATGCAGGTGGGTCGGCCAGCCGCCGTTCTCCCCACGGTCGCCGAGGCGGGCGAAGGCCTCGCCCCGGGCCAGGGCCTGGCCGACCCGCAGCTTGGCGCAGGATGCCCGCGACAGGTGGCCGTAGAGGGTCCAGAAGCGCACGCCGCACTCGCTGCGGTGCTCCAGCAGCAGGGTCGGGCCGAAGCCCTGGTCCTGGGCATCGTCGTGCACGCACGCCACCACCCCGGCGAACGGCGCATGCACCGCCTCCCCGGCCGGGGCGAACAGGTCGATGCCCAGGTGGGTGTCGCGCCGCTGCTGCGCCGTAGCGCCGGCATAGGCGGCGCTGCTGTACAGCACCCGCCGCTCGCCGTAGCGGCCGACGCCGAAATCGGCGCCCGCGGCGGCGATCTGCGCGTCGATGTAGCCCTGCATGCCGGCGCAGTCCAGGCCTTCGATCGCCCCGGTATCGGCGCCGTCGGCGCTGAAGTCGAAGACCCGCACCCTGGGCGTGGCCACCTCCGGGCGCAGCACCGCGGCGAAGTCGTGGGCGTTGCGCTCCAGCCAGCGCATCACCGCGGCGGCCTCGGCCACCGGGGCGAAGCCGCAGGCATCGCGCAGGCGCAGGGTCGCCAGGCGCGGGTTCTCCTGCTGCAGACGCTGCAGCGCGCGCCACACATCGGCCTGGCTGACCAGCAGGTAGGGATTGTCCGGCGTCGCGCGGATCTGCCTGGCGGCCATGCAGATGCTCACCGCGTAGCGGGTCTTGATCAGGTCGAACAGCTGCTCGACTTCGCCGGCCAGCAGCGGGTTGACCTCGTGGTAGGCCTCCACCAGCGCCAGGATGGCGGCGATGGGGTCGTCCGCGCCGAGCAGCGCGTAGGCGCAGGCCACCGCCAGCTCGTTGACCCGCCAGCTCTCCACCATGTCGCCGAAGTCGAGCAGGCCGCTCACCGCGCCCTGCTCGTCCAGCAGCACGTTGTAGTCGTTGGCGTCGTTGTGGATCACCTGGCGCGGGCAGTCCGCCAGGGCCGGCTTCACCACCTGGGCGAAGCGCTCGAGGATGCCCTGCACCACGCCACGCTTGTCCGCATCGTCGATCGCCGCCAGGTGGTCCAGGTGGATTTCGGCGCGGCCGATATCCCAGTCGTAGGCGCGTCGGCAGCCGGCATGGCTGAACGACTGCAGCGCCAGGTCCAGCTCGCCCAGCAGGCGGCCGAGGCTGGCGCAGCTTGCCGCCGTATGCACCGGCGCCTTGGCCCACAGCGTGCCGTCCAGCCAGCTCAGCAGGCGCGCCTGGCGCGGCCCGCGCAGCTCCACGGCGTTGAGGATGGCGCCCTGCCGGCTGGGCAACTGCCGCGACAGCGGCAGCTGCGGCGCTACGCTGGCCAGGTGCTCGAGCACCGCCACCTGCATCGCCAGCACCTGCGGCTGGCCGTCCGCGCCATGCAGCTTCAGCAGGTACTGCTGGCCGTCCGCGGCGCGCACCCGGTAATTGAGGTCATGCTCGCCGGGCAGCGCTTCGCAGTCCCCCTCCAGGCCGTAGTGAGCGGCCAGGAGTGCGGCGAGCCGGGCCGAGTCGGTCAGGGCGTGCTGATCGTTCATTGCGTCATCCTTCATGAGTGGGCCGGCCCGGGTTCAGGCGAGCGCCGCCAGGCCCAGGGCCTCGGCGCATTGCGCCAGCGAGCGCTGCTGGGTTTCGGCGTACAACGCCAGTTCGTCCAGCACCGGCGCGCCCAGGTCGTGCTCGAAGGCCTCGCGGTTGGCGCTCTGGCCATAGCTGTCGCGGGCGTTGTCGCCCAGATTGGACTGGAAGATGCCGGCGGCGCTGACCGGCAGGAAGTCCTCGTACACCAAAGGCTCGCACCGCACATGGCCGGCGGCCAGCAGCCCCTCCAGATTCGCCGCCAGTTCGCCACGCCCCTTGGCCGCCAGGCCCTGCTCGGTGACGAAGTAGCGGAAGTAGGCCAGCTGCTGCCGGCGCAGGCTGGGGTAGTCGTCCGGGAAGGCCTCGAACTGCTGGCTCAGGGTGGCCATGTAGGCCGCCGCGCCCTCCTCGTTCGGCGCGCCGCCGGCGATTGCCCGGGTGGCCTCGAGCAACTGGTCGTACAGGGCACGGCCCTTGGGCGTCAGGGCCACGCCGCGCTGCTCGATCTCGCCGAAGCGCGCGGTGTGGCTGCCCAGCGCGCCGCCGCCGTCCGCCTCGACGAAGGTCACCGGCTCCTGCAGGGCCTTGAAACTGGTCTGGCGCAGCAGGATCGGGCAGCGCCGCGGTGGCGGGCCCTCGATCACCGCCTTGGGGTTGATGCCGCGGCCCGGCATGCCGGCCTGCACCGCGTCGATATCCAGGGTGCGCGGGGTCAGGTGGTTGATGTGCGGCCCCTTGAACGCCACCACATCGGCGATCAGCTTGTGCTGCGCGCTCAGCTGCTGGTACAGCGCGGCGCTCACCGTCGCCTCGCGGTGCCAGCGGAAGGTCTCCAGGGCCTGCTGGACGAACTCCTCGGCCTCGGCCGCAGTCAGGCCGCCGGCCGCCTCGGCCCGCTCGATCAGCTGCAGGGCGCGCGGGGTGAAGATGTTGCGCCGCGCCAGAATGCCGCGGGCCAGCTCGCGCAGCTCGACATTCTCGATCAGCTCCAGGCGCAACAACGAGGTGAACACGCGGAACGGGCTGTGCTGCAAGGCCGCTTCGTGGGTGGCGCGAAAGGCCGTGGAGTGCACCGGCACCCCGGCGCTGGCCAGGTCGTAGTAGCCCACCGGCTGCATGCCCATCACCGCGAACAGGCGGCGCATGGTGGCCAGCTCGGCGGCAGTGCCCAGGCGGATGGCGCCGTGGCGCTCCATGTCCAGGCGGCCGATCTCCCCGGTGGTGCGCAGCTGCTCGGCCAGCTGCGGTTCGCGCGCCAGGGCAGCGCGGTTGACCTCGCCGACCAGCGCCAGCAACGTGCCGTACAACGGCACCTCGGCCTGGTACATGGCCGACATGGCGCGGGAGAACTGCGCGCGGATCTCATCGGGGCTAACCAGCGCATCCGGGTTAGCGGCAGCTTGAACGCTCATGGGAACACGACTCCTTGCATCGCCAGGACAGGGTGGCTGCTATTCCAGCCATTCATGGGAGTCATTCTGGCGAGCGCAATAGGCGCTTTCAAACGACTAATCCTCTGCTGTTCATTCCCCTGGAGAATCCAAAACCAGCGGAATACGCAAGCGTAACCGGCCCGGCGACACGGCCCGGGAGCCGCTCAGGCGCCCCGCTTGCCCCTGGCCGGTGCCTGCTTCTCGAGGATGCGCACCTCCCGCTGCGGGAAGGGTATTTCGAAGCCGTGTTCCTGCAGGGCCTCCAGGATCATCAGCAGCAGGTCGCCACCTACGCGGTTCTTGCCGTCGTCCACCCCTTCCATCCAGAACTCCACGAACATGTTGATGCCGGAGTCGCCGAAGCTGTCGATCTCGCAGTCGGGACGCTCCTCGAACGGCACGTCCTCGCCGCTGAATACCTGCGGGTGGCTGGCCACCACCTGCTTGATGATCTCCACCAGCTTCCTGACATCGGAGTTATAGGAAACCGAAAAGTCCACGCGATAGCGCTGGCTTTTGTCCTTGTGCGTCCAGTTGGTGAAGATCTCGGCGATGAACTTCTCGTTCGGCACCACGATGTCCTTGCCGTCGAAGGTTTCCAGCGTCGTCGAGCGCATGTTCAGCTCGCGCACGATGCCGGTGCGGCCGTCCTCGAGCTCCACATAGTCGCCAATCGACACCGAGCGATCCATCAGGATGATGATCCCGGAAATGAAGTTGGAGGCAATCGCCTGCAAGCCGAAGCCCAGGCCCACGCCCAGCGCGCCGCCGAACACCGCGAGCGTGGTGAGGTTGATGCCCATGATCTGCAGCAGCAGCAGGAAGATGAAGAAGAAGATCGCCACCTCGAACAGCTTCGCGGCCACCTCCCGCGTGCGCACGTCCAGGTTCTCCTGGTGGGAGATGAAATCGCGCCCGGTCCGGCTGCTGACACGGCCGAGCCAGAACAGGATCGAACCGAAGATGGCGACCCGGGCGATGCCGTAGACCGAAATCTCGATATTGCCGAGGTTGACCGAGATGGATTCGAGTATCGCGATCAAGCCGTCCAGCAGACCGACCAGGTGCAGGAACAACAGCGGAATGCCCAGCCACCTGAAGGCCACGGCGAGGAACTTGTTGCGGATGAAATTACGGATGATCGAGTAGAAGATCAGCAGGATGGAAATGGTCAGCGCCGCCTGCACCAGCCAGCCCTGATCCAACAGGTTCTCGCTCACCTCGACGGATACCCGCAACATCAGGATGGCGACCAGCGGAAAGATCAGCGCGCCCAACTTGCTGACGAACTTGCGCACGGGATGCACCGCCGCCGCCTCGTAGCGGGCATCGAGGATGGGCGCATACCTGCGGATGCGATTGGCGATAAGCCAGGCGACGGCGTAAATCGCCAGGACGATGCCGACCTGGGTATAGGTCTCCGGCTGGAACAGCACCTCAGCCACCTTGTCGGCAGCCTGCTCGATTCGCGCGTCGAGATTATCCAATAGCATGCTTGCCGATCCTTATGCCGCCCAACTGGCTGCCTATATTGTTTAATCGAAATTTATTGATCACCCCACAACCAAACAGCAGTATAGACGCCATTTATTAACCTGATGACTTGGTAATAAAAGCCGCCAATTTCCTATTGCCACTGCCGCATGCCGATATAAAGCAAGTATCAAAGCACTCAGCCCTATGCCATCAAAACCACTCGCAATAAAAGACGAGGCTCAAACAGCGACGCGCATCGGCTAAAACAAGCTGCTGCGCACCCGCCGGGCGCCATGCTGCCCCGCGCGGCGCTTCAGCGGCGACTGGCGCCGCACAAGGCCCACTCATACAACCGCACTGGCGGCAGTGCTTGAACAAGCTAGTGCTCACCGCCTGCGGCGGGTATTCCATATAAACCTTGTTATGTTTCACCCGCACTGGAGTCCTTCGAAAGACACTTCATGACCAGATAGAGCAGCGGGCCAACAGATACGAAAATCGCAGTAATCAGAATATACGGAGCCACGGCGACAATTGGCTTGCCGCGCGCCCTGTTATCTTGATACATCCAAATGCAAGCAAGCGCGGCCAGGATGTAGAGATCAATCACAACCTGCGCAGTATCCAGGCTAGACATCAGCTCCATGCCGAACTGGATAAGCGACTGCTCGGCCTGCGACATCGCAAATGCCGTGTAGGCTGTAAATGCCAGCAACACGACCAATGGCAATACTGCTTTTCTCATGACACCTTCCTTGGTTAACGGTGGGACATAACGCCGCAACAAGCGGCATAGACAATATGGCTGCCTTGTTGGGCTTTCAACAAAACGACAGCTTGACCCTGCCCGAACGCATCGACTTGTTAGAGGCTTTCACTCGGGAAAGCCTTCAAACCGGCGAGCCTTCAAACCATCGGCCAACCAATGCGCCTCCTCGGCGGCAAAGATGTTTGCCTGCGGCGAAATGCTTGGCTTGTCAAGCAAAGAACCGGCAGGCACGATCAGCGACGTCCTGCTCTTGTTGACAAATGGCACAGCAGAGCCACAAACCCTGCAGAATGCTTTGGAAAACTCTCTTGTCGGGTGCTCATAATGAGAAACGTCCGCTTTACCCGATGTCCACTCGATGTTGTCGGGGCGAGTAAAGATATTCGACGCAAATGCGCTGCCCGTGAGCCGTTGGCATTGAGCGCAATGGCATTGGTAAAAAGCCTTGAAATCATCGGACAGCTCAAATTTCACATTACCGCAGAGGCACTGGCCTTTTAGATTCTGTTTCATGTACTTGGATTCCTCCTGTTTCTAACGCTCACCGGGACTAGCTTTAGCCCGCACCAGTGAACGAAGCGAGCGATTTGAGTGCTGTAATGGACGCTCCCCGCACCACGGTTCTATACCGAAATCGGTGGTGACTGTTCACTGGGAGAGCGCAACAATAGGGGACCGCAACAATAGAACAATAGGGGACATAAACAATAGGGGATGAACAATAGGGGACAGACCACAGTTTCAGTCAGCCTCAGCAGCTTGTTTCGGTCTCCCTGGCTTTCCGCGGATCACCCTCCGCCCCAGCACGCGCTCCACCTCTGCCGCAAACCTTGGACTGCCAAGCGCATAGTTCCCGTTGGTGACTGAACGGATCTGATCCACCAAGCCAGGATCAAGCTGATGCCGAAACAGCTCACGATAGGTCTCAGCCCGTGCCCCATCCGCCTCACCCAACGCTTGGTACAAGGAATGTCGCTTGATCAATGCCGATTGCTCGGCCTGGGCATTCACCCGATAACTCGACCAGCGATATTCCGCCGGATGCTCCACCATTCCGGCCCGTACCGGGTTCATCTCAATGTATCGATAGCAAGCCAGCACATAACTTTCCTCCTGCATCAAGCAGGAGCGGAAGCGACCTTCCCACAGCGTGCCGCTGCGACGATACGTACGATTAATGTATTGCACATAGCGCTGGCCAAGCCCCTTCATCAGCATTCCGGCGCTTTCCGTCTTGGCCGGGGTCAACAGCAGATGAACATGGTTGGTCATCAGACACCAAGCATGGATCGCGCAGTCGTGCTTTCTTGCTTGATCTGCAAGGTGCTCCAAATAGAACAAGTAATCTTCCTCGGCGAAGAAACAGGCCGAACGATTGTTCCCCCGCTGAACCAGGTGCAACGTGACTCCCGGTAGTAGCACACGCGCTCGACGCGGCATATGGAAACTCCTTTTCCATGGAATGACGCCAAAAGATTAGACGAGATCGGAAGAATCGTGGTCTGTCCCCTATTACCCGCGCTCGACGCGGCATATGGAAACTCCTTTTCCATGGAATGACGCCAAAAGATTAGACGAGATCGGAAGAATCGTGGTCTGTCCCCTATTACTCCTGCTTGTGAGGAGCGTCCATATACCAGTTGTTATGCCTTATTTCGGTGTTGCGGTTGTTTTAGAACCGCCTCCATGTGCCGATATGATTGAAGAATAAGTTTTGTTGTATTAACCAATATATCTCTGCCAGTATCCTCACCAAGGCGTCGAGCACCAATTCGCAGGAGATATTCCTCGCCTGTATCTGGCCCATTAACGGTCAATCGTTCGACTTTTTCTCTTTCTGTTACTAATAGCGGGCGAAGTTCTGGCTGGCTTTGGAAATGTTCGTTTATTAATTTTATAATGTAAGCTCTAGCATGCTCTTCGCCTTGCGACTTCTTGGTTGATTCATATTTAATGGTGGCGATTGGTGATGCTAGTATTTCGATATTGGTAAGGCATGTGTATGGCTGGTTTTGGGCTTGCTCAACAAAGTTGAGAATTATTGCAAATAGCCCATTAACATCTCCCCAGTCGATTGACCAGCCAACATGGTACTCGGGTTCTTTTGCTCGGGATAAAAATGGATTTGTTACTTTGGCGACACCTTCCACTACTGTTCTTAAACCATCGTCAAAGTTTTTTCTAAAATCTGCATACAGTTTCCCTCTTGCAAAGAGTGGTATGTCGCAATCCTCTAGCAAAACTGGCATTACAACTACTCTTTTCTCTTCGAGCTCTCTTAGGAATCCTGATGAAAGCTCTCTTTTGCACCACTCTGAAGAGATTGAAGCCTTAGACATAATTACAAGCAAGGCGCTCGCGCCATCAACAGCTTCTTGCACCTTGTCAATTATTGAGTCGCCAATACTTAGCTCCCACCGGTCAAGCCATACGCTCACATTTCTATGCACGAGTTGCATAGCAAGTTTGTCAACGAACTCTTTATTTTCATGTGAATAGCTTATAAAGATTGGCATGAATAGCAGTTCCTTGGTGCCGGATTAAAGAGAGGCATAACTAAAATTAGGCACCAAATGGTGCGTTTAAACGCACCACTTGGTGGGTAACATTCCCCACCGTCGCCAGAACACCCTCTCTATCTTGAGGCTTTCGGCTTGTAGCAGGGGGCGATGGGGTGCTATGCACCAAGGGGAGCGCATTGGTAGCCAGGGGCAAGCGTTGGCATGCCATTTTTTCATCGGCGGATGGCTCCGTTGAAAACGGTCTATGCAAGCAGGGGAAAGCTAACCGGCGTCCTGCCTGCGGGGTGCGTCATTGCGTTGGGTTGAAGCTACCCGAATGGGGAATGCCGGCACAAGTTGTGGCGGCGAAACGCCCTTCTTGCTTCGGGCTTGCCCTGCACATGGCGCCGGGCTAGAGTGCGCCGGTCACGGTCAATCCCGTGACCGGGCGTGAGAACCCGATCTCCACGAAGGCGCGGTAGCGCCATAGCCGAGAGCAGGCGCTTTTTTTGTGCCTGCTGTTTTCTCGTGCAGTTATGGCGGGCCGTGCGAGGCAGGCTTCGGCCTGGCCGGTGTCCTTCGTGGCCGGTTTCTCACCCTTGCACGGTCCGCCACCCTTACCCGTGAGAAGGTGGGGTGACGGCTCCTTAAATACACGAAGGAGCATAAGGAAAATGCGCTATCCACCTTTTACCCAAGGGCTCCACCTTGGGCTGTTCGTCTTGTCGTTCGCCTCCTGCCTGGAGGTGCGTCATGTAGTGGTCAACCCATCCCGGACAGTGGGTTAAGTTTTTCTTCGGCCACCGCAGGCGGTAGCCCGTCGTTGAATTGGTGCGGTCTGATCCAGTTGTAGCGGTGCATCAGGTAATGGCTGATGTCCCGCTGAGCCTCTTGCTTCGTCAGATAACCAGTCGACGGAATCCACTCTGACTTCAGGCTACGGAACAGGCGCTCCATCGGCGAATTGTCCCAGCAGTTGCCTCGGCGGCTCATGCTCTGCTGCATCCGGTAGCGCCACAGCCGCTGTCGAAACAGGCGACTGGCGTATTGGCTGCCCTGATCTGAATGGAACATTACCTGCTGCGGTTTGCCGCGTTGCTCGTACGCCATGTCGAGCGCCTTGATCACCAGTTCGGCATCCGGTTTGGCGGAGAACGCCCAGCCGACTGCACGCCTCGTATGCAGATCGAGCACCGCTGCCAGGTAGTGCCAGCGGCCTTGCGCCCAGACGAAGGTGATGTCGCCACACCACACCTGATTGGGGCGCTGCACAGCGAACTCGCGGTTCAGTCGGTTCGGGATATCCGGGCGCTCAACCGTGGCCTGCTTGTAGGCGTGCGATCCCGGCTGCTTGCTGACCAGGCCCAGCTCACGCATCAACCGGCGCACGCGAAAACGGCCAATCGTCACGCCATCCTCGCGCAACATGCCCAGGATGCTGCGACTGCCGGCCGAGCCTCGACTCTGGTTGAACAATTGGTTGACCTGGCTGCGTAGCGCAACGCGGCGCGCATCGACACGGCGACGTCGAAGGCGGTGGGCGTAGTAACAAGACCGCACCACATCGAAAGCTGAACAGACCACTTCCACCGGCTCCTGCTCACTCAACTGGTCTATCAGCGCGTACGATCGAGTTCGTCCGACATCAAGAGAGCGGTAGCCTTTTTTAGGATCGCTTTCTCCCGCTCCAGCCGGTTGATCCTGGCCTCAAGCTCCTGGATCTTCTGCTGCTCGGGCGTCAGCGCCTTGCTCTTCGGGGTAACACCCTGGCGCTCGTCTTGGAGCTGCTTCACCCAGCGGCGTAGTGCCGAGTCCACCACCCCAAGCGAACGGCAGGCCTCGATATGGCTGTAGCCTTGATCCAGCACCAAGGCAGCTGCCTCTCGCTTGAACTCGGCGGAAAACGTACGTCGTTGTTTGCTCATCGGACACCTCTTAATGGCGAGGATTTTCGCCTAAATCGGTGTCCGGGATCAGTAGACCACTACATCATGACTAGATTAAACGCCGTTGTCGTTCCCTTCCCCAAACGCTGCGCACCACTCGATTGCCCCGATGGCCAGGGCTGCCATTTCCAGGCGGCGGCCGAGATACGGGTGGCGATGCTACATAGGCTGTTCGCCATCCTGGCGCGCATGGAGGCGTCCAACCCCGGCGCGAGGCCGCTGCATGAGGCCTGCGACAGCGCCCGCGCGCTGCTGAACGAGGTGCTGGTGCTGTACCGCCGCTCGTTGGCCCAGGCCCACGGGAGGGCTGGCGATGAATAGACCCTGCACCAGCCATCTGCCAACCCACGACGGCCATCGCGGCGCGATCATCAAGTGGCCGGTGAACTGCCACGAGGCCTTCGAGCGGGGCGTGGCCAGCGCCCAGGCCTGGTTGAGCAACGACGACAGCGGCTGGCTGTGGGCCAACCTGATCATCGAGCGCGACGCGCTGCCCCCTGGGGCGCAGCGCCGGGCGTTCGAGATCGGCTTCCTCAGCCGGGTACATCAGCGCCTGTGTTCGCCGTTCGGCGGCAATCACCAGGCCAGGAAGACCTGCCTGCAGCTGTAGGCCGGCCGTCGACCTGCGCACGAACAGCCCGCCGGGTGCTCCGGCGGGTTTTCTCCGCGCCGCGGGACCGCAAGTGCCCAGCGGCACTAGCCGCCCTGCCCCGGGCTCTGTACGAAAAATCGTCGAGCGCGGGCACTTTTCGTATAGAACCTAGTGCCGCGCCGCCTGCTTGAGGCGCCGCGCCAGCAGCACCAGGGTCAGCAGGAACAGCGGCGCCAGCAGGGCGAACAGCACCTTGCCGGACAGCGGCGAGCCCAAAGCCCCCAGGCCCTCCAGGGTCATCTTCAGCAGGCCGATCAGGTAGTAGCTGATGGCGATCAGCGAGAAGCCCTCCACCGCCTTCTGGATCTTCAGCTGGGTGTGGGTGCGGGCGTTGAGGCTTGCGAGGATCTTCGAGTTCTGCTCCTCCACTTCCACCTGGGCCTTGGCCTGCAGCAGTTCGCCGAGGTTGGCGATGCCGGCGGCCAGGCGGTCGAGGCGCTGTTCGGTGGCGGCGCAGTAGCGCACGCTGGGTTTGAAGCGTCGCTCGAGAAACACGCCGAGGCGCTGATGCTCGCCGACGTGGCTCTCGCGCAGTTCGGCGATGCGCTCGAAGACGATCTGCGCATAGGCGGCGGTGGCGCTGAAGCGCGGCCGGTTGCTCGCCGAGCAGCGCATCAGCCGCGCCGACAGGGCGGTGAGGCCATCGAGCAGGGCCTTGGCCTGGGCGCTGTCGGCGCAGGCGTTGCCCTCGGCGATGCGGATCAGCTCGCGGTCCAGCTCCTGCAGGGTGGTGTCGAGTTCCTGGGCCGCCGGCAGGCCCAGGGAGGCCAGCATGCGGTAGGTCTCGATCTCCACCAGGCGGCGGATCATGCGCCCCAGGCGGTAGGCGTTGAGGCCGCGGTTGACCAGCAGCAGGCGGTTGAAGCCCTGGGCCGAGAGGCGGAAGTCGCTCCACACCGTGGCGTCGCCGCCGCCGATGTGGGAGCCGGCCGGGTCCTTGAAGCCGTAGCCGGCCGGGGCCTGGGCGGCGTCCTGCTGGTTTTCCACGAGGATCACCAGGGCGTTGATGATCAGCTCGCGGTGGGCGTCGAGCAGGCCGCGCAGCGGTTGCGGCAACTCGGCCCAGCGGCTGTCGCCGGGCTGCAGCGGCACCACCCAGGTCAGCGAGAGGAACTCGCTGTGGCGCTCCCACTTGAAGGGGTGGCCGGCGATGCGCAGCAGGCCGTGGCGCTGCACGCCGCGGCCGGGGTTGTCGGCCAGCTCGTCGAGGCGGCGGACGATGCCCTCCAGCGACTGGCCGTGGTCCAGCAGGGCGAAGTGGTAGACGTGGGCCGGGCCGTCGAAGTAGATCGACGGCCGCGCGTGCAGCTCTTCGTGCAGGCTCTCTCTCAGCGGGTGCATCAGGGGGCTCCGGGACAGGGGCGCGGCCGCTCGGCCGGCCGCGCCTGAATTAACTGGACTGCCGCCGGCGCGCCCGAGGCACAGGCCCGCGCCGGCTATTGGCCAGCCTGGAAGCGGCGCAGTTGCGCCAGCAGCGCCTGCAGCGGGTGGGCCAGCGCCTGCTGGTCCAGGCGCTTGACCTGGCTGCGGCAGGAATAGCCGCTGGCCAGCAGGCGCCCTGCCCCGGCCCCGGCCTGCACCCGGGGCGCCCAGGACAGCCGGTAGATGGCCCGGGACGTGGCCAGGTTGCGGCGCTCGTGGCCATAGGTGCCGGCCATGCCGCAGCAGCCGCTGGGCGGCTGCTCCAGGCCCAGGCCGCAACGCCGGAACAGCTCGGCCCACAGGGCGCTGGCGGCCGGCGCGTTGCTCTTCTCGGTGCAGTGGTCGAGCAGCTGGTAGGTCTCGCCGCCGTCGCCGGCCCAGGCCGGCGTGGCGGGCAGCACCCGGGCCAGCCATTCCTGGGGCAGGGCCACGTTCGGGCAGGCCTCGGCGCCGAGCAGCTTGGGGTATTCCTGGCGGTAGACCAGGGTCATGGCCGGGTCCAGACCGACCAGGGGCACGCCCTGCTCGGCCAGGGCGCGCAGCCGGGCGGCGCTGCGCCGGGCCACCCTGGCGAAGGCGCCGAGAAAGCCCTGCACCTGCAGCGGCTTGCCGTTGGCGGCGTAGGGCGCCAGGTAGACGGCGTAGCCCAGGCGGCCGATCAGCTCGATCCAGTCGGCCAGCAGCGGCGTCTCGAAGTAGCGGGTGAAGGCGTCCTGCACCAGCACCACGCTGCGCCGACGCTGCTCCGCGGTCAGGGCCGCCAGCGCCGCCGGGGTGGCCGTGCGCACCCGCCAGCGGGCCAGCACCGGGGCGAGGTCCAGGCGGCTGAACGGCGGGCTGTCGACCAGCCCGGCGCGCTGCAGCAGGTGGCGCACGGGCCGCGCCGCCAGCAGCGCGTTGTACAGGCCCGGCACGCGGGCCAGGTACGGCAGGCTGAATTCCAGGGAGCCGATCAGGTAGTCCTTGGCCGGGCGCAGGTAGCGGCCGTGGTACAGCTCGAGAAAGCGTGCGCGGAACTCCGGCACGTCGACCTTGACCGGGCACTGCCCGGCGCAGGACTTGCACGCCAGGCAGCCGGCCATGGCGTCGTAGACCTCGTGGGAGAAATCCGCCTGGTCGCGGCTGCGCCCCTGGCTGTTGCGCAGCCGCCGCCACAGCCCAGGCCCCCGGCCGGCGCGGATGGCCTCGGCGCTGGCCAGCACGTCGACGCCCTGCTCGCCCTGCAGGCGCAGCCATTCGCGGATCAGCGCGGCGCGGCCCTTGGGCGACTGCTCGCGCCGGCGCGTGGCCTTCCACGAGGGGCACATGGCGTCGTCGGGGTCGTGGTTGTAGCAGGCACCGTTGCCGTTGCAGTGCAGCCCGCCCTGGTAGCTGCGCCAGATGCGCGCATCGATCTGCCGGTCGAACTCGCCGCGCAGCGGCACCTCATCGACTGCCAGCAGGTGCGCGTCGGCGCCCAGGGGCGTGGCGATCTTGCCCGGATTGAGCTGGTTGTGCGGGTCGAACGCCGCCTTCAGCGCCTGCAGCGCCGGGTACAGCTCGCCGAAGAACTGCGGCGCGTAGGCCGAGCGCAGGCCCTTGCCGTGCTCGCCCCAGAGCAGCCCGCCGTACTTGCGGGTGAGCGCCGCCACGGCATCGCTGAGCGGCCGCACCAGGGCGGCCTGGGCGGCATCCTTCATGTCCAGGGCCGGGCGCACGTGCAGCACGCCGGCATCGACGTGGCCGAACATGCCGTAGGCCAGGCCATGGCCGTCGAGCAGCGCGCGGAACTCGGCGATGAAGGCCGGCAGCCGCTCGGGCGGCACCGCGCAATCCTCGACGAAGGGCTGCGGCCGCGCCTCCCCCGCCACGTTGCCGAGCAGGCCCACGGCGCGCTTGCGCATGGCATAGACCCGCGCCACCGCCGCGGCGCCCCGGGCCAGGGTATGGCCCAGGCGCTCGACCGAGCGATCGATGCGCAGGTGCTCGATGAAGGCCGCGACCCGCTGCGCCAGCTCGTCCTCGTCGTCGCCACAGAACTCGATCAGGTTGATGCCCAGGGTCGGGCGCTGCGGGTCATCGGGAAAGTACTCGGCCACGCCATGCCAGACGATGTCCTGCATGGCCAGTTGCAGCACCCGCGAGTCCACCGTCTCGATCGACAGCGGCGCCCGGGCCATCAGCGCCCGGGCATCGCCCAGGGCGTCCATGAAGCTGGCGTAGCGCACGTTGAGCAGCAGGCTGTGGCGCGGAATCGGCAGCAGGTTGAGCTTGGCCTCCACCACCAGGCCGAGGGAGCCCTCGGCGCCGCACAGCAGGCTGTTGAGGTTGAAGCGGCCGTCCGCCTCGCGCAGGTGGGCCAGGTCGTAGCCGGTCAGGCAGCGGTTCAGCGGCGGGAAGCGCGCGGCGATCAGCGCGGCCTGCTCGTCGGCGATGGCGCGGGCGCAGCGGTACACGGCGCCGACGCGGTCGCCGCGGGCGCACGCGGCGGCCAGCTCGGCGGCGTCCAGCGCCCGGCTGTGCAGGGCCTCGCCGCCGAGCAGCAGGCTGTGCAGCTCCAGCACGTGGTCGCGGGTCTTGCCGTAGGTGCAGCTGCCCTGGCCGCTGGCGTCGGTGTTGATCATGCCGCCCAGGGTGGCGCGGCTGGAGGTGGACAGCTCCGGGGCGAAGAACAGCCCGTGGGGCCGGAGCGCGGCATTGAGCTGGTCCTTGACCACCCCGGCCTGCACCCGCGCCCAGCGCCCCGCGACATCGATCTCGAGGATGCGATTCATATGCCGCGACAGGTCCACCAGCAGGCCGTCGCTCAGGGACTGGCCGTTGGTGCCGGTGCCGCCGCCGCGCGGGGTCAGGGTCACCTGGCGAAAGCGCGCCTCGCCGGCCAGCCGCGCCAGGCGTTGCACGTCCGCCGCGTCGCGGGGGAACACCGCGGCCTGGGGCAGGCGCTGGTAGATCGAGTTGTCGGTGGCCAGCACGGTGCGGGTGGCGTGATCGACGGCGATCTCACCCTGGAAGCCGGCGGCCACCAGGGCTTCGAGAAACTCGCGATAGCGCGCGGCTGGCGGTGCCGGTGGCGGCAGGCGGGCGATCATCGGCTCAGCCCAGCCGCGCCAGACAATGCTCGAAGAGGTCGAAGCCCTCGTCGAGAATCGCCCGCTCGGTGGTCAGCGGCGCCAGCAGGCGGATGATGTGCCGGTGCTGGCCGCTGGGCATCAGCAGCAGGCCCTGCTCGCGGGCAGCGGCCAGCAGGCTGGCCAGGCGCTCGCTGCCGGGGCCGCCCGTGGCGCTGCGCAGCTCGATGCCGCGCATGGCGCCGACCCCGCTCAGGCGGCCGATGGCAGCCGCCCAGGGCGCCTGCTGCCAGCTGGTGTAGCGGGCGAGGATGGTGCTTTCCTGCAGCTCGCCCCAGGTCGCCAGGTTGCTGTCGCTCATCGCCTCCAGGGTCGCCAGGGCGGCGGCGCAGGCGATCGGGTTGCCCGAGTAGGTGCCGCCGAGGCCGCCCTTGGGCAGCGCATCCATCAGTTCGCGGCGGCCGACCACCGCCGCCAGGGGCAGGCCGCCGGCCATGCTCTTGCCCAGCAGCAGCAGGTCCGGCTCGATGCCCAGGCGGCTGAAGGCGAAGCGCTGGCCGCTGCGGCCGAAGCCGGACTGGATCTCGTCGATGATCAGCAGGATGCCGTGGGCATCGCAGAAGCGCCGCAGGTCCTGGGCGAAGGCCGCATCCAGGGCCTGGAAGCCGCCCTCGCCCTGCACCGGCTCGACGATGAAGCAGGCCACCTCGGCGCGGTCGATCTCCACGCTGAACAGCCGCTCCATGGCCGCCAGGGCCTGTTCGCGGCTGACGCCGTTGTCGGCACTGGGGTACGGCAGGTGGTACACCGGCCCCGGCAGCACGCCGACCTTCTGCTTGTAGGGCGCCACCTTGCCGTTGAGGTTGAGGGTGGCCAGGGTGCGCCCGTGGAAGCCGCCGTCGAAGGCGATCACCGCCGTGCGCCCGGTCGCCGCGCGCACCAGCTTGAGTGCGTTCTCCGCCGCCTCGGCGCCGCTGTTGGTGAGCATGCCGGACAGCGGGTAGCTGACCGGCACGAAGCGCGCCAGGGCCTCCATCAGGCGGCCGTAGCCCTCGTGGGGCACGGCGTTGAAGGCCGAGTGGGTCAGCTTGCCGGCCTGCTCGCGTACCGCCGCGACGACCTGCGGGTGGCAGTGGCCCAGGTTGAGCACGCCGATGCCGCCGACGAAGTCGATATAGCGCTTGCCCGAGACGTCCCAGACCTCGGCGTTGCGGCCGTGGCTGAGGCTGATGGGGTGGACGATGCCCAGGGCATTGCTGATCGGCGCCTGGCTCATGGGCGGGCTCCCGCGGCGCGGTCGCGGCGGCAGGTCGATGGGCGTTGGCTGGCATTCTCGCGGGCAGGCATGGGGCGTCCTCTTGGCCGGTTGGGCGGGGCCACTATGAAAGCGAGAGAGGAAGCCGGCCTACAAACGAAAAAAAACGCGTCAGTTATTCCTTTTTTTCCGAGTCAGCGCCGCCCGGGCACGGCTCAGCGGCCGGCGGCGCCGTACTCGCGACGCACCTGCTCCTCGATCCAACGGACGAAGGCGCGGATCTTCGGCACCTCGGCGGCGTGCTCGGCGTAGGCGAGAAAGTGCCGGCCGCTGCTGGCCAGGGGGTGGTCCCAGGGAATCACCAGCTTGCCCTCGGCCAGTTCGTCCTCCACCAGAAAGCGCGGCACCAGCGCCACGCCGCAGCCGGACTGGGCGGCGCGGATGCACATGTAGAAGGTCTCGAAGCGCGGGCCGTGGTAGCTGTGCTCGGTCTGCAGGCCCTGGGCCTGGAACCACTCGTGCCAGGCCTCGGGGCGCGAGGCGCACTGCAGCAGCACCCGCTCGCTGAGCTGCAGGGCGCTGACCAGCGGCTCGGCGGGAAGGATGTCCGGGGCGCACACCGGCACCATCTGCTCGCCGAACAGCTCGATGCATTCGGCCCCCGGCCAGGTGCCCTGGCCGAAGAAGAACACCACGTCGGCCCGCGCCTGGACCAGGTCGAAGGGTTCCAGTTCGTTGCGGATATCCAGGTGGATGTTCGGGTTGGCCGCGCCGAAGCCCTTGAGGTGCGGGATCAGCCAGCGCGCGCCGAAGGTCGGTTGGGTGGCCACCTTGAGCACCTCGGTCTCGCCGCCGTAGGAGAGGATGTAGTGGGTGGACATCTCCACCTGCTTGAGGATCTTGTTCACCTCGGTCAGGTACAGCGAGCCGGCCGGGGTCAGCTGCAGGCGCCGGCGGATGCGGCGGAACAGCAGGTGCTGGAGCATCTCCTCGAGCTGCGCCACCTGCTTGCTCACCGCGCTCTGGGTGAGGAACAGCTCCTCGGCCGCGCGGGTGAAGCTCAGGTGGCGCGCCACCGCCTCGAAGCACTGCAGGGCGGCCATGGACGGCATCAGGCGTTTGGACATGGGAAATCTCGCGAAGGCTGAGGGCGGCGAATGGGCCAATCGATGAATCCAAGGAATGACATGGCGAATAATGCTCGCTTGCTGCCCTCCAGGCGGAGGATTAATACTGACCCCGAGCATAATTTTCAACCACGACCAGATACAGGAGAGAGCCATGGTTGACGGACTTCTGAGCCGCCTCGGGGTTAGCGCCCACGCAGTGGAGAATGGCAACTACCCGGTACACACCCCGATCGACGGCAGCCAGATCGCTTCGGTCAGCCTCGAGGACCGCGCCGCCGTGCAGGCCAAGATCGCCCGCGCCGAGCAGGCCTTCCTGGCCTGGCGCAGCGTGCCGGCGCCGCGCCGTGGCGAGCTGATCCGCCTGTTCGGCGAGGTGCTGCGCAAGCACAAGGCCGACCTCGGCGAGCTGGTGTCCTGGGAAGCCGGCAAGATCACCCAGGAAGGCCTGGGCGAAGTGCAGGAGATGATCGACATCTGCGACTTCGCCGTCGGCCTGTCGCGCCAGCTCTACGGCCTGACCATCGCCTCCGAGCGTCCGGGCCACCACATGCGCGAGACCTGGCAGCCGCTCGGCGTGGTCGGCGTCATCAGCGCCTTCAACTTCCCGGTGGCGGTCTGGGCCTGGAACACCACCCTGGCCCTGGTCTGCGGCGACGCGGTGCTGTGGAAGCCGTCGGAGAAGACCCCGCTGACCGCCCTGGCCTGCCAGGCACTGTTCGAGCAGGCGCTGGCCGCCTTCGGCGACGCCCCCGAGGGCCTCAGCCAGCTGATCATCGGCGACCGCGAAGCCGGCGACGCCCTGGTGGAAGACCCGCGCGTGGCGCTGATCAGCGCCACCGGCAGCACCCGCATGGGCCGCGAGGTGGCGCCCAAGGTGGCGGCGCGCTTCGCCCGCAGCATCCTCGAGCTGGGCGGCAACAACGCCATGATCCTGGCCCCCAGCGCCGACCTGGACATGGCCGTGCGGGCCATCCTGTTCGGTGCGGTCGGCACCGCCGGCCAGCGCTGCACCACCCTGCGCCGGCTGATCGCCCACGAGTCGGTCAAGGACGAGATCGTCGCCCGCCTCAAGGTCGCCTACAGCAAGGTGCGCATCGGCCACCCGCTGCAGGGCAACCTGGTCGGCCCGCTGATCGACAAGCACAGCTTCGAGGCCATGCAGGCGGCGCTGGACAAGGCCCGCGCCGAGGGCGGCCAGGTGTTCGGCGGCGAGCGTCAGCTGGCCGAGCAGTTCCCGAACGCCTACTACGTCAGCCCGGCCATCGTCGAGATGCCGGCGCAGAGCGAGGTGGTGCGCCACGAGACCTTCGCGCCGATCCTCTACGTGATGAGCTACAGCGACTTCGACCAGGCCCTGCGCCTGAACAACGAGGTCCCCCAGGGCCTGTCGTCGTGCATCTTCACCACCGATATGCGCGAGGCCGAGCAGTTCCAGAGTGCCGCCGGCAGCGACTGCGGCATCGCCAACGTCAACATCGGCACCAGCGGTGCGGAGATCGGCGGCGCCTTCGGCGGCGAGAAGGAGACCGGCGGCGGCCGCGAGTCCGGCTCCGATGCCTGGAAGGCCTACATGCGCCGGCAGACCAACACGGTCAACTACTCCCGCGAGTTGCCGCTGGCCCAGGGCATCGTGTTCGACTGACACGCGCCAGGCCGGAACGAAAAAGCCCCGAGGCTGCAAGGCCTCGGGGCTTTTTCATGGGCGCCCCCCTGGCAGGGAGCGCTTGGTGTGCACGGCCTGAACGGCCCCCTACTGCTCGGCTGTCGCCTGCTCCAGCTGCAGCCACAGCGGCGGCGCACCGGCCGACTTCTCGATCACCGCCAGGCGCGCGGCATGCTCGGCCAGTTCTTCCTCGCTGGCGCGGATCACCGGGGTGCGGGTGCGCTCGGCCGGCAGGCGGCGGATCGGGGTGGGCTGCCGGCGACCGCTGCTGTCGCCTTCGGAGCCATCGCCGGCCAGGGACAGGTGGGTCTGCCCGCCGGTCATCGCCAGGTAGACGTCGGCGAGAATCTCGGCGTCGAGCAAGGCGCCGTGCAGGTCGCGGCCGGAGTTGTCGACGTCGTAGCGCTTGCACAGTGCGTCGAGGTTGTTGCGCTGGCCCGGGTGGCGCTCGCGGGCCATCAGCAGGGTATCGAGGATCGCGCAGTGGTCAGCGATCTCCGCGCGATCCTGCTGCCCCAGCAGGGCGAACTCGTTGTTGATGAAGCCCACGTCGAACGCCGCGTTGTGGATGATCAGCTGGGCGCCCTTGATGAACTCGAAGAACTCCTCGGCGACGTCCTTGAAGCGCGGCTTGTCCTGCAGGAACTCGTTGGTGATGCCGTGCACCGCGATGGCGCCTTCGTCGATCTCGCGGTCCGGCTGCAGGTAGACGTGGAAATGCCGGCCGGTCAGGCGCCGGCCTTCCAGTTCGACGCAGCCGATCTCGATGATGCGGTGGCCATCGGTGACCGGCATGCCGGTGGTTTCGGTATCCAGAACGATGCTACGCACGCTTCAAGCCCCTCACTTCTTCGACGCCACGGTTGGCCAGCAGGTCGGCCCGCTCGTTGCCCGGATGGCCGGTATGGCCGCGCACCCACTGCCAGGTCACGTTGTGGCGATTGACCTGCTCATCCAGCTGCTGCCACAGGTCGGCATTCTTCACCGGCTGCTTGGCGGCGGTCTTCCAGCCGCGTTTCTTCCAGTTCGGCATCCAGTCCTGAATGCCCTGCATGACGTACTGCGAATCGGTGACCAGGCGCACCTCGCAGGCCCGCTTGAGCTCGGCCAGGGCACGAATCGCCGCAGTCAGTTCCATGCGGTTGTTGGTGGTCTCGGCCTCGCCGCCCCACAGCTCCTTCTCCACGCCCTTGAAAACCAGCAACGCCCCCCAGCCACCGATGCCCGGATTGCCCTTGCAGGCGCCATCGGTGTAAATCTCGACTTGTTCAGACATGCACAGCCTTTCTCTCGGTAAATGTCGCCCGGCAGGCTCTGGGGCCGCTGGTCTAGCGCTGTTCGGAATCGCGCCGGCTGACCTTGGCCACCGGCATGGGCACCAGCTTGCCCATGGGCGCGCGCTGGCTCTGGCGCAATGGCCGCAGGCCGACCACCAGCTTGCGCGCCACCAGCAGGTAGAAGCCGCCGCCGGGCACTTGCCAGGCATCGCCCCAGGCCTCCAGCGGCGCCAGGCGCGCCTGCCAGGCACGCGAAGCAAGCGGCGGACGATAGCATCCGAAGCGGCGTTTCTCCAGCGCGAAGCCCAGCAGGTGCAGCCAGTCGCAGACCCGGGTCGGTGCGATGCAGCGGGCCTGGCGCAGGGCGTCGCGGCTGAACAGGTGGCGCACGCCCCAGGCGCTCATGGGGTTGATGCCGATCACCACCAGGTGCCCCCCGGGCCTGACGCTGCGCGCCGCCTCGCGCAGCAGGCCGTGGGGCGACAGGCTGAAGTCCAGGCCATGCTGCAGCAGCACCAGGTCCGCCGCGTGCTCGCCGAGCGGCCAGGCCTGCTCCTCGCAGACGATCTCCACGCCCTTGAACGGCGCGCCGAGGCGCACGCTGCGCTGGATCTGGGTGGCGCCCGGGACCGCCTGGGCCGATGGGCCGTAATGCACCAGGTAACCGCCGAAGAAGCGCGCCAGCTCGTCCTCCAGCAGGCGCCGCTCCTCGACCAGCAGCAGCTGGCCATAGGGGCCGTTGAACCAATTACGTGCCTTGCCGATCAGCGAGAGCCAGTCGGCATCGGCCTGAGCGAAAGGATGATCGGACATAAGGTTTGCCTGCGTAGCCGTCAGTGCCATTGAGGCCTAAGATGCACCTTTGTGAACCGCTTAGCGACCCACACCATGATCAAGATCGACGCCCTCCCCGCCTTTACCGACAACTATATCTGGTTGCTGCAAGACGCCGCGACACGCCGCTGCGCGGTCGTCGACCCCGGCGACGCGGCGCCGGTGCTGGCCTGGCTGGCCGAGCACCCGGACTGGCAACTGAGCGACATCCTGGTCACCCACCACCACCATGACCATGTCGGCGGCGTGGAGCGACTGAAAGCGACGAGCGGTGCCCGCGTGCTCGGCCCGGCCAAGGAGCAGATTCCCGCCCGCGACCTGGCCCTGAGCGAAGGCGACCGGGTCGAGGTGCTCGGCCACAGCTTCGCCATCCTCGAGGTCCCCGGCCACACCCTCGGCCATATCGCCTACTACCAGGCCGAGCAGCACTGGCTGTTCTGCGGCGACACCCTGTTCGCCGCCGGCTGCGGTCGCCTGTTCGAAGGCACTCCGCAGCAGATGCATGACTCGCTCAGCCGCCTGGCGGCGCTGCCCGCCGCGACCCGGGTGTACTGCACCCATGAGTACACCCTGAGCAACCTGCGCTTCGCCCAGGCGGTCGAGCCGGACAACCCGCAGGTCGCCCAGCGCCTGGAACAGGTCGCGGCCTGGCGCCAGGCCGGGCGCATCAGCCTCCCGTCCAGCCTGGCCCTGGAACAGGCCACCAACCCCTTCCTGCGCAGCGGCGAGGCCTCGGTGCAGGCCCGCATCGACACGCGCGAAGGCCACCGGGCACGCTCGCCCAGCGAGGTCTTCGCCAGCCTGCGCGCCTGGAAGGACGGCTTCTAAAAGCTCGACGCGCGCGCAAAAGGTTCGCCGCGAACTTGACCCTGGCGGGCGGGGGTTTCTAGAATCCCCCGCTCTTTTGCCTGGGAAGTGCGCGCCGACCAATGCCTTTATCACCACGCAAGACCTTGATTTCAAAGGCATTGGCACGAAGCGCCACGGCGCTGGTGGTGATGTTCTCGCTGCTCCTGGCCGGTTGCCAGGGCCGCGGCGGCATCGACGACCCGGGCCTGGACACCGACCGGGCGATCGGTCTGGAGCGGGAGCCCGAATGGTTGACCCCCGACATCCAGCCCGCCGAGCCGGAAGACATCTGGGAGCGGGTCCGCGACGGCTATCAGCTGCAGGACGAGATCGGCATCAACCCGCGCATCGAGCAGCAGCGCCTGTGGTTCGTCAGCAACCCCTCCTTCGTCGAGAAGGTCGGCGAGCGCAGCAGCCCCTATATCCATTACATCGTCGAGCGCCTGGAAGAGCGCGGCATGCCGATGGAGCTGGCGCTGCTGCCGATGATCGAGAGCGCCTACAACCCCTTCGCCTATTCGCCGGCCGACGCCGTCGGCCTGTGGCAGTTCATCCCCTCCACCGGCCGCCACTTCAACCTGCGCCAGACCAGCTGGTACGACGGCCGCCGCGACGTGCTGGCCTCGACCAACGCGGCGATGAACTACCTGTCGCGCCTGCACCAGATGTTCAACGGCGACTGGCTGCTGGCCCTGGCCGCCTACAATGCCGGCGAAGGCCGGGTCAGCCGCGCCATCGAGCGCAACCAGCAGCTCGGCCTGCCGACCGACTACTGGAACCTGGCGCTGCCGAACGAGACGCGCAACTACGTGCCCAAGCTGCTCGCCCTGTCCCAGGTGATCATGAGCCCGCAGGCCTATGGCGTCAGCCTCGGCCCCATCGCCAACGAGCCCTACTTCGAGAAGGTCGAGCTCAAGCAGCGCATGGACCTGTCGCGCGTGGCGGCCATGGCCGATCTCGACGAGGACGAGCTGTTCCAGCTCAACCCGGCCTTCAAGCGGCGCATCACCCTGGACGGCCCGCAGCACCTGCTGGTGCCGACCGACAAGGCGGAGATGCTCACCGCCAACCTGGCCCTGATCAAGCCCCAGGAGCTGGTCGACTGGCAGCAGTATCGCGTGCGCTCCGGCGACAGCCTGCACGCCATCGCCAATCGCCACCAGCTCACGGTACGCACCCTCAAGGAGATCAACCGCCTCAGCAGCAACCGCCTGCGCATCGGCCAGGTGCTGAGCATCCCCGCGCAACCGAGCAGCCAGGCGCAGCAAGCCGCGCCCGCGGCGCTCGCGGCGCTCGCCAGCAGTGCCGGCACGCCACGCAGCTACAAGGTGAAGAACGGCGACAGTCTCTGGCAGATCGCCAAGACCCACCGGGTTTCGGTCAAGGATGTGCAACGCTGGAACCGCCTCGCGGGCCACGACCTGCGCGCCGGCCAGACCCTCCGCCTGCAGGCGCCGGCCACCTCGGCCGGCACCACCGCGACCCTGTACCGGGTGCGCAAGGGCGACTCGCTGTACCTGATCGCCAAGCGCTTCAAGGTGCAGATGAAGCACCTGCAGCGCTGGAACCCGCGCACCGGCAGCGCGCTCAAGCCGGGCCAGACCCTGACCCTGCACCTGCCGCGCTGATCAGCCGCGCCGGCTCAGCGCCTCCAGGCAGCGCCCGGCGAGCAGGGCGAAACGCTGGAAGGCGACGAACTGCTCATGGCTCAGGGCCCGCCCGGATACCCGGCTGTCGGCGTAGAGCACACCTATCTCGCGCTTGCCTGCCAGCAACGGGGCGATGAAGAACATTCCCTGGCCAAGCTTCTCGCGCATTGCCTGGGTCACCAGGTCGCTGAGGCCATAGCTGGCCGGCACGCCCATCCACAGCGCCTCCCGGTGGCGCAGCACATAGCCGAAGATATGGCTCTGCGCGGCCGGATCGAACGGCAGCTCGAAGTCGCTCAGCCAGCCGGCGGTGCCCTCGCCGGTCACCCGCTTGGCGCGAAAACGACTCTGGCCGTCGGCCAGCACCGCCAGCATCACCCGCTCCAGCCCGGCACCGCGGTGCAGGCCCTCGAGCAGGGTATCGAGAATCGAGCCGACCTCACCGCGCCGCACCGCCATCTGCCCGAGTTCCTGCAGCGCCGCCTGCAGCAGCTGCAGGTCGGGCTGCAGCAGGCGCGCCCGGCGCTGTTCCTGCTGCAGGCGGATCTGCTCGGGGTCGGTGTTGGGAATCAGGCTGCAGAGCTTGCCGGCGCCGAAGGTGACGGCCACCCTGACCGCCTCTTCGGCACTGGCCAACACCTGCTGCATGGCCTCCTCCCGGGTCACCCCGACGAATGCGGCCAGCTGCCCCACCAGGCGTTCCATGGCCGGCGAGTCCCAGCCCTCCAGGGCGGCCTCGCTGATCCGCGTGCCGAGGTTGACCGCATACACCGCCGGATCGTTCTGGTTGGCGCTGCCATGGGCCAGACTGGCGATTTCGCCGAGATTCCAGGCCTTGACCAGGCCCTGGCTCAACTGGCGAAAGCTGGTGCCGAGCACGGCGCGCACCGCCGCCTCCTCATCGACGCCCGGCTGCGCCAGGGCGCCGGCCAGCTCATTTGCCTGCTCGCCACCGCCCCCCCAGAACGCCAGTTCGCCCAGGTGGAACAGCAGCGCGGCGATAAAGACTTCTTCCTGGTGCCGGGACAGCACGTAGCCGGCGATGTTGCGCGCCTGCACCGCGGCGTGAAAGGAACGAGCCAGCAACGCCTGCAACTGCTCGCGGGGTGCCCGGGTCAGCAGGCCGTCGATCAGGCTCACCGCCAGGCCGATCAGGCGCACGTTGTCGAAACCGATCAGCACGATGGCCCGCGAGATAGTCCGGATGCTTTCCTGCGAAGGGTTGTAGTATGCGCTGTTGCCGACACGCAGGACCTTGGAGGTGAGGGAGGCGTCGCGCAGCAGCACGTCGGCCAGCTGCTTGACCGAGGCGCTCTCCTCCTGCGCCAGGCGATGCAGGTCCTGCACCACCGCGGCCAGCGCGGGCAACTCCGCCTCGCTCAAGCGCTCTATCCACGACTGCAAACCATGGCTACGTGTATCCAAGTTCGAGGCCCCGCTATGAGTTGTCCAAGTGTCGTCGAAAGGCGTCCGCGTCCTGCCCTCAGGCCCGGTCTTTTTCCAGCGGATACAAGCTGTTACTGTACCGGACAAGAAGCCCAAAAGCCGCCACGGATCGGATATTTCACTTGATACGTCCCCTCCTCTCGCTACTCCTCGGCCTGGCCATCTGCCTGCCGACCTGGGCCGCCATCCGCGAAAGCCATGGCTATGCGCAATTCGGCGTACTCAAGTACCCCGCCAGCTTCAGCCACTTCGACTGGGTCAACCCCGACGCCCCCAAGGGCGGCACCGTGCGGATGATGGCGCTGGGCTCCTTCGATACGCTCAACGCCTACGCCCTCAAGGGCACCAGCCCGATCTCCACGGCCAACTTCCTGCAGTACGGCATCACCGGCCTCAACGAACCGCTGATGGCCGGCACCGACTCCTACGACCCCTCCGGGGACGAGCCGGCCTCGAGCTACGGCCTGATCGCCAGGTCGGTCGAGTACAGCGAGGACCGCAGCTGGGTGGTATTCAACCTGCGGCCGCAGGCGCGCTTCCACGACGGCAAGCCGATCACCGCCTATGACGTGGCGTTCTCCTACCGCACGCTGCTCAAGGAGGGGCATCCGCAGTACCGCACCCATCTGCAGGAGGTCAAGCGGGTCGACATCCTCAACCGCCACCGCGTGCGCTTCGTCTTCAAGCGCTCGGGCAATCCGCTGCTGATCCTGCGCCTGGGCGAACTGCCGGTGCTGCCCCAGCACTACTGGAAAGACCGCGACTTCAAGGCCACCACCTTCGAGCCGCCGCTGGGCAGCGGGCCCTATCGCATCACCCAGGTGAGCCCGGGCCGCAGCCTGGTCTTCGAGCGAGTCAAGGACTGGTGGGGCGAGGCGCTGCCGATCAACCGCGGCAAGTACAACTTCGACCGGGTCGAGGTGGAGTTCTACCGCGACAGCCATGTGGCCTTCGAGGCGTTCAAGGCCGGCGAGTTCGACTTCTATATCGAGCATCAGGCGAAGAACTGGGCCAGCGGCTACCGCTTTCCGGCCGTGGAGCGCGGTGAGGTGGTCCGCGCGGAGATCCCCCACCAGATCCCCACCCAGACCCAGGCGCTGTTCATGAACACGCGCCGCGCGACCTTCGCCGAGCGCAAGGTGCGCGAAGCCATCGGCCTGATGTTCGACTTCGAATGGACCAACCGCGCCCTCTTCAACAGCGCCTACACCCGGGCCCAGAGCTATTACCCGAACAGCGAATTCTCCGCCACCGGCAAGCCCAAGGGCGCCGAGTGGCTGCTGCTGTCGCCGTACCGCAAGCAACTGCCGGCGCGACTGTTCACCGAGCCATTCAAGATGCCGCAGACCAACGGCCGCGGCATTCCCCGGGACACCCTGCGGCGCGCCTTGCAGCTGCTGGGCGAGGCCGGCTGGAAACCCAGCGGCCAGCACCTGCTCAACGACGATGGCCAGCCGTTGCGCTTCGAGATTCTGCTGGTCAACCCCAGGCTGGAACGCATCCTCCAGCCCTATGCCGAAAACCTGGCGCGCATCGGCATAGAGGCCAACCTGCGCACCGTCGATCGCGCCCAGTACAAACAGCGCCTGGACCAGTTCGACTTCGACATGATCCTGCTGACCCTGCCGCAAACCCTCAGCCCCGGCCTGGAGCAGTGGCTGTACTTCCATTCCAGCCAGGCCAAGATCAAGGGCGGCAAGAACTACGCGGGCATCGACCATCCGGTGGTCGACGCCCTGCTCGACAAGCTGCTGGCGGCCAAGACCCGCGACCAGCAGGTGGCCGCGACCCGCGCCCTGGACCGGGTGCTGCTGTGGCAGCACTACACCATTCCCAACTGGTATATCAGCCATCACCGCCTGGCGTACTGGAACCGCTTCGCCTTCGTCGCCACGCCGCCCTACACCCTGGGCCTGCGCACCTGGTGGCTGAAATCCTCGGAGACCGCTCGATGACCCATTCCCTGCGCGCCCTCCTCGTCCGCGGCAGCGGCCTGCTGCTGTCGGCTCTGGCCGCTATCGGCCAGGCGGCGCCACAACACGCGCTGACCCTGTACGACGAGGCGCCCAAGTACCCTGCCGACTATCGGCATTTCGACTACGTGAACCCGGATGCGCCGAAGGGCGGCACCCTGCGCCAGTCCGGCTTCGGCGGTTTCGACAGCCTCAATCCCTTCATCAGCAAGGGCGTGGCCGCCGACGACATCGGCCTGATCTACGACACCCTGACCCGCCACAGCCTGGACGAGCCCTTCACCGAATACGGCCTGCTGGCCGAGAAGATGGAGAAGGCCCCGGACAACGCCTGGGTCCGCTTCTACCTGCGCGCCGAGGCGCGCTTTCATGACGGCCAGCCGGTGACCGCAGAGGACGTCAAGTTCACCTTCGAGACCCTGATGAAGGATGGCGCGCCGCTGTACCGGGCCTACTACGCCGACGTCGAGCGGGTCGAGATCGAAGGCCCGCGCCAGGTGCGCTTCGTCTTCAAGCACGCCGGCAACCGTGAACTGCCGCTGATCCTCGGTCAGCTGCCGGTACTGCCCAAGCACTGGTGGGCCGAGCGCGAGTTCGCCAAGGGCAACCTGGAGATCCCCCTGGGCAGCGGCCCCTACCGGGTCGCCGAGGTGCAGGCCGGGCGCTCCATTACCTATGCGCGGGTCGAGGACTGGTGGGGCAAGGACCTGCCGGTGAACCGCGGCTTCTACAACTTCGAGCGCATGCGCATCGACTACTACCGCGACAACACCGTGGCCCTGGAGGCGCTCAAGGCCGGGCAGTTCGACTATTGGCTGGAGAGCAGTGCGAAGAACTGGGCGACCGCCTACGACACCTCCGCCGTGGCCAACGGCCAGTTGATCAAGGAAGAGATCGACAACCACAACCCCACCGGCATGCAGGGCTTCATCTTCAATCTGCGCCGCCCGCTGTTCCAGGACCGCCGGGTGCGCGAGGCCCTCGGCCTGCTGTTCGACTTCGAATGGGCCAACAAGCAGCTGTTCAACGGCGCCTACAGCCGTACCCACAGCTACTTCGACAACTCTGAGCTGGCCTCCAGTGGCCTGCCCGGCGAGGCGGAGCTGAAGATTCTCGAACCGCTGCGCGAGCAGATCCCCCCCGAGGTCTTCACCGACGCGTTCAGCCTGCCGGTTACCGATGCCAGCGGCATCATCCGCGAGCAGCAGCGCCGCGCCTACCAGCTGCTGCAGGAGGCCGGCTGGCGGGTCGAGGGCGATCATATGCTGGACGCCACGGGCACGCCGGTGAGTTTCGAGTTCCTCCTCGCCCAGCCGGAGTTCGAACGGGTGCTGCTGCCCTTCAAGCGCAACCTGGCCGACCTCGGCATGGAGCTGGTGATCCGCCGGGTGGATGTCTCCCAGTACATCAATCGCCTGCGTTCGCGGGATTTCGACCTGATCGTCAGCGGCTTCGGCCAGTCCAATTCGCCGGGCAACGAGCAACGCGAGTACTGGCACTCCAGCAGCGCCGACAAGCCGGGCAGCCGCAACTACATCGGCCTCAAGGACCCGGCGATCGACCAGCTGGTCGACGGCCTGATCAACGCCGACTCCAGGCAGAGCCTGATCGACCACACCCGCGCCCTGGACCGGGTGCTGCTGTGGGGCCACTACGTCATCCCCAACTGGCACATCAAGACCTGGCGCGTGGCCTACTGGAACCACCTGGCCCACCCCAAGGTCACCCCGCTCTACGACATCGGCCTGAACACCTGGTGGTTCCGCGAACTGCCACAGGCCCCGAAGGCGACCGACGCCGACGCGGCGAGCACGGAGCGCTAGCATGCTGGCCTATATCGTCCGCCGCCTGTTGCTGATCATCCCCACCCTGTTCGGTATCCTGCTGCTCAACTTCATCATCATCCAGGCCGCCCCCGGCGGCCCGGTGGAGCAGATGATCGCCCAGCTGGAAGGCTTCGAGGGCGCCACCAGCCGCATCGCCGGCGGCGGCGCCGAGGTGGCCGTGGCCGGCTCCAACTACCGCGGCGCCCAGGGTCTGGACCCGGAGCTGATCGCCGAAATCGAGCGTCTGTACGGCTTCGACAAGCCGGCGCCGGAACGCTTCTGGATCATGCTGAAGAACTACGCCAGCCTGGATTTCGGCGAGAGCTTCTTCCGCGACGCGCAGGTGATCGACCTGATCGTCGAGAAGATGCCGGTGTCGGTCTCCCTCGGCCTGTGGAGCACCCTGATCATGTACCTGGTGTCCATTCCCCTGGGCATCGCCAAAGCCGTGCGCCACGGCAGCGCCTTCGACGTCTGGACCAGCTCGGCGATCATCGTCGGCTACGCCATTCCGGCGTTCCTGTTCGCCATCCTGCTAATCGTGCTGTTCGCCGGCGGCAGCTACTTCGACTGGTTCCCCCTGCGCGGGCTGACCTCGAACAACTTCGACGAGCTCAGCCTCGGCGGCAAGATCCTCGACTACTTCTGGCACCTGGCCCTGCCGGTCACCGCCCTGGTGATCGGCAACTTCGCCACCCTGACCCTGCTGACCAAGAACAGCTTCCTCGACGAGATCAACAAGCAGTACGTGGTCACCGCCCGGGCCAAGGGCCTGTCGAAGAACGGCGTGCTCTACGGCCATGTGTTCCGCAACGCCATGCTCATCATCATCGCCGGCTTCCCTTCGGCGCTGATCGGCATCTTCTTCACCGGCTCCCTGCTGATCGAGGTGATCTTCTCCCTCGACGGCCTCGGCCTGATGAGCTTCGAGGCGGCGATCAACCGCGACTACCCCGTGGTGTTCGGCACCCTGTTCATCTTCACCCTCCTGGGACTGGTGTTGAAACTGATCGGCGACCTCACCTACACCCTGGTCGATCCGCGCATCGACTTCGAAAGCCGGGAGCATTGAGATGGCCCTGTCCCCTATCAATCAGCGGCGTTTCGAGCGGTTCAAGGCGCACAAGCGGGGCTGGTGGTCGCTGTGGATCTTCCTGGCGCTGTTCGTCCTGACCCTGGGCGCCGAGCTGATCGCCAACGACAAGCCCCTGGTCGTGCAGTACGACGACCAGTGGTACTTTCCGGTGCTCAAGCGCTATCCGGAGACCACCTTCGGCGGCGAGTTCCCGCTGCAGGCCAACTACAAGAGTCCCTACATCCAGGGCCTGATCGCCGAGAAGAACGGCTGGATGCTGTGGCCGCCGATCCCCTTCAGCTATTCGAGCATCAACTACGACCTGGAGGTGCCGGCCCCTGCGCCGCCGTCCGCGGCCAACTGGCTGGGCACCGACGACCAGGGCCGCGACGTGCTGGCACGGGTGATCTACGGCTTCCGCATCTCGGTGCTGTTCGCCGTGACCCTGACCGTGCTCAGCTCCATCATCGGGGTGTTCGCCGGCGCCCTGCAGGGCTTCTACGGCGGCTGGGTCGACCTGCTCGGCCAGCGCTTCCTCGAGGTCTGGTCCGGCCTGCCGGTGCTCTACCTGCTGATCATCCTGGCCAGCTTCGTGCAGCCGAACTTCTGGTGGCTGCTGGGCATCATGCTGCTGTTCTCCTGGATGAGCCTGGTCGATGTGGTGCGCGCCGAGTTCCTCCGCGGGCGCAACCTGGAGTACGTGCGCGCCGCCCGCGCCCTGGGCATGGAGAACGGCGCCATCATGTTCCACCACATCCTGCCCAACGCCATGGTCTCGACCATGACCTTCATGCCCTTCATCCTCACCGGCGCGATCGGCACCCTCACCGCCCTGGATTTCCTCGGCTTCGGCCTGCCCCCCGGCGCGCCGTCGCTCGGCGAGCTGGTCGCCCAGGGCAAGGCCAACCTGCAGGCGCCCTGGCTCGGCATCAGCGCCTTCGCCGTGCTGGCGATCATGCTGAGCCTGCTGGTGTTCATCGGCGAAGCCGCCCGCGATGCCTTCGACCCAAGGAAATGAGATGAACGACTCCGCCCCCCTGATCGAGGTCCGCGACCTGGCCGTCGAGTTCGTCACCGGCGAGCAGAAGCAGCGCGTGGTCGAAGGCGTCAGCTTCTCCATCCAGCGCGGCGAGACCCTGGCCCTGGTCGGCGAGAGCGGCTCCGGCAAGTCGGTCACCGCCCACTCGATCCTGCGCCTGCTGCCCTACCCCCTGGCCCGGCACCCGAGCGGCAGCATCCACTACAACGGCGAAGACCTGCTCACACTCGACGAGAACCGCCTGCGCGCCCTGCGCGGCGATCGCATCGCCATGGTCTTCCAGGAGCCCATGACCTCGCTCAATCCGCTGCACAGCATCGAGAAGCAGATCAACGAGGTGCTCGCGCTGCACAAGGGCCTGAGCGGTACGGCCGCCACCGAGCGCACCCTGGAGCTGCTGGAGCTGGTCGGCATTCCCGAGCCGCACAAGCGCCTCAAGGCCTATCCCCACGAGCTGTCCGGCGGCCAGCGCCAGCGGGTGATGATCGCCATGGCCCTGGCCAACGAGCCGGAACTGCTGATCGCCGACGAACCGACCACCGCCCTCGACGTCACCGTGCAGCTGAAAATCCTCGAACTGCTCAAGGACCTGCAGGCCCGCCTCGGCATGGCCCTGCTGCTGATCAGCCACGACCTCAACCTGGTGCGGCGAATTGCCCATCGCGTATGTGTCATGCAGAGCGGAAAGATCGTCGAACAAGCGTCGTGTGAAAAATTGTTCCATGCGCCGCAGCATCCCTATACCCAGGAACTGCTCGGTGCCGAGCCCAGTGGCGACCCGGTGGCAGTCGCTGCCGGCGAACCGCTGCTGGAGGTCGACGACCTGCGCGTGTGGTTCCCGATCAAGAAGGGGCTGCTGCGGCGCACCGTCGACCACGTCAAGGCGGTGGACGGGATCAGCTTCAGCCTGCCCCGGGGCCAGACCCTGGGCATAGTCGGCGAAAGCGGTTCCGGCAAGTCGACCCTGGGCCTGGCAATCCTGCGCCTGCTCGGCAGCCAGGGCGCCATTCGCTTCCGGGGCGAGGCACTGCAGGGACTGTCGCAGCACGCCGTGCGCCCGTTGCGCCGGCAGATGCAGGTGGTGTTCCAGGACCCCTTCGGCAGCCTGAGCCCACGCATGTCGGTGGGCCAGATCGTCGGTGAGGGCCTGCATATCCATCGCATGGGCACGCCGGCGGAACAGGAACAAGCGATCATCGACGCGCTCCTGGAGGTAGACCTGGACCCGGAAACCCGGCACCGCTACCCCCACGAGTTTTCCGGCGGGCAACGGCAACGGATCGCCATCGCCCGGGCACTGGTGTTGAAACCGGCGCTGATACTGCTGGACGAGCCCACCTCGGCGCTCGATCGCACGGTTCAGCGCCAGGTCGTCGAGTTGCTGCGCGCGCTGCAGATCAAGCACAACCTGACGTACCTGTTTATCAGCCACGACCTGGCCGTGGTTCGGGCACTGAGCCACCAGCTGATCGTGGTCAAGGAAGGGCAAGTGGTGGAACAGGGGGCAGCGGAGAAGATCTTCGCCGCACCGCAACATATTTACACTCGGCAGCTGCTGGAGGCAGCCTTTCTGGCTCCAGCAGCTGCCGACTAATCCTTGAAAGTAGGAAGAGGAAGAGACACATGGGTTTTCTAAGCGGTAAGCGCGTACTGATCGTTGGCGTTGCCAGCAAACTGTCCATCGCCTCGGGCATCGCCGCGGCCATGCACCGCGAGGGCGCCGAACTGGCCTTCACCTATCAGAACGAGAAGCTCAAGGGTCGGGTCGAAGAATTCGCCGCCGGCTGGGGCTCGGGTCCCGAGCTGTGCTTCCCTTGCGATGTGGCCAACGATGACGAGATCGCCAGCGTGTTCGAGGCCCTGAGCAAGAAGTGGGACGGCCTGGACTGCATCGTCCACTCGGTCGGCTTCGCCCCGGGCGACCAGCTCAACGGCGACTTCACCGACGTCACCACCCGCGAAGGCTTCAAGATCGCTCACGACATCAGCGCCTACAGCTTCGTCGCCCTGGCCAAGGCCGGTCGCGAGCTGATGAAGGGTCGCAACGGCAGCCTGCTGACCCTCTCCTACCTGGGCGCCGAGCGCACCATGCCCAACTACAACGTGATGGGCATGGCCAAGGCCAGCCTGGAAGCCGGCGTGCGCTACCTGGCCGCCAGCCTCGGCCCGGAAGGCACTCGCGTCAACGCCATCTCCGCCGGCCCCATCCGCACCCTCGCGGCCAGCGGCATTGCCAGCTTCCGCAAGATGCTCGCTGCCAACGAGAAGCAGACCCCACTGCGCCGTAACGTGACCATCGAGGAAGTCGGCAATGCCGGCGCCTTCCTCTGCTCCGACCTGGCCTCGGGCGTCAGCGGCGAGATCATGTACGTCGACGGCGGCTTCAACACCACCGCCATGGGCGCCATGGAAGACTGATCGGCCCGGTGCCGACAATAAAAAAGCCCGCTAACGCGGGCTTTTTTATTGCTGGTCGCTATCAGAAGCGCTCGATATCCGCCTGCGCTTCCAGCTGCTTGCGGAAGGCCGCGAAGTCCTGCTGACCACTGCGCGAGGCCAGGAAGCGCCGGTACATGCCCTTCTCTTCCTCGGCCAAGGCCTCCTGCGGCTCGCTCACGCCATTGAGGCGAATCACCACGAAGTCGCCACTGTCCAGGCCGACGCCGGCGAAGGTCGGCTGCCCGGCCTCGCGCGGCTTGGGCATGCGGAACAGCGCCTGCAGCACGAGCGGCTCGACGCTGTCCTGGCTGCGCGTGGCCGCTTCGACCACCTGCCATTCTTCAGCCCGCTCGGCCGGCGCCTTGCCATCGCGCAAGGCCGCCAGCAGTTCCTCACCCTGGGCCTTCGCCGCCTCGCTGGCGCGGACCCGGATCAGGTGCGCACGAATGCTCTCCTTGACCTGCTCAAGGGCCAGCCGCTCTGGCTTTCTGTGCTCCTTGACCCGCACCACCACGACGGTGCTCGGATCGAGCTCGAGGCTCGCGCTGTTGCTACCGTCTTCCAGCACTTCGGCACTGAAGGCCGCCTGCACGACCTGGCGGTTGGCGGCCAGGCCTTCGCCGCCTTCACGGCCGAAGGCAGCGGTGGTTTGCACCTCCAGCCCCAGCTCCTGCGCAGGCTGGACCAGGTCCGAGGCCTCGAACGCCAGGTCCTCCAGTTGCTTGGCGACTTCGACGAAGCGCTGCTCCACCTGCCGCGCCTTCAGCTCGCGCACCAGCTTGTCTTTCAGGCTGTCGAAGCTGGGCACCTCGGGGGCCTGCACGCCGAGCAGCTTGATCAGGTGCCAGCCGAACTCGCTGCGCACCGGTGCGGAGACCTCGCCCTCGCCCAAGGCATACAGGGCGCCCTCGAAGGCAGGGTCGTATACACCCTGCCCCGCATAACCCAGATCACCGCCCTCGGCCGCCGAGCCCGGGTCATCGGAGAGTTCCTTGGCCAATGCGGCGAAATCCTCGCCCTGCTGCAACCGCTTCTGGGCCTCTTCGAGCTTGGCCTTGGCCTGCTCGTCGCTCAGCGAGTCGCCCACCTCGACCAGGATGTGCGCGGCACGGCGTTGTTCGGCCAGGTTGGCGATCTCGTTCTGATAGGCGCTCTGCAGGTCTTCCTCGGCCACCTCGACCTGGTCGAAGAAGGCGTCCTTCTTCAGCTCGAGATACTCCAGAACCACCTGCTCCGGACTCATGAACTGACTGGCCTGGGCCTCGTAGTAGGCCTTGACGTCGTCGTCGCTCAACTGCACGGCGGCGGTATCGGCCGGCACGCGCTGGGTGGCGAAGTCACGGGTCTGCCGCTCCAGACGGGCGAACGCCTCGATCTGCGCATCGGTAACGAAACCACTGCCCGCCAGCCCCGCACGCAGCTGGCCGATGAGCATTTCCTGGGCCAGCATCTGGCGGAACTGCAGGCGGCTATAACCCAGCTGGCGGATCACCTGGTCGAAACGGTCGGCGTTGAACTTGCCGTCCACCTGAAACTCCGGCGTCTGCAGGATCAGCTGATCGAGCGCCTGCTCCGAGAAGGCGAAATCGGCATCCGCCGCCGCCTGCAGCAGCAGGGTCCGCTCGATCAGCCCGTTGAGCGCCGCCTCGCGCAGCAGCTTCTCATCCAGCAAGGAGGCATCGAAGTCCTTGCCGAGCTGCTGCAGCAGCTGGCGACGCTGCATCTCGACCGCCTGCCCCAGCTGATTCAAGCTGACCTTCTCGCCGTTCACCTCGGCAGCGTTCTGGCTGTTGCTGGTGCCGGTGAACACGGCCTCGACACCGGTCAGCGCCAGTAACACGACGATAAGACCGATAATGGTTTTGGCAATCCACCCCTGTGAATTGTCCCTGATGTTCTGCAGCATGCGTCCCCCAGAACGACTGTATAAAAAAAACGCAGCCGTGCAGTGTGGGTAATATCCGGATAGAAGAAAGGCGCATCCGGGGATGCGCCTTCGCGTAACTGGCGGAGCGGATAGGGCCCGAACCCGCGAACCCTGCATGACCGACCGGAATTCTCACCGACCGCCTCTCCCCTCCGCTGCCAGATCGACCTCGCAGCCGACCTGGTAGGGCTAGGCCCGAAAGACGCTTAGTTGACGGCGTCTTTCAGTGCCTTGCCAGCTTTGAAGCCAGGGATCTTAGCGGCGGCGATGCTGATCGGCTTACCGGTCTGCGGGTTGCGGCCAGTGCGAGCGGCGCGCTCTTTGACAGCAAAGGTACCGAAACCTACCAGTACGACGGAGTCACCAGCCTTGAGAGCGCCAGTGACGGATTCAATCACTGCGTCCAGCGCGCGGCCAGCAACAGCTTTCGGGATATCAGCAGATGCAGCGATAGCATCGATCAGTTCCGACTTGTTCACTCTAAGTCCCCTTAATTTCTGTTGAGTTTGTTTCTTGATTTTTAGTGTAAGCAAAGCGGGTGCTGGGCGGCCTGCAGACACAATAAGAGCCGCTTTATAACAAGGGCTCTAAAATTGTGTCAAGAAAGCCCCCCGGCTAATGCGTGCTGATTCGCTCCTTGGAATCAGACTCGCGCTTCTCATCCTTTGCAACCAGCTCAGGAGCCGCATCGGACAAGGGCTCCGGGGCGTATTGCAGCGCAATTTGCAGGACCTCGTCAATCCATTTAACAGGTTTAATCTGCAGGTCTTGCTTTATGTTTTCGGGAATTTCTTTCAAGTCGCGGACATTTTCTTCGGGAATGATCACGGTTTTGATTCCGCCCCGGTGAGCCGCCAGCAGTTTTTCTTTTAACCCGCCGATCGCCAGAACCTGACCACGCAGGGTGATCTCACCGGTCATGGCCACATCCGCACGTACCGGAATCTGGGTCAAGGCCGAGACCAACGCGGTGCACATGCCGACCCCCGCACTGGGACCGTCCTTGGGCGTCGCCCCCTCGGGCATATGGATGTGAATGTCACGCTTTTCGTAGAAGTCCAGGGCCACGCCGAGGCTCTTGGCACGGCTGCGCACCACGGTCTGCGCGGCGGTGATCGATTCGACCATCACATCGCCCAGGGAGCCGGTCTTGATCAACTGGCCCTTGCCGGGCACCACCGCGGCCTCGATGGTCAGCAACTCGCCGCCCACCTGGGTCCAGGCCAGCCCGGTCACCTGACCGATCTGGTCCTCCTGCTCGGCCAGGCCATAGCGATGCTTGCGCACGCCGAGGAAGTGCTCCAGCGACTCCGCCGTGACCAGCACCTCGAAGCGCTTCTGCCGGGTATGCTCCTTCACCGCCCGGCGGCAGACTTTGGCGATCTGCCGCTCCAGGCTGCGCACCCCGGCCTCACGGGTGTAGTAACGAATGATGTCGCGAATCGCCGCCTCCTCGAACGCCAGCTCGCCCTTCTTCAGGCCGTTGACCTGGATCTGCTTGGGCGCCAGGTACTTGATGGCGATATTGACCTTCTCGTCCTCGGTGTAACCGGGCAGGCGAATCACCTCCATGCGGTCCAGCAAGGGCGCCGGAATGTTCATGGAGTTGGCGGTGCAGAGGAACATCACGTCGGACAGGTCGTAATCGACCTCCAGGTAGTGATCGTTGAAATTGTGGTTCTGCTCCGGATCGAGCACCTCGAGCAGCGCCGAGGCGGGATCGCCGCGCATGTCCTGGCCCATCTTGTCGATCTCGTCGAGCAGGAACAGCGGGTTGCGCACGCCCACCTTGGTCATCTTCTGGATCAGCCGCCCCGGCATGGAGCCGATATAGGTACGGCGGTGACCGCGGATCTCCGCCTCGTCGCGCACGCCGCCCAGGGCCATGCGCACGAACTTGCGATTGGTCGAATGGGCGATGGACTCGGCCAGGGAGGTCTTGCCCACCCCCGGCGGCCCGACCAGGCAAAGCACAGGGCCCTTGATCTTCTTCACCCGCTTCTGCACGGCGAGGTACTCGAGGATGCGCTCCTTGACCTCTTCCAGGCCGTAATGGTCGGCGTTGAGAATCGCCTCGGCCCGCGCCAGGTCCAGGCGCACCTTACTGTGGGCCTTCCACGGCACGTTCACCAGCCAGTCGATATAGGAGCGCACCACGGTGGCCTCGGCCGACATCGGCGACATCTGCTTGAGCTTGTTCAGCTCGGTCTGCGCCTTGTCGTAGGCTTCCTTGCTCAGGCCGGCGTTCTCGATGCGCTTCTTCAGCTCGTCCAGCTCGCTGTGGCCCTCGTCGATGTCGCCGAGCTCCTTCTGAATGGCCTTCATCTGCTCGTTCAGGTAGTACTCGCGCTGACTGCGCTCCATCTGCTTCTTCACCCGGCCACGGATGCGCTTCTCGACCTGCAGCAGGTCGATCTCCGCGTCCAGCAGGGCCAGCACATGCTCGACCCGGGCCGACAGATCGGTGATCTCGAGGATTTCCTGCTTCTGCTCGATCTTCAACGCCATGTGCGCGGCCATGGTGTCGACCAGGCGGCTCGGCTCATCGATGCTGTTCAACGACGACAGCACCTCGGCCGGCACCTTCTTGCCGAGCTGCACGTACTGCTCGAACTGGCTGAGCAGGCTGCGCACGAATACTTCCGACTCGCGCTCGGCGGCTTCGACCTCGTCGAGCAACTGCACTTCGGCGCGGCAATGGCTATCGGCCTCGATGAACCGCTCGATCTCGCCACGCTGCTCGCCCTCGACCAGCACCTTGACCGTGCCGTCCGGCAGTTTCAGCAGCTGGAGAACAGTCGCCACGGTACCGACCCGGTAGAGCCCCTCCTCGCCCGGATCGTCATCCGCGGGGTTCTTCTGGGCGAGCAGCAGGATCTGCTTCTCCCCTGTCATCGCTGCCTCCAGGGCTTCGATGGATTTCTCGCGCCCGACGAAAAGCGGGATCACCATGTGCGGATAGACCACGACATCGCGCAGCGGCAGGAGAGGCAATTCGATGGTTGTCTTCATGATTTCGGCTCTACGGCGGCCATACGGCCGTAAACAGATGGGAGTACCCTTGGCCCTAAGATGGGGGTAGCCCCAGCAAAAAACAAGCGCTAGCCCTGGAAATGCAAAGGGGCCCGCAGGCCCCTTTGCATTCAGGATGTAACGGTCACGCGTCGGGCGCTGCCTTGGCGGGCGGCTCGCTGTTTTCGTATATCAGCAGCGGCTTGGACGAACCGTCGATCACGCTTTCGTCGATCACCACCTTGCTCACTTCCGACTGCGAAGGGATCTCGTACATGGTGTCGAGCAGGATGCCTTCGAGGATCGAGCGCAGGCCACGGGCGCCGGTCTTGCGCTCCAGGGCCTTGTTCGAGACGGCTTTCAGCGCGTCCGGACGGAACTCCAGCTCCACGCCCTCCATCTCGAACAGCTTGGCATACTGCTTGGTCAGGGCGTTCTTCGGCTCGGTGAGGATCTGCATCAAGGCAGCCTCGTCCAGCTCCTCGAGGGTCGCGATGACCGGCAGGCGGCCGACGAACTCGGGAATCAGGCCGAACTTCACCAGGTCATCCGGCTCGACCTCGCGCAGCGATTCGCCGACCTTCTTGCCCAGGTCCTTGCTGCGCACCTCGGCATTGAAGCCGATGCCGCCCTTGGTCGAGCGCCCCTGAATGACCTTCTCGAGGCCGGAGAACGCGCCGCCGCAGATGAACAGGATGTTGCGCGTGTCGACCTGCAGGAATTCCTGCTGCGGGTGCTTGCGACCGCCCTGGGGCGGAACCGAGGCGACGGTGCCCTCGATCAGCTTCAGCAGCGCCTGCTGCACGCCCTCGCCCGACACGTCGCGGGTGATCGACGGGTTGTCGGACTTGCGCGAAATCTTATCGATCTCGTCGATGTAGACGATGCCCATCTGGGCCTTCTCGACATCGTAGTCGCACTTCTGCAGCAGCTTCTGGATGATGTTCTCGACATCTTCCCCGACGTAACCCGCTTCGGTCAGGGTGGTGGCATCGGCGATGGTGAACGGCACATTGAGCAGGCGCGCCAGGGTCTCGGCCAGCAGGGTCTTGCCCGAGCCGGTGGGACCGATCAGCAGGATGTTGCTCTTGCCCAGCTCGACGTCGTCCTTCTTGTCGCGCTGGTTGAGGCGCTTGTAGTGGTTGTACACCGCTACCGAGAGGACCTTCTTCGCACGCTCCTGACCGATCACATACTGATCCAGGATGGTGCTGATCTCCTTGGGCGCAGGCAACTTGTGCGCGCTGCTCTCGGCCTGGGCTTCCTGCACCTCCTCGCGGATGATGTCGTTGCACAGGTCGACGCACTCGTCGCAGATAAAGACAGAGGGCCCGGCAATCAATTTGCGTACTTCGTGCTGGCTCTTGCCGCAGAAGGAGCAATAAAGCAGCTTGCCGTTGTCCTCGCCGTTGCGGGTATCAGTCATTCGATCAATCCAATACGGTAGGCTTGAAACACAAGATGAAGGCAAATGCGGGCGTTTTCAAGCCCGCGCGGCGGCTGGAACAATCCAGTCGCCCCATACGCAAGCCGCTTAGCCCGCCAGTTGACGCTTGCTCAGCACCTGATCGATCAGGCGATACTTGACCGCATCCTCACCGCTCATGAAATTGTCGCGGTCGGTGTCGCGGGCGATCACTTCGATCGGCTGGCCGGTGTGGTCGGCGAGGATCTTGTTCAGCCGCTCGCGAATGGTCAGGATCTCCCGGGCATGGATCTCGATGTCCGAGGCCTGGCCCTGGAAGCCGCCCAGCGGCTGGTGGATCATCATCCGCGAGTGCGGCAGGCAGTAACGCTTGCCCGCGGCGCCGCCGGCCAGCAGCAAGGCGCCCATGCTGCAGGCCTGGCCGATGCAAATGGTCGACACGTCGGGCTTGATGAACTGCATGGTGTCGTAGATCGACATCCCAGCGGTCACCGAGCCGCCCGGCGAGTTGATGTACAGGTGGATGTCCTTGTCCGGGTTCTCGGCCTCGAGGAACAGCAACTGGGCCGCGACCAGGTTGGCCATGTAGTCCTCGACAGGACCGATCAGGAAGATCACGCGCTCCTTGAGCAAACGCGAATAGATGTCGTAGGCGCGCTCGCCGCGGGCCGACTGCTCGATCACCATCGGCACCAGGCCGCCGGCCGCCTGGATGTCAGGCATGTGTTGCATAAAAGGATTGCGGGACATGTCTTGCACTCGCTCCCTAAATAGTCATGTCACAAATACGCATAAGCCAGCGCGGAGGCTGGCTTATGGCGTGTTCGAACGAGGTAAAGAATCAGTCGGCTTTGGGCGCTTCCGCCGGCTTGACAGCTTCTTCGTAAGAGACCGCTTTATCGGTCACGTTGGCCTTCTGCAAAACAGTATCTACAACTTGTTCTTCCAGCACAACCGAACGCACTTCGTTCATCTGCTGGTCGTTCTTGTAGTACCAGGCCACGACCTGCTCGGGCTCCTGGTAGGCCGACGCCATCTCCTGGATCAACTCACGCACGCGCTCTTCGTCGGGCTTGAGTTCGAACTGCTTGACCACCTCGGCGACGATCAGGCCAAGCACCACGCGACGCTTGGCCTGCTCTTCGAACAGCTCGGCCGGCAGCTGTTCCGGCTTGATGTTGCCACCGAACTGCTGGACCGCCTGCACGCGCAGACGATTGACTTCGTTACCCAGCAGCGCCTTCGGCACTTCGATCGGGTTGGCCGCCAGCAGGCCGTCCATCACCTGGTTCTTCACCTTGGACTTGATGGCCTGGCGCAGTTCGCGCTCCATGTTCTTGCGCACCTCGGCGCGGAAGCCTTCCAGGCCGCCGTCCTTGACGCCGAACTGGGCGAAGAACTCTTCGTTCAGCTCGGGCAGCTGCGGAGCGGAGACGCCGTTTACCGTGACGCTGAACTCGGCCACTTTGCCGGCCAGGTCCAGGTTCTGGTAGTCCTCGGGGAAAGTCGGGTTGATCACGCGCTCTTCACCGGCCTTGGCGCCGACCAGGGCGTCTTCGAAGCCCGGGATCATGCGACCGGAGCCCAGCACCAGCTGGGTGCCCTTGGCCGAGCCGCCGGCGAAGGCTTCGCCGTCGATCTTGCCGACGAAGTCGATGTTCAGCTGATCGCCGCTTTCGGCGGCGCGCTCGACGGCCTCGAAGCGGGTGTTCTGCTTGCGCAGGATGTCCAGCATGTTGTCCAGGTCGGCATCAGCCACCTCGGCCTGCAGGCGCTCGATGGCGATGGACTCGAAGCCCTGCACCTGAAACTCCGGGAACACCTCGAAGGTGGCGACGTATTCCAGATCCTTGCCCTTCTCGAACGGCTTCGGCTCGACGGCCGGAGCGCCAGCCGGGTTCAGCTTCTGCTCGACCACGGCCTCATAGAAGGTCTCCTGGATCAGGTCGCCCAGGGCTTCCTGGCGCGCAGAGGCTTCGTAGCGCTGACGGATCACGCTCATCGGCACTTTGCCGGGACGGAAACCGGGAACCTTGGCACGACGGGCAGTCTGCTGCAGACGCTTGTTGACTTCAGTCTCGATGCGCTCGACGGGAACGCCGACGGTCATGCGGCGCTCAAGAGCAGAAGTGCTTTCAACAGAAACTTGCATGGATATTCCTCGTTGCACAGACATAAGCCGGCCGTTTCCGGCCCCAGATCAAGGGCATGCATTCTAGAGGGTCAATTTGCAGAAGTCACCCTAGATGCAGGCGGCAATCGGGAGGGGAAGTAGATGGTGCGGACGGAGAGACTCGAACTCTCACACCTTGCGGCGCCAGAACCTAAATCTGGTGTGTCTACCAATTTCACCACGTCCGCGTGGTCAGACTATAAAACAAAAACGCCAGGCTTTCGGCCTGGCGTTCTGGAATATGGGGTGGACGATGGGAATCGAACCCACGACACCAGGAGCCACAATCCTGTGCTCTACCAACTGAGCTACGCCCACCATATTGCATTTTGCTTGTGCCAAGACTGCCAAATGGCACGCCCGGCAGGACTCGAACCTGCGACCATCCGCTTAGAAGGCGGATGCTCTATCCAGCTGAGCTACGGGCGCCTATCCATCTGCAAGCGCAGACTTAAAGCTTTCGGCTTCGGCGGAGGCCTTGCGACCCCTGCGTTTGCCGTCTTACCCAGCGACTGGCTGTGCTCGACAAGCGGGGCGCATGTTATAGAGGCGCCCATGGGGCGTCAACACTAATTTCAAAAAAAGTTCAGTGAGATAAAGGGGTTACGGGAAAATCCTGGACCGGCGCCTTTGCCGTGCCACCTCGCCATGCGAGAATGCCCGTCCTCTCCCTATCCTTTCCAATGGTTAATCTAGCGCAATGACCGCACAACTGATCGACGGCAAAGCGATCGCCGCCAGCCTCCGCCAGCAGATCGCCCAACGGGTCGCCGAGCGATGCCAGCAGGGCCTGCGGGCCCCCGGCCTGGCGGTGATCCTGGTCGGCAGCGACCCTGCCTCTCAGGTCTATGTCGCGCACAAGCGCAAAGACTGTGAAGAAGTGGGCTTCCTCTCCCAGGCCTACGACCTGCCGGCCAGCACCAGCCAAGCGGAGCTCCTGGCACTGATCGACCGCCTGAATGAAGACCCGAGCATCGACGGCATTCTGGTGCAACTGCCCCTGCCGGAACACATGGACGCCTCCTTGCTCCTGGAGCGCATCCGTCCCGACAAGGACGTCGATGGCTTCCACCCCTACAACATCGGCCGCCTGGCCCAACGCATGCCCTTGCTGCGGCCCTGCACCCCGAAGGGCATCATGACCCTGCTGCAGAGCACCGGCGTGGACCTCTACGGGCTGCATGCCGTGGTCGTGGGGGCCTCGAACATAGTCGGCCGGCCGATGGCCATGGAGCTGCTGCTCGGCGGCTGCACCGTCACCATCACCCACCGCTTCACCAAGGACCTGCCGCAGCATGTCGGCCAGGCCGACATCGTGGTGGTGGCCGCCGGCAAGCCGGGACTGGTCAAGGGCGAGTGGATCAAGGAAGGCGCCATCGTCATCGACGTCGGCATCAACCGCCAGGACGACGGCAAGCTGATCGGCGACGTGGTGCACGAGACCGCCCTGCCCCGTGCCGCCTGGATCACCCCGGTACCGGGCGGCGTCGGCCCCATGACCCGCGCCGGCCTGCTGGAGAACACCCTGCACGCGGCGGAGCACCTGCACGACTGAGGCCATCTTGCGCGCATGAAAAACGGCACCCCAGGGTGCCGTTTTTCATTTGCCCGACCAGCGCTTAGCTGCGCCCCTGCTCCCAGGATTTCAGCAGTTCGTCGTAGTTGATGGTTTCGCCCCTGGGCTTCTCGTTGGCCAGCTTGGCTTTCGGCGCGCCGGGCTGATCCAGCCAGTACTGCGGGTCGCGCGGCTCGTTCAGCTTAGGCCCACATTCGCCCAGTACCCCGGAACGCTCCAGGCGCCCGAGCATGGTGTCCTGCGCCGCCGCCAGGCCATCGAGCGCCTGCTGCGGCGTCTTGTCGCCACTGGCCGCCTCGGCGATGAACTGCCACCACAACTGCGCCAGGCGCGGGTAGTCGGGCACGTTGGTGCCGGTCGGCGTCCACTGTACCCGGGCCGGGCTGCGGTAGAACTCCACCAGGCCGCCCAGCCTGGGCGCCGCATCGGTCATGGCCTGGGAGTTGATGTCCGACTCGCGGATCGGCGTCAGGCCGACCAGGGTCTTCTTCAGCGACACGGTCTTGGAGGTGACGAACTGGGCGTACAGCCAGGCCGCCAGGCGCTGCTTCTCCGGGGTCGACTTGAGGAAGGTCCAGGAACCGGCGTCCTGGTAGCCGAGCTTCATGCCCTCTTCCCAGTAGGGCCCCTTGGGCGACGGCGCCATGCGCCACTTCGGCGTGCCGTCGCCGTTGACCACCGCCAGGCCGGGCTTGGTCATGTCGGCGGTAAAGGCGGTGTACCAGAAGATCTGCTGGGCGATGTTGCCCTGGGCCGGCACCGGACCGGCCTCGGAGAAGGTCATGCCCTGGGCCTCAGGCGGTGCATATTGACGCATCCAGTCGACGTACTTGGTGGTGGCATAGACCGCCGCCGGGCCGTTGGTGTCGCCACCGCGCTCGACACTGGAGCCGACCGGCCGGCAGCCGTCGACGCGGATGCCCCACTCGTCCACCGGCAGGCCATTGGGCAGCCCCTTGTCGCCGCCGCCGGCCATGGAGAACCAGGCATCGGTGAAGCGCCAGCCCAGGGACGGGTCCTTCTTGCCGTAGTCCATGTGGCCGTAGACGCGCTGGCCGTCGATTTCCTTGACCTTCTCGGAGAAGAACTCGGCGATATCCTCGTAGGCCGACCAGTTGACCGGCACGCCCAGCTCATAGCCGTAGATTTCCTTGAACTTGGCCTTGAGTTCCGGGCGCTCGAACCAGTCGGCGCGGAACCAGTAGAGGTTGGCGAACTGCTGGTCGGGCAGCTGATACAGCTTGCCGTCCGGTCCGGTGGTGAACGAGGTGCCGATGAAGTCCGGCAGATCCAGGGTCGGCGAGGTCACCGCCTTGCCCTCGCCTGCCATCATGTCGCTGATCGCCACCGCCTTGCCGTAGCGGAAGTGGGTGCCGATCAGGTCCGAGTCGTTGATATAGCCATCGTAGATATTCTTGTCGGACTGCATCTGGGTCTGCAGCTTCTCGACCACATCGCCTTCCTGCATCAGGTCGTGCTTGAGCTGGATGCCGGTGATCTCGCTGAACGCCTTGGCCAGCACCTTGGACTCGTATTCGTGGGTGGCGATGGTTTCCGAGGCGACACTGATGCTCATGCCACGAAACGGCTCGGCCGCCTTGATGAACCACTGCAGCTCGGCCAGCTGCTGCTCCGGCGTCAGGGTCGAGGGGTTGAACTCCTCGGCGATCCATTTCTTCGCCGCCTCCTCGTAGGCATCCGCCCAGGCCGCACCGCTGAGCCCGGACAGTGCCAGCAAGGCGGCCAGGGCCACGCTATGTCGGGTGTTGTTGTTATTGTCGAACATGGAGACCTCCATCTCAGTTTTTATAAGAGGCAGCACGGTCTGCGCCCTGCACCGCCGAAACCCACCGGCGGGACGAGGCCAGCGCCGCGGATTAGCCCCAGCGCATCACTGCAAGCAGCCACAACAGGGACAGCAACGAGGCCGTCCAGACACTCCAGTCGGTCGCGCCGACCACCAGCAGATGCAGGTAGGCGCTGCCGAGCAGACCGATGAACAGGCGATCGCCGCGGGTGGTGGCAATCGGCAGGAAGCCCTTGCGCTCCACGCTGGGCGAACGCAATTCCCAGGCCGTCATGCCCACCAGGGTCAGGGCGATGGCGCCGAAGAACAGCCCCGTCGGCAGGGTCCAAGCCATCCACTCCATAGTCCTCTCCTTACACCCGGCCCAGGGCGAAGCCCTTGGCCACATGGTTGCGCACGAACCAGATCACCAGCATGCCTGGCAGGATGGTCAATACCCCGGCCGCCGCCAGCACGCCCCAGTCGATCCCCGAGGCCGACACGGTGCGGGTCATCACCGCGACGATCGGCTTGGCCTCCACCGAGGTCAGGGTGCGCGCCAGCAGCAGTTCGACCCAGGAGAACATGAAGCAGAAGAACGCCGTCACGCCGATGCCCGAGCCGATCAGCGGGATGAACAGCTTCACGAAGAATTTCGGGAAACTGTAGCCGTCGATATAGGCGGTCTCGTCGATTTCCTTGGGCACCCCGGACATGAAGCCCTCGAGAATCCATACCGCCAGCGGCACGTTGAACAGGCAATGGGCCAGGGCCACGGCGATATGGGTGTCGAACAGGCCGATGGAGGAATACAGCTGGAAGAACGGCAGCAGGAACACCGCCGGCGGCGCCATGCGGTTGGTCAGCAGCCAGAAGAACAGGTGCTTGTCGCCGAGAAAGCGGTAGCGCGAGAAGGCATAGGCCGCCGGCAACGCCACGCTGAGCGAGATCAGGGTGTTGAGGCTGACGTAGTACAGCGAGTTGAGGTAGCCCTGGTACCAGCTCGGATCGGTGAAGATCACCCGGTAGTTGTCCAGGGTGAAGGCATGGGGCCACAGGCTCAGCCCGCCGAGTATCTCGGTGTTGCTCTTGAACGACATGTTCAGCAGCCAGTAGATCGGCACCAGCAGGAACAGCAGGTAGCCCAGCAGCACCAGACGTTTGCGTATGCTCATGGTCGACCTCAGCGTTGCTTGTCGTCGTGGGTCATGGCCGTATAGAACAGCCAGGACACCAGCAGGATGATCAGGAAGTACACCAGGGAGAAGGCCGCCGCCGGCCCCAGGTCGAACTGGCCGACCGCCATCTGGGTCAGGGTCTGGCTGAGGAAGGTGGTGGCGTTGCCCGGCCCGCCGCCGGTGAGCACGAAGGGTTCGGTGTAGATCATGAAGCTGTCCATGAAGCGCAGCATCACCGCGATCAGCAGCACGCTCTTGAGCTTGGGCAGCTGGATGTGACGAAACACCGCCCAGGCCGAGGCGCGGTCGATGCGCGCCGCCTGGTAGTAGACATCGGGGATCGCCCGCAGGCCGGAGTAGCACAGCAGCGCCACCAGCGAGGTCCAGTGCCACACGTCCATGACCAGCACCGTGACCCAGGCGTCGCCGGTGTCGGAGGCATAGTTGTAGGCCACCCCCAGCTCGTTCAGGCTCCAGCCCAGCAGGCCGATGTCGGCGCGGCCGAAGATCTGCCAGATGGTGCCGACCACGTTCCACGGGATCAGCAGCGGAATGGCCATGAGGATCAGGCACAGCGAGGCCCAGCGCCCCTTGGTCGGCATGCACAGGGCGATGCCTATCCCCAGGGGAATCTCGATCAGCAGCACGCAGGCCGAGTAGATGAACTGGCGCAGCAGCGAGTCGTGCAGGCGCGTGTCCTGCAGCACCTGGCGGAACCAGTCGACGCCGACGAAGTAGCGGCTGGACTGGTCGAAGATGTCCTGCACCGAGTAGTTGACCACCGTCATCATCGGCACGATGGCGCTGAAGGCCACCAGCAGGAAGACCGGCAGCACCAGCCACCAGGCCCGGTTGTTGTGCACCTTGTTCATGCCCGCTCCTCCGCCTGTGCGCTGTCGACCAGCACGTCGTCGGCGTAGAGCAGCAGCCACTGCGCCGGGAAGCTGATGTACGCCTGCCTGTGCGGCACCTGCTGGTCCTCCTGCAGGCGCGCCTTGAGCAGCTGCTCGCCCAGGCGCAGGGTGAGGATCTTGTAGGTGCCCAGGTCCTCCACATGTACCACCTCACTGCAGAAAGCCCCCTCGTAGGGGCCCTCCCAGACGTGCACGAACTCCGGGCGGATGCCGGCCTGCAGGCGCTTGTCCGGGCACTCGGTCAGGCGCCGGTTGAGGGCATCGGCCAGCGGCAACTCGATGGCACCGAAGCGCACCCCACCGGGGCAGCGCTCGACCTCGATCAGGTTCATCCCCGGGCTGCCGATGAAATAGCCGACGAAGGTGTGGCTGGGGCGTTCGAACAGCTCCCGCGGCGTGCCGAACTGGACGATCTGGCCGCCGTACATCACCGCGATCTTGTCGGCGAAGGTCGAGGCCTCCAGCTGGTCGTGGGTGACATAGACCATGGTGATGTTGAACTGCTCGTGGATCTGCTTGAGCTTGCGCCGCAGCTTCCACTTCAGGTGGGGGTCGATCACCGTCAGCGGCTCGTCGAAGAGGATCGCCGACACATCGTCGCGCACCAGGCCGCGGCCCATGGAGACCTTCTGCTTCTCGTCTGCGGTCAGGTTGCGCGCCTTCTTGTGCAGCAGCGGGTGCAGGTCGAGCACCTCGGCGATCTCATGCACCTTGCTCAGCACCTTGGCTTCGGCCAGGCCCTGGTTGCGCAGCGGGAAAGCCAGGTTGTCGAACACCGTCATGGTGTCGTAGACCACCGGAAACTGGAAAACCTGGGCGATGTTGCGCTGCTCCGGGGGCAGCCGGTTGACCTCCTTGGCATCGAACAGCACCTGCCCCTCCGAGGGGCTGAGCAATCCGGAGATGATGTTCAGCAGGGTCGACTTGCCGCAGCCGGAGGGACCGAGCAAGGCATAGGCCCCACCCTGCTCCCAGACGTGGTTCATCTCGCGAATCGCGTAGTCCTGGGGGCCCGCCGGCGTGCGGCTGTAGCTGTGGGCCAGGTTATGCAAGCGTATCTCGGCCATCAGGCACCCCTCCCCATGCGCCGGCTGGGCGCCTGCGCGAGCCGGTCCCGGCTGTCGAAGACGAACAGCTTGTGGGTCGGGATGTAGATGAGGATCGGCGTATCGACGTCGTACTCGTGTACCCCGGGCAGGTGCAGGACCAGGGAGACATGTTCGTTGCCCACATGCAGGAAGGTCTCCGAGCCACTGATTTCCGCCAGCTCGACGGTCACCGCCAGCTCCAGGTCGTCGTCGTTGGACGGCACCAGGCCGATATGGCTGGGGCGCACGCCGAAGCGGTAGGCACCCTCGTCCAGCTCGTCCAGGTCGGGGTTGCGCGGGAAATGCACGGCCTCCTCGAAGCTCACCTCGGTGGCGCTGATATGCCCACCCAGCAGATTGATCGGCGGCTCGGAGAACAACTCGGCCGCCAGGACCTGCTGCGGCCGGTGGTAGACCTCGGCGGTCTTGCCGCTCTGCACCACCCGCCCCTCGTGGAGCACCGTGGTGGTGCCGCCCAGGGCCAGCGCCTCGTTCGGCTCGGTGGTGGCATAGATGGCGATGGTGTGGCGCGCCTGGAACAGCTCGCGCATCTCCTGGCGCAGCTCCTCGCGCAGCTTGTAGTCGAGGTTCACCAGCGGCTCGTCGAACAGCACCAGGTCGGCCTCCTTGACCAGCGCCCGGGCCATGGCCGTGCGCTGCTGCTGGCCGCCGGACAGCTCCAGCGGGTAACGCTGCAGCAGCTTCTCGATATGCAGCATGCGCGCCGTTTCCTCGACCTTCTGGACGATCTCCGCCTGGCCGACCCCGGCTTGGCGCAGCGGCGAGGCGATGTTCTCGAATACCGTAAGGGTCGGGTAGTTGATGAACTGCTGATAGACCATCGACACGTTGCGCTTGCGCACCGGCACGCCGGTCACATCCGCGCCGCTCATCAGGATGCGGCCGCTGCTCGGCCTGTCCAGCCCCGCCATCAGGCGCATCAGGCTGGTCTTGCCCGCCAGGGTGCGGCCGAGCAGTACGTTGAAGGAACCGGGTTCGAAGGTCAGGCAGGCATCGTCGATATAGACCTGGTTGTCGACGATGCGGCTGACATGCTCGAGGGTAAGCGACATGGCGTGCCCTTATTCTTGTTATGTCCTGCGGTATGAACCGCCTCGCCATGACTTAGCGACATCCGTGCCACTTTCCCCCGCCTCCCCGACACCTCCTGCAGGCCATTGAATAAAAAGGCTTTTATCGAACAAACCGCCGCCAGACCAGGGCTCGATCGAACCGCTGACCACTGTTCAACCTGAACAACTGAACACGCCGGGCGTTGACAATGAACAGCGGCGAACAACATCCTGCACCGAGAACAACGGCGGCGAACATCCACTCGCCGACCGAACAAGAACAAGAACAACACGCAGGTGATCGGACCACCTTATGAAGGATGCCGCCCAAGCGCTTCCCCACGCGACCATCATCCAGGACTCCTGGGCCCGTTGCCGCGAGCACGGGCTGTCCCACCACAGCGCCCCGGACTTTTCCCGCCCCCCGGACGGCGAGGTGTCGGCCCTGCTGGACAGGCAGCAGTTCCTGGTGCAGACCACCCACAGGGAGGTGCTGCCCTACTACGAGAACATCCTCGCCAACTCCAACTGCCTGATCATGCTGGCCGACAGCCAGGGCCAGCTGCTGCAGTCCTGGGGCGACCGGCGCTTCGTCGAGCCGGCCCTGGCGTCCGGTTTCGTCGCCGGCGCCCGCTGGCTGGAGCGGCATGCCGGGACCAACGCCATAGGCACCGCCCTGAGCAGCACCCAGGCCGTGCATATCCAGCACGACGAGCACTTCCTCAAGGCCAATCGCTTCATGACCGGTTCGGCCTCGCCGATCTTCGACGCCCAGCGACAGATGATCGGCGTGCTGGACGTCTCCAGCGACAGCTACCTGCCGCCCTCCCACACCCTGGGCATGGTCAAGATGATGAGCCAGTCGGTGGAGAACCGCCTGATCCTCAACCTGTTCCAGGGCCGCTACTTCCAGCTGATCTTCAATACCGGGCTGAACAACCTGGAGAGCCAGTGGGCCGGCCTACTGATCTTCGACGAGACCGGCCTGGTGGTGTCCGCCAACCGCCGCGCCGACACCCTGCTGGGCATCAGCCTGTCGCGGGTGACGCTGGAAAGCCTGTTCGGTGTGCCCTTGCGCCAGCTGCTCAACCAGCCCGAGGGCCTGCCCTTCGCCCTGCGCGCCGCCGGCCGCTATCGCTTCCACGGCCTGCTCAAGCGCCCGCAGCAACCGGCGGCGATCCAGGCCCGGGACTTTCGCCCCGCACCACCGCCGAGCCCGGCGAATAGCGCCCAGGCGCTGACCCTGGAGGCGATCGACCTCGGCGACCCGCGGGTGGCCAAGGCCGTGCGCCAGGCCGAGCGCCTGCTGGAGAAGGACATCCCGATACTCGTCCACGGCGAGACCGGGGTCGGCAAGGAAGTCTTCGTCAAGGCCCTGCACCAGGCCAGCTCCCGTGCCGGCCAGGCGTTGATCGCGGTCAATTGTGCGGCCATCCCCGCCGAATTGGTGGAGTCCGAACTGTTCGGCTACGAGAAGGGGGCGTTCACCGGTGCCAGTCAGAAAGGCAGCATCGGCCTGATCCGCAAGGCCCACAAGGGCACGCTGTTCCTCGACGAGATCGGCGACATGCCGCTACGGGTGCAGGCCCGCCTGCTGCGGGTGCTGCAGGAGCGCTGTGTGCAGCCCCTGGGCAGCAGCGAGCTGTACCCGGTGGATATCCGCCTGATCTCCGCCACCAACCGCCCGCTGCGCCAGGACGTCGACGGCGGCCTGTTCCGCCAGGACCTCTACTACCGCATCAGCGGCCTCAACCTGGAACTGCCGCCGCTGCGCGAACGCAGCGACAAGCAGGCCCTGTTCCAGCGCCTGTGGGATCAGCATCGCGAGGTCGGGCAAGGGGCGGGACTGAGTCGCGAGGTGCTGGAGCTGTTCGAGCGCCACCCCTGGCCCGGCAACCTGCGCCAGCTCGGCAGCGTGCTGCAGGTTGCCCTGGCCATGGCCGAGGACCAGCCGATCCGGGCCGAGCACCTGCCCGACGATTTCTTCGCCGACCTGGCCGGACGCCCCGAACCAGGTGTCGTCCGCCCTCGGCACGGCCCGGCGGACGGCGCCGGCGACCATGACCTGGCCAGCCAGTACCAGGCCTGCGCCGGCAACATCTCGCACCTGGCCCGGCGCCTCGGTGTCAGCCGCAATACCCTGTACAAGCGCCTGCGCGCGCAGGGCCTGAAACCCTAGCCACGCGGCCTCAGCAGGCCTCGCGCCCCTGCCGGCCGGCCCTGCTCGCCAACAGCTGCGTCGCGCCCTGGGGCCTGCGCGTGAACCAGACGACCCGGCTCACCCCGCGGGTAATAGCCACATAGGCCAGGCGCAGACTCTCGTCCTGCATGGCCTGGTCGTAGCTGTTGCGGAACAACCCCGAATAGGCATAGAGCGCATTGCGCAGAGGGTGCGTCTGCGGCGCGGCGCAGTCGTCGACGATGATCGCCACCTCGGCCTGCAAGCCCTTGGCCCGGTGGATACTGTAGGCCTTGACCGACAGGTGGCTGTCCAGCGCGGCCTTGATCGCGCGTAGCGGCTCGTTGCGCCGGCTCAACACCAGCACCGCGGTGCGCTCGGCCGTGCCGCGGCTGGCCACCGCGGCGCACTGCGCCTCGATCTCCCGCAGCAGCCTGGGCAGGTGCTGCTTGATGTCGAAGCCCGTCTGCAACCTGACGCCGTGATCGCCGGGACGCACGGCCCGGAAGGCCATGCTCGACTTGGCCTGCTTGACCGCGACGGCATCGAGCACCAGTTCCGCATCGCGCAGCACCGGCGCGACCGACCGGTAGTTGGTGGCCAGCAGCAATACCTGGCTGCGATTCGCCCGGCCGCGGCTCGGGAAGTGGCGGTCGAATTCCATGAACAGCTCGGGGGAGCTGCCCCGCCAGCCGTAGATGGACTGCCAGTCGTCGCCGATCGCCATCAGGCTCACCGCCTCGCCCTGGCGCGCCAGGTTGCCGTGCACGGCGCGCAGCCATCGGACGATCTGCGGCGAAATATCCTGGAACTCATCGATCAGCAGATGGCCGAGCGGGGCCAGCGGCGCGCTGGAGGTGGCAGTGCCGCCCGCCTCGAACATCCGGGTCAGGCGCAGGAAGGCGCCATCGAAGGTCATCAGCCCTCGCTCGGCCAGGCAGGCCTCGAAGACGCGCCAGAACTGCAGCAGGGCCTCGACGAACAGGCGTTCGCGGCCCGTGCCAGCCAGCGTCTCGGGACGCATCCGGTCCAGCTCTATAGCGATGCTCTGCATGAATCCGGCCTGGGCGTAGAAGGCCTCGAACAGCGGCACGGGGGTGAACTCGCCATCCAGCCTGTAGCCGTCCAGCGGCGCCTTCGCCACCGGGGCGCCCGGCACCGGCTCCGGCAGACCGAGCAAGGCATGCACCCGCAGCCGGAACTGCGCCTCCTCGTCGTAGCAGCGCTGATAGGCCTGCTGCAGCAGGCGCCGCTGGGCCGGCCGCAGCCGCGACGCCGCCAGCGGGTTGTCCGGCTCCTGCGCCGCCCCCTTGTCGTCCAGCTGTTCGAACCAGAGCGGCGTGCCCAGCACCTCCCTGGCCAGCGCGGCCATGGCCGAATGGAAGGTACGCACGCAGCGCCGCGCCGCCGCGTCATCGAAGGGGTACTGCCAGACCCGCAGCACCCGGCGCAATTGCGCGCGCAACTCGGCGCAGGATGCATTGGTAAAGGAGATCACCGTCAGGCGAGCCGGGTCGATCCCCAGGTGCGCCAGCATGAACACCACCCGCAGCACCAGCGTCGTGGACTTCCCCGAGCCCGCCCCGGCAAAGATCCGGGTCAGGGGACGATCGCTGAGGATCATCGCCCATTGCTCGTCCGACGGCGGACCGATCAGCCCCGCGGCCACGGCCTGGGCCACTTTCTCGCGCATCGCCTGGACCTGATGCTCCTCGACCTTCATCCCGGCGCGGCCATAGATCCCTGCAGTGGGCGCCTTCTTCGACGTGCCGCGGGGTTTGGCGGGCTTGCGCGCAGCGGCGCCTTGCACCTTGCCGGCACCGCCCTGCTTCGGCCGCGCCGGCCCCTTGGCTCCTGGTGCGCCCGGGCCTGCGGCGCTCTCGCCGCGCAGGTACGCCGTGGTGCGGGGAAAGCAGCGCACCAGGGCGTCGGAGACCAGCACCTTGTAACGCCTGACAGCTGACAACATTCGCCGTGTTCCACTCGATAGGCCGTATAGGCCGTTGAACCATGTGTTGCCATTGCAGGAACCGGGACCGTCGGCCCCGCCCCCGCTACCGGCAACGGCCGAAGAACGACCAACAAAAAGGCCGCGTTCCGGCGGCCTCGTTGCTGGCGGGGGCTCGGCCTACTCGGCCAGGCGCCAGGTCGTGCCGCCCTTGCCGTCCTCCAGCACCACGCCCATGGCGCCGAGCTGGTCGCGGATGCGGTCGGACTCGCCCCAGTTCTTCTCGGCGCGGGCCTGCAGGCGGGCGGCGATCAGGGCTTCCACCTCGGCGGCGTCCACCTTGCCTCCGGCGCCGGCCTGGAGGAAGGCGTCCGCCTCCAGTTGCAGCACGCCGAGCAGCCCGGCCAGTTGCTTCAGGCGCGCGGCCAGGCCGGCGGCGGCCGGCAGGTCGGCGTCGCGCAGGCGGTTGACCTCGCGCGCCATCTCGAACAGCACGGCGCAGGCTTCCGGGGAGTTGAAGTCGTCGTCCATGGCCGCACTGAAGCGCAGGGCGAAGGCCTCGCCGCCGACCGGCGCCACCTCGGGCAGGCCGCGCAGGGCATGGTAGAAACGCTCCAGGGCGCCCTTGGCTTCCTTGAGGCTGTCCTCGGAATAGTTGATCGGGCTGCGGTAGTGGCTGGCGACCAGCAGGTAGCGCACCACCTCGGGGTGGTACTTTTCCAGCACCTCGCGGATGGTGAAGAAGTTGCCCAGGCTCTTGGACATCTTCTCGCCGTCCACCCGCACCGCGCCGGCGTGCATCCAGGCCTTGGCGTAGAGCTTGCCGGTGGCCGCCTCGCTCTGCGCGATCTCGTTCTCGTGGTGGGGGAACACCAGGTCCGGGCCGCCGCCGTGGATGTCGAAGGTCTCGCCCAGGCAGCAGGTGGACATCACCGAGCACTCGATGTGCCAGCCCGGCCGGCCCTTGCCCCAGGGCGAATCCCAGCTCGGCTCGCCGGGCTTGGCGCCCTTCCACAGGACGAAGTCCAGCGGGTCTTGCTTGGACTCGTCGACCTCGATACGGGCGCCGACCCGCAGGTCCTCGATCTTCTTCCTCGACAGCTTGCCGTAGCCGACGAACTTGCCGACCCGGTAGTAGACGTCGCCGTTGCCCGGGGCGTAGGCGAAGCCCTTGTCGATCAGGGTCTGGATCATCTGGTGCATGCCGGCGATATGGCCGGTGGCGCGGGGCTCCTGGTCCGGACGCAGCACCGCCAGGCGGGCTTCGTCCTCGTGCATGGCGGCGATCATGCGCTCGACCAGGGCCTCGAACGGCTCGCCGTTTTCCTGGGCACGCTTGATGATCTTGTCGTCGATGTCGGTGATGTTGCGCACGTAGTTGAGCTGATAGCCGCTATGGCGCAGCCAGCGGGCGATCACGTCGAAGGCCACCATCACCCGCGCATGGCCGATGTGGCAGAAGTCGTAGACGGTCATGCCGCACACGTACATGCGCACCTGGTTGTCCACCAGCGGCTTGAAGACGTCCTTGGTCTTGCTCAGGGTGTTGTAGATCGACAGCGCCATTATTGGCCTCCCCAGGAGTCGCGCAGGGTCACGGTGCGGTTGAACACCGGGGCGCCCGGCTGGCTGTCCTTGAGGTCGGCGCAGAAATAGCCCTCGCGCTCGAACTGGAAGCGCTCTTCGGGCTGCGCCTGGGCCAGCGACGGCTCGGCGCGGCAGCCCTTGAGCACAGTCAACGATTCTGGATTGATGTTGTCGAGGAAGCTGGCGCCCTCCTCCACCTTCTCCGGATTGGCCGAACGGAACAACCGGTCGTACAGGCGCACTTCGCACTCGACGCTCTCGGCGGCCGGCACCCAGTGGATCACGCCCTTGACCTTGCGGCCCTCGGGGTTCTTGCCCAGGGTGTTCTCGTCGTAGCTGCAGCGCAGTTCGACGATATTGCCGTCGGCATCCTTGATCGCCTCGTCGGCGCGGATCACGTAGCTGCCGCGCAGGCGTACTTCGCCGCCCGGCACCAGGCGCTTGAAGCCGGCCGGCGGGACTTCCTCGAAGTCGCTGGCGTCGATGTAGAGCTCGCGGCTGAACGGCAGCACGCGCACGCCCATGTCCTGCTTGGGATGGCGGGGCAGCTCGAGGTTTTCCACCTGGCCCTCGGGGTAGTTGCTGATCACCACCTTGAGCGGCTTGAGCACGCACATGGCGCGGGCGGCATTGGCGTCGAGGTCCTCGCGGATGGCGAACTCGAGCATGCCGATGTCCACCACGCCGCCGGCGCGGTTGACGCCGATCATGTCGCAGAAGGTGCGGATCGAGGCCGGGGTGTAGCCGCGGCGGCGGTAGCCGGACAGGGTCGACATGCGCGGATCGTCCCAGCCCTCGACATGCTGCTCATCGACCAGCTGCTTGAGCTTGCGCTTGCTGGTGATGGTGTAGTTCAGGTTGAGGCGGGCGAACTCGTACTGGCGCGGCTGCGCCGGCACCGGCAGGTTGGCCAGGAACCACTCGTACAGCGGACGATGGTCCTCGAACTCCAGGGTGCAGATCGAATGGGTGATGCCCTCGATGGCGTCCGACTGGCCATGGGTGAAGTCGTAGCTGGGGTAGATGCACCACTTGTCGCCGGTCTGGTGGTGATGGGCGTGGCGAATGCGGTAGAGGATCGGGTCGCGCAGGTTCATGTTCGGCGAGGCCATGTCGATCTTCGCGCGCAGGGCGCGGGCGCCGTCGGGGAACTCGCCGGCCTTCATGCGGGCGAACAGGTCGAGGTTCTCCTCCACGCTACGCTCGCGGAACGGGCTGTTCTTGCCCGGCTCGGTGAGGTTGCCGCGGTACTCGCGAGCCTGCTCCGGCGACAGGTCGCAGACGTAGGCCTTGCCCGCCTCGATCAGCGCGACGGCCCAGTCGTGCAGCTGGTCGAAGTAATCGGAGGCGTAGTGCTCCTGGCCGGCCCACTGGAAGCCCAGCCACTGCACGTCGCTCTTGATCGCGTCGATGTATTCCTGGTCTTCCTTGGCCGGGTTGGTGTCGTCGAAGCGCAGGTTGCACTCGCCGCCGAACTCCTTGGCCAGGCCGAAGTTCAGGCAGATCGACTTGGCATGGCCGATGTGCAGGTAACCATTGGGCTCCGGCGGGAAACGGGTGATGATCTTCGTGTGCTTGCCCGAATCCAGGTCGGCCTGGACGATGGGACGCAGAAAGTTCGTGGCGGCGGGAGTCTCTGGCTTGCTCATGGGGTCCTTGATCATGCAGGTGCGGCGCAGGGTAGGCCGGCTAAAACAAAGCGCTTATCATAGCCGAAGCTGTCAACCCCCTGACAGGCCTTCGAATTTCTCGACAGAGCGAATCTCACATGATCAAGCTGCACACCAACCACGGCGTCATCACCCTCAAGCTGTTCGAAGACAAGGCCCCGGAAACCGTGGCCAACTTCAAGGAATACGTGAAGGCCGGCCACTACGACAACACCGTGTTCCACCGCGTGATCAGCAACTTCATGATCCAGGGCGGCGGCTTCGAGCCGGGCATGCAGCAGAAGCCGACCCGCGCGCCGATCAAGAACGAAGCCAACAACGGCGTCTCCAACAAGGTCGGCACCGTCGCCATGGCCCGTACCATGGAACCGCACTCGGCCTCCGCGCAGTTCTTCATCAACGTCGCCGACAACACCTTCCTCGACCACAGCGCACCGACCGTGCAGGGCTGGGGCTATGCGGTATTCGGCGAAGTGAGCGAAGGCATGGACGTGGTCGAGAAGATCAAGGGCGTGGCCACCACCATGAAGTCCGGCCACCAGGACGTGCCGGTCGACGACGTGATCATCGAGCGTGCCGAGATCGTTGAGTGATCCTACTGATCTCCGACCTGCATCTTGAAGAGGAGCGCCCGGACATCAGCCGGGCGTTTCTGCATTTCCTGCAGACCCGCGCCAGCCAGGCCGAGGCGCTGTACATCCTCGGCGACTTCTTCGAGGTGTGGATCGGCGACGATGCCATCAGCCCCTTCCAGCGCTCCGTTGCCCAGGCCCTGCGCCAGTTGAGCGACGCCGGCACGCGCATCTTCCTGATGCACGGTAATCGCGACTTCCTGTTGGGCCGGGCGTTCTGCCGCGAGGCCGGCTGCACCCTGCTGAACGACCCGAGCCGGGTCGAACTGGCCGGCGAACAGGTCCTGCTGATGCACGGCGACAGCCTGTGCACCCAGGATGAGGCCTACATGCGCCTGCGCCGCTGGCTGCGCAATCCGCTGAGCCTGTTCATCCTGCGCCACCTGCCCCTGGCTACCCGGCACAAGCTGGCGCGCAAGCTGCGCAAGGAAAGCCGCAGCCAGACCGCCATGAAGGCCAGCGCCATCGTCGACGTCACCCCCAGCGAGGTGCCGCGGGTCATGGCCGCCCAAGGCGTGCGCACGCTGATCCACGGCCATACCCACCGCCCGGCGGAGCATGCACTGCAGGTGGCCGGCCAGCCGGCGCGGCGCATCGTGCTGGGCGACTGGGACAAGCAGGGCTGGGCCCTGCAGATCGACGGCCAAGGCTGGACGCTGGCCCCCTTCCCCCTCGCCTGAGCCGCGCGCCTAGCGCTGCAGCGCGACCTGGCGCTCGTAGCGCCGGTATTGCGGGCTCGCCTCTATGGTCTGCGCCAGGCGCAGGGTCGCCTCGTTGACCTGCTCGGCGACGAACAGGGTGATGTCCGTGCCCGGCAAGGGCGGCAAGCCTTCCTCTATTACCCGCAGCCCCGGCTCCAGGGTCGAGCGCGGGATGATGCCCACGCCTATCCCGGCACGCACCGCCGCCAGCACCCCGGCGCGGCTCTGGCTGGTGAAGGCGACGCGGTAGGGAATCTGCGCCCCGGCCAGGGCCTTGTCCGCAGAGGCCCGGTGGTAACAGCCCTCGACGAACACCGCCAACGGCAAGGGCGCGCGCTCATGGGTCGAGTGGGCCTCGGCGCCCACCCACACCAGCTCGTCGCGAAACAGCCGGCGGCCGCCCGTGGACGAGGCCGGCATCTCCACCAGGGCCAGGTCCAACTTGCCATCGGCCACCAGCGCCGCCAGGTGTTCGGGACGATGGTCGCAGACCACCTCCAGGCTGGCCTCGGGATAGCTCAACACGAAGGCCTCCAGCAGCGGCGTGAGGCTGCGGGTGGCGTACTGGTCGTGGGTGCCGAAGCGCACCTGGCCCCCCACCTCGGCATGCTGGAAGGTACCGAGGATGCGGTCATGCAGGTTCAACAGCTGCGGGGCGCAGGACTTCAGCTGCTCGCCAGCCGGGGTCAGCCTGACGCCGTACTGGCCGCGCTGCAGCAGTTCGGCCGAGACCAGTTCCTCCAGGCGGCCGAGCTGCATGCTGATGGTCGAGGGCGCGCGGTGCAGGCGCGCCGCCGCGGTGGTCAGGTTGAGCGTCTCGGCGACCACCACGAAGGTGCGCAGCAAGGCTATGGGCAGGTCACGCATCACAGAATTCAACCTTATTGAAAGCAGTGATCAATATTTATCGTTTTCCTGAACGCTGACAAGCCTCTATTTTGGCCAGCATCCAGCTCACCCCTGCGAGCTGCCTCGGAGCCTGAATCAATGCGGATGCCCACCACCTTCGGCATGAACCAGATCGTCAGCCACGGCTTTGGCATGTTCCTGTTTGCCGCCCTGATGCCCTTCATGCGCGAGTCCATCGACATCAGCGCCTGGCAGCTGGCGACCATCGGCGCCCTGACCCAGCTGGCCTATCTGGGCGGGGCCATGCTGCTCGGCCTGGTCGGCCATCGTCTCGGCACCGGCCGCCTGGCCCTGCTGACCGGCATCTTCAGCAGCGCCCTGCTGCTGTGCATGTCGCAGTTGCGCGATCCGCTGCTGATCACCCTGACCCTGACCTGCCTGGCCGCCAGCGCGGCGATCAGCTGGGGCTGCATCGTCGAGATCGTCAGCCGCTGCGCCCGCGCCGAGCAGCGCTCGACCTACCTGTCCTGCGCCTCCAGCGGCACGGCCTGGGGCTACGCCCTCAACGGCCTGCTGATCCTGGTGGTGGTGCCGTTGCTCGGCTGGCAGGCCAGCTGGCAGGTCGCCGGGCTGTTCGGCCTGCTGGTGGTGGCCCTGACCTGGCACATGCTGCGCGACCTGAAGAGCGCACCCGCCTGCCCGACCGCCGGCCCCGCTCCGGTCGACGCCGCGATCCCCACGTCGAAGCTGTTCGCCACCATCATCGGCGAGCGCACCGCGCTGTTCGCCTGCCTGATCTGCCTGCTGGTGGGCTTCACCACCATGCCGTTCTCCTACTGGCTCAATACCTATCTGGATGAGCTCAGCCTGCCCGCGGCCCTGGGCGGCTATACCTGGGCGACGGTGGGCGGCACGGGCATGGTGGCGGGCTTCATCACCGGCAAGCTGGCCGACCGCCGGGGCCATGGCACCGCACTGATGGTGATCTTCAGCGGTTTCGCCCTGGGCCTGCTGGCGTTCATCCTCGATCCGGGCAGGTTCGCCCTGGTCGCCGGCTTCGGCTACGGCCTGATGTATTTCCCGATGTGGGGCATCGTCGCCGGCTGGGTCAACCAGCACTATTCCTCGACCGCGACCATGCAGATCAGCGGCATCTGCATGGTGACCTTCGGCCTGGGCGGCACCCTGGGCAACCTCCTGGCCGGCTATATCCGCGAGACCACCGGCTCGCTGCACGACGTGTTCTTCGTGCTGACGGCCGCCTCCCTGCTGCTGGTGGCCCTGGCCATCGTCATCCTGCGCGGCAACCGCAAGGTGCTGCCGATCATCCCGCCAACGGCCGGCGCCTTCTGACGGCAGCCCGCTAGCTGCCGCCGGCACACCCGGTGGCAGCCCTCTTCGATGCGGCTTAGGCAGCGACGCCGCTGTGGAAGCGGAACTCCTTGTCCGGCGTGAGGATCGCCTCGCGCTCCACCTCGGCGAAATACGCGACCCGCTCGTCGATCGACTCGCCGGCATAGTCCCGGGCCATCTTCAGGTAACCCTGGTAGTGGCGCGCCTCGGACTTGAGCAGCGAACGGTAGAACTGCCCCAGCTCCTCGTCCAGGTGCGGCGCCAGGCGGAAGAAGCGCTCGCACGAACGCGCCTCGATAAAGGCGCCGACGATCAGGGTGTCCACCAGCTTGTGCGGCTCGGCGCTGCGTATGTGCTTGTGCAGGCGCTGGGCGTAAAAGGCCGCGCTGACCGGCCGGTAGGCGATGCCGCGCTTGGCCATCAGGGCCGCGACCTGCTCGAAGTGGCGCAGCTCCTCGCGGGCCAGACGCGACAAGTTGTACTGCAAATCGGCCTTCTCGATATAGCGGAACAGCAGGGTCATGGCCGTCGAGGCGGCCTTCTTCTCGCAGTTGGCGTGGTCGATCAGCATGATGTCCTGATGCTGCAGGGCCTGGTCGATCCAGGCGTCCGGCGTGGGACAGAGGAGAAAGGCTTCGATCTCGGGTAGCAGTTGCATAGGCTCACGGTTGGGATGGCGGCGCCAGCGGGCACGGCCGGCCATTATACGAATGACGCCCGGAACAGCCAGCCGCAGCGTTGACCGTGGTCAAGACAAGGCGCCGCGCCGCCATCTATAGTGATTCGAGTGCCTCATCCATTGCGCAGGGAGACGATCATGCAAGCGATTCGCAGCATTCTGGTGGTCATTACGCCGGAACAGCCGGAGGGCCTGGCCCTGAAACGAGCCAAGCTGATCGCCGGAGTGACCCAGTCACAGTTGCACCTGCTGATCTGCGACAAGAAGCACGATCATTCGGCCCTCCTCCATGACCTGAGCAACAGCCTGCAGCAGGAAGGCTACAGCGTATCCGGCCAACAGGCCTGGCACGAGAACCTGTACCAGACCGTGATCGCCGTGCAGCAGGCCGAGGGCTGCGGCCTGGTGGTCAAGCAGCACTTCCCCGACAACCCGCTGAAGAAAGCCCTGCTCACCCCGGACGACTGGAAGCTGCTGCGCTACTGCCCCAGCCCGGTGCTGATGGTAAAAACCGACAGATCCTGGATCGGCGGCACCATCCTGGCGGCCGTGGATGTCGGCAATGCCGACGCCGAGCACCGCACCCTGCATGCCAGCATCATCAGCCACGGCTACGACATCGCCGCACTGGCCAAGGCCCAGCTGCACGTGATCAGCGCCCACCCGGCGCCGATGCTGTCCGCCGCCGACCCCACCTTTCAGCTCAAGGAAACCATCGAGGCGCGCTACCGCGAGGAGTGCAAGGCCTTCCAGGCCGAATACGAGATCGCCGACGAATGCCTGCATATCGCCGAGGGCCCGGCCGATGCCCTGATCCCGCAGATGGCGCGCACCCTCAACGCCGCGGTCACGGTGATCGGCACCGTCGCCCGCACCGGGCTGTCCGGCGTGCTGATCGGCAACACCGCCGAAGTCATTCTGGACTCGCTGGAGAGCGACATCCTGGTGCTCAAGCCGGCCGACATCATCGCCCACCTGGAAGAGTTGGTCGCCCAGCGCTGAGGCAGAGCGCGCCGCGGAGACCTGGGGCAAGCCCGCACGACATGAGGCGGCCTACAGCCGCGTCATGCCGTCTCGGAGAAAACGCGGGGCGATGTAGCGCTCGTAGTGTGCCTCGGACAGCAGGAAGAACTCGCGATCGATGGCGTCACGCAACTCCGGCAAGGACCAGTCGCGGAACTCCGGCAGCAGCGCCAGACCGTAGGCTTCCAGTTGGCTGATCACCCGGGCCCCACGGGCGATCAGCTGATACGCCCAGCAATAGGGCGACTGCTGCGGCACGAAGCGGATCTGGCGCTGCTCCAGCTGGCGGCGCAGACGCACCGCGTCGAAGACTTCCAGCTTGGCCGCCATCACCTGCACCAGCAGCTGCTCCAGGCGCAGCCAGACGGCACGCTTCTCCTCGTCGTCGTAGCCATTCCAATGGGTCACCTCGTGGTGGAAGCGCTTGCAGCCGCGGCATACCAGATCGCCGTATACGGTTGAGCACAGGCCTACGCAGGGCGTCTTGATGCGTTGATTGGACATGGTGAAGAAGGCGTCGAGGGCGAAACGGCCTGGCATCTTAGCCCTTTGTCTAAACCAGTTCATCCCCAATCCGGCCAGGCGGCGGCTTAACTTCGCCCGCGCTTTCCGGTACTATCGGCCCGCCTTTTATAGGCGCCAATGTCCGTTGGAAGCTGTTTTCAAAGCGTCACGAGCACAGTCGATCCTGCAGGTACGATGTTGGCGCCGGCTCTTGAATGTTCCTTCAAGGGTCAGCGCCAGCCCTCATCTCGCCCGTCCTGCCGGCGTAAAACTTTGAAAGCAGCTTCTGGAAGAAACCCCTGAAACCTCGGCTGAGTAGCCCATAAAGCCACGAAGCGCCTGGTTCAGTGATTTCTGGATCGCGTCCCGGACAACCCTTTGGGACCACTGATGAGGGTAATAACTGTGCTTGAAGCCTATCGCAAACACGTAGCAGAGCGTGCCGCTCAGGGTATCGTGCCCCAGCCGCTGAACGCCGAACAAACCGCAGGCCTGGTCGAGCTGCTGAAGAACCCGCCGGCTGGCGAAGAAGAATTCCTCGTAGACCTGATCACCAACCGCGTGCCGCCAGGCGTGGACGAAGCCGCCTACGTCAAGGCCGGGTTCCTCTCTGCCGTGGCCAAGGGCGAAGCCAGCTCCCCGCTGATCAACAAGCAGCGCGCCGTCGAACTGCTCGGCACCATGCAGGGCGGCTACAACATCGCCACCCTGGTCGAGCTGCTGGATGATGCCGAACTGGCCGCCGTGGCTGCCGAGCAGCTCAAGCACACCCTGCTGATGTTCGATGCCTTCCACGACGTCGCCGAGAAGGCCAAGGCCGGCAACACCCACGCCAAGGCTGTGCTGCAGTCCTGGGCCGATGGCGAGTGGTTCACCAAGCGCCCGGCGATCGCCGAGAAGTACAGCCTGACCGTGTTCAAGGTCCCCGGCGAAACCAATACCGATGACCTGTCCCCGGCCCCCGACGCCTGGTCGCGCCCGGACATCCCGCTGCACGCCCTGGCCATGCTGAAGATGGCCCGCGACGGCATCGAGCCCGAGCAGCAAGGCGCCATCGGCCCGCTCAAGCAGATCGAAGCGGTCAAGGCCAAGGGCTTCCCGGTCGCCTACGTCGGCGACGTGGTCGGCACCGGCTCCTCGCGCAAGTCCGCCACCAACTCGGTGCTGTGGTTCTTCGGCGACGACATCCCCTATGTGCCGAACAAGCGCGCCGGCGGCTTCTGCTTCGGCTCCAAGATCGCCCCGATCTTCTACAACACCATGGAAGACGCCGGCGCCCTGCCGATCGAGTTCGACGTATCGAACCTCAACATGGGCGACGTGATCGACGTCTACCCCTATGCCGGCAAGGTGTGCAAGCACGGCAGCGAAGAAGTCATCACCAGCTTCGAACTGAAGACCGAGGTGCTGCTCGACGAAGTCCGCGCCGGCGGCCGTATCCCGCTGATCGTCGGCCGCGGCCTGACCGAGAAGGCCCGCGCCGAACTGGGCCTGGGCTCCTCCGAGCTGTTCAAGAAGCCGGTAGCCCCGGCCGACAGCGGCAAGGGCTTCACCCTGGCGCAGAAGATGGTCGGCAAGGCCTGCGGCGTGACCGGCGTGCGCCCGGGCACCTACTGCGAGCCGAAGATGACCACCGTCGGCTCCCAGGACACCACCGGTCCCATGACCCGCGACGAGCTGAAGGACCTGGCCTGCCTGGGCTTCTCCGCCGACCTGGTGATGCAGTCCTTCTGCCACACCGCGGCCTACCCGAAGCCGATCGACGTCACCACCCACCACACCCTGCCGGATTTCATCCGCACCCGTGGCGGCGTGTCCCTGCGTCCGGGCGACGGCATCATCCACAGCTGGCTGAACCGCATGCTGCTGCCGGACACCGTCGGCACCGGCGGCGACTCGCACACCCGCTTCCCGATGGGCATCAGCTTCCCGGCCGGCTCCGGCCTGGTGGCCTTCGCCGCCGCCACCGGGGTCATGCCGCTGGACATGCCGGAGTCCATCCTGGTGCGTTTCAAGGGCAAGATGCAGCCCGGGATCACCCTGCGTGACCTGGTCCATGCCATCCCCTACTACGCCATCCAGAAGGGCCTGCTGACCGTCGAGAAGAAGGGCAAGAAGAACGCCTTCTCCGGCCGCATCCTGGAGATCGAAGGCCTCGACGAACTGACCGTCGAGCAGGCGTTTGAGCTGTCCGACGCCTCCGCCGAGCGCTCGGCCGCCGGTTGCACCATCAAGCTGCCGGAACAGGCCATCGCCGAGTACCTGAAGTCGAACATCACCCTGCTGCGCTGGATGATCAGCGAAGGCTACGGCGATGCCCGCACCATGGAGCGCCGCGCCCAGGCCATGGAAGCCTGGCTGGCCAACCCGGAGCTGATGAGCGCCGATGCCGACGCCGAATACGCCGAAGTCATCGAGATCGACCTCAACGAGCTGAAGGAGCCGGTGCTCTGCGCGCCGAACGATCCGGACGACGCCCGCCTGCTGTCCACCGTCGCCGGCGACAAGATCGACGAGGTGTTCATCGGTTCGTGCATGACCAACATCGGTCACTTCCGCGCCGCCGGCAAGCTGCTGGACAAGGTCAAGGGCGGCATTCCGACCCGTCTGTGGTTGTCGCCGCCGACCAAGATGGATGCCCACCAGCTGACCGAGGAAGGCTACTACGGCATCTACGGCAAGGCCGGTGCACGCATGGAGATGCCGGGCTGCTCGCTGTGCATGGGTAACCAGGCACGGGTCGCCGCCAACTCCACCGTGGTCTCGACCTCGACCCGCAACTTCCCCAACCGCCTGGGCGATGGCGCCAACGTGTACCTGGCCTCTGCCGAACTGGCAGCGGTCGCCGCGATCACCGGCAAGCTGCCGACGGTCGAGGAGTACATGGTCTACGCCAAGGACATCGACAGCATGGCGGCCGACGTCTACCGCTACCTGTCCTTCGACCAGATCGCCGAGTTCCGCGAAGCCGCTGCCAACGCCCAGATTCCGGTCGTGCAAGCCTAAGCGTTACCCGCGTCGAAGAAGCCCCGCCCCGTGCGGGGCTTTTTTATGCGCGACATTCCGCCGTCGTGGCATATCGCTTGCTTTGTAGAGACTCAACGGGGCCGCGCCAGCGTTGCAGGCGGCCCGCAGACAGTGGCGTCGTTCCGCTCAACCCGCGAGCCGGTGCGGCGACCTCGAGTGTTGAGAAAGGAAAATGTCCGATGAGCGAGCACGATGTTCCCCGCGGCGACGCCCTGGCCTGGGTCAACGGCAGCGATGCGCCGGAGAAGAACGCACTGAATCTGGGCTTCATGGCCCTGACCGACTCGGCCTCGCTGATCGTCGCCGCGACCCAGGGCTTCGCCCAGCCCTACGGCCTGAGCCTCAACCTCAAGCGCCAGGCCTCCTGGGCCGGCCTGCGCGACAAACTGCTCAGTGGCGAGCTGGATGCCGCCCAGGGCCTCTACGGCCTGCTCTATGCGGTGCACCTGGGCATCGGCGGCAGCCCGGCGCAGGACATGGCGGTGCTCATGGGCCTGTCGCAGAACGGCCAGAGCATCAACCTCTCCCACGGCCTGCAGCAAGCCGGCGTGACCGATGCCGAGGCACTGCGCGCACGCGCGCGCCAAAATAGTGCAAAACTCACCCTGGCGCAGACCTTCCCCACCGGCACCCACGCCCTGTGGCTCTACTACTGGCTGGCCAGCCAGGGCATCCACCCGCTGGAAGACGTGCAGACGCTGGTCGTGCCGCCCGCGCAGATGGTCGCCCACCTGCGGGCCGGACGCATCGACGGCTTCTGTGCCGGTGAGCCCTGGGGCGCCCAGGCGATCGAAGAACGTATGGGCTTCACCCTGGCCACCAGCCAGTCGATCTGGCCGGGCCACCCGGAGAAGGTCCTCGGCTGCACCCAGGCGTTCGTCCGCGACTACCCCAATACGGCCCGCGCCCTGGTGATGGCGGTGCTGGAGGCCAGCCGCTTCATCGATGCCAACGAGGAGAACAGGCGCAGTAGCGCACAGCTGCTCAGTGCCGGGGACTACGTCGATGCCCCCCTGAGTGCCATCCAGCCGCGGCTGCTCGGCCACTATGAAGACGGCAACGGCCACGCCTGGCTGGACGATCAGGCGTTGCGCTTCTTCGACGAGGGCAAGGTGAACATGCCCTATCTGTCCGACGGCCTCTGGTTCATGACCCAGTTCCGCCGCTGGGGCCTGCTGCGCGAGGACCCGGACTACCTCGCGGTGGCGAGTCAGGTGCAGCAGCTCGGGCTGTATCATGAAGCTGCCACGGCAGTGGGCGTCGCCCTGCCGGCAAGCGCCATGCGCAGCTCCGTGCTGCTCGATGGCAAGGTCTGGGACGGCAGCGATCCGGCCGCCTATGCCCGCAGCTTCGCCCTGCACGCCCTGGCCGATGCCGCTTCGGCCGCGACTGCGGCCCTCTAACCTAGGGAACCCCTGCCATCATGCTGCGCATCCTCCTGATCAACGACACGCCGAAGAAGGTCGGCCGGCTCAAGTCCGCCCTGACCGCGGCCGGCTTCGAGGTGATCGACGAGTCGGGGCTGACCATCGACCTGCCGGAGCGGGTCGAGGCGGTCCGTCCCGACGTCATCCTGATCGACAGCGAATCCCCCGGCCGCGACGTCATGGAGCAGGTGGTCCTGGTCAGCCGCGACCAGCCCCGGCCCATCGTCATGTTCACCGACGAGCACGACCCCAAGGTCATGCGCCAGGCGATCCAGTCCGGGGTCAGCGCCTACATAGTCGAAGGCATCCAGGCCGAGCGCCTGCAACCGATACTCGACGTGGCCATGGCCCGCTTCGAGAGCGACCAGGCCCTGCGCGCCCAGTTGCAGGCCCGCGACGCCCAGCTGGCCGAGCGCAAGCGCATCGAGCTGGCCAAGGGCCTGCTGATGAAGATGAAGAGCTGCAACGAGGAAGAGGCCTACACCCTGATGCGCCGCCAGGCCATGAGCCGCCAGCAGAAGCTGATCCAGGTCGCCGAGCAGATCATCGCCATGCACGACATGCTCGGCGACTGAAGGCCTCCGGGCGGTCGCCGGCCACCCGATCACCGCCCGGCGGCCAGCTGTACCGCCGAACGGCCAACTGTGCTCCCCGACACGGCCCCCTGACGCCTCACTGTACGGACATTTCCAGGCTCGGGTGTGACTGCTGTCGGGGCAGCGCCCTGGCTAAGCTGGAATACCTCCCAGCCCAGCGACAGCGAGTTCCCAGATGAACCACGACAACGAAGAGCGCCAGCTACTGGCCGAGGCCGACCGCCGCGCCCTGCACTACTTCGACGGCATCCCCGGCCGCCCCGCCTTCCCGCCGGCCAGCGCGATCGCCGCCCTGCAATCCCTGGAGCACGACATCCCCGCCCAGGGTATCCCGGCAAGCGAGGTACTGCGTCGCCTGGACGACATCGCCTCACCGGCCACCGTCGCCTCCAACGGCCCGCGTTACTTCGGTTTCGTCATCGGCGCCACCCTGCCCGCCGCCGCCGCCGCGGAGCGCCTGGTGCTGGCCTGGGACCAGTGCGCCTCCTCGTTCGATAACTCGCCGGCGGCCGATACTCTGGAGCGCATCGCCGGGCGCTGGGTCTGCGAAGTGCTCGGCCTGCCGCCCGAGAGCGCAGTCGGCTTCGGCACCAGCGCCACCGCCTGCACCCTGGCCTGCCTGTCCGCCGCCCGGCGCAAGCTCCTGGCCCGCAAGGGCTGGGACTTCGACGGCGACGGCCTGGTCGGCGCCCCGGAAGTGCGCGTGGTGGTCTCCGCCAGCTGCCACATCACCGTGAAGAAGGCCCTGCGCATCCTCGGCTTCGGCATGAACCGGCTGATCGTCGCGCCGACCGACGTCCATGGGCGCGTCGATCCGCAGCAACTGCCGCCACTGGATGACCTGACCATCCTCTGCCTGCAAGCCGGCGAGGTGAACACCGGCGAGTTCGACCCCTTCGCCGAGCTGATCCCCAAGGCCAAGGCGGCCGGCGCCTGGATGCACGTCGACGGCGCCTTCGGCCTCTGGGCCCGCGCCTCGTCCTCCGCCCACCTGGCCGAGGGGGTCGAGCTGGCCGACAGCTGGACCACCGACGGCCACAAGTGGCTGAACACCCCCTACGACGGCGCCATGGCCATCTGCCGCGACGCCGACGCCCTGGCCAACGCGATGAACAGCGACGCGGCATATGCCACGGCCTCCAGGGACGCGCAGAAGAACCTCACCCTGGAGTTTTCCCGCCGCGCCCGCGGCGTGGCGATCTGGGCCGCCCTCGCGAGCCTCGGGCGCGACGGCCTGCGCGAGATGATCGACCGGCATATCCGCCAGGCCGGCGAACTGGCCGAGGCCCTGCGGGCTGGAGGCTACCAGGTGCTCAACCGCGTCGTGCTGAACCAGGTACTGGTGCGCGCCGACTCCGACCAGCAGACCCAGGCCATCCGCGAGGCGGCCCAGGCCTCCGGCGAGGTCTGGTTCGGCCCGACCCTCTGGCAGGGGCGCCCGGCCTTTCGCCTCAGCCTGTCGTCCTGGCGCACCGCTGATGCCGATGTCCGCGCCCTGAGCGACCTGCTGCTGCACCTGAAGCGCGCGTAGGGCCGAGCGCAGCGCCGGGAGCCGACGAGCCACTCGACAAACCCCGGGCGCTGCGCTTATCTTCGGCGCCTGGCCAGCGCACTGGCCAACGTCGCTCGGACGGTTCCGGGCGCTTACGTTTCTCGAGGACAGCATGGCTGATCAAGCTTCGCGCCGCTTTGCGCGCATCGATCGACTCCCCCCCTACGTGTTCAACATCACCGCCGAGCTGAAGATGGCGGCCCGCCGCCGCGGCGAGGACATCATCGACTTCAGCATGGGCAACCCGGACGGCGCCACCCCGCCGCACATCGTCGAGAAGCTCTGCACCGTCGCCCAGCGCGAGGACACCCACGGCTATTCCACCTCCCGCGGCATCCCGCGCCTGCGCCGCGCCATCTCGCGCTGGTATCAAGACCGCTACGCGGTGGAGATCGACCCGGAAAGCGAGGCCATCGTCACCATCGGCTCCAAGGAAGGCCTGGCCCACCTGATGCTGGCCACCCTGGACCATGGCGACACCGTGCTGGTGCCCAACCCCAGCTACCCGATTCATATCTACGGCGCGGTGATCGCCGGCGCCCAGGTGCGCTCGGTGCCGCTGGTGCCCGGCGTGGACTTCTTCGCCGAGCTGGAGCGGGCCATCCGCGAGTCGATCCCGAAGCCGAAGATGATGATCCTGGGCTTCCCCTCCAACCCCACCGCCCAGTGCGTCGAGCTGGACTTCTTCGAGCGCGTGGTGGCCCTGGCCAAGCAATACGACGTGCTGGTGGTGCATGACCTGGCCTACGCCGATATCGTCTACGACGGCTGGCAGGCGCCGTCGATCATGCAGGTGCCGGGCGCCAAGGACATCGCCGTGGAGTTCTTCACCCTGTCCAAGAGCTACAACATGGCCGGCTGGCGCATCGGCTTCATGGTCGGCAATCCGGAATTGGTCAACGCCCTGGCGCGGATCAAGAGCTACCACGACTACGGCACCTTCACCCCGCTGCAGGTGGCGGCCATCGCCGCCCTGGAAGGCGACCAGCAGTGCGTGCGCGACATCGCCGAGCAATACCGCCAGCGCCGCAACCTGCTGGTCAGGGGCCTGCACGAGATCGGCTGGATGGTGGAGAACCCCAAGGCCTCGATGTATGTCTGGGCGAAGATCCCCGAACAGTACGCCGCGCTGGGCTCGCTGGAGTTCGCCAAGAAGCTGCTGCTCGAGGCCAAGGTCTGCGTGTCGCCGGGCCTGGGTTTCGGCGACTACGGCGACGATCACGTGCGTTTCGCCCTGATCGAGAACCAGGACCGCATCCGCCAGGCATTGCGCGGAATCAAGGCGATGTTCCGTGCCGACGGCCTGCTGCCGGCCGCCGCCGGCAAGCCGCGCAAGGCACCGGAAGCCTGATGCCTTGAACCGTTGCGCGCGGTAGCCATGCCGCCGCGCAACGGCCCCCTCAGCCCGAATAGTCCAGCACCGTCCAGACCCGGCTCAGCCCGTCCCCTATCACGCAAGCGGACTCACCCAGGCGCTGGTTGTAGTGCAGCGACATCAGGCTGGTGACCCCCTCCACGGCATCCTGCCGCTCGGTCAGCCACTGCACCCGGCCACAGTTGGGGGTGTCTATCACATAACTGGCGGCCACCGGCGCATGGGCGCCGGGCAGACGGATCGCATCGATCACCGTCCCGCGCTCCTCCCGCCGCTTGCCGTCGGCCACCAGCACCGCCCAGGCCTGGCCGTTCTCGATCACCAGGTAGGAACCATTGGCCCTGGGTTGCTCGACCTGCGGCTGGGCGCAGCCGCTCAGCAGGGCCAACAGCACAATCGTCATCAAGCTCTGTTGCATTGCTCATTGCTCCTCTGCAGTGCGCCACTGCCTCCAGCATCTGGGGACCGGGCGAACGAGTGAGTTCGGAAGGCGACGGTCTCACTATTGTCGAATACTGTTTATTTGTACAGTATTTTTCCACTAGACTGTCCCTCGTCACCGGTCGCCCTTCGCCACGCCCCGGGCCGGCCACTTCGGAGCATCAATCAGGAGCAAAGCGATGCTGGACGTACTGCAACTGAAACACCGGGTTAACCGGATGCCGCTGGACAGGGTCCGCACGACGGTCGAGGAGCTGCAGCTCGAAGGCATAGTCACCGAGGGCAAGACCCCCTTCAACCGCGTGCACTTCAACACCTGCTTCGCCGAGATCGAGGCCCTGCTGCAGCGCGCCGGCTACCACAAGCAGCTGGATGTGGTCGGCTATCAGGGCCAGGCCTATGCCATGTTCGACCCGGGGCGCTGGGATGCCGTGCAGGTGTTGCGCTGGCTCAGGGAGTTCGTCGAGGAAAGCCACGCCCGGCCCGCCGCGCGCTGACCCTTGCGCCGGCCGCGCGGCGGCGTGGCCGGGGGCGCACCAGGGCGAGGCGCGGAGGTCCAGGTGCTGCCCGGTACGCACGCCGATGGCTCAACGAACGGCCCTGGCGCGACCTGGGCGAGCGCTGGCAGGCCGGGCGCTGGGCGATGATCCGGACCATGAAAACTCTCGGACACTCGCCATAACTCCATGCTTTTAAAAGCTTTTACCCCCAGACGCCTGGACCATCCAGCGTCCCTGGGCCGTGCCGGGCGCAACAGCGATCGGCCGTTGCCGGGGAAGCTGGCAAGCCCCTTGCACTACTCCCCTCAGCCCACGTCATCGGATCGCCAACGGCGGTGATCGGGACGAATAGACAAAGACGTCGAAGACAGCCTGCCCGCCTGGGCGGTGTTGTCCGCGACGTCTTTCTTCGTTTCTGAGACCTGAGGAATCATCATGCCGCACTCTATCGCTCGCCGTTCCCTGCTGAAAAAGACCCTGACCGGACTCGGCTGCGCCGCCGCCCTGCTCCTCTCGCCGCTGGGCCTGCAGGTCGCCCAGGCGGCCGATCCGGAAAAGGACGAACTCAGGCTCGGTTTCATCAAGCTGACCGACATGGCCCCCCTGGCCATCGCCTACGAGAAGGGCTATTTCGAAGACGAAGGTCTGTACGTCACCCTGGAAGCCCAGGCCAACTGGAAGGTACTGCTGGACCGGGTGATCACCGGCGAGCTGGACGGCGCCCATATGCTCGCCGGCCAGCCGCTGGGGGCGACCATCGGCTTCGGCACCAAGGCCGAGGTGGTCACCGCCTTCTCCATGGACCTCAACGGCAACGGCATCACCCTGTCCAATGCCGTCTGGGAAGAGATGAAGAAGCACGTGCCGATGGAAAACGGCAAACCGCTGCACCCGATCAAGGCCGATGCCCTGAAACCGGTGATCGAGCAGTACAAGGCCCAGGGCAAGCCCTTCAACCTGGGCATGGTGTTCCCGGTTTCGACCCACAACTACGAACTGCGCTACTGGCTGGCCGCCGGCGGCATCCACCCCGGCTACTACGCCCCGGCCAAGGGCGACATCGCCGGCACCCTGAATGCCGACGCGCTGCTCTCGGTCACCCCGCCGCCGCAGATGCCCTCGACCATGGAGGCCGGCACCATCGATGGCTACAGCGTCGGCGAGCCGTGGAACCAGCAGGCGGTGTTCAAGGGCATCGGCGTGCCGGTGATCACCGACTACGAGATCTGGAAGAACAACCCGGAGAAGGTCTTCGGCGTGTCCAAAGCCTGGGCCGCGGCCAACCCCGAGACCCACAAGCGCCTGGTCAAGGCCTTGATCCGCGCCGCCATGTGGCTGGACGAGAACGGCAACGCCAACCGCGCCGAGGCCGTGCAAATCCTCGCCCGTCCCGAGTATGTGGGCGCCGACGCCAAGGTGATCGCCAACTCCATGACCGGCACCTTCGAGTACGAGAAGGGCGATATCCGCGAAGTGCCGGATTTCAACGTGTTCTTCCGCCACCACGCGACCTACCCCTACTACTCCGATGCCATCTGGTACCTGACCCAGATGCGCCGCTGGGGGCAGATCGGCGAGGCCAAGCCGGACAGCTGGTACCTGGACGTGGCCAAGCAGGTCTACCTGCCGGAGATCTACCAGACCGCCGCCGCCGAACTGGTCGCCGAAGGCAGGGCCCGCGCCGCGGACTTCCCGGCGGCCGACGAGCAGGGCTTCCGCGCCCCGACCAACGAGTTCATCGACGGCCTGACCTACGACGGGCGCCAGCCGAACGCCTATATCAACCAGTTCAGCATTGGCCTGAAGGCCGACTCCGCGCTGTAAGCCAGCCATAGCCCAGGGAGCCGCCCCTCCGGCTCCCCCCTGCTTCGAGGATCAGACGATGAGCAACCCCGCCGTCGCCCAACCCATACGGGAAACCCTGAAGTCGGCGCGCAGCGCCGCCTTCAAACGCTGGCTGCCGAGCGTGCTGATGCCGCTGATCGGCGTGCTGGCCTTCCTGCTGTTCTGGCAGATCGCCGCCGGCAGCATCGACACCAGCCTGGGCAAGTTCCCCGGCCCGACCCAGGTCGCCAGCCAGTTCGGCGCCCTGGTCAGCGAGCACCAGCGCGAGCAGGACAAGGCCGACGCCTTCTACGCCCGCCAGGAAGCGCGCAACGCCGCCAAGCTGGCGAAGAATCCCGACGCCGAGGTGAAGATTCGCCCCTATACCGGCAAGCCGACCTTCTTCAAGCAGATCTTCACCAGCCTCTACACGGTGCTGACCGGCTTCGCCATCGCCTCCATGCTGGCCATTCCGCTGGGTATCGTCTGCGGCCTGAGCAAGCCGATCTACAACGCGGTCAACCCGCTGATCCAGGTGTTCAAGCCAGTATCGCCATTGGCCTGGCTGCCCCTGGTGACCATGGTGGTCAGCGCGGTCTACACCAGCAGCGACCCGATGATGGCCAAGTCCTTCGTCACCTCGGCGATCACCGTGGCGCTGTGCTGCCTGTGGCCGACGGTGATCAACACCACGGTGGGCGTGGCCAACCTGGACCAGGACCTGCAGAACGTCAGCCGCGTGCTCAGCCTGTCGCCACTGTCCCATGTGCGGCGCATCGTGCTGCCCGCCGCCGTGCCGATGATCTTCACCGGCCTGCGCCTGTCGCTGGCCACCGGCTGGATGGTGCTGATCGCCGCCGAGATGCTGGCGCAGAACCCGGGCCTGGGCAAATTCATCTGGGACGAGTTCCAGAACGGCAGCTCCAACTCGCTCGGCCGGATCATGGTGGCGGTGATCGTCATCGGCCTGATCGGCTTCGTCCTCGACCGCCTCATGCTCATGCTGCAGCGCCGTGCCAGCTGGGACAAGCACGCCGACCTGCGCTAACGACAGTCAACTAAGGAGTCCGCCATGAACAACGCACACCTCGAACTGACCGGCGTCGGCATCAGCTTCCCCACCGACAAGGGCCTGTACTGCGCCTTGCAGAACGTCAACCTGAAGATCGCCAAGGGCGAGTTCGTCTCGCTGATCGGCCACTCCGGCTGCGGCAAGTCGACCGTGCTGAACATCGTCGCCGGCCTCTACCAGGCCAGCACCGGCGGGGTGATCCTCGACGGCCGCGAGGTCAATTCGCCCGGCCCGGAGCGCGCCGTGGTGTTCCAGAACCACAGCCTGCTGCCCTGGCTGAGCTGCTACCAGAACATCGAACTGGCGGTGCGCCAGGTGTTCCAGGGCCAGAAAAGCCGGGGCGAGATGCGCGAATGGATCGAGCACAACCTCGAGCTGGTGCACATGAGCCACGCCCGCGACAAGCGGCCCAGCGAGATCTCCGGCGGCATGAAGCAGCGCATCGGCATCGGCCGCGCCCTGGCCATGCGGCCCAAGGTGCTGCTGATGGACGAACCCTTCGGCGCCCTCGACGCCCTGACCCGCGCCCACCTGCAGGATTCGCTGATGGAGATCCACGCCGAGCTCGGCAACACGGTGATCATGATCACCCACGACGTCGACGAGGCGGTGCTGTTGTCCGACCGCATCGTGATGATGAGCAACGGTCCGGCGGCGACCATCGGCGACATCCTCGAGGTCAAGCTGGCGCGCCCGCGCGAGCGCATGGCCCTGGCCCACGATGCGCGCTACCACGACTACCGCGCGGCGGTGCTGGAGTTCCTCTACCAGAAGCAGCAGCGCCCGGCGGCCTGAGCGCCACCCGGGCGCGCCTGCCGGTGGTTGCAACCGCCGGCAGGCGCGGGCGCGGCATTCATCGAGGCGGCGAATGCCGCGCCACAGGCCGGCCTTCGCGTACAATCGCGGCCCCACCCAGCGCAGCTGCGTCCCATAGAGACCCGACCATGGCCCGTCTGCAACTCGAGTTCCCCGAAGACCAGTTCTGCTACAGCACCCAGCTCACGGTGCGGGTCACCGATATCAACGGGGCCAACCACCTGGGCAACGACTCGATGATCTCGATGATTTCCGAGGCGCGGGCGCGCTTTCTGTTCGAGTTCGGCGTGGAGGAAGCCCGCGCGGACGGCACCGGCATCATCGTCACCGACCTGGCCACCGCCTACCGCGCCGAGGCCCATGCCCGCGACCAGTTGCTGTTCGAGGTCGGGGTGATGGACTTCAACCGCTACGGCGGCGACATCACCTTCCGCATCAGCCGCCCACACGACGCCACCCTGGTGGCGCTGGCCAAGTCCGGCTTCGTGTTCTTCGACTACAGGCGCGGCCGGGTGGTGTCGATGCCGGCGAGCTTCAGCGCCAAGTTCCCCCAAGCCAACTGGCTGGACGGCGCCTCGCCGACCACCGGCTGAGGGCTCCCCCGGGCCTGCTGACCATCTGCTGCCTGGTCAAGCGCCTCGACCTGCCGCCCGAGCAGACGCTCATCCGAGCCGGTCATCCGCTTCCCCGCCGCGCCGGCCGACTGAGCGCACCAGCCCGGGCCGTCTGCCCCGCCTTCGCTCACGCGCTGCAGCGTCGCGCCCCGTCACGGCGCACGTTCATGGCGCGCGCCCCACTTTGACTCGCCGTTTGCCGGCAGTAGCGCCTCTGCGCGCCTGATTCCGCGCCATTTCACAGGTTGGCCCGGCTCTTGCTGGTATCTCCTGGCAGGCAACCAATGGCGGCTGCCTCACGAACGACAAAGACGTCGCCCCACCCTGCGCCAGCCGGCGCCCGGGTCGGGCGGCGTTTTTCGTTTTAGCCCCAGCGCCAGGGGCTGGTGATGCCCCTGCGATCCATGGGCCTTGCGGGCAACTCTCTCAACCCAGCTGTGGCTTCGGCCGCAGGGTGCGGCACCACAAGTGCCGTGCCTCCCCGGCGGGCTGCGGCCGCCGTGTCCACGACCACGGTCTGCCGCGCCCCGGCCGGGACCCAATTTTGCCGATGAGGTGTTCGATGAATACGAGTTTCTGGAAAGCCGGTCACGCCCCCACGCTGTTCGCCGCCTTCCTTTATTTCGACCTGAGTTTCATGGTCTGGTATCTGCTCGGCCCGCTGGCCGTGCAGATCGCCACCGATCTCGAGCTGACCGCCCAGCAGCGCGGCCTGATGGTCGCCACGCCGATCCTCGCCGGCGCCGTGCTGCGCATCTTCATGGGCCTGCTGGCCGACCGCCTGTCGCCCAAGAGCGCCGGCCTGATCGGCCAGGTGCTGGTGATCTGCTCGCTGTTCGCCGCCTGGCAGATCGGCATCCAGACCTATGAGCACGCCCTGCTGCTCGGCCTGTTCCTCGGCTTCGCCGGCGCGGCCTTCGCCGTCGCCCTGCCCCTGGCCTCGCAGTGGTACCCGCCGCAGCACCAGGGCAAGGCCATGGGCATCGCCGGCGCCGGCAACTCCGGCACGGTGCTGGCGGCGGTCTTCGCCCCGGGCCTGGCCGCCCTGTTCGGCTGGCAGAACGTGTTCGGCTGGGCGCTGATTCCGCTGCTGATCACCCTGCTGGTGTTCGCCCTGGTGGCCAAGAACGCGCCGGAGCGGCCCAAGCCCAAGGCCCTGGCCGACTACCTCAAGGCCCTCGGCGACCGCGACAGCTGGTGGTTCATGTTCTTCTACAGCGTCACCTTCGGCGGCTTCATCGGCCTGGCCAGTGCCCTGCCCGGCTACTTCAACGACCAGTACGGCCTGGACCCGGTGACCGCCGGCTACTACACCGCCGCCTGCGTCTGCGCCGGCAGCCTGCTGCGCCCCCTGGGCGGCGCCCTGGCCGACCGCATCGGCGGCATCCGCTCGCTGCTGGTGATGTACACCTGCTCCTCGCTGTGCATCGCCGCGGTGGGCTTCAACCTGCCCAGCTCGACCGCCGCGCTGGCCCTGTTCGTCGCCGCCATGCTCGGCCTCGGGGCCGGCAACGGCGCGGTGTTCCAGCTGGTGCCGCAGCGCTTTCGCAAGGAAATCGGCGTGATGACCGGGCTGATCGGCATGGCCGGCGGCGTCGGCGGCTTTCTCCTGGCCGCCGGCCTGGGCGCCATCAAGCAGCACAGCGGCGACTACCAGCTGGGCCTCTGGCTGTTCGCCAGCCTGGGCGTGCTGGCCTGGATCGGCCTGCACGGTGTCAAGCAGCGCTGGCGCACCACCTGGGGCTCGGCGGCCGTCACCGCGGCGCGGGTGTAAGCAAGCAACCTAGGGTGGATGATGCCTTTTTCATCCACCCTTGGTGGATCGGTAAAGCGCGGTCCACCCTACAACCTCCCAGACATTGGAGCATTGAGGCAAAGGCGGGGCCGACCGGCAGAGCGGCAACGCACTGGTCAGGAAAGGCGGGCGAGGCCGGCGACGGCCCCGTCCGCAGCCGTGCCCCGGCCCCGCCTTTGCCTCAGCCCTCCCCTCTACAGGACAGCCCGATGGCCCTGCAACTGACCTTCGGCGAAGCCACCGCCACCGGCCCCCGGGCAGAGAACCAGGACGCCATCCGCGTGGTGACGCCGGCACCGGCGCTGGCGGTGAGCAAGGGCTACCTGTTCGCCCTGGCCGACGGCGTCAGCCAGTGCGCCGATGGCGGCCTGGCCGCCCGGGCGACCCTGCAGGCCCTGGCCCTGGATTACTACGCCACCCCGGAGACCTGGGCGGTGGCGCAATCCCTGGACCGCCTGCTGGTGGCCCACAACCGCTGGCTGCAGGCGGGTGGCGGCGGTCAGCCGCTGCTCACCACCCTCAGCGCCCTGGTGCTGCGCGGCCGCCGCTTCACCCTGGCGCATGTCGGCGACTGTCGCGCCTACCGCTGGCACGACGGCGAACTGGAACGTCTCAGCGAGGACCACGTGTGGGAGCAGCCGGGCATGCAGCATGTGCTCAAGCGCGCCCTGGGCCTGGACCAGCACCTGGTGGTGGACTACCTGGATGGCGAGCTGCGCGAGGGCGAGCGCTTCCTGCTGGTCAGCGACGGGGTCTGGGCGGTGCTCGGCGATGCCGGCATCCGCAACATCCTGCACGACGAGCCGGACCCGGCCGCGGCGTCGCGGGCGCTGGTCAGCGCCGCCCACCTGGCCGGCAGCCAGGACAATGCCAGCGCCCTGCTGGTCAGGGTCGAGTCGCTGCCGCAGAGCGACCTGGCCGACACCCTGGCGCAGCTCGCCCACTGGCCGCTGCCGCCCCGGCTGCGCGAGGGCCAGGACTTCGAGGGCTGGCAGGTCGAGCGCCTGCTGGCCGAATCGCGCCAGTCCCTGGTCTACCGGGTGCGCGACGGCCAGGCCCGGCGCTGGCTGCTCAAGACCCTGCCGCCGACCCGGGGCGACGAGCCCCAGGCCGGGCCGGCGCTGCTGCTGGAGGAATGGTTCCTGCGCCGCGTGGCCGGCCGCCACTTCGCCGAGGTGCACCCGCTGCCGCAGCGCCAGCACCTGTATTACGTGCAGCGCGAGTACGCGGGGCAGACCCTGGCCGAGCACCTGCGCCTGTCCGGCCCACTGCCGCTGCCTGAGTGGCTGGACCTCGCCCCGCGCCTGCTCAAGGCCCTGGGCATGCTGCACCGGCGCAATATCCTGCACCGCGACGTCAAGCCGGAGAACCTGCTGTGGGGCGACGATGGCGAACTGCGCCTGGTGGATTTCGGCCTGGCCTATTGTCCGGGCCTGTCCCGCGATGACCCCGGCAGCCTGCCGGGCACCCCCAGCTATATCGCCCCGGAAGCCTTCGCCGGCAGCCCGCCCAGCCCCCGCCAGGACCTCTACGCGGCGGGTGTGACGCTCTACCACCTGCTCACCGGCCACTACCCCCACGGCGAGATCGAAGCCTTCCAGAGTCCGCGCTTCGCCAACCCGACCCCGGCCAGCCGCTATCGCCCCGACTTGCCGAGCTGGATCGACGAGAGCCTCAACCGCGCCGTCAGCGCCAACCCCGAACAGCGCTACGAGACCGCCGAGGAATGGCTGCTGGCCCTGGAACAGGGCGAACGCCAGGCCCTCAACAGCCAGCCGCGGCCGCTGCTGGAGCGCGAACCGCTGCTGGTCTGGCGTGGCGTAGCGCTGCTGTCCCTGCTGCTCAACCTGGCCCTGCTGCTGGCGCTGCTCGGCTAGCGCACCCCGGCATGCACCATAAGGGCGCAACTCGCCTTAAACAGGTGCGCCGAGCCCCGCTCCGAACCGCCGTGCGGTTCCATCGGCAGCGCTGCAGGGCCCATGAAACCTGCATTCGTGAGAGTTGGCACAGAGCCTGCTAAAGCACTCATACAATTCAAAAAGCGCGACCTTCAACGTGGAAGGCCGCGCTTCCCGAGAGAACGGGATCTGGACAAAGGCGTCCTCGCTAGGTGACTGGCGGGACGCCTTTTTTTGTTTTCCGGTTTTGCGTGACGGTGAGGAACCATGAAAAAACTCAAGTTGGTGATGATCGGCAACGGCATGGCCGGAGTCCGTACCCTCGAAGAGCTGCTCAAGCTCGCCCCCGAGCTCTATGAGATCACCGTGTTCGGTGCCGAACCGCACCCGAACTACAACCGCATCCTGCTCTCGCCGGTGCTGGCCGGCGAGCAGAGCTTCGAGGAAATCGTCCTCAACGACCTGGCCTGGTATGCCGACAACGGCATCGACCTGCGCCTGGGGCGCAAGGTCGTGGAGATCGACCGCAAGGCGCGCAAGGTGGTCGCCGACGACGGCAGCGAGGCCGAGTACGACCGTCTGCTTATCGCCACCGGCTCCAACCCGTTTATCCTGCCGATTCCCGGCAAGGACCTGGACGGGGTGATCGGCTACCGCGACATCGCCGACACCCAGATGATGATGGAGACCGCCAAGACCCATAAGCACGCCGTGGTGATCGGCGGCGGCCTGCTCGGCCTGGAGGCGGCCAACGGCCTCAAGCTGCGCGGCATGGACGTCACCGTGGTGCATATCGGCGACTGGCTGCTGGAGCGCCAGCTCGACCGCACCGCCGGCGACCTGCTGCAGAAGTCCTTGGAGGACCGCGGCCTGAAGTTCCTCCTGCCCAAGCACACCGCCGAGCTGCTGGACAACGGCGAGGGCCGGGTCTGCGCGGTGAAGTTCAAGGACGGCGAGGTGATCCCCGCCGACCTGGTGGTGATGGCGGCCGGCATCCGCCCCAACACCGAGCTGGCGGAGAAGGCCGGCATCGCCTGCAACCGCGGCATCCTGGTCGACGACACCCTGCAGACCTTCGACCCGCGGGTGTACGCCATCGGCGAATGCGCCAGCCACCGCGGCATCGCCTACGGCCTGGTGGCGCCGCTGTTCGAGCAGGCCAAGGTCTGCGCCAACCACCTGGCCCAGCTCGGCTTCTCCCGCTACCAGGGCTCGGTGACCTCGACCAAGCTCAAGGTCACCGGCATCGACCTGTTCTCCGCCGGCGAATTCATGGGCGCCGAAGGCACCGAGACCATCACCCTCTCCGACCCCATCGGCGGCGTGTACAAGAAGCTGGTGATCAAGGACGACGTGCTGGTCGGCGCCTGCCTGTACGGCGACACCGCCGACGGCGGCTGGTACTTCCGCCAGATCCGCGAGAACCACAACGTCGGCGAGATCCGCGACCACCTGATGTTCGGCGAAGGCGCCATCGGCGACGTCGGCCACCAGGGCGCCGACAAGACCGCCAACATGCCCGACAGCATGGAGGTGTGCGGCTGCAACGGCGTGTGCAAGGGCAGCATAGTCCGGGCCATCCAGGAGAACGGCCTGTTCTCGGTCGACGAGGTCAAGAAGCACACCAAGGCCGCCAGTTCCTGCGGCTCCTGCGCCGGCCTGGTGGAGCAGATCCTGATCAGCACCGTCGGCGGCGCGGCGGATGTGAAGCCCAAGAGCGAGAAAGCCATCTGCGGCTGCAGCGACTTCAACCACGGGCAGATCCGCAAGACCATCCGTGAGCAGCACCTGACCAGCCTGCCCGAGGCCATGGCCTTCATGAACTGGAGCACGCCCAACGGCTGCGCCACCTGCCGCCCGGCGCTGAACTACTACCTGATTTCCACCTGGCCGGGCGAGGCCAAGGACGACCCGCAGTCGCGCCTGATCAACGAGCGCGCCCACGCCAACATCCAGAAGGACGGCACCTACTCGGTGGTGCCGCGCATGTGGGGCGGGGTGACCAACCCCTCCGAGCTGCGCCGCATCGCCGACGTGGCCGACAAGTACAACGTACCCATGGTCAAGGTCACCGGCGGCCAGCGCATCGACCTCCTGGGGATCAAGAAGGACGACTTGCCGGCGGTTTGGAAGGAGCTGGACATGCCCTCCGGCCACGCCTACGGCAAGTCCATCCGCACCGTGAAGACCTGCGTGGGCAGCGAGTTCTGCCGCTTCGGCACGCAGAACTCGACCCAGCTGGGCATCGACCTGGAGCACGACCTGTTCAACATGTGGTCGCCGCACAAGGTCAAGCTGGCGGTCTCCGGCTGTCCGCGCAACTGCGCCGAGGCCGGCATCAAGGACGTCGGCATCATCGGCGTGGACTCCGGCTTCGAGATGTACATCGGCGGCAACGGCGGCATCAAGACCGAGGTCGCCGAGTTCTTCGTCAAGCTCAAGACCGCCGAGGAAGTGCGCGAATACAACGGCGCCTTCCTCCAGCTGTACCGCGAGGAAGCCTTCTACCTGGAGCGCACGGTGCACTACATGCAGCGCGTCGGCATGGAGCACATCAAGAAGGCCGTGCTCGAGGACGCCGACAACCGCAAGGCGCTCAACGCCCGCCTGCAGTACGCGCTGTCCTTCGAGCAGGACCCGTGGAAGGAGCGCATCGAAACCCCGAACCTGAAGAAAGAGTTCGACCGCATCAATGTCGTGCAGCTCGAGGAGGCCACCGTATGAACTGGCTGGATATCTGCGCCCTGGAAGAGATCAACGTGCTCGGCTCGCGTATTGTCGCCGGCCCCAAGGGCGACATCGCCGTGTTCCGCACCCCCGATGACGAGGTCTTCGCCCTCGACGACCGCTGCCCGCACAAGGGCGGGCCGCTGTCCCAGGGCCTGATCTACGGCAAGCGCGTGGCCTGCCCGCTGCACAACTGGCAGATCGAGCTGGCCAGCGGCGAGGCCGTGGCCCCGGATGTCGGCTGCGCCCACCGGCACGAGGCCAAGGTCGAGAACGGCCGTGTGCTGCTGGCCCTGAAAACCGCAGAACAGTGCGCCTAAGCCGCAGGGTGGAAAGCGCCGCGGGCTTTTCCACCACCCCCTCGTATCGGTGGACCCGCACAGCGTCGTCCACCCTACGCCAGTAGGAGCCCGAATCATGGCCAGCACCAACCAGATCACCGCGTCGACCTGCTGCTACTGCGGCGTCGGCTGCGGCGTGCTGATCGAACACGACGACGAGCAGATCCTCGACGTCAAAGGCGATCCGAACCACCCGGCCAACTACGGCAAGCTGTGCAGCAAAGGCTCCACCCTGCACCTGACCGGCGATCTCGACGCCCGCGGCCTGTACCCGCAGCTGCGCCTGGGCAAGGGCCTGGCCCGCGCCCGCAGCGACTGGGACAGCGCCCTGGACCACGCCGCCAGCGTGTTCGCCGAGACCATCCGCGAGCACGGCCCGGACAGCGTGGCCTTCTATATCTCCGGCCAACTGCTGACCGAGGACTACTACGCCTTCAACAAGCTGGCCCGGGCCCTGGTCGGCACCAACAACCTCGACTCCAACTCGCGGCTGTGCATGTCCAGCGCTGTGGTCGGCTACAAGCGCAGCCTCGGCGCCGACGCCCCGCCCTGTAGCTACGAGGACATCGAGCAGAGCGACTGCCTGCTGATCGCCGGCAGCAACATGGCCTACGCCCACCCGGTGCTGTTCCGCCGCCTGGAGGAAGCCAAGGCCAGGCGCCCGGAGATGAAGGTCATCGTCATCGACCCGCGGCGCACCGACACCTGCGAGCTGGCCGACCTGCACCTGGCGATCCTGCCGGGCACCGACGTGGCGCTGCTGCACGGCATCCTGCACATCCTGCTGTGGGAAGGCTGGATCGACCGCGCCTTCATCGAGGCCCACACCGAGGGCTTCGACGCCCTGAAGAAGCTGGTGCGCGACTACACCCCGGGCACGGTGGCGGACATCTGCGGCATCTCCCTGGAAAACCTGCAGGCCTGCGCCGAGCTGATCGGCCGGGCGCCCTCCTTCCTCTCGCTGTGGTGCATGGGCCTGAACCAGTCCAGCGCCGGCAGCGCCAAGAACAGCGCGCTGATCAACCTGCACCTGGCCACCGGGCAGATAGGCCGACCCGGTGCCGGGCCCTTCTCCCTCACCGGCCAGCCGAATGCCATGGGCGGGCGCGAGACCGGCAGCCTGGCCAACCTGCTGCCCGGCCACCGCGACGCCGCCAACCCCGAGCACCGCGCCGAGGTGGCCGGCTACTGGGGCGTCGACGCCCTGCCGCACAGCACCGGGCTGACGGCCGTCGAGCTGTTCGAGGCGGTGCGCGCCGGCACCATCAAGGCCCTGTGGATCGCCTGCACCAACCCGGCGCAGTCACTGCCGGACCAGAACAAGGTGCACGAGGCCCTCGCCGCTTGTCCTTTTGTGGTGGTACAGGAAGCCTTCTTCACCACCGAGACCTGCCAGTACGCCGACCTGCTGCTGCCGGCCGCCAGCTGGGGCGAGAAGGAAGGCAGCGTGACCAACTCCGAGCGCCGCGTCAGCCATGTGCGCCGTGCCGTGCCGGCGCCGGGGCAGGCACGGCCGGACTGGGCGATCACCACGGACTTCGCCCGCCGCCTGGAAGCCCTGCTGCGCCCCGGCCTGCCCAGCCTGTTCGCCTTCGACGGTCCCGAGGCGCTGTTCGAGGAATACAAGCAACTGACCCGGGGCCGCGACCTCGACCTCAGCGGCCTGAGCTACGCGCTGATCGATGAGCTGGGCCCCCAGCAGTGGCCGTTTCCCACCGGTGCCCGCCACGGCACGCCGCGCCTGTACGGCGACGGCCGCTTCCCCACCGACAGCGGCCGCGCGCGTTTTCACGCCGACCCCTACCGCGCCCCCAAGGAGAAGCGCGAGGCACGCTTCCCCCTGACCCTCAACACCGGCCGCCTGCGCGACCAGTGGCACGGGATGAGCCGCACCGGCACCGCCGCCCGCCTGTTCGGCCATGCCCCCGAGGCCGTGCTCAGCCTGCACCCGGACGAGCTGCGTCGGCGCCGCCTGCAGGCCGGCGACCTGGTCAAGGTGCGCAGCCGCCGCGGCAGCCTGATCCTGCCGGTGCAGGGTGACGAGGCGGTGCGCTCCGGCCAGGCCTACCTGCCGATGCACTGGGGCGACCGCTTCCTCAAGGGCCTGGGCACCAACGTGCTGACCCTGCCGGCCTGTGATCCGCTGTCCAAGCAGCCGGAACTCAAGCACGCCGGCATCGAGGTGGAGAAGGTCGAGCTGCCCTGGCAGCTGTTCGCCCTGGTCGAGGGCGACGTGCAGCGCCGTTTCAGCGCGCTGCGCCCGCTGTTCGAGGACTTCGCCTACGCCAGCCTGACCCTCACCGGCCGCGAGCGCCCCGCCCTGCTGATCCGCGCCGCCAGTGCGCTGGCCCCGGAAGCCGAGCTGCTGGCACGGATCGATGCGCTGCTCAACGTCGTCGAGGGCCCGGTGCTGGCCTACGACGACCCCCGGCGCACCGTCGGCAAGCGCGTGCGCATCGAGGACGGGCGCATAACCGCCATCCGCCTGGCCGGCGAAACGGCCGCCCGCGACTGGCTGAAGAGCCTGTGGAGCGAGGGCCAGGCCGACGCGGACCTGCGCCGCTGGCTGCTGGCGCCGCTGTCCACCCCGCCCGGCACTGCCGCTGCCGGCAAGGCCAGCAAGACCCTGTGCAACTGCCTGGACGTCAGCGAAGCGGCGGTCTGCGCCGGCATCGCTCGCGGCCTGAACCTGGATGGACTGAAGCAGGAGCTCAAATGCGGCACCAGCTGCGGCTCCTGCGTGCCGGAAATCAAACGACTGCTGGCGGCGCCCTCCGTAGCCGCGGCAGCGAACGCCTGAGGTGATGAAGATGAGCGCGAAAGTCTGGCTGGTAGGCGCGGGTCCCGGCGACCCGGAGCTGCTGACCCTCAAGGCGGTAAAGGCCTTGGGCCAGGCCGAGATCGTGATGATCGACGACCTGGTCAACCCGGCCGTGCTGGAGCACTGCCCCAGGGCCCGGGTGGTGCCGGTGGGCAAGCGCGGCGGCTGCCGCTCCACGCCCCAGGCCTTCATCCACCGGCTGATGCTGCGCTACGCGCGCCAGGGCAAGTGCGTGGTGCGCCTCAAGGGCGGCGATCCCTGCATCTTCGGCCGCGGCAGCGAGGAAGCCGACTGGCTGGGCGCCCACGGCATCGAGGTGGAGCTGGTCAACGGCATCACCGCCGGCCTGGCCGGGGCCACCCAGTGCGGCATTCCCCTGACCCTGCGCGGCGTGGCCCGCGGCGTGACCCTGGTCACCGCCCACACCCAGGACGACAGCACGCTGAACTGGGCCGCGCTGGCCCAGGGCGGCACCACCCTGGTGGTCTACATGGGCGTGGCCAAGCTGACGGAGATCCGCGACGGCCTGCTGGCCGGCGGCATGCCCGCCGACATGCCGGTGGCCATGATCGAGAACGCCTCGCTGCCCCAGCAACGCGATTGCCGCAGCAGCCTGGCGGCGATGCAGCACGATGCCCTGACCTTCCAACTGAAGAGCCCCGCCATCCTGGTGATCGGCGAGGTCGCCGCCGAGCCGCAACCCCTGCAGCTGGCGGCAAGCGCCTAACCGCTTCGCTCCTGCGAAGTCGTTCCTGCCCGGCTCCGGCCGGGCTTTTTCTGGGCAAAGAAAAACCCGGCCGGGGCCGGGTTTTCTTCGAAGCGTCGCCGCGATCACTGCTTGATCTGGGCTTCCACTTCGGCTTCTACACGACGGTTGATCGCACGACCGGCATCGCTGGCGTTGTCGGCCACCGGGCGGCTCTCACCGTAACCGACGGCGTTGACGCGCTCGCCTTGCACGCCGTACTGGTTGACCAGCACTTCACGCACGGCGTTGGCACGACGCTCGGACAGCTTCTGGTTGTAGGCGTCGCTGCCTTTGGCGTCGGTGTGGCCTTCGACCGTGGTGGTGGTCTGCGGGTACTGGTTCATGAAGTCGGCCAGGTTCTTGATGTCGCCGTAGCTCTCTTGCTTGACGTTGGCCTTGTCGAAGTCGAACTTCACGTCCAGCTCGACGCGGACCATCTCCATCGGCTCTTCTTCGACTTGAACCGGCTCGGCAACCGGCTGCACCGCGGCGACCGGCGCAGGCGCCGGGGCCGGCTTGCTGCTGCCGCCGAAGTTCATGCCGACACCCAGGCCAGCGGCCCACTCGGCCTCGTTGGCGTCGATGTTGTACATGCCATCCACACCGGCACGGGCGAAGAGGTTCTCGCTGAAGAAATACTTCACGCCGGTGCCGACGTTGGCGAAGGTCGAGTGATCACGACCGGTGCGCGCCGGCACGTTGCTGATGTTCTGGTGGGCGAAGCCAGCAGACACGTAGGGGCGCAGGCCGACGCCCTGCTCACCGAAGTGGTAGATGGCATCCAGGCCAGCGAGGTTGCCTTTGATGTTCTTGTTACCGGTTCCGTTTTCCGAACGAATATCGTGATATTCGCCATACGACAGGGCCAGTTCGACGTCATCGGTCAGGTAGTAGCCAACAGAACCACCCAGCAGATTGCCGTTGGACAGGTCGCGAGAGCTGTCGGTCATGTAACGCTTGCCGAAAGCTTCCACCTCGACTGCGCCTTGGCCCTGAGCCAGCGCGCTCATGCAAGAGGCGGCAACGAGAGAGCCAATGACTACGCCCAAGGTGTTTTTCAGTTTCATCCGTAAATCCCCACATGGTGATTGATTGAATTGCGTGCAGGTAGACACGCAAAACGGCGGCGAGTTTAGCAGAACGATTGCTGCGCCAGAGAGAGCTGCCCCGAACTAACTTTCGGTGTCGCCGGCAAACTTCTCACGCAATCGGTCCAGCGCGCGTTTATAGCGCATTTTCGTGGCGCTCAGGCCCATGTGCATGATGTCGGCGATCTCCTGGAACTCCAGCTCCGCGACAAAACGTAGCACCAGGATTTCCCGGTCGATCGGGTTGACATGCACCAGCCAGCGATCCAGACCGCCGCGCTCCTCGACTTTCGGCGTCTTGTCTTCCGACGCCTCCTCCAGAGGATCGAGGCTCAGGGCATCCATCAAGCGGCGCTTGCGCCGCTCCTTGCGGTACTGGGTGATGCACTCGTTGTAGGTGATGCTGTACAGCCAGGTCTTGAACTTGGACTTGCCCTCGAAGTTCTTCAGGCCATAGAGCACCTTGAGCATAACCTCCTGGCAGACATCGTCCGCGTCGCGATCATTGCCCAGGTAGCGCGCACACACGTTGAACAGGGTGCGCTGGTAACGCCGCATCAGCTCTTCGTAGGCACGGGTGACGTGAAACAACTCGCCATGCGCCCGCGCCACCAGCTCCTCGTCCGAGAGCTCGCGGGGGTCGTATCGCATGGACAACGATTGGGCTTTATTCAAAACGGGTCGGGCCGACAGTCGGGACAAGAGCCGCCAGCGCCTGATGCCTCAGGCGACAGGTTCGGCGGCATACATTAGCAGGGATTGGCGCGTTAGCGGCTGCTCACCCGTTGCTCGAGCAGGGTGCGGTTGGCCACCGAGACCAACTCGCCTGCCTCGGTCAGCAGGACAGTCTTGACCGTGCCGATCTCCTCGATCTGCCCTTCGACCTCGCCGATCTGCACCTGTTGCCCGACCTGATACAGCTCCCGCACATAGATGCCGGCCAGTATCTGCCCGGCGATCTCCCGGCTGCCCAGGCCCAGCGCCAGCGCCACGGCCAGCCCGACCGAGATCAATACGATGGCGATGACGTTGTTGAGCAGCTCGGTCTTGACCTCCAGCTGGCCGATGGCCACGGAGATGCTGATGATGATCACCAGGCCCTGGGCGATGCGCCCCAGGCCGTGGGCGTAATCCAGGCCGACGCCCTCGGCCGCGCCACGTACCAGGCCGCTGACCAGGTTGGCCAGGAGCACGCCGGCGACCAGCACCAGCGCCGCGCCGAACACCTTGGGCAGGTACAGTGCCAGCACGTCGAGGGTCGCCGACACCCGTTCCAGGCCGAGGGACTCGGCGGCCGACACCAGGAAGATCAGCAGCACGAACCAATAGACGATCTTGCCGATCAGGGTCGATACCGGCACCTGGATGCCGGCGCGCCCGAGCAGCTTGGTCAGGCCGGTGCCGGCCATCAGCCGATCCAGGCCCAGCTTGCCGAGCAGCTTGGACAGCAGGGTGTCGAGCAGCTTGGCCACGACGAAGCCGAGCAGCACCAGGATCAACGCCACGAACAGGTTCGGGATGAAGCCGGCGACCTTGGTCCACAGGGCGGTCATCGCGGCAATCAGGCTTTGGGTCCAGGGATCGAGTTCCATTTCAGTCGGCCTTATCAGTAGAACGAGTAGAAGAGTGGCGGCGGGAGACCGGCGCGACATGCGCCGAACCGCTATTCAGGGCGATCATCAGGGCACCGAGCCAGTGCCCCATCAGGCTGAACAGGTCGCCTGCGCCGACCTGGCGGTTGGCGGTCTTCAGCACGCGGTGCAGACAGGCATCGTCGTCGTGCTCGGAGACGGATGACTTGAGCAGATCGCGCAGGGATTCTTCGAATGGATCGTGCATGAAGCACCTCACAGGACGTCTCGGCTAGACGAGGTCAGCGCCCGCCGGGTCACATCAGAGCCAGCGCCAGCGGCGGAACAACCACCACTGGCCGAGGCCGAGGGCCGACATGAGCAGGCAGGCGATGACGAAGCCCAGGGAGCTCTCCGCCCCCGGCATGCCGCCGACGTTGATGCCCAGCAGCCCGGTGAGGAAGCTCATGGGCAGGAACACCATGGTGATGATGCTGAAGCGGTACATGATGCGGTTCATCCGCTCGTCCATGCGCCGCTTCTCCGCGTCCAGCACCAGGTTGACCCGCTCGCGGCTGAGCTCCAGCTCCTCCAGGTAGCGGGTCAGGCGGTTGTTCAGTTCGTTCCAGTAGTCGCAATCGTCCGCCAGGAACCAGGGTCGCGGGTTGCGGCTCAGCTGCGCGTAGATCTCCCGCTGCGGGGCCAGGAAGCGGCGCAGGCCGGCGGCGCGGCGGCGCACCTGCAGCAGCAGGTCGTGGTCCGGCAGGGTGCTCTCGTCGGCATCGATCCGCTCCTCCTGCTCGTCGACCTGCTCGGCCAGCTCGCCGACCAGGCCGTCGACCTTGTCGGTCAGGTAGTCCGCCAGGCTGAGGATCAGTTCGGAGGAGGTCTTCGGCCCCTTGCCCGCCTGCAGGTCGCGGATCAGGTCCTCGCTGGCGCGCAGCGGTCGCAGGCGCAGGGAAATGACCCGGCGGGCCTCGGCGAAGATGCGCACCGAGACCATGTCCTCGGGCTCGGCCCCCGGGTTGAGATTGATCCCGCGCAGGAACAGCAGCAGTTCCTCGCCGGGGAGCGACAACAGGCGCGGCCGGGTGTTCTCCTCCAGCAGCAGGTCGCAGGCGAACTCGCCGAGGCCGCTGTTCAGGCGCAGCCACTGGCGGGTCTGCGGGTGACTGCGATCCCAGTGCAGCCACAGGCTCTCGCCCTCGCCCAGCTCGAGCCCGGCCAGCTCCTCGTAGGCCAGCGCCCGCGCTCCGCCCCGGCCATCGAGCACCAGGGCATGCACCAGCCCCCAGTGGGCGTTGTCTTCCATCGGCATCTAGAACTCCTGACTAGCCGCTCGCAGGCCTCACTCGGGCATCTTCAGGGCGCTGGGCGCGACGATGATGCCGTTGTTGTCGGCGTACAGGTATTCGCCGGGGCGGAAGGTCACGCCAGCGAAGGTCACCGGCACGTCGAGGTCGCCGATGCCGCGCTTGTCGGTCTTCATCGGATGGCTGGCCAGCGCCTGGATGCCCAGGTCGGTCTGCGCCAGCACGTCGACGTCGCGCACGCAGCCGTACACCACGATGCCCTCCCAGCCATTCTTCGCGGCCTTCTCCGCCAGCATGTCGCCGAGCAGCGCGCGGCGCATCGAGGCGCCGCCATCGACCACCATCACCTTGCCCTTGCCGGGCTGCTCGACCAACTCCTTGACCCGCGAGTTGTCCTCGAAACACTTGACCGTGACCATCTGCCCGCCGAAGGAGTCGCGGCCGCCGAAGTTGCTGAACATGGGTTCGACCACCTGCACCAGCTCGGGGTAGGCGTCACACAGATCGGGGGTGATGTAGTGCATGGCTAAGCTCCTTGAAGAAATGGGCGGTTGGCGTCACCGGGCGCTGCCGAGGCGGTCGGCCTCAACGGCCAGGATGGTTGCACCAGCTTGCCACAGACAGCGTGCGTGCGCGCCCGTCAGCACGCCCTGGACCACGGCAGTGATCCGCCTGCGGCGGGCCGGGATGGCCCTCGCGCAGGCCCGAGGCACGCGCCTGGGCAGCGAACAGCCGCCCGAACCAACCGCACAAAGTGACCACGAAAACGCACGGCGTCATATCTTAACCGGATGAGGGCTCCGACGATATTCCCGCCCGCGGCTCGAGGGCCTGGGCCTGCACCCCTGCGGCGAGCAGCGAGCCCTGCCGCAACCAATGCTCGACCAGCGGCCAGACCTCATCCTGCGCCGCCTTGCTGACCAGCATCTCGACATGACCGAAGTCGCTGGAGAAGCCCCGCGAACTGCCCAGACAGAGGAACTCGCGCGACGCGCCGCCGAACTGCTCCAGCAGCTTGTGGCAGGCCCATGCCGGGTCCTGCCGGTCCCCCGCCGCAGCCACGGCCAGCACCGGCACCCGCACCTCGCCCAGGCCCGCCCACCAGTCCCGCTCGGCGTCCCCGAAGCGGCCGAACAGGCCATGCCAGCGCAGGCTTTCCAGGGCCAGGCCGATCGGCTCGTCCTCCGGGCCGCGCCTGAGCCGCGCACCGGACAGCACCGAGAAGCGCCCCAGCAGCAGGCGTGCGCCCCACTCCACCGGCGGCAGCTTCAGCGGCCAGTAGATGCGGCTGACCTGACTGCCGAACAGCGCGACCGAAGCCACCCGGGCCTGCTCCAGGTAGCCCCCGCCCAGGGCGCCGGCCAGGGTGATGCCGCCCAGGGAGTGGCCCAGCCAGTGGGCCGCCTGCGGGTTCTGCTCGTGAATGAAGGCGGCGATCGCCGGCAGGTCGTAGCGCACGTAATCGCCGACCCGGTTGCCTCGATAGCCGCGGTTGCGCGGCGACAGGCCGTGGCCGCGCATCTCGGCGATCCACACGTCGAAGCCGGCACGCGCCAGATAGGGGCCGAGGCCGAGGCCCTTGGGCGAGTACCAGAACCGTCGATTGGAGAAGCTGCCCGGCAGCAGCACCACCGGCACGCCCCGCTCGCCCTCCCGGCCGAACCGCCCCAGGCGGGTCAGTGCCAGCTCGACGCTGGCGTCCGGGCTGTTGCCGGGCTTGAGGCGATAGACATCCTCGCTCAGGTCGCCCCGAATGTCCGCGCCGATCAGGGCGACGGGAAAAAGCTCACTGCTGCTCTGCATCTACTTCGCTCTGCTGCAAAAAAATTGCCGGGAGCAATTTTCCACGTCGCCTGGCGACGGCCCTAAGGGTGACTGCCGGGGATGGCGAGCCACAAAAAAGGGCGGGATAACCCGCCCTCGTTCAAGGTGGTTAGCGGCAGATCAGGCTTGCTGGCCTTCGGCCAGGAAGAACCAGGTATCCAGCACCGAGTCGGGGTTCAGCGAGACGCTCTCGATGCCCTGCTGCATCAGCCAGCGGGCCAGGTCCGGGTGGTCCGAGGGGCCCTGGCCGCAGATGCCGATGTACTTGCCGGCCTTGTTGCAGGCGGCAATGGCGTTGCCGAGCAGCTTCTTCACCGCCGGATTACGCTCGTCGAACAGGTGGGCGACGATGCCCGAGTCGCGGTCCAGGCCCAGGGTCAGCTGGGTCAGGTCGTTGGAGCCGATGGAGAAGCCGTCGAAGAACTCGAGGAACTCCTCGGCGAGAATGGCGTTGGACGGCAGCTCGCACATCATGATGACCTTCAGGCCATCCTGACCGCGGGCCAGGCCATTCTCGGCCAGCAGCTCGACCACCTGGCTGGCCTCGCCGAGGGTGCGCACGAAGGGCACCATGATCTCGACGTTGGTCAGCCCCATCTCGTTGCGCACCTTCTTCAGGGCGCGGCACTCCAGCTCGAAGCAGTCGCGGAACGACTCGCTGATGTAGCGCGAGGCACCGCGGAAGCCGAGCATCGGGTTCTCTTCTTCCGGCTCGTAGAGCTTGCCGCCGATCAGGTTGGCGTACTCGTTGGACTTGAAGTCCGACAGGCGCACGATGACCTTCTTCGGCCAGAAGGCCGCGGCCAGGGTGCTGATGCCCTCGACCAGCTTCTCGACGTAGAAACCCACCGGGTCGTCATAACCGGCGATGCGCTTCTCCACGCTGTCCTTGATCTCCGGCGGCAGGCCGGCGAAGTTCAGCAGGGCCTTGGGGTGTACGCCGATCATGCGGTTGATGATGAATTCCAGACGCGCCAGCCCCACGCCCTCGTTGGGCAGCTGGGCGAAGTCGAAGGCACGGTCCGGGTTGCCGACGTTCATCATGATCTTGAACGGCAGCTCGGGCATGGCGTCGACCGAATTCTTGCGGATGTCGAAGCCCAGCTCGCCCTCGAAGATGAAGCCGGTGTCGCCCTCGGCGCAGGAGACGGTCACGCCCTGGCCGTCCTTGAGTACGGAGGTGGCGTTGCCGCAACCGACCACGGCCGGGATGCCCAGCTCGCGGGCGATGATCGCCGCGTGGCAGGTGCGGCCGCCGCGGTTGGTGACGATGGCGCTGGCGCGCTTCATGATCGGTTCCCAGTCCGGGTCGGTCATGTCGGACACCAGCACGTCGCCGGGCTGGACCTTGTCCATCTCGGCGATGTCGTTGATCACCCGCACCTTGCCGGCGCCGATCTTCTGGCCGATGGCGCGGCCCTCGACCAATACGGTGCCGGTTTCCTTGAGCAGGTAGCGCTCCATCACGGTGGCGCTGGCGCGGCTCTTCACAGTCTCGGGGCGGGCCTGGACGATGTACAGCTTGCCGTCATCGCCGTCCTTGGCCCACTCGATGTCCATCGGCCGGCCGTAGTGCTTCTCGATGATCAGCGCCTGCTTGGCCAGCTCGCTGACCTCGGCATCGCTCAGGCAGAAGCGGGCGCGGTCGGCGCGGTCGACGTCGACCACCTTGACCGACTTGCCGGCCTTGGCTTCGTCGCCGTAGATCATCTTGATCGCCTTGCTGCCCAGGTTGCGGCGCAGGATGGCCGGACGACCGGCTTCCAGGGTCTGCTTGTGCACATAGAACTCGTCGGGGTTCACCGCCCCCTGCACCACGGTCTCGCCCAGGCCGTAGGCGCCGGTGATGAACACCACGTCGCGGAAGCCCGACTCGGTGTCGAGGGTGAACATCACCCCGGCGGTGCCGGTTTCCGAACGGACCATGCGCTGCACGCCGGCGGACAGGGCGACCAGCTTGTGGTCGAAGCCCTGGTGCACGCGGTAGGCGATGGCGCGGTCGTTGAACAGCGAGGCGAACACTTCCTTGGCCGCGCGGATCACGTTGTCCACGCCGCGGATATTGAGGAAGGTTTCCTGCTGGCCGGCGAAGGAGGCGTCCGGCAGGTCTTCGGCGGTGGCCGAGGAACGCACGGCCACGGCCATGTTGTCGTTGCCGTTCGCCATGGCGGCGAAGGCCTCGCGGATCTCCGCGTCCAGGCGCGCCGGGAACGGTGCATCCATCACCCACTGGCGGATCTGCGCGCCGGTCTTGACCAGGGCGTTGACGTCGTCGACGTCCAGGGCATCGAGGGCCGCATGGATCTGTGCGTTCAGCCCGCTCTGCTCGAGAAAGTCCCGGTAGGCCTGGGCGGTAGTGGCGAAACCACCGGGAACCGATACACCGGCACCGGCAAGGTTGCTGATCATCTCGCCCAGGGAGGCGTTCTTGCCCCCTACATGCTCAACATCGTGGACGCCGAGCTTATCGAGGGAAACTACGTACTCTACCAAGGTGATCTCTCCACTTAGGTGTTGGAAAAGCTCAAGGGGCTGGGAAAGTTCGGCGGAGCGGATCCGCACGATTGTGGCCTGGCCCTGGAAAATAAGTAACAATGCCGACCAGTTCGGGCCAGCCAAAGCGGGCCTATGATAGCCAAGAATCGTCCTCAGCTTAAGGCCCACGGCGCAAATGAAACGAACCGCTTTTTTCATCTCCGATGGTACCGGCATCACCGCCGAAACCCTGGGTCAGAGCCTGTTGGCGCAGTTCGAAACCACCAGCTTCATCAAGCTCACGCGGCCGTACATCGACAGCGTGGAAAAAGCGCGCGCCATGGTACAACAAATCAATAGCGCTGCCGAGAAAGACGGGGTGCGACCGATCATCTTCGACACCATCGTCAACCAGGACATCCGCGACGTGCTGGCCCAGTCCCAGGGCTTCATGATCGACATCTTCTCGACCTTCCTCGCCCCGCTGGAGCAGGAGCTGAGCTCGCACTCCTCCTACTCGGTGGGCAAGTCCCACTCCATCGGCCACAACTCCAACTACATGGAGCGCATCGAGGCGGTCAACTTCGCCCTGGACAACGACGACGGCGCGCGCACCCATTACTACGACAAGGCCGACCTGATCCTGGTCGGCGTCTCGCGCTGCGGCAAGACCCCCACCTGTCTGTACATGGCCATGCAGTACGGCATCCGCGCGGCCAACTACCCGCTGACCGAAGACGACATGGAGCGACTGCAACTGCCCGCCGCGCTGAAGAAGCACAAGGACAAGCTGTTCGGCCTGACCATCGACCCGGACCGCCTCACCGCCATCCGCAACGAGCGCAAGCCCAACAGCCGCTATGCCAGCTTCGCCCAGTGCGAGTTCGAGGTGCGCGAGGTGGAGAACCTGTTCCGCCGCGAGAACATCGCCTTCATCAACTCCACGCATTTCTCGGTGGAGGAGATCTCGGCGAAGATCCTCGTGGAGAAAGGCGTGGAGCGACGGCTCAAGTAGGCCCCGCCCCCACAAGAAAGCCGGAGCCCGCGCTCCGGCTTTTTTGTGGAGGCGGATCAGATCACCCACAGGTCCATGAACCGGTGCACCGGCGTGGCCTCCAGCCGCGCCTGATCCTGGCACAGGGCGAAGATCTCGGCGCAGCGCGGGCCGGGAAAGCGGCTCGCCAGGCTGGCCCTGAACTTCGCCTCGAGCAGCGGGATGCCCTCCTGACGCCGCCGCCGATGGCCAACCGGGTATTCCACCGCCACCCTGGCGCTGCTCGTACCGTCAGTGAAGAACACCTGGACGGCGTTGGCGATCGAGCGCTTGTCGGCCTCCAGGTATTCGCGGCTGTAGCGCGGCTCCTCGACCACCGCCATCTTGGCGCGCAGCTCGTCGATAAGCGGGTGGGCGGCGTGGAAGTCGTCCTCGTAGTGTTCGGCCGTGAGGGTGCCGAAGATCAAGGGCACCGCCGTCACGTACTGCAGGCAGTGATCGCGATCGGCCGGATTGGCCAGCGGCCCGGTCTTGGCGATGATGCGCAGCGCCGGCTCCTGGGTGTGGATGACGATCCTGGCGATCTCGCCCAGGCGCTCCCGGACCTGCGGGTGCAACTGCACCGCCGCCTCGCAGGCGGTCTGGGCGTGGAACTCGGCCGGGAAACTGACCTTGAACAGCACGTTCTCCATCACGTAGCTGCCGAAGCCGCGGGAGAAGCTGAACCGGCGCCGCTGCGCAGGCTTGGTCGCCAGGTCCTGATTGCAGTGACTGAACGACACGTCGTAGAACCCCCACTGCGGCGCGGTCAGCACAGCGGGAATGCCCGTCTCGCCACGCAGGGCGATGTCGGCCAGGCGCACGCCGCGGCTGGTCGCATCGCCCGCCGCCCAGGACTTGCGGCTGCCGGCATTCGGCGCATGGCGATAGGTGCGCAGGGCCTGGCCATCGACGAAGGCATGGGACAGGGCCGACAGCAGCTGCTCGCGAGTGGCCCCCATCAACCTGGCGCAGACCGCCGTGCTTGCCACCTTCACCAGGATGACGTGGTCGAGGCCGACGCGGTTGAAGGCATTCTCCAGGGCAATCACCCCCTGGATCTCGTGGGCCATGATCATGGCGTCCAGGACCGCGCCCATGGTCAGCGGCGCTTCCCCCTGACTGACCCGCTTGCGCGACAGGTGATCGGTCACCGCGAGGATGCCGCCCAGGTTGTCGGAGGGATGCCCCCACTCGGCCGCCAGCCAGGTGTCGTTATAGTCCAGCCAGCGCACGGCACAGCCGATGTCCCAGGCCGCCTTGACCGGGTCGAGGACCAGGCGGGTGCCCGGCACGCGGGCGCCGTGCGGCACCTGGGTGCCCTCCACCAGGGGCCCCAGGAGCTTGGTGCAGGCGGGAAAGGCCAGCGCCAGCAGGGCGCAGCCAAGGCTGTCCATCAGGCAGTGGCGCGCGGTGCTGCGCGCCTCGGCGGACTCGATCCGGTAGTTCAGGACATAGTCGGCGATATCCTGCAGAACCTGGTCGTAGTCGGGACGGGCATTCGTCTCGATGGATGTGGACATCGGGCGCCTCCTCCTCGGGCGAGGTGCTGAAGAACCATACCCCCGTGCAGGGGCCGCCACGGGGCCCCTCACCTATCAGCGTAGCGCCCCGTCCGGCGCCTTGAAGCGCCGCCGCCCCGCCCTAGAAGGCGTCTGCGGGCACCCGCACCCAGCCTTCCATCAGCACCCTGGCGCTGCGGCTCATGACCGCCTTGGTCACCGACCACTTGCCCGCGACCTGCGCCGCCTCGGCGCCCACGCGCAAGGTGCCGGACGGGTGACCGAAGCGCACGGCCTCGCGCTCGCCACCGCCGGCCGCCAGGTTGACCAGGGTGCCCGGGATCGCCGCGGCGGTGCCGATGGCCACCGCGCAGGTACCCATCATCGCGTGGTGCAGCTTGCCCATGGACAGCGCACGTACCAGCAGGTCGATGTCGCCGGCCCGCACCTGCTTGCCGCTGGCGGTGATGTAGTCCCTGGGCGGTGCGACGAAGGCGATCTTCGGCGTGTGCTGGCGGGTGGCCGCCTCTTCCGCGGTCTTGATCAGGCCCATGCGCAAGGCGCCGGCGACCCGGATCGCCTCGAACCGCGCCAGCGCCTCGGCGTCGCCGTTGATGTCTTCGCGCAACTCGGCGCCGCTGCAGCCGATGGCCGCGGCGTTGACGAACACGGTCGGAATGCCGGCGCTGATCATGGTCGCCTCGAGCGTGCCGAGGCCCGGCACCTCGAGGTCGTCGACCAGATTGCCGGTGGGAAACATCGAGCCGCCCGCCTCGCCCTCATCGGACGGGTCGAGGAACTCCAGCACGATCTCGGCAGCCGGGAAGGTCACGCCGTCGAGCTCGAAATCGCCGGTCTCCTGCACCTGGCCATTGCTGACCGGCACGTGGGCGATGATGGTTTTCCGGATATTGGCCTGCCAGATGCGCACCACGCAGGTGCCGTTCTGCGGAATGCGCGCCGGATCGACCAGCCCGGCATGCAGGGCGAAGGCACCGGCGGCGGTCGACAGGTTGCCGCAGTTGCCGCTCCAGTCGACGAAGGCCTTGTCGATGGCGACCTGGCCGTAGAGGTAGTCGACGTCGTGATCCGGCTGAGTGCTTTTCGCCAGGATCACGCACTTGCTGGTGCTGGAGGTGGCCCCGCCCATGCCGTCGATGTGCGCGGCATAGGGGTCGGGGCCGCCGATCACCCGCATGAACAGCCGGTCGCGCGCCGCGCCCGGCACCTGGCAGCGCTCGGGCAGGTCCTGCAGGCGGAAGAACACGCCCTTGCTGGTGCCGCCACGCATATAGGTGGCGGGAATCTTGATCTGGGCTGCGTGAGCCATGGTGCGTTCTCCTGAAAGAAGACCGGGGCGTTGCCGCCCCGGATGATGGATCAGCCCTTGGACGACTCGAGGAAGTCCTGGGCGAAGCGCTGCAGCACGCCGCCGGCCTCGTAGATCAGTACCTCCTCATCGCTGTCCAGGCGACAGGTCATCGGCACCTCGACGCGCTCGCCGTTGCGCCGGCTGATCACCAGGGTCAGCGTGGCGCGCGGCTGGCGCTCGCCGATCACGTCGTAGGTCTCGGTGCCGTCGATGCCCAGGGTCAAGCGGGTGGTGCCCGGCTTGAACTCCAGCGGCAGCACGCCCATGCCGATCAGGTTGGTGCGGTGGATGCGCTCGAAGCCTTCGGCGGCAATCACCTCGACCCCGGCCAGACGCACGCCCTTGGCCGCCCAGTCCCGCGAGCTGCCCTGGCCGTAATCGGCACCGGCGACGATGATCAGGTTCTGCTTGCGCTGCATGTAGGTCTCGATCGCCTCCCACATGCGCATCACCTGGCCTTCCGGCTCGACGCGGGCCAGCGAACCCTGCTTCACGCTGCCGTCTTCGCCGCGCACCATCTCGTTGAACAGCTTGGGGTTGGCGAAGGTGGCGCGCTGGGCGGTCAAATGGTCGCCCCTATGAGTCGCGTAGGAGTTGAAGTCCTCCTCCGGCAGGCCCATCTTGGCCAGGTACTCGCCCGCCGCCGAGTCCAGCAGAATGGCGTTGGACGGCGACAGGTGGTCGGTGGTGATGTTGTCCGGCAGCACCGCCAGCGGACGCATGCCCTTGAGCGTGCGCTCACCGGCCAGCGCGCCCTCCCAGTAGGGTGGGCGGCGGATATAGGTGGACATCGGCCGCCAGTCGTACAGCGGGCTCTCGGCCTCCTGCACGGCCCCCAGGTCGAACATCGGGATGTAGACCTGGCGGAACTGCTCCGGCTTGACGCTGGAGGCGACTATGGCATCGATCTCCTCGTCGCTCGGCCACAGATCCTTAAGGGTGATCGGGTTGCCACTCTGGTCGTGGCCCAGCACGTCCTGCTCGATGTCGAAGCGCACGGTGCCGGCGATGGCGTAGGCCACCACCAGCGGCGGCGAGGCCAGGAAAGCCTGCTTGGCGTAGGGATGGATACGCCCGTCGAAGTTGCGGTTGCCGCTCAGGACGGCGGTGGCATACAGGTCACGCTCGATGATTTCCTGCTGGATCTTCGGGTCCAGGGCACCGGACATGCCGTTACAGGTGGTGCAGGCGTAAGCCACGATGCCGAAGCCGAGCTGTTCCAGCTCGCTCAGCAGGCCGGCCTCTTCCAGGTACAACTTGGCGACCTTGGAGCCGGGGGCGAAGGAACTCTTGACCCAGGGCTTGCGCAGCAGACCCAGGGCATTGGCCTTCTTCGCCAGCAGGCCGGCGGCCACCACGTTGCGCGGGTTCGAGGTGTTGGTGCAGCTGGTGATGGCGGCGATGATCACCGCGCCATCGGGCATCAGGCCCTGGGCTTCCTCGGCCTTGCCGGCTTGCAGCTTGGCCTCGTCGGCAATGCCGCGCTCATGCAGCGCCGAGGTCGGCAGGCGCTTGTGCGGGTTGCTCGGCCCGGCCAGGTTGCGCACCACGCTGGACAGATCGAAGCGCAGCACCCGCTCGTACTCGGCGCTGACCAGCGCATCGGCCCACAGCCCGGTGGTCCTGGCGTAGTGCTCCACCAGCGCCACCTGCTCCGGCTCGCGGCCGGTTAGCCTGAGGTAGTCGATGGTCTGCTGGTCGATGTAGAACATCGCCGCCGTGGCGCCGTATTCCGGGCACATGTTGGAGATGGTGGCACGGTCGCCGATGGTCAGGCTGTCGGCGCCCTCGCCGAAGAACTCGACCCAGGCACCCACCACCCGCTCCTGACGCAGGAATTCGGTCAGGGCCAGGACGATGTCGGTGGCGGTGATGCCCGGCTGGCGCTTGCCGGTCAGTTCGACGCCGACGATATCGGGCAGGCGCATCATCGAAGCGCGGCCGAGCATCACGGTTTCCGCCTCCAGGCCACCGACGCCGACGGCGATCACGCCCAGGGCATCGACGTGCGGGGTGTGGCTGTCGGTGCCCACACAGGTATCGGGAAAGGCCACGCCATCACGCACCTGGATTACCGGGCTCATCTTCTCCAGGTTGATCTGGTGCATGATGCCGTTGCCGGCCGGGATCACATCGACGTTCTTGAACGCGGTCTTGGTCCACTCGATGAAGTGGAAGCGGTCCTCGTTGCGCCGGTCTTCGATCGCCCGGTTCTTCTCGAAGGCCTCCGGATCGAAGCCCGCGTGCTCCACCGCCAGCGAGTGGTCGACGATCAGCTGGGTCGGCACCACCGGGTTGACCTTGGCCGGATCGCCGCCCTGCTCGGCAATGGCGTCGCGCAGACCGGCCAGGTCGACCAACGCGGTCTGGCCGAGGATGTCATGGCAGACCACGCGGGCCGGGTACCAGGGGAAGTCCAGGTCACGCCTGCGCTCGATCAGCTGCTTGAGCGAATCGCTCAGCGCGGCCGGATCGCAGCGCCGCACCAGCTGCTCGGCGAGCACCCGCGAGGTGTACGGCAGCCTGGCGTAGGCACCGGGCGCAATGGCATCGACCGCCTCGCGGGTGTCGAAATAGTCCAGCACGCTGCCGGACAGGTTCTTGCGGTATTGAGTATTCATGTCACTTGCGGTCCTTGAGCGGCACGAACTGCAGATCTTCCGGGCCCACATAGTTGGCGCTGGGGCGGATGATCTTGCCGTCGATGCGCTGCTCGATCACGTGGCTCGACCAGCCCGAGGTGCGGGCTATGACGAACAGCGGAGTGAACATGGCGGTGGGCACGCCCATCATGTGGTAGCTGACCGCGCTGAACCAATCGAGGTTGGGGAACATCTTCTTGATGTCCCACATAACGCTTTCCAGACGCTCGGCGATGTCGAACATCTTGCTGTTGCCCTGTTCTTGCGACAGCTCGCGGGCCACTTCCTTGATCACCTTGTTGCGCGGATCACTCACGGTGTACACCGGGTGGCCGAAGCCGATCACCACTTCCTTCTTCTCGACGCGGGCGCGGATATCGGCCTCGGCCTCGTCCGGGTCGTCGTAGCGTTTCTGGATCTCGAAGGCCACCTCGTTGGCGCCGCCGTGCTTGGGCCCGCGCAGCGCGCCGATGCCCGCGGCGATGGCCGAGTACATGTCCGAACCGGTACCGGCGACCACCCGCGAGGCGAAGGTGGAGGCGTTGAACTCGTGCTCGGCGTACAGGATCAGCGAGGTGTGCATGGCGCGCACCCAGCTGTCGCGCGGCTTCTCGCCATGCAGCAGATGGAGGAAGTGACCGCCGATGGAGTCCTCGTCGGACTCCACCTCGATGCGCTTGCCGTTGTGGCTGAAGTGGTACCAGTACAGCAGCATGGAGCCCAGGGAGGCCATCAGCTTGTCGGCGATGTCGCGGGCGCCGGGATGGTTGTGGTCGTCCTTCTCCGGCGACAGGCAGCCGAGCACGGAGACGCCGGTGCGCATCACGTCCATCGGGTGGGCGGACGCCGGCAGTTGTTCCAGGGCGCTCTTGAGGGCCGCTGGCAGGCCGCGCAAGGCCTTGAGCTTGACCTTGTAGGCGGCCAGTTCGGCGACGTTGGGCAGCTTGCCGTGCACCAGCAGGTGGGCGATCTCCTCGAACTCGCAGGTGGTCGCCACGTCGAGAATGTCATAGCCGCGGTAGTGCAGGTCGTTGCCGCTGCGCCCGACGGTGCACAGCGCGGTATTGCCGGCGGCGGTGCCGGAGAGGGCGACGGATTTCTTCGGCTTGAAGCCCGGGGTGGTTTCGGTGGCACTCATGCTTATCTCCTCGAATCCTGGTTGATCTGGCCTGGCGCTGTCACTTCTTGGCGGCGAACAGCGCGTCGAGCTTCTGCTCGAAGGCGTGGTAGCCGATGCGCTCATACAGTTCGGCGCGGGTCTGCATCAGTTCGATCACGTTCTTCTGATGGCCTTGCTGGCGAATGGCGGTGTAGACGCTTTCCGCGGCCTTGTTGGCGGCGCGGAAGGCCGACAGCGGGTAGAGCTGGATGGCCACGCCGACCGAGGCCAGCTCGTCGCGGGTAAACAGCGGGGTCGCGCCGAATTCGGTGATATTGGCCAGCACCGGCACGTTCAGCGCATCGACGAAGCGCTTGTAGGTCGGCAGGTCATAGGCGGCCTCGGCGAAGATGCCGTCGGCACCGGCCTCGACGTAGCGCTGGCAGCGCTCGATGGCGGCGTCCACCCCCTCGGCCTGGATGGCGTCGGTGCGGGCGATCAGGAAGAAATCCGCGTCGGTCTTGGCGTCGGCGGCGGCACGCACGCGGTCGACCATCTCCTCGCAGGAGACGATTTCCTTGCCCGGGCGGTGGCCGCAGCGCTTGGCGCCGACCTGGTCCTCGATATGGGCCGCGGCGGCGCCGGCCTTGATCAGGTTCTTGACGGTGCGTTCGATATTGAAGGCGCTGGGGCCGAAGCCGGTGTCGATGTCCACCAGCAGCGGCAGGTCGCAGACATCGGTGATGCGGCGCACGTCGGTCAACACGTCATCCAGGGTGTTGATGCCCAGGTCCGGCAGACCCAGCGAGCCGGCCGCGACACCGCCGCCGGACAGGTAGATGGCCTTGAAGCCGGCACGCTGGGCCAGCAGCGCATGGTTGGCGTTGATGGCGCCGATCACCTGCAGCGGTTGTTCTTCGGCAAGAGCCTGGCGAAAACGCTGGCCTGGGGAAAGCTGACTCATGACTCACCTCTGGGTTTGGCTGTCTTGGATTGCGCGCCCTGCCCCTTCTGGGAGCTGTAGTGACGCTCGATGTTGCGCTTGGAGGCGCCGATGTGACGGCGCATCAACAACTCGGCCAGCTCGCCGTCCCGGTCGGCGATGGCATCGAGAATGCGGTGGTGCTCGGCGAAGGCCTGGCGCGGCCGACTGGGCGTGGCGGAGAACTGCAGGCGGTACATGCGCACCAGCTGGTACAGCTCGCCGCAGAGCATCTGGCTCAGGGTCTTGTTGCCGCTGCCCTGGATGATCCGGTAGTGGAAGTCGAAGTCGCCCTCCTGCTGGTAGTAGCCGACGCCGGCCTTGAAGGCCTCGTCCTGCTCATGCAGGTCGAGCACCCGGCGCAGCTCCTCGATCTCCTCCTGGCTCATGCGCTCGGCGGCCAGGCGGCAGGCCATGCCCTCCAGCGACTCGCGGATCTCGTACAGCTCGATCAGCTCGTCATGGGACAGCGACACCACCCGCGCGCCGACATGGGGGACGCGCACCAGCAGCTTCTGTCCCTCCAGGCGATGGATCGCCTCGCGCAGCGGTCCGCGACTGATGCCGTAGGTGCGCGCCAGCTCCGGCTCGGAGATCTTGCTGCCCGGCGCGATCTCGCCACGGACTATGGCCGCCTGGATACGCCGGAAGACATGCTCGGAAAGAGTCTCGCTGTCCTCTTGCGCATCGCGGGGGGCTTCGGCTGCGTCCAGCATATTGTCGACACCATGATTGCTTGATGCCGAAAAAATAGGCTTATCAGACCTTAATGTCAACCAAGCAATGGATACTGTCGACAATCTCCCGGCAGGCCACCCCGACGCCTGGGCTCGGTAAATCACCCGGGCGATTACTCGTAAGCGTCTGTTACAGCAGAAAATCGCCATGCTAGAATGCCGCCGGTTTTAGCCTGGGCGGGCGCGTCCGCCACGCCTGCTAGACTCCACGCCAGACGCACGTGGCTTTTGCATCACGCCCGCCGGTCTTTCTGATCAAAACGTTGCGCAACATTCAATAGGACTTATGAGACTCGAGCCCTCTGCCCTGCTGCTCTGCCTGTTTCTCCTGCCAGGCATGGGACTCGCCGCGAACAAGACCGTCTATGGCCTCAACGAGTACGCCAAGCTCTACGATCTCGACCTGGAGGTTCCTGCGAAACTGGACACCGGCGCCAAGACCGCATCCCTGAGCGCACGCGACATCAGGCGCTTCAAGCGTGACGATGAAACCTGGGTACAGTTCTACCTGGCCATCGACGAGGCCCACGAGCACCCGATCGAACGGCCGCTGGCGCGCATCAGCAAGATCAAGCGCCGCGCCGGCGACTATGATCCCGAAGAAGAAAAGACCTACACCGCACGCCCCGTTATCGAGTTGACCGTGTGCATGGGCCAAGCCCTGCGCACGATCGAAGTGAACCTGACCGACCGCAGTGCCTTCCAATACCCGCTGTTGATCGGCTCCGAAGCCCTCAAACGCTTCAGCGCGCTGGTCGACCCAAGCCTAAAGTACGCAGCGGGGAAACCCGGCTGCACCCCTGACGCACACCCTGGCGAGTAATTCCCATGCGCTCTCTTACTCTGCATCTGAAAGTCCTGATCACGCTCCTGGTGAGCCTGGGCATTCTGATTACGGCCTACCAGATCTTCATCCTCGGCATCCCGGTGACCGAGGACGAGACGGACGATCTGTGGAACATCGATGCCAAGGTCGAGTTCCAGGCCAACCCCCGCGAGCCGGTCAAGCTGCAGATGTTCGTGCCGCCGCTCAACCAGGACTACGTCAGCCTCAACGAGAGCTTCATCTCCAACAACTACGGCGTCAGCATCAACCGCGCCGAGGGCAACCGCCGTGTCACCTGGTCGGCGCGGCGGGCCAGCGGCAAGCAGACCCTCTACTACCGCCTGGTGCTGACCAAGCGCTACAGCGGCGAGCAGACCAAGGCCAAGGGGCCGATCTTCCGCGACAGTCTGCCGGTCGAAGGGCCGGAGAAGATTGCCGCCGACGCCCTGCTGGCGCCTATCCGCCAGCATTCGGCGGATGTCGAGACCTTCATCAGCGAGACCATCAAGCGGGTCAACGACGTCACCGACGACAACGTCAAGCTGCTGCTCGGCGGCGACGCCTCCACCGCCAACAAGGCCAATGCCATCGACCTGCTGCTGTCGATCGCCCATGTGCCGATGGAGCGTGTGCACACCATTCGCCTGAGTGCCGACAGTCAGCAGAACCCGGAGCTCTGGCTGCGCAGCTTCAACGGCGAGAAGTGGCTGTATTTCAACCCGGAGAGCGGTGAGCAGGGCCTGCCGGCCGATCGCCTGATCTGGTGGATCGGCAATGCCGACCTGATCAATCTGGAAGGCGGCAAGAAGGCCCAGGTCAGCTTCAGCCTGAACAAGAGCGAGATGAACGCCATCCGCCTGGCCAAGCTGACCGACGAGAGCACCGACGCCGACTTCCTCGGCTACTCGCTGTACGGCCTGCCGCTGTCGACCCAGCAGACCTTCCAGATCATGGTGGTGATCCCGATCGGCGTGCTGCTGATCCTGATCCTGCGCAACCTCGGCGGCCTGCAGACCCTCGGCACCTTCACCCCGGTGCTGATCGCCCTGGCCTTCCGCGAGACCCAGCTGGGCTTCGGCATCGTGCTGTTCACCGTCATCACCGCCCTGGGCCTGTCGCTGCGCTCCTACCTCGAGCACCTCAAGCTGCAGATGCTGCCGCGCCTGTCGGTGGTACTGACCTTCGTGGTGGTGCTGATCGCGGTGATCAGCCTGTTCAGCCACAAGCTCGGCCTGGAGCGCGGCCTGTCGGTGGCGCTGTTCCCCATGGTGATCCTGACCATGACCATCGAACGCCTGTCGATCACCTGGGAAGAGCGCGGCGGCGGCCACGCCTTCAAGGTCGCCATCGGCACCCTGGTGGCCGCGACCCTGTCGCACCTGCTGATGAGCATTCCGGAACTGGTCTACTTCGTGTTCACCTTCCCGGCGGTGCTGATGATCCTGGTGGGCTTCATGCTGGCGATGGGTCGCTACCGCGGCTACCGCCTGACCGAACTGTTCCGCTTCAAAGCCTTCCTGAAGGATTGAGCCATGCTAGGTCTCTGGAAAACCTGGAAGGCCCTCGAAGCCAAGGGCATCATGGGCATCAACCGCCGCAATGCGGACTACGTGCTGAAGTACAACAAGCGGCACCTGTACCCGATCGTCGACGACAAGATCATCACCAAGGAACGGGCCATCGAGGCCGGCATCCATGTGCCTGAGCTCTATGGGGTGATCAGCACCGAGAAGGAAATCGACAAGCTCACCAGTATCATCGGCGAGCGCAGCGACTTCGTGGTCAAGCCGGCGCAGGGTGCCGGCGGCGACGGCATCCTGGTGGTCGCCGACCGCTTCGAGGAGCGCTACAAGACGGTTTCCGGGCGCATCATCAGCCACGAGGAAATCGAGCACCAGATCTCCAGCATCCTCACCGGCCTCTACTCCCTCGGTGGCCACCGCGACCGCGCACTGATCGAGTACCGGGTGATCCCGGACCCGATCTTCAAGAGCATCAGCTACGAGGGCGTGCCGGACATCCGCATCATCGTGCTGATGGGCTACCCGGTGATGGCCATGCTGCGCCTGCCGACCCGCCAGTCCAACGGCAAGGCCAACCTGCACCAGGGCGCCATCGGTGTCGGCGTCGACCTGGCCACCGGGGTGACCCTGCGCGGCACCTGGCTGAACAACAAGATCAGCAAGCATCCGGACACCACCAACGCGGTGGACGGCGTGCAACTGCCCAACTGGAACGGCTTCATGAAGCTGGCGGCCGGCTGCTACGAGCTCTGCGGCCTGGGCTATATCGGCGTGGACATGGTTCTGGATCAGGAGAAGGGCCCGCTGATCCTCGAGCTCAACGCCCGTCCGGGGCTGAACATCCAGATCGCCAACGACTGCGGCCTCACCCACCGCGCCCACGCCGTCGAGGCACGCCTCGCCGAGCTCAAGGCCAAGGGCATCCAGGAAAGCGCCGAAGAGCGCATGCGCTTCTCCCAGGGACTGTTCGGCCACGCCCAGCCGAACGAAGTCTGACCGCGGCGCGCGGAGCCCGGCCGATGCCGGGCTCCGCGCCCTCCTCAGGCCTCGTTCAACAGGCCCGAACCTCTGCCCACCAGCACCGCCTGGGTGCGGCTGCGCACCCCCAGCTTGGCGAACAGGTTATGCAGGTGCCATTTGACGGTGGCTTCGCTCAGGTGCATGGCCTTGGCGATATCGCGGTTGGCCAGGCCGGCGGCGACCAGGCGCAGGATCTCCTGCTCCCGATGGCTGACATCCTGGTGACCGGCGAACGCCTGCTGATCGACGCCAAGGCATCGGCACTGCTCCCGTAGTCGTTCGGTCAGTCCCTGCCAGCCACTGGCGCAGCCGGGGTCGCTCGCCTGCCAGGCCTCCCAGAGCGGCAACAGCCACAGCGCCTCGTCGAGGAACAGGCGCCGGTAGCCGCTGCCCCAGGCGTCCGCCAGGCTGGCGCGCAGCAGGGCGAAGGCCCGCTCGCCGCTGCCCGTGCTCCAGTACGCCACCGCCAGCAGCAAGGACAGGCGCAAAAGGCTGTCGCGCTGGTGCTCGGCGACCTGCTTGGCCAGGCAGGCCTCCAGCAGCGCAACCGCCCGCTCGCCCCGGCGCCCGGACAGCGCCAGGCGCGCCTGGCACAGCACCAGGGCGACGCCGACATCGGCGGCGCCCGGCACCGGCAGCCCGCGCCAATCACCGAGCGCCTGCAGGCAGAGCCGCTCGGCCTCATGGGGACGGCGCAGCCACAGGAGGAAATGCACCTTGCAGCTCACGGCGAGCGCGTAGAGCCGTTGGCAATCCGCCCCATGCAGCTGCCCCAGCCACTCGTCCAGCTGCAGCAGCCCCTGCTCGCTCTCGCCGGCAAAGAAACGTGCACGCGCCATCAGCAAGCGGCCACGACTGATCAGCTCGATTGGCGTGGCGACATCGCGCCGGACGACGGCCTGGGGCAACGCGGCGAGGATGCCGGCATGGCGGTCCCGCTCGTACAGCAGGTCGGCGTAGGCCAGCACCAGGGGCCCACCCGCCCGACTATGCGGGCCGAATACCCGCTCGGCGCTGGCCAGGGCGTCCTCCGCCAGGGCACAGCCCCGCTCCAACTGTCCCCGCTCCTTGCACAGCAGCGCCTCGATCAGGCAGAGCATCGCCTGCAGGTATTCGCTGGCGCTGCGCCGCAGGTAGTCACGGGCCAGCTCGAGCGAGTGCCTGGCCGCATCGAACTCGCCGCGCAGGGCATGGGCCGCCGCCTGGACGCACGACAGGCTGGCGCGGATCAGCGCCTGCTCGTCCGGCACCAGGCTGAGCCAGTGACGGGTAACGCTCAGGCACTGCGCCAGCCTGTCCTGGTAGAGCAGCACCAGGGCCTTGATCACCTGCGTCAGCGCCAGGGCCTCACCCGAGTCGCCACGCAGTCCACGGCCGCAGCCTCGTTGCAGGCGCGCAGCGACATCGTCGATCAGCGCCTCGGCATCCAGATACTTCTGCTCGAAGGCCAGCTGCCAGGCATAGAAGATCTGCAGCACCGGGTACTCGCGGATCATCTCCGCCGGAAGCCTGGCCATGCTCGCGAGGATGTCGTACAGCCGGTTGCTGGCCATCAGGTAGACGCCCTGACGCTCCAGCAGGGCGGCGGCGAAACCATAGTCGCGGGCGCGCAGGGCATAGTCGACCGCCTTGTCCACCAGACCCTGCTGCTCGCACCAGCGCGCCGCGGCGTGCAGCAGCTGAGTCGGCTCCCCCCACCGGGCCAGACGCCCCTGCAGACACTCGGCGAACAGCGGATGGTAGCGGAACCACCGGCCTCGCTCGTCCAGGGCAACGATGAACAGCTGCTCGTCCTGCAGCTGGTGCAGGATCGCGGGCACGTCGTCATGGCCGGTCAGTGCCCCGCACAGCTCGATATCGAACTCGTCGAGCACCGAGGTCAGCTCGAGGAAGCGCTGCTGTCGGGGTGGGAGCCGATCCAGCACGTCCTCACCCAGGTAGTCGGCGATATAGCGTTCGCTGCCGGACACGCCGCGGAGAAAGGCCGCAGGGTCCGGACAGCGCGCCAGGGACAACGCCAGCAGGTGCAGCCCGGCGATCCAGCCCTCGGTGCGCCCGTGCAGCAGCATGACCTCGGCGTGGCTCAGCCGCAGGCCCTGAACCTCGTGCAGATAGGCCCCGGCCTCCTCCGCCGTCAGGCACAAGTCCTCGGCGCCGATCTGCAGCGCCGCAGCCCCCCGCACCCGGCGCCCGTCGATGAAGCCCGGCAGTGCGCGCGCGCCGCAGAGCAGCCGCACAGGCTCCGGCAGCCGCTCGAACAGATGGCACAGCAGCGGGTCGTGCGGCGGCTGGCGGAGGTGCTGGAGGTCGTCCAGGATCAGATACAGCGGCGCCTCGAGCGCCTCCAGCTCGGCCAGGAAGGCGTCGACCAGGACTCGAGGGGACAGGCGCCCGCCAGCCTGCAACAAGCCCAGGGTGGCCGCGCCGAAGCCCGGCAGCTGCCCGGCGATGGCTGCCGACAGATAGCGCAGCAGGCGCTGCGGCTCGCTGTCGGCCTCGTCGCACGTCAGCCAGGCCACGGCCGCGCCGCTAGCCTGCAGGCGCTGGCGCAACTGGCCGAGCAACGTGCTCTTGCCGAACCCAGCCGGCGCACAGATCGTCAGACTCCGCTCGCGGGCCTCGAACAAGCGCTCGATCAGCGCGGCACGCGCCAGCTGCGGGCGCCCGCCGTCGCTCATCGGCAGCAGCTTGCTGGGCAACAGCGGCGGGAGCGCCGGCTCGGGCAGGCTCATGGCGCAAGCAGGCCGAAGTCGCGGGCGCGGCGGATCGCCTGGGTCCTGTTGCGCACCTTGAGCTTCTCGTAGATGTTGTGCAGGTGCCACTTGACGGTGCCCAGGGCCAGCCCCAGCCGCCGGCCGATGGCGTCATTGGACAGGCCCTGGGCCGCCAGCCGGATCACCTCATCTTCACGCTCGGTCAACCCCTCGGCGATGCCCTCTGGAGCCGGGCCATGGTCGCGGCCCGGCCAGATCGCCAGGATCGAGCGGGCGAACTGCAGCAGTGCCGGTTGCCGTTCGAGCGCCTCGAACTGCTGCAGGAGCAGGCGCACCTGCGCGCCCTCTTCGATGAGCAGGCTGCGCACCCCTTCGCGCTCGGCATCCAGCAGGCACTGCTCGAGCAGGCTGAAGGCGCGTTCCCGATAGCCCAGGCGCTGATAGCTGAGGGCCGCCAGCAGATTCAGGCGCAGGCGCGGCAAGCCGTGCCAGTCATCCAGCAGCAGGCCGTGCAGTTGGGCGATTTCGTGCAGCGCCTCGCCATGCTGACCCCGCGCCTGGCTCAGGCGGGTGCGCGCCAGCCCTTGCACCCAGACCAACGGATTGCATGGCATGTCTCGGTAGTGTTCGGCCAGCCCGGCCCAATCGAAGCCGTGCAGCCGTCGCTCGGCACGCGCGAGGCGGTCGGCGGCCGGTTCCTGGAGAATCTGCGCCACCTCCTCGCCGATGGCCTGGGCCTGGAAACGCCAGGCGCGGTTGCGCACCGCCAGGCTCTGCATCTGCAACAGGGTCGCCGCCGCCTCCTTCGGCTTGCCGTGCATGCGCCGGACCTGGGCCAGGCACAGCATGCCCTGGGCGTACAGGTCGATCGGATTGATCAGGTCCACCCTCGCCAGGGCCTCGCAGAGGCTCTCCTCGAGGCCGTCCAGATGGCCCTGATGGTAGGCGAGCAGCGCCTCGCTGATACTCGGCAGGACCAACGCCCGGGAACGTTGCGCGAAACAAGGCAGCGTCTGCGCGCGCAACTGCGCGAACAGCAGTTGCGCCTGCCTGACTCGCCCCTGTTCCAGGCACAGGAGGACCTCCACATTGCTCAGCTGCATAGCCAGATAGCGGCCTGGGAGGAAGTGATTGCGCTGCTGTGCCTGGGCCAGCAGGCGCCGAGCGGACTCGGGCATCGCCATGATCACGCAGGCCAGCGCGCCGACGATCAGCATGGCCACCTCGAGGAAGGCCGAGTGCTGCCCCAGCTGCCGCTCCACCCGCCGCGCCAGGGCGAGACAACCCGGCAGGTCGTCCTTCTGCAGGGCGACCACCGCCTTGATCGTCAGGGTCGCCAGCAGCTTGTCGCTGAGCAGCGCCGCGTCTTCCGTCCGGCCCCAGCGCTGCGACTGCTCGTCGAGCATGCGATTGGCCTCCGCCAACCCCAGCTCCGCCGCCCGGCTCCAGACGTCGGCCAGCACCAGCAGCGGATAGCCCTCGGCAATCGAGTCGGGCACGCGCTGGCGCCACTTGTAGATCAGGTGGAGCTGACCGCGGTTGATCAGCTCCAAGCCGCACCCGTCCACCAGCGCCGCGAGCATCTGCGGGTCCTCGGCCAGGCTGGCGTGCTCGATCGCCAGGGTGTGCATGTGGTGGTTGGCGAACCACAGGCTGGCATTGAAGTGCAGCTGCCTGAATCGCTCGGAATCGGTCGCCAGCAGGCGTCCGCGCAGAAACTCGGCGAACAGGTTGTGGAAGCGGTACCACCGCCGCTCGCGATCGAGCGGCAGCAGGAACAGCTGCAGGGCCTCCAACTCCTCCAGCAGCCACTGGCCATCCTGGCGCCCGGTCAGGGTGCCGGCCAGGTCGCCGTCGAGCTGCTGGGCGACGGCCAGGGCCAGCAACACCTGCTGTCTGTCCGTCGGCAGCTGCTCGAACACGCTGCGCAGCAGGTAATCGCCGGCGGCCTGGCCGGCCTCCCTCTCGGCCCATTGCAGGCTGGCCTCAGGTCGCTGGCGCAACCAGAGACAGGTCAGGTGCACCCCGACCAGCCAACCCTCGGTGTGCCGGTACAGGGCAGCGAAGGCTTCATCGCTCGGATGGAGTCCACGGCGATCCATGTATTCGCGGGCCTCCGCCGGTCCCAGGCGCAGCTCCGCTTCCCCCAGCTCCAGCAACAGCCCCTTGGCGCGCAGGGTCGCCTGGCCCAGGGCCGGCTGTCCGCGGCTGCCGACCGCCAGGACGAACCCATTGGGCGCGCAACCGATCAGACGCCGGAGGGCAGCCAGCACCCCGGCATGCTGAATCAGGTGCAGATCGTCGAGTATCAGCAGCAACGGCTCGTGCCGCTGTGCCAAGTCCGCCAGCAGGCACTCCATCACCGCGGCCTCCGACACCTCCACGGTGTTTTCCATATAGGCCCGGGCCTCTCTACCGAGGCCGGGAAGCCGCCCGGCAAGCGCGTCGAGCAGCTGAGCGAAGAAGCGCGTCGGCTCGTCGTCCCCGCTCTCCAGCGACAGCCAGGCCACCGCCTGGCCGGCACCCGCGCGCGCATGCGCCAGAGCGGCCAAGGCGCAGGTCTTGCCGAACCCGGCCGGAGCCGAGAACAGTAGCAGGCGCGCATGCCGACAAGCCGCCAGGGCGGCCTCTACCCCGGGCCTCGACAGGTATTCGCCGGGCAACTGGGGCGGGCCGAGCCTCGAGCGCAGATGGCTTGCAGCGGCTGCCCCCAGACATTCCTCCATGAACACGGTCCTTGATCGGGTGACTTTATGGCACTGGCGTACCGCTTGCCGGGCGGCCGTCCATACTAATCAGCCCCATTCTGCCGAGTAAACCTACGCGCAAACCCTAGGACGAACGGTGACGGCGTTCTACAATCGGCGTCCGCTCGTTCGAATACCTCGCATGCCTACTTGCCTCATTCATTCTCTGCCCTACCGGGCCGACCCCGTCGACTATTTCAGCGTCGTCAGCCAGGCGCCCGGCGCGGTCTTGCTGGATGCCGGACGCCCGACGGCGCAACGCGGGCGCTATGACCTGATCAGCGCCTGGCCGCTGGCGGAGTTGATGGCGGGCCCCGACGAAAGCGCGGAAGACTTTTTCCAGCGCCTGCGCGGCGGCCTGGCCGGGCTCGGCGCCGCCGAACCGCCCGCCGACTGCCCCCTGCCCTTCGCCGGCGGACTGATCGGTTACCTGGCCTACGACTTCGGCCGTCGCCTGGAAAAGCTGCCCGCCCGGGCGGCCGATGACCTCGGCCTGAACGACGCCCGCTTCGGCCTGTACGCCTGGGCGCTGATCAGCGACCACCAGTCGGAGACCAGCCAGCTGCTGTTCCATCCGAGCCTGTCGGCCGCAGAGCGCGAGCGACTGATCGTCCTGTTCGAACGGCCGGCCGCCGTGCCGCCACGCCCCTTCGAGCTGCTCGGCGCCTTCCAGGCCGACCTCGACCAGGAGGACTATCGCCAGGCCATCGAGCGCATCCAGGCCTATATCCAGGCCGGCGACTGCTACCAGGTGAACTTCGCCCAACGCTTCCGCGCCCGCTACCGGGGCGATCCCTGGAGCGCCTACCAGGCCCTGCGCGAGGCCTGCCCGACGCCCTTCGCCGGCTACCAGGGCTTGCCGGAGGGCGGAGCGATCATCAGCCTGTCGCCGGAGCGCTTCATCCGCGTCAGCCAGGGCGCGGTGGAGACCCGGCCGATCAAGGGCACGCGGCCGCGCGACAGCGACCCGCAACAGGATGCCGCACAGGCCCGGGCGCTGATCGACAGCCTGAAGGACCGGGCCGAGAACCTGATGATCGTCGATCTGCTGCGCAACGATCTGGGCCGCAGCTGCCGCACCGGCTCGGTACGGGTACCGGAGCTGTTCGCCCTGGAGAGCTACCCCAATGTCCACCACCTGGTCAGCGCGGTGACCGGCGAACTGGCCGCCGGCAAGGATGCCCTGGACCTGATCGCCGGCAGCTTCCCCGGCGGTTCGATCACCGGGGCGCCGAAGATTCGCGCGATGCAGATCATCGACGAGCTGGAGCCGACGCGCCGTGCGCTCTATTGCGGCTCCTTGCTGTACCTGGACGTGCGCGGCGAGATGGACAGCTCGATCGCCATCCGCAGCCTGCTGGCCAAGGACGGGCAGCTGTGCTGCTGGGGCGGCGGCGGGATAGTCGCCGACTCCCAGTGGCAGGCGGAGTACCAGGAGTCGATCACCAAGGTGAAGGTTCTGCTGGAAACCCTGGAGCGCTTCTGCGACTGACGGGCAAGGCCCGCCGCCATGGCCTTGATCCCTTGCGCGCCGAGGCTACAGGTTCAACGCGCGACTGGATGCCTTGAGGAACTCGCGCTTGAGGTCCGCATAGCTGTGCACCGCCGGAAACTGGGGGAACTCGCGAATCACGTTGTCCGGCGCATGGAACAGGATGCCGGCATGGGCCTCGTCGAGCATGCTGGTGTCGTTGTACGAATCGCCTGCGGCGATCACCCGGTAATACAGGCTCTTGAAGGCGATCACCGCCTGGCGCTTGGGGTCTTTCTGGCGCAGCTGGTAGCTGACCACGCGACCGCTGTCGTCGGTGACCAGCCTGTGGCACAGCAGCGTGGGGAAACCCAGCTGGCGCATCAAGGGTTGCGCAAACTCGTAGAAGGTGTCGGAGAGGATCACCACCTGGAAGCGCTCGCGCAGCCAGTCGACGAACTCCACGGCGCCGTCCAGCGGCTCGAGGGTGGCGATCACCTCCTGGATGTCGGCCAGCTTCAGGCCATGCTCGTCGAGGATGCGCAGGCGCTGCTGCATCAGCACGTCGTAGTCGGGAACGTCGCGGGTGGTCGCCTTCAGCGCGTCGATGCCGGTTTGTTCCGCGAAGGCGATCCAGATTTCCGGGACCAGCACGCCTTCCAGATCGAGACAAGCGATTTCCACGGCACACTCCTGACTTGAGCTTGAATGAAGGCCGCACTCTAGCCGCTCGCCCACAGCCACGCAACGCGGCCCTTATATCCAAACACCTTGGCTCTCATGGGATTTGTTTATTTAGCCGCATAACGCGTTTTTGCTACCATCCGCGGCACAGAAAGAGCGCCAGGGCGCGCGGACGGAGCGAGCGGCCGATTTGCCAAGCGCCCCGCGGCGTCCCTGCCAGCGCACCATAACCAGGAATCCAGCCCGATGAGCCACCCCTTCGATGTAGCCGAACTGGCCGCGACCTACGCGAACAAGTCGCCCCAGGACATTCTCAAACTCGCCTTCGAGCACTTCGGCGATGAGCTGTGGATCTCCTTCAGCGGCGCCGAGGACGTCGTGCTGGTGGACATGGCCTGGAAGCTCAACAAGCAGGTCAAGGTCTTCAGCCTCGATACCGGCCGCCTGCACCCGGAAACCTATCGTTTCATCGACCAGGTGCGCGAGCACTACGGCATCGCCATCGAGGTGCTGTCCCCGGATGCCACCGCACTCGAGGCGATGGTCAAGGAAAAGGGCCTGTTCAGCTTCTACAAGGACGGCCACGGCGAGTGCTGCGGCATCCGCAAGATCGCCCCGCTGCGCCGCAAGCTGGCCACGGTCAAGGCCTGGGCCACCGGCCAACGCCGCGACCAGAGCCCCGGCACCCGCAGCCAGGTGGCGGCGCTGGAGATCGACACGGCCTTCTCCACAGCGGCACGGCCGCTGTACAAGTTCAACCCGCTGGCGCAGATGAGCAGCGAGGAGGTCTGGGCCTATATCCGCATGCTCGAGCTGCCCTACAACAGCCTGCACGAGCGCGGCTTCATCAGCATCGGCTGCGAACCCTGCACCCGGCCGGTGCTGCCCAACCAGCATGAACGCGAGGGACGCTGGTGGTGGGAGGAAGCCACGCAGAAGGAGTGCGGACTGCACGCCGGCAACCTGATCGCCAAGCAGTAGCACGCGGCGACGCCTTGCCGGCGGCCGGCGCGGCGCCCAGTCACCGCCAGCACTACGAGCCTGGCTGACGAGCCATCAATCGGCTGAGGCGAAATGACCCGGGATGAAATAGCGCACTTCTGTCTGCACCTGCCCGGCGCCCGCGAGGACTTCAAGTGGGGTTCCAACCGGGTGTTTTCCGTGGCCGGCAACAAGATGTTCGCCGTCCTCGACTTCCTCGGCCAGGATCTCGCCTTCAAGGTCGACGGCGACCTGTTCCTCGGCTATGTCGACCGTCCGGGCGTCCGGCCTGCTCCCTACCTGGCGCGGGCACACTGGATCAGCATGAGCTGCGCGCAGCCGCCGCTCGGCGACAACGAACTGCGCCAACTGCTGACCCGCTCCCACCAGCTGGTGGTACGCCGGCTGCCCAAGCGTCTGCAAGCGGGCCTGCTGCTCGACAGCTGAAAGCCCCCGGCAGGCTCAGCCCTGGGCCGTGCTCCAGTCGATCAGGCCTATCTGCCAGGTGGCCAGGATCAGCAGGCCGAATACTATCCGGTACCAGGCGAAGGCCGCATAGCTGTGGTTGCCGATAAACCGCAGCAGCGCGCGGACGGCGAGCATGGCAAAGACGAAGGAGGTGACGAAGCCGATGGCGAATACCGGCAGGTCAGCCGGTTGGAACAGGTCCCGGTACTTATAACCGGAATACACCGCAGCCCCGACCATGGTCGGCATCGCCAGGAAGAAGGAGAACTCGGTCGCCGCCTTGCGTGACAGACCGAACAGCAGCCCGCCAATGATGGTGGCGCCGGAGCGCGAAGTTCCGGGGATCATCGCCAGGCACTGCGCGCAGCCGACCTTCAGCGCCTGTTGCCAGCTCATGTCGTCCACGCTCTCGGCGCTGATCCGATGAGTGCGCTGCTCGGCCCAGAGCATGACCACGCCCCCGGCCACCAGCGCGGCGGCTACCGTGATCGGATTGAACAGAAATGCGTGGATCAGGTCGGCGAAGGCCACGCCGAGCACCAGCGCAGGGGAGAAGGCGATCAGCAGATTCGCCGTGAAGCGCTGGGCCTGGCGCTGTTCCGGCAACCCGAGCACGACCTCGAGGATCTTCTGCCGGTACTCCCAGACCACCGCGAGAATGGCGCCCAACTGGATGATGATATTGAAGGCCATGGCCCGCTCACCGGAGAAGTCGATGAGGTCCGCGACTATGATCTGATGACCCGTACTGGAAATCGGCAGGAACTCGGTAATGCCTTCAACAACGCCCAAAATCAAAGCCTGTACGGCCAGCCACAGATCCATCCAATCTCCTAAGGCGCGCGGTCACTACCGTGCGAACTACCTGTCTATGCGGGGGTTAAGCAATAACGGACGAGCTTCGGACTCATCGCCTGCGGTAAGGTTCCGGCACGCGGCCAACCCAGCACCGACGGTCCAGGCTCGTCCACAGGGGCCGAAATGCTACCAGAGAAACACGCGTTGCCGGTGCGCCTGCGCCAACTCTTGCGCAGAGCCCCCCGGGCCGGCCAGACTGGGCAGCCGATGGCCTTGAATGCTTTGCGCGCCAGGACCACACTGCAACACTAGCGCGCCCCCGAAGTTTTTAATCAGAAAGTCACCCAGATGACCCGCATGACACCGGATAATGCGCTGGCGCTGGATGACTCGACAGAGTGCTCGACCAGTTTCATGTATGAGGCAAGAAGATGAGCGGCATGGAACACCAGGAAGTTGAACTCGGCAAGGCGCAAAACCAGGACCTGATCTGGGATCTCGACAGTATCGCCCGCCGGGAGTTGGCCGAACGCTTCATCAAGTTGTTCGAGAACCGCCTGTGCGTCTACTCCGAGTCCGTTCGCCAGCTCTATACCAACTACGACCTGCACTTCCCCAGTGACCAAGGCCGCAAGATGGTGGTGCTGCCCAACCCCTATGCCTTCCATGACACGCTGCACGGCATCGAAGCGCTGGCTGTGCGCAAGACCGGCCTCTGCGTGCTGCCCGGCGCCCTGCTGGGCAAGCCCGGCCTGCTACTGGCCACCCAGATGAAAGAAGGCGGCCCGGCCCCCAAGACCATGCCGTTCAAACAGGCCCTGGCACAGATCATCAGCAACCAGAAGAAAATCGGCGACCTGTTCCTGCCGATCATGATGAAGGGCGACTTGCGCGAGTTCGATCAGCAGATGCCCTACATCCACCTGCACCGGCTGCAGGTCCATCGCCTCAACCGCCTCTCGTCCTTCGAGCGCGAAGACATCCAGCAGACCATTACCCGCAAGCTGCTGATGCTCTATCGCCAAGCCGATAGCCTCACCTACTAGAGACCTGCATCGGCGACCGCCCCGCTCACAGACGCAGCAGGCTGACCCAGGCGAGCAGCAGACTGATCGTCACGACGATGGTCAGCGGACGCCGCAGGGCCGGATACCATCTGGGCGCCAGGCCCAGCTTGACCGCCCGCAAATCGGCGAGATACAGCAACACGAAGGCCACCAGGAACACCGGCAAGGCGAAACCGAAAGGCATGCCGCTGGCCACCGCGACCCATCCCAGCAAGGGCGGAATCACCGACAGGCCAAGCTGCAGCTTGGCCCGTTCGTCGCTCGCCTCGGCCCGCATCGCCAGCCCCCAGTGAATCGCCCCCATGAATGCCAGGATCACTGCCGCATAATCCAGCAGCGCAGCCATGACATAGGGCCGCCAGGCAAAGGGCGTGATCCAGATGCCCAAGGCTCCGCTGACGAAAGGAATCAGGCCGGCATAGCCCAGGTGCATGGCCAATTGCTGCGGATGCTTGGCTTCGAACGGATGCATCGCGAACTCCTGTCGATTGTGCGCTCAGGGTAGCCAGACTTCGAGCGGCTCTGCAAACCCTCATGCCTGAGGCTATCAGCCACCGCCCCATGTGGCGCGCTCCAGCCGCACCCTGCTTTCGAGTCCGCTGTCGACGGCCAATATGCGAAGGCGCAACGACGGCCAAGGTCATGGCCGCTTGCCATTAGGCGGCGCGCTTGGCATAAACTCAGGTCCAAAAGACTGCTCTACAAGGAAGTGCCGATGCGGATGCTCCGTCGCACCATAGCTGGTCTACTGCTGATGCTGGGTCTCGGCCTCGCTCTCGGCCTGTACTTCATCGCCAACCCGGACCTGCCGGCCTACCAGAAGCCGACACGGCTTCACTACCTCGACCAGTGGGGCGAGGCACAGCGGCAGACCTACTACTACACCCCCCAGGGTACCCGCGTGAAGGGGCTGCGTTATGCATGGTTCAGCGCCCTGGAGCTGCCCTTGAGCACCGACAAGTTCGCCACCCCGGCGTATTTGGCGCGCTTCGGCTTTCTGGTCGACCCGCAACAGAGTGCCAACGAGCTCAACCCGGCCAACCTCCCCGTCGGTTTCGCCCGCCATGAAGACAGCGCGAGCGGCACCCAGTACCTGGATATCAGTTGCGCCGCCTGTCACACGGGCGAGTTGCGCTACCGAGGCGAAGCGGTGCGCATTGACGGCGGAGCGGCCCTGCACTCGCTGGCCTCGACGGTGCCTACCCTGCGCGGCGGCGGGTTCGGCCAGGCGCTCGGCATGAGCATGCTGTTCACCTACTACAACCCCCTGAAGTTCAGGCGCTTCGCCAAGGAGGTCTTGGGCGAGGACTATGCTCAGGAGCGGGATCAACTACGTCGCGACTTCAAGGAAGTGCTTGATCGCCTGCTCGACACCGCCCTCAACGACTGGCGCCGAGGACTCTACCCGACCGAGGAGGGCTTCGGCCGCACCGACGCCTTCGGGCGCATCGCCAACAGCGTCTTCGGTGATGCCATCGACCCGGCCAACTATCGTGTGGCCAATGCCCCGGTAAGCTACCCGCATGTATGGGACATCTGGAAGTTCGACTGGGTGCAGTGGAACGCCTCGGCCATGCAGCCGATGGCACGCAATATCGGCGAAGCCCTGGGCGTAGGCGCGACGTTGCACCTGATGGGAAGTGACGGCCAGCCTGTCGCGGAAGCCGAGCGCTATGCCTCCAGCGTACGCCTGCGGGAGCTCTACAAGCTGGAGGAAACCCTCAAGCAATTGCAGCCCCCAGCTTGGCCCGAGCACATATTCGGCCAAATCGACCGGGCGCTCGCCAGCCAGGGCCGTGCCCTGTACCAAGAGAACTGTGCCTACTGCCACGCGCCGGAGGCCAAACCCCGCGACAAGCGTTTCGCCCCCGCGCGCAACCCCGAGTGGCACATGCGTGTAGTACCTACCGATGTGGTCGGCACCGACCCGACGGCCGCCGACAACATCGCCGACCACCGCTTCGATCTCGGCAAACTGGACTGGACCAAGGACGAGTTGGGCAAACTGGACGTCCGTCTGTTCGATACCCGCCTGGAAGACATCGACTTGCGCAACATCTCCAGCGCCCAAGGGCTGGCCTACATCACCGCCTACGTGGAAGACCGCGCCTATCGCGACGCTGGCATTCAGCCCAGAGAACGCTGGCGCATGGACGGATTCGGCCTGCCGATTGGCGTGCAGGAAAAACGTGGCTACAAGGCGCGCCCCCTGGACGGCATTTGGGCCACCCCGCCGTTCCTGCACAACGGCTCCGTACCGACCCTGTTCCAGCTGCTCTCGCCCGTATCGGAGCGCCAGACACGCTTCTGGGTCGGCAGCTTCGAATTCGACCCGCAGAAAGTCGGGTTCGACGGCGCGCAATTTCCCGGCGGTTTCCTCTACGACACCAGCGTTACGGGCAACAGCAACCGCGGTCATGAGTTCCGCGATGGCTGCCGCCAAGGCGGGGTGATCGGCCGCGCCCTGCAACCCAGCGAGCGCCTGGCCCTGATCGAATACCTCAAGGTCCTGGGCAATAGCGAACTCGAAAAGCAGTTGCCGCCGATCAAGGCCAGGCCCTGGAGTCCTGGCCCCAAGTGCCAACCTTGAGGCGTAGCGCCTCTTCTGCGACGTGACACCAGAAATACCTGCCACCCGGCAGCCAAATACACCTACAACGGATAAGGAAAGGGACCCATGCTCAAACGAATCTGGCTTTGGCTCGGCCGCCAGTTCGGCAGACTACTGCTCCTGTTGATGGCCCTCGGGCTAGGCGGCTGGGCTGCCGGGACCGCCTACTATAGCTGGAAGCACTCCGGGCCGGTGCCCAGCGTGGAGCAAATTCCGCCCGACGAGGCCGCCTACACTCAAGCCATCATCGAAGATGCCATTCGCATCGTCGAGCAACACCGGGACAACACCCGTGTCCTGCGTGACGCGCATGCCAAGGCCCATGGTTGTGTAAAGGCCGAAGTGACCGTTCTGGCCGATCTGGATGCGAGTCTTCAGCATGGCGTGCTGAGCGAGCCGGGAAAGACCTGGCAGGCCTGGATGCGCCTGTCCAACGGCAACGCCTACCCGCAGTTCGACCGCATCCGCGACGCCCGCGGCATGGCGATCAAGCTCCTCGCTGTACCCGGTGAGAAGCTAATGGCCGGGGCAGCCCATAAGGACGAACAGGACTTCGTGATGTTCAACCATCCCGTGTTCTTCGTGCGCGATGTAGCCGAGTACCGAAGCAATTTCGCCGCCCAGGCCGATGGCAAGAAGGCCCTGGCATTCTTCCCCAGTTGGGATCCACGAAGCTGGGAGCTCCGTCACCTCATCATTGCCCTCAAGACCCTGGCGCCGGCACCGCAGAGTCCGGTCGCAACCACCTACAACTCCATTGCACCGTTCAAACTCGGACCACACAACATCAAGTACCGCGTCATCCCGGCTCCGGAAAACTGTCCGGACTACGATCTGCCTGCGCCGAATACCGATCTGCCCAACTTCCTGCGCAGCGCACTCTACCAACAGCTCTCGCTTGATCGCGTGCCCGCCTGTTTCGCCCTGCAGGTCCAAAAACAGAACCCCGCGCACTATATGCCGATCGAAGACCCCAGCGTCGAGTGGGACGAGGCGCTCGCGCCTTATGAAACCGTGGCAAACATCCAGCTGCCGGCCCAGGATTTCGATAGCACGGAGCAGAATCTGTTCTGCGACAACCTGTCCTTCAACCCCTGGCACACGCTTGCGGAGCACCGACCGATCGGCGGCATCAACCGCTTGAGGAAATCCGTGTATGAGGCGGTGAGCGTCTATCGACGCGAGAGGAACGGCGCACCTAAAGACCAGTAAGCGTCATCTACAGCTCGCCTGCAGCTCACGAGGACTGCCGATCACATCATAGGGTAAAACGCGAGCCTAACTGGTAAGATCGACCTTCATCAGAGCGGAGCTAGCGGCCGCGCACCTAGAGAGACCTGTTGTAGTGGAACTGTTCAAAGAATTTATTTTCGAGGCTGCTCACCGCCTCCCCCACGTCCCCGCCGGGCATAAATGTGGACGGCTGCACGGCCACTCCTTCCGCGTCGCCGTTTATATCGAGGGCGAGGTAGATCCCTACACCGGCTGGATCCGTGACTTCGCCGAGATCAAGGAGATCTTCAAGCCGCTCTACGAGCAGCTTGATCACAACTACCTCAACGATATCCCCGGCCTGGAAAACCCCACCAGCGAAGTCATCGCCAAATGGCTCTGGCAACAGCTCAAGCCCCTCCTTCCGGAACTGTCCCGCATCCGTATTCACGAGACCTGCACCAGTGGCTGCGAGTACCGCGGCGACTGAATCCGAGCGCATAAAAAAGCCACCGTTCAGGTGGCTTTTTTATGCGCTCGGATAAGTACCGCTCGCGCTCAGGGCCAATATCGGACCGAGCAAACTATTACCTGCGCACAAAGGCAAACCCCCGGCCT